>CAIQHF010000029.1 GCA_903871605.1 uncultured Sphingomonadaceae bacterium
CGGGGCCCAGGCCCGGAATCTGTGGCGGGCGCGGCGTTTGAACAGCGGAGTGGGGCCTGGGCCCCGGCTTTCGCCGGGGAACTATCTACCCAATCGCGCCCGCAGCGTCTCGCGCAGCACCTGCCGGCGCAGTGCCTTGTTCGTCACCCCTGGCGCCTGCCACCACCAGCCGTCCGCCCGCATCGCCCGTACCGCCGCCGCGAACCGCTCGACCACCTCGGCGAAGGCGGCGTCGTCATAGTCGAGGCTGAAGATCAGCCGGCCCGTGCCGACCCAACTGAGCGCCAGCCCTTCGGCGCGGAGATAATATTGCAGCATCCAATTATAGCGCGACGACAGCGCATAGGTGACCGTCCAGATCGTCGACAGATGCGCGACGCGTACCGGCAGGCCTTGCGCCTCCATCCGCGCATTGAACGTCGCGGCGCGTCCATCCCAGCGCGCGTCGAGCCCGTCGTAGAGCGCCGCAACCTCGGGCGTCTCCAGGCGGCGCAGGAAGGCGTCCATCGCGCCCATCACCGCGGGGTGTGCGTTGAACGTGCCGCGCGCGAAGCAGATGTCGACCGGGCGATCGTCGCGCCAGCGCTTCATCAGCGCCGCGCGTCCGCACAGGACGCCGACCGGCAGCCCGCCGCCGAGCGTCTTGCCATAGGTGATCATGTCGGGCGCGACGCCGAAATAGGCTGCCGCCCCGCCGGGTGCCAGCCGGAAGCCGACGAACACCTCGTCGAAAATCAGCACCGTCCCGCTCGCCTTGCACGCCGCGGCGAGCTTGCGCAGCCATTGAGTATAGGTGGTGCGGTCGAAGCCGGCGGTGCGGCCGCTGTCGATCAGCGTGCCGTCGGAGGGCGCGCCCTTGTTGGGATGCAGCGCCTGCAGCGGATTGACCAGCACGCAGGCGATGTCGCGCCGCCGCGCCAGCACTTTGAGCGTCGCGTCGGACATCTCGGCGAGCGTCAGCGTGTGGTCGGCGGCGATCGGGTTGCCGATGCCGGGCTGCACGTCGCCCCACCACCCGTGATAGGCGCCCGCGAACCGGACGACGCGCTTGCGCCGCGTGTGGTAGCGCGCGAGCCGCACCGCCTGCATCACCGCCTCGGTGCCCGACATGTGGAACGACACCTCGTCGAGCCGCGAGATCGCCTTCAGCCGCCGCACATTGTCGGCGACGACGGGGTGATAGGCGCCGAGCACGGGGCCGAGATCGGCGGTGTTAGTGATCCCCTCGGCGATCGTCGCCTTGTAGAAATCATAGCCGAACAGATTGACGCCATAGGAGCCGGTCAGGTCATGGAAGCGATTGCCGTCGAGATCGGTCACCACGGGCCCGTCCGCGCGCGCGAGGAACGCGCCGGTGCCGAGATTGTCGCGCACGATCCGGCTGAACTGGAAGGGCACGCGGTAGCTGCCGGTGAACTGCAGGTCGGACAGGCCCGCGCGCGTCTCGGCGGTCAGCGCGCGCGTTTTCGCGTAGCGCGTCGCATAGAGCGCGGCGAGCCGTTCGAAGCCAGCGCGGCGTTGCGCCGCGACATCATCGGGCGCACCGTCGGCGCGGAAGAAGCGGTCCTCGCCATAATCGTAGAAGGGGATCAGCCCGGCGACGCGCTTGCCCATCCGGACGTGACCGGTCAGCGACCTGTGCTTGGCGCGCGACAGCGCGAGCCGCGCGCGGCCCCTGGTGGCGGCGAGGCCCAGGCCGGCGGCGCCGGCGAGACCGGTGAAAAGCAATGTGGCCATGGCCTGCTTCACCGCAGATCGGTGACGCGCGCATGACACTCCACACCCGCCTGATGCGATTTCTGTTGCAGGAAGACGTCAATTTCCTGCTCACCAACCGTCTGCCGCGTCGCTTCGCGACGCAGGCGATGGGCCGGTTCAGCCGGATCCGCCAGCCGCTGGTCCGCGACCTCTCGATCCGCGCCTGGCGCTTCTTTTCAGACGTCGACCTGTCCGATTCCGCGACGATGCGGTTCGAAAGCCTGCACGATGCCTTCACCCGCGCGCTGACCCCCGGCGCGCGGCCGGCCGATCCCGATCCCGATGTGCTCGCCAGCCCCTGCGACGCGATCGTCGGCGCGCATGGCCGCATCGACGACGACCGGCTATATCAGATCAAGGGCTTCCCCTACCGGCTGGGCGATCTCATCCCCGACGGGGCGGTGGTCGATCGTTTCCGCGGCGGCAGCTTCGTCACGCTGCGACTGACCGCGGGCATGTACCATCGCTTCCACGCTCCGCACGATCTCGTCGTCCGCGCGGTCACCTACATTTCGGGCGACTGCTGGAACGTCAATCCGATCGCACTCAAGCGCGTCGAGCGCCTGTTCTGCCGCAACGAACGCGCGGTGATCGAAGCCGATCTGGCGGCGATCGGCGCGCCGATATTGCTCGTGCCCGTCGCCGCGATCCTCGTCGCGAGCATCCGCCTCACCTTCCTCGACACGCAGAAGGCGCTCCGCGAAGACGGGCCGCGGCGCATCGCGTGCGATGCGCGCCTGTCCAAGGGCGCGGAGATGGGCTGGTTCGAACATGGCTCGACGATCATCCTGTTCGTGCCGCCCGGCTTCGCGCCGGCTGATACGATCGACGAAGGTCGGCCGGTGCGCGCGGGCGAGGCGCTGCTGCGCCGGGCCCGCTGATCGCCGCTGCCGATCGTTGCGCTGGCATAATCGGCCTGACCCCTTATCTGTCGTCCGCGGACGATCGCCCGCCTTCATCGCCCGAGGAAACCGAATGCCGTCGATCCTGTCGATCTCCGCGCTCAGCAAACATTATAAGTCCGGCCACAAGGCGCTCGACGGCGTCGATCTCGAGATCGCGCGCGGCGAGATCTTCGCGCTGCTCGGCCCGAATGGTGCCGGCAAGACCACGCTGATCAGCATCGTCTGCGGCACCGTGACGATGACGTCGGGGACGATCCTGGTCGACGGCCAAGACATCGCGCGCGATTTCCGTGCGGCGCGGCAGCGCATCGGCCTCGTGCCGCAGGAGGTCGCGGTCGACATCTTCGCGACCGTGTGGAACACGGTGACGTTCAGCCGCGGGCTGTTCGGCCGCGCCCCCGACCCCGCCTATGTCGAGCAGCTGCTGCGCGACCTTTCGTTGTGGGAAAAGCGCACGAGCAAGATCATCGAACTGTCCGGCGGCATGAAGCGCCGCGTGATGATCGCCAAGGCGCTCAGCCACGAACCCGACCTGTTGTTCCTCGACGAGCCCACCGCGGGCGTCGACGTCAATCTGCGCCGCGACATGTGGGCGCTGGTTCGCAAGCTGCGCGAGAAGGGCACGACGATCATCCTGACCACCCATTATATCGAGGAAGCCGAGGAAATGGCCGACCGCGTCGGCGTGATCGACGGCGGCAGGATCCTGCTCGTCGAGGACAAGGCCGCGCTTATGCGCAAGCTCGGCAAGCGACGGCTGACGCTGGCTTTGCAGGAGCCGATGGCGGCGATACCCGAGGCGCTGGCGGGCTGGTCGCTCGCGCTCGAGGACGGCGGATGCCGCCTCGTCTATAGCTTCGATGCCGAAGCCGACGATACCGGCATGCCCGCCCTGCTCCGGCGGCTCGGCGAACTCGGCATCGACTTCAAGGATCTCGACACGAGCCGGAGCTCGCTCGAGGACATCTTCGTCGATCTGGTGGAGCGCGCGGCATGAGCGCTATCAACCTCCACGGCATCTGGGCGATCTACCGCACCGAGATGGCGCGCACCGTGCGCACCGTATGGCAGAGCATCGCGACCCCAGTGATCACGACCGCGCTCTACTTCATCGTGTTCGGCGGCGCGATCGGGTCGCGGATGCAGCATGTCGGCGGGGTCGGCTACGGCGCGTTCATCGTGCCGGGGCTGATCATGCTGACGCTGCTCACGCAGAGCATTTCCAACGCCTCGGTCGGCATATACTTCCCCAAATTCACCGGCACGGTGTTCGAGATATTGTCCGCGCCGCTGTCCGCGATCGAGGCGGTGGTCGCCTATGTCGGCGCGGCGGCGACCAAGTCTGTGCTGATCGGCCTCATCATCCTGCTGACCTCGACCTTCTTCACCGACATGCACATCCTCCATCCGCTCTGGATGGTGGCGTTCCTGTTGCTGACATCGATCGCGTTCAGCCTGTTCGGTTTCATCATCGGCATCTGGGCGAAGAATTTCGAGCAGCTCGCGATCATCCCCGCGCTTGTCGTCACGCCGCTCACCTTTCTCGGCGGCGCCTTCTACTCGATCGACATGTTGCCGCAGCCGTGGCGGACGGTCAGCCTGTTCAACCCCGTCGTCTATCTGGTCAGCGGTTTCCGCTGGAGCTTCTACGGGATCGGCGACGTCGGCGTCGCGGCAAGCCTCGCCTTCACCGCAGGGTTCATGGCGGCGTGCCTGGCGCTGCTCTGGTGGATCTTCCGGACCGGGTGGCGGCTCAAGCCCTGAACGACGATCCTGCGGTCGGGCCACGATCAAGGATCACGCGCCGCCGACCTCGCTGTGGAAGCGTACGCCGAACAGGCGCTCGGGCGGCACACCCCGCTCGACAGCGCGCTCGACGACCGCGCCGCCGGGCGGCTCGATCGCGACGCGTTCCGGGGCGGCGCCCGTCGGCTCGCCGCCCGCACGATCAGAAGGCGACTCGCACCCCGGCGGTGAGGGTCCGCCCATAGGCGGTATAGCCCGCGCCGACGCTGCTGCTCGTGCCGGTCGTGCCCGACGCCCAGATCGCATAGGGGTTCTTGTTGAGATAGGTGCGCTCGATCGCGTTGGTGAGGTTCTTGCCCTCGACATAGACCTTGAGCGCCTTGGTGATGTTGTACGACGCGCTCGCGGTCACCCAGTCATAGGCCTTCGCATAGGCCGACCAGCCGGTGACTTCGGTGAAGGTCGCGTAGACGAACGAGCTGGTGTGGTCCCAGGAGACGCTCACCGAGATCGGGCCATGCTCGTAGAAGGGATTGATCGAGAAGGTCGTCGGAGACACGCCCTCCTCGGGCCCGGCGCTCACGCCGTCGATCTTGGTCTTGCTCCACGTGTGCGTGAACTGCGCGCGGATTCCGAAGCCGCCGGTGAGCATGTGTTGCCAGCTGAGCTCGACGCCGTAGATCGTCGCTGTGTCGCCGTTGATCGGCTCGATCACGCTGAACGGCAGCGGCGCGCAGGCATTGCCGTCGAAGCAGCCGATCGCACCGATATCGACGTTGTTGAGCTGCACCGTGGTGATGTCGTTGCGCAGCTTCTTGCCGAACAATGCCACCGACAGCATGTCGTCTGGGTGGTAATACCATTCGAGCGATGCATCCGCCTGCCAGGCGGTGATCGGCTTGAGCGCGGCGTTGCCGGCATAGGTGATCGTATATTGCTGGTTGATCGCATTGTCGGTTTCGGTCGGCGCGAGCTGGTTGAGATCGGGGCGCGACATGACCTTGGCGATCGCGGTGCGCAACTGCAGCCGATCGGTGATGTGGTAGTTGATGTTGGCCGACGGCAGCGCGAGCGTATAGCTGCCGCGCGCGACCAGCGCGGTCGGATCCGAATAGTCGACGACGCCGGCATTGGTCGGGTTGGCGGTGTCGGCGACCGTCACCGACAGGATGTTGTCGACCGCGGTCGCGGCGTTGGTCGTCGTGTGGACGACGCGCACGCCGATATTGCCCGACCAGCGCGGACCGCCCAGCGTCGCCTGCGCATAGCCCGACCAGGTCTTCTCGCGCACGACATAGGAGTTGACCGCATTGAACTGAGGCAGCGTGTTCGCAAACAGATAGGTGCCCGAGCCCGACGTGTAGTTCGGCGTCCCGTCGAGCGTCTTCAACCCGGCGAGCAGGGCGGGGATGTTGAGCAGCACCTGCGTATGCGGGAAGCTGCCGCCCGCGCCGGCGAAATAATTCGGGAAGTTGAACGTCGAGATCACGTTGGCGCCCATCGACGCGAAGGTGATCGGCCCCGGCTGGCCATCGAGCGTATTGTAGAGCGAGCTGTACTGGTTCGATCCGCCGGTCCAGTCGTTGCTGATGTCGCGCCGCGACTTGGACCGCGTCAGATAGTTCACGCCGAAATCGATATGCTTGAGTATCCCCTCGAACGAATAGCTCGCGTCGAGCTTGGCGCCCGTTACCGTATCCTTGATCGAATAGCCCGACAGCCCGACATAATGCGTGCTCCACAACGCCTGATTGTCGAGCGCGCCGGATGCCAGGTCGGTCGCATAGTCGCTGCCGTCGGGAAGCGTGACGCTGATATTGGGCATCGCGTTGGGGTTGGCGCTGTAGTTGATGATGTTCTGATTATAGGGCGTCGGCGAGACGAGCCCGGCGGTCACGAAGGCATCGTTGCCGCCCTCGGGACGGCTGGCGTGCGACCGATAGGCATCGCCGCGCAGCGTCAGCCGCGGCGTTGCATCCCAGGTGCCGTTGAGCCCGAACAAATAGGTGTTCACGACGCGGTCGATCGTCTGGTTGACCACCTCGGGGGTGAAATTGGTCCCGGTGAACTTGGTGATGACGCCATCGGTGGTGGTGACGTTCGACCATTCGGGATTGCCGTTCTGATCGTAGGAGAAATCGGGATAATAGGATTGGTTGTACGCCACCTGCGGATCGTGCAGCCGCGTGAACATGCCGTCGGCCACGATGTGCAGCGTGTCGGTCGGCTTCCATTCGAGCGCGCCGGTGATCGCGATCCGCTTCTTGCGATCGACGACCGAGCCGAACTGGATGCAGCATAGCCCGACGACCGGTTTCGCGCCGGCCGGCACGGTGCCGTCCGAGGTCGGCGGCGGCCACACGCCGGGATTGTCGGGATCGTAGGTCGCGTAATTGAGCGAATCCGTGCGGAACTTGGTGTCCGAATAGACCGCACCGACCAGAAAGCCGAGCGTACCCGCGCTGTTGGTGTCGCTGATGAAGCCCGATGTCTTGAAGCCGCCATCGTGCGACATGTCGTTCCAATTGCCCTCGCCGCGCACGACGGCGTGGAAACCGGGATGATCGAACGGTCGCGCCGAGCGCAGATTGACCGTCCCGCCGATGCTGCCCTCGAGCGCGGACGCCTCGGGCGACTTGAGCACGTCGGCGCCCGAAATCACGTCCGAGGGAAGGATGTCGAAGGCAAAGTCGCGGCCGTCGTCGTCGGTCGCGAGGACGCGGTCGTTGAGCGTCGTGATGTTATATTGCGAGCCGAGGCCGCGCACGCTGACATATTGGCCCTCGCCGCCCGTGGTGCGGTTGATCGTGATGCCCGTGATGTGCTGCAGCGAGTCGGCGACGTCGCTGTCGGGAAAGCGGCCGAGTTCGGTGGCGTTGATCGAGTCCACGACGACCGCTGAATCGCGCTTGATCCGAAGCGACTTGTCGAGGCTGCCGCGGATCCCGGTGACGATGATGTCGGGATTGACGCCGCTGTCGGCGACCGTGCCATTCGATCCGGTCGCGGAGGAAGACGATATGTCGGCCGCGGGCGGGTTCGCGGGCTGCGCGGACACCGTTTGGGCAAGGCCCGGTGCTGCCGTCAGCAAAGCGAGGCAGCTCGATCCGGCCAGCACGGCCGATCGCATGTCGTTCGCATAGGCCATACCCATTCCCCTTGTTGCCGCCGCCCTTTTCCCCCCGGGCACTGCGCGCCGCTGCTATTTCGCTTTAGCGCGGTGTTTCGAAACATTGCTATCTCGCAGGTGCGACAACTGTCAAACCGAAATTAAACGAAACATCGCGTCGGTGATTGATAGCGGTTGGGCGAGTTGGTAAAGAACGACAAGATGCCCGGATCACCCGCTTGCCCGTGACGCGCGACACCAGCGAACGTCGCCAGATGATCACCATGCTCGTCCGCGAGCGCGGCAGCGTCCAGGTCGCGCCGCTCGCCGAGCGCTTCGGCGTGTCGATGCAGACGATCCGCAAGGATCTGCATTTTCTCACCCAGCGGGGCGTGGCCGAGCGATCCTATGGCGGTGCGATCCTGGCGGGCGCGGTCAACGACACCGCCGAGCCCGCAGTCGAGGTGAAGCGCGCGATCCACACCGACGAGAAGATACGGATCGGCCGGCTGGCCGCGGCGATGGTGTCGCCGGGCGAGTCGGTCGTGCTCGATTCGGGCACGACGACGCTGCAGATCGCGATGCACCTGCCCGACGACGAGGACATCACCGTCCTCACCAACGACCTCGAAATCCTCGCCGCGCTCGCGCGCAAGGAGCGGATCAACGTTGTGATGCTGGGCGGCGCGCTGCGGCGCAAGAACCGCGCCTTCTATGGTGCGCAGACGGTCGGCGCGCTGTCCGATCTGCGCGTCGACAAGCTGTTTCTCGGCGTCGACGGCTTCGACATCGATTATGGCATCACGACGCATTACGAGCCCGAGGCGATGCTCAACCGCAAGATGGTCGAGGCGGCGCGCCAGGTGATCGCGGTGACCGACAGCTCCAAATTCGGCCGCGTCTGCCTGCACCGTATCATCGACATCGCCGAGATTGACGATCTCGTCGCCGACGACGCGGTGCCCGACACCGTCGAGGTCGCCGCCGAGCGCCTCGACTTCCGCATCCACCGCGCCTGAGGCGTCAGCGCCCCAGCCGGAAGATCCGCCGGGCGTTGTGATAGTAGAGCTTGTCGATCACCGCGCGCGGCAGCGCCAATCCCTTGACGTCCGCCTTGATCGCCTCGACATGCGCACGACCGCTGGTCGCGAGATAATGCCAGTCCGATCGCCAAGTCTCGTCGGCTTCTTTGGCGAAATCGTTGGTCGCGGGCGGGTTCTGCGCGCGTGCATGCGCGTCCGGCGGGTTCTGCGTCAGGTCGGTGCCGTACATGAGACGGTCTTGATATTTGACGAAGAAAGCGCGGACCCTGGGATAGTCGTCGCGTGACTGCGCCTGAACCTGCGTGATCCGCGCGGCGATGTCGACATTGGCATTGGGAAAGCGATCGAGGAACGCCGCCAGCCTATCCACGCTCCACTCGAGGCTCGCCATATGCGCGCCGACGAAGGACAGATGCGGGTGCCGCGAGACGAACGCATCGCGGTGCGCCATCAGCGTCTCGTAGCTCGGCTCCTTGGGATGCAGGTACATATAATATTCGGGATGCGCGCGGAAATAGCTGCGGTCGTTCTCGGTCGACATCTGATCGAGCGGCAGCCAGCAATTGCGAGGCTCGCCCTGATGCGCGATCAACGGGATATGGCGATCCTCGATATGCCGCATCACGCCGTCGAAGCGCGGATCGTCGAGGAAGACGCGCCGTCCCTGCCCGTCCCGCTCGACCATCCCGATATTCTTCCAGACCTTGACGGCGATCGCGCCCTTGGCCAGCGCCGCGTCGATCGCGGCATCGGTGCGCTCGGTCCAGCCCGGTGTCCCGAACCCCTTCATCGAGAAGGTCGTGGCATAATGGAACCGCCTCGGATCGGCGGCGTGCTTCGTCTCCGCCACCCGCGCCTGGACGCCGATCGGCGGGAAATCGGGATAGTCGACGTTGATCGACAGCAGCTCGAACCCGTCGCGCCTGGCGACCGCGAGGAACGCCGGATCGTCGACATTGGCATGAACATGCGCGTCCAGCTTGGGGACATGCGCGAAGTCGGCGTCGGCATAGGACCGCTCCGCCCACGACGCCTGCACGAGCCCGGCCGCCGCCACGCACGCCAAAACACAGCCTCTTATCATCGCAGCACCTTCGCATGAAAACGAAATGAAACGCGCCGTGGAACGTGTTTCGGTTTGCGTTGCCGACGCGGATCGTGCAAGTTGTTTCGACCAGCGGCGCCCTTGCCCGGGTCGCCCGAGACGGGAGGACAGGCAGCGTGCCGACCGCCATGAACCGACGGGGCGCGATAGCGCGCCTGATGGGCGGCGCCGCCATCGTAACGGCCGCCGCGACCATGCCGAACCGGCTGCTCGCCGACACCGGAAACGGCGCGCGGCTGTCGGACGGGATTCTGACGATCGACTATGATTCCGCGATGCATTCACGGCTGTCGAAGGGTGCGGTCGTGCTCACCGCGATGGACGCCGCCGACGCGATCCGCCTCGACGACGGTCGCGTCGTCGAACGCTTCCTGCTGCTCGACCAGCAGGAGCAGCCTGTCTCCGACGCGCATGGCAGCGGCCGCCGCCATATGCTGCGCGGCGCGGCCGAGGGGCAGATCGAAAAGCAGCTGACCGTCACCTTCCTCGATCGCTATCCGGGCCTCGCACTGATCGAGACGCGCTACCGCAACCTCGGCGCCGCGCCGCTCGCGATCGCCGGCTGGCATTCCGCGGCGCATGACCTGCTCGCCCACCCCGACGGCGCGTGGAGCTTCGCGGGCGCTTCCTATCCGGATCGGCGCGACTGGGTGCAGCCGGTCGCGCCCGGCTTCCAGCAGCGCAATTTCATGGGGATGAACGGATCGGACTATGGCGGCGGCACACCGGTCGCGGTGGTGTGGCGGCGCGATGCAGGGCTCGCGATCGGCCATGTCGAAACGGTGCCGAAGCTCGTCGCCTTCCCCATCGCCGCACAGCCGACGGGCACGCGCATCGCCATGACCGGCGACGCCGCCGGGCTGCTCGCGCCCGGCGCGACGCTGACGCTGCCGACCGCCGTGGTGATGGTGCACGACGGCGATCATTTTGCCCCGCTCGATACCTATCGCCGCCTCATGGCCGAGCGCGGGCTCGCCGCCCCCGCGATCCCCGAGGCCAGCTACGCGCCGATCTGGTGCGCCTGGGGCTATGAGCGCAATTTCACCACGCAGCAGATCGTCGCGACGCTGCCCAAGGCCAAGTCGCTGGGGCTCGAATGGGCGGTGCTCGACGACGGCTGGCAGACGTCGGAGGGCGACTGGAAGGTCGATCGCACCAAATTCCCCCGCGGCGACGCCGACATGAAAGCGTTTGCGGACCACATCAAGGCGGCCGGCATGAAGCCCCGCCTGTGGCTCTCGCCGCTCGCCGTCGATCCGGGCACCGACCTGCTGCGCGACCATCCCGACATGCTGCTGCTCGATCGCGACGGCGCGGCGCAGAACATCAGCTGGTGGAACAGCTTCACGCTGTGCCCGGCCTATCGGCCGACGGTCGATTTCTTCCGTGGCCAGATCCGCCGGATCATCGGCGATTGGGGCTATGAGGGGCTCAAGCTCGACGGACAGCACCTCAACGGCGTCGCGCCCTGCTACAACCCCGCGCACAAGCATGCGCGGCCCGAGGAATCCTACGAGAAGCTGCAGGATTTCTGGAAGGCGCTGTACGACGAGGCGATCGCGATCAATCCGCAGGCGGTGATCGAGATTTGCCCGTGCGGCGACAGCTTCGCCTTCCACAACATCCCGGCGATGAACAACACGCCCGCGTCCGACCCTGAATCCTCCTGGCAGGTCCGCTCGAAGGGCAAGACGTTCAAGGCGCTGATGGGGCCGTCCGCGCCCTTCTCGGGCGACCATGTCGAGCTCAGCGACCGGCACGACGACTTCGCCTCGAGCTACGGCGTCGGCGCGATCCTCTCGACCAAATTCACCTGGCCGAGGGATAGCGATCACCCGACCGACAAGCTGCCCCCCGGCGGCTTCGTGCTGACGCCCGAACGCGAGACGCTATGGCGCAGATGGATCGCGCTCTACCGCGAGCAGATGCTGCCCAAGGGCGCGTACCTCGGCCATCTCTACGACATCGGCTTCGACAAGCCCGAGGCGCACGCCATCGCCAAGGACGGTCGCCTCCACTACGCCTTCTTCGCCGATCAATGGCAGGCGCCAGTGACGCTGCGCGGCCTCGAACGCCGCCGCTACCGGCTGACCGATGGCTTCACCGGCCGCGACCTCGGGACCGCAAGCGGCCCCTCCGCGACGATTGCGGCGCGCTTCACGCATTTCCTGCTCGTCGAGGCTACCCCCATCGAAGGATCCGCCGCCGCATGACCGCGACCGCCTCCCCTGCCGGCCGCGTCTGGCTGTTCAACGCCCTCGCGACCGTCCTGCTGTGGGGGGTATGGGGCGCCTTTTCGGGGCTGTCGCCCGCGCACGGCTTCCCCGAGACCTTGGTCTATTGCGTCTGGGCGCTGACGATGATCCCGCCCGCGATCGTGATATTGTCGCAGGCGGGCTGGAAGCTCGATCGCAGTCCCCGTGCGATCGCCTATGGCGCCGCCGTCGGGCTGCTCGGCGCGGGCGGGCAGATGGTGTTGTTCTACGCGGTCACGCGCGGCCCGGCCTATCTGATCTTCCCGATCATCTCGCTGTCGCCGGTGGTGACGATCGCTTTGTCCTTCCTGTTCATGGGCGAGCGCACCGGCCGGCTCGGCGCGCTCGGCATCATGTTGGCGCTGCTGGCGCTGCCGACCTTCGACTTCGCGCCGGGCGGCGGCGGCGCGGGCGGCGGCGCTGCCTGGCTGATCCCGGCGCTGGTGGTGATGGGCTGCTGGGGCGTGCAGGCCTATTTCATGAAATCGGCCAACCACATCATGTCCGCCGAAAGCATCTTCTTCTACATGATGCTGACCGGGCTGCTGCTGATCCCGATCGCCTATGCGATGACCGACTTCAGCAGGCCGATCAACCTCGGCGCCGACGGTCCATGGCTGGCCGCGGGAATCCAGTTGCTCAACGCGATCGGCGCGCTGACGCTGGTCTTCGCCTTCCGCTACGGCAAGGCGATCATCGTCGCCCCGCTCGCCAATGCCGGCGCGCCGCTGGCGACCGCGCTGATCTCGCTTGCGGTGCTCGGCGTCGTACCGGGCAGTCTCAAGATCGTCGGCATCGTGCTCGCGCTGACCGCCTCACTGCTGCTCGCGATCGAGCCTGACGCCGCCGATGACGTGATCGAGGGTCAGGCACAGACCGTATAGTTTCCTTTGGTTTCGTTTTGTTGCTTCGCGTCGTTTCGTTCGTTAGGGAGCGGGCAGGAAGGAAAGCCGCTTGCAACTGATTCGCAGCTTGATCGAGCGCCACAAGCATGGCGAGCGAGTGGGTGTCGCCGCGGTCTGTTCCGCGCATCCATTGGTGATCGAGGCGACCTTCCGCCACGCGATCCGGCGCGGCCAGGACGTCGTGCTGATCGAGGCGACCTCGAACCAGGTCAATCAGGACGGCGGCTACACGGGGATGGTGCCGGCGGCGTTCCGCGACTTCGTCCATGCCATCGCTGCACGGTGCGGCTATCCCGTCGAGCGCCTCGTGCTGGGGGGCGACCATCTCGGCCCCAATGCATGGACCGCGCTTGCCGCCGCGGACGCGATGGACAAGGCGGCGGTCATGGTCGGCGATTATGTCCGCGCCGGTTTCCGCAAGATCCATCTCGATTGCTCGATGAGTTGCGCGGACGATCCGGTGCCGCTCGCGGAGGCGGTGATCGCCGAGCGTGCGGCTCTCCTCTGTCGCGCGGCCGAAGACGCCTATCGGGGCGATCCGGCCGAGGCGCCGGTCTATGTCATCGGCACCGAAGTTCCTGTGCCCGGCGGCGCCGCCGAGGATCTCGACATATTGACGGTCACCAGTCCCGAGGCGGCGCTGGCCACGATCGCGCTGCATCGCGCGCTGTTTGCCGCGAACGGGCTCGCCGAACCCTGGCGGCGCGTGGTCGCGACGGTGGTGCAGCCGGGAGTCGAGTTCGATCATGAGAAAGTGGTCGACTACCGCCCCGCCGCCGCGGGGACGCTCAGCGCCGCGATCGAGCCGATCGATCATATCGCCTACGAGGCGCATTCGACCGACTATCAGACGTCCGCGGCGCTGAGCGCGCTCGTGCGCGACCATTTCGCAATTCTCAAGGTCGGCCCAGGCGTCACCTTCGCGCTACGCGAAGCGCTTTGGGCGCTCGACACGATCGAAGCCGAGACGATCGAGCCCGAGCACCGCGGCCAATTGCGGCGGACCGCAATCGCCCGAATGAAGGCCGATCCGCGCCATTGGCAGCGTTATTACCACACCACCGAGGGCGCACTCGAGCGCCAGCTGCAATATAGCCTCAGCGATCGCATCCGCTATTACTGGCCCGACGCCGACATCGTCGATGCCCAGGACAGGCTGTTCCGCAATCTGCGCGCCACGCCGCCCTCGCTGCCACTGCTGAGTCAATATCTGCCCATCGCCTATGCCGCGGTGCGCGCCGGCGACGCGACGCTCGATCCGGTCGACCTTGTCACCGCGCATATCGGCGCGACGCTCGATACCTATTATGGAGCCTGCCACCCTTATGTCTGATACATTGTCCGTCGCCGCCGTCGACCATCGCGGCGATGAAAGCTGGACGCGCCGCGAGATATGCCAACAGCCCCAGATGCTGCGCGCAACGCAGGCGATGCTGCATGGGGAGAGCAGGAGCATCGCGGCCTTCCTGGCGCCGTTGCTCGCGCGCGACGACCTGCGCATCATCCTGACCGGCGCCGGCACCTCCGCCTTCATCGGCGACAGCCTCGCGCCATGGCTGTCTGTCGCGATGCGCCGGCGCATCGAGGCGATCGCGACCACCGATATCGTCAGCGCGCCGCACCTCCATCTGCGCGCCGATGCGCCGACGCTGCTCGTCTCGTGCGGCCGCTCGGGCAACAGCCCGGAGAGCGTCGCCGCGGTCGATCTCGTCGATGCGCTGGTCGGCTCGGCGCATCACCTCGTCGTCACCTGCAATGCGGCGGGCGAGCTCGCCCGGCGGGCGAGTGCGAACACGCATGTCGTGGTGCTGCCCGAGCCGACGCACGACCGCGCCTATGCGATGACGTCGAGCTTTACCGCGATGATGCTCGCCGTCCTCTCGATCTTCACGGGGATCACCGAGATGGACGCGCGCAGCGAAGCGATCGCGGCGGCGGTCGACGCGACGCTCGCCATCGCCGATCCGCAGATGGCGGCGTTTGCCGCACGCGGCTTCGATCGGGTCGTCTATCTCGGCAGCGGCCTGTTCAAGGGGCTTGCGCGCGAGGCGGCGCTCAAGCTGCTCGAGTTGACCGACGGCGCGCTCGTCACCGCCTTCGATACCGCGCTCGGCTTTCGCCATGGCCCCAAGACGATCATCACCGATCGCACGCTGGTCGTCGTCTTCGTCTCGAACGATCCCCTGACGCGCCGCTATGATCTCGACATCATCACGGAACTGCGCGGCGATGGCGCGAGCGGCGCCGTGCTCGCGATTTCGGCGCAGGCGATCGACGGCCAGGCGATCCGCGTCGCGGGGATGGACGGTGCGCAGGACGTCGACCTGCTGTTTCCGTATATCGTACCCGCGCAGCTTTTCGGACTCCACGCCTCGCGCCACCTCGGCCTTACGCCCGATTCGCCCAATGTCAGCGGCACGGTGAGCCGCGTCGTGCAGGGCGTGCGCATCCACGCGATCGACGGATGAGCGGCCGCCGATATTTCTTGGGCGTCGATGGCGGTGGCACCAAGACCGAATTCGTCTGTATCGACGGCGACGACAGGATCGTCGCGACCGCGGTTACCGGGACGACCTATCATCTGCAGGTCGGGATCGAGGCTACCGTCGTGCTGATCCGCCAGGGTGTGGCGGCGATTTGCAGCGAGCTCGACATCACCACGCACGGTTTGGCACACACCTTTCTGGGCCTGCCCGCGTTCGGCGAGGACGCGGTGATCGACCCGCTGCTCGAGCGGGCGTGCGGCGGCATCCTCGGCCACGACCGCTATGATTGCGGCAACGATATGATCTGCGGCTGGGCCGGGTCGCTCGGCTGCGAGGACGGCATCAACATCGTCGCGGGAACGGGGTCGATCGGCTATGGCGAGCGCCAGGGGCGCGCCGCGCGGGTCGGTGGCTGGGGCGAGGTGTTCGGCGACGAGGGATCGGCCTACTGGATCGCGCTCCGGGGCCTTAACGCCTTCACCCGCATGAGCGACGGCCGCGCGGCGATCGGTCCGCTCCACCAAGGCTTCCGACGCGCACTCGGCCTGTCCGCCGACATCGACATCTGCGCCATGATCATGGGCGAACGCGCGATGCCGCGCGATGACATTGCGGGCCTCGCGCGGATCGTGTCGCAAGCCGCCGAGGAGGGCGACAACGCCGCGCTGCGGATCCTGCAGCAATCCGGCCTCGAACTTGCCGACATGGCGGGCGCGCTGCGCGGCGCCCTCGGCTACGAACGCGACCAGCCTGCGTACCTTTCCTGGTCCGGCGGTGTTCTCACCCATCAGCGCGTAGTGCGGGAGTCGCTCCAGCGCGGATTGAGCGCTTATGGCCCCTTCACGCTGATCGAGCCGCGCCACTCGCCCGGATATGGCGCGGCGCTCTATGCGCGCAAGCTCGCTTCGGAGCGCGAGGATTTGACCGCGTAACGCCCGGCAGGTCGCGATCATGATGTGCGGCGTCAGCGATATCCGTGGCGCCTCAGCCCGAGGTTGAGCGCGATCATCTCGTCGAGATGCGCAGCCTGGCGCATTCCGACCAGTGCCGCGGCGACGCCCGGCGCGGCCAGGCAACGCAGGACGGATCGCGCCGCCCAGCCCCCGGCGCAGGCGTTCCGCGTGCCGCCGTCCGCTGCGCGCACCCGGCCCCATCGCAAAGCCGCGCTCACGACGATCGCGAGCCCACAATCGCGGGCGCGTCGAAACAGGTCTGCCTGAAGCGATCGGCGCGGATCGACGGGACCGGTGTCGAGCGGCGTCTGGAGATGGCGCAGATGGTGCGCGTCGCCCGCGACGCGGCGCGCCAGTTCGACGATCCGCTCGATATCAAGCGCGGGGCACCACAAGCCGTCCCATGTCGCGATCCCGTAACCGCCGATCAGCCCGCGTACGACGGCGTCCTCGAGCAGTTCGAAGGCGTCGGCGAGCTCGCTTGCGAAGCGCGCGGCGCCGGCGGACCGCAGCCGGAGTTCGGGATTGTGGAGATAGAGGATGTCGATCGTCTCCATGCCCAGCCGCTCCAGCGACCGTGCGAGCTGATCGCGCAGGAAGCCTGGTTCGAGGCTGTGGCGCAGCTGCCCGTCCGATCGGTATGCAAAGCCGGCCTTGCTGCCGACGAGAACCGCATCCCGCGACAGCCCAGACTGCGCGATCGCCAATCGCACCGCCGCCCCGACGCAGCGCTCCGCCCGGCCACCGCGATAATGGCCGGCGGTATCGATGCGGTTCACGCCGTTCAGCAGGGCATGATGGATCGCGCGCGCATAGCTCGCATCGACGCGATCGCTTGCCTCGCCGCGGTGCGTGCCGATGCCGATCGCCGACGCGCCGAGTAGCCGCCCCGATCCCGAAACCCTCGTGCAGCGTCCTGCAAGCCGATCGACATAGGCGCCGCATGCCGCCGCGGTGGCGGCTCCGGTCAGCCGCGGGGATGCCGCGTGGAGCGCGAGCGCCGAGCCGAAGCGCTCGACGTCGGCCTGCTGCATACGCTGCGCCGCGACAAGACGATCGATCCGGTCGATCATAACGGCCTTGTCGGGTGGCGCCTTCGGCACGGACCCTGTCGTCGCTGCGGCGCGCGATCCAGCCGCTATCCGCGCCGAGCGGCGATGATCACACCCGTCGCCCAGTCGAGTTCGAGTATCACCAGGTCGGCGCGATTCGACAGGGCCTGGCGCAACCGGTCCTTGACCGCCTTCTGTGTCTCGTAGCTGGCAAGATCGCAATTGAGGTCGTCGATCACGATCAGCCCCCCGGGCGCGAGCCGATCGAGCGCGATTGCGAGATGCTGATATTTGACCTCGCTCGCATCGAGGAACAGCAGGTCGGCCGGCCTATCGTCGGCGAGACCGGTCGCGTCGCCCACCGCTTGAAACGCGACATAATCGGGCCATTCGGCGGCCCGCACCGAGGCAAGCAGCGCCACGTCGACCTCGGTCGACACCAGCGACACGTCGGTCCGCCGGCCGAGCCCCGACACCAGCCACGCGGTCCCGACACCCGCTCCCGTGCCGATTTCGAGGATATGTCCGCCCGGCCGCACCGCTGCGGCGAGCACGGCAAGCAGGCGGCCAATCTCGTCGGAGCAGGACGACGCGAACCGGCCGATATGGGCGCGCTCCTTCGCCTCCGCGACGATCGGATCATAATTCTGGATGATGTGATGCAATTGGCGGCTGCTGCGCGCGACCATCGCGCCGACCAGCATGTCGACCTGCCGGCCCCGATCGCCGGCCTGCGCATCGCCATCGACCGGGACCGCCGCCAGCGATCGCCCGATCACGCCGCGCACCGTCGGCAGATCGGGCCATGGCCCGGACGCACGCAGATCGGCGATGTCGCGTTCGAAGCGCTCGACCGTGGCGGCCTCTGCCGTCTGCGCAAGCGCCACCCCGGCTGCGTCGATCTCCGCGAGCGCAAGCGCACCGCACGCCCTTTTGAGCCGGACATCGCCCGGCATCGTCCGTTGTCGCCATTCGAGATCCTGCGCCTCGCGGCGATAGAGATCGAGCCAGAGATGCCGCGTCGCATCGCTGGGCGGGGCATCCGGTTCCAGGACGTCGAGCAGAGTCATCAGCCATTCGACCAGCTGGCGACCGGCGTGGCCCAGCAACGCCCGGCCGGTGGTGCGCAGTTGCCCGCCCAGATAGCGCGCGCGCTCGAGCGCCGTGCGGCTCGATATGATCCCCGCCGGACGACCGAATATGGCCGTGACCTCGGCTTCTGCCTGTTCCGCCCGGCGGGCCAATATCGCCAGCTGGGCATAGACGTGGAACGCCGCCATCGCCCGGTGCGCATCCCAGCTATTGGCGTCGCAGCCGCGCGCGGCGTTCCATAGCGACGGGATCCGCGGCGCCCCCCGCCGCGCGAAATCGGGATCGAGCAGGGTATGACCGTGTCGGAAATCATAGAGCTTCTGGTGCAGCGCCTCGTGCAGCAGATGCTCGGCCAGCGCCCATGGACTGTCGAGCAGCGTCTGGCTCAGGAAGATGCTGCCCCCGAGGCGTATCTGCGAGCTTGACGCCTTGTCCTTCCACCTGCCCGCATGCGGAAATATCCCGACGAGCTGGACATGGCTCAACGCGCTCGCGGCTAGATCGGGAAGCAGCGCGGAGAGCAGCGCACAGCCGCGCCGGAGCTTCGCCACCGTATCGGAATCGGCGAAGACGAGCGGATCGCCGTAATTGACCTTGATCAGGAAGCGAAAGGCGCGGCCGAAGATGTCGTCGGAATAGGCTTCGGTCCAGATCGCCGGCCCCCCGCCCGCGGAGACGAGCGTCGGCAACGCCTGGTGCGGCGGCAAAGACGCGCACGCGCCGGTGTCCTGCTCGAGCAGCCCGGCATAATGATCGAAAACCGCCGCACAATCGGCGAGCGGCATGCCATATCCGGCACCCTCCTCGACCTGCGTGTGGGCGTGCTGGATCGCGCAGCGGACGACGGTATTGCCGCATGTGCGCTGCACCGCATCGATCGGCGCCGACTGCAACGCGTCGGCGAGCCGCGCCGCCGGTGCCAGCGACGATCCGATGCGACGGAGCCGCCGGTCGCAGCTGCGATGATATTCGGCCGAGATATAGGCGCTGTCGCCGAAAATCGGATGCGAGACCAGCACATGCTCGAGCATGGCGAGATCGTCGCCCGCTCTGATGGCAAGCATCGGCGCCTCCCCGTTTCGGTGGTCGACGGTGGCGATCGGCGCCACGGGATCGCCGCCGTCAGCCGAGCGGCGTTCCCCGCAGCGCCTGCGCGGGGAGCACGGCGATCGCGCTGCGATCCATCAACGTGACATGGTCGTGATGTTCGGCGGTATCATGGTGGTGGAAATCGAGATCCGCCCCCATCGCGCGCTCGAGCATGTCGATGTGCGTCTGGAGCTTGACCAGATCGTCGGTCGAAACGTCGCCGAGAAGCTGGAGACGAAGATCGTCGAGCTTCTTCGAGAATTTTTCGTAATTCGGAGATTTTTCCATGTAGAAACTCCTGCATCGTGCCGACACGCCGGCGATACCAAGTCTGTTACGGAAAACCCGTCTTATAGATGCAGGTGATTAGCGCGCGGCGGCGTGTTGCACGAGCGACGTCGAATCCGAATTGGTGGATATTGCAGCGCGGTCGCGCGACTGCCGCGGCGTCCTGCGATATTGATCGCTCGACTGTCGCATCCCTCGCGCGAGACGCATCCGGAATGGATCTATTTTTGGCACGACGGCGGGCCGATCCTGACGAGGCGGACGGAAACCATTTGAACAGGTTTCCGCGCGCATAGACGCGGTGTGGCTCATGCGAACGCGACATTGGGAAAACAGGACGGTATGGCGCTGCCGGCGCCGCTGACCCATAGCTGGCCGTTGTTCGAGCGCCATCAGCGGTTTGACCTCGGCTGCCTCGCCGGCGGCGAGCGCGAGAACCGGCCCGCAGCGCTGCCGCGCGATCCGGCGCAGCTTGCGCCGCGCGGCACCGGCCTTTGGGAATGCGATCTCAGCGACAATCGGCTGACCTGGTCGCCCGGCGTCTACGACCTGTTCGGGCTTCCCCGCGACTGCGTGCTGGAGCGCGACGCGATCGCGCATCTCTATACGGAATCGTCGCGCGCGGCGATGGAGCGGCTGCGCGCCTACGCGATCAAGCACCGGCGCGGATTCACCCTCGATGCCGAGATCAGGCCGGTGACGGGCGAGCGACGGTGGATGCGGCTGATCGCGGCACCGATCTGCAACGGCGCGCGCGTCGTCCGCCTTCACGGCATCAAGCTGGACGTGACCGCAATCCACATCTGATCAGAGGCGCGACCCGCCAGCGCGCGGGGATCGGCGTCCGATCGGGGACCGCCCATCCCTTGCGTCTCCGCGGCCGGGCTCAGGCGACCTCGGCGCGGACGCGTTCGCTGGCGACCGTCGCGCAGAGATGCCGCGCCCGCTCGCGCACCACGGACAGATGCTCGTCGACGACGCGCGCGTCGAGATGATCGGTGATCGACCCGAAATGGACATGCTCCGCCGGCTTCATCGCGAAGGCATGCGCGAGATAGTCGTCGAACAGCAGACGCAGCGAGAGCGTCTGGCCCTGTTCGGCCAGCCAGGGACCCCGCGCGCCCGACGTCGTGAAGCTGAGCAGCCGCTTGCCACCGAGCAGATCGTGCCACGCGCGATTCTGGACCGCGTGGGCGGTGACCCCCGCCCCGAGCACGCGATCGACATAGCCTTTGAGGATGGCCGGCGGCGTGCCGAACCAGATCGGATAGACGAGCACGAACACCTCCCCCCCGACGAGCACGTCGAGCTCCGCGCGGACATCGGGGGCGGGCTGGAAAGGCTGCCGGCCGGGCCGCTCGTCGGCGCCCAAGACCGGGTTGAAGTGGAGCGCATAAAGGTCGCGCACGACCGCCTCCTGCCCGCAGTCTCGCACCACCGTGCAATAGGTCTCGGCGATCGACGCGTTGAAGCTGTCGGCATCGGGATGCGCCAGGACGACGATGTGGCGAGGCTTGGCATTCGCGACCATGCAAGGGTCTCCCTTCAATGCGAGACTATCCCTGATCGGCGCGTGCCGCCGTCGGTAATGCTACGTATGCGCGGTTGCGGCGCGGGCCGCATTGAGGATGATATTGGGCCGCGGCGGCTTGTCGAGGACCGCGGTAAATCCCCCCGCCAGCGCATCGGCCGCCAGCTCGCGCGTTGCAGCCCCGGTCATCAGCACGGCGTGCCCGCGCCACCCTCGCGCGCGCAGATCATACAGCACGTCGAAGCCATTGCCGCCGCCGAGGCAACCATCGGCGATCAGCAACGCCGCCGATCTCGCCTCCGGATCATGCGCCACGCTGGCGCGGTCGCGATAGGCGCGCGTTCGATAACCGTGCCCGCGCAGCAGCATCTGCAGCGATCGCCGCACGCTCGGATCGTCGTCGACGATGATGATCTCGGGACGGTGCGACATGGCGGCACCGTCAGGCACCGACGCCGGCGGCAAAAGCCAGCCGGAGCGCGTCGGAAAGGCTGCGCACACCGAGCTTGGTCATCAGGTTCGCGCGGTGGACCTCGACCGTGCGCGGCGAGATTGCGAGATCATAGGCGATCGTCTTGTTGGGCAGGCCGCGCGCGAGGCCGCCGAGCACATCCTGTTCGCGCGGCGTCAGCGCCGCGATCCGGACACCGGCGTCCTTGGCGCGCTCCTGATCGGCATCGAGGCCGTCCAGCCGCCGGAATCCTTCGGCGAGCGCGGCGACCAGCGCCGCCTTCTCGAACGGCTTTTCGAGGAAATCGACCGCGCCCGCCTTCATCGCCGCGACCGCCATCGTGATGTCGCCATGGCCGGTGAGGATGATCACCGGCATTGCGATCCCGCGCTCGATCATCGCAGCCTGCACCGCAAAGCCATCCATTTCGGGCATGCGTATGTCGAGCAGCACGCAACCGGGCTCGGCGTGACGCGCCTCCTTGAGGAAGGCGACGCCGCTCGACCACACCGTCACCGCGTAGCCGGACGTCTTGAGCAGGAACGATGCCGAGCGCCGCAGCGCTTCCTCGTCGTCGACCACGTGGACCATACGCTTATCGGCCATCATCATCCTCCATATTGGCCTTGGGCAGGGTGAAGTGAAATTCGGTGCCGCCATCCGCGCCCGCGCCGGCCCAGATCCGGCCGCCATGCGCCTCGACGATCGTCCGGCAGATCGACAGGCCCAGCCCCATGCCCTCGCGCTTGGTCGTGGCGAAGGCCTCGAACAAGCGCCCCGCGACATCGGGCGCCAGACCGGGGCCGCTATCCGCGACGACGAGATGAGCGAGTGCCCCCTCGGAGCGTCCGCGGACCTGCAACGTGCCGCCGCCCCCGGGCGTCATCGCCTCGATCGCGTTGCGCATCAGATTGACCAGAACCTGCTGGATCTGGACCCGGTCGACCAGCACCGCGCCGACATCCTCGTCGATCGCGATCCCCGTCGCCACGCCGCGCTCCGCCGCGCCCGCAAATCCCAGAATCGCCGCCTCCCGCGCCAGATCGACGAGCGGCTCGACCGCCTTCTCGACCTCGCCCCTGGCGACGAACGCACGCAGACGCCGCACGATATTCCCGGCGCGGAAGGCTTCGCTCGCGGCCTCGCCCAGCGCCTCGCGGAGCAGCGCAACCGTGTCGTCGTCGAAGCCGTCGAGCAGGTCGCGCGAGGCCTCGACATAATTGGCGACCGCAGCGATCGGCTGGTTGAGTTCATGCGCCAGCGTCGAGGCCATCGTCCCCATCGCGGTCAGCCGCGATGCGTGGGTCAGTTCGGACTGAAGGCTTCGGACCCGCTCCTCCGCCGCCTCCTTCTCGGACAGATCGCGGATGAACCCGGTGAACATGCGCTGCCCGCCGCCGATCGCCTCGCCGATCGACAGCTCGAGCGGGAAGGTGCTGCCATCCTTGCGCGCACCGATCACGCGGCGCGTGGTGCCGACGATGCGACGCTCTCCGGTCGCGAGATAGCGGGCGAGATAGGAATCGTGCCTGTCCCGATCGGGCTGCGGCATCAGCAGTTCGATCTTCTTGCCGATCACCTCCGCCTCGTCCCATCCGAACAGCTGCTCGGCGGTGGCGCTGAACGACGAGATGATGCCGGTATCGTCGATGACGATCATCGCATCGGGGACCGTCGCGAGGATCGAGCGCAACTGGCGCTCGCTTGCTTCGATCACCGCCTCGGCCGCACGCTGATCGGTAACGTCGCGGACGACCTTGCCGAAGCCGACGTGGCGACCCTGCGGATCGGACAGCGCGGTGATCGTCACGCTGGCCAGGAACTCGGTGCCGTCCTTGCGGACCCGCCAGCTCTCTTCCTCGACGCGGCCTTCGAGCACTGCGCGCGCGAGATCGGCGTCGGGCTTGGACGCCGCGACTTCGTCGGACGGGTAGAAGATCGAGAAATGCCGGCCGAGGACCTCGCGCTCCGTCCAGCCCTTGATGCGCTGCGCGCCGTCGTTCCAGATCGTCACGCGACCGGCCGTATCGAGCATGTAGATGGCGTAGTTGGTGGCGCCATCGATGAGCAGAGCCAGTTCGCTGGCGACGCGCTCGGCCTCTCGCGCGGCCGATTCGCTTGCGGTCTCGCTGGTGATCGCGCGCAGCCGCCAGCGCTCGAGCAGCACCGCGAGCCCGACAACGCCCAACGCGGAGACGAGAAACAACAGCCCGTGGGAAAGAAGCAGCGGCGCCGGGCCGCCCGCCATCGCCCAGCCGATGCCGCTCGCCAGGACGGTCGCGACGAGGCCCGGCCCGATGCCACCGACGCCCGCTGCCGCAACGACCGCCGGGAAGAACAGGATGAACGGGCCGCGATCGCCGAGCAGCGGATCGAGCGCGTTGCGCAGCGCCGCCGCGATCGCAACTGATCCGACCGCAACCCCATAGCCGGGCCAGCGTCCCTGCCAGAGTGCGACCGTTCCCCACCGCACGTCTATTCCTTCCCCGCGCCGCCCACGACGAGCCTAGCCGCGAACGCGGCGGCGCCCAAGCGCGTCGTGACGATGCCGTGCCCGACGCGACGATCTCGGGTACGATCGCTCGCGGCCACGCGACCCTCGATCCGTCACGATGGCGATCCTTGCCGGTCCATGCCCCGGCCCTAGCCTTGCCGCGAACCACGCGAACTAAGGGAATGTCCCAATGTCGGGGTCGGGCGATCTCCGTCATTTCTCCTCGAGCAAAACGGAGACGATGATGGACACGCCCGATACACCCGCACCGATCCCGACCGAGGGCGCTGCAACTCTCGTCACGCGCGACGGCGTGGTGGTCGAGGTGCGTCCGGTGCAAGCGAGCGACGAGCCGGTGCTGGCGGCGCTGTTCGAGCATGTCAGCCCCGCCGACCTGCGCTTCCGCTTCCTGAGCGGCATGCGGCACGTCGACCATGCGCGCATCGCCGACATGGTCCATGTCGATTATGTCCGCACGATCACCTTCATCGCGTTCGACCAAGCCGGCGAGCCGCTCGCCACCGCGATGCTCGCTGCCGATGCGGCGCTCAAGACGGCCGAGGTGGCGATTTCGGTCCGCAGCGACCGAAAGGGCCAGGGCATCGGCTGGACGCTGCTCCAGCACGTCATGGCATATGGAAAGGCGCGCGGGTTCGAATCGATCAGTTCGCTCGAAAGCCGTCAGAACCGCGAGACGATCGCGGTAGAGCGCGACGCCGGTTTCAAGTTCAAGAGCTGCGAAGACGATCCCGCCGACGTCGTCGCGACCAAATCGCTGGTCGAGCCCGCGCGGTGAGCCGACGGGTCGCGATCATCGACGGACATCCCGACCCGAGCCGCAGCCGCTTCGTCCATGGTCTCGCCGACGCCTATGCCGAGGGTGCGGGACGCGTCGGCCACGAGACGCGACGCATCGAGGTGGCGACACTCGACCTGCCGCTGCTGCGGTCGCGGGCCGACTGGGAAGGCGAGCCGGTCGCGGCGGTACGCGCGGTTCAGGAAACGATCGCCTGGGCGCAGCATCTCGTGATCCTCTATCCGCTGTGGATGGGCGACATGCCCGCCTTGCTCAAAGGCTTCTTCGAGCAGGTATTGCGTCCGGGCTTCGCGATCGCGGCAGGCGCGAAGCCGGGTCGCCACGGCTTGCTGGGCGGCCGATCCGCCGAAGTGATCGTCACGATGGGAATGCCGGCCTTCTTCTACCGCTTCTTCTACGGCGCGCACAGCGTCAAGGCGCTCGAGCGCAACATCCTCAAACTCGCCGGAATCGGGCCGGTGACGCACACGCTGATCGGCTCGGTCGAAGGCAGCGCCGAATCGCGGGCCGGCTGGCTCCAGGAGGTCTATGGGCTCGGCGAAGCCGGCCGCGTCGCGTTGATCCGCTAGGCGTGGTCGCTCTGGTTCACCGTCCCTGGATGCCCTGCAGTCCGGCCTGATCTCCGTATCATTACCGATGCCGGTGCGTCGTCCGGCCCGATACGCCGGGAAACCGGATGGTGGAGGCAATCATGAAGAACATATTGCTCCTGGTACATGGCGATGCGGGCCAGGAAGCGCGCCTTCAGGCCGCGCTCGACATCGTCCGCGCGGTCGAGGGTCACCTGACCTGCCTCGACGTCGCGGTCACCCCGGTCATGGCCGACGACGGCTATGGCGCCTTCGAGATGCTGATGCTCGAAGAGCGGCAGCGCGAAGCCGCCAATCGCGCAACCCTCGAACCGCGCCTTGCCGCCGAGGGATTGCCGTGGAGCTGGATCGATGCAGCCGGTGATCTGTCCGTCTGCCTCGCCGCAGCCGCCGGTCTCGCGGACCTGATCGTCGTCAATCGCGCGCTCGATATCTCGCCGCTGCCGGGCATGCAGGGCGTTGTCGGCGAGGTTCTGAAAAGCGCCGGCAAACCGATCCTGGCCGTGCCGGAGAGTTCGCGCGGGATTCGCCTCGCGGGCCATGCGATGATCGCGTGGGACGGGTCCGATCAGGCATCGGCGGCGCTACGCGCAGCGGTGCCCTTGCTGCGGTTCGCGCAGCGCGTGACGATCGTCGAGGTCGACGACGGGTCGCTCGCGATCCCGGCAGTGGACGCCGCCGCTTATCTTTCTCGCCATGATATCGGCGCGACCGTCCACCCGATAAGCCGCGTCGCCAAGGGCACTGCCGGCGAGATACTGACGCTCGTCGAGCTGATGCGCCCCGATTATCTGGTCATGGGCGGCTTCGGCCACGGCCGCCTGCGCGAAGCGCTGTTCGGCGGCGTCACGTGGCGCATGCTGAGCGACAGCCCCGTCGCGCTGCTCCTCGCCCATTGACGGGCGGCGGTCCGCGCGGCGCACGCGGCTATCCCATGCGGCGGCGCTAGGACGCAGGCGGGGCCGGCAGGAGAGCCGCCAGCGATGTGCCGAGCGCGGCCACGCAATAGGGCTTTCGCAGGATCGGAAACTCGGTCGCCTCCCCCGCCGCGACCTGATCGCTGTAACCCGTCGCCAGGAGGATGCGCTGTGTCGGATCGCGTTTACGGAGTGATCGCGCGAGATCGAGTCCGCTCATCCCCGGCATGACGATATCCGAGAAGACGAGCGCGAAAGATTGCGTCCGTGCGGCGGCGAGCGCCGATTCCGCGCAATCCGCGTCGGTGACGACGAAGCCGAGTTCCTCGAGCATGGTCCGTGCGAGCGCCCGGACGTCGTGATCGTCCTCGACGAGCAGCAATTCGGTTCCCGGCCAGCGGACGCCGGCCGCCGGGGGCGTCGCGCGTGCCATGGGCGACTTGGTTGAAACGGGCAGGATGATGCTCAGCGTCGTGCCTGCGCCGACCACCGAGCAGATCTCCGCCCGGCCGCCCGACTGGGCCGCAAATCCGTGGATCTGGCTCAGCCCCAGCCCGGTCCCCTTGCCGACCCGTTTGGTGGTGAAGAATGGTTCGAACACGCGCGGGATGAGCGCTTCGTCGATCCCCGTGCCCGTATCGCCGATCGCGATGCATACCGCGCCGTCTGCCTCGATGTTGCGCGCCGATATCGTCAGCGTGCCGCCGTCGGGCATCGCGTCGCGCGCGTTGATCGCGGCATTGATCAGCGCGTTTTCGAGCTCGCCGGGATCGACCTCGATATGCGCGACGTCTGGCGCGACGTCGAGCCGGATGACGACGGCATCGCCGATCGTCCGCGACAGCATCTCGACGACCCCATCAAGATAGCTCGGCAGCTCGAGCACGCCGGGCTGGAGCGGCTGACGCCGGCCGAAGGCGAGCAGCCTGCTCGTCAAGGAGATCGCGCGATCCGCTGTCTGCACGATCGCCTGCGTATAGCGCTGGCGCTTTTCGGCGGCGAGCTCGGGCGTCAGCAGCAGTTCCGCCGAACCGCGAATGATCGTCATCAGATTATTGAAGTCGTGCGCGATGCCGCCGGTCAGTTCGCCCAAAGCCTGAAGCTTCTGCGCCTGGAAGAGCTGCGCGCGTACCGCATCGAGCTGCGCCTGCGCCTGCCGCCGCTGGGTGATGTCGCGGATGATCTTGGCGTAGCCGAAAATCTCGCCTTTCTCGTCGTAGATCGGATCGACGACCACCTCGACCCAGATCCGGCTGCCATCCTTGCGGACGCGCCAGCCCTCGCCCTCGAAGCGGCCCTGCTCCCGCGCGGTCCGGAGGATCAGCGCCGGGATCCCCGCCTCGACATCATCCGGGGTGAAGAATATCGAAAAATTGCGCCCGACGATCTCGTCGTGGGTATAGCCCTTGAAGCGCTCGGCGCCGGGATTCCAAGTCGCGACCGCGCCCGTCGCATCGAGCATGTAGATGGCATAGTCGGTGATCGCATTGACGAGCTGCCGGTAGCTCTGCTCGTGTCTTCGATCATCCGTAGTCGGGTCCACCGGCTTTGCATCCCCCAGGCCGCGCTCGATTATCGCCAAACTCTGTCGTTCCGCTCTAGTCTCGATCTCGCCGACTGCAATAGTCCACGGATCGGCAACGCCACGGATGCTCGTCATCGGTGCAGGCACCGTCGCCGCTGCAACCCCCTGACTACTTAGTGGAAAGTCCGGATGCACGGCCGCGCGGCACGGGTCCATGCAGAGATTCGAAGCATGGAGACTCGTGATGAGCCCGATGATCACGCCCGATAGGCCCTGTGCGGCGCCGAGCTTCGCGCGGGCCGGGGCCGCGCGCGGTGGCGGCGAGACCTTCAGCCTCGACGGCCGCATCCGGGCACTCGGCGACATGCTGCCGGGATCGACCCCTGCCGCAAGCGCGCTCCGGCTCGATCTCCGCGACGGCGGATCGCTGATCCACTGCCTGCCGCAACAGGTCGATCTTGCGGTGCGCGAGGCAGTGTCGCAGGCGGCCGATCTGATCACGGCGGGCGGCACCATCATCGTGCGGACACGGCTCGTCGGGCATCATGTCTATCTGATCGTCTCTCCGCGCGATCGCGCTGCCGGCGCAGGGCGAGCCAAGGCGTGCCGCGCCAACGCCGACCGCTACGGCGAAGCCCTTCGGCTCGCGGCCGCAAGCCATGGCCGCGCGCGCCTGCGCGGACCCGCAACACTCATTGTGAAATTGCCCGCGGTGCTCACGCTCGCCGCGCGTAATCGGCAGATCGTCAAACTGCCGACCTTTGCCCCCCTGAAGGAGATGACGCATGAAGACCGACAGCCAATTGCAGTATGACGTGGCCGAAGAGCTCGAATGGGAGCCTGCGGTCCAGCACGAGCATATCGGCGTCAGCGCGCAGAACGGCGTGGTGACGCTGACCGGCTTCGTGAAGAGCTACCCCGAGAAGCTCGCGGCGGAAAAGGCCGCCCGCCGGGTTGCCGGCGTGCGCGGCCTGGCGGAGGAACTGCAGGTGCGCTTCGCAAGCACTCCGCAGACCGACGACGCGTCGATCGCCGAACGGGTGCTGATCATGTTCAACCACGACATCACCGTGCCGGAGAACCATATCCAGGTGCAGGTCGAGAAAGGCTGGGTGAAGCTCAGCGGCAAGGTCGACTGGCATTATCAGCGCGAAGCCGCGAAGCGCATCGCCGGCCACGTGAGCGGCGTGGTCGGCGTCACCAACCTGATCGAGGTCCGCAACGTGCCGACCCCGCGCGACGTCAAGGATCGCATCGTGGCCGCGTTCAAGCGGTCGGCCGACATCGAGGCCTCGGGCATTTCGGTGACCACCGACGGCGGCACCGTCAAGCTCACCGGCAAGGTCCCGAGCTTCAAGGATCGCCATCTCGCCGAAGCCGCGGCCTGGGCCGCGCCGGGCGTGTTCAAGATCGACGACCGGCTGACGGTCGCCTGACCGCGAAGCCCGAGCAGGAGCAGTCGCCCCGCAAGGGGCGGCCGCTCCTTATGGAGTTCGCCATGGCCCGACATCGTATTTCTTTCCGGAACGCGATCGCCGACGCGACGGGCCACATCCACGATTGCTGCCAGCGCGACGTCGTCGTTGCGGGGTCGTTGCGGGCGCGCGCGACGAGGATGAGGCCATGACGCTCGCCAAGCGCGAATTCGAACGGCTCGAGCGGATCCCGCACTGGCGACTGCATGCCAAGACGCTCGAATGTCACGCCGACGACGAGCGCGTCGAACATCCAGCCAGACCGAAAGGGGCATAGCCGCCCGGTGAGCCGTCGCGCGCCCCGCGACGGCGGCGTTTATGCGGCGAGCGCCGTGTGCCGCGACGGCGCGATGTCGATCGCGATCCTGCGCTCGCACAGCTGCAGCGGCGCGCTGCGGTGGCTGACGAGGATCAGCCCCTGCCCGGTACGCTCGAGCCGCCGCGCCAGCGCCGCGACGATCTTGTTCTCGGTGGCGCGGTCGAGCCCTTCGGTGGGTTCGTCGAGCAACAGGCAGGGCGATGGCCGAAGATAGGCGCGCGCCAGCGCCAGCCGGCGGCGCTCGCCGCCCGACAACCGCTCGCCATTCTCGCCGATCCAGACGTCGAGGCCGCCGAGCGCGCGCACCCGGTCGGCGAGCATCGCATCCTCGAGCGCCTCCCACAGCATCGCCTCGTCGCCATCGCCGGCAGCTACCGACAGATTGGCGCGGACCGAGCCGGCGAGCAGCATCGCATCCTGCGGGCACCAGGCGAATTGCGCGCGCAGCCACGCGCCGTCGCACGCCTCGATATCACGCCGATCGATCGTCACGCCCGCCGCGGGGAACGCCCGCAGCCCGATCAGCGCCTCGACCAGGCTGGTCTTGCCGCATCCCGACGGCCCGGTGAGAGCGAGCCGCCCGCGAAGCGTGATCTCGATCGGAGTCGCGACGACCACCGTCGACAAAGCCGCCGTCGCCTCGGCGACAGGCGCGTCGGGCGCGCCAAAAATCGCGTCGAGCCGTGCAGCGGCCGCCGCGACGCCGCCCGACGCGGCGCGGTCGCGCGCCAGCGCTCCGGCGCCATCGACCGCCATGATCGCCGCCAGAGCGGCCAAGGCGGCGACCGGCGCACCGGCATGCGATGCCAGCACGAAGCAACTTGCCCCGGCGACCGCGCCGCCGCCGGCGATGATCGCGTCGAACATGCCGAGCGCGGCGGTCGTCGCGCGCTGCGCGTCGCCGAGCGCGCGCTCGCGCAGGCGGATCCGTTCAGCCGCCCAGCCGTCGAGCCCATAGCAGCGCAGCTCGGCCGCCGCCTGGAGCAGCATCGCGAGCTCGGTCTTGAGATCGGCAACGCTGCGCTGCGTCGCGCGCTCCAGGCGTGCGAGGCGGCGCGACGCGAGTTCGACGACGCCGAACGTCGCCGCGGTGCAGCCCGCCAGCGCCGCCGCGGGTGGCCAGCCCGCGAACAGCAGCAACGCGACCGCCGCGCCCAGTGAAGAGAACAGCGCCCAGGGCGCGGTCCTCCGCACGAGCGCGCCTTCGATCGCGGCGACATGCTGGACGAGATGAGACGACGCCTCGCCCGCGCTCACCGACAGCGCCCGCGCGACCGGCATCGCGGCGATCGCGCGGAACAACCGTTCGCGGAGCGTCGCGGTGGTGCGAAGCGCCGCGGCGTGGCTGGTCAGCCGTTCGCCGTAGCGCGCGCCGGTGCGCGCGATCGCAAGCAATCGGATCCCCGCCGCCGGCAGCATATAGTTGAAGCCCTGCACAACGATCGGCCCCGCCGCGCCGGCTGCGGCCGCGGCGGTCAAGAACCAGCCCGACAGGCCAAGCAGCAGCACGCTGGCGCTGCCGACCAGCGCGGCGCACAGGCAGGCGCGTACCAGGACGCGGCGCTGCGTGCGCCCGGCATCGCGCAGCGCACGGGCGAAGGGGCCCGTCATGCCGGCATCTCCATTGTGACGATCCGGTCGGCGATCTTGGCGAGCGGAGCGCTATGCGTCGCGATCAGCATCGTGCGGCCCTTGGCGATGCGCCTGACGGTCTCGACGAGATCGGCCTCCGCCCGCGCGTCGAGATGCGCGGTCGGCTCGTCGAGCAGCAGCAGCGGGGCATCCGAGAGAAGTGCGCGGGCGAGGCCGATGCGCCGTCGCTCACCGCCCGAAAGCCCGCCGCCGCGTTCATCGACGTGCGCGCCGAGGCCGCCACGGCCGACGAGCATCGTGGTCAGTCCCGCCGCGATCGCGGCCCGCTCGATTTCGGCATTGCTCGCATCCGGCCTGCCCAAGGCGATATTTTCCGCCAGCGTGCCCGACAGGATCAGCGGCGCCTGCCCCGCCCAGGCAGCGGCGACGCCCGCAAGCGACACCAGCGCCTCGCCATCGATCGTCACCGACCCAGCGGAGAGCGGCGCGAGCCCGAGAAGGCAATGCAGCAGGCTGGTCTTGCCGCAGCCCGATGGCCCGCACAGCGCGACGATCTCGCCGCGACGCAGCGCAAGCGAGAAGCCCGACACGGCCGGAGCGGTCGCGCCCGGATAGGTGATCGCCACGTCGCGGAAGCGGATCGCGGGCGGCGCGACCGGAAAGATCGGCGCGCGCGCGGATGGCATCGGCGTGTCGCGTTCGATCGATTGCAGCCGCTCGGCCGCCGTCTCGGCCGCCTGCTTGTCATGATAGGCCGCAGCCAGACGTCGCAGCGGCGCATAGAATTCGGGCGCCAGCGCGAGGATGAAGAAGGCGCGGCGCAGGTCGAGCATCTCGTGCGTATCGAACGGCAACAGCCCGAGCAGGCTGAAGCCGGCATAGACGGCGACCATCGCGACCGACAGCGCGGCGAAGAATTCGAGCGCACCCGACGACAGGAAGGCGACCGCGAGCACCCGAAGCGTGCGGCGCGCCACATCATTGGCAGCGCGCCCGATGACGCGTGCTTCGGCATCCTCGGCCTGAAAGGCGATGATCAGCGGCAGCGCGCGCACGCGATCGACGAAGATCGCCGAGAGCCGCGACATCGCGGCGAACTGCCGACGCGACTCGGTGGCGGCGGCGCCGCCGGCAAGGATCATCGCGACGACGAAGGGGATCAGCGTCACGGCGAGGATGGCCGCCGCGATCGGACTGGCGACCGCGGTCGCGATCAGGATCAGCACCGGCGCCACGCCGGCGGCGAAGCGAGCGGGCAGGAAGCGCGCGACATAGCCGTCGATCGCCTCGACCTCATCGACGATGCTGGTCAGCGCCTGGCCGGTCGTCGACGTGCCGGGTGGTCGCCGCAGAACGCCGGACAGGATCCGCGCCCTGACGCTCCGCTTGGCGTCGCGCGCGACGACCGCGCCGCTGCATGCCGAAAGCAGCAGCAGCATCGCACGCGCGGCGCCCGCCAGCAGGACGATGGCGAGCCACGGCAAGGCGGACGCATGGCGGGCGACCGCAGCGACCGCGCCGGCCAGCCCCGCGGCAAATCCGATCGCCGCCAGCGCATCGAGGACGAGCAGTATCGAAGGCGCGCGACGGGCAGCGCCGCGACCCGTGATCGTCGCCAGATAGCGTGTGCGCCGGCGCGCCTCGCCTTTGGGGTCCGCCCGACTGGCGAGCATGAGGCTTGTCATTCGATGCAATTGCGCGCGTCGGCCCGGCCGCGTCTTTGACCGTCGTCAAGGTTGACGCGGTCGCTTGCCCGTATCGGCGACATCCAAGGGGCAGTCGAGCCTCGGGAGACATATCATGGACCTTGGGGTCATAGATTTGTCGCGGCTGCAGTTTGCGTTGACCGCGCTCTATCATTTTCTGTTCGTGCCGCTCACGCTCGGGCTGTCGTTCCTGCTCGTCATCATGGAGTCGGTCTATGTGATGACCGGCCGCGAAATCTGGCGGACGACCACCCGCTTCTGGGGCAGGATCTTCGGGATCAATTTCGTGCTCGGCGTGGCGACCGGGCTTACGATGGAGTTCCAGTTCGGCACCAACTGGTCCTATTTCTCGCATTATGTCGGCGACATCTTCGGCGCACCGCTCGCGATCGAGGGGTTGATGGCGTTCTTCCTCGAGGCGACCTTCGTCGGGCTGATGTTCTTCGGCTGGGACAAATTGTCGCGGCTGGGCCACCTGATCGTCACCTTCATGGTGGCGCTCGGCACCAACCTGTCGGCACTGTGGATCCTCGTCGCCAATGGCTGGATGCAGAACCCGGCGGGCGCCGCCTTCAATCCCGAGACGATGCGGATGGAGGTGACCGACTTCGGCGCGGTGCTGTTCAACCCGATCGCGCAGGCCAAGTTCGTCCACACCGTCAGCGCCGGCTATGTCTGCGCCTCGGTGTTCGTGCTCGGCGTGTCGGCATTCTGGATGCTCAAGGGCCGCTATGTCGAGGTCGCCAAGCGATCGATGACGGTCGCCGCCGCCTTCGGCCTCGCCGCCTCGCTGTCGGTCGTCGTGCTCGGCGACGAGAGCGGCTACGCGCTCACCGACAACCAGAAGATGAAGCTCGCTGCGATCGAGGCCGCCTGGCACACCGCGCCGGCACCGGCCGGGCTGACGCTGGTCGGCATACCCGATCTCCAGGCGCACACGACGCGCTACAAGGTCGAGATTCCCTGGGTGCTCGGCCTGATCGCGACGCGGAGCCTCGACAAGGAGGTCACCGGCATGTCCGAGCTGGTGCTCAAGGCGCAGGATCGCATCACCTCGGGCGTGATCGCCTATGGCGCGGTCCAGACGCTCAAGACCCATCCCACCGACGTCGCGGCGCGCGCGCTGTTCGAGCTCCACAAGCGCGATCTCGGCTATGCGTTGCTGCTCAAGCGGCACATCGCCGATCCGCGGCTGGCGAGCCCGCAGCTGATCGCTTCGACCGCATGGGATGTCGTCCCCAACGTCACGCTGATGTTCTGGAGCTTCCGGGCGATGGCGGCGATCGGCTTCCTGATGATCGCGCTGTTCGCGGCCGCCTTCCTGGTCTGCTCGCTGCGGCTGCATCGTCAGGCGCGCTGGCTGCTCAGGCTCGCGGTGATCGCGATCCCGCTGCCGTGGATCGCGATCGAGCTCGGCTGGATGCTCGCCGAGATCGGGCGCCAGCCCTGGGCGATTGACGGCGTGCTGCCGACCTTTCTCGCCACATCCTCGCTGACGCCTGCGGTGCTGATCACGACCATCGTCGGCTTCACATTGCTCTACGGCACGCTCGCCGTGATCGAGGTGCGGCTGATCCTCGCCACCATCGCCAAGGGGCCGTTCGAGGACACCCACGACCCCGAGCCCGAAGCGCTCGTCGTCGTCCCCCTCGCCGCCTGAACTCAGGAGAGAGTAAATGGCCTTGCTAGACTATCAAATGCTCCGACTGATCTGGTGGGCGCTGCTCGGCGTGTTGCTGATCGGATTCGCGCTGACCGACGGCTTCGATCTCGGCACCGCCGCGCTGCTCCCGTTCGTCGCGCGCACCGATACCGAGCGGCGCATGGTGATCAACGCGATCGGCCCCACCTGGGAGGGCAACCAGGTGTGGTTCATCCTCGGCGGCGGTGCGATCTTTGCCGCCTGGCCGTTCGTCTATGCGGTCAGCTTCTCGGGCTTCTATCTCGCGATGTTCCTCGTGCTGGCATCGCTCATCCTGCGTCCGGTCGGCTTCAAATACCGCTCCAAGCGACCCGATCCCGCGTGGCGCAGCCGCTGGGACTGGGCGCTGTTCGTCGGCGGCTTCGTCCCCGCGCTCGTCTTCGGCGTGGCGGTCGGCAATGTGCTCCAGGGCGCCCCCTTCCGCCTCGATAGCGACCTGCGGTCCTTCTACGACGGGAGCTTCCTCGGCCTGTTCACGCCGCTGACATTGCTCTGCGGGCTGCTCTCGGTCGCGATGCTCGTGCTGCACGGATCGGCCTGGATCGCGATGAAGGTCGAGCATGGCCCCGTCGTCGACCGGGCTCGGCTCTACGGCACGCTCGCGGGGCTCGGCTCTCTGCTGTTCTTCGCGGTCGGCGGAGTGATGATGGCCAAGGGTCATTACGGTTACCACATCGTCACCGCCGCCGATCCCTATGCGCCGTCCAATCCGTTGCGTACGACGAGCGTGGCCGCCGCCGGCGCATGGCTCGACAATTACGGGCTGCACCCGTGGATGCTGCTGGCGCCCGTGCTGGGCTTCCTCGGCACGGCGGTCGCGCTGGTCGGCATCAGGACGCGGGTCGAGAGCGCCGCGTTCGCGGGATCGTCGATCGCCGCGACCGGCATCATCGCGACGGTGGGCCTGTCGATGTTCCCCTACATCCTGCCGTCGAGCATCGATCCCAGCTCGAGCCTGACCGTCTGGAACGCCTCGTCGAGCGAGAAGACGCTGGGGATCATGGTGTTCGTGACCGTCGTCTTCCTGCCGATCGTGCTCGCCTACACAGCCTGGGCCTACCGCGTGATGTTCGGCCGCGTGACGTCCGAGCTCGCCGCGTCCCATCCGGATTTCTACTGATAAGGAGGCATCAGACGATGTGGTACTTCACCTGGGTTCTCGGGCTCGGTCTTGCGGTCGGCTTCGGTGTTCTGAACGGCATTTGGCACGAATTCCATCTGCCCGACGGGGAGCCGGAACCGCACGGAAAATAGATCATGACCGGAAACGAAGACCGCCGCGGGATCGCATCCCGCGGCGGTTTCTTTCGATCGGCGTCCCCGCTCAGCGATGCGGTGGCTCCGGTGGGGAGATGGCCTCGACGATGCTCGCGCCGCCAAGCGTGAGCGCGAAGAACGCCATGGAGCCGAGCACGATATAAAGGAAATAGTCACCGATGAACGCGAGCATGGATCTTCTCCTCGAAGCGGGCTCGCAGCGTGAGCGGGAGCATGCCATCGGGGCATTGACGCCCGTCAAAGTCCGATCGGAGACCTGCTCGGGCTGCGCGGTCCGCCATCTATCGCTATGCGGTCGGCTCGACGACGAGGCGCTGGAGGCCTTCCATCGCATCGGCACGCGCAAGACCGTCGCGCGCGGCGAGACCATCGCCTGGGCCGGAGAGCAGAGCCTGACGTGCGGCAATCTCCTGTCCGGCATGTTGAAGCTCAGCGCCTCGATGGCGGACGGGCGCGAGCAGGTCGTCGGCCTGCTCTATGCCTCGGACTTCGTCGGACGGCCCTATTCCAGCCATCACGAATTCACCGTCACCGCGCTCAGCGACGCCGAGATATGCTATTTCCCCAGGGCAGCGTTCGAACGGCTGCTCGAGACGCACCCCTATGTCGAGCGCGAGCTGCTGCGGCGCACGCTCGCGACGCTCGACGATGCGCGCTCGCAAATGCTCATGCTGGCGCGCCAATCGGCCTCCGAACGCGTCGCCGACTTCCTGCTGCGGACCGCCGATCGCGTCGGCGGCTGTTCGGCGATGCCGGGTGGTCCGGTGACGTTCGACCTTCCGCTGTCGCGGGGATCGATGGCCGATGTGCTGGGGCTGACCATCGAAACGGTGAGCCGTCAGATGACGCGACTGAAGGCGACCGGCGTCATCGCGCTCCCCGGTGCGCGCACCGTCACGCTCGTACGCCGCAACGAGCTGAGGAGCCAGGCGGGGGTGATGTGATCGTGCGGCACTGGCGGACCGTCGCGCCCGGTGGATGCCGCGCGCAGCTGGGGCCGCTTATCCGCCGCAGCGCCGGACGAGGCTGTGGGCCAGCAGCGATCGACCCGCGGGGGTCAACCTGTCCGCCGCCAGATGCAGGATACCCAATTCCTCGAAGGCCATGGCCTGGCGGCAGGCCTGGAAGAAACATCGCAGCATATAGCCGAGCGTCTCGGGCGCCGGGACAGCCCCGTCGCCCCTGAGCGCCGCGACCAGATCCTGCGCCTGGACCACGCACGACGTCCTGCGCGCACCGATCTGGGCAAGCACCGCCGCATCCAGCGCCCGCAACGATCCACGCCCGAACAACCGATCGAGCATCGCCCGCTCCCGCGCATCGTGGATCGGCACGCGATTCTCAAGTTCGGACCGCAGGAAATCGACCGTCTCTTCCGCCGGTGGCTCGGGAAGACTATCCGCCAGAGCCTCGAGCCGATCGCACAACTGGCCGAGGCCGGCATGGTCCGAAACCATGCCGGCCAGATCGATCTCGTCGATCATGTGCCAGTGCGCGTCACCGACGGTCATGCCGCACCGGAATCAGAACCGGATGCCCACGCCAATGCCCGGAACGAGCGGATCGAGATGGACCCGCTCGCGATTGACCAGGCTACCGGTGGTGAGCGTCGCGGTCGTGTTGATGTCGAGATATTTGAGATCGAAGTTGACGAACATGCGCCGGCTGACGTCGACGTCGACGCCCGCCTGCAGTGCATAGCCGACGCTGTCGCTGAGCCCGACCTTGGTCGAACCGACCGCGTTCTGGAGCGCGCTGCTCGCCTTTTCCGAATAGAAGATCGTGTAGTTGATGCCGGCGCCGAGATAGGGGCGGATGTGCCCGTCGGGGAAGAAGTGATATTGCAGCGTCAGCGTCGGCGGGAGCACCCAGGTGTGGGCGAGCCGACCGACCGGATCGAGCGCACCGCGACCGTCGATATTGTGCTTGGTCGTCCCCAGGATGAGTTCGGCGCCGATATGCTTGGTTGCCATATAGGTGAAGTCGAGCTCGGGCGCGTAGCTGTTGGTGACCGCGGTATGCGCGCCCGGGAAGGTCGGCTCGATCGGGCCGGTGCGCTCCGTCGGCGTCACCCGGATGACGCGGGCGCGGATGATCCAATGCGCATAATCCGATCCGTCATCCGCCCAAACCGGGGTGGTGATGGCGGTGATGGCGGTTGCGGCAAGAAGAGCTTTGGAAAAGCGCATGATCAACTCCCTGGTTATTGGTTGGCAGCGGCGTAGGCGTCGCCGTCCGGCGGTTCTTTGACGCCGCGCAAACTCGGTCGCGTCCGCCGCCTCCGGAACATTACTGAGAGCGGCGTGCGCGGAGACGTCCTAGGCACATGTCCGCCAGTATCGTGGGAGCCGCCGTCATGCCGGGCAGAAAGTGGATCGAACGCGATGCGCGCGAACGCACCGAAGCCGACATCGCCGAGCGGCGCGCCATCGACGCGCTCTCGCTTATCGTCGCGCTGATCCTGATCGCGATCCTCGCTGACGCCATCATCCGCTGACAAGGAGAAGTCCGATGCCGTCCCACGAATGGAGAGACCGGGTCGAGCGTGACCTGTTCGTCGACAACCGCGCGCGCTTCATCAGCCGGCGCGCGGCGGGGTTCGTCCTCGCGATCCTGCTGACCGCCGTGGTGCTGTACGCAACGCTCCGCTGACGAGCGGAAATTTGACCGTGCGCAACGACGATCGGCGGGACACCCCGCAAGGCGGCGGGATGACGACATTCCATGCCGACCTCGCCCGGCGGAGCGTACCGCGCTACACCAGCTATCCGACCGCGGATCGCTTTTCCGCGTCGGTCGGCGCCGACGATCAGCGCGCCGCGTTGCAAGGCATCGATCCGGGCACGCCGGTGTCCTTCTATGTCCACGTCCCTTATTGTCACGAGATCTGCTGGTATTGCGGATGCAACACCGGCGCGATCGGGCGCGCCGACCGACTGCTCGACTATGTCGGCGCGCTGGAGGCGGAGATCGATACCGTCGCGGGTCTGCTCTCCGGGCAGCTTGCGGCGATCCATTTCGGTGGCGGCACGCCCAACGCGCTTCCCGCGGCCACGCTCGCCGGCCTGATCGATCGTCTCAAGAGCCGGTTCGGCCGCATCGCGACGGTGCCGGTCTCGGTCGAGATCGATCCGCGTCATTGCGACGGCGCCTATCTCGAGGCGCTCGCCGATGCGGGCGTGACGCGGCTGAGCTTCGGCGTGCAGACCTTTGCCGAGGCCGTCCAGCGGCGGATCAACCGCGTCCAGCCCCACCGGCAGGTGGCCGCACTCGTCGCGGCGGCGCGCGGCGCAGGCATCGCCAGTATCAATTTCGATCTTCTTTATGGTCTGCCGGGCCAGACGCTCGAGGATATCGAGGAGACCATCGCGCTGAGCATCGCGCTCGGCCCCGATCGCATCGCCGCATTCGGCTACGCACACCTGCCGCGCGCGATCCCACGCCAGCGGATGATCGATACCGAGTCGCTGCCCGATGCGGCGAGCCGGTTCGCGCAGAGCGCGGCGATCCACGAGCGACTAGTCGCGGCCGGCTATTGGGCGATCGGGTTCGATCATTTCGCGCGCCCCGGCGACATTCTTGCGATCGCTGCGCGCCATGGCCGCCTGCGCCGCAACTTCCAGGGCTTCACGGACGAGGATTGCGACGTCGTGATCGGCCTCGGCGCATCGGCGATCAGCCAGTTTCCGGACCGCATCGTGCAGAATGAGAAGCATGTCGGCCACTATCGGTCGGCGGTGCTGGGCGGCGGTCTCGCCGGGGCGAAGGGCGCCGTGCGGGACGAGCAGGACAGGCTGCGCGCCGCGCTGATCGAACGGCTGCTGTGCGACGGCTCGGTCGATCTTCCCGCTCGCGACCGGCTCGGCGGGCCATGGGCCGAGCAACTGGCGGAACTCGTCGACCGCGGGCTCGCGCGCTGCGACGACGCGCGCCTCGCGATCACGCCATCGGGGCGGCCCTATGCGCGTCTGATCGCGGCCTGCTTCGACGATGCGCGCACCGTGCGGCAACCAGCGGCGCCCGCATTATCGGCGGATATCGCGACGCCTGCGTAACTTCACGGATAGCGGGTCCGCGCGGCGGATCGAATAGTCGGCACCATCGATGGAGGCCGACATGAAAGACATTCTGCTGCTCGCACATGACGATTCGGGGCAGGAGGCGCGCCTGCAGGCCGCGCTCGATCTCACCCGCGCCGTCAAGGGTCGGCTGACGTGCCTCGATGTCGTCGAGGTCCCCGTCGTCGGCGCTGACCTTTGGGTGCCCGGCGGCCACGGCTTCCTCGTCGAGGAGGCCTGCGAGCAGGCGGCCGATCTCCGTAACCGGGTGCGCGCGCGGCTGGCGCGAGAAGACGTCAGCTGGGACTGGAAGGATGCCGCCGGCGATCTCGCGCGGTGCATCGACGAGGCGACGGGGCTGGCCGACGTGATCGTCGCGAGTGCGCGCAGCGATGGCCTTTTCGGGGTCGGATCGCGACGGCTCGCCGCCGACCTCGTGCTGCGCTCCAAGACCCCGGTGCTGGCGGTTCCCGACGATCTGCGCCGCTTCGATCCGGCCGGTCGCGTGCTCGTCGCCTGGGACGGTTCGGCCCCGGCGATCGCCGCGCTCCATGCCGCGGTGCCCCTGCTGCGCACCGCCGAGCTTGTCGTCATTCTCGAGGTCGAGCGCGACACGATCGTCTCTCCCGCCGAAGATGCGGCGGGCTATCTTTCGCGGCACGCCATCGCCTCCGTCGTCGAGCGGCGGCGGCGGATCACGCCGTCGATCGCCGCGACGATCCGGGACGAGATTGCGCGCCAGCATATCGACTATGTCGTGATGGGAGCGTTCTCGCACATGCGGCTGACCGAGGCGGTGTTCGGCGGCGTGTCGCACGACATGCTCAAGCACAGCCCGGTGCCGCTGTTCATGGCGCACTGATCGCGCGAGCTTGCGCGATCAGCCATGCCGGCGTCACCACGGATGGAGCGTGTTGGCGTAATCCACGAAGGCGATGCCACCCGATCCGGCCCGGCTTTCGAGCATGTCGACGAGGCGCGGGATGCTCTCGTCGATGGCGAGATGCGCGTCGGGGCCGCCCATGTCGGTGCGGACCCAGCCGGGATCAACCGCGAGCCACGTCCGCCCGTCGCCACGCCGCGCGCAGATGCTGCGCAGCCCCATGTTGAGCGCGGCCTTGCTCGTGCGATAGGCCTCGTATCCGGCGGTCTCGTTGAGCGTGATGCTGCCCAGCCCCGACGACATCACCGCGACCGTGCCGTCGGGCGTCACCCGGTCGACGAAGCGGTCGGCGATGCGCAGCGGCGCCAGCACGTTGGTGAGCATCAGCGTGGCGAAGGCGTCGGGATCGGCCTCGCCGATCGGCCTCATCGACGGCCCGACGATCGCTGCGCTGACGAACAGCAGGTCGAGCGGCCGGTCTGCCAGCCGCTCCTTGATCGCATCGACAGCCGCCCAGTCGGTCGTATCGAGCACCTCGACGGTCAGCGCGTCCGATTCGAGATCGGCGAGCGCCTTGCCGTCGCGCACGGTGGCGATCACCTGCCAGCCGCGCTTGAGATGCTCCTCGACGAGCGCTCGACCAAGACCGCGGGAGGTTCCGAAGATGAGGGCGGTGGGCATGGACGGCGTTCCTTTCTATGCGCGGTGCGCTGCGGCCTGGCGCCGGGCGAGCAGCGCACGACCAGATGCCAGACCGATGACGTGCAGTATCGCCGTCGCGAGCACCATGCCCGCGAAAAAGGATCCGATCGTCGCGCCGCTTTCCTCGCCGTGCGCAAAACCATGCGCGAAGGCGAACAGCGCGACGCAGCCGAATTGCGGCAGCAGCGGCATCGTGCGCGCGAGCAGGATCAGTAGCGGGAAGCCGATCAGCGAGGCGCCGATCACGAACTCGGCGGCGAAGGCGGTGCCCGTCTGCGCGATGCCGAAGCCCGCGATCATCGCGGCGACGAAGGTGGCGGGGCCGCGCCACTTTGCCGCGATCGGCAGCTGCGTGGCCCAGACCCCGCTCATCAGCATCGCGGCAAGGTGATCGAAGCCGGTAAAGGGGTGGATCAGCCCGCCGATGAAGCCGGCATGATCGCCATGCCCGGGATGCGCCAGCGCGGGCGTCGCCACGAGCGCGCCCAGCGCGGCGGCGAAGAACATATGGCGGAACGTCTGTCTTTTCATCGTCTATCTCCCTGGCGAACGATGGTCATTGTACGTCGGAGAGCGGCGCGAGGCCGCCCTGTGAGACGATGAATTCGGCGACGGCGCGATCGCCCTGCCCCGCCTTGATGTTGGCGAACAGGAAGGGCCGTTCGCCCCGCATCCGGCGCGCATCGCGGTCCATCACCTCGAGCGAGGCGCCGACCAGCGGCGCCAGATCGATCTTGTTGATTAGTAGCAGGTCGGACCGGGTGATGCCGGGGCCGCCCTTGCGGGGAATCTTGTCGCCCGCCGAAACGTCGATCACGTAGATGGTGAGATCGGCGAGCTCGGGGCTGAACGTCGCGGCGAGATTGTCGCCGCCGCTCTCGATCAGGATCAGGTCGAGATCGGGAAAGCGCGTCTGCAGCTGATCGACCGCGGCGAGATTCATCGAGGCATCCTCGCGGATCGCGGTGTGCGGGCAGCCGCCGGTCTCGACCCCGAGGATTCGCTCGGGCGCGAGCGATCCGGCGCGGACGAGGAATTCGGCGTCCTCGCGCGTATAGATGTCGTTGGTGATCGCAGCGATCCGGTGGCTGTCGCGGAACTGGCGGCAGAGCGCGTCCATCAGCGCGGTCTTGCCCGAACCGACTGGGCCGCCGATTCCGATGCGTAGCGGGGAAGATGTCATGTCCTGAACAGCCTCGTATATTGGGTCTCGTGGGCCATGGTGCCGAGATCGGCGACGAGCGTGGCACCGCCGATCTGGTCGAGCGGATCGCCATCGGGCAGCGCGAACGCCCGCGCGACCAGCCGCGCCAGCCCCGGGCGCAGCGCGTGGAGGATCCTCTGCGCCTCGGTCTGGCCGAGCGGCACCAGCCGCTGCGCCGCCGAGACGAGATTGGCGACCGCGCCGTGGACGAACGCCGAAAGCGCGAGCTCGATCGGCACGCCGCGCCGCGCGCTCAGACAGGCGAAGACGACCGGGTAGCCGAGCTCCGCATCGCCGACAGCATCGAGCGGCGCCAGTGCGTGCGCGCCGAAGGTGCTGCGCGCGATCCGACGGAAGGCGGCGCCCTGCGCGGTCGTCTCGAGCCGGCGCTCGGCGGATGTCGCGCAAGCCTGTGCGAGCTCGGCGACCGCCGCCATCGCCGCGTCGTCGCGCGCCGCGGCCGCGCGATGCGCGTGGACGAACAGCACCGCGTCGTTCCAGCCCGGGCCGTGGGCGAGCAATGTCTCGATCCATTCGAGCGCATGATCGGCATCGGGGAGATATCCCGCCTCGCACGCCCATTCGAGCCCGCCCGAAAAAGCGAAGGCACCGATCGGCCACCCCGGCGACGTCCAGGTCAGCAGGTCGAGCAGTGTCCGCTGCGCGTCGGCAGGGGCATCGGGGCCGTCGAGGGCGGCGTCAGTCATGGTCGTGATGGTGGTGGCCATGCGCATGGCCGTGCCCCGCTTGCGCGAGGATGCCGAGCCCGGCATAGGCGCCACCCTCGGGATCGAACGGCGCCGCGATGTCGGTGCAGCGCCCGCCCAGCCCCTCGACCATCGCGCGGATGACATGATCCTCGCGGATGCGGATGCGCCCGCCGTTCGCGCCCGCGACGAGCTGCGTGGGCAGATGCCGGTTGCCGAGGTGCCAGGCGATGCGGACCAGCGCCGCGCTGTCGGTCGCGGCGATCTCGATCAGCGCCTCGTCGGCCGCATCGATCGCGATCAGGCCGCCATCGTCGAGCCGTGCGAGGTCGCCGCCGCGCATGTGCACCGCGCGTGGCATGTCGAGCAGCACCGTCTCGCCGGCCCGCGTGGTCAGCACCATCCGCCGCCTGTTGCGCAGATCGAAGTCGAGCAGCAGTCGGTCGCCGACGGTCTCGGCGCCAAGCGGATGTTCGATCGCGATGATGCGGCGCATGGCGGTCCGTTCAATAGAGGAAGTAGCGTTGCGCGAGCGGCAGCTCGGCCGCGGGCTCGCAGGTGAGGAGTTCGCCGTCGGCACGGACCTCGTAGGTTTCGGGATCGACCTCGATCACCGGCAGCGCGTCGTTGAGCAGCATGTCGCGCTTGCCGATGCCACGCGTACGCCGCACCGGCAGCACCCGCCGCCGCAGCCCGAGCCGATCCGCCACGCCCTCGCGGTGCGCCAGATCGGAGACGAAGGTGACGCAGGAGGCCGCCATCGCCAGCCCGTAGCTGCCGAACATCGGCCGGCTGTGGACCGGCTGCGGAGTCGGGATCGATGCGTTGGCGTCGCCCATCATGGCGTGGACGATCATCCCGCCCTTGATCACCAGATCGGGCTTGGCGCCGAAGAAGGCCGGATCCCACAGCACCAGATCGGCGAGCTTGCCGACAGCGACCGAGCCGAGCTCGTGCGCCAGCCCCTGCGCGATCGCGGGATTGATCGTGTATTTGGCGACGTAGCGCCGCACGCGCAGATTGTCGTTGTCGCCGGTCTCGCCGGGCAGCGGCCCGCGCTGCAGCTTCATCTTGTGCGCGGTCTGCCAGGTACGGGTGATCACCTCGCCGACGCGCCCCATCGCCTGGCTGTCCGACGACAGGATCGAGAGCGCGCCGAGATCGTGCAGGATATCCTCGGCGGCGATCGTCTCCTTGCGGATGCGGCTTTCGGCGAACGCCAGGTCCTCCGCGATCGAGGGATCGAGATGATGGCAGACCATCAGCATGTCGAGATGCTCGTCGATCGTGTTGACCGTGAACGGCATCGTCGGGTTGGTCGACGACGGGATGACGTTGGCGAGCCCCGCCACCTTGATGATGTCGGGCGCATGCCCGCCGCCCGCGCCCTCGGTGTGGAAAGCGTGGATCGTCCGGCCCTTGAAGGCGGCGATGGTATCGTCGACAAAGCCGCTCTCGTTGAGCGTGTCGGTGTGGATCATCACCTGGATGTCGTGATCGTCGGCGACCGACAGACAGCAGTCGATCGCCGCGGGTGTCGTCCCCCAATCCTCGTGCAGCTTGAGCGCGGCGGCGCCGGCGCGGATCTGCTCGACCAGCGCGTCGGGGCGGCTGGCATTGCCCTTGCCGGCAAAGGCAAGGTTCACCGGCAACCCCTCGGCGGCCATCAGCATCCGCTCGATATGCCACGGGCCGGGCGTGCAGGTGGTGGCGTTGGTGCCCGTCGCAGGGCCGGTGCCGCCGCCGACCATCGTGGTGACGCCGGAGGTGATCGCTTCCTCGACCTGCTGCGGGCAGATGAAGTGGATGTGCGCGTCGACGCCGCCTGCGGTGACGATCTTGCCCTCGCCCGCGATGATCTCGGTGCCGGGGCCGATGACGATGTCGACGCCAGGCTGGATGTCGGGATTGCCAGCCTTGCCGATCGCCGCGATGCGGCCGCCGACCAGCGCGATGTCGGCTTTCCAGATACCGGCATGATCGAGGATCACGGCATTGGTGATGACGGTATCGGCGGCGCCCTCGGCGCGGGTCGCCTGCGATTGGCCCATGCCGTCGCGGATCACCTTGCCGCCGCCGAACTTGACCTCCTCGCCGAGGATCGTCGCGTCGCGCTCGATCTCGACGATCAGCGCGGTATCGCCGAGCCGCAGCCGGTCGCCCACGGTCGGGCCGTACATCGCCGCATAGCCGGCGCGGGACATGCGATAGGCCATCAGTCGAGCGCTCCCATCACCTGTCCACGAAAGCCGATCGCGCGCCGCTCGCCGCGCATCGGCACGAGCTGGACGGTGCGGCGCTGGCCGGGTTCGAAGCGGATCGCGGTGCCCGAGGGAATGTCGAGCCGCCGGCCGCGCGCGGCGACGCGATCGAAGTCGAGCGCCGCGTTGGTCTCGGCGAAATGATAATGGCTACCGACCTGGATCGGGCGGTCGCCGCCATTGGCGACCATCAGTTCGGTCACCGGCAGGCCGTCGTTGAGGATGTGCTCGCCGGGGGCGGCGAGGATTTCGCCGGGGATCATGATCGCCTGCCCTCTTGTTCCCTCGCGCTGGCGGGGGTCCAGGGCTGCAAACGGCACCGCCTGAAATCCTGGGCCCCCGCCTTCGCGGGGGAACGGCTGCTGATAGGCGCGAGCATAGGCATCCTCATCGGATAGGATGATGGACGGTGACCAGCTTGGTCCCGTCGGGAAAGGTCGCCTCGACCTGGACGTCGTGGATCATCTCAGCGATCCCCGCCATCACCTGGTCGCGGGCGACCACGTGCGCGCCGGCCTCCATCAGGTCGGCGACGCTGCGGCCGTCACGCGCGCCCTCGGCGACGAAATCGCTGATCAGCGCGATCGCCTCGGGGTAGTTGAGCCGAACGCCGCGCTCCAGCCGCCGCCGGGCGACCATCGCCGCCATGGCGATCAGCAGCTTGTCCTTCTCTCGGGGGGTGAGCTTCATCGGATCAGCAGCTCCAGACGCGGGGAAGACGGCTCGCGCCACGCAGGCAGGCGAGCGCGGGAAGCAACGCGCGGCGCAGCGTCTCGCCGTCCGGCGCGACGAAGCGCGCGACAAGCAGGCCGTTCCAGCTCGACGCCGCCGACCGGGAGGCGGCATCGGCGAGGACCGCACGCAGAGGCGACAGCCCCGCTGCCGCATCGGGCGCGACGAGCAGGATTGTCGCTGCAGCCGCGGCACCGCCGCCGACCGCAGGAAGCGCCAGCATCGCCTGCGGGCAGCCTTCGAGGCAAAGGCTATCGGCATGGATCAGCCGGCCGTCGCGGCGGATCCGCCAGCGATCGACGAGCGCGCCGCGCGCCATCGCCTCGCCGCGCGCGGTGCGCCCGAACAGCAGCGTCTCGACCGCGAGAAAGCGGGCCCCGCCGACGACATCGACCGCGAGCGTGCGGTCGAGCCTCGCGCCGTCGAACAGGATCGTCTCCTGCGGCAGCCATTCCGCATCGGCGCCTGGACCGACCGCGATCGTCGTGCGCACCAGCGCCGGCGCATCGATCGCGCGATAGACCTTTTCGGCCGCCTGCGTGGTAACGGTCGCCACCGCACCCTGGCCCCATCGTACCGTCTGGTCGATCACGTCGCCGCCGGTCAGCCCGCCGCCGGTGTTGATCACCACCAGCTCGACGCGCTCGCCCGGATCGACACGCGGCAACCGCGCGCGCAGGCAGCCGCTCTGATAGCCCGCCGTCAGCCGCGTGACCTCGCCCGCGCGGGCAAAGCCCAGCGACAGGTTTCCGGCGCTGCGGATCGCCGCGATCGGCGTCGGTGCGAGCATGGGCCTCCTCCGGCGCGGCGCCAAGAAATGCGCCGCGCCGTCATTGCCCGCGCGCGCGCCAAGGTGAAGCGGGATCTTGGCCGATCGACGGCGCGATCAAAACGCTGCGCGCGCATCGTCAAGACCGTGCCACCCAACAGGCCGATCCGCGCCGAACCGCAGGCAATCAGGGCCCCGTCCATGCAGACGCTTCCGACGATCCCGGCCAACCCGTGCTCGCGGCTCGGGATGGGCTGTGCCGAGATCGGCAACCTGCATCGCGCGATCGACGAGGCGGACGCGCGCCTGGTGCTTGAGGCGGCGCGCGTCGCGGGCATTACGCTGTTCGACACCGCACCGGGCTACGGCAAGGGCCTGAGCGAGCTGCGCACCGGTGCCTTCCTGCGCGACCATCCCGACGCGGGGCTGACCTGCTCGACCAAGGTCGGCCGCTATCTCGTGCCGGGCAAGGGCCGCAACGCGCGCGATTTCTTCGCCGCGCCGCTGCCGTTCGAGGGGCGCTTCGATTACAGCTACGACGGCGTGATGCGCAGCTTCGAGCAATCGCTGCTCAGGCTCGGCGTCACCTCGGTCGACCGGCTGTTCGTGCACGAGCTCGACGCGGGCAATCATGGCGACGCGCTCGAGACGCACTGCCGCGCGCTGCTCGACGGCGGTCTGCGCGCGCTCGACGAACTGCGGAGCGCGGGCGACACGCGGCAGATCGGCGTCGCTGTCAACCAGCCCGACGTCGGCGCGCGGCTGCTGCGCGACGCGCGCTTCGACGTCGCGCTGCTCGCGTCGCGCTACACGCTGATCGACCAGTCCGGGCTCGACGCGTTCCTGCCGCTCGCGCTGGCGCAGGGCGTCGAGGTGATCGCCGGCGGCGTATTCAACTCGGGTATCCTTGCGACCGGCGCGGCGCCGGGCGCGCGCTACGACTATGTCGAGGCGGATGCCGCGGTGGCCGCGCGCGTCGCGGCGATCGAGGCGGTGTGCCGGCGCCACACCGTCCCGATCGCGGCCGCCGCGCTGCAGTTCACGCTGGCGCACCCGGCGATCACGACGGTGCTGATCGGCACGTCGCGGCCGGAGCGGATCGGCGAGAATGTGGCGGCACTGACCCATGCGATTCCGGAGGCGTTGTGGGATGAGCTGGCCGAGTTGGGGTCACCGCGCGCGAACGCCGTGGTTCACTAGCGGCACAGTTCCCCGGCGAACGCCGGGGCCCACAGCGGCAAGCGCTGCGCTCGAAACCCTGGGCCCCGGCTTCCGCCGGGGAACGGCAGGGAACAGGCGTATCGGCCGTCCGAGCGCCCGCGCGCGTGGCCCATCACCTGCGCTCCTGCCTACGCAGGAGCACAAGCGCGCTGCCCATACAATCACGCGTCGGCGAGCGTCACCCCGCGCAGCCGGCCGCCAACGCCGCGCCGCCCGATCGCCGCACGACGATAGGCCGTCGGCGTGCAGTCATAGGCGTCGCGGAACGCACGGCTGAACGAGGCGCTGTCGCCAAACCCCCAGTGCAGGCAGATCTCGGTGATCGAGACATTGGCGTTGAGCGGATCGGCGAGCGCCTCGCGGCATTTCTCCAGCCGCCGCGCGCGGACATGGCCGCGGAAGGTCGTCCCGCTCTCCTCGAACAATAGCTGGACGTAACGCGTCGAGAGCCGGTGCTCGGCGGCGATCGTCGCGAGCGCAAGGTCGCCGTCGGCCAGCCGTTGCTCGACGCTCTGCCAGATGCGCCGCAGCACCGCGGCGCGCGACGAGGCGAGCCCGCCGAGCGGCACCAGCCCGGTATGATCGAACAGCGTGCTGACGACGAGCTGCACCAGCGCGCCCTCGATCGCGAACGAACCCGCATCGTCGAGTCGATCGAGACTTTCGGCGACCGCGGCGAGCATCGCGCCGAGCACGCGCGTCGTGCCGGCCTGGTTGCGCAGGTGGACGATGTGCGTGGGGAGCGGGACGAGGCTCGCCTGCGCGAGCAGCGCCGTCGGGATGTTGACCATCGCCATGCGGAACGGCGTGCGGATATCAAGCGCGCCCGCGGCGCCACGCTTGCCGTAGAGGATGTCGCCGGGGGCGAGCGGCGCCGGCGCATCGCCGTCACGGACCAGCGTCGACTGGCCCTCGAGCACCATCGACAGCCAGAATATCTCGTCGCGCCGGTCGTCCATCGGTTGCAGCCGCTGCGGCCCCGATTCGAGCATCGAGAAGCTGATCCCGCGCGGCGAGCGGAAACGCTCGACGCGGCCGTGGAAGACGCCGTCGCCGCCGGTCAGCCGCGGCGACAGCGCGAAATCGGTAAGCGCCGCCGCCCAGGCGGGCAATTGCTCGGCACTCAGGGCAGTCGTCGCCATCGATCGATCCTCGTGGACGCCCGACATCGCTCTCCTGCCGGCGAGACTATCAGCCGCCGCGACGCGCGCAAGCCCGCCGCCGACAAGGAAGACTGCGCGGCACGCCAAGCCAGCCGCGGTGCAAGCGCCCACAGCAGCGCCATGCAGCTTCCCTTCCGCCGAATCGTCGATCTCAGCCACCCGATGACCGAGGGGATGCGCAACGGCGGCGGCTGGGCGGTCAGCTTCCCGCTGATGGACAATTTCAAGCGCACCGCGATGATGACCGACGGCAAGGCGTCCTACGAGACGCACATGATGCTGTTTCCCGAACATTGCGGCACGCATCTCGACGCGCCGCGCCATTTCTACGAGCCCGGCCAGTCGATCGACGAGATGCCGCTCGAGCGGCTGATCCTCCCCGGCCTGCTGCTCGATCTCACCCACAAGCGTGCCGGCGAGCCGATCAGCATCGCCGATTTCGAGGCTGCCGAGGCGAAGGCCGGCGGCCGCATCTCGAGCGAGACCGCGACGGTCTGCTGGACCGGCGTCGACAAGGTGTGGGGCCAGCCCGACATGGGCCGCAACCGCCCGCATATCCCGACCGACACCGCGCAGTGGCTGGTCGATCGCGGGATGCAGATGTTCGCGACCGACCTGATCGGCATGGACGATCCCGACGAATGGTGGGATCCGACACACCAGATCTGGCTCTCCAACAATGTCTGCATGGTCCAGCAGCTGACCAGACTCGATGAGCTGGTCGGTGAACGGTTCCTGATCCTCGCGCTGCCGATCAAGGTGGTCGGCGCGACCGGCTGCCCGGTCCGCGCGACCGCGCTCATTCTCTGACCCTTTCGGAGCCTGCCCCGATGACCATGCTCAGCGATGCCCTCTTCGACAGCTTCGAAAGCTCGGTGCGCGAGACCGAGTCCGCCGATTCGCTGCCGCCGGCCTGCTATGTCGATCCCGACTTCTTCGCGTTCGAAAAGGAGGCGATCTTCTTCCGCGAATGGCTGTGCGTCGGCCGCGTCGACTGGGCCGCGAACCCAGGCGACTACTATACCTTCAGCCATTCGGGCGAGCCGATCATCGTCGCCCGCTCGCTCGACGGCGAGCTGCACGCGATGTCGGCGGTCTGCCAGCACCGCGCGATGCTCGTCGCCGAAGGGGCGGGCAATGCGCGCGGCTTCGTCTGCCCCTATCATCACTGGAGCTATGCGCTCGACGGCACGCTGGTCGGCGCGCCCGCGATGAGCCGGACGTGCAATTTCGACAAGGCCGATCATGGCCTACCCAAGCTGCGCATCGAGACGTGGCAGGGCTTCGTCTTCGTCAATTTCGATCCCGCCGCCTTGCCGCTCGCGCCGCGTCTCGCCGCGCTCGAATCCGTGATGGCGAATTACGGCATCGCCGATCTCGTCGGCCCGCGGCCGGGCGCCCCCGCCACCTACCAGTGGAACTGGAAGGTGATGTTCGAGAACAACAATGACGGCTATCATGCCAACCGGCTGCACCACGGCCCGCTGCATGACATCGTCCCGAGCGCGCTCGCGAGCTTTCCCGAGCTGCCCGCCGATACCGCCGGCTATTACCGGCTCAACGGCTCGACCCACCCCGATGCGAGCTTCAACGCGACGCTCAAGGCCGTCTTCCCGGTATTCGACAAGCTCACCGACGAGGAGCGCAACCGCGTGCTGTTCGTCAACCTGCCGCCCAGCCTGTCGATGGTGATCACCACCGACATGGTACTGTTCCTGATTCTCGACGCGCAGGCCGCCGACCGCCACGCGCTGACGATGGCGCCGCTGGTGACCAGGGAGTCGATGGCCGATCCGCTGTTCGAGCATCGCATGCGGATGAACGAGGATGCCGTGCGCGAGATCGTGACGCAGGATCTCGACGTCGATCTCGCGGTGCAGAAGGGCCTGAACTCGCGCTTCGCCCCACGCGGCCGCTATTCGTGGCAGGAGGGCGCGCAGCGCCAGTTCAACCTGTGGCTGGTCGACCGCTACCGCGACGGCTGGACGCGCCAGGGTGGCGGCGGAGGCAGCGCGGTACGCTAGGCGATCGCGGCGGAGTGATGCTCTCCCTCTCCCCGTCGGGGAGCATCGGGCCGGTCATGCCCCCGGCATGACCTGAACAACGCGGGGCGTTGTTTACCCGATGCTGGTCGGGGTGAGGGGGAGCGACGCGTCAGCGTCGCGTCCCACCTCGAAGGTGGGAACCCCTCACCCAACCCTCTCCCAATGGGAGAGGGCTTTCTATCACCCGAATTTGAACGCCGACAGATCGGCCATCATCACATTGTCGCTGAACGGCTTGGTGCCGGGCGACTCCGCCCCCGCCCCCGCCGCGATCATCAGCGGCAGCAGATGCTCCTCGCGCGGATGCGATTCGCGGCCGCCCGGCGCCTGCGCCCATTGCGTGAGCTTTTCCCAGCGTGTCGCGGGATCCGCCTCGACCGCCTCGGTCAGCCACGCGTCGAACACCGGCGAGACCTGCGCCGCGTGCGGCGAGCGATAGCCGCGCATATTGTGGTAGCTCATTCCCGAGCCGACGATGAGGATGCCCTCGTCGCGGAGCGCTGCGAGCGCGCGCCCGGCGGCGAGATGCTCGGCGGGATCGAGTTCGCGCTTGAGCGAGAGCGGCACGACCGGGATCGTCGCCTCCGGATCGATCAGCAGGAACGGCACGAATACGCCGTGATCGAATCCGCGCCGCGCGTCGGTGCGCGCGGGCAGACCCGCCGCCTTGAGCAGTTCGACGACGCGCTCGGCGAGCGCGGGCGCGCCCGGCGCGGGGTATTTGAGCTGATAGGTGTGCGGCGGGAAGCCCGAATAATCGTAGATCATCTCGGGCGCGACCGCGGTCGAGGCGGTGAACGCCGCCTCCTCCCAATGGCCCGAGATCACGACGATCCCCTTGGGCCGCTCGGGCAGGCTGGCGATCAATCCGCGCAGCCACATCTCGGTTTTCTTCCATGCGTCTTCGGGGCCGCCCATCAGCCGCCAGTCCATGAAGAAGCAGGGGCCGCCGCCGTGCGGAATGAAATAGGTTGGCATGGTAGGCGCGGTGTCGGCGGTCATCGTCGGGGCAGCTCCGTGGCAGGTCGGACGACCTTGGCGGCCGCGCCGGCCGGCGTCTTGAGCGCCGACGCCGCCAAAATTGGCGCGAGGGCGCCTCCGCGCAAGTCCGCCGTCATGTTGACGGTCCGCGCAGTCTTTGTTGCGGCGCGGCTATGTGACGCTTTCGTTCCGGCCGGGCTTGGCATCTACTGACGACTTTGCTTCTCGGGAGACTGCCATGCGCGCCTCAACCCCGAATCCGGCAGGCGTCGCCGTCGCCGCGACCACCGGCAATCTGATCGGTATCACCGCATCGATCCTCGCCACCTTCGGCGTGTTCCTGGTGCCGATCGCGACGGATTTCGGCTGGCCGCGCGCATCGGTCTCGGGGGTGCTCGGGCTGGTCGCGGTGGTCAACGCCGTGCTCTATCCCTTCGTCGGGCGCGCGATGGACCGGTTCGGATCGCGGCGCATCCTGATCAGCGGCAACGTCGTGCTCGCAGCGAGCATCGCGCTGCTCTCGCGCTCGACCGGCAGCATGGTGCAATTCTATCTGCTGTTCGCGCTGATCGGCGTCGGCGGCTCGCTCGCGGGCTCGGCGATGTTCTGCAAGGTGGTGTCGAACTGGTTCGACGCGCGCCGCGGGCTGATGCTGGGCGTCACCGCAGGCGTCGGCAACGGCGTCGGCGCGACCGTCATGCCAATCGTCGCGGGGTTGCTGGTCACCGCCTATGGGTGGCGCAGCGCCTATGTCGGGATAGCGGCGATCGTATTGCTGGTCGGTTTCCCGATCCTGTTCCTGCTGCTGCGCGACGCACCGCCCCGCGTTGAGGCCAAGGAGATCGTGCTCGAGGGGCTGAGCCTGCGCGAGGCAGCGCACACCCGCGCCTTCTGGCTGATGCTGATCGCGATCGCAGCGGGCGCCGGCGGGATGACCGCGGTGTTCACGCATGTCGTGCCGATGCTCACCGACCACGGCTTCGGCCTGGGCGCGGCGACCGGCGTCGTCGCGACCTTCGCGCTGGTCACCGCGGCGTGGCAGATCGTGACCGGCGGGCTGCTCGACAAGCTGCGCACGCCGCGGCTGATCGTGCCGATGTACGGCGCCGCGATCATCGGGCTGCTGCTGCTCGAATTCGGCCACGGCACCGCGTCGGCAATGGTGGCGGGCGCGCTGCTCGGCGTCGGCATGGGTGCCGAATATGGTGCGCTGCCCTACTTCATCTCGCGCTATTTCGGCCTCAGACATTATGGCAGCATCGTTGGCGCGCTCTATTCGGTTGTCATCCTCGCACAGGGCATTACCCCCGGGCTGATGGACATGAGCTTCGACCGGACCGGTTCCTACGCGGTCGCGACGATCGGCGTCGCGGTGGCGCTCGGTGTTGGCATGCTGCTGCTCTCGTTCCTGCCGTCGCTCGAGATGCAGAAGGCTGAGCGCGCCGAGGAAACGGCCGGGATGGCGCTCGCCGCGTGAGCGTCACCGTCTTCGGCAGCATCAACATGGACATCGTGATGCGCGTCGACCGTCTGCCGAAGGCCGGCGAGACGGTTGCCGCGTCGTCATTGCAGCATCTGCCCGGCGGCAAGGGATCGAACCAAGCGGTCGCCAGCGCACACTTCGGCGCCAGCACGCGGATGATCGGCGCGGTCGGCAGCGATGAATTCGGTACGGCAATGCGCGACTTCCTGGCGGAAACCGGCGTGGACATCGCCGGCGTCGATCGGCTCGCCGGGCCGACCGGCCTCGCGCATGTCTTCGTCTCGGACGAGGGCGAAAACCAGATCGTGATCGTCGCCGGCGCCAATGGCGACGTCGCGGCACCGGCAGGATGGACGGCGTTCGGCGAAGGCCGTGCGGTCGCGCTCGCCCAGCTCGAAGTGCCGGTAGCGGCGACCGCCGCATTCCTCGCGCAGGCGCGCAACGGCGGCGCAATCACCATCCTCAACACAGCGCCGGCGTTGACCATTCCCGACGCGATGCTCGACGACGCCGATCTGCTCATCCTCAACGAGACCGAACTCGCCTTCTTCCTCGGCACCGCGCCGCCGGAGGGACGCGTCGCGGCCGCCGATGCCGCGCGCCGGCTACTGCGCCGCACCGATCAATGGGTGGTGGTGACGCTGGGTGGCGCCGGCATCGTCGCAGTGGCGCACGGCGACGAGATCGCGGTCGCTGCGCCGCGCGTGCCTGTGGTCGACACGACGGGCGCGGGAGACACGTTCTGCGGGGTGCTCGCCGCGGGGCTGTCGGAAGGATTGGCGATGGCGGCGGCGCTTCGCCTGGCCTGCACCGCCGCCTCGCTTTCGGTGCAGCGTGTGGGTGCTGCGGCCTCGATGCCGGTTCGCGCCGAAGTGGACGCGGCGATGACGGTGGCTATCGCTTAGGACAGGTGCTCCCGCGTAGGCGGGAGCCCAGGTGAAGCGGGCGCGGCGCTCGAAACCCTGGGCTCCTGCCTTCGCAGGAGCACGAGAAGGGATGGATGTGCCCCCCTTCCTGTCTTACCCCAGATCCTTGACCACGCCCTTTTGCGGAAACATTCCGCGATCGACGCGGACATGGACCCCGAGCGTGCCGTCAACCACCTGCGTCACGCCGAAATCGGCGGCGACGCTCATCAGCGAATAGGCGTCGTTGCGGCTCAGCCCCTGATGCTCGTGGAGCAGGTGGAGCATGTCCATCGAGGCGTTCTTCATCGCGACGTCGAGATCCGCGCCGAAGCCGTGGACGATCCAGTTGCGCGGCGTCTCGAGCAGCGGCGAGGGAAAATCGAAATCCTTGCGCAGGATGATCTGGAACAGGCAGTTGAGCGAGGCCTCGATCGCGGTGCCCGAGATCTCGCCGTCACCCTGGCTGACGTGCGGATCGCCGATCGAGAACAGCCCGCCCTTGACCTGGCATTTGTAGAACATCGTCGCGCCCGCGCCGATCCGCCAATTGTCGATGTTGCCGCCATGCAGGCCGGGGGGGATCGTCGAGACGGGCGCGTCAACCGCGGGGGCAACACCTGCGGTGCCGAGATGCGGCCTCGCCGGGATAGTGATTCCTTCGAGCGCAGGCTGGCGATCGCAGACCGGGCAGTTGGTGATCGTGCCGGGCACCAGATATTTGCCCGGAAAGTCATAGGCGTAGAGCGCGTGCGCGGTGTTGGCATTGGCATCGAGCTCGTAGATCGTGACGCGCTCCTTCTCGCCAAACTCCTGGTAGAGATGGCCCCAATTGGCGGCGAGGTTCGAGCCGTAATTGCAGCGCGGGGTCATCTGGAAATAGCGGACCTCGAGCATGTCGCCGGGCTCCGCACCCTCGACATAGATCGGGCCGGTCATGATGTGGACGCCGGGTGCGCGCGTGGCCGGATCGATCTCGGTGAAGAGGCGCTCGACGCCTTCGTCGAACATCAGGTCGGGCGCGTCGCCGGCATGGTGCGTCACCGCCTCCGCCTGGATCAGATCGCCGCTCTGGACGGTGAGCGCAGGCTTGATCTCCGGCGAGAAATAGCCCCAATGCACCGTCTCGGGCGTCGCCTTCAGATGGTGGATCGCCTTCGGCGCCGTATCTGCTCGTGCTTCGCCATGCTTGCACACCAACGCCATTGAGATCCCCGCTTTCTGGTAAAATCGACGCTCCGAGATGCACCGCGGATGCCACCCGGGGTCTTGCCTGCGCGCGCCCTATGACTTGCGACGCCAGGCGACGGCGCGCCGCGTCAACAAACTGCGCGCGCCTGTCCAAGCCCGTGCTTCGCGGCGCGCGCATGCCGGCAGCGCCCATTCATCGAAGAGAAGAGATCATGACCAAGCCCAACACGCTGATCTTCGTCGATCTGCCGAGCGACGATCCCGCCGCCGCCGCGCGCTTCTATGCCGAGGTGTTCGGCTGGCAGAATGACGAGAAACCCGCCGGCGTCTATCACCGCATGGTGCCGGGCGGCTTCTTCCCCAACCCAGACGGCAGCGACAGCGCGATCGGCAATCTCCACCTCGGCATCTTCGGCGTCGACAATGCGCGGCCGCATCCCGATCCGGCAGGCGTCGCGCCCCGCACGCTAGCGACCGAGGGGCGCAAGCCCAGGATCTGGATCCTGATCGGCGACGACGACACCCCCGAGCGTATCCTTGCCGCCGCCGAGGAACGCGGCGCGACGATCCTGTGGCGCGACCATTATTGGTCCACCTTCAACGGCTACAACCATGCGTTCCGCGATCCGTGGGGCACCGAGATCCTGCTGTGGGGCAAGGCCGGCCCCGATCCCCAGGTCCCGGATACCTATACGCGCGAATAGACGTAGCGGGGGTGGCCGTCGCGGCGGCGCCCCCTTCCCCTCCCCACCCCGCAAATTTACGTTCCCCTCGCGCCAAGACAGGCCGCCGACACGCGCCTAGACTATCGGCATATCTTGTAAGATTTTCACGGGACCGACGAACATGCGCCTGCCGCCCGACAGCTTCTTCTCGTCGCTCGATGCCTCCGCGGTCGATCTTGCCGATGCGGTCACGCTGCCGCCGGTCTGCTATACCGGTGCCGATTTCTACGCCTTCGAGCAGGAGGCGCTGTATAATCACGAATGGCTGTGCGTCGGCCGCGAGGCCTGGGTGCCGCATACCGGCGACTATTTCAGCACGCGCATCGTCGGCGAGCCGATCATCGTCTCGCGCGATCGCGACGGCATGGTCCACGCGATGTCCGCGGTGTGCCAGCACCGCGCGATGCTGGTCGCCGAGGGTTCGGGCAACACGCGCGGCTTCGTCTGCCCTTATCATCACTGGAGCTACGATCTCGACGGCGCGCTGATCGGTGCGCCCGCGATGAGCAAGACCTGCGACTTCGACAAGGCGCGCCACGGCCTGCCCAGCTTCAAGGTCGAGATCTGGAACGGCTTCGTGTTCGTCAACTTCGACGCCGACGCGGCTCCGCTCGCCCCGCGCATCGCCAGGGTCGGCGAGGCGATCGCCGACTATGATCTCGCGTCTGCCGAAGGGCCGCGCCCCGATCCCGCGCCGCACCTGCCGTGGAACTGGAAGGTGATGTTCGAGAACAACAACGACGGCTATCACGCCAGCCGGCTGCACCAGGGCCCGCTGCACGACTTCGTTCCCTCGGGCCGCGCCGAGTTCCCCGATTCCGATCCCGAGGACGCCGGCTTCCTGCGCTTCAACGGCACGCTGCATGCCGATGCGAGCTTCAACGCGACGCAGAAGGCGGTGCTGCCGATCTTCCCCGGGCTCACCGACGCCAGCCGCAACCGGATGACCTTCGCCAACGTGCCGCCGACGCTCAGCCTGGTAATGATGAGCGATATGGTGATCTATCTGATCCTGCGCCCCAACGGCCCGGAATCGCTCGAGATGGACACCGGCTTCCTGTTCGCGCCGGGCGCGATGAAGGATCCGGCGTTCGATCACAAGCTCGACATGAACATCCGCGCCTCGGGCCACATCATCGCGCAGGACATGCATGTCGACGAGCTCGTCCAGGTCGGCCTGCGCTCGCGTTACGCGCCGCGCGGCCGCTATAGCTGGCAGGAGGGTGCGCAGGGCCAGTTCAACAAGTGGCTGGTGCATCGCTATCGCGCCGCGCACGCCCGGATGACTCGCTTGGCGGTCGAGCCATGAACGGGCGCCCGCGTTGACCGTTCCTTCCGCATCCGTCACAGTCTTTCCGCAGGGGTCATCCGCGGCTGGGGGCAGCGCGGGGTCGGGCAGGACATGTTGAGTGCGCTTCACGACCAATGCCTATCCGCGTGACCAGAGACGCGACGCGTGGCGCTTCGCGCTGCAGCGCGTCTCGATCGACCTGCTCGGCGGCGACGGCGACATCTATGGCGAGCTGCTGAGCTTCAGCAGCGGGCAACGCATCCAGTTCGTACGGGCGACCGGGACGGCGCAGCGGCTCGCGATCGATTTCGGTCAGGAGGGCGCCTGCTTCTGGATCGCGATCCTGCTCGAGGGCAGCCTGACCGTCGTCGGAGGCACCGACCGCGTCACGCTCGCCGAGGGCGACATGGCCTATGCGAGCGGCGCGACCCGCGCCGAACTCGAGCTGCCGTGCGACTATCGCCTGCTGATCGTGAAGGTGCCGCTGTCGCTGCCAGCGCTCAAGCAGCGCCTGCCGATGCCCGACGGGATCGGCAGTATCGACGGCGAGAGCGCGATGGGGCGGATGCTTTCGGGCCTGTTGCGTTCGGTCGCGGATTCGATCGTCGACGTGTCGGACGACCAAATGCGACCCGTCGAGATGGCGCTGCCCGAATTCATCGCGGCGATTCTGCTCGACAAGGCGCCCGCCAAGGCGCTCGGCGGGGCGGCCGGCGGACGCGCGGCGATCCTCGAACGCGTGTTCCAGTCGATCGAGATGCGCCTGTCCGATCCCGATCTGTCGATCCACCAGATCGCGGGCGAACATGGCATCTCGGCGCGCTATCTGCAGAAGCTGTTCGAGACGTTTGGCGAGAGCTTCGGCCAATATGTGAAGCTGCGGCGGCTCGAGCGCTGCCGCCTCGATCTCGGCAGCCCGCTGCACGCGCAGCGCTCGATCTCGGAAATCCTCTACCAATGGGGCTTCAACGACAGCGCATCGTTCAGCCGCGCCTTCCGCGAACGCTACGGGATCAGCCCGCGCGAATATCGCAAGTCACCCGAGATCGCGGAGGAGCGGATCGAGGCGCCGCGCCGCGGCCGGCCCAACACGCAGCGCGTCAAACCCGAGACGCCCGCGCCCGAAGCCGAGGCCGAGGACGTCTCGCCACCATCCGAGCCGGATACGCCGATCGACGGGGATCGTGCGATCCGCCATCATCACCTGCCGGTTCGCCCCGACACGATCCACTGGGGCTATTTCAGCCGCATGCTGAAACCCGTGCTCGAGGTGCGGTCGGGCGACTATGTGACGGTCGAGACGCTCACCCACCACGGCAATGACGATGCCGAGCGGATGATCGAGGGCGATGCTGCGGCCGAGGCCGTGTACCGCTGGACCGCGGACGGCAAGACGATCGAGCGGCGCGGAGCGGGGCCGCTCGACGCCTCCGCATTGGGTCGCGGCCCGGGCGAGGGGTTCGGCGTGCATATCTGCACCGGGCCGATCGCGATCGAGGGCGCCAAGCCCGGCGACGTCGTCGAGGTCCGCATTCTCGAGCTCGGACCGCGGCCCAGCCGGAATCCGCGCTATGCCGGCCGCGCCTTCGGCAGCAATGCCGCGGCCTATTGGGGTTTCCACTACAACGACCTGCTCACCGAGCCGCGTCAGCGCGAGGTGGTGACGATCTACGAGATCGAGTCCGAACCGGGCCGCGCCGCCGCGCACGCGGTCTACAACTATCGCTGGACGCCGCAGACCGACCCGTCGGGCGTCGTCCACGACCGGATCGACTATCCGGGCATTCCGGTCGATCCCGAGAGCATCGTGCGCAACTTCAACGTGCTGCGCGACATCGAGATTCCGGTGCGCCCGCATTTCGGCGTGGTCGCGATGGCACCCGCGCATTCGGAGCTGGTCGATTCGGTGCCGCCGGGCAATTTCGGCGGCAATATCGACAATTGGCGGCTGGGCGCGGGAGCCAGCGTCTATCTGCCGGTGTCGGTGCCCGGCGGGCTGCTGTCGCTGGGCGATCCGCATGCCAGCCAGGGCGATTCCGAGCTGTGCGGCACCGCGATCGAATGTTCGATGACCGCCGTGATCCAGGTCATCCTCCACCCCGCAGGCTCAAGCCGCGCGCATATCCGCGATCTCGACTATCCGATGATCGAGACGCGCGACGAGTGGGTCATACTGGGGTTCAGCCATCCCGATTATCTCAAGGAATTGGGCGCCAACGCGCAGAGCGAGGTCTACAAGAAGAGCTCGATCGATCTCGCGATGCGCGACTGTTTCCGCAAGGCGCGACGCTTTTTGATGACGATCCGCAACCTGTCCGAAGACGAGGCGATCTCGCTGCTGTCGGTCGGCGTCGATTTCGGGATCAGCCAGGTCGCCAACGGCAATTGGGGCGTCCACGCGATCATCCGCAAGGCGATGTTCGCGGCGTAAGCCGTCGCCCTGGGGACAATCGCGTCTCGGGGACGATCACGTCTCGGGGACCATCACGCCCCGTCCGCTCGGTGCGAATGCTGTGGCCTGCTAGGCGTGAACCGCATCCGTCGCTGCGACCGAGAGCGTCAGCGGCTTCCAGCGCGCGATGTCGGCGGCGAGCGTGGCGAATTCATTCTCGGCATAACCAAGCGCATCCGCGCCGATCAGCAGCAGCATCGGCGGCTCGGCGGCCAGCGCCGCCGCGACGATCGCCTGCGCGGCGAGCGCGGGATCGCTGGGCTCGGTGCCGTGATGGCCGAGCAGCACGCCGCGCGCGACGTGCGCCGTCCCGGCATAGTCGGCGATGCTCGGCTCGGCGCCGGGCATGTGGCCCGCGGCGAAGGCGGTGCGCAGCCCGCCCGGCGCGACGTTGGTGACGCGGATGCCGAGCGGCGCGACCTCCTGAGCGAGCGTGCGGCCGATGCATTCGAGCGCGAACTTGCTGGCGCCGTACAGGCCGGTGCCGTGCCAGGCGGCGAGCCCGCTCACCGAGGTGATGTTGATGATGTGCCCCGCGCGGCGCGCGCGCATATAGGGCAGCGCCGCCTTGATCACCGCCATTGGCCCGAACACATTGACGTCGAACAGCGCCTTGGCGTCGGCAAGGCTGGTCTCCTCGATCGCGCCGGTGAAGCCGTGCCCGGCATTGTTGACGACGAAGTCGAGCCCACCGGTCAGCGTCTCGGCCGCGGCGACCGCAGCCAGCACCGCCGCCTCGTCGGTCACGTCCATGACCAGGCCGTGCGCGCGCCCCGGCGCCAGCGCGTCGAACGCGGCGGCCGCGCTCTCCGACCGGACCGTGCCGACGACGATATTGTCCTGCGCGAGGAGATGCTCGGCAAGCGCCCGTCCCAGCCCGGTGCTGACCCCCGTGATAAACCAATGCGCCATTCGTGCCTCCCGTAACTGCGAGCCTGATAGGCGTCGCGACCACGCAACTCTTGGCGCAAGACGGCCGACTTGTTGGCGCACCTCTATCCCCGACGGCAGGCGCGGCGCGAATCCAAAACGATCGGCGCTCGGCGTCAAGAACGCTCGGGAGCCGCGCCGTAATCTGCTTGGCGAGCCGAGCGGGGAGAGGATAATGACGGACATGAGCAGCGAGCCCGAACCCACCGCCTTCGGCCTGCCGTCCGATTTCGGCGGCAAGGATCTCGGCATCTTCCTGCCGATCGCCAACGGCGGCTGGATCCTTTCCAAGAACGCGCCGAAGCTCGACGGCTCCTATGACTATAACCGCGAGGTCGCGCTGCTCGCCGACCGGCTCGGGCTCGATTTCGTCATGTCGATGGCCAAGTATCGCGGCTATGGCGGCGAAACCGAACATTGGCGCCATGCGCTCGATTCCACCGCGCTGATGGCCGCGCTCGCCGAAGCGACCGATCGCGTCAAGATCTGGACGACGACGCACACGCTGCTCCAGAACCCCGCGGTCACCGCCAAGATGATGGCGACGCTCGACCAGATCAGCCATGGCCGCGCCGGGCTCAACGTCGTCACCGGTGCCTACAAGGGCGAGTTCGCGCAGATGGGCGCGTGGCCCGACAATGTCGGCCACGATGACCGCTATGCGCTCGCGACCGAATGGATCCAGGCGATCAAGGCGCTGTGGACGCAGGATTCGGTGACGATGGACGGCACCTATTTCCATCTCGACGACTGCATGTCCGATCCCAAGCCCGCGACGCGCCCCTTCCTGGTCTGCGCCGGCACGTCTAAGGCGGGGATGAAGTTCACGTCCGAAGAGATGGACGCGCTGTTTCTGTCGGGTGGCGACATTCCCGAACTCGCCAAGGCCAGCCGCGCCGCCAAGGACGACGCGATCGGCATCGGCCGGATGGTCCGGACCTATTCGATGATGACCATCCTGTTCGGCGAGACCGACGAGGCGGCGGAGGCCGAGGCGGCGCATTATCGAGCCGGGCTCGACGAGGGCGCGCTGCAGGGCATGATGCGCGCGTACGGTTTCCTCGACGCCGAGATCGGCAAGGAGAACGCCTTCACGCAGAAAGCGCGATCGACCTTCATGACCCCGCATGTGCTCGGCACGCCCGAGACGGTGATCGAGCGGCTGAGCGAGATCTTCGCGCAGACCTCTCTCGACGGGCTGATGCTGATCTTTCCCGATTACCTCACCGGCATGCCGATCTTCGGCGAGCATGTCCTGCCGGTGCTGCGCCAGCGTTTCCCCTCACGTGTGCCGGAGCCCTCGCATGTCTGAACTCGCCGAACCGCTCCCCCACCTGACCGACATCGCCGAGATGATCGCGCCGGCAACCACCGCGCTCGTCGTCGTCGATATCCAGGTCGATTTCTGCGCGGCGCACGGCGTGCTCGGCCGGGCCGGTCTCGACATGTCCGAGGCCGAAACCGCGGTGGATCGTATCGAGGAACTGATCGCGGCCGCGCGCAAGGCCGGCGCGACCGTCGCCTTCATGCGCGTGATGACCAGCCCCGAGACCGATTCGGACGCGCTCAAGACGTGGATGCTCCGCCGCGGCACGCCTGGCCAGGAAGGCATTTGCCGGATCGGCAGCGGCGGCGAGGACTATTACCGCGTCGCGCCCCAGCCCGGCGACATCGAGATCGAGAAGCTGCAATATGACAGCTTCCACAATACCGATCTCGACGAGCAGCTGCGCGCGCGCGGTATCGACACGCTCGTGCTTGCCGGCGTCAGCACCGATTGCTGCGTCGATTCGACGACGCGCGCCGCGTTCCACCGCAACTATCACACCTTCGTGGTGTCGGACGGCTGCGCGGCGTTCGGCGGTACGATCCACACCGATGCGCTCAACATCCTCCAGTCGCACTGCGCGCTGCTGGTCGAGACCGCGACCGTGGTCGACGCGTGGGCGGGGTGAGGCTCAGCTATACCACCTTCCTCGCGCGCGACGTCGCGGCGCTCGCGACCTTCTATGTCGAAGGGCTGGGGCTGGAGGAGATCATGGCATCGCGCGACGAGCGCTATCGCGAGGTCAAGGCGGACGGCGGCTGCCTGATCGGCTTTGCCACAGAGGCGGTGCGATCGTTCATCAACCTGCCCGAAGAGCCGGCGACAGGCACGCGCTCGCTGCTGACCTTCAACGTCGAGGCCGTCGCCGATGTCGCGCCCGCGGTCGACCGCGCGGTTGCGGCCGGCGCGGAGTTGGTACGCGAGGCGAAGGAGACCTTCTTCGGCCAATATCAGGCGGTGCTGCGCGATCCCGAGGGCAACATCTTCCGGCTGAGCGCGCCCGTCGCGGCATGATCGTCTATACGCCCCCCAAGGCGGCCGACCGCATCCCGCTGATCGACCTCGCCGGCAGCTTCGAGGATGCGGAGGCGCGACGCCGCGTCGCGTGGGAGATCCACAAGGCGTGCCGCGAGACGGGCTTCTTCTACGTCACCGGCCACGGCGTCCCGCAAGCGCTGATGGACGCGCAGATCGCCGAGACGCGGCGCTTCTTCGCGCAGGACGATGCCGCCAAGCGCGCGGCCGCGGTCGAGCTATCGCCGTGCCGGCGCGGCTATGAGGGCGTCGGCAAGCAGATGCTCGACGAAGGATCGCCCGCCGATCTCAAGGAGAGCTTCATGCTCGCCCGCGATCTGCCCGACGACCACCCGTTCGTCCGCGCGGGTCTGCCGATGCAGGGCCCCAACCAATGGCCCTCCGCGCTCCCCGGCTTCCAGGAACAGATGCTCGCCTATCAGGACGAAATGATCCGGCTCGGTCGGCATCTGATGGGGTGCCTTGCGCTTTCGGTCGATCTTTCCCCCAACTGGTTCGACGACGGGCTCGCCGATCCGCAGTGCGGCATCCGGCTGCTGCGCTACCCGCCGCAGCCCGCGCACACCGACTTCAACCGGCTGGGCGCCGGCGCGCACAGCGACTGGGGCTCGATCACCATCCTGTTGCAGGACGACATGGCCGGGCTCGAAGTGCGCAACGCCGACGACGAGTGGATCTTGGCGACGCCGATTGCGGGCAGCTTCGTGATCAATCTCGGCCAGATGATGGAGCGCTTCACCGCCGGCCTCTACCGCGCCAACCTCCACCGCGTGCGCAACAATTCGGGCGACACGCCCCGCCATTCGGTGGCGACCTTCTTCGAGCTCGAACCGACCTATACGATGGCGCGCGCACCGACCTGCCCCGCGAACGACGCCTTCGCGCCCGCCGAGGCACTCACCATCGGCGCGCATCTCGAGCAGATGGCGCGCGCCAGCTACGGCGGGTGACACGACCCCCCTCTCCCGTTCGGGGAGGGGGCTTTCACCCGAAACATCTAGGGCGCGCGCAATCAAGACCCCGCCGGCGGCCTGACGGAGCCTGCGGCATGCCCGAACCGCTGTCCGTCCCGACCCCTGTCGACCTCTTGATCCGCAACTGCTGGATCGTCACCATGGACGCCGAGCGGCGCATCTTCCGCGACGGTGCGCTGGCGGTGATCGGCGACCGTATCCATGCCGTCGGCCAGAGCGCCGAGGTGGAAGCCGCGGTGATGGCGCGCGAGACGATCGACGGATCGCGCTTCGTGCTGACGCCGGGCTTCGTCAACTGCCACGTCCACATCACCGGCGAGCCGATCACGCGCGGCTACATCCCCGACGATACCGACTGGCAGACCAATGTCTTCGACTGGCTGATCCCGACCTATCAGGCGCAGTCGCCGGCCGAAGAGCGGCTTTCCGCGCAGTTCGCTGCGCTCGAGATGCTGCGCACCGGCACGACCTGCTTCGTTGAGGCGGGTACCATCCTCGATCTGGGCGCGGTGCACGACGGGCTCGCCGAGATCGGCATCCGCGGCCGCATCGGCCAATGGGTGCAGGACCGCGCCTTCGCCCCCGACGACGACCAGGCGGCGCTCACCGCCAAGGCGATCGCAACGATCGAGGCCGAACTCGACCGCTATCCGACCACCGGTGATCCGCTGATCGCGACCTGGCCCTGCCTGGTCGGCCACATGACCGCGACCGACGCGCTGTGGCGCGCCGCGACGACGCTCGCCAAGGAGCGCGGCACGGGCATCACCGCGCATATGAGCGCCGACCCCGCCGATCCGGACTATTATCTCGCCACCACCGGGACGCGCCCGATCGTCCATCTCGACTCGATCGGCGCGCTGGGCCCACACCTGTCGCTGACCCACGCGATCTTCCTCGACGACGCCGAGGTCGCGCTGCTCGCCGCGAGCGGCACCAACGTCACGCATTGCCCGATGACCGCGATGAAGGGCGCCTACGGCGCATCGACCTCGGGCAAGTTTCCCGAGATGGCGGCGGCGGGAGTCAACATCCAGCTCGGCACCGACGGCAACAACAATGGCAACGCCGCCGACATGATGCGCGCGATGTTCGTCACCGCCGGCATCCACAAGGATGCGCGGCGCGATTCCTCGCTCTTCTCCGCCTATCGCACGCTCGAATGCGGCACGGTCAACGGCGCGAAGGGCGCGCAGCTCGATCACATGATCGGCTCGCTCGAACCGGGAAAGAAGGCAGATTTCGTCGCGCACGATCGCGACCGGCCCGAATGGGTGCCGCTGCTCAACGTCGTCAACCAGCTGGTCTGGTCGGCGGACGGGCGCGGCGTCCACAGCGTCTGGGTCGACGGGGTGCGCGTCGTTTCGGGCTATCGCTCGACGATGGTGGACGAGGAGCGGCTGTTCGCGCAGATCGAGGCGGCCGGCCCCGCGATCATCGCGCGCGCGGGCAAGACGATACCGAGCGACTGGCCGGTGCTATGAAGCGGCTATCCTCAAGCAGGAGTGACGTCTGATGAACTTTCATGGACGCACGCGGATCGTCGTGCTGGCGGCGCTGAGCCTGCTCTATTTCCTGCTGATGGCCTCGACCTTCAATTCGCTGGGGCAGGTATTGCCCTCGATGGTCCCGGATCTCGGCATGGACTGGGCGCAAGCGGGCTTCGGCTTCACGCTGCTCGGCATTGCCTGCGGCGTCGCGAGCCTGCTCCCCGCGGTGACGATCCGGCGGATCGGGGTGAGCCTGACGCTGGGGATCGGCGCGCTACTCCTCGCCGCGGGCTTCGTCGCGCTCGCCGAGACGCACAGCGTGCTCGTCTATCATGTCGGCGCGACGCTGCTCGGGCTCGGCTTCTGCTTCTGCGGCACCGTCCCCAGCGTCCATGTCATCTCGGGCATGTTCGAACGGCGGTCGACCGCGCTCGGCATCTATTTCACCTGCGGCAGCCTCGGCGCGGTGTTTGGGCCGGTGTTCTTCTATGTCGTCAGCGAGCTCGCGCACGGCTGGCGCAGCTACTGGCTGATCTGCGCGGCAGCCTCGCTCGCGGTCGGCGGACTGGCGATGCTGGTGACGCGCGGCGGCGGGCTGATCCGCAAGCATGTCGCAGACGCCGACGCCGCGCCCGATCTCAGCCAGTGGACGCTGCGCCATGCGCTGGCGACGCCGCAATTCTGGCTGATCGTCGGCGCCTACACCGGTTGCCTGCTGGTCAACACCACCGTGCACAGCTTCGCCTTCCAGCATCTGATGGAGCATGGCCAGACCAAGGGCTCGGCGACCGCGCTGATCAGCATCGCAGCGCTGGTCGGCGCCGTCGCGGCGGCGGCGGCGGGGGTGATCGGCGAGAAGGTCGACGCGCGCCGTTTGACGATGCTGTCGCTCGGCGCGCTGGCGGTAACCTCGGCAAGCCTCGCGGTCGGCACGGGCGCTGTCGCGCTCGGTCTCTTTGCGCTCAGCATGGGCGTCGGGCTCGGCTTCAGCTATGTCAGCACCGCGATGCTGATGCAGGACTATTTCGGGCGCCGGGCCAGTCTCGAACTCTATTCGGCGATGACCTGGATCTCGACCTCGGCGGCGATCGGCCCCGGCATCGGCGGCATGGTGCGCGATCGCACGGGCAGCTTCTCGGGGGTGTTCATGGCGATCGCGGCGATCGACGTGGCGCTGCTGCTCGGCGTGCTGCTGATGCGCCGCCCGGTGCAGCTCGGCGCCGCATTCGAAGAGCCGCGCCCGGTCGAACGCACGCTGACCTGAGCACCGCCATCGCCGCATCCCGGTCGTCGCAGGCGGTGAGCCAGACGGACCGCGCCACGATAGCCCCCGCCACTCCGGCGCCCGTCGGCAGCGCGGCGCCGACACGATGCCGCCCACAGATCGCTGTCCGCCGTCGTCTCCGCCTACCGCCCAGACACACGAAAGGCCCCGCCGGCAAGGGCGGGGCCAGACGATACGGCGATGCTCACGCCATGCGGTACGCGATCAGAACTTGAACGCGATCGTCGCGAACACCTGACGCGGATCGATATATTCGACGCTGGTCGTGCCGGCGCCATAGGGATCGGCAAAGCGCGAGTTGATGCCGAGCTTGTTGGTGAGGTTCTGCGCCGAGATCGAGACCGTCCACGGCTTGTGGTCGGGCGTATAGGAGATGAAGGCGTTGTAAACCGTGTAGGCCGGCACGCGATCATATTGCGCGACGTTGAACAGTGCATAGTTGAAGGAACCGCGATAGACCAGATCGCCGCGCAGCGACACCTCGCCGCCCGCCATCTTCCAGCTATAGGTCGCACTGACCTCGCCCTGGGCGCCGGGCATCTTGGGAACGCGCTTGCCGTCGGTATTCTGCTCGGCGGCGAGCACAGCTGCCTCGATCGTGGCGTTGTAGTAATAATTATAGGGATAGCCGAGCGCGGCGAAGGTCGCGGCGCGGATCGCCGCGGCGCTTTGCGCGTCGATCGCCAGGTGATCGCCCTTGAAATGGCCCTTGCCCAGCGAGATGTTGCCGTCGATGCGGAAGCCCTCGAACGGCAGCACGGATCCCTCGGCCTCGATGCCGTAGATGCGCGCGTGCGGGATGTTGTCGGTGCCGCCGGCGAAGGGCACGGGATCCTCGGCGGTGTACTGGAAATTATTGTACCAATAATAATAGGCGGACAGATTGAGCCGCACCTTCTTGTCGAAGAAATCGTTCTTGGTGCCGATTTCCGCGGCCCAGACCGTTTCCTTCTTGAAGCTCGCCGGAGTCTGTTCCGGGCCGGACGAGAAGCTTCCCGGGGTGAACGGGATATCGGAGACGAAGCTGACCCCGGTGGGCTTGTAGCCCCGCGAACCCGTGACATAGACCATGTTGCTCGGCGTGATCTTATATTCGGCGCTGACCTTGCCGGTCAGCGCGTTGCTCGAGGCAGACCGCGGCGCGATGGCGATGAAATATTGGTAGGGCTGCGCGCTGATCTTGTCGTGCGTGTAGCGTAGGCCGGCGATCAGGCTGAGCTTGTCGTCGAAATGATAGGTGGCCTGGCCGTAGCCCGCGATCGAGGTGTGCTGATAGGGGCTGTCGGTCTGGAAGTTGACGCCGGTGCCATCGGGCAGGACGACCGCGGCGGCGGCGGGGATCGTCGTCTGGAAGATGTTCTGGAGCGCGTGCTGGCGCAGATAGAATCCGCCGACAGTCCATTCGAGCCTGTCGTGTCCGATCGAGGAGAGCGTGACTTCCTGCGTGAAGGTACGGCTCTTATCCTGCCAGAGCAGCAGATTGTTGAAGAAATAGGGGCTGGCGAGCCGGTCCGCGTCGCCGGTCTGGTGCTTGTTGAGCCATTGGATGGCGCTGACCGACTTCAGCCGGGCGACATCGCCGAGATCCTGCGCGAGCGTCAGATACACCATGTCGGTGTGCATCCTGAACTTGCCGGGATAATCCTGCGTGACGACGCGGTCGCGCGTATCGGTATCGTCGACGTTCTTCTGCAACGAGGCGCTGCGATCGCTGTTGTAATGCTGCGCCTCGAGCAGCGCTGAGAAGCCGTCGGTGGGCTTCCAGAGCAGGCTGGCGCGCACGCCGAGATCATTGGCATCCTCGAGCGGGTAATGGCCGTTGGTGCCGGGCACCTCGGTGGCATAGCCATAGCCGTCATGATGGAGATATTGGGTGAAGGCACGGAACGCCAGCCGATCGGTGATCGGGATGTTCACGCCGGCGGTCGCCTTGACGTAATTATAATTGCCGTAGCTGATCGAGGCCTGCCCGCTTTGCTCGCCGAGCACCGGCTTCTTGGTGATGACATTGATCGCGCCGCCGGTCGAAGTCTCGCCGAACACCGTCCCCTGGGGCCCGCGCAGTACCTCGATATGATCGACGTCGAGCAGATCCTGATTGAGCGACATGACGTGGGCGATGTAGACGCCGTCGATGTGGAAGGCGACGCCGGGCTGCGAATTGGGATTTTCTGAGGTTTCGTAGCCGATGCCGCGGATCGTCACGACGCGCTCGGCGCCTTCGTTCTTCGCGATGCTCAGCCCCGGCACATAGCCGTTGAGATCGTTGACTTGGTTGATGTTGCGCTCCTGCAGCGTCTCGCCGGATATCGCGGTGATGGCGAGCGGCGTGGTCTGGATCGGCGCTTCATGCTTCTCGCCGGTGACGATGATGTCGGCGATCTGGCCCGAAGACGTGGCATCCGCTGCCGGCGTCGTGTCCGCGTACGCGGCCGAGAAACTCATCGCCGCGAGCGATACGCTTGCCGCAAGCCGGACGTGATGAATGCGCGTCATCGGTTTTAACCCCCCTTATTTCTGATTTCCTCCTCCCCGATCGAGCCCCGATTTGCCCGGCGACTTCGATCCAAGTTGTTACGCGCGCCGCAAGGCCGTCTTGTATGTCCACGCACAACAAGTTGATGCGGCTGGCCGCGACCGCGCCGACGGAACGATCTTTGCGCATCGCGGTGCCGCAACGCAACAACAGGCGCCTGTCGGGCGGCCGACCTTGTCGATCCTTTCGCCTCGGTAGCTGCTATCGCTCGGGCGCGCGGACCGGACCACGGGCGGTCTAGCGCGGAGGCGGTGCGGTCGAAACTCTTTCAGCGCAGCACAACAAGACCGCCTCTGTTTGCCGTGACAATATCCGCCTATTGCACGACGAGCCTCCGGGAGCACAAGCAGATGAGCGTGATCGACATTCCCTCGCCGGTCGAGACGGCAGCCGCCTGGCGCGGCGATCGCCTGATGGAAGGGCAGGACTGGATCTACCGCCTCTCGGACACCGAACTCGCCGAACTCGAGCAGCTCGGCGAACGCTTCATCGCCGACGATCCCGATCTGCGCACGGTGCAGGCCGAGGATTATCCGCTGGTCGCCTGTGCCGAGGCGGTCGGGGCATGGCGCCGCGAGGTCGATTTCGGGCGCGGCTTCCTACTGGTGCGCGGGCTGCGCACGCAGCTCTATTCGGACGCGCTGTCGTCGGCGATCTATTATGTGCTCGGCCTGCACATGGGCGACCCGATCCGCCAGAACGAGATGGGCGACCTGATCGACCATGTCTATGCAACCTCGGACAAGATGATGGACGACCCGACCGCGCTCTCGTCCAAGGTGCGCGACAAGCTCGTCTATCATTCGGACAGTTCGGACATCGTCGCGCTGATGTGCCTGCGCCCCGCCAAGGCGGGGGGCACATCCTGCCTCGTCTCGGGCGCCGAGATCTACAACGAGATCCTGCGCCGCCGGCCCGATCTCGCCGGGCTGCTGCTCGAACCGTTCAACTGGGACTGGCGCCGGCAGGACCACAACGCCCCCGCCGACACCTACAGCTCGCCGATCGTCAGCGTCGAGCAGGGTGTGTTCAGCATGTATGCGGGCTCGCTCTACATCATCACCGCGCAGGACTATCCGGGCGTCCCCAAGCTCAGCGAGGACCAGCTCGAGGTGCTGCGGCTGTTCGACGAGATCACCTACGAGCCCGGCATGGCGATCGACATGGATTTCCGCCCCGGCGACATCCAGTGGCTGTCCAACTATGCCGCGCTCCACGCGCGTACCGAATTCGCGGACTATCCCGAGCCGCAGCGCAAGCGCCATTTGCTGCGGCTGTGGCTGAGCAGCAAGACCGATCGGCCGCTGGTGCCCGGCTTCGGCAAGAACGGCGTCGTCCAGCACCGCGTCGCGCCGCGCGACGGCAAGCCGGAGCATCCCGAGGGCCGCTTCCACGTCGAGATCGCGGCGGTGCCGCGGCTGCTGGGATGAGGGCGGGCTAGACGCGCGGCAGCCCGGCGTCGCGCAGCAACCGGTGCTGCGCCTCCGCCGCTTCGCTTGCCAGCGCCGCCTCGTCGACCAGCGTGCTGCGCCCGCCGCGCACGACGAGGCGGCCATCGACGAGCACGTCGCGCACGCTGCGTCCGTCGGTGCCCCAGACCAGTGTGAGATCGTGGCGCCCCATCGGCCGCCCCGACGGCCCGCGCGCATCGTGGACGACGAGATCGGCGCGCTTGCCGAGCTCGATCGAGCCGATGCGCTCCGCCATGCCGATCGCCTCGGCGCCGCGGATCGTCATCAGGTCGAGCCCGGTTGCCGCGGTGATCGTCGCATGGTCCATCGTCATGTCGCGCGCGAGGCCGACCGCCAGCGACGCGGCACGGTGGATATCGGGCAGGTCGCCCGCATTGACCGAATCGCAGCCGAGCGCGACCCGGCCGCCGCGCGCGATCAACGCGGCATGGCGGCCGGCGCGGGTGACACCCGTGCCAAGCCGCAGATAGGCCCAGGGGCAATAGGCGACCGCGGTACGCGTCTCGAGCAGCAACTCGGCCTCGGCCGCATCCATCCACACCGCGTGCGCGAGCAGCAGATGCGCACCGAGCACGCCGAGCCGGTCGAGATGCTGGATCGGGCGCAGCCCCGATCGCGCCTGATAGGCGACGACGTCGGCCTCGGTCGGCGACATGTGGAAGGTCAGCCGCCGTCCGTGCGATCGAGCGAGATCGGCGGCACCGGCGAGCAGCACGTCGGAGGCAAGCGCGTGGCCGACCAGCGTCACCCATCCCTCGACGAGGCCGCCCGCGGGAAAGGCATCGAGCACCGCACGCTGGCAGGCGAGCACCTCGTCGGCGGGCGCTGCATAGGGCAGCCCGGGCTGGTCCCAGCCCCAACAGCCGACGCCGCCGCGCAGCCCGGCCCGCGCCATCCCCGCCGCGACGCGCTCGGGATGCGCGACGGTGCCCGCCTCGATCACCGTGGTCGTGCCGTAGCGCAGGCATTCGACCGCGGTCAGCAGCGCGGACAGTTCGTCGTCTTCGGGACGCACCGCGGCGTGGAGCGGCCCCGCCCAGTCGAAGATCGCCTCCTGCGAGGGGATGCCGTCGGGGATCAGGCAGCGGACGATCGGGTCGGCGGTGAAATGCTGGTGCGCATTGATCAGGCCGGGGATGACGACGCAGCCGCTGGTGTCGAGCCGCTCGCCGGTCCACGCGCCCGCGATCGCCTCCGCCGTCCCGATCGCGACGATCGCGCCGTCGCGCACCGCGATGCCGCCGTCGGCCACGACACGGCGCTCGGAATCCTGCGTGACGACAGTCCCACCGAGCAGGAGCAGATCGGCATCCTTGTCCGAGATCATGTTCGTCCTCTCAACCTGCGCTCGGCGACGCCATCATCTGCGTTCCCAACGCGATCGGCAGCAACAGCAGCCCCAGCCCGGCCAGCGCGGGTCCGAAGCTGCCGGCTTGGTCCGCGACCAGCCCCGCGATCCACGGCCCGACTGCGGCGGCACCCGACAGCGTCCAGATCGTCGCGAGCCCCGTTGTCCCGCCGACATCGCCGAAATAGCGCACCAGCAGCACCGCCACCGCAAGCAGCACCACGCACGAGCCGATTCCGAAGGCCAGCGCGAATCCCCACAGCGCCCATGGCCCCTGCGCGACCGCGAGCAGCGCCATCCCGATCGCCTCGAGCGCAAGCGCCGCGGTGAGCATCCGCTTGGGCGGAACGTGGCGGGTCACAAAACCCGACGCGCCAGTCGCCACCGCACCGATCAGCCCCTGCAGCCCGAGCATCCACGCGGCATAGCCCGCCGACCAGCCACGGGCGGCGAAATGCGCGGCCGTCACGCTCTCGACGGTCACGACGCAGGCCTGCGTCACGACCAGCGCGAGCGCCATGAAGAGGAATGGCGGTGCGGTCACGATCGCCCAGAAGCGCGGCGCGGGCATCGCTGCGGGCGCGTCATCCGCGGGCGCGGGCGCCTCGCGCAGCAGCCACGCGCACGCGCCCGCGATCGCCAGCGCAGTGAGCGCCATTCCCCGCCAGTAGAAGGGCCAGCCGCCGATGCCCGCGCACATCGCCTGCGCGACGGGCGGGCCGATCGCGTTGCCGAACATGCCGATCATCAGATAGAGCCCGATCATCCGCGGCGCGCGCGCGCCCGACCATCCGGCGATCAGATAGATTCCGGGCGTGTTGGCGGACAGCGAGAAGCCGACACCGGCAAGCGCCGTCGCTGCGTATATGGTGGTCAGGTCGCGCGTCATCGAGGCGAGCAGAAAGGCGACGCCGAGCACGACACCGCCGAGCGCCAGCGTCCAGCGCGCGCCGATCCGCCGCATCACGAAGACCGGCATCGGCGCGCCGATGCACGCGCCCACCACCACCATCGTGAACGCAGCCCCGGCCTGCGCCGCGCTCCAGTGCAGCGTGCCCGCCATCGCGAACAGCGAGATGCCGAGCGAGGCGAAGACGGTGCCCTGCGCGAACACCATCAGTGCCGAGGTCACCGCGAGCACGACCCATTCGCGCGCCGACGCGGTGATGGTCGGTGGCCGGATCGCCGCCGACGTCAATGCGGGGTGTCGCCGAGCACCTGGACGCGGAATCCGGATCGCGTGTTGGGAAAATAATCCCAGATCGCCGAATGCTGCGCGCAGCGATTATCCCAGAAGGCGATCGAATGCGGTTGCCAGGCGAAGCGGCACTGGAACATCGGATGCTGGACGTGGACGAACAGATAAGCGAGCAGCGCGTCGCTCTCGGCGGCGGGGATTCCCTCGATCGCGGTGGTGAAGCCCTTGTTGACGTAGATGCACTTGCGGCCGGTCACCGGATGCGTGCGGATCACCGGATGCGAATGGCGCGGCAGCTTCATCCCCTCGGGGGTGATGCCGCCGAAGCCGACCGCCGAGTCGTGCATCGCGGTCAGCCCATCGAGATGCGCCTTCATCCGATCGGACAGCGCGTCATAGGCGGCATACATGTTCGAGAAGACCGTATCGCCGCCATAGGGCGGCACGGTGTGCATGTAGAGGATCGAACCCAGCGGCGGCTCGGCGTCGCAGCTCATGTCCGAATGCCAGTCCTCGCCCGCGACGAAGGTCGAATCCTTGTCGGCGTGGATGATCGTAACCTCGGGATGGCCGGGCACGCGCCACGGCGCGGTGCTTTCGGCGATGTGGATCCCGCCGAAATAATTGGCGAAACGCTTGTGATCCTCATGGCTGATCGGCTGGTCGCGGAAGAAGATGCAGACCCGATCGGCAAGCGCGGTGTGAAGCTCGTCGACCTGTTGGTTGGACAGCGGCCTGGTCAGGTCGACGCCCGAAATCACGCCGCCGATCGTCGGCGTCAGCGGGGTTACCTGAATCGATTCATAGGTCACGGTCGGTTACTCCAAAAAGGATCTAGCTGATCGGCCACGCGCTCATCGTCGGCAGGCCCGAGCGCCGGACGAGCCCGTCCGCCGCGACCTGCGCCGCGGCATAGAGCGCGTCCTCGTCGATCGTGGTGCAGCGATAATCGTCGACCACGCGCACGCCGTCGACCCACACGCTGTGGACGCCGCGCCCGTCCGCGGACCAGACCAGCTGGTTGACCGCATTGTGCAGCGGCCGCCATTCGGGACGATCGGCGTCGTGCAGCACGATGTCCGCCTTCATGCCGACCGCGAGTTGGCCGATCTCGTCCTGCAGCCCCATGGCGCGCGCGCCGTTGACCGTTGCCATCTCTATCGCCCGGTGCGCGGGGAAAAGCGATGTGTCGCGGCGCGCATCCTTGAACAGCCCCGCCATCAGCGTCGCGACCTTCATCATGTCGTGATTGTCGCCGCCGTCGGTGCCGAGCACGAGGTTGACGCCGGCCGCCGCCATCTCGGGAAACATCCCGACCCGGCTCGACCCGTAACCGCCCTTGAGCGCTGCGCCGGGGCAATGGACGACATTGCTCCCCGTCTCGGCCAGAAGCGCCACCTCGGACGCATCGGTGTGGACCATATGGACGAGGCTGACATTGGGCCCGAGCACGCCGAGCGAGGCGAGATGCTCGACCGGCCGCCTTCCGGTGTTGGCGAGATACCAGTCGGGATCATTCTGCACCGGACTCATATGCGCCGAGATGCCGGCGCCATGCGAATCCGCCAGCGCCTTGGCGCCCTGCCACAGCGCGTCGGTATTGGTGTTGTGGCCGATCAGCAGCGGCCAGGCCGCGATCAGGCGTCCGTCGGCGGGATAGCGCGCCAGCGCCGCCTCGAGCGCCCGCAAGGCCTTGTCGGTGAGCGCGGTCTGGTCGTCGCCGGGGGAGAAGGCGCGGTCCTGCGCCCAGGTGCCGACACGGCCGCGGATGCCGGTATCGGCAATCGCGTCGGTGACCGCCTCGAAGGCGAGCAGCGTCCCCGCCTCGAGGAAGCAGGTCGTGCCCGTCTTGAGCATGGACAGCACCGCAAGCCGCGCGGCGATCGCCTGGTCGGCAGGGCTGTTGCCCTCGTAGAGCGGGATCACCCAGCGCATCAGCGCCTCGTCGAACGGCAGCGCCTCGGGCATGAAGCCCTTGAGCAGCGTCTCGGTGAGATGGACATGACCGTTGACGAAGCCCGGCGTCGCGACGAAGCGACGGCCGTCGATCGTGTCGCGCGCAGTATACTCCGCCGCGATGTCGGCGCGCTTGCCGATCGCGACGATGCGGTCGCCCCGGATCGCGATCGCGCCGTCGGTGATCACCCGGCGCTCGGTGTCCACCGTGATGATCGTGGCGCCGGCAATCAGCGTGTCGACGTCCATGCGCATCCCCAATCCTTTTCTCGTCATGCCGGACCTGATCCGGCATCCAGAGCGGCAAGCGACGCCGCTCGTAACCCTGGATCCCGGATCACGTCCGGGATGACGATGGATTTTGACCGTCTAGGGCCGACCGTCGCCCTCACGCTTGCACCAGCGCGGCGCTTTTGTTGATCGGCTCAGACCGGCCGCTCGCCGCGCACCCATGTGCGGTGGACGAGTCGCTGGTAGCGCGCGACGTCGAAGCGCGTCCCGGTGTGGAGCGTGCAGCGATTGTCCCAGATCAGCAGATCGCCGACGCGCCATTTGTGGCGGAAGACGAAGCGCTCCTGCGTGACATAGGCGGCAAGCTCTTCGAGCAACGCCAGCGCCTCGCCCGTGTCCATGCCCTCGATCCCGGCGGTGGTGCCGGTGCTGATCCACAGCGCCTCGCGCCCGTCGGCGGGATGACGGCGCACCATCGGGTGGAGGACGTCGGGAATGCTGTCGTCGTCGGGATCGAGCGCTATCCCCTTGAGCGCCATCAGCGACCGCCAACTGTGCCGGACCTGCATGCCGTCGAGCACCGCCTTGCGGTCGTCGGGCAGCGCGTTCCAGGCCGCGCAGAGATCGGCGAGCAGCGTGTCCGATCCTTCGTCGGGCACCTCGAGCGCGAGCAGCATCGTGCACATCGCGGGCCGCTCGAGATAGGAGGCATCGGTATGCCAGCCCTGCCCTGCGTCGACGTCTCCGATCTTGCGACCGTCCTCCATCCGGTTGGACAGCACATAGACTTCGGGAAGCCCGGGAATGGTATATTCGAGCCGCTGGTTGGTCTCAGGCTCGCCGAACGCGCGCGTGAATGCGAGCTGCGCCTCGGGCGTGAGGCGCTGGTCGCGGATGACGAGCACGCCGTGGAAGTTGAACAGCTCGACGATCGCGGCGTGCAGCGCGGGGCCGCCGGCGGCAAGATCGATGCCGCTGATCTCGAGTCCGAAACCGCCCGCGAGCGCGCGCGTCCGCATCGTCACGAGTCGCTGGCCCAGCGATAGGCGCCCGCGATCGGGATTAGCGGGCATGGCGTCCACGCCTTGGGCTCACGCCCGTCCGCGATCGCATCGAGTTCGCGCGCCATCAGCCGGCGCAGCATGACGACGCCCGCGTCGGTGCGACCGAGATGCTCGGCATGGCGATCGGCGATCGTCCCCTGCCCGCCCTGCGCCAGCGAATCCTCGATCTCGACGAGCATCGGATGGTCCTTGACGTCCGCGGTGGTGCGCAGCCCGTTGGCGAGAATGTCGCCGGCCACCTCGGCCGGGGTCGGCGAGGCGGCCATCAGCGCGAGCATCTCGGCATAATGGCGCAGATAATCGTCGCGCTCGCTCGCCTCGAGCGGCACCAGCTGGGTGAGATAGGCGATGTGCGAATGGTCATCGACGGGGACGTGGATCAAATAGGTCGGGCGCACCTGCGGACCGTTGTCGCGCCCCGCCTGGCCGTTGAAGGTCGGGATCAGCAGCTGGACCGTCGCGGGCATCAGCAGGATCGCGGTGTTGGTCTCGCCGTCGCCAATGTCCATCGTGCGGCGCACGCCGTAATCGAGCTCCTCATTCTTTTCGGAGGCGATCGCGGCATCATAATCGATCTCGTGCAGCCCGCCCGCGCGGTGCGTGAAGCTCGCGTGGAATGGATCCCAGTCATTCTCCCAGCCCTGGAACCAGTTGACCGGGAGCAGCGTGGCGTAAACCTCGATGATGCCTTCGCCCTCGAAGGCGGGATAGGGCGGAAAGGCCGGCGCCTCGCCTTCGCCGAAATAGGCATAGACCAGCCCGAGAAATTCGCGCGTCGGATAGGCGCCGGTGCGCATGCCGCCGCCCGACTTGCCCTTCTCGCCCGGCCGCTCGGTGCACAGCCCGTCGCCGCGGAATTTCCAGCCATGATAGAGGCAGCGTATCTCGTCGCCCTCGACATAGCCGACCGACAGCTGCGTGCCGCGATGCGGACAATGATGGTCGACGACGAACGCCTCGCCCGATGCGCCGCGGTACAGCGTGTAGCGCGCGTTCATGACGGTGATCGGCTTGGCCTTGCCCGCCGGGATGTCGACCGAGCGCGACACCGGCTGCCAGAAGCGACGGAGATAATCGCCGACAACGCGGCCCGGGCCGGTGAAGGGAAATTCGTCGAGATAACGGCCGACGGGATCGCGTGATGACCGTGCCGCGTGCGCAGGCGTCGGTTCGAGAACGGTGCTCACCGGATCATCCCCCTGCAACGGCTGCATGGCGCCGCCACCGCTCCGATAGCAGAAGACGCCCGAACGCGGCGACCGTCTTGACGGGCCGCGTAGAATTTGTTGGCGCAAAGCATCGTGCATTGTGCCCGATAGTTTCTTGTCGGATAGTCCAAGCCGGCAGCGGCGCCGAGGGGATCATCGCGATGACGAAGATGTTCGATTTGGCTCGGATCGACGCCGCAGCGGAAGCGCTCGGCCGTCCGATCGCCGAGGCCGAGGGCCTGCCTGGCGCCTTCTACGGCGCCGATTTCTACGCGCTCGAGCAGCAGCGCCTGTTCCCGACCAGCTGGTGCGCGGTCGCGGTAGGTCAGGCCATTCCCAATCCCGGCGACATGCTGCCGATCGACGTCGCGGGCTGGCCGATCCTTATCGTGCGCAATCGCGACGGCGGGATCGCCGCGTTTCACAATATCTGCCGCCATCGCGGCATCCGCCTCGTCGCCGGAGCCTGCAATACACCGCGCATCCGCTGCCCGTGGCACAGCTGGACCTACGGACTCGACGGCGCGCTGCTTGCGACGCCCGAACTCGGCGGTGCCGGCGTCAGCCAGGTCGAGGGGTTTGACAAGGCGTCGCTGGGGCTGAAACCGATCCCGGTCGGCCGCTGGCTCGACCTCGTATTCGTCAACATCGACGGCATGGCGCCGCCCTTCGCCGACTATATCGCGCCGGTCGAAGCGCTGTTCGCCGACCATGATCTTGCCGATCTGCGCTACGGCATGCCAATCGTCGACGAATATGCCGGCAATTGGAAGATAGCGATGGAGGGCGGGATCGAGGATTATCACCTCACCTTCGCGCATCCCGAGCTCGAGGCGCACCTGTTCCGCAACAGCACGCCCTGCGTGGCGCTCGGCAGCTATACCGGCGTCGCGACCGAGGTCGCCGCTGAAGGCGCCGCCCCCGACCAGCTCGCCTGGACCGCGCGGCTGCCCCCGCTCAAGACGCGCGCCGGGGCCCCGCTCCCCTATCTTCACGCGCTGACGATCTTCCCGACGGGCACGATCCTGATCGCCGCCGACCATGTCATGCTGGGCACGCTGCTGCCCGACGGGCCGACGCGCACCCGCGTCGACATCCATCTCTATTTCGACGGCGAGGCGGCGAGCGATCCGGCGCTCGCCGACGCGCGCACGGGGACGCTGGCGATGTGGCATACCGTGCTGCCGCAGGACATGCCGTTCATCGCGGCCGCGCAGGCGGCGGCGGGGGTCCGCGACGCCGCCGGGATCGCGACGCGCTTCTCGCCCTATTGGGAGGCGGGCGTGCGCGGCTTCCAGCAGATGGTGCTCGACGCGGTACGCTGACGCCGCGCCCGTCGCGGACACAGACCTAGAGTGCGGCGACCTTCGGCCGGCCGCGCCGCGGGGCTTTGGCGGGCTTGAGCGCCTCGCGCTCGGCTTCGGGCTGGAGCATCTGCATCATCGCCATCTTGCGCGCCGCCTGCTCGTACAATCCCGAAATCTGCCAGATGCCCGCGGTCACCTTCGCCATCTCCTCGGCCGACCCCGAAAGGCCGCCGATCGATTCGAGCAATATCTCCTTGCGCAGCGCGGCGTAGCGATCGGTCAGCTCGCGTCCGCGCTCGGTCACCTGATAGGTGGTCTGGCGCGACGGTCCGCCGCTCTTGCGGATCAGCCCCGCCTTGTCGAGCTTGCGCAGCGCATAGAGGATGTTCGAACCGTCGTCGCGATTGAGGAACTTGCCGATCTCGGCGGCGCTCTTGGCGCGCTCGTTCATCCGGATCGTCTGGAGGACCGAGACGTCGTGGACCGGCAGCAGCTCGCCGCTGACATATTCGTGCAGCGCCGACGACCAGCGCGCGAAGGCCTCGGTGATGTGATGCAACGCGAACTCGAATTCGACGAAATTATCCTCCGCCGAGGTCGGCGCGAGATGCGAGTGCTGAAGAAGTGAACGCGCGGCGACGATGTCCTCGCGCACCTCCTGTCCGCCGCCGCGCTTGCGTGTCGACATCCATCTCTCCCATGTATCGGCGGTCGACCAGGATCGACTGCATGTAGATTGCACGATAGTTGACCCGGCATATCGATGATGCCGCCGATAATTGAAAGAGCTAAGGCGCAATCATCGCGAGCCGGAGCGGCGCTGCAGCCGCAAGCGCCATCTCCAGCGCGCGCTCCGGCCCGATCCCCTGGTCGACCGCCGCCGCGATCGTGCCGCCGAAGCGCGCCATCGCGCCATCGTCCTCCCCCACATCGGGGCCGGACACCGCCAGTGTCCGATCCGCCCAGACCGCCACCGCGCCGCCCGCCCCGAAGCGGACGACCGCGGCCTGGTTGGGGCGGGTCAGCAAGGCTTGAACCGGCAACAGCGCCGCGACGTCGTCCGCAATCTCGGCGACGCCCAGCATCGCCGCAAACGCCGCCGTGGAAAAGATCAGCATGTCGGCGATACCGAACAGTGCGTGTGCCTCGCTGCCGTCTGCCGCGATCACCGCGATCCTGCGACAGGGTTGCGCGCGCGGCAGGTCGAAGATCGTCGCGATCAGCAGCGCGCCGACCACCGACGAAGCGAGCACGACGCGCACATCCGCTGCCCGTGCGGTCGCGGTATCCGACTCGTCGATCGGCCGCGCATCGCCGACGTCGATCTGCGTCGTCGCGCTGCCGGCTGCTGCGGCGGCCGCAGCGCTTCGGATCGCCCAGCGGTCGACCCCGTCGGCAGGCCCGAGGACACAGACACTCATCCGTCCTTAACTCCATCGCCCGGCGAGATCGTGCGGGATGCCGACGACCGGCATCGGGTCGTTGAACCGCTTCGGCATGATCGATCTTCTAAGGCGTTTCGCACGTTGAATTCAATGATAGAGTGTCGGCCGAAGACGAGTCGGGGTCGCGTCGCGTGGGTGGAGATGGTCGTGAAGTGCGGATGGCTGATGGCGGGCGCGACGGCGCTGCTGACGACGGCGCCGGTCGCGGCCCGGCTCACGCATATCGTCGTCGAGGACAGCGCGACCGCTCCCGGCGGCTACACCATCCTGCGGGGGCATTTCGACGGCACGCTGGACGCCGCCGATCCGCATAACGCGATCATCACCGATCTCTCCGGCGCGCCGCGCACCGCGGACGGCCGCGTCGCCTATTCGGCGACCTTCGCGATCGCGCGCCCCATCGACCCGGCGAAGGCGAGCGGCGTGCTGTTCTACGACGTCCCCAATCGCGGCAATGGCAAGGTCGCGCCCGACCCCGACGGCCACGTCCGCGTGATCAGCGGCTGGCAGGGCGACATCGCCCCCGGCCCGGGCGTCCAGAGCGCGACGGCACCGATCGCGCACGGCCCGGACGGCAGCCTGCTCACCGGCCCCGTCCTCGCCCGCTTCACCGACATGGCGCCGCATGCCACGACGCTGCCGATCGTCCGCGGGATCGGCAGGCCGACCGCCGCAGCGATGCCGGTGTCGCTCGATACCCGCGCCGCGCAGCTTTTCCGGCAATCGTCCGACACCGCCGCGGCCGAAGTCGTTCCTGCCGCCGACTGGGCCTTCGCCGATTGCGGCACGACAGCGTTCCCAGGCAAACCCGATCCGGCGAAGATCTGCCTCAAGCACGGCTTCGACAACCGCTACGCCTATACGCTGATCTATCGGGCGCGCGATCCCAAGGTGCTCGGGATCGGCTTCGCGGCGACGCGCGACCTCGTCAGCTTCCTGCGCCATGCCCACGCCGACGACGCCGGCACACCCAATCCGGTGGCGGCGATGGTGCGCTGGACGGTGGCGAGCGGCACCTCGCAGTCGGGCAACTTCCTCAAGAGCTTCGTCAATCTCGGATTCAATGCGGACGAGCAGGGCGCGATCGTGTTCGACGGGATCAATCCCAACATCGCGGCGCGGCAGGTGCCGCTCAACATCCGCTTCGGCGTGCCAGGCGGCGCGGCGACGCTCTACGAGCTCGGCAGCGAAGGTACGCTGTGGTGGAACCGCTATGACGATCGCACGCGCGGTCGCGGCGCCTCCAGCCTGCTCGATCGCTGCACCGCGAGCGCGACCTGCCCCAAGATCGTCGAGACGTTCGGCGCGACCGAGCTATGGGGGTTGCGCATGTCGCCGGGGCTCGTCGGCACCGACGCCGCGGCCGACCTGGCGCTGCCGGCGACCGTGCGACGCTATTATTTCCCCGGCGTCACGCATGGCGGCGGGCAATCGGTCGGGATCTCGCTCGACGGCGATGCGCCATGGCCCGGCGCGCCGGCCTGCACGCTCGCCTGGAATCCCAACCCCTCGACGCCCACGCTGCGCGCTATGCAGGCAGCGCTCGTCGACTGGGTGCGGACCGGCCGCGAGCCGCCGCCAAGTCGCTACCCGACGATCGCGCGCGGCGAACTCGTCGCGGCGACCGCCGGGGCAATGGGGTGGCACGCGATCCCCGGCGCACCCGTGCCCGACGGCAAGCTCAACATCTTCCTCGATTACGACGTCGGGCCAGGCTTCCATTATGCGGATCTCAGCGGCGTCGCCGCGCGCCAGCCGCCGGTGATCCGCCGCACCATCCCCTCGCTCGTGCCGCGCGTCGATGCCGACGACAACGAGACGGCGGGCGTGCCCTCGGTCCAACTACTCGTTCCGCTCGGCACCTATCTCGGCTGGAACGTGCTGGCGCGCGGCTATGGCGCTGGGGGCGGATGCGGCTTCATCGGCGGGTTCGTGCCGTTCGCGAGGACGCGAGCCGCGCGGCTTGCGGCGGGCGATCCGCGTCCCTCGCTTATCGAACGCTATGGCGACCATGCCGGCTTCGTCGCGCGTGTCCGCGCCGCCGCAGCCGCGCGCGTCGCCGGGCGATGGCTGCTTCCCGACGACGCGGCCAAGCTCGTCGCCGATGCCGAGGCGAGCGACGTGCTGCGATAACGATCAGTCGAGCGCGGTGACCAGCGCCGGCCAGCGATCGCGCCACGGCCGCACCATCTCGAACGCGGCGGCGGCGCGCAGCACCGTCGCATCGTCGAGATGGCGGCCGATGATCTGCAACCCGACCGGAAGGCCGGCGGCAGTGAAGCCGGCGGGAACGCTCATGGCGGGCTGGCCGGTCCAGTTGAACGGATAGGTGAAGGGCGAGATGTTCGCCTCCTCGGCGGGCACGCCCTCGACGCTGTCGGGATTCCAGCCATCGATCGGAAAGGCCGGCGTCGAGCAGGTGGGCGTGAGCAGCAGGTCGTAGCCCTGCATGAAGCGCGCGATCTCGTTGCACGCGGCCTGGCGGCGCATCGCGGCGTCGGTGAGATCCTCGGCGCTCCAGTCGCGGCCGAGCAGCCAGAGCAGCCCCGGCATCGTGATCTCGCCGCGCGCCGCCATCGCGCGCATCCCGCGCAGATCCGAATCGCGCACGATCTGCGCGAAGAAGGTCTCGGCCATGTCGGTGAGCATCGGACTGTCTTCGACCAGCGCGCAGCCGAGATCGTCGGCAAAGGCGCGCGCCGCGGCGGCGGTCAGATCGCGCACCTCGCGATCGACCTTCGAGAAGCCGAAATCGGGCGTGTAGGCGATGCGCAGCCGGCCGAGCGGCTGTCGCACGGTCGCCAGCCAGTCGACGTCGCCCGCGGGCAGCGAGTGGCGATCGCGCGGATCGGGGCCGGCGACGATCGACAGCAGCAGCGCGGCATCCTCGACGGTCCGCGTGATCGGCCCGAGGTGCTCGATCGTCTCCCAGCTGCTCATCCCCGGATAGCGCGGGTCGCGGCAGCCGGGATAGAGCGGCACGCGCCCGAAGGATGGCTTGACGCCGACCAGGCCGCACAGGCTGGCCGGGCCGCGGATCGATCCGCCGCCGTCGCTGCCGATCGTCAGCGACCCCATGCCACTCGCCACCGCCGCCGCGCTGCCCGCGCTCGAGCCGCCCGAGCTCATCGCCGGATCCCAGGGGTTGGCGGTGGTCGGGAAGAGATCGTTCTTGCCTGCGCCCGCATAACCGAATTCGGGGACGTTGGTCTTGCCGATCAGGATCGCGCCCGCGCCGAGCAGACGCGCGACCGCGATGTCGTCCTCCTCGGGCAGGTATGTCTCATACCCCTTCGATCCCGAGACGGTGGGCAGGTCGCGGGTGCAGATCAGGTCCTTGATCGACAGCGGAACGCCGTGGAGCGGGCCGATGTCGTCGCCACGCAGGACGGCGGACTCCGCGGCCTTCGCGGCCTCGCGCGCCGGCGTCTCGCCGAGCGCACAGAAGGCGTGGAGCACGGGATCGAGCGCCGCGATCCGCGTCAGCACCGCATCGACGAGTTCGACCGGCGAGACCGCGCCCGTTCGGACCAGGCGCGCCTGCTCGGCACCCGACAGCGCGCACAGATTGGTGGACGACGACATGACCTCGATCAGACCGGCTTGTCGCCGAGCACCTGGATGCGGAATCCCGAACGGGTGTTGGGGAAATAATCCCAGATCGCCATGTGCTGCGAACAGCGATTGTCCCAGAAGGCGATCGAATTCGGGCGCCAGGTGAAGCGGCACTGGAACATCGGATGCTGGACATGCTGGAACAGGAAGTCGAGCACCGCCCTGCTCTCGGCGGCGGGTACGCCCTCGATATAGGTGGTATAGCCGCGATTGGCGTAGATCGCCTTGCGCCCGGTCACCGGGTGCGTGCGGATCACCGGATGCGACGAGCGCGGCAGCTTCATCCCCTCGGGCGTCTTGCCACCAAAGCCGACGATCGAATCATACATCGCGGTCATGCCATCGAGATAGGCCTTCATGCGATCGGACAGCGCGTCATAAGCGGCGTACATGTTCGAAAACAGCGTGTCGCCGCCCTGCGGGGGGACGGTGTGCAGATAGAGCACCGACCCCATAGGCGGCTCGGCATCGCACGCCATGTCGGTGTGCCAGTCCTCGCCCGCGACGAAGGTCGAATCCTTGTCGGCGTGGATGATGGTGACCTCGTCATGCCCCGGCACGCGCCACGGCGCGGTGCTGGGCGCAATGTGTGCGCCGCCGAAATAATTGGTGAAGCGCTTGTGGTCGTCGTGGCTGATCGGCTGGTCGCGGAAGAAGATGCACAGCCGGTCGGCGAGCGCGGCATGGAGTTCGTCGACCTGCTGATTGGACAGCGGCTTGGTGAGATCGACGCCCGAAATCTCGCCGCCGATGGTCGGCGTCAGCGGGGTCACCGTGATCGATTCATAGGTCATGCTGTCATCCTTCGGAAACGGATCAATACGGATCAATATGGGCGATCGCCCTTGACCCAGAGCCGGTGCATCTCGCGGACATAGCGCGTGTCGTCGAACAGCGTGCCGGTGTGCAGCGTGCAGCGATTGTCCCACACCAATATGTCGCCCGCGCGCCACTTGTGGCGATAGACGAAGCGCTCGTCGGTGACGAAGGCGATCAGTTCGTCGATCAGCGCAAAGCTTTCGGCCTGGTCCATGCCGACGAAGCCGCGCGTGCCGCCGCTCACCCACAATGCCTTGCGGCCGTCGGCGGGGTGGGTGCGGATCAGCGGATGGATGACGTCCGGATTCTCGGCGAGCACCGCCGGGTCGATCGCCTTGCGGCCATGTTCGCGCATCTCGGCGAGGTAGGCGAAGCTGTGCTGCAGCTTGAGCGGATCGAGCCGCGCCTTCTGCTCGGGGCTCAACGCGGCATAGGCGGCGACGCCGTCGGCGAGCAGCGTGTCGCTGCCCTCGGGCGGCACGATCAGCGCGTGGAGCATCGTGCACATCACGGGCTCGGCCTTGAAATTATGGTCGGTGTGCCAGCCGATGCCGTCATTGTGCGCGCCGACCGGGCGCCCGTCCTCGATGCGGTTGGAGAGCACGTAGATCTCGGGATGACCGGGCAGCAGATAATCCTGCACGGTGTGCCCCTCGAGCGGGCCGAAGGCGCTGCCGAACCGTACCAGCGCATCGCCCGACAGACGCTGGTCGCGTAGCAGGATGGCGCCGAAGCGGTGGAAGGTCGCGACCACCTCGGCGAGTAGCGCGTCGCTCGCTGCGGCGAGATCTACACCGAGGATTTCGGCGCCGAACCCGTCCTTGAGCGCACGGGTTGCAAGTGGTGTCGCCAGATCGCCGCTCATCCGTCGCGTCCCGTCTTGCCGAGCAGGCTCCAGTCATATTTCAGATTGAGATGCGAGCCGTCGCACAGCGGCTTGGTCTTGGAATAGCGGCAGCCGCAGACGGGATGCATGCCTGTCTCCGCCACGGTGAACGCCATCGGCGGCGAGGTGCCGCAGACATGCGTCGCCGGATCGACGAGCACGCCCTCCGCCTTGCCGCATGTGCACCAATAATAGGTCTCGCCCGCTTTGAGATCGAGGAAATAGGGCTGCCGGCGCGTCCCGTCGGGCCAGCGCTTCTTGACCCAGCCTTCCGAGAACGGGGTCGCCATGTTGAGCTTGAGTTCGACCTTGGCGAATTTCCAGCGCCCGCCTTCGCGGCGGACGCGGACGTCGTAAGTGCCGCCGATCCAATAGGCCTCGGCCTCGTTGGTGTGCTCGTTGGGCAGCGTCGCGGCCTCCCAGAGATACCAGAACACCGTCGCCTCCTCGCCCGACGGATCGAATTCGATCTGCGGCGAGATCATATTGTGCAGCGACCACCAGATCTTTTCGCCCGCCACCGCCTTCAGCCCGAGCGCGCAGCCGTCGCCGCCGAGGAAGGTGCCGAACCCCTTGCAGGTCCAGGTCGCGTCGTCGGTGAACAGCGGCCGCAGTCGCACCGGGTCGTTGCCGACGTCGCAGGCGCGCGCATAGGTGACGATCAGGTCGGCGATGTCGGCCTCGGCGCGCAGCACCGCGACCTCGCCGCGCAGCGCACGCACCTCGGCGAGCAGTTCGGCCGGATCGAAGCCGGCGTCGGCCACGGCGCTCATTCCGCCGCCTCGGCGTAGCGCTGGAGGCTCGCGGCATAGGCCTTGTAGCGCTTGATCAGCCAGGCGTTGATCTGCACCAGCGTCTTCTCCGACGGCGCCCAGCGACTGCGCGGCGCGATCCGCGAGCGCATCCCCTTGGCGGTAGAGATGTTGGCGACGACATCCTGTTCGTTGAAGATGCCGATGCCGTCGAGCGTGCCCTTGAGCAGCGCGTCCGCGGTCGGCAGGCCGAGATTGTCATAGGTGGTGAGCAGCCCGACGCGCAGCGTGATGTCGCCCGCCGCCTGCGGCAGGATGACAAAGTAGAAGACCACGTCGCCCTGCGCGCCGATGAACAGATTGGGCATCACCGCGGCGAACACGACGCGGCTGCGCTCGGCCTCGGTCAAGGTCGGGATCGGCGGGAAGAGCCCGCGCTTGGAGACGTTGAAACCGCCGTCGAGATGCGTGAAGCCGACCTCGCGGTAGATCGCCGCATCGTCGCTGTCGTCCCATTCGGTAAAGCGGACATTGGCCGACGGCGCGAAATCGTGGATCCCGCTGTGCAGATAATGCGTGTGATAGGGCTCGAGCGCATTCTCCTGCATGAACTTCCAGTTCCAGGGATTGCCCGCCCAGTCGACCGTGCGGATCGCCGCCAGCTCGTCCATCCGGTGGTTGGCGAGCAACGCGGTCAGCCCCTTGAGCCGGGGGCCGAGCGGCGCCGCCTTGCCGTCCATGTTGACGAAGATGAAGCCGTTCCAGATCTCGTGGCGGAAGCGCGGCAGGCAGGCAGTGCGCTTGAGCTCGTCGAACGGCAGCGTTCCGTCCATCTCGGGCGCGCTGGTGAGCGTCCCCTCGAGATCGTAGGTCCAGGCGTGGAAGGGGCAGGTGAAGCTGCGCGCATTGCCCTGTCCCTCGCCGAGCAGATGGCCGCGATGGCGGCAGACCGCGGAGAGCACGCGCACCTCGTCATCGCGGCCACGCACCACCAGCAACGGCTCGCCGTTGATCTCGATCGAGACGTAATCGCCCTTGTCGGGGATGACATTGTGGTGCGCGAGCACGACCCAGTCGCGATCGAAGATCGCGCGACGCTCGAACTCGAACCAGTCGGGCGACGTGTAGCATTCGGGGGGCAGCGCCAGCGCGTCGCGAACGTCGCCGAGCGACGCGTCGAGCGAATCGAGAATCGTCCGCACGACGCCGTCGATGGGCACGTCCGGCAGCGCTGCAGTCATGAAATTCGCCATACCCACCTCGGCCTGATCGCGATTCGGCGCCTTCGGCATTCGAATCTCTTTGTAAACTGCCTTGCAATCTATATGTCTATTTTGCTTGATACAAGCACCTGAATGGAGCCGATCGCACGATGATCTTTCTCTGCCCCGCCGCCGATGTGCCGCCAGGCGGATGTCGCCGCCATTCGCGCGGACGCCATGGCGCGCTGGCGCTGTTCAACCTCGACGGGCGCTTCTATGCGACCGACGATCGCTGCTCGCACGGCAATGCCTCCTTGTCGGAGGGCGATGTCGACGAAGGCGTCGTCTATTGTCCGCTGCACGCCGGCGGCTTCGACATCGCGACCGGCGAACCGGTGCATCCGCCCTGCGACGAGCCGATCCGCTCCTACCCGCTGCACGTGCAAGACGGCGGTCTCTATATGCTGCCCGATCCCGAAGCGTAGCGGGCCGGATAGCGGCCGAGCAGCGTGAAGACGACCGCATTATAGGCGAGCATCGCGCCGACGACGTAGAGCGCGGGGGCGTAGCTGCCGGTTCGGTCGAACGCCAGATTGAGCCCGATCGGCGCCAGCGCGTTCGCACATAGCACGCCCGTGAACGCGATGCCGGTGATCGTGCCCATCGAACGCAACCCGAAATAGCGCGACAGGATATAGGCCATCACGCTGAACTCCGAGCCGAGCCCGATACCCGTCAGCGTGCCCGCGAGCAGCAGCATCGGGAAGCTGTGCGCCTGCGCCAGCACGATCACGCCGACCGCGGCGACCGCATAGAAAGGCGCCGCGACGCGCGGGCGGGCGCTGCGATCGAGCAGATAGCCGACCAGCGGCTCCCACACCGTGCAGATCATCGCGAAGACCGCGATCACCGTGGTCGCCTGCGCCAGGCTGAGACCGCGTGCGAGCATGATCGGCACGGTGTTGGCGAACACCGCTGTCAGGCTGCCCGCGGCGATCGGCACCGCGCTGAAGATCAGCCAGAACAGCGACGAGCGCATCGTCTCGCCGACCGTCATGCCGGTCAGCATATCGTCCTCGGCCACCCCCGCCGCAGCGAGCGCGGCGGGCGGGTGCAGCGTCAGCCACGCGACCGGCAAACCGACGAGCAACACGACCAGCCCGATCCCGACAAAAGCGCCGCGAAAGCCGAAATGAACCATCAGCAGCGCAGCCAGCATCGGCAGGATCGTCGCGCCGACGCCATTGCCGATGCCGCTGGTCAGCCCCATCCAGAAGCCGCGCCCCGCGTCGAACCATTCCGAGACCAGCTTGGACAGCACCATGTTGCTGGGCAAGGCACCGACCGCGCCGGTCAGCGCGAACATCAGATAATAGACTGGCGCGTTCGGCGGGATCGCCGACAGGCCGATGATCGCGAGGCCGAGCAGCAGGAAGCCCGAGACCAGCACCGGCCGCGCGCCCCAGCGATCGGCCAGGCGCCCGGCGACCGGGAGCATCACGCCGGTCGCGAGCGACAGCGCGGTGAACGCACCGGCGACCGCGGTGCGCGTCCAGCCGAATTCCTGCGAGATCGGCACGAGGAAGATGCCGAAGATCGCGCAGACGCTGGAATTGATCCCGAGCAGATTGCCGATCGTCGTGCCGAAGACGATCTTCGCCGCGTCGGCGCGCGTCGGGCCCTGTGCCGCCGTGCCATGCATTCCGCTACTCCCCGAGGGTTCGCGGTTATAATGCATGTGCGAAGATGCAAGTCCAGTCTTGAACGAATTGCCGGATAATCTACCGTGCATAACGAACGATGCGGTGCAGCGAATCTGGAGCCCAAAGATGACCGCCGAAGCCGCAGCGCACATCGATGCCGTTCCCCGCGGCTTCGCGCTCGACGCGCGCCGCGGCGCGCTGGTCGTGATCGACATGCAGCATGACTTCCTCTCGACGGGCGGCTGGATCGACGCGCTCGGGCTCGACGTCGGTCTGCTCGCGCCGGTGACGACGGTGGTCGCCTCGCTGATCGCCGCGACGCGCCGCGCCGGTGTCCAGATCGTCTATACGCGCGAGGGCTATCGCGCCGATCTGGCCGATTGTCCGCCGCTCAAGCGCGCGCGGGGCGTGCCCCCGATCGGCGCTGCGGGCCCGCGCGGTCGCCACATGATCCAGGGCGAGCCGGGCAATGCGATCGTCCCCCAGCTCGCGCCGCAGGACGGCGACATCGTCATCGACAAGCCCGGCGCTGGTGCCTTCCACGCGACGCTGCTCGATCAGATCCTGCGGCTGCGCGGGATCACGCATCTGATGGTCTGCGGCGTCACTGCCGACGTCTGCGTCAACGCGACGCTCTACGAGGCCAATGACCGCGGCTACGAATGCCTGCTGATCGCCGACGCGACGGGCAGCTACGATCATTATTCGACGCCCGCGGTGATCACGATGGTCGCCAACGGGGTGATCGGCTGCACCGCCCCCGCCGTCGCCGTGATCGCGGCGCTCGACACCCTCAGCGCAGCGAGGCCCCGGCCATGACCAAGAAATTTCACCTCGGCTGGTTCACCAACTTCACCCCCGATCCGTGGAACGGTCCCTTCGCCAACGGCGGCCGCCCATGGGACGGGCGCTTCTTCGTCGAGATGGCGCAGGCGCTCGAACGCGCCTGCTTCGATTACCTGCTGCTCGAGGACAAGCTGCTGGTGCCCGAGACCTATGGCGGTACCAGCGAGGTCTATCTCAAACATGCGATGGGAATGGTCCCCAAGAACGACCCCGCCCCGCTCGCCGCGCTGATCGCGGGCGCGACCTCGAAGCTGGGCATCGTCGCGACGCTGTCGACGATGGCCTATCCGCCGTTCATGCTGGCGCGGCTCGCCTCGACGATCGACAGCATCGCCGGCGGGCGCTTCGGCTGGAACATCGTCACCAGCGCGGAGAATGGCGCGGCGCAGAATTTCGGGCTCGCCGAGCTGCCGCCGCGCGAGCTGCGCTACGACATGGCGCACGAATATATGGATGTCGTGACGCGGCTCTGGCGCTCGTGGGAGCCCGACGCGATCGTCGTCGACCGCGACACCGCAACCTATGCCGACTTCACCAAGGTGCGCAGCATCGACTTCGAGGGGCGCTTCTTCTCGTGTAAGGGCCCGCTCAACAGCGCGCCCTCGCCGCAGGTCGTGCCGACGCTGGTGCAGGCCGGCGGCTCGCCCAAGGGCCGCGACTTCGCCGCGCGCTATGCCGATTCGATCGTCGCCGCCGCTGACGGCATCGAGGGCATGAAGGAATATCGCGACGACATCCGCGCCCGCGCCGCCAGCCACGGCCGCGATCCCGACGACATCAAGATACTCTTCATGATCGCGCCCGTGCTCGGCGACACCGAGGCGGAGGCGCGCGACCGCTACGATCGCATGGTCGCTGATCCGCATTTCCTCGAACAGTCGCTCGCGTTCATCGCGGGGATCACCGATCTCGACTTTTCGGCTTATGCGCTCGACAAGCCGTTGCCCGGCCGTCTCGTCACCAATGGCGAGCAAGGCTCGCTCGACGCCTTCCAGCAGCATGGCAGCGGCAAGACGCTGCGCGAGCTGGTCACCGAGGCATCGGGCGGGCTTGCCGCCTCGATCGAGCTGATCGGCACGCCCGATCAGGTCGCCGACAAGATGGGCGAAGCGATGGATGCGGTCGGCGGCGACGGCTTCCTGATCACGACGCCCGGCCAAGCGGTCAATCGCCGCACGATCGCCGAAGTCTGCGACGGGCTCGTCCCCGCGCTGCAACGCCGCGGGCTGGTGCGGAAGGAATATAGCCACCAGCTGCTGCGGGACAATCTGCGCGCGTTCTGATTCTCCTCACCGTTCGCACTGAGCGAAGTCGACGTGCATATTGCGAACGCTGCGTTTGCGGCACCTCCTGCGACTTCGCTCAGGACGAACGGAGAGTGGGATTACGCCCTAGTCCGTCACCGCCGGCACCGCGACCAATCCTTCTGCGATGAGGTGACGCGCCGCCGCGAACAGCGTCGTCTCGGCACCGGGCGCGGCAATCAGCTGAATACCCAATGGCAGCAGCCCGTCATGTGCAAGCGGCAGCACCAGCGCGGGAAGCCCCATCAGGCTGATCGGCTGCGTATAGATGCCAAGATGGCTGCGCGCGCGTACAGGTGCGCCGTCGAACATCATCGTCGGATCAACGACCGTCGGCGCGACGCCGGGAACGGCGGGCGAGACGAGCACGTCGCTCAGCTCGAACTGCGCGCGCGACCGCGCCGCGATCCACTGGCGGAAGCGTTGCGCGCGCAGATAGTCGTCGGCAGGCAGCAGCAGCCCGGCGAGCAGCCGGTCACGCGTCGCGGGATCGAACGCCATCGCATCCTGCTCGAGCCGCGCGCGGTGGAAATTGGCACCCTCGGCGGCGATGATCACCGACGCGGCCGCCCGCGCCAGCTCGGCATATTGCAGCTCGCGCCCGACACGGACCTGCTCGCGCCACAGCGGCGCCAGCGCCGCGCGCATTGCATCGGTGATATTGCGATCGAACCAGCCCAGCATCCGCCCGAAGCGCAGCTCGCCGCGTGGCAGTTCGGCGCGCTCGGGCGCACCCTGGCGCAATATGGCGCGGACGAGCACGAGATCGCCCAGATCGCGCGCCAGCGCGCCGACGACGTCGAGGCTGTGGACAAACGGCAGGCAACCCTCGCGCGGTAGATCGCCATAGGTCGGCTTGAGCCCGATCACGCCGCACAGCGCGGCGGGGACACGCAGCGAGCCGTTGGTGTCGAAGGCAAGCGAGACCGGTACGCAACCCGCCGCGACCGCCGCTGCCGATCCGCCCGCGGCACCACCGGCGAGGCGATCGGGGTCGTGCGGGTTGCGCGTCGTGCCGTAGTGCGCGTTGACGGTGACGAAGCCGTAGCCGAACTCGTCCATGTTCTGCGTGCCGACGAGCACCGCGCCTGCCGCCTCGAGCAGCTGGACCGCCTTGGCGTCGCCGTGCGCAAACGGGCCGCTGGCCCGGATCAGCGAGCCGGCCGTCGTCACCTGCCCCGAGACATCGAACATGTCCGCTACGCCGAACGGGACACCGGCGAGCGGCCCGGGATCGAGCCCGGCGGCGACGATCTTGTCGATCGCCTCGGCGCGCAGCAGCGCGCGGCTGCGCAGGACGTGCGTGAAACCGCTTCGATCGCGCCCCAATCGCTCGATGTGCGCAAGCGCACTCTCGCAGACCGCACGCGCGCTGAGCGCGCCGGCGCGGACCTGCGCGGCAAGCGCGGCGGCGGTATCGCGGTGAAGCGCGGTCACACCCGGAATTCCAATGCGGAGCGGCTATGATCGTCGAGCGGGAACGTCCTGAGCACCGCGACATGATCCTGCAGGACGATCAGATTGGCGACGATGCCGGGGATGCATTCCACCGGTGCGGAGATCCCGGCCTCGGCGAGGCGCGCAGCGACACCGGCCTCGGTCGGCCGTCGCGGCCCGGTTTCGATGTCGCCGCTCAACCTGCTCTCCTCTTCGCCGACGGACTTGTCGCGACAGCCCCGTCTCGGCTCGTCTCTATAGGCCGCGCGATGCGGAGCGCTCAAGCCAGCATGTCGCCACCGACGGCATCGGGCCGACGGCCCATGCCCTTCGGCAGGCGGGTGCGGACGCTAGATCCGTCGCTGCGCAAATCCCTTTTCGCGGCCGCCGCCGCCCTTGCTGTCCGGATCGGGCTCCTCGATCTGCCCAGTGCCGCCACCGCCTGCGCCCGATCCCGAACCGGTCGCAGCGCCCGTCGTCAGGCCGGCGGGCTTTCCACGATGCGCAGCCTCGGGCTCCTCGGGATCGCCTTGCGACGCGCCTGCGCTACGCCCACGCGCGGTCCCGCCCGGGGGCAGCGCGTCGTCGCGGTCACTACGCGGTGGACCGGCGCCGGCGCCATCCTGACGCTCCCCGATCGGCTTGTCCGCGACATAGGGCGCGACCGGCTGCGCGCGGTCGGGCGCGGGTCCGCCGATTGCGTTCAACCGCGGCTTGGCCTTCTCATCGGCCATGGCGTCTCTCCTTGCTGTGGCACTATAAGGTTCAGCGCGGTCAACGCACCGATCGGCGGGACGGACCCCCGAACCATCTGCCGCACGACACGTTGGAGCGCAGTTCCCTGCACCGCACGACGGCGCTCATCCCAAGGAGACGACCATGATCCGTACCGGCACCGCGCATTATGAAGGCCTCGGCAAGGCCGGCAAAGGCCGCGTCTCTACGCAGTCGGGCGTGCTCTCCGACGCACGTTACGACTTCAACACGCGCTTCGAGAATGAGCCGGGCACCAACCCCGAAGAGCTCGTCGCGGCCGCACACGCCTCCTGTTTCACGATGGCGCTGAGCTTCGCGCTCGCCGGCGCCGGCTATACCGACGGCACGCTCGACACCAAGGCGGCGGTGACGCTCGACAAGGATGGCGAGGGCTTCACGGTGACCAAATCCGCGCTGACGCTGACCGCGAAGATTCCCGGCATCGCGCAGGCGGAATTCGACCAGATCACCGCAGCGGCCAAGGCGGGCTGCCCGATTTCGAAGCTGCTCAAGGCGGAGATCACGCTCGACGCGACGCTGGGCAACTGAGGCGAAGCCCGCATCGGACGCCAGACAGAGAAAGACCGCCGGGACGGCGTGCGCCCCGGCGGTCTCGCATGGTCAGCGGCCGGATGGTCCAGCCCGGAAGACCCTGGTCGCGGCTAGCAGCCCGCAGGCTTAGCGCGACATCTCCCGAACGGACAAAACCGACCCCTTAGCTGAACCATGAGACATCGGTCACCTCCTTTCGCTCGTTGATAGGACACGGCGAATCTGAATCATCGGCGGCGGCGATGCAAGCGGTTTCTTGAGCGGCGATCACGCCCTGCCGGACGCCTTGCGCAGCTCGTCCTTCGCGACCTCCAGCGTCGCCTTGCGTTCGGCGGGAAGGTCCTTGCCGGCGCGATTGATGTAGAAGGTCAGCATCGACATCGCGGACTGGAAAGGCGTCCCCTTGCGCCTCCGGCTTTGCTCCGCCGAGCGCTTGAGCGACGCAGCGATGCGGGCGGGGTCATCGAGCGTGAACACGTCCGGCTCGAGATCGAGCGCGTCGCTATGCGCGGTGACCTGCTGCGACCATTTCTCCGTCGTCATCGTCAATGCGCCTTGAAATAGGCGATCTGGCGTTCGTGTGTCTGCGCCGCCTGCTTGATGTCGAACGTGCCGGGATTGCAGCGTTTGCCGGTTTCGGGATCGGTCCTTCGCGCATGGATGCGATACGCGCCCGATCTGAGTTTGCGGATCATCGCCATTCTCCGATCAGGCTTTTCGAAACAGCGCCTTCTTGTTGGCGTCGTGGCGCTTTTCCGTCTCGATATCGATCGGGCGGATTCGGTTCACCGGCGCGACCGCAGGATCGCGACCGAGCACATAGTGACCGTCTTCGAGTTTGCGGACCATTTCAGCGCTCCTCTCTGCAGAGAAAACGCCCGGGCAGGCGCTCGGTGCCCTAAAGACGACAATCCTCGATCACGCGCGCCGGCTCGGGCCAGGCGGGCAGCACCAGCCGCGGCTCGCCTGCAATGTCAACGAGGAAACGGCCGCGGCTGAACGCAAGCTGGTCGAGATGCGGATCGCGCGCACTGATCGCCGCGACGATCGCGGGTGGCTCGCCGCCACCATAGCTTGCCGGCAGGCTGAACGGGCCGAAGGACGTCGTGAAGCCCATGGCGGTCGCGGCGGCGGCGACGCCGACACCGCGCGAGAAGATCACCGAACGCGTCTGCGCGTCGCAGCGCAGCGCGAAGATCGCGGGCTGGCCGGGCATGCCATATTGGGCGATCGACGACCGCCCCGCGCCCCCACGCCAGGACCATGTGCCCGGCGTCAGCGGAATGTCGCGCCAATCCGATTGCGGCGCCGCGGCGGGCAATGCGGGCGCGAGACGCGTCGGCGGAGGGGGCGCCGGGGCGGGGGCCGGTCGGGGCGGCGCGACGCACGAGGCGAGCGTCGCGGTCGTCGCCAGCATCGCGACGCCCCTGCGGATGATGTTCGGTGTCGGCCGCCTCGTCATAGACGATCCATGGCGGGGGATCGCCCGGGCCGCAAGCCGCGGCGAACATGGGATCGGCTCAGCCCGGCTTGCCGCGGCACCATCGCGTTGGTTTCGCGCGATCGAGACTCGCGGCCCCCGCCCCCTAGCCCCCCCGCTTCTGCGCACGCGCGGCCTTCGCCTTGCCGTAGCGCGTCTGCCTGGTCCCCGGCTTGCCCAGCGTCGAGTTGCCGCGCACCGGCGCGCGGTGCTCGGCAACCGGCAGCCCGAGTTCCTCCTGCTCGAGCTTGCGGATCTCGTCGCGTAGCCGGCCCGCCTCCTCGAATTCGAGGTTGGAGGCCGCCTTGCGCATCTGCTTTTCGAGATCCTCGATATAGGCGCGCAGATTGTGACCGACCATGTGCGGCCGTTCCTCGATCCCAGTGTCGACGGTAACCTGGTCGCGGCTGGCTAGATGGCCGACGATGTCGGTGATGTCGCGCTTGATCGTCGCGGGCGTGATGCCGTGCTCAAGATTATAGGCGGTCTGCTTCTCGCGGCGGCGGTCGGTCTCGGCCATCGCGCGTTCCATCGATCCGGTGATGCGGTCGGCGTAGAGGATCACCTTGCCGTCGACGTTGCGCGCCGCGCGCCCGATCGTCTGGATCAGCGAGGTCTCGGAGCGGAGAAAACCTTCCTTGTCGGCATCGAGGATCGCGACCAGCCCGCATTCGGGGATGTCGAGCCCCTCGCGCAGCAGGTTGATGCCGACCAGCACGTCATAGACACCCAGCCGAAGATCGCGGATCAGTTCGATGCGCTCGAGCGTCTCGACATCCGAATGCATGTAGCGGACCTTGAGCCCGGCCTCGTGCAGATATTCGGTCAGGTCCTCGGCCATGCGCTTGGTGAGCGTCGTGACGAGACTGCGATAGCCCTTGGCGGCGGTGTCGCGGCACTCCTGCACCAGATCGTCGACCTGATGCTCGACCGGACGGATCTCGACGGGCGGATCGATGAGCCCGGTGGGGCGGATCACCTGCTCGGCGAATACGCCGCCCGCCTGCTCCATCTCCCAAGGCCCCGGCGTCGCCGAGACGCACACCGTCTGCGGGCGCATCGCGTCCCATTCGTTGAAGCGTAAGGGGCGATTGTCGATGCACGACGGCAGCCGGAAGCCATACTCGGCGAGCGTGATCTTGCGCCGATGATCGCCGCGCGACATGCCGTTGATCTGGCCGATCGTCTGGTGACTCTCGTCGACGAACAGCAGCGCATTTTCAGGAAGATATTCGAACAAGGTGGGGGGCGGCTCGCCGGGCAGCCGGCCGGTGAGGAAGCGGCTGTAATTCTCGATCCCTGCGCAGGCGCCGGTCGCGGCGATCATTTCCAGATCGAACTGGACGCGCTGCTCGAGCCGCTGGGCTTCCAAGAGCTTGCCCTCGCCGACCAATTCCTTGAGCCGCTCGGAAAGCTCATGCTTGATCGCCTCGGTCGCCTGCTTGAGCGTCGGGCCCGGGGTTACATAATGCGAATTGGCGTAGATCTTGACGTAATCGAGATTGGCCACCTTCTTGCCGGTGAGCGGATCGAATTCGGTGATGCTCTCGATCTCATCGCCGAAGAAGGTGATCCGCCAGGCGGTATCCTCATAGTGCGAGGGGAAGAGCTCGAGATTGTCGCCGCGCACGCGGAAATTGCCGCGCTGGAAGGCGGCGTCGTTGCGCTTGTACTGGAGCGCGACCAACTTGCGCACGATCTCGCGCTGGTCGACCGTCTCGCCCCTCTTGAGCTGGAAGGTCATCGCCGAATATGTCTCGACCGAGCCGATGCCGTAGAGGCAGGACACCGACGCGACGATCAGCACGTCGTCGCGCTCGAGCAGCGAGCGGGTCGCGGAGTGGCGCATCCGGTCGATCGCTTCGTTCACCGAGCTTTCCTTCTCGATGTACGTATCCGAGCGCGGCACATAGGCCTCGGGCTGGTAATAGTCGTAATAGGAAACGAAGAACTCGACCGCATTGTCGGGGAAGAATTGCTTGAATTCGCCGTAGAGCTGGGCGGCGAGGATCTTGTTGGGCGCAAGCACCAGCGCCGGGCGCTGGAGCTGCTCGACGACCTTGGCCATGGTGAAGGTCTTGCCCGATCCGGTGACGCCGAGCAGCACCTGCGTCTTGTCCCCGTCCCTGGCCGCGCCGACCAGATCGGCGATCGCACTCGGCTGGTCGCCGGCGGGCGCATAGTCGGAGACGATGCGGAACGCCTTGCCACCTTCCGATTTCTCGGGGCGCGCGGGGCGGTGCGGCATGAACATCGGCTGCGCCTCGGGCTCGGCGAGGCTGGTGCGGATCTGGATGGCCATGGACCGACTATGGGGACGAAAGGCGAACGCCGCAACGTGCCTGTCGGCATTCAGCAAAGCGGCGCTATAAGCAGGCGATGCATATTCCCCGCTTCCTCGCCGCGCTCCCCTTCCTGCTGGCCGCCGCCCCCGCGCCACCGCTCGCACCCGGCCTGTGGGAAGAGACGCTGGTCTATGCGCTCGACAGCGTCAACGGATCAGAGGATGCCGCCCAGCGCATGCAGGGCACGCTGCCATCACCGCAACCACGGCGCGACTGCTACACCGCCGCCGACCTCGCCGACGCGCGCGCCATCTTCCTCGCCGGCGCCGAGGGCAGCTGCCATTTCGGGCGATTCGCGATGGCCGACGGCAAGATCGACGCGGCGGGCGACTGCTCGGACGGGCGCGGCCAGACGATGCAGGTGACGGGTAGCGGCCATTATACACCGGCCGGCTACGACTTCGACTTCACCGGATCGGGGCAGTCGGGAAAACTCAGTCTGACCTTCCGGGGGCGCGACAGCGGCCGGCGCGTCGGCGCGTGCTCGCCGCCGCATCCGTAAAGCGGCAAAATCCCGAAAGAGGAAAGCCCTGGAACAAGAAGGCCCTGAAACAGGAAAGCGCCCCGCCGGCCCAAGGCCGGCGGGGCGCTTCGCCCGTCTCAGCGATATCGCTTAGAAGTGAATGCCGAAGCCGGCGAGCACCTGATTGCGATCATAGCGCAGGCTCGTGTCGGCGACGCCGAGATCGTCGGCGTGGAACGACTTGAAGCGCGTATAGTCATACTCGGCCTTGACGTAGGCATGGTTGGTCAGCGCGAACTCGGCGCCAACGCCGGCACGGCCGCCGTCGCGATCGGCATGGCCGCCGACATAGTCGACGCCGTTGCCGAACTGGCTGCGGATCTGACCGTTCACATAAGCGAGCTTGCCATAGACCAGCGTGCGCGGCGTAACCTTGTAGCCAATGCGCGCACCGCCCTCGATCTCGCGACCCGACTTGAGGCAACCGCCGAACGAACCGTCATTGTTCGAATAGCTGCACGTCTTCGCGGTCGAGATCGCATAGCTGCCGAGCACGCCGACGGTCAGCTTGTCGCCGAGCGGTACGTCGTAGCCGAGCAGGGCGCCGCCGGTCCAAGCCGATTTGTGGCTGTGGCTGGTGTCGCGGGTCGTGCCGTCGTCGAAGCGCGCGCGCGTGCCGACGCGATCCCAGCCGCCGAAGACTTCGGCGCGCGGGCCGGTGAAGGTCGGGCCGTCGGACGGGGCGGACATCGCCGGCGCCGCAGTATCGGCGTCCTGCGCGAAGGCGGGAGCGGCGGACACGGCAAGCAGCACGCCGGTGGCGAGCAGGATCGTCTTCATAATCAAAAAACCTCGTAAGCAACTGGTACATTCGGTCTCGCCGAAGCGACGACGCGGCGAGATATGCCCCGGCGAGGCGGATCGTTCCCTGAACGAGCGGTCAGATATGCATGCTGAGCGGATCTGTTGCCGCAAGGGCACGGTTCCTGTCAGCCCGATGAACCAACTGTGGCGACGCTGCGGCAACAGGGCGGCGGCGAGCGGGCGTTCGCGACGCGCGATTGATCGGCGCTACGTCGCGCGCGGCATCGGCACCCACGAGCGACTCGGGGGCCGGGTCACGCTGCGCAGCGCCCCTTACCGTCTCACATCAGCAGTTCGGATATCCGCTTGCCCATCGCATCCATGCTGAACGGCTTGGTTAGCACATGCATGCCGCGATCGAGATGGCCATGGCTGAGCACCGCATTCTCGGCATAGCCGGTGATGAACAGGATTTTGAGGTCCGGACGCGCGATCCGCGCGGCATCGGCCACCTGCCGCCCGTTCATCCCGCCGGGCAGGCCGACATCGGTGATCAGCAGATCGACGCGCGCGTTCGAATTGAGGATCTTGAGCCCCGTCGGCCCGTCCGGCGCTTCGAGCGCATTATATCCCAGGCCCTCCAGAATATCGACGACGAGCATGCGGACCGTCGGTTCGTCGTCGATCACAAGCACCGTCTCGCCATCGCGCGCATGCGGCGCGCGCGACAGATCGGGCTCCGCCTCGATCTCGGTCTCGCCGAAATGACGCGGAAGATACATGCAGACCATCGCGCCGTGGCCAACCTCGGAATAGATCCGCGTCTGGCCGCCCGATTGGCGCGTGAAGCCATAGATCATCGACAGGCCCAGCCCCGTACCCATGCCGATCGGCTTGGTGGTGAAGAAGGGATCGAACGCCTTGGAGATTGTCTCGGGCGTCATCCCCGTGCCCGAATCCGAGACGCACAGCGAAACATACTGGCCGGGCTCCATGTCGCGCTCGGCCGCCGAGCGCTTGTCGAGCCAGCGGTTGCCGGTCTCGATCGTCAGCTTGCCGCCATCTGGCATCGCATCGCGCGCGTTGATGCAAAGGTTGAGCAGCGCGTTTTCGAGCTGGCTCGGATCGACGAGCACCGGCCACAAACCCGCGGCGTTGACCGTTTCGAGCTCGATCCCCGGCCCCACCGTCCGCTGGATCAGATCGACCATGCCGTTGACCAGATCCTTCACGTCGGTGACCTTGGGGGCCAGAGTCTGCCGGCGCGAGAAGGCGAGCAGCCGGTGCGTCAGCGCGGCGGCGCGGCGCGCGGCGCCCTGCGCTGCGTTGACATAGCGGTCGACGTCGGCGACCCGCCCCTGAGCGAGCCGCACCTGCAGCATCTCGAGGCTCCCGGTGATGCCGGTCAGCAGATTGTTGAAATCATGCGCGAGGCCGCCGGTGAGTTGGCCGACCGCCTCCATCTTTTGCGACTGGCGCAGCGCCTCCTCGGCGGCGAGCAGCGCCTTGGTGCGATCCTCGACCTGTTGCTCAAGCGAGGCGGCAAGCTCCGCCAGCTCGATTTCCGCACGTCGCCGCTCGGTCGCGACGCGGGTTCGCTCCGCCACCTCGCGAACGAACGCCATCTCGTCGTCGAGCCATGGCCGGGCGGTGGCGTGGTTGAGATAGAGCAGCGCGACCAGCCCGCCATGCTCGGTGAGCGGCATGTTGACGACGGCCTCGGCGCTGATCGCCTTGAGTGCGTCCGCGCCCGCGGAGGTTCGCGGATCGGTGCGCGCATCGGCGATGATGACATCGTCGCCGCGCTTGAGGTCCTCGATATAGCTCCCATAGTCGCGGAACTGCAGCGTCCCGGCGAGCGACGCGATGCCGGGCGCGTTCCAGTCGCGTTCGATCGTGATCGTTTCGCGCACCGGGTCGATCAGACCGTAGCCGGCGCGGCTCACCTCGAGCGCCCTGCCGATCACCGCCGCCGCGGCGAACGAGATATCGGCGGGGTTCTCGACCTCCCTGAACACGTCGCTGAGCTCGACCAGCGCCGACCGCATGCGTTCGGCGCGGCGCGAGTCGGTGACGTCCGACGACACCCCGGCCAGGCGAAGCGGCTTGCCATCGACGTCGAGGAACGGCTGCCCGCGGGAGGTGAGCCAGCGGATCGCGCCCGACGGCATCAGGATGCGATAGGTCTGATCATAGTCGCTGCCTTCGGTCCGGCTGCGTTCGATCGCGGCGAGATTTTCCACGCGGTCGTCGGGATGGATCGCATCGACCCGGTCCTGGTAGGTGAAGGAGCGATCCGGGCTGATCCCGAACAGCGCCTTGCAGGCATCGGAGGCGGTCAACTCCTCGGTTTGAAGATTGATGCTCCACGTCCCGAAATTGCCCGCTCTCAGCGCGAAATCGAGCTCGCGTTCCTGCTCTCGCTGGCGGTGGAGGCGGTTGGTTACCTCCGCCATCAGCGCCGCATTCGAGCTTTCGAGACCTTCGAGCCGCTCGCGCTCGATCGTCACGTCGACCTGGCTGGCGAAGAAATAGGCCAGCGATCCTTCATCGTCGAACACCGGCGCGAGCAGCAGGCGGTTCCAGAACGCTTCGCCGTCCTTGCGATGATTGCGGATATCGATCTCGATCGGGCGCACGCCGTCGATCGCCTCGCGGATCCGGCGGACCGCGGCGCGATCGGTCTCGCGCCCCTGGAGAAAGCGGCAATTGCGCCCGAGTATCTCCTCGCGCGGATAGCCGGTGAGCTTACAGAAGGAATCATTGGCAAACACGACGGGATTGTCGTGCAGCCGAGGATTGGTGATGATCATCGGCATGCGGGTCGCGCGCACCGCAGCGACGAACGGATCGGTGCCGCTATCCAGGCCGAGAACCTCGGCCGCGATCCGCTGCGAATCCGCGCTGCCTTCGTGCATGCCGCCGCTACTCGTCTTCAAAATCGTCAGCCTTTCGATCCAGGCTTGGCAAGCCGTTGGCGACCCCTCAACTGAAGCCGGCCGGGAGGGTTCCGAGCGACGTCGCGTGGCCCGCGCCGGCGACAGGCGCCGTGCGATCGCGGACATCGTCTTTTCGCTATCGGCTCGACGCCTCGACGACCGGGGTCGGCGCCGCGTCGTCCAGTGCGAGACGGCATCGCCTTGAGATGATGCGCGGGCCTATCGGCAACCGATGCCGAGCGCAATATCTGCGGCTGCACGAACCGGCAGCGACAAAGCGGCGATCATGCCGGCTTCGGATCTGACGCGCCGCGACGATCGGCCGGGGTCCCGACTGGACATAAGCGATCGCACTCGTGACAAGGCGCGATGCGCAGCGCCGTCCTGATCCTGTGTGTCGCGCTGAGCGGATGCGGCCGGCACGCGCTGCCGTTGCGCAAGGACCAACTCGCCGCGGTGTCGCGCGCGGTCGCGGCGTGCACCGACGCCTCGGGCGCGCTCACGCCCTATCTGCGTCGGCAGGATCGCGCCGGTGCCGACAATGCGGCGATTGCAGCGCGCAACCTATGCTCGAGCTCGCGCGCCGAGATCGTCGCCGCGATCGGCACGGGGACGATGCTCGATGCCTGCTATTTCTCGGTCGACCGGCAGGAAGCCGTCCAGCGCGCCGAACTGGCGGATTTGGACATGCCGACGCTCGCCACCGGGCAAGCGGTCGCCCGGCTCCTCGACGACGCCATCCGCCAGCAGGCAGGCTGTGCCACGGCGCTCGACACCGCCGCGCGCGGCAGCTAGCCGGCCTCGCAGGGCGAGACGATCCGTCGCGCTGTGCCATAGTGGTGCGGGCGGTCGGGCTCGAACCGACACTCCTTGCGGAACGGGATTTTGAGTCCCGCGCGTCTACCAATTTCACCACGCCCGCAGGCCATCCGACAGAGCATGAGCTGCTGACCGGCGGCGCTGCCGCGCCCTATAGAAGAGCGGGCGGCGGAATTCCAGATCGGAATCGGCCGGGCGGGCGATCGCCCGGCACCCCCGTTCCTGAAGCGCGGACACCAGCAGAGCGGCGCCGACGGCGTCGGCACCGCTCGTGGGGCGTATCGGCGGATCGGCTCAGCGGCGCGAGAAGGTCACGCCGTCTTTCGCCCAGTCGCCGACGCTGCGGCATTCGCGCTGGGGGATGCGCGAGCCGGTGAAGACGCCGCTGCTGACGCAATAGGCGCCGGTCTTGTGGTCGATGGTGACCTTGGGCTGGTCGAAATTTTCGGCCATCGCGGCGACGGCGCCCGTGGTGAGCAGGATGGCGGCGGCGGCACAGGTGATGGAACGGATCATGGTGGTTCTCCCTCGGCAATGTGGCTCGGCGGGGATCATCCTCGTCGATATTGGATGCTCTGCATGCACCGTGCCAAGTCCCTGACGCGGCGGGTTTTGGGCGGTTTCGCCGATGTTCAGAGCGCCGGCGCCTCGCGCAGGGCCGATGATCGGCGCGCCTTGCCGAATAGTGGCGAATTCGATCGACGTCGGCGGGTGCGGAGCGCCGATCATCCGCGTCCCACCCGTATCGCGGGTTCAAATTCGATCATCCGCTAAAGCCCGGGCGCGCCGCGCCGTTAACCAAGCGAGGGCCACGATCGGCCGCCGGGAACCTACGCGATGACGTCGACCGCACAATGGCTGCACTTCAAGCTCGGCATCGTGCCCGCCGACCAGCACGACACCGATCCGCAATCGCTGGGCGACGAGCAGAGCGCGACGGCCGACCTGGTCGCGCAGCAGCGCGCCATGGCGTCGCAGCCGCTGTCGGTCAGCTTCATCACGCGCTGATCGCGGCGCGCGGAGCGGACCCACATCGCGCGCGCCGTTACCGCCCACCCCACCGCATGCGCCACCCTGCTGGACCGCGCCACGCCACGCGGCACGCGTTCGAACGCCTGCTGGTCGAGGTGCAGGACGCGTTCGGGCGCGAGGATTATGCGCGGCTCCGCGGGCTGACGATGCCCGAGATCATGTCGCATCTGCCCGAGGCACTCGGCCAGAACGCGACGAAGGGACTGCGCAACGACGTCGCGGCAACGCGCCTGCTCGACGCCGAGGTTGCCGAGGCACGGCGCGAGGCCGCGGCCGATTACGCGACGATCGTGCGCGGCTCGGCGGCGACACCGGCGGAGACGGCCGAGCTCTGCACCTTCGTGCGCGACCACAGCGGCATCTGGAACCTGTCCGCAATCGAGGAGGGCTAGCGCGCAGCGTCAGGCAACAGCCGTTCATGTCCCCGCCATCTGCCGAGGCCTAACCAGACGCTGCGTCGGCATCCCCCCCTTCCGACGCACCCCGAACCTTGGCCCCGCCGTGAGCTTGCTCCGGCGGGGTTTTTTCGGCGCGGTGCGACGTGGGACGGGCGATCGACGCGTCGGCGCGCGCGCCCGATCACGCCGCGATGCCGTCGGCCTTGACTTCCGCTTGCTTCGCGGCACCTTGCGTCCTGGGGGGGATAGCGAATGGCGCCGACGGCGGACCGGCAGCTGCATTGGGGAATCGCCACGGCCATCACGGCGCTGGTGATCATCCTCCTGCTCGCATTCGTGCCCGATCCGCTTTTCCGGCAGACGCTCCTCGCCACGCGTTTCGACGATGTCGAGTCGGTCGCGCCGGGCGTCGCGGTCTATTTCCGCGGGGCGGAGATCGGCGCGGTGCGATCGGTGACGCTCGATCCCGCGACGCGCCTGTTCGATGTCGGTCTGGCGGTGCGGCGCGACTGGCGGCCCTCGGCCTGCTCGTTTGCACGGATCACCGCGACCAATCCGCTCGCGCCACCCCGCGTCGAACTCGTCGCGCTCGAGACCGACGCGCGCGCCTGCCCTGCCGCCCGCGTCGCCGCGAGCTGCGACCCGCTTGCGCCCCGCCGCGGCGTACCCGCGATCGAGGGCTGCCGGCGCGGCCCGGATCTGTTCGCGGCAGCCGCCGCCGCGGTCGGCGAGGCGGCCGCGGTCGCGCGTACCGCAAACCAGATGGCGACGCAGCTCGCCGGAATGATGACCGCCGGCGGATCGGGCGGCGGAACGCTCGCCATGGCACGCGATTCGATGGCGACGGTCGCCGCGCTACGCGGCATTTCGGAACGGCTCGACGCGGGCTTGCTGCCGGGTCATGGCGATATCGCGCTCACCCTCTCGAACGTCCGGCGTGCCAGCGGACAGGCCGGCAATTTCGACGTCGCCAGTCTCAACGCGACGATGCGCGAGGTCCAGGCAATGGTCGCGCAGAACCAGGCCAATGTGACCGGCCTGCTTGCCGAAGGCCGCACGACCACCGCCGAGACGCGCACGCTGCTCGAGACCATCTCGACCTCGCTCGCCACCACGAGCGCCAATCTCTCCCGCGCCAGCGACAGCATGGGGAGGCTTACCGAACGAATGGCGGCGGACCCGAGCTACGCGCTTCACGGCAGCAAGTTCGTCGACCCACCCGCGCCGGGAGCCAAGCCTTGACGGTTCGATCGATCCTCGTCGCAGCGATGCTGCTCCTCGGCGGCTGCGCGGCGGTCAAGCCGGCCGAACAACCAATAACGCTGAGGCTTGTGCCCGCCGCGCCGCCGCCGCTGCCTTCGCTTCTGCCGGCGGCGCTCGCGGTCGCGCCGGTGCAGGCACGCGGGCTCGCAGGCGCGCTGCGCTACGATTATGTGGACGCCTCGGCCCCGGCCGAGATCCGCCAGGCGAAGACGCTGTTCTGGGAGGAGCCGCCGACGCGCGTCGTCGAGCATGCACTCGTCGGCGCGTTGCGCAGCCGCTTCGCGACCGTCACCGGCCCCGAACTCGGCCAGCCGTCTGCGCGCCGCGTCGTCGTCGAGCTCGATCGCTTCGAGGAGACCGGAGCGGGTGGCGCGGCGCGCGCCACCGTCGCATTCGCGGTGAGCGTGAGCGGCACCAACCTGCTGACCGGCGGCTACTGCGCGAGCGCTCCGATCGACGGCGCGTCGGGCACCGCGCGTGCACGCGCCTTCGAAGCGGCGATCGGCGCGGCGACGATCGCCTTCGCTCAGGACATGGCGAGCGGACGGCTCTCGACGCTGGGCTGCTGAACCAGCCGGCCCCGGTGCAGCGCGAAGCAGCGGTCGGCCAGTCGCGCCGCCAGCGCCTCGTCCTGTGTCGCGAGCAGCAACGCACGCCCGCGTGGTACGGTCTGGCGATGAATGCGCTGCTCGAGCGCGGCCGCGGCGGCGTGACTGCGCTCGAACGGTTCGTCGAGCATCACCAGTTCGGGATCGCGCACGAACACGCGCGCCAGCTCGACGCGGCGCTGCTCGCTCGCCGACAGCGCGCCGGCCGTGCGCTTGGCCAGATGACCGATATCGAAATCGACCAGCATGCGGTCGATGCGGCGCTGCACGCGATCGCTCGCGGCAACCCTGCCCTGCCCGAAGCCGAGCCGCAGATTATCCTCGACGCTGAGCGCGGCAAGCAGGGAACCGCCCTGCAGTGCCAGCCCGCATCGTGCGCGGATCACCCGGCGCGCATCGGGATCGAGCGCCGCAAGCTCCTGCCCGAACAGCCGGATGGATCCGGCGCTGGGGCTGACCAGCCCCGCCGCGAGCCGTAGGATCAGGCTCTTGCCAAGCCCGCTCTCACCGGTGATCGCGACCCGTTCGCGCGGCTCGAGCGTGAAGCTGATCGAGTCGAGCAGCCGCGCGCCGCCGATGACGAGCGCGACCCCGTCGAAGACGAGCGGCGACCCGCCCGCGTCGCTCATGCGAGCACCGTCCACACGGCGTCGGCGGCGAAGATCGCCAGCAAACCGGCGGTGAACGCCGCGGTCGCCCGGGCGCCGACGTCCGCCGGATCGCGCACGCCGCGCGCGCCGATCGCCGCACCGACCGCGAAGGCGAGCACCGCGAACAGCACCCCCTTGGCGGTGCCTCCGGCGAGCGCGCGCGCGGTGCCGTCGCTGACGACGAGATGCAGATAGGTCGCCCAGTGCGTCTCGCGCGCCAGGTCGATCGCCAGCCCGGTTGTCGCCAACGTGCAGGCGGCGGCGACGAGCATGTGGACGGGCGCCGCGACGAGCACACCCAGCAGCGCTGGCGAGAGGAAATGGCGGACCGGATCGCGCCCGAGCACCTCCAGCGCGTCGACCTCGTGCGCCAGCGACGCCCCGGCGAGCCGCGCCGCGAGATCCACCGAGACGCGACCCGCGGCGAACAGCCCGACCAAGAGCGGCACGACATCGCGGCAGAGACTTGCGGCCAACCCGGGCTCGATCGCCAGCTCGACATGATAGAGTGCGAGCAGGCGTGCCGCCGCCGTCCCCGCGACGATGCCGACGAGCGAGGCGAGCGCGGCAAGCACGGGCAAGGGCGCCCACAAATAGGTGAGCAGCGCGTCGGCCATGCGCTGCGTGACGATGGCATCGCGCGCGAGCAGATCGGGGCCGATCCCGCACCCCGATCGCGCCACCAGCCAGGACGCGACACCCAGCCCGCGCAAACCGCGAACGACGGGGTTCATCGCAGCCACGGCGCCGAGACGCGTCCGTCGGCCGCGACGCCGAGCGCCAGATCGGTGTGCGCGCCAAGCCAGCCATCGGCATCCGCGGCGCTCCATCCGGCCGGGCAGGCGAACCGCGCATCCGCGCGCCGGAGCAGCGGAAGCACGTCGTTGCGGTCGTCATGGCCGCGCAGCACCAGCCGTATCGGGACCCCCGCCCTCATTCCCGCCGTCAGCGCGCCGCGGACCGCCGCATTGCCGGGATCCCCGACGAGCATGATCGCGCGGTCGGGATATTGCGTCGCGAGCGTGGCGCACGCCTCGCCAAGCGACGCGCTGCCCGCGCCCGCGCGCAGTCCGACCGACAGCATGCGCTGCGGCGTCTGTCCCGATGTCACGAGCAGCCGCGTCATCAGGCGGATCTGCTCGCGATCGAGATCGCGGATCCGCTCGCTCAGATCGTCATAGGGGATGATGTCGGGATGCCGGCGGAGCCGGTCGTCGCGCACCGCGCCATGCGCCCAGCCGTCGATCAGCTTGGCCGCCATCCAGCGATCATGTTCGGCGCGCGCGAGTTCCTCGATCTCGGTCTCGTCGAGCCGGAAGCCGGTATCGCTCGCCGGGCCGAGCGACGCGTCGATGTCGCGCAGCTTGAGCCGGTAGCAATCGGCGACGAGGCGGTTGTCGTCGCGGATCGTTTCGTCGAGATCATCCCATTCCTGCATCGAGGCGCGTGTCCCGACGACGTCGCCATCGTCGAGCCGGCCCTCGAAATAATGATCGTGGATCGCCCGGGCGAGCAGATCGTGGCGGTCCTGGAGCAGCCGTTCGGGATCGGCGAGCGCGGCGGCGCTGCCGAACGGGAAGATCGCGCCGCCCAGCTGTCGCTCGGCGCAGGGCGAGGTCCGCGCGTGGATCGGCGGCGTCGGGCGATCGGCCACGGCGAACCAGCCGTCGGCGGCATAGGCGAGCGCGAGCGAGCGGGCTTCGTCGCCGGCATCGATCACGATCGCGACCGGCTCGCCGTGGCGTGCGATCGCATCGTCGAGCAGCCGGGGCAGCAAGGCCGGCTGGTCGATCGCCGCCCGCTCGAAGACCAGCGGAGAGAGGGCGTCCGCACCGGGCCTGCGTGCGGCGAAGATCGCCTGCCTGGCGGATGCGTCGGGATCGAGCACGACGAAGCGCGGGCGCTCGCCCCGACGGTGGTGACTGCCGGCGAGCAGGCGCAGCGCGTAGCGCTCGATCACCGGCGTGAAACCCAGCATCAGCACGAGCCGACGATCGACGCCGATATGGCGGAAACGGTCCAGCGGCTGCTCGACGAACAGGGCGCGCGCGGCGATGTCGGGCAGCGAGATGATCCGCAGGCGTGCGGTGCGCCGGTCGCCGTCCTGTGCCTGGCGCTCCTCGACGCTGCGGCGCAGATCGAGGTCGTCGATCCGCGCGATCACCGGCAGCGGGTCGCCGGGCGGGCGGGTCGCCGCGGCCGTGGCGATCGCGGCGGCGGCAAGCGCCATGTTGCGAGTCGGATCGTCCGCAACCAGCAGCACCGATCGCGCGCGATCGAGCCCCAGCGCGCCGGTGCCGCAGTCCTCGCCCTCGGTCGGTGCGTGCGGCACGCCGGCATCGGCGAGCCGCTCGAGCCACGGCGCCTGATCATGATCGACCCACAGGATCGCGGGGCGCGCCGCATGGCGCTCGGACGCCGCGACGCCTCCGGCGAGCAGTTCATCGCCCGAGATGACGAGGTGGTCGCCGCGCCGCGCGATCCAGCGCAGCTGGATCGGATTGCGGACCTCCCGCCAACCCAGTGAAACCGTCGTCCAGAAGGTCAGCAGCGGCAATGCCCAGCGCGCGATCTGCAGCGAGAGCGGCAATGGCGCATCCTGCAGATCGGCTGGAAACTGCCCGACGACGAGTTGCAGCGCCTTGAACGCGTTGGTCTGCAGCGCGCCGTTCTGGCCGCGCAGCATGTGATAGGCCTCGCCGAAACCATATACGGCGAGCAGGAACGCGATCGCCGTCGCACCGATCCGAACGGCCGGCGCGCTCAGCGCCCATCTCATCCAGCCGTCTTCAGCCGCAGCACCGCCGCCGAAACGCCGCCCCGCGGCGCCGCCAGCAGATGCGCACGCAGCGCGGTGAGGAATTGGCGCTCGGTCGCATAGGTCCGCAGCTCGACACCGAACAGCGGCTGCGCGGAGGCCAGCGCGATCAAGATCTCGTCACCATAGGGCGAGGCGACCTCGAACCGCATCGCCTTGGGGCCGCCCGTGCCCAGCACCACCGCGCGCTTGCCATCGGCACCCGGCGCAGGCTCGCCACGGTACAGCTCGACCGCACTGCCGTCGGCCTGGAGATAGACGATGCTGAGATAGGGTTTGTCGGGGGTCGTGCTCGCGGCGACGCCGAACTTGTCGCCGGCGTGCATCGCGACCGGATCGCCGGCCCGCGGCTGCCCCGCGTCGCTTTCGACCGCAAGCGTCACGCCGCCCGCGCGCAACGGCTGCGCGAGCGTCGTCTCGGCCTCGCATTGCGGCCAGGGATGATAGGCGACCTGCCAGACCGTATCGGGCGCCGCCGCGAGCGCGGCCTTGCGCAACGCATCGAGCGACGACTGCACGCCGCCGAACCCGGTGACTACCGGTTTCCCGCGATCCTGCCCGAGCGCGACGCTGCCGCACTGGAAGGTGGCGAGCTGCGTGTCGAGCTGCTGCTTGGGGCTGGGCGCCGGGCCGGTCGGCGGCGCGGCCGGCGCCTCGAGCGCATAGGCTTCGCCGGCCAGCCGCTGGAAGGTGCCGTAGCTGATCCACGCATAGCCGCCGTCGCCCCAGCGGGGGCCCCAGCTGTTGATCACCCGGAACGCCTGCTTGTCCTCGTCATAGCCGACCACCGCCATCGCATGATAGAAGCGCCCGGTCGCGGCGGGGACGTCATAGACCGTGCCGCCCTTGAAGTTCGAAAAGTCGAACCCGGTCGGCATTGCAAACACGACGGGCACGCCGCGCGAGAGCGCGCCCTTCACATCATCGAGGACGAGCGGGGTGCGCCAGTCGTCGGGGCTGACGCGATTGATCGCGCGCCAGTCGTCGATGCGATAGTTCGCCGCCTTGACCTTGAGTTCGGGCGCGGCGGGGATCTTGCATTTGAGCATGTCGTCGGGGAAATCGCCGAGCGGCACGGTGCCTTCGGTCTTGAGCATGTCGAGCGCGTCGACCATCTTGAGCGTGCCCCAGCATACCGTCCCCGGCGGGCGCAGCCGGTTATAGACATAGGCGGGGCTGAGCGACTCCGCGAAGGTCGGCCGCCGCCCGATATCCTTGCCCAGCAGATAGGAACGCGCGGCATAGGTGGTCGCCCAGGCGACGCAATTGGGTTGCGCGCCCTGCGTGCCGGGCTCGGGATAATCGGTGCTGAGATCGACCGTCTTGGGGAGCCAGGCACGATGATGGCCGAGCTTGGGCAGCTTGGCATAATCGGCCGGGCTGATCGGCTCGGCACCGGTCATGTGCGCCGGATCGAAATCGGCGGTGCTCGCCCCGGGCGGCATCTGCGCATGCGCCGCGCTGGCACTGCCGGCCAGCAGCAGCGCCGCGATGAAAGCGAACCGTCCCCCCATGACGATCTCCCCCTAGAACCGGTAGCCGAGCGTCAGCGTCACCGCATCGAAGCCCGCCTTGCTGGTGAACTCGTTCTTGCCGTGCGTGTAGAGCAGGCCGACACGCATCTGCTCGAAGCCGTTCTTCTGCTCGGCCTCACGCGTCCGCACGCCGACATTGATGCCGAGCTCGTGGATCTGCTTATAGGCCTCGAACGGAACGCCCGTCAGATAGGTGAAGACGTAGCTCGCGCGGATCGAGGTCTGGCGGCCGAACATCCGCGCCTTGAGCGGCATCTGGTAGGCCAGCCCGCCGCGCAGCGTCCAGAAATCGGTGTTGTCGAAAAAGGGCTGCTTGGCGAGGAACGTGTCGACGGTGTGCGTATAGGCGGCCATGCCACCGAAGACGAGATCGCCGCGGCCGACCTGCGGCAGCTTGTAGCGCGTCGTCACCGAGGCGGTCGCCTCTTCCGCGTCATAGGCGAAATACTGCCCCGCCTGCGTATTGCTGTATGACACGCGCGGCGTGACCAGCCAGTTGGGCGTCACCGGCAATTCGACGCCGACGTTGACGGTGCCGTACACCGCAGTGTGGCCGCCCTGAAAGAATGTGCCGAGCGAGTGGCCGGCAAGCACATAGTTGATGCCGAACTCGTCGGCATGGTTGATGCTCACCGGAACGTCGATCAGCAGCCGCGCGCGCGTGCCCTCGCCCAGGCGACGGGCATGCTGATAATGGAGATCGAGCCGCTTGCCCGTCTGGAAGCCGGCCTTGTCGTAGGTGAAGGCGCCGCCGATCGTATCGGAATCGCCCTCGGGCGTGAATGCCTCTGCCCCTTCGGGCTGGATGTCGAACAGGTCGAGCGCGACCGAGGCATTCTGGAACTGCATGCTGTTCGGGCTGCCGTAGCGCGGCTCGGCCGACTGATAGCCCGCCGCACCGGCACATCCGGTGCCCCCGTCGGGAATCGTGCCCTGCTGATTGCACGTATAGATTTTCGCATACGCCGCCCCCGGCGCGAGCGCTATGATGGCAAGACCGGCTGCCGTCGTCTTCATTCCCATGTTCACCCCCCAAAAAAACGCTATTCCGCCACTTCGTCGGCCCTCAGATCGCGCGCGACGCGCAGCCCCGCATCGTCGCGCCGTCGTCCGCTGGCGACCGCGAAGCGGTTCGCCGACCGCAACTCGGCTGGCGTGCTCTCGAACGATCCGCCGCGAAGGATATGGCTGGCGCAGCCCTGGTCGGCGCAGCCCTGCGACCATTCCCAGACATTGCCCTGCATCTGGTACAGCCCGAACCCGTTGGGCGGATAGGCGTTCACCGCCTCGGGATAGCCGCGATACGGCGCCGTCGCGGATTTCTGATAGCTCGCGGTCTGGTCGTAATTGGCGTCGCTGGGCGTGATCGCATCACCCCATGGGAAGATCGTCGTCGCGCCGGCGCGATCGGCATATTCCCATTCCTGCTCGGTCGGCAGCCGATAGCCCAGTCCCGACTGCACCGACAGCCACGCCACAAACGCCTGCGCATCCTCGTAGCTGATCCCCGTCGCCGGGATCAGCGGATTGGGATTTTCCTTCGACCAGTCGGAGATGGCGCGGCATGCCTTGTCGCGCACGCACGCCGCCCATTCGGCAACGGTCACCTCGTACACGCCGAGCGCGAACGGCTTGTCGATCCGCGCGGTCGCCTGCACCGGCTCGTCGCCGCCGCGCTGCGGCTCTCCCGCGGGCGAGCCGAACAGGAATTCGCCGGCGGGGACGACGCGCATATAGGGGCAATTTGCGCAATCGAAGAAGCGGCCGCCGGCATTGGCGTCGCACGAGACGAAGCACGGCGCGCTACCCTGCAGGCCATAGTCGAAGGTCGGCTTCTGGAACGACTTGCCTGGCGCGAGCGCGACACGATCGGAGACTCGCTTGAGCGCGTCGGCGATGTTCTGCTGCGGGCGACGGATCTCCTCGGCGAACACCTTGGAGAAGGTACCGTCGTCGAATGCCGCCTGGTCGGGGCTCGTCGAGAAGGCGACGAGATAGCCCTGGTCCGGTCGCAGCGAGAGGCCCGGGGCGTGGACGACGCGCGCCAATCCGCGACTGCCGGGTTGCGTGTCCGCGGTCGCGGTCGCGGAGCCGTCGGCAGCCGTCGGCTCGGCAGGCGGCGCGGCGACGACGTTGCGGCACATGTCGAGCACGATCAGCACGGTCTTCGCGCCCGATCCGAGCAGCGAACGCGTCAGCGCGGCCCGGCTGAGCGTTGCGGCGTCCGCGACGACATCCTTGTCGGCATCGACCGGTACCAGCGTCACGTCGCCGAAGCTTCCGAGCGCCGCGCCATGCCCCGCATAATAGAGCATGCCGAACGCCTTGGGGCCGGCGTCTGCGAGTTGCGCCTTGAAGGCGGCGATTGCCGCGGCCATCCCCGCCCGATCGAGGTCGCGATGCACGATGACCGCGCCGCTGCCCGATGCATCGACGAAGCCGGTGCCGTTGAGCGCGGCGGCGATCTTGTCGCCGTCGGCATAGGGGCCGGTCAGCTTGTCGAAATGGCGATAGTCGCCGTTGACGATGACCAGCGCGAGCCGCGGTTGCGGCGCCGCGATCGCGGGTCCCGCGCCCAGCCACGCGGCGAGCGCGAGCAACGGGATCACGAGCGTGCGGGCTGCCGTCGCGAAGCTCACGAAACTCTTGAAGCTCACAGGGCGCGACCGGCCCTGGGCACGAACTCCACCTGCGTGACGGTGCGGTCGAGCGCATCGGCGTGCAGGATCATGTCATAGCCATGCGCCGCATCATAGGCGCGGCTGGGGTCGCGCGGCGTCGTCGCGAACATGCGCGCCAGCCAGTCGCCAAATCCGCGCGTCATCTGGCAATATTGCGCGACGGACACCGACCCGCCCGAGCCCTTGACCGCGTCGATCCACGGCGCCAGCCCCGCCGGCGGCGCCGCCTGTGCGGCATAGGGCGCGGACAGATCGAGCACGACGCGCTGGCGCATGCGCAGCCGCGGCCTGAGCTGCCGCTGGAAATCGGCGGCGGCATCGACGTGCAGATCGGGATCGGCGATCGGCCGCGCGCAGCTTTTGATGACCGGCGCCGGGAGCGCCGCGGTCCGCAGCGGAGCCGGCGCCGAGACCGCCGACACGGCCGGTGCGACGTCGCCCGCGTTCGACACAACCGGAGTCGCGGTCTCCGCGGGCAAGATTCTCACCCCGCGCGTATGAATTCGGCCATGTAACGAAACAGAATCGGCATCGGCGCTGTTCTGCGCGTGCGCAATCTCGCAAGAACCGGCCAATAATAACGCCGATGCCGCAACACGACTGATCCTGACCCCCACTTTATGCCCCTCCCCAGGAACATGAGTCTTACAAGTATCTTAACGCCGTTGAATCTGTCTATATTCAACTTGCAGGGCAGGCAAGGGGCGGGGGAAGGTCTCGATGGGGAAGTGGCGGGCACGCTGCGGCGTGGCGGCAGCGGCTGCGATGATGGTCGTCGCGCCATCTCATGGCGAGACCCGGGCCCTGCTGGCAGGCGCCTGGAAGTTCGGATCGCCGCTGATCCCCGATCTCGAGGGGCCACAGAATGATCTCGCCGCGATGGAGGCTCTGATCCGCGGCGAAGGCGCGACCGACGTCACGGTGCTGCGCAACGACGGCGTCACGCGCACCACCTTCGAGACCGCGCTGCACGCGCTCGGTCTGCGCGCCAAGAAGGGCGACTGGATATTGATCTATTATTCGGGCCACGGCGCCGAGGCGGATGCCGCGATCAAGGGCACGGCGGACGGCGACCGCGACCAGTTCCTGCCGCTGCCGGGCTTCGATCTCGACCACGAGGATGCCGAGCATTTCATCGTCGACAAGGATCTCTATGCCTGGATCGCGCGCTACATCCCGCGCGGCGTCGAGGTGCTGATGATGGCGGACGCGTGCCATTCCGGGACGTTGCAACGCTCGATCGATCCGCGCGCCTGGCGGTTCACGCCGCGCCTCGCCTTCCGCGGGTTCGAAGGCGAGATCAAGCTGGTTGCCCGGCCCGCGCCGCGCTTCCCCAGCGTGCTGGCTGGGCAGACGGATGCCCCCCAGGCGGCGATCCAGCGCGTCGACCTGCCCAATGAAATCTACATCGGCGCGGCGCAGGATGATCAGTTCGCGCTCGAAGCCTCGATGCCCGTCGAGGGTGCGCCGTCGCGCGGGCTGCTGACCTATTCGTTCGAGCAGGCGCTCACCCAGACCGGCCCCGACGGCAAGACGCTCGCGGCCGACACGGATCACGACGGCAAGCTTTCGGTCGGCGAACTCTCCGCCTATCTCGGCAGCCAGGTCCGCGCGCTGACCGGCCAGCGCCAGGAAACCAGCGCGCACTATCCGACCAGCGCCGATCGCCTGCCCCTGTTCGAGACCGTCGCCGAGCGCCCGGTCGTCGCCAGCCCCGCCGCGAAGCCGCTCCCCGCGGTGTTCGTCTCGAGCGGCGGCAGCGGCGACGCGAGCGGCTGGCGCGCCGCCCCCTCGCCCGACCAGGCCGACTTCATCTGGGACGCCAAGGCCGGCACCGTGCTGCGCCGATCCGGCGACGTCGTCGCGCAGCATGTTGCGAGCATCGCCGCGCTCAATGGCGTGGTCGAGAAATGGGCGGCGATCGACGCACTGCGGCCGTTCCTCTCCGAGGCGGCGGCAAAGCTCGTGATCGGCCCGGGCGTTGCGGGTATGCGTCACCCGCCCGGCGCGATCCTGCAGGTCGGGCTCGAGCTGCGGCCGGTCGCGGGTGCGCGCTACGCGACGGTATTCAATCTCGCCTCGGACGGCACCGTCCAACCGCTCTATCCGCTCGACGGCGATGGCGACGGCCGTCTGTCGGGTTTTCAGCTGCCCGTGCTCGATACCGCCGCGGTCGAGCCCTATGGCACCGATCATGTCGTCGCGCTGGTGACGCCGACGCCGCCGATCGCGTTTCGCCAGCAGCTGCGCGTCACCTCGGGGCAGCGCGGCGCGGGGCGGCTGGTCGCGCCGATGCGCGCGCTGCTCGTCGACGCCGGCCGACAGGGTGCGCTGTCGATCGGCGAGATCTATACGGGGCCCTGACCGATGCCGCGATCAGTTGCTGAGGATGACCGTGTTGCTCGGCTTGGCGCTGCGGTTCGCCACCTCGACATGATAGCGGCCTGCGGCATGCGGCGTGGTCGCGCAGACCGGCGCATAGTCGCCGCTGTCGTCGGTGCAGACGATCCGACCCGCCGCATCGGCGAGCCGCAGCAACATCGCCGTCCCGACGTCGCCGATCGCGCCGATCCGCAGGATCTGACCGCCGACCGCGTCGATGTCGAAACGATAGGTGCCGCGCGCCGCGACCTCGCGGACCAGCCGCACCAGCCCCTTGCCGAAGGCCGATGCGAAGACGCCCCGATTGCCCGATGCCTGCGCGATTCGGATCTGCGTCAGCATCGCCGGATCGCCCTTCGCCAGATCCCTGGCCTCGCCGAACAACCCCGCGGGCGAGAAGGCGGCCGGCGCCCCGGCTTGCGACGCCGCGCCATCGGTAACCGGGATTTCCTGCAACATGCGCGCCGCGACGAGCATCGCCTGGGGGTCCTTCTGGCGTCGCGCGAAGGCTGCCACGGCTTGCGCGGCGATCGCCTGCTGGAACGGATCGGAGGCCGGTGCGGCGATGGCGACTGAACCGCTCGACCCGTCCGGTGCGGCGAAAGCCGGTGCCGCCATCGCGGACGCCGACACTAATGCTGCGCTCCAAAGAAGGAATTTGATCGTCATGTGGCCCCCCGCCGCGTCGCTTTCCAAGTTGGACCCGAATAGCGCGGTTCGTGGTGTCTGGTCCATGCTCAGCAAAACGCCAGGTCTCGATACCATCGCGGCCATCGGTTTCGGACAAAAGGGTGACGGGCCGCGTTACCGCGCCTTCATCAGCTACAGCCACCGCGACGAGAAGATCGCGCGCTGGCTGCATCGCAAGATCGAGACTTATGCGATCCCGCGCGACCTCGTCGGATCGACCACGCCGAACGGCACGATCCCGCGCCGGCTAAGCCCGATCTTCCGCGACGAGGACGAACTGCCCGGCGCCGCCGAGCTCGGCCCCGAGCTCGAGGGCGCGCTGCGCGATTCGGGTGCGCTGATCGTGATCTGCTCGCCCGCGTCGGCGACGTCGATCTGGGTCGATCGCGAGATTCGCCTGTTCAAGACGCTGCATCCGGACCGACCCGTGCTCGCGGTGATCGCCGCCGGCGTTCCGGGCAGCGTGCCCGATTGCTTCCCCGAGGCGTTGCGGCTGGTGGCGGCGCCGGATGGTGGACTGCTCCTCGATCCCGACTTCGAGCCGCTTGCCCCGGATTTGCAGAAGCAGGATCGCCAGATGGTCCGGCTCAAGCTGATCGCGGGGCTGCTCGGCGTCAAATATAACGATCTCTTCCGACGCGACCGACGGCGCGCGCGGCGCTTCGCGGCGCTGTCGGGCGCGGCAGGGCTGCTGATCATCGCGCTGTTGTCGCTGCTTTCGATCGCCGCGGTGACATCGGCGCGGATGGCGGTCCACGAACGCAATCTCGCGCGCCGGGCGGAGGCGCTCGCCGAGCATAATGCCGACATGGCCGAGCGTCGCGCCTGGCTCGCGCAGGCCGCCGCGGTCGAGGTCCGCCGCCAGAGCGGGCTACTCGATCGCCGGGGCGCGTGCCCGCCCCGCACGCGTTAGCAAACGGGCGGCGAACGACCGACGCGCGCCGCCCCGCGGCGCAGCGTCGGCCGGCCCGTCGCGCCTATCGCCGGGCGATGCGGAGCGGCTCGCCCTGCAGCGCGACCTGGCTGGGCGTCGCGATCGCCGCGATCTGCGCACGCGCGCTCTCGGACGCCGCCGCGCGGCACCGCCGGATCGAATCGGCCATCGCCAGCGCCTTGGGATCGACCGCGCCGCATACGTCGGAGACGGCGGCATCGACGCGGTGCTGGAGCGTCCGCCGACCCTCCGCGCGCGACAGGTCGAGATCGGCATAGAGCACGCGCTTGGTGACGAGTTCCTGCGAGAAGGCCGGCGCGAAGCTGAGCACCGACCCGCAGATGGCGAACATGGCGACGAGAATGCGATTGGTCATGGCAATGGTCCTTTCACGACCGCCCGGGCCCCTGCGGCCGGATCGGATGCCCGCTTCTGGTCCGCGCACGTCAAGTCGACCGCGAAGCAACCGTCATTCCAGCGTCAAAAGAATGTGAAAAACGATACGGCGTCATGCCGATCGCCAAGAAACGGGCGCGCAGCGGCGCCAGTATTGTCGCGGCGACAGCGCGGTCATATACCCAGGACATGCAATGCCCCGCCGCGGAACGCCTTGAAGAGATAGAGGTAATCCTGAGCGGGAGGGCCGGGATCCGGCTGGATGCTGGCGCGCTGCTTGTACCGCGGGGACGCAAGGCGGAGGCGATCATCGTCTGCCTCGCCTTCGCGCCTGCTCTCGGCGTGTCGCGCGAGCGGCTGATCGATCTGCTCTGGCCCGATCGCGGGCCCGAGCAAGCCAATGCAAGCCTGCGGCAATGCCTCTCCGAATTGCGCGCGCTGGCGCCCGGTCGGGCGTGGCTGCGATCGGCCGGCGGCTATGTGCAATGGAATGCCCCCACCGTCCGCGTCGCGGTGCTCGACGCGATCGCACGGCTGCGCGACGCCGACGATGAGGCCGGCGCGCTGGCTGCGCTCGAGGCGGTCTCGCCCGACCAGGTCGCCCAGGTCAACGCCGGCCCCGCCTTCGAGGATTGGGCACGCGACATCCGCGCCAGGATCGAGCGTGATCTGGCGCAGGCGTTGCTGGCGTGCGTCGACCGATTCTTCGGCGCGTCCGAGTTTCGCGCAATCCGCCGCATCGCGGACGCTTTCCTGCAGACCTATCCCGACCATGAGGAAATGACGATCGCCGCGATGCGCGCCGAAATCGCGCTCGGCGAGGAAGCCGCCGCACTTCGCCGGTTCGGGCAGCTCAAGCAGACGCTCGCCGACCACCTGGGCTGCGCGCCGGGATCGGCGGTCACGGCACTGCGCGACTCGCTGCTTGCCGGCACACGGCGCGAGGCAAGCGCCACCCCGCCCGATACCGCGCGGCACGTGTCGTCCGACGCGCCTGCGCCGCGGGGCGCGCAGATCGGCGGCCCGCCGCTCATCTTCGTTCCGCGGTTCCTGCACGGCGACGATCCCCGCGCGGCTGCGCTGGCGACGGCGCTGCGCGAGGAGATATTGTCGGGGCTGTCGCGGTTTCGCGACATCCGCCTGTCGTCGCGCGACACGCCGTCATCGTCGGACGACGTCGATGCGGCGCAACGCAGCCGATCCTACGAACTGATCGTCACGCATCTCGACTATGACGTGTTTCCGCGGCTCGCGGTGCGCGTCGTGCGATCGAGCGATCAGGAGATCGTCTGCGCCGATACGCTCAATCTCCAGCATATCGGCACGGCATCGGGGGTGGCCAACGTCGTGCGGCGGGTGATCGCCGAAGTGCTGCCGGCGGTCTCCGATCATTTCTTCCACCGCCTCGTCGACCGCGCAAACGGCCCCTACGACGCCTATCTGATCGCGCGGTTCCGCTCGATCCACGGCCTCAACCCCGACGAGATAGCGGCGGCGCGCGGCGAGCTCGAAGCGATGGTCGAGTCGAGTCCCGAATTCATCCCGGCCTATCCCCCGCTGATCCGGCTGCTCAATACCGATCATGGCTATTCGGCGCTCGGGATCAGCGGACCGGCCGAGCGGCGTCGCGCCTATGACCTCGCCCGGCGGGCGTGCGCGGCGGACCCGCAGGATGCGCACAACCATACCGTGCTGGGCTTCTGCCATCTGTGGCACGGCCAGGCGACCCTGGCGCGCGGGCGTTTCGAGCGCGCCGGCGCGCTCAATCCCTATCATGCCGAGCGGCTCGACGAGGTCGCGACCGGCTACACCTATCTCGGCGACCTCACCGCTGCACGGGACATGCTCGATCGGAGTCGCGAGCTGTGGGTCGGTGACAATGACGGCCACCGCGAGGATTGCGCGCGCCTCGCGATCGCGGCGGGAGTCTATGACGAGGCGATCGGACAGCTCGACGGGATCAATGAGCCGACGATATGGTCCCGCCTCTACGCCGCGATGGCCGGGATCCGCCTGGGCCGTGACATCGACCGCGAGATCGCCGACTGGTGCCGCGACGTGCTCGCGCTCTGGCATCCGCGCGAGCAGCCCGACGCCGCGCGAATGCTCGACTGGATCGGCGCGCACCATCCCTTCGTTCCCGGGCTGTCGAAAAGTTTCATGGCGTCGGCGGCGATGGCGTTCGGTCGGCTGGAAGCGTGACGCCGACGCGCGCGGCGAGGTCGCGTACGAAGCAGGTCAGCGGCACCGGCGGATCGCGCGGCGACGGCATCGCGACCGTCACAGCGCCCGCCAGCGCGAGATCGAGGCAGCGGACCGCGTCGCGCCGCTTGACCGCCGCGGCGGGGTCGTCGAGCAGCGCGAGCAATGGCTGGCGGATTTCCGGCCGGCCGGAGAAGAGATGCGCGATCGCCTGCCTGTCGCGGTCGGCGAAGTGGATGTCGTGGACCTCGCGCCGGATCGCGCGCGCCTGCTCGGCGCGCCAGATGCCGCGGCGACATCCGAGCCAAAGCGCGGCGCGCACCTCGACCATCGCGATCGTCAGCGCGCGCCAGCCCAGATCCCCCGGGGCATGGAGCAGCGCCACCTCGTCATCGCCGGTCAGCAATCCCGAGCGATAGGCATGGAAGATCGATCCGACGCCCGTCATGCCCAGCCCGGCAAGCTCGGCTGCCCGCAGCGCACCCATGCTGGCCGCGCCCCATAGCCGCGCACCGGCAGCAGCAAGCAGCAGCAATTCCTTGTGCCACACCGACGCACAGCTGTCGAAACAGCCATCGATCAGCACGATCGCCGCCGGCGGATCGCCCAGCCGCGCGAGGACGTCGCCGGCCTGCGCGGGCGGCGCGAAGCGCGCCTCCGGCCACCGCTGGGCGGCATCGACCGGCAAGGAGGGACCAGCGAACACCAGCACGTCGCGCTCGCGGCGCATTCAGCCCGCCACCGGCGCTATCCGCCGGCGCGACAAGGATCCGAGGCCCGGAACGATCGCGCGCACGACGGAAAGGCCCGCCGGCCGGCCGATCTCGCGGATCCCGACCTTGCCGAAGCCGGCGTCGGCGAGCGCGCCGACGAGGGGGTCGAGGCCGGCGTGGCGCGACGGCTGCGCGCGCCACGCCTTGCCGCCGTCGGGCGCCGGCAGGGCGAATGCGACGACCGCCTCGCCGGCGTTCGGCGCGGCGAAGGCGTCGGCACCGAGATCGTCGCGGGCGCCCGCGATAAACGTCGCGCGCGACTGGATCGCCTCGGCGACCGCGCGAAACAAGGCGATCTCGGGATCGGCGTGGCACCCCGAGCCATGCGTCGCGCGATAGGCGACGCCGGGACGCGACAGGTCGTTGAGCTCGCAGACGACGGTCGGCATGTCGATCACCGACGGCAGGTGATAGAGCCGGATCGCGATCGCCTGCGCAGCGAACCGCCGGCGCCAGGCGTGCCACCAGCGATAGCCGATCGTATCGATGTCGATGATCGCGTCGACTGCCGCCATGATCCCCGCGCAGCGCCACTCGATCATGGCATCGCGCTCGACCAGTTCGCGCAGCGCCGCGCAGGCGGCATCCTCACGGTCGACACCCGATGCGAGCCCGCTGCTCGTCTGCTCGTAATCAGTTCCCTTATAGGCGGCGAGATCGAGCGACAGGCTCTCCTCGGGCACCCACAGCACGCCCCCGCGGACGAGTTCGTCCATGCCCGACCACCGCGCCGGCGCCGCCAGCGGCATGCGGCCGCCATAGGTGAACATCTTCGGGCTCGCGGCGCGGTCCGCAGCGGGCAGGCGGTCGAATGCGACGCTCGGCCCGTCGCCCACGAACCGCTCCGCGCAATCGCTTTCGACCGCCTCGAGCATGGCGCCGAGTTGCGCCTCGATCGCCGTTCGGCCCTTGCCCTGATGGACGCTCAAGGCGCGGCTCATCGGCCTGACCGCCTGCCAGACCGGCAGGCCGAGACGATCCAGCCGAGTGATGTCGGCGATGCGCGAAACGCCCGCCGCCTGCGCGGCGGTACGCGCTGCGGGCAAGACGGAATCGGGCTCGGCGGCCCTCCCCGCGGTCAGAGGACCGAGCGGCTCACCCGGATTTGGGGCCACTGGTGCCGGGCGGGGTTACGGTGCCGCCGGACGGACTGGGCCCTGGGCCGTGGGGCGGGCCTCCGGTATTGAGCGCCGCCCTCAGCGGGTCGAAGCGAATAGCCACCGCGGTCGACGCCTGAATTCCCGCGGCACGCTCGAATTGCGCGCTGACCTCGGCGATCCCGCGAACCTGCAATTCGGTGAGGCGCTCGGCATTGGGATCATATTCCATCGCCGGAAAGGTGACGATGAACTTGCCATTGTCTTTGATGAGATACGCCCGATAGCCGACCTCCGGTGTCTCGGTCTTGTCCCTGTCATTCGATTTGGCCATCGGATTCTCCCTCGCTGTCCGAAAACTATATCAAGACGCACGTGCTGTCAGCATGACTTGTGCGCGCCGCCCAGCCGGCTTCGCCCGGCCCGCGTGCGGGCGGTTCGGGCGGAGCGGGTCCACATCGCGCTCACGGCATCGCGAGCGGATGCGGCGCGCGCAGCAGGTCTATCGACACGGGACGTCGCGGGGCATGTTCGGACGCCGTCACCAGGACCAGCATGCGATCGAGCCACGCACGGCGGACGAGCATCTCGATCGCCGGTTCGGAAGCCTCGAAGCAATGCTCGCCATGCTCGGTGGCAAGACGGAACGCCTCGAAATCCCCGAACATGTCGTAGATCACGCCGGTCACCTTGCCGCGCCAGCAGATCTCGCCGCCGTGACCCGTGCCATGCCCGGTGCCATGTCCGGCGCCGTGCCCGCCTCCCGGCGCCACTGGCAGTCCGGTCGGGGACGGCTTGATCGTGCCGGGATCTCCGCCGAAGCCGATGATCCGGCCGGAAAGATAGCCGATCAAGCGCTTGACCACCGGGCGCCAGCGATAGGACGGCGCGAACTGCTCGAGCCGCCATTTCAGGATCGCGAGCACATTCTCGTCGGGACGCAGCAGCTTGGCGTCCTCGCCGACCGGGATCTTCACCTGGAACGAGCCGGTCACATAGCGCCAGTTGAGCAGCATATTACCCCGCGCCGCGGTCGCCTCCGCCACCGCGTTGATCTTGGTCCCCCGCGACGCGCGACGCGACGCGACCCGCCGGACCTTGACGTTGAACTCCTGGCCGACATGGATGCCGTTGGGGAGATCGACCGTGAACAGGCCGGCGAAGGTCCGGTTGACGGCGAAGGGTATCGGCACATAGCTGACCCCCCTGGTGGTCCGGCAATGCAGCGTGTTGGCATCCGCGGCAGTGAGGCGGTGCGCACCGTAAAGCCGCGTCGCCAGCGCCAGCACCTCGTCGACGTCGACGTCGGGCCAGTAGATCGCCGCGGTGCTGCCGACCGGCACATTGCCCCAGTCGATCATCAATTCGTCGGGATAGTCCTGCAATTCGCCCGTCGCATTGGCCGGGACGCTGGCGCGCGTGTCGAACGCCTGCGGAATGCGGTGGGTGAGCGGGTAGCCGGGATTGCCCGACGAGGTGATCTGCAGATTGCGCTGCGCCAGCTTGTCCGAATTCTCCGGGCTGAGCGTCACCCCGCCGGCATTGAGGATCGGCGCGTCGTCATAGGCGATCTGCGCGACGATGCAGTGGTGCGTGCCCGGGAAGAGCGACTGGTTCGACGCATCATAGACGTCGAGATAACAGCCGAAATAGGCCCAGACCTTGTCCCCGGCGGCGGGTATCTGGACGGTCCGGATATTGCAGTTGGGCAGCGTGCCGTCATAATCGTGCGTGCCCGCGGCATCGCTCGCGAAGAAGGGGATGGTCTGCACGGCATTGCCCTGCGGATCGCTCAGCCCCGTCGCCGAGGCGAGCGGGAACACCGGCAGCCCCGCTTCGGCGCCGGTGCCGATCTGGCTCAGATAGGTGGTCGCCGGCTGGAAGTCGGTATCGCACGACGGCGCCACGAACAGCCGGAAGAACACCCGGACATTATCGGCCGACGAGCCCGCCAGGCCCTGCAGCCGGACGCGCGCGATCGCGAAGTTGAAGTTGCGCTGACCCGATCCGTCGAGCGGCGTCACCGAGGAGTCGCCCGTCTCATAACCGTTCTGCCCGGGCAGCCCATTGAGCGGATCGGGGCCCGGCGTCGTGTAGCTCGAGCTGCCGTTGAGGAATTCCAGCAGGTTGCGGATCGACGCATAGGGATCGTTGGTCATCGCCGGCGCGCCGGGCAGCGGCGTGTCGCCCGCCGCCGCCGAGAAGACTCGCAGATCCTGGCTCAGATAGAAATCCTGATGATGGGCCGGATCGACATTGGTGAAATAGGGGTCGGCGCCCGATACGAGTTCGAACAATGCGGCGGCAGACAGCGTCGCCCCCGCAACCGTGATCGATGCGGTGAGCGGCTCCTGCAGCGCCGGCGTGCCCGACGCCGGGAAATCCTGCATCACCGCCTGCTGGCTGAAGATGATGTCGAACGGGAAGCGGATGCGCTGCGGTGTGTAGAGGTCGCCGGGATATTCGTAGCTGGCGCCCGCGCCGTCGGGGAAGATCGATACGCCGGTCAGGCCATGGAAGGCCCCCGCCAGCGACGGGATCGCGCCGCCGACCTGGCTGATCGAGAATCCCTCGAGCACCAGCCAGAAGGCCTGCGAATAGAGGCCGCCCGCGGTCGCGACCATGTCGCTGACCTCGTCGAGCCCGAACGTGCTCTTGTCGACGATGAAGTAGAGCGTGCGGTTGTAGATCGATCGCAGTCCGGCGAGCAGTTCCGCGCCGCGCGGACTGCCCCAGCCGGTGCAGGCATCCCAGCCCGCGCCAGCCGGATATCCGGGCGAGCCGTTATTGGCGTTGTCGCCGGGGCCGGAGCCGGGGACGATGTCGCGAAAGCCCGTGCCGGCAAGCGCGTACAGCGCCGGATTGATGAAGCCCAGATTGACGCCGAGCGCGGCGTTCATCACCGCCACCAGCCCCGCCCACTGCGGCGCCGACGCGCTGGTGCCATTGCCCGTCGTCGTCGATCCCTGCCAGACGATATTGCCGTAGCCGCTGGCGATATTGGCGTTGCCGGACACATCGGGAACGCCGCGGCCATGGTGCGTAGGGTCGTCGAGCGAGGGCGGGACGCTGATCGCCGACTGATAGCTCGGCACCGGGAAGTGCGCGCTGACCCCGCCGCCGGTCGTGCCCCAGTTCGAATGACTCGGGTCGGCGTCGGTGTCGTTCCAGACATATTCGTCGAAATTCGCGCCGTTGACGTTGCCGACCGTGGTACCCCCGACGCTCAGCACCCACGGATCGGCGGCGGGATATTGGACGTGGCACTTGCCGTCGCCGACCGACGAGTCGGTGCCGCGATCGCCGCTCGCGATGCAGACGGTGATCGCCTGGATCGCCGCGTCCTGGAACGCGGCGCTGACCGCGTTGACGAAGGCGAGGCTGATCCCGAACGGTTCGGTGAGCCCCGCCGTATCGTCGCCATCGGCGAGGAAGAAGCTGCTCGAGAGCACCGACGGCGCGCTGTCTCCCGCATCGGGATGGGCAGCGCGACCGATCGCCTGGACCCAGCCCTGCTGGTCGTCGGTCGCGATATAGACGTTGATCGCGGCCCCCGGCGCGAAGGATGCGGCAATCTCGATGTCCTGCGTCACCTCGAGTTCGGGGTCGAAGCCGGGATTCGTCGCGCCGTTGATCAATATGTCGTTGACCGTCGGGGCGACGTAAGGCGCGCCGAGGCTGGCGAAATACTGGTTGATGTCGGCGATGTCGTAGCCGTCCGCAGAAAAGATGCCGATGGTCTGGCCGGCCGCTGTGTTGGTCGGATATTGATAGAGGCTGGCAACCGTCGGAACGGTGAGCGTGCCCGTATTCGGTGGCTCGGCGCCGTTGTGACGCGCGATGCGGCGATTATCGAGACCGAAGACGCCGACGATGATGTCGGCCAGCGCGCCCGGCACGTGCACGACGCCGTCGCGGCCGCGATAGGTCTCGGTCCTCGTCACCCGCTTGCGTCCCGTCGTCACCGCCTGCTCGTAGCGGCCGAGATCGACGGCGAACGCCGCGTTCATCCGCGCGACCGTTCCCTCGACAATCACCGTCCGCCGCGCGGCATGCGTCGCGACGACGCTCAGATGGTGGCTGGTCGCGAAGGCCACGACCTTGTCGATATCCTCCTGCGACGCGCCGTACCGGCGGGCGAACTCCTCCTCGGACAGGCGTTGACGTTCCGCGGGATGGACGTTGAGGAAATGATCGTGGTCGGGAAGCGGGCTGCCATCCGGCCGGCGGCGCAGGCTGATGGTGACGGCGAAGACCTCGTCGGCATTGGCCGGCCCCAGCCGGATGGCGGTCTTGGAAGGCCGGCGCTCGCTGCCGGGAATCGGCTTGTAACCGGCCGGAATGGCGGATGCTTTGCTAGGCATGACCTGCTCCTTTGGCGATCGAACGCCGATGGCGTTCGGCAATGGCGATGCGATCGGCGAGTCACTCGCCGGTTCTGGATCGAAGAAATCGACGCACGAGGTCACTCGGCGATCCGCTATTCGGGCCGCCATCTTGGCTTGTCTGTCATTTCATCTCTGGCGCGGTGACCTATTCGGCATAGGAGACCGACATTTTACTGTTGGCCCGATCCGCGCTCTTCAGCCTGTGGACGACATATTCCACGGCGCTTTGCCGAGTCTAGGGGGGCGGACCATGCCCGCGCCGATTTCACGGATTTTTGACATTCGTTTGACGCTCCGCCGCCGGACGCACGGAGGCAGCGGATCGCGCAAGGGCAGCGAGGGCCGATCCCGTCGGCTCAGGGAATCAGGCGATCCTCGCGCAGCTGGGCGAAGAGATCGGCGAACGCGTCGTCGGTCGGCTGATAGGCGGTAAAGCCGAGGCGCCGGCTCTTCGACATGTCGGTCACGACCTCGATCGGGCGGCCGAGATCGGCGTCGGTATGCCAGGGCGAGGCAAGCCGGTCGAGATCGGGCTCGGCCAACCCCTCGCGCGCGGCAATCTCGCGCCAGAGCGCCGCGTCGCCGGCCATCTGCTCAGCGAGCGGCCGGACGACGCCATCGAAGGGGGCGGCCGCGATGCCGAACCAGTCGGCGATCCGGCCCCACATCCAGCTCCAGCGAAAGACGTCGCCATTGACGACGTTGAACGCCTCATCGGCCGCCGCCGGTGTCGTCGCCGCCCACAGCAGATGCCGCGCGAGCTGACGCGCGTCGGTCATGTCGGTGAGCCCCTCCCATTGCGCGGCGGAACCGGGAAAGGTGAAAGCCCGCCCCGTCTCGCGGCAGAGCGTCGCATAGACCGCCAGCGTACTGCCCATGTTCATCGCGTTGCCGACCGCCTTGCCGATCACCGTATGCGGGCGATGGACGCTCCAGGTGAAACCGTCGCGCGCGGCCGCGGCGAACACCTCGTCCTCCTGGGCATAATAGAAATTCTCGACGTCGAGCCGGCCCTGCTCCTCGCGGAACGGGGTCTGAGGCAGCGCGCCCTTGCCGTAGGCCTCGAACGGCCCGAGATAATGTTTGAGCCCCGTCACCAGCGCGACGTGGCGCGGCCGGTTCGGCTTGGGCAAGCCATCGAGCAGATGGCGCACCATCGCCGAATTGACGCGGATATTCTCCGCCTCGCTGTCCTGTCGCAGCCAGGTGGTGATGAACACCGCGTCGGGATCGATGCCCGCGAGCGCGGTCGCCGTGGCACCGGCGTCCTGCAGATCGGCGGCGACCGGATGAACCCCCGGCTCACCGGCCGGACGCCGCGCCAGGCCGTGCACGGTCCAGCCCTGCGCGCGCAGCAGCGCCGCCGTCGCGCCGCCGACGATTCCGCTCGCGCCCACCACCAAAGCCGTTCGTGCCATGCTCGCATCCTATGCCGTAGGATCGGCAGCTAGGCATCGCAGTGGCGAACTTCCAGTCGCCGCCGCGATTATGGCTCGTGGCGACTCGCACATCCCGATCGACCACCCGTCAAGGCGGCTCGCGTCGACGGGGCGACTTGAACGGTCGAGCATCGTTTCGTCACGGATTTTTATTGCTGCGGCCGATGATCGTTACGGATCTGCAGACTATTCGGGCAATGACGTGGGAAATGGGCGCGCATTATGCTTAACACGGCCGGCGGCAATTGCTCGGATCGCCAAATTGCACCCGATAACCGCCCGATCTGGCTGGAACTTTACATTCCGTTCACCGTCTTGATTTAAGTCAAATCATCCCGTCCTTTGCCTGATTGGTGGGCCTCTGTGTTGCGTCTGCAAAACACCATTCTCGATCTTATCGCGCGGGGCGCGAGTATCGAGGCGACGACCGAACGACTCTGCCTCGAAATTGAGGGGCTGTTGCCCGGTGTCGTCTGCTCGGTGTTGAGGGTCCAGCATGGCCTGCTCCGGCCGCTTGCCGGGCCGTCGCTACCGGATGGCTTTTCGGCGTCGCTCGATGGCGTGATGATCGGACCCTCCGTCGGATCGTGCGGCAGCGCCGCCTATCTCGGCACATCCATCATCGTCACCGATATCGCGACCGACCCGCGATGGCGGCCGTTCAGGGATCCGATTCTCGCAGACGGACTGAAAGCCTGCTCGTCCTGCCCGATCAAGGCCGCCGATGGCACAACGCTCGGCACCTTCGCGCTCTATTTCAGCGAGAAGCGCGGGCCGAGCCAGCGCGAGCGCAGCGTCGTCCGCGCGTGCACCGCGCTGTGCACGATCGCGCTCGAGCGCGACGACCGGGTGCGCAGCCGCGAGCGCGTCGCAACCACCGACGCGCTGACCAACCTGCCCAACCGGGCGTCGTTCAACACCGCGCTCGCCGGCCTGTCCTGCAACGATGCGGGAAGCTGGGCGCTGCTGATCCTCGACCTCGACAATCTCAAGACGATCAACGACACGTTCGGCCACGATGCGGGCGATAACCTGCTCCAGTCGGTGGCGACGCGCATCGCGACGACGGTCGCGCCGGACAGGGTGTTCCGGCTGGGCGGAGACGAGTTTGCGGTGATCGTGCGCGCCGTCCCGGCGCTGGCCGATCTCGACGCCGCGGCGCGGCGCATCCTCGACGTGCTCGACGAGCCCACCGATTGCGCCGGACACATGATTATCCCGCGCGCGACGATCGGCTGCGCCGCGCTGGGCAGCGGCGACGCGCATGCCGAGACGGTCCACCGCCACGCCGACTTCGCGCTCTATCACGCGAAGGAGACCGGCCGCGGCGGGTTCGTCCGCTACTCGCCCGGCATGGGCTCGGCGATGACGCATCGGATCGCCGTGATCCGCGACGTCGATGCCGCGCTGAGCGAGGGCCGGATCGACGCCTATTACCAGCCCGTCGTGCGGCTCGACACCGGCGAGATCGCGGGCATGGAGGCGCTGTGCCGGCTGATCGGAACCGATGGCGCGGTCATCTCCGCCGCGGCCTTCCACCAGGCGACCGCCGACGTGCATGTCGCCGCCAGGCTCACCCAGCGGATGATGACGCTGGTCGCGGCGGACATTCGCGGCTGGCTGGATCACGGAATCGCGGTCCGGCATGTCGGAATCAACATATCCTCGGCGGACCTGCACCGCGGGACGCTGCACGATCGCCTGCGCTCGGTGTTCGATGCCGCGGGCGTGCCGCTCAAACACGTCATCCTCGAGGTCACCGAGGCGGTCTATCTCGGAGAGAAGGATCCCGTCGTCCCGCGCCAGATCAAGGCGCTCCGCGCGCAAGGGGTGCGCGTCGCACTCGACGACTTCGGGACCGGCTTCGCCTCGCTCACGCATCTGCTCTCGGTCCCCGTCGACATCGTCAAGATCGACAAGTCGTTCGTCGACAGGCTGGTCCCCAACGATCCGAGCATCGCGATCGTCGAGGGCCTGATCCAGATCGCGCGCAAGCTCGGCATCCGCGTGATCGCCGAGGGGATCGAGCGCGAGGAGCAGGCCGCGCTGCTCCGCCGATTCGGCTGCACGCTCGGGCAGGGCTATTTGTTTTCGCCCGCGGTGCCGCGCGAGATCGCCTCGCAATTGCTTGCCGGCTTCGCGCAGAAGTCGGGCGAGGCGGCGGGACCCGCCCCTGGCCTGCCCGTCCTGCCCAGCGAAGCGGACCGGCGCGAGGGATGGCACGAGCACGCCGCATGGGCTCCCCGCGCACGTCGGCGCTGATCAATTGACCGGCGCGCGGCGGCGGTAGCTCAGCGCCTCGGCGACATGGCCGCGGCCGACGCTGTCGCTCCCGGCGAGATCGGCGATGGTGCGCGCCACGCGCAGCACGCGATGGAAGCCGCGCGCCGACAGCCGCATCCGTTCGGCCGCCTGCGCGAGCAGCGCGCGACCGGGCGCGTCGGGGGTCGCGACGCGCTCGAGCAGGTCGCCGTCGGCCTCGGCGTTGGTGCGCACGCCGTCACCGGCGAAGCGCGCGGTCTGGATGTCGCGCGCGGCGGCGACGCGCAACGCGACCTCGGCGGACCCTTCTGCGGGCGGGGGGAGCACCAGATCGGCGGCGGCGACCGCGCGGACTTCGACATGGAGATCGATGCGATCGAGCAGCGGTCCGCTGACCCTGCTTTGATAATCGGCGGCGCAGCGCGGACTACGCGCGCAGGCAAGCGCCGGGTCGCCGAGATGGCCGCAGCGGCACGGGTTCATCGCCGCGATCAGCTGCACCCGCGCGGGGAAGGTGACGTGCGCATTGGCGCGCGCCACCGAGACCTTGCCCGTCTCGACCGGCTGGCGCAGCGAATCGAGCACCGGCCGGCTGAACTCGGCGAGTTCGTCGAGGAACAGCACGCCGAGATGCGCGAGACTGACCTCGCCGGGACGCACCCGCAACCCGCCGCCGGTCAGCGCCGCCATCGAGGCCGAATGGTGCGGGCTGCGATAGGGTCGCGCGCGGATCAGCCGGCCGCCGGGCAATTCGCCCGCGACGCTCGCCACCATCGAGACCTCGAGCGCCTCCGACGGCGTCAGCTCGGGCAGGATGCCGGGCAGGCAGGCGGCCATCAGCGACTTTCCCGCGCCCGGCGGCCCGATCATCAGCAGATTGTGACCGCCTGCCGCGGCGATCTCGAGCGCGCGCTTGGCGATCTCCTGACCCTTGACCTGCTTGAGATCGGGACCGGTGCCGGGCGGATCGACCTGCCCCGCAGGCGGCGGCGGCAGCTGGGTGCTGCCCTTGAGATGGCCGATCAGCGCGAGCAGGTCGGGCGCCGCGAGCACCTCGATCCGCCCCGCCCACGCCGCCTCGGGACCTTGGGCGACGGGGCAGATCAGCCCGCGATCGATCTCCGAGGCATGCAGCGCGGCGAGCAGCACGCCCGGCGCCGGCTGGATGCGGCCATCGAGCCCGAGCTCGCCGATCGAGACATAGCCGGCGAGCGTCTCGGCATCGACCACCCCCATCGCGCCGAGCAGCGCCAGCGCGATCGGCAGATCGAAGTGCGAGCCCTCCTTGGGCAGGTCGGCGGGCGACAGGTTGACGATGATCCGCTTGGGCGGCAGCGCGAGGCCGATCGCTCCGAGCGCGCCACGCACCCGCTCGCGGCTTTCGGCGACCGCCTTGTCGGCGAGGCCGACGACCAGGAAATTGGGCAGGCCCGGCAGCAGCTGCACCTGCACCTCGACGGCGCGCGCCTCCAGCCCCAGAAACGCCACCGTCGAGACGATCGCGACCATCGGACCCCCTGCCCCATGCCCCGGCCGCTAACGTAATCGCGGTAGCGCGGCTGTCCAGCGGCCTTTGCGTCAATCCGGGCGGCACCGCCGCCTGCTTCGTCATCGCGGACGTGATCCGGGATCGATAGACGCGGCGCCCGCCGCTCGAACCCGGCGCATATCGATTCCCGCCTTCGCGGGAATGACGGGGGAAGGAACGACGCCATGAAGCGTCGCGCCGATTGCGCTGGCGCGTCATCGCCCCCATTCTGGGCGCATGACGCACCGGACACGATGGCAGCGCTGGCGGCGCAACCCGGTGGCGAAGCACATCCTCTTCGCGCTCGGCTGGTTGCTGATCGTCGCCGCGATCCCGGTCGGGCTGTTGCCCGGCCCTGGTGGCGTGTTCGTGTTCGCGGCCGGCCTCGAGCTGGTGCTCGAGGCGTCGCCCTGGGCCAAGCGCGTCTATGCGCGCATCGTCCGTCGCTGGCCACGGCTCGGCCGGTGGACGGACTGGGGCCTGCGCCGGCCGAGCGCCAGGCGACGAATCGCCCGGGACGCTCCCAACGACGCCGCCACGGATTGACTCAGAGGGGCAGTTTGCCTATCGGCACGCCCATCGAGGCTGCCGCACGTTCGGCGGCCCTTTTGCATTAGACGTTCGAGGACCTACCGATGAAGCGCACCTTCCAGCCCAGCAACCTCGTGCGCAAGCGTCGCCATGGTTTCCGCTCGCGCTCGGCGACGCCCAGCGGCCGCAAGATCCTTGCCGCCCGCCGCGCGCGCGGCCGCAAGTCGCTGTCCGCCTGAGCGACACCGGCCTGGATGTGTCCGGGCTGACCACGCTCACGCGCCGCGCGGATTTCCTCGCGGCGAACGGCGCGATGCGCAAGCCGATGCCAGGCTTCGTGCTGCTGGTGCGCAAGCGCGATGACGGTGACCTGGCGATCCGGCTGGGCATCACCGTCACCAAGAAGATCGGCAACGCGGTCGTGCGCAACCGGATGAAGCGCCGGTTTCGCGCGCTCGGTCGCGAACTGCTGCCCGAACACGGCATCGCCGGCGCCGACCATGTGCTGATCGGGCGCGCCGGAGGCGTCGAGCGCGACTATCAGGCGCTGCGCGACGAACTCGGCGCGGCGCTGCGCAAGCTCGCCCGATGACAGCGCCCTCGCTCGCCGGCAAGACGCTGATCGGGCTTGCGAAAGCCTGGCAGGCGGGCCCATCCGCATTGATGATGCCGACCTGTCGCTTCACGCCCTCCTGTTCGGCCTATGCGATCGAAGCCTGGACGCGCTATGGCGCGGCGCGCGGTTCCTTGCTGGCGGCGCGGCGTCTCTGCCGCTGCCACCCGCTCGGTGGCCGCGGCTATGATCCGGTGCCATGAACGGCGCTGTACAACGATCAAGTTTTCCGGGGATTTGCTAACGTGAACGAACAGCGCAACCTCGTCCTCGCGCTCGTGCTGTCGGCCGTCGTGCTGCTCGGCTGGGCCTTGGTCTCGGACAAATATTTCCCGACCGCCAACGCCCCCACGACGCAGATCGTCAAGGGCAAGGAGGTCGCGCTGCCCGTCGCGCAGCCGGTCGCGGTGGGCCCGCAGGCGGTCAAGGACCGCGCGGTCGTGCTGGCGCAGACGCCCCGCGTGCGGATTCTCACCCCGCTGCTCGCCGGCTCGATCAATCTCAAGGGTGCGCGGATCGACGATCTGACGCTGACCACGCAGAAGGAAACAATCGACAAGAACAGCCCGCCGGTCCGCCTGTTCGGCCCCGACGGGTCGCAGGATGCCTATTTCGCCAGCTTCGGCTGGGCCGGCCAGGGCATCGCGCTTCCCGACTCCAACACGGTATGGACCGCCGCGGGCGACGTGCTCGCCCCCGAAAAGCCGGTGACGCTGACCTGGAACAACGGCCAGGGCCAGGGTTTCGCGATCAAGCTCGCGGTCGACAAGGGCTATCTCTTCACCGTCCAGCAGAGCATCACCAACGGCGCGCAGGCACCGATCCAGGTGCGCAGCTATTCGCTGGTCAACCGCGAGGGGCCTTCCAAGGATCCGTCGACGTGGCAGGTCCATGTCGGGCCGATCGGCGTGATGGGCGGCGTCGCGCAGTATAAAACCAACTGGAAGGATCTCGACGCCGCTGGCGCTGCGGGCCAGAAATTCCAGTCGACGGGTGGCTGGATCGGGTTCAGCGACAAATATTGGCTTGCCGCGGTGATCCCCGATCCCAAGGCGCAGGTCGACGCCGCCTTTACCGCGGACAACGGCCATTATCAGGCCGAGGCCGCGCCCGCGCCCGTCATGATCGCGCCGGGTCGGTCGGCAACCGCGTCGTCCTATCTCTTCGCGGGCGGCAAGGACGCCTCGATGCTCGACAGCTATGATGCGCGCTACGGCTTCGACAAGCTCGACCATGCGATCGACTGGGGCTGGTTCCGCTTCATCGAGAAGCCGATCTTCTATCTGCTCGACTGGCTGTTCAAGCTCGTCGGCAACTTCGGCGTGGCGATCATCCTGCTGACGCTGATCGTGCGCGGCGTGATGTTCCCGATCGCGCAGCGCCAGTTCAAGTCGGCCAACCAAATGAAGGCGGTGCAGCCGCGGCTCAAGGCGCTGCAGGAGAAGCACAAGGAGGACAAGGTCAAGCTCCAGGAAGAGATGATGAAGCTCTACAAGGCGGAGAAGATCAATCCCGTCGCGGGCTGCCTCCCCGTCTTCCTGCAGATCCCGATCTTCTTCTCGCTCTACAAGGTGCTGACGCTGACGCTCGAGATGCGCCACCAGCCGTTCATCTTCTGGATCAAGGACCTGTCCGCGCCCGATCCACTGACCCCGGTCAACCTGTTCGGCTTCCTGCCGTGGGAGCCGACCGGCTTCCTGCATCTCTCGGTGCTGGCGATCCTGCTCGGCGGCACGATGTGGCTGCAGTTCAAGCTCAACCCGCAGATGAACATGGACCCGGCGCAGAAGCAGATCTTCTCGATGATGCCGTGGTTCATGATGTTCATCATGTCGCCCTTCGCGGCGGGCCTGCAGGTCTATTACATCATGTCCAACCTGCTGACCGTCGGGCAGATGCAGCTTCTCGCCAAGCGCACGCCGGCGCCGTCTGTGGCCGTTACCCGATGACCGACGAGGCCCCCTATGACGGCCCGGTCGATGGCCAGCCGCCGGTCGACCAGGAGGCGCGGCTCGAGGCGGCGCGCAAGCTGTTCGCGGGGCGCGTCGAGTTCCTGAAGTCGGCGCCGGACCTCAAGTTCCTGCCCGAGCCCGACTTTCCCGAGGTCGCGTTCGCGGGGCGCTCGAACGTCGGCAAGTCGACGCTGATCAACGCGCTGGTCAACCGCACCAGCCTCGCGCGCACCTCGAACACGCCGGGGCGCACGCAGGAGCTCAACGTCTTCGACGTCGGCGATCCGATCGCCTTCCGCCTGGTCGACATGCCCGGCTACGGCTTCGCCAAGGCGCCCAAGGATATCGTGCGGCGCTGGCAGTATCTGGTGAACGACTATCTGCGCGGGCGAGCCGTGCTCGGCCGCGTGCTGGTGCTGATCGACGCGCGCCACGGCATCAAGGACACCGACCGCGACGTGATGAAGATGCTCGACAAGGCGGCGGTGAGCTATCAGCTCGTGCTGACCAAGGCGGACAAGATCAAGCCGACCGAACTCGCCACCGTGATGGCGGCGACCGAGGCCGAGGCACGCAAGCATGTCGCGGCCTATCCGGTGGTGTTGCCGACCTCGAGCGAGACCGGCGCGGGGATCGCGGAGCTGCGCGCCGCGGTGCTGGACGCGATCACAGCTCACTGAGCGGGAAAAAGCCCCTCCCTTTCAAGGGAGGGGTTGGGGTGGGTGTTGGCAATCGACATGACCACTGTGCCTACCAGCGTCTCCGTATCACCCGCCATCACCCACCCCCCGACCCCCTCCCTCGAAAGGGAGGGGGAGTTGGTGCGCTTGACGCCCCCGCCCCGCGCCACCACAAGCCTCGCCATGCTCAAGCTCATCATCGGCAACAAGGCCTATTCCTCCTGGTCGCTGCGCGGCTGGCTCGCGGTCAAGCAGTCGGGGCTGCCGTTCGAGGAGATCGTCGTCCCGCTCTACGACGAGGCGTGGGACAAGGTGCGCGAAGGCGACGAGTTCGCGCCGTCGTCGGGCAAGGTGCCGATCCTGTGGGACGGCGACACGGTGGTGTGGGACAGCCTCGCAATCGTCGATTGGCTCGCCGACCGCGTCGGGCGCGAGAAATTCTGGCCCGAGGACGATGCCGCGCGCGCGATGGCGCGGTCGATGGCCGCCGAGATGCACTCGGGCTATGCCGCGCTTCGCCGCGAGCATGGCATGAACATCCGCAAACGCTATCCCCCCGCCCCGCTCTCGGCCGAGGTTCAGGCCGAGTTGACCCGGCTGTTCGAACTGTGGGCGCAGGCGCGCGCGCGCTTCGGCGGGAGCGGCGACTTCCTGTTCGGCGACTTCGGTGCGGTCGACATCATGTTCGCGCCGGTCTGCACGCGGCTGGTGACCTATTCGATCCCGGTGCCGCGCTTCGCGCTGCCCTATCTGCAGGCGGTGTTCGCGCACCCGTATATGCAGGACTGGATCGCCGACGCGCAGGCCGAGGAATGGGTGATCGAGAAGTTCGAGGTCGCGCCGTCGGCGGCGGCTTAGGGGTTGATCGACATTCAGACGTCTTCGTCATCCCGGCGAAAGCCGGGACCCATGGGCAGCGACACGCCTTTGTCGGAGCGTGCCGTCAGCGACGGGCGGCGGTGCCAGCGCGCGAATGCCGGGCCCGGCCAGCGATCAGACCGTGTCCATGGATCCCGGCTTGCGCCGGGACGACGGCTGAAATCCGTGCAATCCAACAACATGCTGAATGTCGATCGGCCCTAGCGCGTCGCGTTCGCTCCCCGTCGGTGGGGCCGCGCGCGGCATCTCCTACCCGTTCGCCCTGAGCCTGTCGAAGCCTGTCCTTTGTCGTTGGATCGCAAGAAAAACGGTTTTGGACAACGGTACAGCAGACCCGCGTCGACCGCTCAATAGGGCGTGCCGTCCTTGTGGGCATAGGCTCCGCCGACCAGGAAGATCAGGTCGATGTCCGGATAGGTGCCCGCGCCCTTGTTGGCGCCGATCGCGACGAAGCGCGCGGGTGCTTCGCTCTCGTTGACGAGATGGTGGCCGTCGCCCGTGCCCTTGGGAAAGGCGGCATAGTCGCCCGCGCGCAGCAGCGTGCGCCCGGCGTCCTCGATCAGCACCAGTTCGCCCTCGACCATCATCACGAACTCGTCGTCGTCGAAATGCGCGTGGCGTTGGCTCGACCAGCTGCCGGGCGGGACGGTGACGAGGTTGACGCCAAAGTCGACGAGCCCGCCCGCCTGGCCGAGCCGCTTGTAGCTGCGCGCGCGGCACGGGATGGCATAGTCGCCGGGATAGCCGGTTCCCTCGCGGGTCGGGATGTCGGGCGAGTCAGGATCGATCCGGGGCATCGCTCCACCTAGGCAAGAGGGACAGGCCAGACTAACGCGGAAGCCATGTCCGGTCCACTCGATCCCGTGGCGCTTGCCGCCGCTCTCATCGCCTGCCCGAGCGTCACGCCCGTCGATGCCGGGGCGCAGGACGTCCTCTCCGCCGCGCTCGAGGCGCAGGGCTTCACCGTCCACCGCCTCGTCTCAGGCGAGGCCCCGCACGGGCCGATCGCCAATCTGGTCGCGATCCGCGGATCGGGAGCGCCGCATTTCGCCTTCGCGGGCCATACCTATGTCGTGCCGCCGGGCGACGGCTGGGCGAGCGGCGCTTTCACCCCGGTCGTCCGCGACGAAAAACTGTTCGGGCGTGGCGCGGTCGACATGAAGGGCGCGATCGCGGCGTTCGTGGCGGCCAGCGACCGTGTCCGCAATCATCCCGGCACCTTGTCGCTGCTGATCACCGGCGACGAGGAAGGGCCCGCGGTCCACGGCACGCGCGCGATCATCGACTGGATGGCGGCCAACGGCGTCCGCCCCTACCTGATCCTCGTCGGCGAACCGACGTCGGACGTGCAACTCGGCGACACGCTCAAGATCGGGCGGCGCGGCTCGATCAACGTGTGGATCACCGTGCCCGGCACGCAGGGCCATGTCGCCTACCCGCACCTCGCCGACAATCCGGCGACGCGGCTGGTGCGTATCCTCGACCGGCTGCAACGCTGGCCGCTCGACGAGGGCAACGCGTGGTTCCAGCCCTCCAACCTCGAGGTGACCGATATCGCGATCGGCAATCCCGCAACCAACGTCATCCCCGGCGAGGCGCGCGCGCGGCTCAACATCCGCTTCAACGACGAGCAGCAGGGCGCCGCTCTCGAGGCCGGCATCCGCAGCATCGTCGCCGAGGAGGCGCCCGGCGCGACGGTCGAGGCGGCGATCTCGGGCGAGGCATTCCTGACCGCACCCGGCGCGCTGTCGACCCTGGTGGCGGACGCGATCCGCGACGTCACCGGGATCGACGCGGCGCTGTCGACGACAGGCGGTACATCGGACGCGCGCTTTCTGTCGAAGCTTGCGCCTACGGTCGAATTCGGGCTGTGCAATGCGACGATGCACAAGCTCGACGAGGCGGTGGCCGTGGCGGATGTCCTGGCGCTGACGGATATCTACGAAGCGGCGCTGCGTCGGGCCCTCGCCTGACCGTTCGTCCCGAGCGCAGTCGAGGGACCGCGTCTGGCGCTGCGCCTGCTTCCCAGCCCTAGACGGTGCTCGGGCGAACGACCGAGGTCAGCGCCCCCGCCGCAGTACGATATACAGCGCTCCCGCGCCACCATGTCTGGGATGCGCGTTGCGCACCGCCGCGACGTGGCCCGCATGACGCGACATGTGCAGCCAGTCGCCGACCGACGCGCGGATCGCGCCGCGCACCGGCCGCCCGTCGACCCGCTCGCCCGTCTCGCGCGGGGCGCGGCCCGTCACCAGCAGGATCAGCCGCGCGCCGCGCAGGATGGCGGAGGCCAGCCCCGCCTCGAGTTGCGCCTGCGCGCTGAGCAGCGTGTGCCCGTGCAGATCGATCGTGACGTCGGGCGCGACCGTGCCGCGGCGCAGCCGCCGGTCCCAGCCGCCGTCGAGCGTTTCGCCGGGTTTTGCCCCCTCTCCCTTGAGGGAGAGGGCCGGGGTGAGGCTGACCGACCTAGGGGGTGGGACGCGCGGCTTCGCCGCGCTCCCCCTCACCCCAACCCTCTCCCCGCTGGGAAGAGGAAGGTCGACTGGACGCTTCCCCTTGAGCGGCCGCACGGTCTCGGCGACGCGCTGCCAGAGCGCATGGCCGTCAGGAGCCGGAGGCTTGGCCCGCATCGCCCAGTCGCTCGACCGTCCCCACCGGCAGCAGCAGATAGGCAAGCCCGCGCGCCGACATGCCGCCGGCGATCCGCGCGGCGTCGTCGCCCGCCCCCCAGAATGTGTCGAAGCGGTTGGCGCCCTTGATCGCGCCGCCGGTATCCTGCGCGACCCACAACCCGGCGGCCTCCGCGCGGTCCGCTGACAGCCAGACCGGCGCGCCGAGCGGTGTGAAGGCGGGATCCGCGGCGAGCGAGACGCGACCCGTCACCGGCACGCCCAGCGCACCCAGCGGCGGGCCGTCGAGCCGCTTGAAGAACACGAAGCTGCGGTTCTGGTCCATCACCGCCTGCGCCTGGTCGGGATGCGCGTGCAACCAGCCGACGATGCCCTGCATCGAGGCCTGGCCGGGCTGCAGCATCCCCTGCGCCAGCATCCATTTGCCGATACCGGTGTAGGGCTGGCCATTCTGGCCGGCATAGCCGATCCGGATCACCTGCCCGTCGGGCTGGCGGACGCGCCCCGAACCCTGGATCTGGAGGAAGAAGAAGCCGATCTTGTCGGGCGTGTAGCCGATCACCGGGGCATGGCCCTGGATCGCGCCGCCCTCGATCTGGCTGCGATCGGGATAGGGGACGAGCTTGCCACCCTGCACGCGCCCACGGATCGAACGCCCCTTGAGATCGGGTGCGAACTGGCCGAGATCGGCGCTGACCATGTCGTCGGGCAGTCCGTAGATCGGCACGTCGTAACCGAGCGTCGGCGCCTGCGATCCTGCGATCTCAGGCTCATAATAGCCCGTCGCGTAGAGATGCCCCTCGCCGACCTGTGCGGTCTCGAACCAGCGCCGGAAGAAGCCGACCGCCTGATCGTCGGGTGCGCTGGCGGCGGCCGTGCACGCCGGCTGCCAGTCGATCGCGTGGGTGAGACCGCTGGTGTCGGAGCGGCGGGTGAGCGACGCGCAAGACGCGCGAAACGCCGCGAGCGCGGCGCCGGCGCGCGCCGGATCGATCGGTAGCGAGGCGACGTCGGGGCCGCGCCGCACGCCGGCCTGCACGGCATTGGCATAGGTCGCGGCAGGCGCGGGCGGCGCCGGATGCACCGGGGGCGGCGGGCCCGCCTCGCTTGTCGCGCGGCCGCCATGCGGCGACACGCACGAGGCCAGCAACAACAGCACGGTCGCGGCCGACGCCAGCCTCGGCCGGGTCATGCGGCGCGCCTCATGCCGCTTCGTCGGTCTCGATCAGGATCCAATTGGGGTCGTCCGAGCGGAGCAGCCGGCTGAACGTCCACAGATCGTGCGTCTGTACCGCATCGGTCATCGATCCGGCGACGACGACGCGATCGGCGTCGCGCGTCACCGCGGCGATGTCGGCATCGAAGCGCACCGAGATCACCGCCATCTGGCCGGTGAGGATCGCGCTGTCGATCGACGAGCGTTCGATCGCGACGAGCCTGTTTTCCAGCGTCTCGCCCGATTCGGCGCGCGCGGCGATCGCCTCGCGGAACGCCTCGAACACCTCGTCGTCGACCAGCCGGCGCAACTCGGCCTCGTCGCCGCGCCAGAATGCCTCGAGCACCATGCGATAGGCCGAGCGCGCGCCATCGAGGAATCCCGCGACGTCGAACTGCGGATCGGCGGCGACGATCGAACGGATGCCGTCGAGCGCCTGCGGATCGACCATCGCGGCGATCGTGCCGGCGGACTCGGGCTTGCGATCGACCAGCGACTCGACGCTGCCGCGCTGCACCATCGGCTCGGACGGCTTGACCACCGGCTTGGCGACCGGCTGCTCATGGCCCGTCCGGCGCCCGAGCACGGAATAGAGCCGCAACCCAAGGAATATCGCCGCACATGCCAAAATGATGATCTCGGTCACCGAACCTCCAAGCCTGGGTACGTCGCCCGCAGGCATTTACACAGCGCCTACATAGAGGAGCCGCGGCGCATATTCAAACGGCGAGGCGGCGTAGAGGTTGCGCGCTGCCATTGCTCCGCGCATGTCACGCTGCTAGGCGCCGCGCAAAGCCCATGCGCTGCGGCGCATGACCCGATTTTGCCGAAGCGAGGATGACGTCCCATGGCCGACAACGAGGCCCCCGATTTCCTGACCGTGCCCCAGCCCAACGGCGCGGGCAATGGCGAGGACAGCCAGCCGCAGGTCGGCATGGTCGCGCAATATGTGAAGGATTTCTCGTTCGAGAATCCCAACGCGCCCGCGGTCTATAACTGGCAGGCACAGCCGCAGATCGACGTGCAGTTCAACATCGGCACGCAGCCGATCGCCGAGGACCTGCACGAATCCGCGCTGCGCATCGAGATCACCGCGACCGGCGCCGAGGGCGTCGCGTTCAAGCTCGAGTTGCTCTACGGTGGCCTGTTCGCGCTCAAGAACGTGCCCGCCGAGGCGATCCCCGCCTTCCTGCTCGGCGAGGCGCCCCGGCTGATCTTCCCGTTCGCGCGGCGGGTGGTGGCCGACGCGGTGCGCGACGGCGGCTTTCCCCCGCTGATGCTCGATCCGATCGACTTCAACGCGCTCTATTTCTCGCAGCTCGAGCAGCAGCAGGCGGCGATGGGCGAACCGGCGGGCCAGGCCTGACGCGATACGCCCATATCCTCCGTTCGCCCTGAGCGCAGTCAAAAGACGTGCTGCACAGGCCGTGCACGACAACACGCACTTCGACTGCGCTCGGTGCGAGCGGGGGATGAGTTGAGCCGCAGACAGCCATGAGCCTCGTCAAGAACACCGCGACGATCGGCGGGCTGACTCTGGTCAGCCGGGTGCTCGGCTTCGTGCGCGACCAGCTGATGGCGCATTTCGTCGGCGCGGGCTTCGCGTCGGACGCCTTCCTGGTCGCGTGGCGGCTGCCCAACCTGTTCCGCCAGCTATTCGCCGAGGGCGCGTTCGCTGCCGCCTATGTGCCGATGTTCAACCGGCTGGTGACTCAGGCCGAGAAGGACGGCGAGCCCGGCCTGCCTGCTGGCCTCCGCTTCGCCGAAGACGTGCTGTCGATCCTGCTGCCCTTCCTGTGCGTGTTCACGACGCTGATCATGATCTTCCCCAAGCCCGTGGTGTGGCTGATCACGCTGGGCTTCAAGGAGGGCGGCGGACCCGCCAAATTCCTGCTGGCGACCGAGCTGACGCGGATCACCTTCCCCTATCTCGCGCTGATCAGCCTAGTCTCGCTGATGGGCGGGATCATGAATTCGCTCAATCGCTTCTGGGTCAACGCCGCCGCCCCGGTTCTGCTCAACATCTGCATGATCGCGGGAATCCTGTTCTTCCGTGGCCATAGCGAGGTCGATACTGCGCGCACGCAGGCGATCGCGGTGACGGTCTCGGGCGTGGCGCAACTCGGCTGGCTGGTCTGGTCGGCGCGCCAGGCGGGCGTCGTGCTACGGCTCAAGCGCCCGTCGCTGACCCCTGCGGTGCGCCGCTTCCTGGCGATCCTCGGCCCCGCGATCGTCGGGCAGGGCGCCGTGCAGATCAATCTGCTGATCATCACGATGCTCGCCGCCGGCTTCCTCGGCCAGGGCGCGGTGTCGTTCATCTATTATGCCGATCGTTTGAACCAGCTGCCGCTGGCGCTGGTCGGCATCGGCGTCGGCACCGCGATCCTGCCGGTGATCTCGCGCCAGATCGGACAGGGCGACGAGACCGGCGCGATCGTCACGCAAAACCGCGCGATCGAACTGTCGCTGCTGCTCGCGCTCCCCGCCGCCGCCGCGCTGATGAGCGCCGCGCACCCGCTGATCCACGGCCTGATGCAGACCGGCCACTTCACGGCGCAGGACACCGACGCGACCGCCGCGGTGCTGACCGCGCTCGCCTGCGGACTGCCCGCCTACATATTGATCAAGGTCTTCACCCCCGGTTTCTACGCGCGCGGCGATACCAAGACGCCGGTGCGGATCGCGCTTGTCGAGATGGCGTGCAACATGGCGCTCAACCTCGCGCTCGTGTTCGGCACCAGGCTCGGTTATGTCGGCCTCGCCGTATCGGGCGCGGCGTGCGCATGGATCAATGTCGGGCTGCTCTACGGCGTGCTGCACCACCGCCGGCTGTTCGCGGTCGACGCGCAGCTGCGCCGCCGCCTGCCCCGGCTGCTGCTCGCCAGCGCCGCGATGGCGGGCGTGCTGCTGCTGCTCAAGCCGTGGATCGAGCCGCATCTCGATGCCGGCCTGTTGACCCGCGCCGCCGGATTGGCGGTGCTGATTGCGCCCGCAGCGCTTGCCTATTTCGCCTGCGCCTTCCTGTTCGGCGCCTTCCAATGGTCCGAGCTGAAGGGTCTGCTCACGCGCCGCCGCGCTTGACCTGACAGCGCCAGCGCGCAACAGCGCGCGCCATGACAAAACGCGTCGTCTCGGGCATCCAGCCCACCGGAAACCTTCATCTCGGCAATTATCTGGGGGCAATCCGCAACTGGGTGCGGTTGCAGGACGAGGTCGCGCAGGGCGGCGGCGAATGTTTCTTCTTCCTGGCGGACCTCCACGCGATCACCGTCTATAACGAGCCTGCGGCATTGCGCGCCAACGTCCGTTCGATGGCGGCGGCGTTGATCGCCTCGGGGGTCGATCCCGACAAGAGCGTGCTGTTCAATCAGGCCGCCGTCTCGGCGCACGCCGAGCTCGCCTGGCTGCTCAATTGCACCGCACGGATCGGCTGGCTCAATCGGATGACGCAGTTCAAGGAGAAGTCGGGCAAGGACCGCGAGGGCGCCTCGATCGGGCTGTTCGCCTATCCGGTGCTGCAGGCCGCCGACGTCCTGATCTACAAGGCGACGCACGTCCCCGTCGGCGACGACCAGAAGCAGCATCTCGAGCTCGCGCGCGACATCGCGACCAAGTTCAACACCGATTTCGAGACCGACCTGTTCGTGCTGCCCGAGCCGATGATCCCGCCGGCCGCCGCGCGGATCATGAGCCTGCGCGACGGCGGTTCGAAGATGTCCAAGTCCGATCCGTCGGACATGAGCCGGATCAACCTCACCGACGATCCCGACGCGATCACCGCCAAGCTGCGCAAGGCGAGGACCGATCCAGAGCCGCTGCCCGACGATCCCGCCGAGCTCGCCGCGCGCCCCGAGGCGCGCAATCTCGTCGGCATCTATGCGGCGCTCGCCGATCTGCCCGTCGCCGACGTGCTCGCGCGCTTCGCGGGCCAGGGCTTCGGCGCGTTCAAGCCCGCGCTGGCGGAGATCGTCGTCGAGACGCTGCGGCCGATCTCGGCGCGGCTTTCCGAGCTCGAGACCGATCCCGCCGAGCTCGACCGGCTGCTCGCCGCGGGTGCCGCCAAGGCACGGATAGCCGCCGAGCCCGTCGTCGCGGGCGCCTATGACGCGCTTGGGCTGAACCGAGAAACCCGGTGACAGGCGCATGCGTTCAACGCATATTCAGCACGCTTGGCGGAGGAGTGGCCGTCACGTCCTGACATGCGGAATTCTCCGCCGAGAGGCACGTCCATGACCCTGAAACGCACTTTGCTTGCTGTAGCCGCCCCGCTCGCCCTGCTCTCCATGGCTGGATGCGCGACCGATTTCCACGCCAATGTCGCCCGATTCCAGCGCCTTCCCGCGCCGCAGGGGCAGACCTTCACGATCGAGCCGACCAATCCGATGGATCGCGGCGGGCTCGAATTCGCAACCTATGCGAGCGACGTCAGTGCGCATCTCGCGCAGCTCGGCTATCGCCCGGTCGAGACCGGCCCGGCCGACATGGTCGTTCGTCTCGGCTACGGCGTCGATCACGGCCAGCAGAAGGTGACGACGACGCCGGGCTATGGCGGTTGGGGCCCGGGCTGGGGCGGCGGCTATGGCCGCTTCGGCGGGTTCGGCGGCTATGGCGGCCGCGGCTGGGGCTATGGCTGGGGCGGCTTCGGCGGATGGGGCGACGGCTTCGGCTATCCCGATGTCGAGAGCTACACCGTCTATGCGAGCGTGCTGACGATGAACATCACGCGCGGCGACGGCGTCCGCCTGTTCGAGGGCCGCGCACGCGCGCATTCGACGACCGACGACCTGACCCAGATCGTCCCCAATCTGATCGACGCGATGTTCACCGGCTTCCCCGGCAATTCGGGGCAGGACATCCGGATCACGGTCGCGCCCCGCCCGAAGCCCAAGGCCTGAACGCGATTGCCGCACTGAGGGGCGTCGGACGATGGTCCGGCGCCCTTTTGCACAGGCGGGCACGATGAGACGCTCATACGGCCTGATCGCCGCCGCGGCGCTGGCGCTGCTCGCGCTGCATATGGTCCTGCTCGCCTCGGCAATGCCCGTCGTGCGCCGTCTCGACCTGCATGTCCGCGACTGGCCGGCGCAGGCGCCGCCGATGCGGCTGGTGCTGCTGTCCGATCTGCACGTCGCCGTGCCCGGCGACAGCATCGCGCACCTGACGCATGTCGTCGCCCGGGTGAATGCGCTGCATCCCGATCTCGTGCTGCTCGCGGGCGACTATCTCTCGACCAAATCCTATCTGATGGCGCCGGCGAGCACCGCGCAGGCGATCGCGCCGCTGGCGGCGCTGCGCGCCCGGCTGGGCACGGTCGCGGTCTACGGCAATCACGACCATGCGGATCGCGACGCCGTCGCCGCGGCGCTCGCGGCTGCCCGGATCACGCTGCTCGACAATCGCGCGCTACGCCGCGGTCCGCTCGCGATCCTCGGAATCTCGGACGCCGCGACCGGACTCGACCGTGAAGCGCCGGTTCTCGCGCAGGCTGCCGCGATCGGCGGCGTGCCGGTCGTGCTGACGCACAGCCCCGACGCGTTTGCGCAACTCCCCGGCCTCAGCGCGCTGCTGCTCGCCGGGCACACGCATTGTGGCCAGGTTTCCTTTCCGCTGATCGGCGCGCCCATGCTCGACCTCAGACATGGCCGCCACTACGGCTGTGGCATCGTCCGCGACCCCACAAGCATCGCCGTCGTCACCGCCGGGCTGGGCACGAGCAACCTGCCGATCCGGCTCGGCGCGCCGCCCGATCTGTGGGTGATCGATATCGGTCGCTGACCCGCCGCTAGGCCTCGAGCTGCCGCAGCAGCAGCCGCACGTCGGCGTCGAGCTCGGCATCCGCCATGCGCAGCTTCTCGATCTGGCGCACCGCATGGATCACGGTGGTGTGGTCGCGCCCGCCGAAGCGGCGGCCGATCTCGGGCAGCGAGCGCGGCGTCAGCTGCTTGGCGAGATACATTGCGATCTGCCGCGGCCGCGCTACCTCGCGCGCGCGTCTCGCCGAGGTCATCTCGGACTGTCGGATGCGGTAGTGATCGGAGACCTTGCGCTGGATCTCGTCGATCGTGACGCGGCGCTGGTGCGCGCGCAGCACGTCGGTCAGCGTCTCCTCGACAAAGCCGATGTCGATCGGCCGATTGGACAGCATCGCATAGGCGACGACGCGGTTGAGCGCGCCCTCGAGCTCGCGGACGTTCGACGCGATCCGCTTGGCGAGGAACAGCTGGACCTCGGGCGAGACCTGTGCCTGCGGCATCGCGTCGAGCTTGCGCGCGATGATAGCGAGGCGAAGCTCGAAATCCGCCGGATTGACGTCGGCGACCAGCCCCCAGGAGAGGCGCGACAGGATGCGGCTTTCGATTCCCTCGAGATCCTGCGGGCTGCGATCGGCGGTGATAACCAGCCTTTTGCCCGCCGAGATGATCTCGTTCATCGTGTGGAAGAATTCTTCCTGCGTCGAATCCTTGCCCGCGATGAACTGAACGTCGTCGATCATCAGCACGTCGGCCGAGCGCAGTCGCTGCTTGAAGCCATGCGTGTCGCGCGCGCGCAGGGCGCCGACGAACTCGAACATGAACTTTTCCGCCGACATATAGACGATCTTCGCCTTGGGCTGGCGGCGGCGATAATCGTGTCCGATGGCGTGCATCAGGTGCGTCTTGCCGAGCCCGGTGCCGCCATGGAGGAACAGCGGATTGAAGCTGACGGCACCGCCTTCCGCCAGCGTGCGCGCGGCGTTGAAGGCGACCTCGTTGGTCTTGCCGACGACGAAGCTCTCGAAGGTGTAGCGCGCCTCGAGCTGAAGTCCCTCGACGCCGCCGGTCGGCTCCGCGTCGGCGGGCGCCTCTGCTGCGACGGGCGCGGGCGCCTCGACCGCGAACAGAGCGGGCCGCGCGGTCTCGATTCCGGTCGACACCAGCACGCGCCGCACGTGCGGAAGATGCACGCGCCACGCATGGAGCAGCCGCTCGGCATAATGCGTCTCCACCCATGTCGCCATGAAGGCGGAGGGCAAGGCGATTCGAATCGTGCCGTCGTCATCGAGGCCGGCGAGCTGCGCGGGCTTGAGCCAATTGTCGAAGGTGCGCGCGCCGCAATCGCGGCGCAGACCGGAGCGGATCGACTCCCAGGCAAGATCGATCGGATCGTCGCCATGGCCACCGGCCATCCCCGTCCCTATCGTGTCGACCGCTTGATTCACGCAACCTCCCCAGCCCGGTGGCTCCTGCCGCCGGAACGTCGCAGACAAGTCTCTCCCGAGCCGACAGCGCCCCCGCACCGCCGACCTACGAACTTCGACACGCTATGGTCCGGCGGTCTCGATCGAAGCGATTCGATGCCGCCGGTAGAGGCTTTGTAGGAAGCGGGCGGGCCCCCGATCAAGAGCAGGGCCTGTCACATTGCCGAAATATACCGGCTTGACAGCGACGGGGTGGCAGTTTCGCGTGATTTTTCTTTTATATGACGCGAAATCAGTGACTTACGACATTGCACACCGCTGATGCTGCGCGAATCGTGGATTGAGCTAGGTTTTGCTCTGTCATGCGCCCGTCATCGGCGCGTCATGCAAAAAACCCGCCGATCTCGCGATCGACGGGTTCCCGAAACCGCCTTGATTTAGATCAGCCGAGCGCGGCGACGCGCTTGGTAAGACGCGAGAATTTCCGCGCGACCGTATTCTTGTGCAAAACGCCCTTGGAGATGCCGCGCGCCATTTCGGGCTGCGCCGCCGCGAGCGCGGCTTCGGCCGCCGCCTTGTCGCCCGTCACGCAGGCCGCTTCGACCTTCTTGACGAAGGTACGGATGCGGCTGGTGCGCGCACCGTTGATCTCGTTGCGGCGCTCGTTGCGACGGATGCGCTTCTTGGCTTGCGGCGTGTTCGCCATGGATGTCCTCGAACCTTGGTCAAATGGGATGGCGGCGCAGGCGAACCGGCACCGGAAGGCGAGCCCTTTACGGAAAGGCGGGCGTTACGTCAATCTGTCACGCGGTCAACGCTGGCAGGCGACGCAGTGGAAGGTCGAGCGACCCGAATCGACGCGCCGCCGCACCGTACCGCCGCACGGACACGTCTCGCCCGCGCGACCATAGACGCGAAACTGCTTGGAGAAATAGCCGAGCTCGCCGTCGGGGCGCGCATAGTCGCGCAAGGTCGATCCGCCCGCCTCGATCGCCGAGGCGAGCACCTCGCGAATCGCCGCGACGAGCAGGACGAGCCGCGCCCGTGAAATCCGCCCGGCGGCGCGCGTCGGCGCGATCCCCGCCATGTTGAGCGCTTCGCAGACATAGATGTTGCCCAGCCCCGCGACGATGCGCTGGTCGAGCAGCATCGTCTTGATCGGCGCGACCCGCCCGGCGAGCGCGGAGGCGAGGACGTCGGCATCGAAATCGGGGCCGAGCGGCTCGGGGCCGAGCGCAAGGAATGGCGGCCAGACATCGAGGCGCGGGGTCTCGACCAGATCGACCGAGCCGAAGCGCCGCGGGTCGGCGAGCGACAACGCCCTGCCCTCGTCGGTCTCGAGCAGCAGATGATCGTGCGGCCCCAGGCTTTCGGGATCGATCCGCCAGCGCCCCGACATGCCGAGATGGAAGATCATCGTGTCGCCGCGATCGGTGCCGATCAGCCCATATTTGGCGCGCCGCCCCAGCCGGGTCACACGCGCCCCGGTGAGCCGCTGGCGGAGATCGTCCGGAAAGGCGCGGCGCAGATCGGCGCGGCGCGGCTCGACACGGGTGAGGCGCCGCCCGTCGAGCACGCTCGCCAGACCGCGCACGGTCGTCTCGACTTCGGGAAGCTCGGGCATATTCGTCGCCCGAGCTAGGATCGAATTGCTTGCGCGGCAAGGCATGGGCTAAGCGCGGGCACATGACCCAGGACACTGTCTCGTTCGGCTATGCCGAAGTTCCCGCCGAAGCGAAGACCAAGATGGTCGGCGACGTCTTCGCGCGCGTCGCGCAGCGCTACGACATCATGAACGACGCGATGTCGGGCGGGATGCACCGGCTGTGGAAGGACCAGTTCGTCCGGCGGGTGAAGCCGCGCCAGGGCGAGGCGATCCTCGACATGGCGGGCGGCACCGGCGACATCGCCTTCCGGCTGGCGAAGCACGGCGCCGAGGTGACCGTCGCCGACATCAACCCCGCGATGCTCGCCGTCGGTGTCGAACGCGCGAAGAAGAAGCGCATCGAGGGCCTGCTCTGGGCCGAGGAGAATGCCGAGACGCTGAGCTTCGCCGACAAGAGCTTCGACGCCTATACGATCGCGTTCGGCATCCGCAACGTCACCGACATCCCCAAAGCGCTGCGCGAGGCGCACCGCGTGCTCCGCCGCGGCGGGCGCTTCTACTGCCTCGAATTCTCGACCACCACCTGGCCGGGCTTCAAGGACATCTACGACGCCTATTCGCACCGGCTGGTACCCAAGGTCGGCAAGCTGATCGCGCAGGACGAAGACAGCTACCGCTATCTGATCGAATCGATCCGCCGCTTCCCCGACATGCCGACCTTCAAGGCGATGATCGGCGAGGCCGGGTTCGTGAACGCCAAGGTCGAGCCGATCCTCGGCGGGCTGGTCGCGATCCACAGCGGCTGGAAGATATGATCCATCGTCCGATCCTCCCCATCGCAGATGGGGAGGGTGGCGGAGGGGCGATGCGCGGCGCCTACCCCTCCACCACTCGTTTCGCTTCGCGCGGGGAGGATGTTCTCGCATGACCTCCACCGCGACGCATCTGTTCCGCCTGCTCCGCTGGGGCAGGATCCTCGCGCGCCACGGCGCGCTGACCGGCATCGAGCGCGATCCGCTCACCCCCGTGTCGCTGCGTCGCCTCGTCCGCATCGCGCGGATCGGGGCGCGTGTGCCCGCCGCACCCCGCTATGCCGACGCGCTGGAAGCGATCGGCCCTGCCGCGATCAAGTTCGGGCAGGCGCTCGCGACGCGCCCCGATCTGGTCGGCGAGGCCGCGGCGCTCGATCTCTACCGGCTGCAGGACGCGCTGCCCCCCGTCCCCTTCCCGCAGATCAAGGCGGCGATCGAGCAGGCGCTGGGCCGCCCCGTCGAACAGCTCTTCGCCGCGATCGACGAGACCCCCGTCGGCGCCGCCTCGATCGCACAGGTCCACCGCGCGGTCACCACCGAGGGACGCACAGTGGCGATCAAGGTGCTGCGCCCCGGCGTCGAGGTCGAATTCGCGAAGGCGATGGAGACATATGAATGGGCCGCCGCGCAGGCCGAGGGAATGGGCGGCGAGATCGCGCGCCTGCGGCCGCGTCTGGTCGTGGCGATGTTCCGCCAGTGGACCGCGCGCGAGCTCGACCTGCGGCGCGAGGCGGCATCCGCCTCCGAGCTGGCCGGCAACATGCTCGCCGAGCCCGGATTCCACGTCCCCACCATCGACTGGCAGCGCACCGCACGGCGCGTACTGACGCTAGAATGGCTCGACGGCACCAAGCTCTCCAACCGCGACGCGCTGGTCGCCGCGGGGCACGATCCGGCGGCGCTGGCGGGCACATTGGTCCGCGTCTTCCTGCGCCAGGCGATCGCTGAGGGCTTCTTCCACGCCGATCTCCACCAGGGCAATCTGTTCGCGCTTGCCGACGGGCGGCTCGCGGCGATCGACTTCGGCATCATGGGCCGCGTCAACCGGCAGGCGCGGCTCTGGCTGGCGGAAATCCTCCACGGCCTGATCACCGGCAATTATGCGCGCGTCGCCGAGATCCATTTCGAGGCGGGCTATGTGCCCGCGCACCACAATCTCCCCGAGTTCGCCACCGCGCTGCGCGCCGTCGGCGAACCGATCCGCGGGCTACCGGTCAAGGACATCTCGATCGGGCGGATGCTCGACGGACTATTCTCGATCACGCGCGACTTCGACATGCCGGTGCAGCCGCATCTGCTGCTGCTGCAGAAGACGATGGTGATGGTCGAAGGCGTCGCGACCGGACTCGATCCCGACATCAACATGTGGGAGGTCGCGGCCCCCTTCGTGCGCGAATGGCTGCGTGGCGAGCTCGGCCCCGAGGCGGCGATCGCCGAGCAGGTTCAACGTCATCTCGGCCTGGTGCGCCGCCTACCGGGGCTGATCGAGCGGATCGAGGCGGCCTATCCGGTGCCGGGCGCGGCGCCGCCCCCGCCGCCACTGGCGCAGGTCGAAGTGGTGCGGATCGGCGGCGGCTGGCGGACGGCGGCAGTGGCGCTGGCCTCGGCGGCGGCGGGCGCGCTGCTGATGTGGTGGATGTAGCTGGTCACCGGACGGCGGCGGGCAGACGCCTTACCGATGCGGTCTGCACGCGTACCAGATACGTACAATCGCTTATCCCGCCATCGGCATATCCTTTACGAGCCGGCGCTACAGCCGCGACGCGTACGGGATGGGATGGTTCACGATGGACGGGATTATATTCTCGCCTTCTACCGGTATTTTGACGATCACGCTGGGGCGCGCGCTGTCCCCCGAGGAGGCCGCGTCGTTCGCGCTCGAGCTGGAAGGCGCCGTTACCGCGGCGCTGGCCCGCGAGCCTCGACTCCGGATCCTGTTCGACGCGACGCGCGTGCCGGTGCAGCCGCTCGCCAGCTTCAGCCCGCTGGCCAGGCTGAAAGACGTGTTTCCGGCGCCGCCGATGACCGCGATCGTGCTCGGCTCGAATCTCGCGAAGCTGCAGGCCAATCGCGGCGTCACCTCGTCGTCGGTCCGCACCTTCCTCGCTATGGCAGAGGCGCGCGCGTGGCTGGATACGGCCGATGCGGGGCCGGGCGGCGATCGTCGGGCGGACATCCGGCGGTAGCGCTCGTGTGGCGATGCCGGTGCCAAGCTCGGGCTCATGCAGCGAGCGCCTGGATGCGCTGAAACTTCGCGGCGAGCCGCCTTGCGCAACAGAGAAATTCGTCGCGCATCTCGTCGTTGTTGGTCGCGGCGGCGATAATGAGCATCTCCTCGCATTGGCGCGCGACCCGGCTTGCCCATTCGATGCGCGCTTCGTTGGCGTTGATGATCATGGCGTCTCCCGTCGCGTTTGCGGCATAACGCGGACGCAGCCCTCTGGACGTGGTTAACGGATGGTATGTTTTCGGCGCGCGACGGGCCGAGGCGCAGCCGTTGCGATCGCACGCCGGCTAGCATTTTGCTCCGGCAACCAAATGGGTTATTGAAATTGATCCGGGATCCATAGACGCGACGCACGGAGCGCAAATGCCACGCTGGCTGGCGTCGTGTCGTCCGGCGAGCGAGGCGGCGCGTATGGATACTGACATCGGTCAGGATACCGGACGGGCATCCGGATGCATCATCGCGGCAGACCTACCTGCCCGCCCTTGCCCGCTCGAACAGCCAGACGCGAATCGCGCTGGCGAGATTGGCGGGATCGGGCGCCTCGATCCGCGCGGCGTCGATCCGCGCGACCAGCGCCGAGAGCGGCAGCGCCTGCTCGCGCGCCGCCTCGACCAATGCATCCCAGAACACCGGCTCGAGGCTGATCGAGGTCGCGTGCCCCGCAATCTGGACCGAGCGCTTGACGGGACCGGACATCTATCCGCGTCGGTCCAAGAGGAGGCGACGGCGCCGCCTCAATACATATGCTGCCCGCCATTGATCGACAGCGTCGATCCGGTGATGAACCCACCCTCCTCGGCAACCAGGAAGGCGACGCCGCGCGCGATCTCGGAGGCGTGGCCGAGCCGGCCGACGGGGATCTTGGCGACGATCTTCTCGAGCACGTCCTCGGGCACGGCCGCCACCATGTCGGTATCGATATAGCCCGGCGCGATCGCGTTGACCGTCACGCCGAACCTGGCGCCTTCCTGCGCCAGCGCCTTGGTGAAGCCGTGGATCCCCGATTTGGCGGCGGCATAGTTGACCTGACCATATTGGCCGGCTTGGCCGTTGATCGAGCCGATATTGACGATCCGCCCCCAGCCGCGCTGCCGCATCCCCGGAAACACCGCCTTGGCCATGTTGAAGCAGCCGCCGAGATTGGTGTCGATCACCTGCTTCCACTGCTCGTAGCTTTGCTTGAGGATCGTGCTGTCGCGCGTGATCCCGGCATTGTTGACGACGATGTCGACCGGGCCGAGCTCCGCCTCGACGCGGGCGACGCCTTCGTGGCACGCCTCGAAGCTCGCGACATCCCATTTGTACGCCGGTATGCCGGTCTTTTCGGTGAAGCTCTGCGCCTTGGCATCGTCGCCGGCATAGCTCGCGGCGACCTTCACACCGGCGTCGTGGAGCGCAATGCTGATCGCCTCGCCGATGCCGCGAATCCCTCCGGTCACGATCGCCACGCGGTTCATCTGCCTCTCCCTCTCGCTTTGCGCGCAGACTAGGCGGGGGCAACCCAGCCTTCAAGCTCCCGCGCGAGCATCGTGCGCAGCATGGCGATGCCGCCTGCGCTGTCGTTGAGGCAGGGCAGGCAGGCGAAGCTTTCGCCGCCGGCGGCAAGGAAGGTTTCGCGTCCGCGGATCGCGATCTCCTCGAGCGTCTCGATACAGTCGGCGGCGAAGCCCGGCGTCAGCACCGCGATCCGCTTGACGCCGCGGCCCGGCAGCGCCGCGAGCGTCGCGTCGGTCGCGGGTGCAAGCCACTTGGCGCGTCCGAAGCGCGACTGGAAGGCGACGACGAGATCCCGGCCCAGCGCCTCCGACAACAGCCGCGCGGTCTTGCGGCAGTGGCAATGATAGGGGTCGCCCAGCTCGAGCGTGCGCTGCGGCATGCCGTGGAAGCTCGCCATGATCGCATCCGGCACGAAGTCGAGCGCCGCGACCGACGCGCGCACCGAGGCGGCGAGCGCCTCGATATAGGCGGGGTCGTCATGATAGGGCGGCAGCGTGCGCAAGGCGGGCTGCCAGCGCATGCCGGCGAGCGCCGCGAAGGCGGCGTCGTTGGCGGTCGCGGTCGTTGCCGCGCAATATTGCGGATAGAGCGGCGCCACCAGGATCCGCTCGCACCCCGCCGCCTTGAGCGCGGCGAGCCGATCGCCGATCGCCGGGCGCCCGTAGCGCATCGCATGGTCGACGATCACGCCGGGGCCGAACGCATCTTCGAGCGCGAGCGCCTGGCGGCGGGTGATCGCGGCGAGCGGCGAGCCGTCCTCGGTCCACACCATCCGATAGGCGTGCGCCGATTTCTGGGGCCGGGTGCGCAGGATGACGCCGTGGAGCAGCGGCAGCCATGCGATGCGCGGGATCTCGACGACGCGCGGATCGGACAGGAATTCGGCGAGATACCGCCTGACCGCGCCCGCCTCGGCCTCGTCGGGGGTGCCGAGATTGACGAGCAGCACGCCGATCCTCGGCGATTTGATAGGCGGATGGTCGGGATGCATGGGCAACTCGATAGGCGAACCGCGCCGTCCACGGAAGTGTCCTCGCCGTCAGGTCCGCCCCTGCAAGAGCAGGGTCACGCACGCAGGCGAGTGGTGAAGGATATCCACTCTCGAAGGGCGGGTAGCTCGATGTCGGGCGTGGTCCACCCCTCCACCGCCATGCGGCCCCCTCCGGCGGAGGATGTGTCTGCGCTCAGAACCCCTCGGGCAACGCGACCGGGCCGATCAGCTCGCGGTGGCGCGTGATCGCATAACGGTCGGTCATCCCCGCGATGAAGTCGGCGATGTGGCGCGTGCGGTTGGGTTCGGCCTCAGGCAGCGACGCGCGCCACTCGACGGGGAGCCGCGCCGGATCGGCCGCATAGGCGGCGAACAGCCGCGCGAGCAACCCGCGCGCCTCCTGCGCCACCGCCAGCTGCGAGGGGCTGTGATAGAGCGTCGCGTACATGAAGGTCTTGAGCACGCGTTCGTCGGCCGCCATCGCATCGGAGAAACCCGCGAGCTGACACGCTGCCGCGCGGACATCCGCGACGGTCTCGACGTTCGCCCGCCTGATCCGCCGGCGCGTCTCGTCGATCACGTCGTTGACCATCGCGCCGATCTGATCGCGCACCAGTTCGCGCGCGAGCCGCGCGCGCGGGACGTCGGGATGCCGGTCGCATACCGCGCGCCAGCGCGCCGAGACGAGCGGCACCGTGCAGAGCTGGTCGATGTCGAGAATGCCCGCGCGCAGTCCGTCGTCGATGTCGTGATTATCATAGGCGATGTCGTCGGCGATCGCCGCGACCTGCGCCTCGAGGCTCGGCCATGCGCCCAGCGCGAGCGGGAAATCCGCGTCGACCTCGCCCAGCGCCCACGGCGCGTCGGCGACGGGGCCATTATGCTTGGCCAGCCCCTCGAGCATGTCCCAGCTCAGATTGAGCCCCGGCCAGCGTGGATAGGGGCTCTCGAGACGCGTCAGCACCCGCAGCGTATGTGCATTATGATCGAATCCGCCGGCGTGGGACATCGCCGCCTTGAGCGCATCCTCGCCGGCATGGCCGAACGGCGGATGACCGATATCGTGCGCGAGGCACAGTGCCTCGGTCAGATCCTCGTTGAGCCCGAGCGCGCGTGCGATCGTTCGGCCGATCTGCGCGACCTCGATGCTGTGCGTGAGGCGGACGCGGAAATGATCGCCGTCGGGGGCGACGAACACCTGCGTCTTGTGACGCAGTCGCCGGAAGGCAATCGCATGGACGATGCGGTCGCGGTCGCGCTGGAAGGCGTCGCGCGGACCGCGCGTCTCGCCCGCAGGCTCGCCGTGCCGGCGGACCGCGCCCGCCGGGTCCGCCGCATAGGCCGCACCCTGCGTCACTGGCCGCTGTCGACCTTCTCGACCTTGGTGCCCTTCGGCGTCTTGACGGTGAAGCCGGAAAGCCCCTTGGCGGCCATCTTGTTAACGAACGCCTGCGCCTCGTCGGCGCTCTTGAACGGCCCGACAAGCAGCCGGTTGGTCGCATGGACGGGCGCGGTCTGCGGGGTGTGCCCCTTGAGCAGATCGGGCGCCTTCTTCTTGAGCCCGGCCCACGCCTTGTCCATGTCGTCCTTGTTCGCGCCACCGGCAACCTGGACGAAGACGCGCTCGGGCGCGGCTCTGGTGTCGTCCTTCTTCGACGATTTGGTGGCCCCGGCATCGCCATCCTGGCTGGACGACGACCTGCCGTGCTTGCCCTTGCGGCCCTTGCCGTCATCGGGGGCCAAGTCGTCGGCGGCGGCGCGCTTGCTGCCATGCGCGTCCTTGCGCGACGCGCTCGAGCGATCGGAGTCCACCGCCGCGCTCCGCTTGCCGCGCGCGGCCGTGCCGGCGTCCTCGGGCTGATCCTCGTCGTCGCGTGCCGCGGCGCGGCCGCGCGTCGGCTTGCGACCCTTGCCGCCGCCCCCGCCGTCCACCGCCACGTCGGTCGCGGCGGATGGCGCGGGATGCGCCACGGTATGACGCCTGGACGTCGTATCGTCAGTATCCGCCGACGCGATCTGCACGTCATGCCTGCGTCTGAGGGCGGGCGGCGCGGTGTCGTCGGCGGAGGCCGGGCTGGCCGGCTTGCGCGACGCGGCGGACGCGAGCCTGGTCGCCTTGGATTCGCTCGCGGGCGCGGTGCTCGCAGCCTCGGCGTGCACCACGGGCGTCCCGACCGTCGTCGACGGCGCCACCGCGACGGCCGATCGCGGCGCGGCGCGCACGGCGTCGTGCGGCAGGTCATAATGGCCGACCGCGGCCGGCGTCGGAAGATCGGGCGCGGGTGGTCCGCTCGGCTGGACCGGCGTGGGGCGCGCCTCGGCGACCTGCGCCGGCGCGGATACGGGAACGGTGGCGGGCGCGGTCGAGACGGTCGCTGGTGCCGCCGTCGGGCCCTGCGCGACGCGCGTCGGCACGATCTGCGTCGCAGCCGGCTCGGTCGGGGTCGATCCCGGCGTCGGCGTCGGCTTGGCCTCGGCGGGGCTCAGCGCGATACGCGCCAGCGGTGCCGCCTCATAAGGTGGCTGGCCGAGCGCGAAGATGTCGCCACGCGACGCGATCGTGCGGTGGGGCGGCGTGCTGGCTTTGGCGACGACGGTCGTCGGCTGGGCCGGCGGCGCAGGCGCGGGCATGGACTGCGCCGCCAGCTGCGGGCGCGGCTGTGATACCGGCGCGAGGTCGCTCGAACGCGGCGAAGCCTGCGGCGCAGATGCCGGCCGCGCGGCGTTCGCGGCGGGCGCATAGGTCGGCGCGGTGCCGCTATTGGCGAGTTCGGTCGGCGTGTAGCTCCGTCCCGAGGTTGGCATCTCGCCGAAATTGACCGCGCGCGCCTTGTCCGCCGGCGACAGCGATGCCAGCCGCACGAGGAAGGGCTGGAGCATGTCGGCCTGCTGCGGCAGCATGATGTGCGTGATCTCGCTCGCGCCCTTGGCATCGCCGTTCATCGCGAGCACGAAGGTCTGCGCGCGCCAGCCGGCGATGTCGCGCTTGCGGATCAGCGGATCGAGCGTCGCGATCGCCGCCGCCTTCTCGCCAGAAATCCCCTGCGAGAGCGCCAGGCGGCGGCGCACCGTATCGTTTTCGGGATGCGCGCCGAGCACCAGCATATAGTCATGCTGCGCCCGCTGCGGATCGCCTGTGAGATCGTAGGCGAGCCCGCGATCCTCGGCGATCTCGTCGTCGGGGATGCCCAGCCGGCTCGCCTCGGCGAACAGCCGCAACGCGTCCTGCGGCTTCTCGAGCTCGATCAGCGCCGAACCCAGCCCCGCCTTCACATGGCCGTCGCGCGGCGCGATCTCCTGCGCACGGCCGAAGAAGCCGACCGCGGCATTGGGATCGCCGAGCACCAGCGCATTATGCCCGGCCGCGGTCAGCGCGGCGAGATTGTTCGGCTCGACCGCGAGCGTGCGCAGTGCGGTCGCGAGCAGTTCGGCGGGGTCGCCCGCCTGCGGCAGCGGCTGGACGGTCGCACCGGCCGGATATTGCGCGAGCGCGGCGGGCGCGGCGGTCACCAGCAGCGCGGGCAGAATCAGGCGGCGGAGCGCGCGTGCGAAGGACGGGATCGGCATGCCGCAAGGCTTTGGGCGAGGTTCGGCGCGCGTGCAAGAGGGCGGCGGTCGAGCCGCGCCCGGCGCCCGTCGTGTCACGCCGGATGGATTGGTTAACCGCTTTTTTACCCAAGCGGGCGCCTAGTCGCGGCTCGAACCAGGCAAGGGCAGGATGATGAACGGACTCGGACGGGCACGGCAGGGCGCGACGCTGGCGATGACGGCAATGCTGCTCGCCTCCTGTTCGCATCGCCAGCCGCCTGCGGTCGCCGCTGCCGAGATCGCGCCCGTCGTGGTGCCGCGCCCGGTGCTCCCCGCAGAGCTCGGCGCGATCGTTCCGCCGCCGCGCGCCGCCGACGGCAGCTACCAGACGATCAACCATGGTATCGATCCGCACCAGGCAATGTGGCACGTCCGTGCCGCGCTCAATGTGGCCGCGATCGGGTGCCGCGCGCCGGATGATGCCGGGCTGATACCCGCCTATAATGCGATGCTCGCCAGCCAGCGCGCAACGCTCGCCGCCGCCGACATCGCGGTCAAGGCGAGCTTTCGCGCGCGGCTCGGCGCGAACTGGCAGGCCGCGCACGACGTCTATATGACGCAGCTGTATAATTTCTTCGCGCAGCCCGCCGCCAAGGCGCGCTTCTGCGCGGCGGCGGATGCGATCGCGCCGCAAGCCGCGAGCGTTCCCGCAGGTGGATTCGAGGCGTTTGCGCAGACCGCTCTGCCCGCGCTCGAGGCGCCGTTCATCGCCAATTATCGCGCGGTCGATGACTATCGGGTCGCGCTAGCCGCGTGGACGGCCGGCGGGGCCGGCGCGCCGCGCACCGAGCTCGCCGCCGCCCCAGAGAGCGAATTGCGGCTGAGCTATGCCGACATGAACAGCCTTCTCGCCTGGCAGCCCGGCCAGCCGACGCGGATCGCGGCGCGCTGAAGGGGCGCCCCCTCCCGCGAGGAGGGGGCGGCGATCTGCTACTTACTGGTTGTTCTGGCGGTTGAGGAAACCGGGTAGGTCGAGCGATTCCTTGCGCGAGACGGGCGCCTCTTCCTCGACATTGGCCTTGGCGGCACCGCGGGCGATCGACGACATCCGCTCGAACAGCGTGCCGCCCTCGCGCGGTGCGGCGGCGGCGGCGCGCGGCGCGCGCGGCGCCGGTTCGGCCACCGTCTCGCCGCCCGCGTTGAGCCAGCGGCGATTGCCTTGCGCGGCCGCCGGGTCGGCATCGATCGATTCGGCATGCGGCGGCAGCGGATTGGGCGAAACCGGGGCGGTCAGGATCGTCTCGCTGCCGAGCAGCAGTTCGTCGGCCTCGTCCGACGCACCCTCCGCCGATGCGCTCGCCGCCCCGACCGCCGTGACCGCGGTCGGGGTCACCGGCGCCGCAACCGGTGCTGGCGCAGCGGAAGCAGGCGCGACAACGGCCGGCGCGGGCTCGACGCGCGGCTTGGCCGCAGCGGGGAAGCTGAACACCTTGGCGGGCTCGGCGGCGGTGGCGGCCTCCGCCTCGATCCCGGTCGCGACCACCGAGACGCGGATCTTGCCCTCGAGATCATTGTTGAACGCCGAACCCCAGATGATGTTGGCATCGGGATCGACCAGCTCGCGGATGTGGTTGGCGGCCTCGTCGACCTCCATCAGCCGCATGTCCTCGCCGCCGGTGATCGACACGATCACGCCCTTGGCGCCCTTCATGCTGACGCCGTCGAGCAGCGGGTTGGCGATCGCCTTCTCGGCGGCCTCGATCGCGCGATTGTCGCCCGAGGCCTCGCCGGTGCCCATCATCGCCTTGCCCATCTCGCCCATCACCGAGCGGACGTCGGCGAAGTCGAGGTTGATGAGACCCGGCATCACCATCAGGTCGGTGATCCCGCGGACGCCCTGCTGGAGCACTTCATCGGCCATCTTGAACGCGTCCTTGAAGGTCGTGTTCGGGTTGGCGATCAGGAACAGATTCTGGTTGGGGATGACGATCAGCGTATCGACGTGCTTCTGCAGCTCCTCGATGCCCGCCTCGGCGGCGCGCATCCGGCGCGCGCCCTCGAACGAGAAGGGCTTGGTGACGACGCCGACGGTCAGGATGCCGCGCTCGCGCGCCGCCTTGGCGATGACCGGCGCCGCACCGGTGCCGGTGCCACCGCCCATGCCGGCCGCGATGAAGCACATATGCGCGCCCTCGAGCGCCTTCTCGACCTGCTCCATCGTCTCTTCGGCGGCGGCTCGCCCGATCTCGGGGCGCGAACCGGCGCCGAGGCCCTGGGTGATGCGCAGCCCGAGCTGGATGCGGCGCTCGGCGGGGGAGTGGTTGAGCGCCTGCGCATCGGTGTTGGCGACGAGGAAGTCGACGCCCTGCACCGCGGCCTCGATCATGTTGGCGATCGCGTTGCCGCCCGCGCCGCCGACGCCGATCACGCTGATGCGGGGACGGAGTTCATCGACCTCAGGCCGCACGAATTCGATGCTCATCTTCAAACTCCTCGAAAGCCGGGAGTGCCCCCAAGGCTCGCTCCCCTGATTCTGCCAAAAGCGGCACGCCGACGCACGCGAAAAGATTAACAATCCACATATTTCTTCGGCACGTGGCCGAAGAGACTCAATAGCCGCTCCGGAATGCTGCGATGAGACGGTGGACCAGCCCGCTCGGCGTCCTGCGTTCGGGCGTCGATCTTGCCGATTCCGCGCCGCGCAGATCGACGGGATTGGATGCGGCATAGACGGCGAGCCCGGTCAGCGTCGCGAACGCCGGCCCCGAATGCGCCTCGGGCAGCGCCGCCAGCCCGCGCGGACGGCCGATGCGGACCGCACGGCCGAGCACGCCCTGGATATAGTCGGCAATGCCCTTGAGCTCGGCGCCGCCGCCGGTCAGCACGACCTGCCGCCCGACCGGCCCGGCGAAACCGAGCTGCTTGAGCGCCGCGGCGATGTCGGTCGAGAGCAGGTCGAGCCGCTGGCGGATCACCGAGATCAGCTGCGCACGGGTGATCCGCTGCGGCTCCGCGCCCTCCTCGACGCCGGCCATCGGCGCCACGTCGATCATGTCGTGATTATCGCGCGGCGAGGTCGTCGCCGAACCGTAGAAACATTTGATCCGCTCGGCCTGGCTGCGGCGCGTGCCGAAGGCGGAAGCGATGTCGTCGGTGATGTCCGATCCGCCGTACGGGATCGCCGCCAACCCGACGAGCATCCCGCCCGCGAACAGCGAGACGTTGGTCACCCCAGCGCCGAGCTCGACCAGCGCGACGCCGAGCTCGCGCTCCTCATCGGACAGGCAGGCGAGCCCCGTCGCGATCGGTGCCGCGACGATCGCCCTGACCGCCAGATGCGCCGATCGGACCGACAGATCGAGATTGCGCACCGGCGACGAATCCGCCGCGATCACGTGGATGTCGACTCCGAGCCGGTCGGCATGGAGCCCGAGCGGCTTCTTGACCCCCTGGACGCCGTCTAGCGTGTAGAGCGTCGGCTGCGCGTGCAGCACCATGCGCCCCTCGGGATCGATCGAATTGCGCCCGGCATCGAGCAGATCGTCGATGTCGCCCTGCTCGATGCGGTGCCCGCCCAGCTCGACCTCGACCGAGGCGACGCGGCTGACCAGCCCGCCTGCGGAAAATCCCACCCACACCTGCTCGATATTGACCCCGGCGATGCGCTCGGCCTGTTCGACCGCCTCGCGGATCGCGACCTCGGTGCGTTCCATGTCGGCGACATAGCCGCGCTTGACGCCGCGACTCTCGCGCTGACCGGTGCCGAGCACGGTCAGCTCGCCATCCTCGCCCTGCTGCGCGATCAGCGCGCAGACCTTGGACGAACCGATATCGAGCGTGGTGATAAGCTTGTCGGTGCGGCCTTGCGCCATCCTTGGCCCCTAGATGGCGTCGGTGCCCGCCGGTGCGGGCGGGGTGGCGGGGGAGGTGGCGGGATCGGCGATCTCGTGGCCGGGTTCCTGGCTGACGCGCACGACGGTCTTGCCGGGCAACCGCATGTCGAAATGGACGAAGCCCTGACCGAGCAGCCGCGCGGCCTGGTCCATCCGATCGAACTTGGCATAGGCATCGCCGGCGGCCTTGTCGCCCTCGGGCAGCGCCAGCGTCTCGCCGCTGTTGAAGCGAATGTCCCAGCGGCGATCGCCGACCCAGCTCGCGCCCGCGACCAGCGGCTTGAGCCGCGGTGCCGCGTCCATCAGCGCGGCGAGCTGCGTGGCGTGCGTGTTGGCGCCCGGGCCGATCACGATCGGCAGATCGGGCATCGCCTGCGGATCGACCGCCTGCAGCACGACGCCGTCCTTGTCGATCAGGCTGAGCTTGCCCTGATATTGCCAGATCGCCGACGGCTGGCGCTCGACGATGTCGACGAGCAGCGTGTCGGGCAGGCGGCGCGAGACGCGCGCGTCGGCGACCCAGCCATATTGCAGCAGCTTCCGGCGGATCTCGCCGAGATCGACGAGCGGCATTGCGGTCGAGTTCTGGTCGAGCGCGACCGAATAGACGGGGAGCCGGTCCATATGGTGGATGCCCTGGATCTCGACGCGCTTGACCGAAAAGCCCATCATGCCGATCAGTTCGCCGAGCTCGGTGCCCGCCGCCTGCGGCAATCTGAGCGCGAACGCTGTCGCGACGATCGCCAGCGCGACGATCAGCGCGGCGAGCTTGTAGAGCCAGGTCTTGAGCGCGGCGACGGGCACCGGGCTGATCGCCAATGCGCGCCCCGTCGCCTGCTTCGCGCGCGCATTGGCGGCCGTCACGCCGCGCCGCGCGACGGTCGGCGCGCGGGCGTGCCTGGGTTGCGAGCCCCGTCTGATCCGCGCGCGCTCGGTCACCTGTCGTTCCCCCGGCTCGCCGCATCGGCGCGATCGAGCGCCTCGTCGATCAGGCGCTGGACAAGCGCCTCGTAGCTCAGCCCGACGTGCCGTGCCTGCTCGGGAACGAGGCTCAGCGGCGTCATTCCGGGCTGCGTGTTGACCTCGAGCAGATACAGCCCGGCAAGGCCCTGCTCGTCGTCCCAGCGAAAGTCCGAGCGCGAGCAGCCCCTGCAGCCGAGCAGACGGTGCGCGTCCTCAGCGATCCGCATCGCGGCGGCGGCGACATCGTCTGGTATCTCGGCCGGGCAGACGTGGGTGGTGATGCCGTCGGTATATTTATGGTCGTAATCATAGAAGCCGCTGTCGATCTTGAGTTCGGTCACCGCCAGCGCCGCGTCGCCGAGCACCGCGACGGTCAGTTCCTTGCCGCGGATGAACGGCTCGGCGACCAGATGGTCGAAATGCTTCCACGGCCCTTCGCTGTCGCGGCCGATCGGGGTGCCGTAATTGCCCCCCGCCGTCACGATCGCGACGCCGACCGACGATCCCTCGTTGACCGGCTTCAGCACATAGGGCCGCGGCAGCGGATCGCCGTCGTACAGGGTCTCGCTGGCGACCAGCTTGCCCGCGGGCATGCGGATGCCGTGCGGCACCAGCGCCTGCTTGGTCAATTCCTTGTCGATCGCGATTACCGAGGTGGTCAGCCCGCTGTGCGTATAGGGCAGCCCCATGATGTCGAGCAGGCCCTGTACCGAGCCATCCTCGCCCGGCGTGCCGTGCAGCGCGTTGAACACGATATCGGGCGCGGCGAGCGTCAGCTTGGTCGCGACGTCGCGCTCCATGTCGATCGCGACGACGCGGTGGCCGAGCCGGTCGAGCGCGGCGGCGACGCCCCGGCCCGAGGTCAGCGACACCTCGCGCTCGGCCGACCAGCCGCCCATCAGCACCGCGACGTGGAGGGGACGGGTCATACCATCCTCCCCATCGCGGATGGGGCGGGAGACCGCCGCCGCAGGCGGGGGCGGACCGATTCCGCCACAAGGCGCAGCGCCTGCGGCAATGCCGCTCCACCACCGGCGATGCCGGCGGTACCCCTCCCCCCGCGTGGCGCGCGGAGGATGATGCCGAAACCGCTCACTTCGCTTCACCCACGCGCTGGATTTCCCATTCGAGCTCGATGCCGCTGTGCGCCTTCACCCGCCGCCGCACCTCCTCGCCCAGCGCCTCGATGTCCGTCGAGGTCGCGCCGCCGAGGTTGAGCAGGAAGTTGGTGTGTTTCTCCGAGACCTGGGCAGCGCCGATCGTCAGCCCGCGACAGCCTGCCGCGTCGATCAGCGCCCAAGCCTTGTGGCCGTCCGGATTCTTGAAGGTCGAGCCGCCGGTCTTGGAGCGGAGCGGTTGCGACGCCTCGCGCTCGGCGGCGATGCGGTCCATCTCCGCTCCGATCGCGGCCGGCTCGCCGGGGCTGCCCCGGAAGGTCGCGGAGACGACGATCGCGCCCTCGGGCAGATTGCTATGGCGATAGGTGTAGCCGAGCTCGCCCGGCGCCAGCGTCCGCCGCTCGCCCGAGCGCAGCACGACCTCGCACTCGACGAGGATATCCTTCACCTCGCGGCCATAGGCGCCACCGTTCATCCGCACGAACCCGCCGACCGCGCCGGGGATCGAGCGCAGGAACTCGATGCCGGCGATGCCCGCATCGCGCGCCGTCGAGGAGACGAGGATGCCGCTCGCGCCGCCGCCGCAGCGGAGCGTGGTGTCATCCACCTGCTCGACCTTGGCGAAGGCCTTGCCGAGCCGCACCACCACGCCCGGCACGCCGCCGTCGCGGACGATCAGGTTGGAGCCGAGCCCCAGCCCCATCACCGGCGTCGCGGGATCGAGCGCGGCGAGGAATGCGCACAGATCGTCGACGTCGGCGGGCTCGAACAGCCATTCGGCCGCCCCGCCCGCCTTGAACCAGACGAGCGGCGCCAGCGGCGCGGCCTCGGTCAGCCTACCACGCACCGGAGCGGGGGCGAGCGCCGCCATGCTCATCCCTTGGGCGACCACAGCGCGATCCAATTCTGCCACGCCTGGATGCCGGCCTCGGCCGCCTCATGCGCCGATTTCTGGAAGGCGATCTCGTCCTGACCCGCCTTGAGCGCGGTCTCCATCAGGTCGAGCTGGCGTTTCTGGAAGCGCAGCACCTCCTGCTGGAAGGCGACGAACCCCATGAAAGGATGCTGGTTCATTCGGCCGGCTCGGCGACTTTGGCGCGGGCGCCTTCGATCGCGCCGGCAAGCCCGGCGGCCCATTTGGTGATGTCGCCCGCGCCCAGGCAGATCACCATGTCGTCGGGGCGCAGCGTCGCGGCGAGTTCGGCCGCGAGCGCGTCGGCGCCCGCAATCTCGCTCGCCGAACGATGGCCGCGCGTGCGCAGCCCCTGGACCAGCGCCGCGGCATCGACGCCGTCGATCGGCTGCTCGCCCGCGGGATAGACCGGTGCGACATAGACGACATCGGCATCGTTGAACGCCTGCTGGAACTCGTCCATCAGGTCGCGCAGCCGGGTGAAGCGGTGCGGCTGGACGACCGCGATCACCCTCGCCCTCGCACCCTCGCGCGCCGCCGACAGCACCGCCCTGATCTCGACCGGATGGTGACCATAATCGTCGATGATCGTCGCGGCCCCATCCCCGATCGCCACCTCGCCGACCTTGGTGAAGCGCCGCTTGACCCCGCCGAACTTGGCGAAGCCGGTGCGGATGATCTCGTCGGACACGCCGAGCTCGAGCGCGACACCGATCGCGGCGAGCGCGTTGGAGACGTTGTGCCGGCCGGGCATCGGCAGCTCGATCCCCTCGATCGAGCGCACCGTGCCGTCCCGGTGACGAATGATCGTCTCGAAGCGGTTGCCGCCGGGGATCGGCGTGACGTTGACGCCGCGCACGTCGGCCTGCGCCGAGAAGCCGTAGGTTACGATGCGGCGATCCCTAACCCGGGGGAGGATCGCCTGCACTTCCGGGTGATCGAGGCAGAGCAGCGCGGCGCCGTAGAAGGGGACGTTCTCGATGAACGCGACGAACGCGTCCTTGACCGCGTCGAACGAGCCATAATGGTCGAGATGCTCGGGATCGATGTTGGTGACGATCGCATAGGTGCCGTCGAGGCGGAGAAACGAACCGTCGCTCTCGTCGGCCTCGACCACCATCCAGTCGGATGCGCCGAGACGTGCGTTGGAACCGTAGCTGTTGATGATCCCGCCGTTGATCACCGTCGGGTCCACCCCGCCGGCATCGAGCAGGGCTGCGACCATCGAGGTCGTCGTCGTCTTGCCGTGCGTGCCCGCCACCGCGACGGTCGATTTGAGCCGCATCAGCTCGGCGAGCATTTCCGCGCGGCGCACGACGGGGACGCGCGTCTCGAGCGCGAGCTCGACCTCGGGATTGCCGCGCTTGATCGCGGTCGAGGTCACCACCACCGCGGCATCGCCTAGATTGGAGGCGTCGTGGCCGATCATCACCTTGATGCCGCGCTTGCGCAGACCCTCGATCACATAGCTTTCGGCGACGTCCGAGCCCTGTACCCTGTAGCCGAGATTGCACATCACCTCGGCGATGCCCGACATGCCGATGCCGCCGATGCCGATGAAATGGATGGTGCCGATGTCGGTGGCGACGCCCTTCACGCGAAAGCTTCCTTGAACTGGGGGGACCGGCCGGCAAACGCCTCGGCCGGGCCGGAAAGATTGATCACGAGATCGGCGAGATCGCGCGTGGCGTCAGGGTAGCCCGCTTCCCTGGCGTGACGCGCGGCATTCTCGAGCGCGCCGGGTTCGAGCGCCATCTTCTGCATCTGCTTGGCGAGACGTTGCGGGGTGAAGGTCCGCTGCGGCATCGAGGCAGCGCCGCCGGTCGCCGCCATCTCGCGCGCATTGGCGGTCTGGTGGTCGTCCATCGCCGATGGAAGCGGCACGAGGATCGCGGGGCGGCCCGCTGCGGTCAGCTCGGCGATCGTCGAGGCGCCCGAACGGCCGACGAAGAGATGGCTCCAGCCGAGCCTCTCGGGCAGGTCGCTAAGATAGGTGGCGCAGTCGGCGGGGATATCGAGTTCGGCGTAGCGCGCACGAACCATCTCGATGTCCTCCGGCCGGCATTGCTGCGTCACCTGCAGCCGCTGGCGCAGCACGATCGGCAGCAGCCCGAGCGCATCGGGCACCACGGTCGAAAGGATGCTCGCGCCCTGCGACCCGCCGGTGACGAGCAGCCGGAAGATGCCGTTCTCGGTGAGCGGTGGATAGGGCTGGTCGCGGAGCGCCAGCACCTCGGCGCGCACCGGATTGCCGACGACGACGGGCGCGACCCGCGCCGGCACGCGATCGACCTGATGATAGGCGGTGGCGAGCACGTCGACGCGGCGCGCCAGCAGCCGATTGACGCGGCCAAGCACCGCATTCTGCTCGTGCAGCGCGGTCGGGACGCCCAGCGACAGCGCGGCGAGCAGCGTCGGCAGCGCGGGATAGCCGCCGAAGCCGACGACGACGCCGGGCTCGAACGCGCGGATCAGCGCGCGCGCGGCGCGGCGACCCTGCCAGATGCCTTTGGCCGCCTTGATCCAGCCGAGCAGGCCGCCGCCCAGTCGACCTGCCGGCAGCACATGCACGTCGACGCCCGCGAACAGCCCGGGAATCTTCGCGCCGCGCGCGTCGGTCACCAGCGCCACGACATGGCCGCGGCGGATCAATTCCTCGGCGAGCGCGTGCGCCGGGATCATATGGCCGCCGGTGCCGCCGGCGGCGAGCAGGAAATGGCGTTTCACCGCGGCTTGTTCCATGTCACGACATAGGGAGACCGCGTCAGATACGGGTTCCGGCGCGTGAACGCCAGCAGCAGCCCGAACCCCATCGACAGCGCCACCATCGACGAGCCGCCGTAGGAGATGAACGGCAGCGTCATCCCCTTGGACGGCGCGAGCTGCAGGTTGACCGCCATGTTGATGATCGCCTGCGCGCCGAATTGCGTGGCGAGCCCCGCGGCGGCGAGCAGGATGAAGCTGTCCTCCTCGTCGAGCAGCTTGACGAACACGCGCACGATGATCGCCACGTAGATCAGCGCGATGGCGAGGCAGGCGATCAGCCCAAACTCCTCGCCGATCACCGAGAAGATATAGTCGGTGTGCGGCTCGGGCAGCTTGAACTTCATCGTTCCCGCGCCCGGCCCGGTGCCGAACAGACCGCCGTGCATCAGCGTGCGCCTGGCGCTGTCGACCTGATAGGTGTCGCCCGACTGGAACAGGAAATTGTCGATCCTGAGACGTGCCACCGAATAGAAGAGATAGGCCGAGACCACCGCCGCGACGCCCAGCCCGGCGAGCGCCGCCAGCCCCTTCATCGGCGCGCCCGACAGCGTCAGCAGTGCAGTCCACATCAGCAGGAACATGATCGTCTGGCCGAAATCGGGCTGCTTCATCAGGATGCCCGCGATCACCGCGGTGCCGACGAGACTGATCGGCACCACCGGCAGCGTGCGGTCATGCTGCTTCAGCGACAACAGCCAGGCGAGCGCCACGACATAGAGCGGCTTCAAGAACTCCGAAGGCTGGATCTGCGCCATGCCGACGCCGATCCAGCGCTTGGCGCCGTTGACCTGGTGGCCGATGATCGGCGTCGCGGCCAGCGCGACGATGAACACCGCCGCCCCCAGCAGGCTCAGCCGCCGCGCCATCTCCTTGGGGAGCATCGAGACGACGAACATCACCGGGATGCCGATCGCCAGCCACAGGCATTGGCGGTAGAAATAATAGAGCGGCGGAAACACCACTGCGCCGTCCGAATAGCGCACGCCGGCGGCCGGCGAGGCGGCGGCGACCGCGATCAAGCCGATCCCGATCAGCACCGTCACCAATGCCAGCAGGACGAGATCGATCTCCCAGAACCAGCGCCCGAGCGGCGAGCGATCGGCGCGGCCGAGGCGCGGCGGCTTGCCCCGGCGGAAGCGGCCTTTGTGGGCGGTGACGGGTTCCATCTTCATCCCCGGCTCCTCAGCGATGCGACCGCGGCCTTGAACGCGTCGCCGCGTGCCTCGTAATCCTTGAACTGATCGTAGGAGGCGCAGGCGGGCGACAGCAACACCGTCTCGCCCGGCCGCGCCACCGCCGCGGCCTGCCGCACCGCCGCCTCGAGCGTGCCGGTGTCGATCGTGTAGATGCCGGCGCGGAGCAGCAGCTCCTTGAACAGCTCGGCCGACTCGCCGATCGTGTAGGCGGCGACGACATGGCCGTAATGCGGCGCGCAGGCGTCGAGATCGTCGGTCTTACGGCGGCCTCCGAGTATCCAGTGGACCTTTGGATAGGCAGCGAGCGCGGGCGCCGCCGAGGTCGCGTTGGTCGCCTTGCTGTCGTTGACGTAGAGGACGCCGTCGATCTCGCCGACGCGCTCCATGCGATGCGGGAGGCCGGGGTAAGTGCAAAGCGCTCGGCTGACGATCTCTTCGGGAACCCCAATGGCGCTGCACGCGAGGATGGCCGCGATCGCATTCTGTGCATTGTGCGGACCTTGAAGGCCCGGCCAATCCTTCTGCGTAGTCAGATGATCGCGTGACGCTGTTTTGCCGTCCTTATCAAAGGCACCCCATAGGTCGTATGGGTCGACAACATTGTCATCGTAGTTCGACCAAATACGGTGCTCATTTGCTGCGATGAGCTTCTCATATAGCGGACGATCAGCTTCCGTATGATGGAACACGCCGATGTGAGGCGCCTTCATCATATCGAACAGTCGTAGCTTAGATGCTCTGTACCCCTCAAACCCATCATAGCGATCGAGATGGTCCGGCGTGATGTTGGTCAGCACCGCGACGTCGCAATCGAGGCTGTGCGTCAGGTCGATCTGGAAGCTCGACAGCTCGAGCACATAGACGCCGCCGGCCGGCAGCGGCTCCTGCCCCATGATCGGCAGCCCGATGTTGCCGCCCATCAGCGTCGGCACGCCGGCAACGCCGAGGATATGGTGGATCAGCGCGGTCGTCGTCGACTTGCCGTTGGTACCGGTGATGCCGACCACCTTGTGCGGCGGAAGTGAAGCGCGGGCCTGCGCGAACAGCTCGATGTCGCCGATCACGGGCACGCCCGCGTCGCGCGCCCTCGCCGCGATCGGATGCGTGTTGAGCGGTACGCCCGGCGAGACGACGATGCCGTCATAGCCCGCGAGGTCGATCGCCATCGGATCGCCGAGCGTCGCGCCCGGCGTCAGGATCGCGCGCGCCTCGCCGCGTTCGTCCCAGGCGGTCACCTGTGCACCGCTCTCGACCAGCGCGCGCACCGTCGCCAGCCCCGAACGCGCCAGCCCAAGCACCGCATAGCGCTTGCCCGCGAAGACCGGGCTGGTGATCATGACACCGATCCCCCGCGCAGGCGGGGGCCCAGCCCCGGCGCCGCTGATGGCCCCCCGCATTCGCGGGGGAACAAGGGCGCAAAGCGCATCACCGCAGTTTCAATGTCGCGAGGCCGGCGAGCGCCAGCACGAAGGCGACGATCCAGAAGCGGATCACCACCGTGGGCTCGGACCAGCCGATCTGTTCGAAATGATGATGGATCGGCGCCATCTTGAACACGCGCTTGCCGGTGCGCTTGTAGAAGAACACCTGGATGATGACGCTCATCGCCTCGACGACGAACAGCCCGCCGACGATGCCCAGCACGATCTCGTGGTGCGCGACCACCGCGATGGCGCCCAAGGCACCGCCGAGTGCCAGGCTGCCGGTATCGCCCATGAAGACCGCCGCGGGCGGCGCGTTGAACCACAGGAAGGCGAGCCCCGCGCCGATGATCGCGGCGCAGATGATCGTCAGGTCGCCCGCCCCCGGCACGTGCGGGATGCCGAGATAATGCGCGAACTTCACGTTGCTGACGAGATAGGTGATCACGAAGAAGGCGAGGCAGGCGATGATGACGGGCATCGTCGCGAGGCCGTCGAGCCCATCGGTCAGGTTCACCGCATTGCCGAAGGCGACGATCGTGAAGGCGGCGAAGGGAATGTAGAACCAGCCGAGATTGATCACCGGACCGTTGTAGAAGGGCACGTAGAGCTCGGTGCCGTTCATGTGGACGATCAGCCAGCTCGCGACCCCTGCGATGAAGAATTCGGCAAGCAGCCGCGCCTTGCCCGAGACGCCCTTGTGGCTGCGCTTCTTGACCTTGTCGTAATCGTCCATGAAGCCGATCGCGCCGAAGCCCAAGGTCACGAACAGCACTGCCCAGGTATAGCGATTGGTCAGGTCCATCCACAGCAGCATCGAGACGACGAGGCTGGTCAGGATCATCAGCCCGCCCATCGTCGGCGTGCCGCGCTTGGCGAGATGGCTCTGCGGGCCGTCGAGGCGGATCGGCTGCCCCTTGCCCTGGCGGATGCGCAGCCAGCCGATGAAGCGCGGCCCGATGAACAGCCCCAGGAACAGCGCGGTGATCGCCGCCGCCCCCGCGCGAAAGGTGATGTAGCGCACCAGGTTGAGCGCGTGGGGGAACCCCAGATGTTCGGCGAGCAGGTAAAGCATTACAGACCGTCCCCCGCGAGCGCCTGGACGACGCGCGCGAGCCCTATGGCGTTGGATCCCTTGACCAGCACCGCGTCGCCGGGCCGGAGCATCTCCGCCAGACGGTCCCGCGCGGCGGCGGCGTCGGCGACATGCGCGACCGCGATCCGGCCCGCAAGCGATTCGGCGAGCGGCGCCATGCCTGCGCCGACGAGGATCGCCATTTCGGCGTTGGCGTCGATCAGCGGCTGCGCGAGTGCGGCGTGATAGGCGTCGGAGCCGGCGCCGAGCTCGCGCATCTCGCCAAGCAGCGCGAGCCTGCGCGTCGCGGTCTCGTGACCGAGCTCGCGGATGGTGGCGGCCATCGAGGCCGGGTTGGCGTTATAGCTTTCGTCGATCAGCAGCGCTTCGCCGCCCGGCAACGCGACATGGCGACGTGCGCCGCGGCCCGCCAGCCCGGTCATCTCGGCAAGCGCCAGCCCGGCTGCGGCAAGGTCTCCCCCCACCGCCTCGACCGCCGCGATCACGGCGAGCGCGTTGGACACCCAATGCGCCCCCGGCATCGCCAGCGTGAAGGTCAGCTGGCCGCGCGGCAGGACAGCATTGATCTGCGTGCCGTGCGGGCCGCGCATCGCTTCGGTGGCATAGACGTCGGCGCCCTTGCCGCCGAAGGTGACGATGTGCGCCGCATGGGGCCGTGCGGCGGCGATCAACCGGTCACGGTGCGGGCTGTCATAGGGGATGATCGCAGTGCCGCCGGGCTCGAGCCCGCGGAAGATCTCGCCCTTGGCATCGGCGATCGCTTCCTCGCCCGAGAAGAACGCCGAATGCGCCGGCGCGATCGCCGTGACGAGCGCGACATGCGGACGCACCAGCCGGGTCAGCGCATCGAGCTCGCCGGCATGGTTCATTCCCATTTCGAAGACGCCGAACGCCGCATCGCGCGGCATCCGCGCAAGGCTGAGCGGCACGCCGACATGGTTGTTGTAGCTCTTGACCGAACGATGCGCGCGGCCCGGCATGCCACGATCGAGCGCCGCGAACAGCGCTTCCTTGGTGCCGGTCTTGCCGACCGATCCGGTGACGCCGATGATCGTGGCGCGCGTCCGCGCCCGCGACGCGGCACCGAGCGCGTCGAGCGCGACGGTCGTGTCGGCGACGCGGACATGCGGTCCGTCGCAGCGCTCGGACACGATAACGCCCGCCGCGCCCTGCGCGAATGCCTGGGGGACGAAGCGGTGCCCGTCGGTCGCCTCTCCCTTTAGCGCGACGAACAGGTCGCCGCGGCCGACCTCGCGCGAATCATAGGCGACACCCGAGACGGCGAAGCCGGTGGATGCCGTGCCGCCGACGGCGGCAGCGATCTCAGCAGAGGTCCAGAGGGGGGTCATGCCCCACATCCGTTCGTGCCGAGCGCAGTCGAAGCACGGCCCCCGCCGGCGCCTGGCCGTCGACTGCGCTCAGGCCGAACGGGGTCGGGGAAGGACGCGCTCACGCCGCGCACTCGCGCGCGACGGCGACATCGTCGAACGCCAGCACGCGCAAAGTCTCTCCGGCGCCGACGATCTGGCCGACCTCGTGGCCCTTGCCCGCGACCAGCACGACATCGCCCTCGCCCGCTTCGGCAAGGGCGGCGGCGATCGCCGCGCGGCGATCGCCGATCTCGCGCGCGCCGGGCGCCGCTGCCAGGATTGCGGCGCGGATGCTCGCGGGGTCTTCGGAACGCGGATTATCGTCGGTGACGATCGCCACATCGGCCAGTTCGACGGCGACGGCGCCCATTTCGGGGCGCTTGCCGGTGTCACGGTCGCCGCCCGCGCCGAACACGACGATCAGCCGCTCGGCATGCGGCTTGAGCGCCTCGATCGCAGCCCTCAGCCCGTCGGGCGTGTGCGCATAGTCGACATAGACCGGCGCGCCCCGCGCGGTGATCACCGCTCGCTCCAGACGACCGCGTACCGGCTGGAGTCGCGACATGCCGCCGAGGACATCGGCAAGCGAACCGCCGGTCGCCAGCGCAAAGCCGGCGGCGACCAGCGCGTTGGCGGCCTGATAGGCGCCGATCAGCGGCAGGTTGACCTTGTGCACCCCACCCCCGAGCGCGGGGTCCGCCTCGATCGTCAGCACCTGGCCCAATTGCGTCGGGCGGCGATCGATCAGCCGGAGCGCCTCGCCACGCGTCCCGACCGTGATCAGCCGCAACCCGCGCTCACGCGCCAGCTCGATCACCCGCGTCGAGGCCTCGTCGTCGGCCCACACCACCGCTGTGCCGTCGCGATCCACCACCTCGGTGAACAGCCGCAGCTTGGCCTCGAGATAGGCCGCCATCGTGCCGTGATAGTCGAGATGGTCGCGGCTCAGATTGGTGAAACCCGCGACGCGCACCGGCAGCCCCTCGGTACGGAATTGCGAGAGCCCATGGCTCGACGCCTCGAACGCTGCGTGGGTGACGCCCTCCATGCGCAGCCCCGCCATGTTGGACAGGAAGGTGACGATGTCGGGGGTAGTCAGCCCGGTCGAGACCTGCGCGGCCTTGCCGTCGGCATCGGTGGTGGTGACGCCGAGCGTGCCGATCGAGGCGGCGGCGAGCCCCTGCATCCGCCACAATTGCCGGGTGAGCTCGACCGTCGAGGTCTTGCCGTTGGTGCCGGTGACCGCGACCACCCTCTCCGGGAAGGGTGCAAAGAAGCGCGCCGCAAGCCTCGCGAAGGCGCGCCGCGGCTCGGCATCGGCAATGTGGATCGCTGGCGCTGGCACGCGCGCCTCGGGCCGCGCGACCACCGCCACCGCGCCCGCCGCCACCGCATCGTCGATGAAATCCTCGCCGTCGCGCGCGAGCCCCCGGAACGCGCCGAACACCGTGCCGGGCGCGACCTTGCGATGGTCGATCGCGCAGCCGGTGACGCGCGTCGCGGCGGCGTCGCCCGTCTGTCCGTCTGTGAGGTCGCCGAGCTTCATGATGGTGCGATCAGTCCTTGTCGTGGGCGGCGGCCGCCGCGCCGGTCAGCTTGGGCTTTGCGATGCCGGGATGCCAGAGCAGCGGCAGCAGGTCGCTTTCGTCGACGTCATGGCTGACGTCGGGGATGACGCCGAGCAGCGGCCCGATCCGCGAGATGGTGCGGCCGATCGCCGGGCCGACCACCCACGCCGCGGTCGTCCAGCCGTAGGTGTCGGCGGTCGCGTGCGGGCCATCGAGCGTCATCATGATCATATATTTGGGGTCGTCCATCGGGAACACCCCGGCGAAGGTCGAGACGTTGAGCTTCTTGTTGTAGCCGCCGCCCTGCGCCTTCTCGGCGGTGCCGGTCTTGCCGCCCAGCCGGAAGCCGGGGACGTCCGCCTTCTTGCCGGTGCCGTCCGCGGCGGGCAGCACGACGAGGCGAAGCAACTGACGGATCCGCGCGCTGGTCGCCTCCGAGATGACGCGGTGGCCGGTGGGGACGGGATTGTCCGGCCCGCGCTTGATCAGCGTCGCCGGGTGATAGGTGCCGCCATTGACCAGCGCGGCGTAGGAGATGGCGAGGTTGAGCGGGGTCACCGCAATGCCGTGGCCGAAGCCGACGGTCATCACCGTGGTCCGCCCCCAATAGGTCGGCCATAGCGGCTTGGCCTTGGCGGTGAGCTCGATCTCGGGCGGCGCGCCGAAGCCGAGCTTCTTGAACATCGCGGTCTCGCGCGACTGCCCCAGCTCGTCGGCGATCCGCGCGGTCACGATGTTCGAGGATTTGGTGAACATCTCGGGAATGTCGAGCCAGCGCCCGGCAGGTTCCTCGTCGTGGATCTTGAAGCGGCCGATCTGCAGCGGCGCGGTGGCGTCGTATTTCTTCGCCATCGAGGTGACGACGCCGCTGTCGATCGCGTTGGCGAGCGTGATCGCCTTGAACGTCGAACCGAGCTCATAGACCGACTGGGTGACGTTGTTGCGCAGCGAGTCGATCCCGGTCGCGCCGGGATCATTGGGGTTGAAGGTCGGCAGCGAGACCATCGCGATCACCTCGCCGGTATGGACGTCCATCACCAGCGCGCTGCCTGCCGCCGCGGTGAACTTGTCCTTGGCGGCCGACAGCTCTTCCTCGAGCGCCGCCTGCACGCGGGTGTCGATCGACAGCGCCACCGGCTGGCCGCGTTTCGCCGGATCGAGCAGGCGGTTGTTGAGCACCTTCTCCATCCCGAACACGCCGCGTCCGTCAATGTCGGTCCAGCCCAGCACATGCGCCGCCAGGGTGGTCTGCGGGTAGAGCCGTTCGGGCTCCTGCGCGAGCGCCAGCGCGGGCTCGCCGATCGCGTTGACCTGGGCGACAAGCTCGGGCGTCGCGCGGCGACGGAGGTAGATGAAGCTCTTGTTCGAATGCAGCATCGCGAAATACTGCGCAGCGCTGTGCTCGGGCATCAGCTGAGCGAGCTTTTCGGAGACCTCCATCGCGTCGTTGACGAGCTGCCGGGGGTGCAGCCCGATCGACCAAGCCTGGATCGTGGTGGCGAGCGGCACGCCGTTGCGATCGACGATGTCGCCGCGCGCGGGCAGCAACCCGTCGCCGGCAGGAGTGGACGCACCGCCACCGACGAAGATCGAGACGTAGAGAAGCCGCAGCGCGATCACGCCGACGACGCCCAGGAACAGCAGCATCACCACCATCAGGCGGAAATGCACGAGCGCCAGCGACTGCTGGCGCTGCCCGGCCAGCCGGACCCGATCGGGGCGCGCGACGAGGCCGGTCACGGCTGCGGCGTCTTCCCGCCCGCATCCAGATAGGCGACGCGATCGGCCGGAATCGTCAGGCTGGCACGGCGCAGAACGGGTCGCGCGGCTGGCGCATCGAGATCGAGCGAGACCGAATGGACCAGCTTGGTGGTCGGCATCTGGGCGATCCGGCGATAGGCGACCTGCGCCACCGCGGCGGGCACCTGCAGCCCGGTCGCGACCGCGCCATCGACGGGTGCCACGGGTGCGGCCGGGACGGCAAGGCTGGCAAGCTGCATTTCGCCCGCCAGATACTGGTGCGCCTTGGGTGCGGTCAACGACAGCACGTCCGCGTTCCACCGCTCCAATTGCACGAGCCGGCTCCGCGTCTGCAATTCGGTCTGCAGCGATCGGATATCCTCGCGCTCGCCGAGCAGCCGGTGCTCGGTCTGCGCGACTTGCGCGCGCTCGGCGGCGACGCGAAGCGACACGAGATAGCAACCCAGCGCTGCAACCGCGACGCTGGCCACCCATCCTACCGTCCTGAAACGTGTCGCGATCATCATCGGGCTCCTCGGCGCGCGGGGGTCGGTCGGTGGGTGGAAACGGGGGTCGAGAGAATGGGCTCGGCCGGCCACGGCGGCGCCGCGCTGCGGCGCGCGGCGCGCAACGTCGCCGAGCGCGAGCGCGGATTGCGGCGCTGCTCGGCATCGCCGGCGCGGATCCCGCGCGAGACCGCCTCGAAGCTGGGCGCGCGCGCCGACGCGGCCTCGGGACGATGGCGCGATCCGGCGCCCATGCCGCCGCCGCGGCTCCTGAGGAAGCGCTTGACGATGCGGTCCTCGAGACTGTGGAAGCTCACCACGGCAAGCCGGCCGGCGACGCCGAGCAACGTCTCGGCGGCGGACAGGCCCGCCTCGAGTTCCTCGAGTTCGCGATTGAGATGGATGCGGATCGCCTGGAAGGTCCGCGTCGCCGGATCCTTGGGCATGCCGGGATGATGGCCTGTGGCGCGGCGCACGACATCGGCGAGTTCGCCAGTGCGCGTCAGCGGGCGCGCCGCGACGATCGCGCGCGCGATCCGGCGCGCGCGCGGCTCCTCGCCATAGAGATGGATGACGTCGGCGATCTCCGCCTCGTCGGCCTCGTTGACGAAATCGGCGGCGCTCGTGCCGGCCTGCTCCATCCGCATGTCGAGCGGACCGTCGCCCTGGAAGGAAAAGCCGCGCGCCGCCTGATCGAGCTGCATCGACGACACGCCGATGTCGAGCGTGACGCCGTCGACGCTCTCTATGCCGAGCGCGGCGAGCGCGGGGACCATCTGAGAGAAGCGCTCGGCGACGAGCACGAGACGCCCCTCGCTCTCCGCCTCGAGCGCGCGGCCGGCGGCGATCGCGTCGGGGTCGCGATCGAAGGCGAAGACGCGCGCCGCGCCGGCGGCGAGGATGGCGCGGGTATAGCCGCCCGCGCCGAACGTGCCGTCGACATGCGTCTCGCCCGGCTGCACCGCGAGCGCGGCCATCACCTCGTCGAGCAGAACCGGGATATGCGGCGCATCGAGCGCGATCTCGCTCATGCCGCGATGCCTCGCTCGGCGAGGAGGAAGGCCAGCACCTTGCGGTTACGCGAACCCTCGGGGAAGGCGGCGAGCGCCTTTTGCGGGTTCCAGATCTGGATCGTCGAGCCTGCGCCCAGGAAGAAGGCGAGATCCTCGATCTCGCCCACCGCGCGCAGCATCGGCGAGAGAACCATGCGGCCCGCGCCGTCGAACTTCACGGGCTCGAGACTGCCGAACGCATCGACCCGCGCCATCTCGAGCGCGCCCAGCCGTTCGGCGGCGGGAAGCTCGGCGACGCCCTCGCGCAGCTGCTGATCGAACTCGTCGGAGGCGACCGCGTCGAGCGCGGTCAGGCACGCGCCGCCGGCATGTTCGCCGATCATCAGCGTGTTGTCCTTGTCCAGACCATGCGCCTCGGCCCGCTTCTCGATCAGCGCACGAAAGCTGGCAGGCACAGACACCCGTCCCTTCGCGTCCACCGCGTTGAGCGCATGGCCTTGGAAAAGATGGCCGATGTTCAAGCCTGACCCCAATTGACGACGCGCTTTGCCCCCGCCGCCATTCCGCAATGCCAAAGCCCCTCGCTCCCCGAGGGTCTCCTTGCGGACCCGATGGGGGTATCATGGGTAGGACATGGGTTTCAATGGATTTGTATGGGCTATCCTGTGTGTTTCTTGGCACGCAGTGCCATGCGCACAGCACAAAAACCCCTGAACAGGGATGAATTCTCGCTTTGTTCTTTGGATCAGCCTGTGGATAACTGTGTTGAGGACGTCGTGCCGCTTTGAAATGACCGGCAAGCGCGGATTCGTCCGACAGGTCCGGACGGTCGTCGGCCGCTGGCGCGGCGAGACCGGTTCGCGCGTCGCCGCGCTATTGGCGAATCAGTGGCGGACGGCTGCCGCGCCGGGCCGACGCGCCGGCGGTGGCGGCGCGATCGTCGCCGGCTGCGCCATCGCCTGCTGCGTGTTCGGCGGATTGCCGCCCGGCGCCACGCCCAATTCGGCAAGCGGTTCCTTGGGGGACTCCGCTGCCATGATGTCGGCGGCCGAGCCGTTGGCGAGCCTCGCGCGATGCGGATCGTCCTGCCCGAACATGCCGAGTATCGAGGCGGCCAGCAGCGTCAGCAGGAACACCGCAGCGAGGCCGGTCAGGCCAACGCGCACGCGCTGCATCGCGGCGTCGCGCTGATCGCGCGCGGAAGAATCGCTGTCGTCGGCCACGTACCCTCTTACCGCAGGTGTCACCGCGGCTCCAGCCAGGGCGGCACCGTCAGCCCCTTGGCGCGCAGCCAGGCGGGATTGGACAGCGTCGATAGATAGCGCATCCCCGAATCGCACAGGATGGTGACGATCATCCTGCCCGGCCCCATCGCATGCGCCAGCGCCACCGCGCCCGCGACGTTGATCCCCGACGACAGGCCGACATGCAGCCCCTCCTCGGCGAGCAGCCGGTGCACCCAGGCCAAAGCGGCCTCGTCGGACACGCGGAACTGCGTATCGACGGGCGCACCCTCCAGATTGGCGGTGATCCGGCTTTGCCCGATCCCCTCGGCGACCGAACTGCCCTCCGCCACCAGTTCACCGCACGCATAATAGCTGTAGAGGGCGGCGCCGTGCGGATCGGTCAGCGCGATCGTGACGCTGTCCTTCTCCGCCTTGAGACCCAGGCCGACCCCGGCCAGCGTCCCGCCGGTTCCGCACGCGCAGGTGAAGCCGTCGATCGCGCCGCCGGTCTGCGCCCAGATCTCGGGCGCGGTGGTTCGGATATGCGCCATCCGGTTGGCGGTGTTGTCGAACTGGTTCGACCAGAATCCGCCTGGCGTCTCCTCGGCGATGCGGCGCGAGGTGTGAACATAGTGGGCGGGGTTGGAATAGGCGGTGGGTGGCACCTCGATCAGTTCGGCACCCAGCGCGCGGAGCGTATCCTTCTTTTCCTGGCTTTGCGTCTCGGGGATGACGATGATCGTGCGATAGCCCTTGGCATTGGCGACAAAGGCGAGGCCGATGCCGGTATTCCCGGCCGTCCCCTCGACGATCGTGCCGCCGGGCCTGAGCAGCCCGCGCGCCTCGCCATCCTCGATGATATAGAGTGCGGCGCGATCCTTGACCGATCCGCCGGGGTTCATGAATTCGCATTTGGCGAGAATCTCGCACCCGGTCTCCGCGGACGGGCCGGCGAGGCGGACGAGCGGCGTGTTGCCGATCAGCGAAAGCGCATCTGGCGCGATGGAGGTCATCGGACCGACATAGGGAAGGCCCCGCCACCCGGCAACGCAGCTTTGCTTGGGCCCGTTCAACCCGCGGATGGACCGCGCGACCGTCATCGGACGTCCAAATTGTTGACGCACCGCACAACGGGCTTGACGTAGGGGATTTGGTTGTCAATCAGCGCAGGCGCTATGCGAACCCCCCTCACGCTCCGCGCCGCCCCGGCCCTCGCCGGATTCCTCCTCCTCTCGCTCGCCGGTTGCAACAACCAGCCGACCAACATCGGCGCCGACGAGACCGACGACATGAAGAGCCAGCTGGCGACGGCCAAGCCGGTCTCGCTGCCGCCGTCGATCGCCGCGACCAAGTCGCTGCGCTGCGCCGACAACAGCGTCGTGTTCGTCGACTTCTATTCGGACGGCAAGAGCGCCGGCATCCACCTCAAGAAGGACAGCCCGCCGACGATCGTCAAGGCGGATGCCGCGGGCAAGCCGATGACCGCCGACGGCGGCTATGCGGTCGACGGATCGCAGACCGCATCGTCGGTCAAGGTGACGTTGCCCGGCAAGCCGGCGCAGAGCTGCGACGCCGAGTAAGCCTTCCTGCTTTCCGCATCCCGAGGCCGGCGGCTCACCCCGCCGGCCTTTTTCGTTGGGGCAGCGCGAAAATCCTCGCCCTCCGGGCGAAGCGTCGACGGCCCACCCTGCCCTTTCCTATTCCCTCCCCTCGCGCTATCGGCTCGCGGCATGACGAACGCCCCCGCCATCACCGCCGAGATCGTCGCCCAGCACGGGCTTTCCCCAGAGGAATATGAGCGCGTGCTCGCGAGCATGGGGCGCGAGCCCAATCTTACCGAGCTCGGCATCTTCTCGGTGATGTGGTCCGAGCATTGCTCGTACAAGTCGAGCCGCATCCACCTGAAGAAACTGCCGACCGAAGCCCCGTGGGTGATCTGCGGCCCCGGCGAGAATGCCGGCGTGATCGACATCGGCGACGGCCAGGCGGCGATCTTCAAGATGGAGAGCCACAACCACCCCTCCTATATCGAGCCCTATCAGGGTGCAGCGACCGGCGTCGGCGGCATCCTGCGCGACGTCTTCACGATGGGCGCACGGCCCGTCGCCAATTTGAACGCGCTGCGCTTCGGCCGGCCCGACCATCCCAAGATGCGCCACCTGATCGCCGGCGTCGTCCACGGCATCGGCGGCTACGGCAATTGCGTCGGCGTGCCGACCGTCGGCGGCGAGGTCAATTTCCACCCCAGCTACGACGGCAACATCCTCGTCAACGCGATGACCGTCGGCATCGCCGACCAGGACAAGATTTTCTATTCGGCCGCGAGCGGGATCGGCAATTCGATCGTCTATGTCGGCTCCAAGACCGGCCGCGACGGGATCCATGGCGCGACCATGGCGTCGGCCGAGTTCGACGAGAAGAGCGACGAGAAGCGCCCGACCGTGCAGGTCGGCGATCCGTTCACCGAGAAGCTGCTGATCGAGGCGTGCCTCGAGCTGATGGCGTCGGACGCGATCGTCGCGATCCAGGACATGGGCGCGGCGGGGCTCACCTCCTCGTCGGTCGAGATGGCGAGCAAGGGCGGCGTCGGGATCGAACTCGACATGAACGCGGTGCCGCAGCGCGAGACCGGCATGACGCCCTATGAGATGATGCTGAGCGAGAGCCAGGAGCGCATGCTCATGGTCCTGAAGCCCGGCCGCGAGGACTTTGCCGAGGCGATCTTCCGCAAATGGGAGCTCGATTTCGCGGTGATCGGTACCGTGACCGACACCGGCCGCATGGTGCTCAACTGGAACGGCGAGACCGTCGCCGACATCCCGCTCGGCCCGCTCGCCGACGAGGCGCCGCTCTACGACCGTCCCACCGCCACCAAGGACGAGTACAAGGCGTGGGCGGGGGTGAAGCCGCTCGGCGACATCCCCGAATCGACCGATTTCGCCGCCGACCTGCTGAAGCTGATGGCCTCGCCCGACATCGCCTCGCGGCGGTGGATCTGGGAGCAGTACGATCACATGGTCGGCGCCGACACGGTCCAGCGCCCGGGCGGCGACGCCGCGGTGGTGCGCGTCCACGGCACGCAGAAGGGGCTCGCGATGAGCACCGACTGCACGCCGCGCTATTGCTATGCCGACCCCTATGAGGGCGGCAAGCAGGCCGTCGCCGAATGCTACCGCAATCTGTCCGCCGTCGGCGCGACGCCGCTTGCGATCACCAACTGCCTCAACTTCGCCAGCCCGCAGCGTCCCGAAATCATGGCGCAGCTGACCGGCTGCCTCGAGGGCATGGGCGATGCCTGCCGCGCGCTCGATTTCCCGATCGTGTCGGGCAACGTCAGCCTCTACAACGAGAGCAAGGCGACGGGGGGCGGCAACGCGATCCTGCCGACGCCGGCGATCGGGGGCGTCGGATTGCTGGCGGATTGGTCGACGTCGGCGACGATCGCGTTCAAGGCGGAGGGGGAGGACGTCTTCATCCTCGGCCACAGCTATCGTCATCTCGGCCAGTCGCTGTGGCTGCGTGAAATTGCCGGGCTGGAAGGGCGTGATGCCGGCGCGCCGCCCCCCGTCGATCTCGCCACCGAACGCGCCAACGGTACGCTCGTCAGGTCGCTGATCGCCGATGGCGTGCTGACCGCGGCGCATGACTGCTCGGACGGCGGCGCCGCGGTTGCGATCGCCGAGATGGCGCTGGCCGGCGGAATCGGCGCCGACATCGAGGCGGTCGCCGAGGCGGGTGCGCCGACGCCACTGCTGTTCGGCGAGGATCAGGGCCGCTACATCGTGACGACCGCGCAGGGCGATATTCTCGCGGCCCGTGCCGCGGCGGCCGACATCAGCGTGATCCGGATCGGGCGCGTGGGCGGCGACGCGCTGCGCTTCGACCTGCAGGCGACCGCGACCACCGCCATCATCCCCCTCGCCGACCTGCGCCGCGCGCATGAAGGTTTCTTTCCGGCATTGATGGGCGCCGACGCCGCGCTGGCGTGATCGGCGGCCCATGCGGAAGCGCGGCAAGAAGATGGTCGTTGACGCCCGCCCGATCTTGCGATTCGATCCGTCTGCCCGCGACTCGCGCGGCTAGGAGAGACGAGCATGATCCGTACGCTGATGGCCGCCGCTGCCCTTTTGTCGTTGGCGGCGTCGCCCACGCTCGCCGCGCCGTGCAAGGACGCCAAGGGCAAGTTCACCAAATGCCCGCCTGCGCCTGCCGCGCCCGCCACGGGTACGCGCTGCAAGGATGCCAAGGGCAAGTTCGCCAAGTGCGGGACGCCCGGCGCGAAGCCGATCGTGACGACCAAAAAGTAATTTCTGGCGCGGGCGGGCAAGCGCCCGCGCCCGCCAAAGCCGTTCGTACTGAGCGAAGTCGCAGCGCATGGTGTAGGGCGGGCCGCTTGAGGCCCGTCCTTCGACTTCGCTCAGGACGAAAGGTGGATAAGGGCGCGCGCCAGCCGCCGCTACCCCTCACGCCAGCTTGAAACCTTCCTTGTTCGCCATCGCGGTAAGCGCCTTGTTCTTCTCGTCGCTCAGCGCGGCGTGGATTTGGGGGAAGATCTTCTCTTCCTCCTCGGTGATGTGCGCGTTGAGGTCGGCGCGGAAGTCGGCGCACTTGATTGCGAATGCGGGCGAGCCCTTATCCATGGCGTCGAGCTCGTAGAGATATGGTTTGTGATAGCCCTGCTCGTGGTTGAGCGCGTCGGCATCCGCCTTGTCGCCCCTTTCGCGCAGCGCCGGGTAAATCACATTCTCCTCGGTGAAGGCGTGCTTGCCGAGCGCATGCTTGAGCTGCATCAGCAGCATCGATCGCTTGGCGGTCTGCGTGTCGCTTGTCTTGGCGAGCTGGTCGAGCAGCGCGAGCGCCGCCTTGTGCTCGCCCTTGAGGGCCTCGAACCAGTCGCCCGCCATGATGCTGGGCGACTGGACGACCGCCTTGCGACCGAGATTGGCGACAAGCCCCGCCGCCAGTCCGGCAGCGGCGACGCCGATCATCGTGCCTGCGCCCGTGCCAGGCTTCGGCTTCGGCGGCGGACGCCGCTTGGCGGTGCGCTTCGCAGACCCCTTCGACGCGCCCGTCGACGACACGGCTGGCGCCGCACCGACGACGGAGGCGGCCGTCGGCTTCGGCGTCGCCGCCTTGGCGACGCTCGGCTTGGATACGGCCGGCTTGGATACGGCCGACTTGGATGCCGCCGCCGCGGCCGACTTGGGCGCCTTGGGTCGGGGCGATACGGCCGCGACGTCCATCTTCGTCGCGCCGCTCCTGGTGCCGCCGGCCGTGCGCGGCTTGGTGGCCGCTTTGACGGGCGTATCGGTATTCGCGCTGCTGACCATGGTCTCGTCCTCTGATCCGGATATCGGCGGTCAACAGCCCGCTGGCCGTGCGGGTTCCGCGGCTTGACGAAGCCCCGGGATCGCGACACGCCCGAGCAATGCCCGGTCCCGCCCGCCACGCCACGATCGACGCGCTGCGCGGGTTCGCGGTGATGGGCATATTGCTTATGAACATCGCTGATTTCGCGCTGCCCTCGGGCGCCTATTTCAATCCGCTTGCAGGCGGCGGCACGCGGCCGGTCGATCTCGCGGCGTGGGCGATCTCGTTCGTGCTGGTCGATGGCAAGATGCGCGCGATCTTCTCGGTCCTGTTCGGCGCCTCGACATTGATCGTCGTCAAGCGCGCCGAGGCTGCTGGCCTGTCTGCGACGCGCATCCATTTTGCGCGGATGGCAACGCTGGGCGTGTTCGGCGCTGCCCATCTGTTCCTGGTCTGGCCGGGCGACATATTGCTCCATTATGCGCTGGTGGGGACGCTCGCTCTGCCGTTCGTCGGCTTCGAACCGCGCCAGCAGCTCAAGATCGCCATGCTGCTGCTGTGCGCGCAATTGGTCGTCGTGGCGTCGTTCTTCGCCAGCTTCGTCGCGCTCCGCCACGCCGCAAGCCTGCCCGACGCCACCGCTTCGACACTCGCTGCCTGGCACGGCTTTGCGGACGGCATCGGCGTCGGGCGCGTGCAGGACGTCGCGGCCGAGATCGCGGTCGCGCGCGGTCCGTGGCGTGGCTTCATCGCGCATAATCTCGTCGCCCAGGCGGCCGGCCCGCCGTTTCTGCTCGCCTTCGACGGCCTTGAGACGCTGGCATTCATGCTGATCGGCATGGCCGCGCTGCGATCGGGATTCCTGACCGGCGGCTGGTCCCGCACACATTATCTGCGCGCTGCAGCGATCGGCTTCGCGATCGGCCTGCCGCCGACGATCGGCTTATGCTGGCTAAGCTTCGCGAGCGGATTCGACACGATCGCCACCTTCGCCGCGGCAACGCTAGGCGGCCTGCCATTCCGCCCGATCCTCGGGCTTGCCGAGGCCGCGCTCGCGCTCGCCTGGCTGTCCGGTGGCGCATCCCATACCCGCCTCGAGGCGGTAGGCCGCGCCGCGTTCAGCAATTATCTCGGCACGAGCGTCGCGATGACGCTGCTGTTCGATGGCTGGGGACTGGCGCTGTTCGACCGGATCGAACGTATCTGGCTCTGCCCGATCGTGGCGGCGACATGGCTGGCGATGCTCGCATGGAGCCCGGCCTGGCTGCGCCGCTTCCGCTACGGCCCGCTCGAATGGGCGTGGCGATCGCTTGCGCGCGGGCACCCGCAGCCGATGCGCGTTGACGCTATTGCAACGCTATCGCAATAGAGCTAGGCTCGTGCCGACTCTGCGGGAGTGCATATGGTCGTCTGCGTTTGCAATGCGTTGCGGGAACAGGAGGTGCGCGCCGCCGTCCGTTCGGGGTGCCGCGATCCGCTCTCGGCCTATGCGGCGCTGGGATGTCGCCCGCGCTGCGGGCAATGCGTCCCCTTTGCGCGCGAGCTGATCGCCGACGAGACGTCGGCCGCCTGATCGTCCGGCCGCCCCGCGGTTCGCGTCGGGCGCCATTCGCGGTGGGATTGTCCGCGGCGAGGCGCTAGGCATAAGCCTGACATCGGGAGGACGGCCATGAAGGGCGACGTACGCGTCATCGAACTGCTCAACGTCGCGCTCAAGAACGAGCTGACCGCCATCAACCAATATTGGCTGCATTATCGGATGCTCGATCATTGGGGCGTGCAGAAGCTCGCCGAATTCGAGCGCCACGAGTCGATCGACGAGATGAAGCATGCCGACTGGCTGTCGGAGCGTATCCTGTTCCTCGATGGCCTGCCCAATTTCCAACTGCTCGGACGGCTTCGCATCGGCGAATCGGTCGAGGAGATCCTCAAGGCGGACATGGCGCTCGAGGAGGAGGCGATCCCGACGCTGCGCGACGGCATCGCGCACGCCGAATCGGTGCGCGATTTCGTCACCCGCGACCTGTTCCTCAAAATCCTCGCCAATGAGGAGGAGCATGTCGACTATCTCGAGAAGCAGTTCGATCTGATCCGGCTGATGGGGATCGCGAATTACGTCCAGTTGCAGAGCAAGGCGGCAAACGAGGAAGGCGCCTCGACCGGCGATTGAGGCGGCGCCGCGGCTCTTGGGCTCAGCGCTGCGCCAACCCGAAGCTGCCCGCGGGCTTGCGACCGAAGCCGCCGGCTGTGCGGCGATCGACCAGCGGATTGACCTCGCGATCGAACAGGCGAAGCGTCGCGTCGAACAGCGGACGCAGCTCGACCACGCGCTCGATCAGTTCGTCGGGGGTCTCGCGGGCCTCGACGCAGCGGCGCGCAGTGGTCTCGATCACTTCGGCGAGGTCGGCGAGCGGCACGGCGCCGAATTGCCGCGCCTCGCCCTTGAGCGTGTGCGCGGGAAGCACCAGCGCCGCGGCCGATCGCTCGCGAATCGCCTGCTCGATCTGGCCGACCGACTTGATGCCGTCTTCGCGGAAATAGCCGAGAATGCGCACGAACCCGGAGCCAAGCTCCGTCCGGACGCGGGCGAAAACGCCCCAATCGACCAGTTCTGCGGCTCCGATAGCCACGAGCGTCCCCTTCATGCACGGCCCCTAGCGATGAGCTATGCCCTAGCGAGGTAAAGAGAGCGTTACGTTTTTGGGCGGAAACGAGAGCCGAATCGCAGGGCCCGAATCGGTCTGCGCGGATGAGACCGTCCAGCCGCGCGCCTCGGCCACAGCGGAGATTTCGCGCGGCGCGATCGGATCGTCGGCCACGGCGAGGATCACCGCGCCCTCGCCCGCCTCGCGGATCGCGCGTGCGACACGAAGCGCGGGCCAGGGGCAGCGCAGCCCCCTCAGGTCGAGCAGCGTCTCGCTCAATCGTCGCGCGTGTCGTTGGGCCGATTGCCGTACGGATTCTTAGGCGCGCGCAGCGTGAGCCGCACCGGCACCGCGCCAAACCCCAGATCCTTGCGGATGCCGTTGAGCAGATAGCGCTGGTAGCTCACCGGCAGCTGGTCGACGCGCGTACCGAACAGCACGAAGCCGGGCGGGCGTGTCTTGGCCTGCGTCAGATAACGCAGCTTGATCCGCTTGCCGCCGGGCGCGGGCGGCGGGTTCTTCTCGACGGCCTGTTCGAACCAGCGGTTGAGCGCGCCGGTGCCGACACGCTTCGACCAGGCGTCGCGCGTCTCGAATGCGGCGGCGAGCAGTTGGTCGAGCCCCTTGCCGGTCTCCGCCGAGACGGTGAGCAGCGGCACGCCCTTGACCTGGCTCAGCCCCTCGTCGAGCGCTGCCTTGACGCCGTTGAACAGCGCCGACGCGCCTTCGGCAACGTCCCATTTGTTGAGCGCGATGACGAGCGCACGGCCTTCGGAGAGCACCTTGTCGGCGATCCTGAGGTCCTGCGCCTCGAGCCCGCGCGTGGCGTCGAGCAGCAGGACGACGACCTCGGCGAAATCGACCGCGCGCATCGTATCCGATGCCGACAGCTTTTCGAGCTTGTCCTCGATCTTGGCCTTCTTGCGCAGCCCCGCGGTATCGATCAGCCGCACCGCGCGCTGACGACCGTCGGGGCTCGGCCACATCCAGTCGATCGAGATCGAATCGCGCGTGATCCCCGCCTCGGGCCCGGTGATCAACCGCTGCTCGCCGAGCATCTTGTTGACCAGGGTCGACTTGCCCGCATTGGGTCGGCCGACGATCGCGAGCTTGAGGATCGCATCGGGATCCTCCTCGTCATAGTCGGGCGCCTCCTCGTCGGCGTCGCCGCGCTCGATATGCGGCAGCAGCGCCTCGAACAGATCGGCCATGCCGTCGCCATGCTCGGCCGATAGGGCAATCGGATCCCCGAGACCCAGCCGGAATGCCTCGAAGATCGCCGACTCCGCGGCGCGTCCCTCCGCCTTGTTGGCGAGCAGGATGATCGGCGTGGCGCTACCGCGCAGCCAGCGCGCGACCTCGGCATCGAGCGGCGTCACGCCCGCGCGCGCGTCGATCATGAAGAGAGCCGCATCGGCCTGCGCCACCGCCGCCTCGGTTTGCGCGCGCATCCGACCGGGCAGCGTCTGCGCGTCGTCTTCCTCATAACCCGCGGTGTCGATGATGCGGAATTGCAGCCCGAGCAGCTCGGCATCGCCCTCGCGTCGGTCGCGCGTCACCCCGGGACGATCGTCGACCAGCGCGATGCGCTTGCCGACGAGGCGGTTGAACAGCGTCGACTTGCCGACATTGGGGCGGCCGATGATCGCGACGGTAGGTTGATGCTTCATGAAAAATCTCCGCCGCCGCCCCTACACGATCGCCCGGGGGCATTCGCCCCCTAAACGACCCCCGGAGCCATCGACCTCCGGCCGATAGCGGGCCGCGGTGGCGCCGGTCAGCGCCAGCCGGCGAGCTTGTTGTCGCTCGACAGCAGGAACATCATGTTGTTGGCGATCACCGGCGGCAGCGAGAAAGGCTTCTTCGCGGCGCGGTCGGTCGAGATCAGCTTGCCGGTATCCGCCGCGACCGAGGCCAGTTCGCCCTGCGAATTGGTCAGCCACAGCTTGCCGCCGCCGAGCACGGGCCCGCTCCAGATGATCTGGTTGGTCTTCTTCTTCTCGTTGCGATAATGCTGGAGCTGCGTCGACCAGCGGATCTTGCCGCTGCTGCGCTGGATGCAATAGAGATGCGCGTCGTCGGCGACGACGAACAGCCAGTCGCCCGCCATGGCAGGCGTCGAGATGCCGCCGATGTTAATTTCCCACAAGCGCTGCCCGGTGAGCAGATCGAGCGCAACCATGCGGCCACCCGCACCCACCGCATAGACGCGCGTGTCGTCGACCACGGGGCTGGCATCGACGTCGGTGACGTCGCCGACCGTCGTCGACATGCTGGTGCGCGTCAGCGCGTCCTGCCAGACGACACGGCCGTTTTCGTAGCGATAGGCGTCGAGGTCGCCCGACGAAAAACCGGCGATCACGGTGCTGTGCGCGATCGCGGGCGCGCCGGTGCCGAACACGCCTGCGGTCTCGAGCGGGCCGCTGGCGGTCCACTGCGTCGAGCCGTCGGCAAGGTTGAGCGCGAAGATCTGATTGTCCTGCGTCATCACATAGGCTGCGCCATTGGCGATCGCGGGTGCGCCACGCAGCGGGCCGCCCGGCGTCACGCGCCAGCCGATCTTGCCCGTCGCCGCATCGAGCTGCGCGACCTCGCCCAGCCCGTTGGTCGCGTAGAGCTTGCCGCTGTCGTAGGCGGCGCCGCCGCCGAACAGCGAGCTGGTGTAGCGCTTCTGCGACTTGCGGCCGAGCATCCCGGGGATGCCGGCCTCCTTGAGCCGGGGGCCGAGCGTGCCCTTGAGCTGCGTCGACCAAAATTCGCTGCCCGTCTGCGCATCATAGGCGCGGACATTGGCGAGCGTGTCGACGACGAAGATATGGCCATCGGCGACGACCGGCGTGGCGGCTAGCCGCGCGCCGCGCTCGGATTTGGCGAGCGTCACCGACCAGACCCGCTGCGGTGTCGCGCCGAGCGCGAGATTGCCCATCGCCTTCTGCGCGTCGCCGCCCGGTTGCGTCCATTCCGTGTTCGCCTGCGCGTCGGGAACGGCGACGGGCACGGTGTTGATCGAGGCATCGCTGCCCGCGCTGCTCTCGACAGTGAGCACGGGGATGCGTTCGCCGAGCACCTCGGTCTTGGGCTTCCTGTCGCCGCCCTTGATGATGTTGCAGCCCGACAGCAGGGTCGCCGCCATCAACGCCGACACCAGCGCGCGCTTGCCCCGCATCCCTACCATGCTGTCCCGCCCTATCATCGTCTTCTCACATTTGAGCACTGCTTCGGCCACGATCGGCCGCGCACGCGATTTCGCCGACATCAAGACGCCGGGCTGTCCGAAGGCTGAACGGGATCGAAGCCCAGATCCGCCGCGAGCTGCGCGACGCGCGCGCGCAGCGACCGCGGCACCGCCGGATCCTTGGTGATCGCGACGAACAGCGCGCCTGCCTGCTTGGCCTGACCCAATTTCATATAGGCGACCCCGGTCATCTCGCCCGCGCTGCCGAACCACGGATTGCCCGGCACCGCCAGCGGCTTCAGCCGTGCGATCACCGCCTGCGGCGCCGTCCGGTCGAAATCGAGCGAGGTCGCGCGCAACAAAGCGACGTTGCGCAATTGCTGGGGCACCGCATCATCATTGGCGATCGCGGTGAACGCAGCGCTCGCCTGCGGCGCCTTGCCGTCCTTCGCCAATATATCGGCCTGGAGCATCCGGGCGAGCGGGGCATAGGCCTTGTCGCCCGTGCCGGCCAGCGCCTGCAGCCCCTTGCCGGCTTCCGCCTCGTTGCCGGCGCTGATCGCCGCCATCGCCGCGATCATCCGGTCGCCGCGCTCGCCTGCGACCGCTGCCTGATGCGACCGCCACCACAGCGCGCCACCGAGCGCGATCAAGGCCACCACGACCACGATCGCCAGCATCGCCCCATAGCGCCGCGCGAGCGTCGCGAACTGCTCGCGGCGGACCTCGTCGTCGACTTCGCGGAGGAAGGCGGCTTCATTCTGGGGCGTGCGTGCCAATCATGATCTCCAACGGGCAAACGGCCCTAAGCGCGGCGGACCTTAGCGGCGTCGCCGCCGGAACGGAACAGCTACTTGCCGCTACTTGGGCGCGTAGGTCTCGGCCGAGGTCGGAAATGCGCGCGCGCGCACCTCGCCCGCATAGGCCTCCGCCGCCGCGCCGATCTTCACCGCGAGATCCTCGTAGCGCTTCACGAAGCGCGCGGTGCGTTCGAACATGCCGAGCATGTCGTCGATCACCAGCACCTGCCCGTCGCACTGCGCCGAGGCGCCGATGCCGATCGTCGGGCAAGCCACCTCGCGCGTGATCCGTGCGGCGATCGGCTCGACGACGCCCTCGATCACCAATGCGAACGCCCCCGCATCGGCGACCGAGGTCGCGTCTCGCACGATCCTCTCCGCCTCGGCGTCGGACCGCCCGCGCGCGGCATAGCTGCCCAGCGTATTGATCGCCTGCGGGGTCAGCCCGACATGGCCGACGACAGGGATCCCGCGCGCGACCAGGAAAGCGACCGTCTCGGCCATCGCCGCGCCGCCCTCGAGCTTGACCGCCGCCGCCCCCGTCTCCTTGAGGATGCGCGCCGCAGACGCGAACGCCTGCTCCGGCGATGCCTCGTAGCTGCCGAACGGCATGTCGATGACCACGACGCTGTGCCAGCTGCCGCGCACCACCGCGGCGCCATGCGCGCACATCATCTCGAGGCTCACCGGGATCGTCGAGGGCAGGCCGTAGATCACCTGCCCCAGGCTGTCGCCGACGAGCAGCATATCGCAATGCGGATCGAGCAGCTGTGCCATCCGCGCGGTATAGGCGGTGAGCATCACGACGGGTTCGGTAACCGGCTCGGGCCCCGTCTTGCGCGCGAGGATCGCCGGGACGGTCAGTCGCTTCATCGGCGCCGGCGTCGGGTTGGCACGGCTGGTCGCGCTGTCGAGCGTGAAGGTGGTGGACATGGCCCTTCCTACCCGGCGCCGGGCGCGGGCTCAAGCGAAGGCGGCAGCGTAGGCCTCGGGCTTGAATCCGACCATCGTGCGGCCGCCGAGATCGAGCACCGGCCGCTTGATCATCGAGGGCTGTGCCAGCATCAGATCGATCGCCTTGGCCTCGTCGATCCCGTCGCGATCGGCGTCGGGCAATCTACGGAAGGTCGTGCCGGCGCGATTGAGGATGGTCTGCCAGCCATGCTCGCCGACCCAGCCCGCGAGCGTCACACGATCGATGCCCGACGCCTTGTAGTCGTGGAAAACATAGGCGACGCCGCGCCCGTCGAGCCACGCGCGCGCGCGCTTGATCGTGTCGCAGTTGCGGATGCCGAACATAGTTACCGTCACAAGCGGTCCTTTTTCGAATGGCATCCGCCCGGCGAAATGGCGATGCCGGAAGCGCCCGCCGAGCTCGGGCGCCGCTCTTGATACGGCGCGCTGCCAGATCTCGCCATAGAGCTGCCGCCGGGTGGGAGATGCCGGCATCGGCAAGCCTCGCGCTGATTTCAAGCTACCCCTGCGATATGGCCATCTACATAGTCAGGAGCCCGAAATGGGTTTGATCGATCTGGCGGATACCAAAGCCCGTCTGAGTGAATTGGTCGACCGGGTCGAGGCGGGCGATTCGATCGACATCACGCGTCGCGGCAAGCCGGTTGCACGGCGTTCTAAGCCGATCGATGCCGCGCTGCTCCCTTCGCTGACGGCAACAACGCCGCTTCAGTCCGAGAGCGTGATCGTCGCGAACTGTTTCGCGAGTCTCGGCGATAACATCGCCGGGCGGGCCGTCAGCTAGGCCGAACATAATCGCCTGCTTCAGGCGGGGATCGCTCGGCCCGTGGAGCGCTGGCTTGACTGTCATCCGGATCGGCGCGGACCAGCCGTGCGAATGGCGGGTCCGAGACCGTCAGCGCTATGCCTAGACTTGGTGTGACGTACGAAGGACGTCGATCGAGCGAGGGGGGAGGTTCCGCCAGCCGTTCAGCCGCTTGATCCGCTTCATTCCCACTCGATCGTCCCCGGCGGCTTCGAGGTATAATCGTAAACCACGCGGTTGATCCCCGCGACCTCGTTGACGATCCGCGTCGCCACCCGGCTGAGGAACGCGCCGTCGAAGGGGTAGACGTCGGCGGTCATGCCGTCGACCGACGTCACCGCGCGCAGTCCGCACACCGAATCATAGGTGCGGTGATCGCCCATCACGCCGACCGTCTTGACCGGCAGCAGCACCGCGAACGCCTGCCAGATCGCATCGTAGAGCCCGGCACCGCGAATCTCCTCGAGATAGATCGCGTCGGCCTTGCGCAATATGTCGCAGCGCGCCTTGGTGACCTCGCCGGGAATGCGGATCGCGAGGCCCGGCCCCGGGAACGGATGGCGGCCGACGAAGGCGTCGGTCAGCCCCAGCTCCTTGCCGAGCACGCGAACCTCGTCCTTGAACAGCTCGCGCAAGGGCTCGACGAGCTTCATCTTCATCCGCTCAGGCAGGCCGCCGACATTGTGGTGGCTCTTGATCGTCACCGAAGGCCCGCCGGTGAAGCTGACGCTTTCGATCACGTCGGGATAGAGCGTGCCTTGCGCGAGAAAGTCGGCGCCGCCGATCTTCCTGGCTTCGTCGTCGAACACTTCGATGAACGTCCGACCGATGAACTTGCGCTTGGCTTCGGGATCGGTGACGCCTGCCAATCCATTGAGGAACAGCGTCTCGGCGTTCACATGGACCAGCGGGATATTATAATGGTTGCGGAACAGGCTGACGACCTGCTCGGCCTCGCCCGCGCGCAGCAGCCCGTGATCGACGAACACGCAGGTCAGCTGGTCGCCGATCGCCTCGTGGATGAGCACCGCGGCCACCGATGAATCGACCCCGCCCGAAAGACCGCAGATCACCTTCCCGGTGCCGACCTGCGCGCGGATCTCCGCGATTTTCGCGGCGCGGAAACCGGCCATCGTCCACTCGCCGTCGAGACCGCAGACGTGACGGACGAAGTTGGAGATCAGCTTGGCACCATCGGGGGTATGGACCACCTCGGGGTGGAACTGGACGCCGTAGAAGCGGCGCGCCTCGTCCGCGGTGATCGCATAGGGCGCGCCCTCGGAGACCGCGATCGGCACGAAGCCATCCGGCAGGCGCGTCACCTTGTCCCCGTGGCTCATCCACACCTGGTGGCGCTCGCCCTCGGTCCACAGCCCGTCGAACAGCGCCGACGACGCCTTGACCTCGACGAAGGCGCGGCCGAACTCGCCGCCCTCGCCCGAGACGACGACTTCGCCGCCGAGCTGCTGGCACATCGTCTGCTGGCCATAGCAGATGCCCAGGATCGGAATGCCGGCCTCGAAGAAGCCTTGCGGCGCACGCGGCGCGTTCGCCTCGGTGACCGATGCGGGCCCGCCGGAAAAGATCAGCCCCTTGGGCTTGATCCGGTCGAACGCCGATTGCGCGGACTGGAAGGGCACGATCTCGCAATAGACGCCGGCCTCTCGGACACGGCGCGCGATCAATTGCGTCACCTGGCTACCGAAATCGACGACGAGGATGCTGTCTGGGGGCGTGACGGTCATGGCGAGCCGATAATGCCACGCCGTCGGGCTGTCCAGCACCGTGCGGGCACGCGACGGGCAATGGTCAACGCTTCGTTTACCACTGATTGCTAAATGCTTGTTTCACGTGCTTGTTCGGGGGTTGTTGATGCCGCGTCGGATCCGTTCCTTGCTGTCTACGCTCCGCGAGGAGGTCCAGCATTACGCCGCCGAGACCGAGGCGATCGCGGGGCGGACCAATCTGCTCGCGCTCAACGCGACGATCGAGGCGGCGCGTTCGGGCGAGGCCGGCCGCGGATTCTCGGTCGTCGCGCAGGAGGTCAAGGCGCTGGCGGGGCAGGCGCGCACCAGTGCCGCCACGTTCCGCGCCGAAGTGCTCGACCGGCTCGCGCAGGGCGCCGGCATCGCCGACGAACTGGTCGCCGAGGTCGAGGGTGCACGGCTCGCCGAGCTTGCCCAATCGATCATCCAGACGATCGCGCGCTCGCTCTACGATCGATCGATCGACGTGCGGATGCTCGCCACCGACCGATCGGTAATCGACGGTGCCGCGCACGCGCGCGCCGATCCGACGGCCGAGCAGCGCGCGGTCGAGCGGCTGCGCGCGATGCTGCATTTCTCCCCCTATTTCCTCAACGCGTTCATCGCCGACGACGACGGTAATGTCGTCGTCACCGCGCATGCCAATGCCGAGGTGCGTTCGTTCAACCTGCGCAACGAACCGCAATACAACGCGGCGCTCTCGGCCGGGCTCGGCCAGGATTGGTTCACGGACGAGGTGTGGGAAAATCCGTTCTCGAACAATCGCAAGGTGCTGATCTACGTCGCGCCGATCCGCGACGCCGATCGCACGCTCGGCGTCTGCTATCTCGAATATGATTGGGAGGCGCAGGCCGCCGCGATCCTCCACTCGGTCGAGCAAGCGAGCTCGGGCGCGGTCGTCAGCATCGTCGACGATTGCAGCCGCATGATCTCGTCGACGGGGCGCTATGGCTTCAACGAGATACTCCCGATCGCCAGCGTCGCCACCGCAGCCGGCCGTCATGTCGAGACGCGCGACGATTCGATCGTCGCGCAGGCGATGGCGATGCCGTTCAACGGTTTCGACGGGCTGCGTCTGCGCTGCGTGATCGAGCAGCGCGTGCCCGGCGAGCGCGAAATCGCCGCCGCGCTGACCGCACCGCGGACCGCGCGCGCCGCCTAGAAGCGCGCGGCGTTCGCCCGCTAGGTCGTCAACCCCGCCCAATAGGCAGCAAAGGCCCACAGATCCGCAGTCTCGGCGATCTGCTTGTCGACCGGCTTGCCCGCACCGTGGCCGGCGCGTGTCTCGATCCGGATCAGATGCGGCCTCGCGCCGATGTCCGCCGCCTGCAGCGCCGCGGCATATTTGAAGCTGTGCGCCGGCACGACGCGATCGTCGGTGTCCGCCGTCGCGATCAGGATCGCGGGATAGTCGACGCCGTCGCGGATGTTGAGCAGCGGCGAATAGTCGGCGAGCAGGGCGAAATCGGCCTCGACGCCCGGATCGCCATAATCGTCTATCCAATAGCGTCCCGCGGTGAAGCGGTGGAAGCGCAGCATGTCGTGGACGCCGACCGAGGGCAACGCCGCGGCGAACAGATCGGGCCGCATGTTAGTCACCGCCGAGACGAGCAGGCCGCCGTTGGAATGACCGTGGATCACCAGCCGCCCGGCGACTTCGGTCGCGTTCAGATGTTCGGCGGCCGCGATGAAATCGCCGAATGCGTTGCGCTTATTGGCGCGCCGTCCGCCGTCATGCCATGCCTTGCCATATTCGCCCCCGCCCCGGATATTGGCGACCGCATAGACGCCGCCCATCGCCACCCAGCCGAGCGCCGCGGGGCTGAAGCCCGGGGTCAGCGAGATCTCGAACCCGCCATAGCCATAGAGCATCGTGGGGGCGGGCCCGGTGATATCGCGCCGGCGCGTCAGGAAGATCGGGATGACGGTGCCGTCCGCCGCGGTGCAGGCGGTCTGCTCGACGACGAAGGCTGCGGGATCGAACGGCAGCGGCGGCCGCGCGAACAGGCTGGTTGCGCCGGTCACGACATCGAGCCGGTGGATTTCGGTCGGACGATCGTAGCTGGTGAAGGCAAAGAAGGCCTCGGAATCGCCCCCCTCCCCCTCGAGACCGGCGACGGTCCCAACACCGGGCAAAGCGACCTCGCCGAGCAGCTTGCCGTTGAGATCGTAGCTGCGCAATTCGCTCGCCACGTCGCGTAGCACCGTCACCAGCAGCCGATCACCAACCAGCTGCGCGTCGGCGATCGGATCGGCGCCCTGCGGCACGATCTCGCGCCGGCGGCGCATCTCGGACCCGACGTCGATCGATACGATCCGCCGGCGTGGCGCCTCGAGATCGGTGACGAAGTAGAAGATGTCGCCGAGTGCCCCGGCCAGCCGCCAGTCATTCTCGAGCCCGCGCACCAGCGTCTTGGCGGCAAGCCGGGGTGCGGCGAGATCGACGACGGTGAGTTCGGTGCGCGCTTCGGTTCCCTCGACCGACGAGATCAACAGCCACCGGCCATCGACGCTGGTTTCTGCGACATGCAGCAGGCGCGGCCGGTCGGGCGTCGAATAGACGAGATAGTCGGCGGTCTGCGCGGTGCCGAGGCGATGGAAATAGACCGCGTGATCGAGATTGGCGGCCTGATGCTCCTGGCCCAGCTTGGGTTCGGGAAAGCGCGAATAGAAGAAGCCCGATCCGTTCGCCGCCCAGGCGATGCCGGAAAACTTCACCCAGCGCAGGACGAATTCGGTCGAAGCACCGCTGGCGATGTCGAGCACGTGCAGCGACCGCCAGTCGCTGCCGCCGTCCTGCACGGCATAAGCGAGCTTGCGTCCGTCGCGCGACGGTTCCCACTCGCCGAGCGCGGTGGCGCCGTCCTCCGACCAGCCTGCAGGATCGAGCAACACGCGCGACGCCGCGCCGACGCCGTCGCGCACGCACAGCATCGGCTGCGCCTCGAGCCCGCTGTTGCGCAGGTGGAAATAGCGGCCGCCCCGGCGACGCGGCAGCGAGATGCGCTCATAATCCCACAGCGCCCTGAGGCGTTCGGCGATCGTCTCGCGACCAGGCAGCCCCGCGAGATACTCCTCGGTCAGACGCGCCTGCGCCGCCACCCACGCCGCGACGCGCGGTTCGTGCCGGACATCGCCTTCGAGCCAGCGATACGGATCCGCGACCGGCCGGCCGAACATCTCCTCGACGATGTCCTCGCGCGGCGTCGGGGGATAGGCGAAGGGGCCCTCGGGGCTGATCAACACGGCGTCCTTTCCTGCGGGGCCCGTCGCGACGGGCAACGCCACCATCACCGACCGCCTTATCGGGCGAAGCCAGCGATGCAAGCCGCGAGCGACGCATGACAAAAGGGCCGCCCCGATCCGGGACGGCCCTTCCATAGCCTGCGATACGACCGATACGCCCGATCAGGCGGCCTGGTCATACTCGTCGTCGACGATCACCGGACCCGAATCCTGGCCCTTGGCGGAGACGTCGCGATCGACGAACTCGATGATCGCCATCGCGGCCGCATCCGACGCGCGGATGCCCGCCTTGATCACGCGGATATAGCCGCCCTGACGCGCCGCGTAGCGCGTCGCGAGCACGTCGAACAGCTTGCTCAGCTGCGCGTCGTCGAGCAGCCGCGCATGCGCGAGGCGGCGGTTGGAGAGCCCGCCCTTCTTGGCGAGCGTCACCAGCTTCTCGACATAGGGGCGAAGCTCCTTCGCCTTGGCGAGCGTGGTGGTGATCTGCTCATGCTTGATGAGGGCCGCCGCCTGGTTGCGGAACAGCGCGAGACGGTGGCTCGAGGTGCGCTGGAGCTTACGACCGCCGACACGATGACGCATGATAGTCTTCCTTCAGTTCGTCCCGCAGCCGTTCAAGGTACTGCGGGCCAGGCGATGGTGTGGAGCACCGCCCAAACTCCGTCTGCTTCTTCCTCCTCCTCCCGCAAGCGGGAGAAGGTCGGGATGAGGGTCTTCTTCTTCTGCCTTCTTCCACGTCAGCGGAAGAAGAAGACCCTCACCCTCCCCACCGCTTCGCGGCGGGTCCCCTCCCTCTCCCGCGCAGCGGGAGAGGGAAAGGCAGGATCAATATTCCTGTTCAAGCTTCTTGGCCATTTCCTCGATGTTCTCGGGCGGCCAGCCCGGGATGTCCATGCCGAGGCGCAGACCCATAGAGGACAGCACTTCCTTGATCTCGTTGAGCGACTTGCGGCCGAAGTTCGGCGTGCGCAGCATCTCGGCTTCGGTCTTCTGGACCAGATCGCCGATGTAGATGATGTTGTCGTTCTTAAGGCAGTTGGCCGAACGCACCGACAGCTCGAGCTCGTCGACCTTCTTGAGCAGGTAGCGGTTGAGCTGGTTGGCATCCGCCTCCGGCTCGGCGCTGCCGCCCATCGAGGGTGCCGCGGCGCCTGCCATCTGCGGCACGCTCGAGGTCAGCGTCAGGCCGTCGTCGAAGTGGACGAACAGCTGGAGCTGGTCCTGCAGGATGCGCGCGGCATAGGCGAGACCGTCCTCGGGGAGAACGGTACCGTCGGTCTCGATGGTGAGCGTGAGCTTGTCGTAATCGAGCTCCTGCCCGACGCGCGTGTTCTCGACCTTGTAGGCGACCTGGCGGACGGGCGAATAGAGCGCGTCGACCGGGATCAGGCCGATCGGCGCATCCGCCGGACGGTTGAGCACGGCAGGCGCATAGCCCTTACCCGCGGCCGCGGTCAGCTCCATGTTGAGCGTCGCGCCCTCGTCGAGGTGGCAGATCACCAGTTCGGGGTTCATCACCTCGATGTCGCCGGTCGCGGCGATCATGCCCGCGGTGACTTCGGCCGGGCCGGTCGCCGCAAGCTGGAGGCGCTTGGTCCCCTCGCCCTGCATGCGCAGCGCGATCTGCTTGACGTTGAGCACGATGTCGGTGACATCCTCGCGCACGCCGGCGAGCGACGAGAATTCGTGCAGCACGTTCTCGATCTTGATCGAGGTCACCGCGGCGCCCTGGAGCGACGAGAGCAGCACGCGACGCAGCGCGTTGCCGAGCGTCAGGCCGAAGCCACGCTCGAGCGGCTCGGCGACGAAGGTCGCGCGGCGCTTGCTGTCGCCACCGGTCTTCTTCTCGAGACCATGCGGCTTCTTCAGTTCCTGCCAATTTTTGGCGTTGACGGCCATATGTCTTCCCTCAAGGGTTGGGCTGGTGGGGACGCGTCCGTCCCCGGCCGGAAGTGGAGCGCGACCGGCATCGGCCGCGCCGGAAAGATCAGACGCGGCGGCGCTTCGACGGGCGCACGCCGTTGTGCGGGATCGAGGTCACGTCGCGGATCGAGGTGATCTGGAAGCCGACCGCCTGCAGCGCGCGCAGCGCCGACTCGCGGCCAGAACCGGGGCCCTTGACCTCGACCTCGATCGTGCGGACGCCGTGCTCGGCGGCCTTCTTGCCGGCATCCTCGGCGGCGACCTGCGCGGCGTAGGGCGTCGACTTGCGCGAGCCCTTGAAGCCCATCTGGCCGGCCGACGACCACGAGATCGCGTTGCCCTGGGCATCGGTGATCGTGATCATCGTGTTGTTGAAGCTGGCGTTCACATGCGCGACGCCCGAGGTGATGTTCTTGCGTTCGCGCTTTTTGATGCGCTGCGGTTCACGTGCCATGTTGCTGTCCTAATCCTGACAAACGTAAGCGAGCCGCCGGACGGGCCGACGGCTGCGAGCTTACTTCTTCTTACCGGCGATCGGCTTGGCCTTGCCCTTGCGAGTGCGCGCATTGGTATGCGTGCGCTGGCCGCGGACCGGCAGGCCCTTGCGATGGCGCAGACCGCGATAGCAGGCGAGATCCATCAGGCGCTTGATGTTCATCGCCACCTGGCGGCGAAGATCGCCCTCCACGGTATAGCTCGCATCGATCGCCTCGCGGATCTGAAGGACCTCCTGGTCGGTCAGGTCCTGCACGCGACGCTGCGGCTCGAGGCCCAGCTTGGCGGTGATTTCCTTGGCCTTGGTCGGGCCGATGCCGTGGATATAGGTCAGCGCGATCTCTACGCGCTTGTTGGTCGGGATGTTGACACCCGCAATACGAGCCACTGTGTGTTTCTCCTGCTCCACAGGGCGCCTGGCTGGGCACCCCATCTCGTCGCGTCGCCCTCAAACGGCAGATAGCCGACGCGCGCAAGCAAGCGCCGCCGGACATCCGGGTTTAGGGATAGCGCGCTCCTACTGAGCGACTCGCAGCCTGTCAAGCTGGCGGGCGTACGCCGCAAAGATTAACGTACCGAGCGGTTGCATAGTCGCCGCACCGGTCCATATCCGCGCTGCCCTTCAGCCAGACAAGGTACATCACACACATGGCGATCAAAGCCTACGCCGCGCAATCGGCCACGACCCCGCTCGCGCCGATCGAGATCGAACGCCGCCCGACGGGCGCGCACGACGTTGCGATCGACATCGCCTATTGCGGCGTCTGCCATTCGGATCTCCACCAGGTTCGCTCCGAATGGGAAGGCACGCTCTATCCGTGCGTCCCCGGCCATGAGATCGTCGGCACCGTGACCGCGGTCGGCGGCGACGTCAGCGCGTTCAAGGTGGGCGACGCTGTCGGCGTCGGCTGCATGGTCGACAGCTGCCAGCACTGCGCCTCGTGCGACGAAGGTCTCGAGAATTACTGCACCGACGGCGGCTTCGTCGGCACCTATAACGGCCCCTCCCCCGAAGCGCCGGGACATACCCTGGGCGGCTATTCGCAGAGCATCGTGGTCAAGGACCATTTCGTGCTGCGCATCAGCCACCCGGCCGAGCAACTCGCGGCGGTCGCGCCATTGCTCTGCGCCGGCATCACCACTTACTCGCCGCTCAAGCATTGGGGCACGGGCCCGGGCAAGAAGGTCGGCGTCGTCGGCATCGGCGGGCTCGGCCATATGGGCATCAAGATCGCGCATGCGATGGGCGCGCATGTCGTCGCGTTCACGACCTCGGAGAGCAAGCGCGAGGCGGCCAGGGACCTGGGCGCCGACGAGGTGATCGTCTCGAAGAATGCGGAAGAGATGGCGGCGCATGCCGGCAGCTTCGACTTCATCCTCAACACGGTCGCCGCCAGCCACGATCTCGACCAGTTCACCATGCTGCTCAAGCGCGACGCGACGCTGTGCGTGGTGGGCGTGCCCGAGCATCCGCATCCCTCGCCCAATGTCGGCGTGCTGATCTTCGGCCGCAAGGCGATCGCGGGATCGCTGATCGGCGGCATCGCCGAAACGCAGGAGATGCTCGACTTCTGCGCTGCGCACAAGATCGTCGCGGACATCGAGATGATCCCGATCCAGAAGATCGACGAAGCCTATGATCGCATGCAGAAGAGCGACGTGAAGTATCGCTTCGTGATCGACAACGCGTCGCTCGCCGCGTGACACGACAAGGGCGGCGCCTCCCGAGGGAGATGCCGCCCTTTCTACTCCACCCTCTTCGTCATGCCGGACTTGATCCGGCATCCAGAGCCGCAATCGGCAGCGCTTGAAGCCCTGCATCCCGGATCAAGTCCGCGATGACGAGGTTGGCTAACCGTTCAGTACCGCATCGATCGCGGCGCCGACATCGTCGATGTCGGCCATGCCATCGACCCGCGAGACCAGTTTGCGCTGCTCGTAATAGGGCAGGATCGGCGCGGTCTTGGCCCGATATTCCGCCATGCGCGTGCGCACCGTCTCTTCATTGTCGTCGGGGCGGCGCTTGAACTCGTGGCTGCCGCACACGTCGCAGGTGTTGTCGACCTTTGGGCGCTTGAAGCTGTCATGATAGCCCTCGCCGCACACCGCACAGGTAAAGCGGCCGACGATCCGCGCGACCAGCGCATTCTCGTCAACGGTCAGCTCGATCACATGATCGAGCCGGCGTCCGCGCGCCTCGAGCAGCCGGTCGAGCGCTTCGGCCTGCGCCTGCGTGCGCGGATAGCCGTCGAAGATCGCACCCTGGCCACCGCTTAGCTGGTCGAGCCGCTCGCCGATGATCCCCGAGACGATCGCGTCCGAGACCAGCTCGCCCGCGTCCATCACCGCCTTGGCCTGCAGCCCGACGGGCGAGCCCGCCGCCACTGCGGCGCGCAGCATGTCGCCGGTCGATAGCTGCACCATGCCGCGCGACTGGACCAGTCGCGTCGCCTGGGTGCCCTTGCCGGCGCCCGGCGGGCCGAGCAGGATGATGTTCATGGGGCTTCCTCTCCCTGTGTGTCGCCGGTGCGCCTGTTAGCGGCGCATCCCGCCCTTGAGCTTGGCCTTCTTGAGAAGGTCGCCATATTGATGCGCGAGCAGATGGCTCTGGATCTGCGTCACCGTGTCCATCGTGACGTTGACGACGATCAGCAGGCTGGTGCCGGTCAGCGGCATCTGCGGCAGGCTGAACGCCTTCACCACCGCCTCGGGGACGAGGCAGATCAGCGTCAGATAGGCCGCGCCGATCACGGTGATGCGGGTGAGCACATAATCGAGATAGTCCGCGGTCGACTTGCCCGGGCGTATGCCGGGGATGAACCCGCCATAGCGCTTGAGATTGTCCGCGGTCTCTTCCGGGTTGAACACCACGGCGGTGTAGAAGAAGCAGAAGAAGATGATGCCGGCGGCATAGAGCGTCAGATAGAGCGGCGAGCCATGCTGGAGCGAGCCGGTCAGCGTCAGCAATATGTCGTTCCAGCGGCCCGTTCCATGAACGCGGTTGCCCGCGAACTGCGCGATCGTCAGCGGCATCAGCAGCAGCGACGAGGCGAAGATCGGCGGGATCACGCCCGAGGTGTTGATCTTGAGCGGCAGATAGCTCTTGTCGCCCTGCATCATCCCGCGCGCGGTCTGGCGCTTGGGATATTGGATCAGCACCTTGCGCTGCGCGCGCTCCATGAAGCAGATGAAGAAGATCATCGCGAAGGCGACGACGAACGCCGCGATCACGGTCAGCGGCGACAGCGAGCCCGTGCTGCCGCTCTCGAGCAGGTTGGAGATCACCGTCGGGATCTGGCTGACGATGCCCGCCATGATGATCAGCGAGACGCCGTTGCCGATCCCGCGCGAGGTGATCTGCTCGCCCAGCCACATCAGGAACATCGTGCCGCCGACGAGGCTGATCACCGTGGTGATGCGGAACAGCATGCCCGGCTCGACCACCGCCGACACGCCCGACGAGGCGCCCCAGCTCTCGAGCCCGACCGCGATGAAATAGCCCTGGATGCAGGTCAGGAAGACCGTCAGGTAGCGAGTATATTGGTTGAGCTTCTTGCGACCGCTCTCGCCTTCCTTCTTGATCGCCTCGAGCTGCGGCGACAGCGAGGTCGCGAGTTGCACGACGATCGAGGCGGTGATGTAGGGCATCACCCCGAGCGCGATGAGGCTCATCCGGTGCAGCGCACCGCCCGAGAAATTGTTGAAGAAGTCGAGTACGCCGCCGTTGGTCTTCTGGAACAGCGAGTTAAGCGCGCGCGGATCGATTCCCGGCAGCGGCACGAAGCTCAGCAGGCGAAACACGATCAGCGCGCCAAGCGTGAACCACAGCCGCTTCTTGAGGTCGGTTGCCTGCGTGAACTTGGACAGGCTGAGACCTGCGCCCGTTGCGTTGGCGGCGGATGCCATGTGAATCACGTCCCTGCGAAAAATAAAGGCGGCGGTCGCATCGCTGCGCCCGCCGCCTCCATATAAGCCTCTATCGAGCTTGTCTAAGCCCTATGCGGTCAATGGTGCCGCGGGCCGTCAGGCGGCGCCGATCGGCGCCTTGCCGTGCTTCTTGCGATCGGCATCACGCACGCTGTTCTTCTTCGCCGCAGCCTTCTCGGCGGCGGTAACGATCTCGAACAGCTCGATGCTGCCGCCGGCGGCCTCGATCGCGGCCTTGGCCGCGGCGCTGGCGCCGGCGACCTTGAACGACAGCTTGGCCGAGAATTCGCCCTTGGCGAGGACGCGGACACCGTTCTTGCCGCCGCGGGCGACGCCTGCGGCCTTGAGCGTCTCGTGATCGATCACGGCGCCGGCATCGAGCAGCTTGGCGTCGACCAGCTTCTGGATCTGGCCCAGGTTGATCTCGGCGAAGTCCTTGGCGAAGACATTGTTGAAGCCGCGCTTCGGGATCCGCATGTGGAGCGGCATCTGGCCGCCTTCGAAGCCCTTGATCGAGACGCCTTCGCGGCTCTTCTGGCCCTTCTGGCCGCGACCGGCGGTCTTGCCCTTGCCCGAGCCGATGCCGCGTCCGACGCGCATACGACCCTTGCGGGCGCCTTCATTGTCGCGGATGTCGTTGAGTTTCATGGTCTGCACTCGCTTTCGCTTTTGTCGCGCTGAATAAGAAGAGGGGCGCCCATAGCGCCCCTCCCCGATTTATTCCAGCCCCGAGAGGCCGGGGTATCGATCGAAGGCCTCAGCCCTCGACCTTCACCATGTGATGCACCTTGCGGATCATCCCGCGCACGGCAGGCGTATCCTCCAGCTCGCGGGTCTTGTGCATCTTGTTGAGCCCGAGACCGACGAGCGTCGCGCGCTGGTCCGCGGTGCGACGGATCGGCGATCCGGTCTGCGTTACCTTGATCGTTGCCATGTCGATTACTCCACGATCGCCGCAGCATCGGCTTCGGCGGCAACGCTGCCACCGCGGCCGAGCAGGTCGACGATCTTCTTGCCGCGGCGCGCCGCGACCGACTTGGGGCTGGTCTGCTCGGTCAGCGCCTCGAAGGTCGCGCGGATCATGTTGTACGGGTTCGACGTACCGACCGACTTGGTGACCACGTCGTGGACGCCCAGGCTCTCGAAGATGGCGCGCATCGGGCCACCCGCGATGATCCCCGTGCCCTGCGGCGCGGTGCGGACGGTGACGCGGCCGGCACCGAAGTGACCGTTGCCGTCATGATGCAGCGTGCGGCCTTCCTTGAGCGGGACGCGGACCATCGCCTTCTTGGCAGCGGCGGTCGCCTTGGAGATGGCTTCCGGCACTTCGCGCGCCTTGCCATGACCGAAGCCGACGCGGCCCTTGCCGTCGCCGACGACGACGAGCGCTGCGAAGCCGAAGCGCTTGCCGCCCTTCACCGTCTTCGAGACGCGGTTGATGTGGACGAGCTTCTCGATCAGCTCTTCGCCGCCGTCCTCGCCATTGTTGCGGCGATCGTCGCGACGACCACGGTTGCCGTCACGGCCACGGCCGCCGGCATTGCGGTTGTCGCCACCGGGGCCACGACCACGGCCGCCACGCGGGCCGCGACCGTCACGCGGGGGCTGACCGTCGGGCGCGCCGCTGCCGGCGCTGACCGTGGGCTCTGCGCCCGGCGTGTTCTGGATTTCATCAGCCATCGTCAGAACTCCAGGCCACCCTCACGGGCGGCGTCTGCGAGCGCCTTGACGCGCCCATGGAAAAGGAAGCCGCCGCGATCGAACACGACAGACGAGACACCGGCGGCCTTGGCGCGCTCGGCGACGAGCTTGCCCACCTCGACGGCGGCGGCGATGCCGGCGCCCGAGGAATCGCTGCCCAGCGTCGAGGCGGCAGCGACCGTGTGGCCCTGCGCGTCGTCGATGACCTGCGCGTAGATGTGGCGGCCCGAGCGGTGGATCGACAGGCGCGGACGCCCGCCGCCCTTGGCGCGGAGCGCGGTGCGGACGCGCTGGCGGCGCTTGGCGAAGAGAGAGAGCTTGGCCATCTTACTTCTTCTTCCCTTCCTTGCGGAAGATATACTCGCCGGCGTACTTGATGCCCTTGCCCTTATACGGCTCGGGCTTGCGCCAGCGACGGATCTCGGCGGCGACCTGGCCGACCTGCTGCTTGTCGATGCCGGTGATGTTCACCGTCGTCGCGTCGGGCGTCTTGATCTCGATCCCATCGGGGATCGTGAAGTCGACGTCGTGCGAATAGCCGAGCTGCAGCTTCAGGTTCTTGCCCTGAACCGCGGCGCGATAGCCGACACCCGTGATCTGCAGCGTCTTGGTGAACCCCTCGGTCACGCCCGTGACGAGGTTCTGCACCATGGTGCGCTGCATGCCCCAGAAGGAGCGCGCGCGCTTGGTCTCGTTCGCCGGCTTGACGGTGACCGTCTCGCCTTCGACCGCATAGATCACGTCGCTGACCATATCGATCGTCAGCGTGCCCTTGGGCCCCTTCATCGACAGCACGCCGTCGGCGATGCTGGCGGTGACGCCTGCCGGTACCTTGACCGGAACCTTACCGATGCGGCTCATCAGAACACCTCTGCGAGGACTTCGCCGCCGACATTCTGCTCGCGCGCTTCCGCGTCGGACAGAACGCCCTTGGGCGTCGAGACGATGGTGATGCCCAGGCCGTTGCGCACGATCGGAAGCTCCTTCGAGCCCGAATAGACGCGGCGGCCGGGCTTCGACACGCGCGCGACGTGCTGGATCGCGGGCTGGCCCTCGAAATATTTCAGCTCGATGCGCAGACCGGGATGCTCGTTGAGCACCTCGTCCGAATAGCCACGGATATAGCCCTCGCGCTGAAGCACGTCGAGAACGCGGGTCCGCAGCTTCGAGGCGGGCGAGAGGACCGAGTCCTTGCGCGCGCGCTGGCCGTTGCGGATGCGGGTGAGCAGATCACCCAGCGGATCGTTGATCGCCATAGCTTGCCCTTACCAGCTCGACTTGGTCACGCCGGGGATCATCCCCTTATTGGCGAGGTCGCGCAGCATCACGCGTGCGAGACGGAACTTCCGATAATAGCCACGGGGACGCCCCGTCAGCTCGCACCGGTTGCGGATCCGCGTGGGATTCGCGTTGCGCGGCAACTCCGCCATCTTGAGGCGCGCCATCAGGCGCTCGCCCTCTTCGAGGCTTTCGTCGTTCGCGGTCGCCTTGAGCGCCGCATACTTGCCCGCATATTTCTTGACGAGCAGCTTGCGACGCTCGTTCTTGTTGATGGAACTCAGTTTCGCCATGACTTAAGTCCTCTTTCCCGCTTACGCCGCCTGCTTCTGTTCGGTGTTCTCTTCCTTGGGGAAGGGAAAGCCGAACAGGCGCAGCAGTTCGCGGGCCTCGTCGTCGGTGTTGGCGCTGGTCGTGACGATCACGTCCATGCCGCGGATGTGGTCGACCTGGTCGTAGCTGATCTCCGGGAAGATCAGCTGCTCCTTGAGGCCGGTCGCATAATTGCCGTTGCCGTCGAACGACTTGGGGTTGAGGCCCCGGAAATCGCGGACGCGCGGGAGAGCGATCGTCACGAAGCGGTCGAGGAACTCGTACATGCGCTCGCGGCGCAGGGTGACCTTGCAACCGATCGGCATGCCCTCGCGCAGCTTGAACTGCGCGATCGACTTCTTCGCCTTGGTGATCACCGGCTTCTGGCCCGCGATCAGCTCCATTTCCTTGGCGGCCTGATCGACGCGCTTCTTGTCCTGGGTGGCGTCGCCGACACCCATGTTGATCACGATCTTCTCGATCTTGGGGACTTCCATCGCGTTCTTATAACCGAACTTCTCGGTCATCGCCGCGATGATGGTGTCCTCATAGACCTTCTGAAGACGAGCCTTGTAGGCATCAGCCATCGATCTTCTCCCCGGTCTTGACGGCCACGCGGACCTTCTTACCGTCTTGCGTCTCGAACCGGACGCGGGTCGGCTTGCCGTCGGCGGTCGCGATCGCGACGTTCGAGACGTGCAGCGGCGCCTCGAAGCGATCGAGGCCACCCTGCGGGTTGGCCTGCGTCGCCTTGCGGTGCCGCGTGGCGATGTTGACGCCGGAGACGACGACCTTGGAGTCCTTGGGGAACGCCTTGGTGACTTCGCCGGTCTTGCCCTTGTCCTTGCCGGACAGGATGACGACCTTGTCGCCCTTCTTGATCTTCAGCGCGCTCATCACAGCACCTCAGGAGCAAGCGAGATGATCTTCATGTGGTTGCGCGCACGAAGCTCGCGAACCACCGGCCCGAAGATACGGGTGCCGATCGGCTCCTCGTTCTTGTTGACCAGCACCGCGGCATTGCCGTCGAAGCGGATCGTCGAGCCATCGGCACGGTGGATGTCCTTGGCGGTACGGACGATGACGGCACGGTGCACGTCACCCTTCTTCACCTTGCCGCGCGGCGCGGCTTCCTTGATCGACACCACGATGATGTCGCCGACCGTCGCGAACCGACGCTTCGAGCCGCCGAGCACCTTGATGCACTGGACGCGCTTGGCGCCCGAGTTGTCGGCGACGTCGAGGTTGGACTGCATCTGGATCATAGTTCAGCCCTTCCTTATGCGTTGTCGGTGGGGATCGGGATGGCGATCTCGGCGCCGATGCGCCCGATTGCCTTCCAGGTCTTGAGCTTCGAGATCGGCGCGCACTCCTCGATGCGGACGGTCTCACCAGTGTGATACTCGTTCGCCTCGTCGTGGGCGTGATACTTCTTCGACCGCTTGATGATCTTCCCGTAGAGGGCGTGTTGGACACGACGCTCCACGGAGACGATCACGGTCTTGTCGGTCTTGTCGGAGACCACCGTTCCGGTCAGCACGCGCTTCGGCATGGCTGGTTGCTCCTTACTTCGACGCCGAGGCGGCGCGAGCCGTCTGGGCGGTCTTGATGCGCGCGATGGTCCGACGGACCTCGCGCACGCGGCTGGGCTTCTCGAGCTGGCCGGTGGCCGACTGGAAGCGCAGGTTGAACTGCTCGCGCTTGAGCTCGGAGAGCTGCGTCGAGAGCTGGTCGTCGGTCGCGACCTTGATGTCGTCTTGCTTCGCCATGGCTTAGACCTCCGAGATCAGGTGGCTGAAGTCGCCGAGGCGGGCGACGACCTTGGTCTTGATCGGCAGCTTCTCGGCCGCGCGGCTGAACGCCTCCGCGGCGAGCGGGCCTGCGACGCCCTCGAGCTCGAAGATGATCCGGCCGGGCTTGACGCGCGCGGCCCAGAACTCCGGCGAACCCTTGCCCGAGCCCATGCGGACTTCGGCGGGCTTCGACGACACCGGCACGTCCGGGAAGATCCGGATGTGGAGGCGGCCCTGGCGCTTGATGTGGCGCGTGATCGCGCGGCGAGCCGCCTCGATCTGGCGAGCCGTGATACGATCGGGCTCCATGGCCTTGAGGCCATAGCTACCCTGGTTGAGCAACGTTCCGCTCTTGGCATCGCCATGGATGCGGCCCTTGAAGGCCTTGCGGAACTTGGTGCGCTTCGGTTGCAGCATGTCTTACTTACCTTCTGACACCGTGACGACGGTCGATCAGGCAGCTGATGGGGAAATCCCGATCAGCGCGCTGGCCGAACTCCGGACGTTTGAGCTTCCATCATCAGACGATCCTGCGCGAGCGGATCATGGCCGAGGATCTCACCCTTGAAGATCCAGACCTTGATCCCGCACACGCCGTAGGCGGTGTGCGCTTCGGCGTCGGCATAATCGATATTCGCGCGCAGCGTGTGCAGCGGCACCCGGCCCTCGCGATACCATTCGGTCCGCGCGATCTCGGCGCCGCCGAGACGGCCCGAGCAGGTGATCCGGATGCCTTCGGCACCCAGACGCAGCGCGGACTGCACGGCGCGCTTCATCGCGCGACGGAACGCCACGCGGCGCTCGAGCTGGTCAGCGATCGACTGCGCGACGAGCTTGCTGTCGATCTCCGGCTTGCGGATCTCGACGATGTTCAGGCTGACGTCAGCGCTGGTCATCTTGCCGATCGTGCGGCGGAGCTTCTCGATGTCCGCACCCTTCTTGCCGATGATCACGCCGGGGCGTGCAGCATAGACCGAGATGCGGGCGAGCTTGGCGGGGCGCTCGATCACGACCTTCGAGATCGCGGCCTGCGGCAGCGACTTGAAGATGAACTGGCGGATGCGGAGATCCTCGAGCAGCATCTTCCCGTAGTTCTGGCCCTCGGCGTACCAACGGCTGTCCCACGTCCGGTTGATCTGCAGGCGCATGCCGATCGGATTGGATTTATGACCCATTATTCGGCCTCCTGCTCGCGGACGACGATGCGCAGCCGCGAGAACGGCTTGACGATGCGGGCGCTGCGGCCACGCGCACGGGTGGCGAAGCGCTTCATGACGAGGCCCTTGCCGACCGAGGCTTCCTTCACGACCAGCGCGTCGACATCCAGATTATGGTTGTTCTCGGCATTGGCGATCGCGGAGGCGAGGCACTTGCGCACATCGACGGCCATCGCCTTGGTCGAGAACTGCAGGATGTTGAGCGCGTCGCCGGCCGGCTTGTTGCGGATCAGCGCCGCGACAAGGTTCAGCTTCTGCGGCGAGCCGCGGACGGAGGTAGCAAGCGCGAGCGCTTCCTTCTCGCCGACCTTGCGGGGGGATTTCGGCTTGGACATCAGCGCTTGCCCTTCTTGTCCGCGGCGTGGCCGGGGAAGAAGCGCGTCGGCGCGAATTCACCCAGCTTGTGCCCGACCATCTCTTCGTTGACCGATACCGGCACGAACTTGCGACCATTGTAGACGCTGAACGTGAGGCCGACGAAATCCGGGAGGATCGTCGAACGACGCGACCAGGTTTTGATAGGGGTGCGCGTCGACGCTTCCTGAGCGGTCTGCGCCTTCTTCAGAAGGTGCAGGTCGACGAACGGACCTTTCCAGACGGAACGAGCCATCGTTACCTCTTCTTCTTGGCGTGACGCGACCGGATGATCATCTTGTCGGTCGACTTATTGTGACGGGTCTTGGCACCCTTGGTCGGCTTGCCCCAGGGGGTAACCGGATGACGGCCGCCCGAGGTCCGGCCTTCGCCACCGCCGTGCGGATGGTCGACCGGGTTCTTGGCGACACCGCGGGTGAGCGGGCGATGCCCGAGCCAGCGGTTGCGGCCGGCCTTGGCGAGGTTGGTGTTGGCGTTGTCGGGGTTCGACACCGCGCCGACCGTGCACATGCAGTCCGCACGGATGAAACGCTGCTCGCCCGAGTTGAGGCGGACGATCACCATGCCGCGATCGCGACCCACGACCTGCACATAGGTGCCGGCGGCGCGAGCGATCTGGCCGCCCTTGCCAGGCTTCATCTCGACATTGTGGACGATCGTGCCGACCGGGGTCTGGCCGATTTCCATCGCGTTGCCCGGCTTCACGTCGGTCTTCTTGCCCGAGACGATGCTGTCACCGGGGGCAAGACGCTGCGGCGCCAGGATATAGGCGAGCTCGCCGTCGGGATACTTCACCAGCGCGATGAAGGCCGAACGGTTGGGATCATACTCGAGACGCTCGACGGTCGCCGGCTGGTCCCACTTGCGACGCTTGAAGTCGACATAGCGGTACTTCTGCTTGTGGCCACCCGCGATGCCGCGCGCGGTGGCGTGGCCCATGTTGTTGCGACCACCGGACTTGCGCAGGCCTTCGACCAGCGCCTTGACCGGCTTGCCCTTCCACAGCGACGAGCGATCGACCAGGATGAGGCCGCGGCGCGCCGGGGAAGTCGGGTTGTAATGCTTGAGTGCCATCGCTCTCAGATCCCCGTCGTGACGTCGATGGACTGGCCGTCGGCCAGCGTCACGATCGCCTTCTTCATGTCGGAGCGCGTGTAAGGCGCGCCCTTCCACTTCTTGGTCTTGCCCTTGACGACCATCGTGTTGACGCCCGTCACCGTGACGTTGAACAGCGCCTCGACGGCCGCCTTGATCTCAGGCTTGGTCGCGTCGCCCGCCACCTTGAAGACGACCGCGTTGTGCTCGGAGAGCAAGGTCGACTTCTCGGTGATGTGCGGGCCGACGATCACGTCATAATGACGGATGTCGATCGCCGCATTGTCCTGCTTCTTAGCCATGGAAGCGCGCCTCCAGCTTTTCGACCGCGGCGCGCGTCAGCACGAGCGTGTCATGGTTCAGGATGTCGTACACATTGGCGCCGACTGCGGGCATCAGGTTGATGCCGCGAATGTTCGACGACGCGTGCGCGAACGAGACGTTGAGCGCCTCGCCGTCGATGACCAGCGCCTTCTTGCCGAAGCCGAGCGCCTCGAGCTGGCCGACGAGCGCCTTGGTCTTGCCATCGGCGACGTCGAGCGCCTCGACGACGATCAGCGAGCCGTCCTTGGCCTTCGCCGAGAGCGCCATCTTCAGGCCCATGGCGCGAACCTTCTTGTTCAGGCCGGGATTGAAGTCGCGCAAGCGTGCGCCGTGCGCCTTGCCGCCGCCGATGAAGATCGGGGCTGCACGATCGCCGTGACGTGCGGTACCGCCGCCCTTCTGGTTGCCCAGACGCTTGCCGGTGCGCGCCACGTCCGACCGCTCGCGCGTGGCGCGGGCGGTGCCGCGACGCTTCTCGAGCTGCCAGGTGACGACGCGGTGAAGGATGTCGGCGCGCGGCTCAACGCCGAACACCGCATCGTTGAGCTCGATATCGCCAGCCGAGCTGGCATCGAGCTTCTTGACCTCGATCTTCATGCTCAGGCCTCCTTGCCGGTATCGTCGGTGCCGATCTGATCGGCAGCGTCGGGCGCAACCGCATCGGGATCGGCCATGCCGGCACCGTGCGCGTCGGCAGCGGCAACGCCGGCTGCGACTTCGTCCGCACCGGGCAGCGCCGGGATCTCGTGGACCGCCGCGTCATCGACGAGGCCGGCGGGCGCATGCTCCACGACGGGCGCCTTGCGATCCAGCAGCGCGGCCGGGAACGGCACGCCCTCGGGCAGCGCTTCCTTGACGGCGTCCTTGACGAACAGCCAGCCACCCTTCGAGCCGGGCACCGAGCCCTTGACGAACAGCAGGCCGCGAGCGGCGTCCGTGCGGACGATCTCGAGGTTCTGCTGGGTGCGGTAACGGTCACCCATGTGGCCGGCCATCTTCTTGTTCTTGAAGACCTTGCCCGGATCCTGGCGCTGACCGGTCGAACCATGCGAACGGTGCGAGACCGAGACGCCGTGGGTCGCGCGCAGACCGCCGAAGTTCCAGCGCTTCATCGCGCCGGCGAAACCCTTGCCCTGGGTGCGGCCCTGAATGTCGACGAACTGGCCGGCGACATAATGATCGGCCGAGAGTTCGGCGCCGACGTCGAGGAGATTGTCCTCGGTCACGCGGAACTCGTGGACGACCGCCTTGGGCTCGACCTCGGCCTTGCCGAAGTGGCCACGCTCGGGCTTGCTCAGATTCTTCGCCTTGGCGCTGCCCGCGCCAAGCTGGACGGCCGTATAGCCGTCACGATCCGCCTCGCGGCGGGAAATAACCTGGAGACCATCAAGCTGCAGCACGGTGACGGGCACATGGCGCCCATCCTCCTGAAACAGCCGGGTCATCCCCATTTTCTTCGCGATCACGCCAGTGCGCATGACCAACTCCTCAAACAGAGGCTCCCCAGGATGCCGGGGAGCGTGCCAACGAAAAAGGCCCTCCGTCTCCGGAAGACCTCCAGCCCATGTCGAATGCCCCCGCCCGGGCTCGGTTTTTCGCATCGCTGCGAAAGGCGGGGACCAGGACAACGGCACCCCGGAGAACCGGGGGGATACGCCGTTCGGTATCCCTTAGTTTTCTCGTTCGTCTCTACCGGCTAGCCGGGAAACCAACACCGCGCCGGACGATTCGTCCGCTGCGGAGACGGGCCTATACGGGTGATCGCCCGTTGGCGCAACACCTGTGTCGGGCATTTCCGTTCCCCGGCAAATGCCGGGGCCCAGAGCTGCAAACGCAGCGCCCGTGGCCCTGGACCCCGGCGTTCGCCGGGGAACAGGAAGCGTCAGGCCAGCTTGATCTCGACCGCGACGCCGGCCGCGAGGTCGAGCTTCATCAGCGCATCGACGGTCTGCGGGGTCGGCTGCACGATATCCAGGAGGCGCTTGTAGGTGCGCACCTCGAACTGCTCGCGCGACTTCTTGTCGATGTGCGGGCCACGGTTGACCGTGAACTTGTCGATGTGCGTGGGCAGCGGAATCGGACCGCGGATGAGAGCGCCGGTGCGGCGCGCGGTGTCGGCGATCTCGCCGGTCGCCTGATCGAGCACCCGATGGTCGAAACCCTTGAGGCGAATGCGAATATTCTGCGTGTCCATGTCCACCACCGATATGAAAGAGCCAACCCCTGCCCTCTCCACCAGCGGATCGGGCGTTACACGGGGCAAAAGGAAACCGCCCGGCCTCCGATGAGGGAAGCCGGGCGGCTTGGAAGCGTATTCTTACTTCGAGATCGCCGCGACGACGCCCGAACCAACCGTACGACCGCCTTCGCGGATCGAGAAGCGCTGGCCCGGATCCATCGCGATCGGCGCGATCAGCTTGATGCCGAGCGACACATTGTCGCCGGGCATGACCATCTCGGTGCCCTCGGGCAGCTCGACGGTGCCGGTCACGTCCGTCGTGCGGAAGTAGAACTGCGGGCGATAGTTGGCGAAGAACGGCGTGTGACGGCCACCCTCGTCCTTGCTGAGGACATAGACCTCGGCCGAGAACTCGGTGTGCGGCTTGATCGAGCCGGGCTTGCAGAGCACCTGACCGCGCTCGACGTCCTCACGGCCGACGCCGCGGAGCAGCGCGCCGATGTTGTCGCCGGCCTGGCCCTGGTCGAGCAGCTTGCGGAACATCTCGACGCCGGTGACGACGGTCTTGCGGGTGTCGTGGATGCCGACGATCTCGACTTCCTCGCCGACCTTGACCACGCCGGTCTCGACACGGCCGGTGACGACCGTGCCGCGACCCGAGATCGAGAACACGTCCTCGATCGGCATCAGGAAGGTCTTGTCGAGCGGACGCGCGGGCTGCGGGATCCAGCTGTCGACAGCCTGCATCAGCTTGAGCACGGCGTCATGGCCGATTTCGGGCTGCTTGTCCTCGAGCGCGCACACGGCCGAGCCCGGGATGATCGGGATGTTGTCGCCGTCGAAGTCGTACTTCGAGAGCAGCTCGCGGATCTCGAGCTCAACGAGCTCGAGGATCTCGGGATCGTCGACCAGATCGACCTTGTTCATGAACACGACCATCTGCGGCACGCCGACCTGGCGGGCGAGCAGGATGTGCTCGCGGGTCTGCGGCATCGGGCCGTCGGTCGCCGAGACGACAAGGATCGCGCCGTCCATCTGCGCGGCGCCGGTGATCATGTTCTTCACATAATCGGCGTGGCCCGGGCAATCGACGTGCGCATAGTGGCGCTCGCTGGTCTCATACTCGACGTGCGCGGTCGAGATGGTGATGCCGCGCTCGCGCTCTTCGGGCGCCTTGTCGATGTTGGCGTAGCTGGTGAAGGTCGCGCCGCCGGTCTCGGCGAGCACCTTGGTGATCGCCGCGGTCAGCGAGGTCTTGCCATGGTCGACGTGACCGATGGTGCCGATGTTGCAGTGCGGCTTGTTCCGCTCGAACTTAGCTTTCGCCATTTTGTCCTACCTTCTTTCGAATCTTCGTGCGGGCGCAACCGCCGTTGAAGCGGCGCCCCATAACCAATGTTTCTGGGTTAGGCTAGCCCCGGTTAAGCGAGCTTCGCCTTAACCTCTTCCGCGACGTTCGCCGGCACTTCCTCATAATGCGAGAACTGCATCGAGTATTGCGCGCGGCCCTGCGTGAACGAGCGCAGCTGGTTCACATAGCCGAACATGTTGGCAAGCGGCACCATCGCCTCGACGACCTGGGCGTTGCCCCGGCTGTCGGTGCCCTGGATCTGGCCACGGCGCGAATTCATGTCGCCGATGACGTCGCCGAGATAATCCTCGGGGGTGACGACCTCGACCTTCATGATCGGCTCGAGCAGCTTGATGCCGGCCTTCTGCGCGGCCTCGCGCATGCCGGCGCGGCCGGTGATCTCGAACGCCAGCGCCGACGAGTCGACGTCGTGATAGGCGCCGTCATAGAGCGTCGCGGTGAAGTCGATGATCGGGAAGCCGATCAGCGAGCCCGTCGCGGCGATCTCGCGAATGCCCTTCTCGACCGACGGAATATATTCCTTGGGAATATTGCCGCCCTTGACCTCATCCTTGAAGATGACACCCTGGCCGCGCTCGCCCGGCTCGACCGTGAACTTGATGCGGCCGAACTGGCCCGAGCCGCCCGACTGCTTCTTGTGCGTGTAGTCGACGTCGACCTTCTTGGCGAGCGACTCGCGATACGCCACCTGCGGCGCGCCGACATTGGCCTCGACCTTGAACTCGCGACGCATGCGATCGACGATGATTTCGAGGTGGAGCTCGCCCATCCCCTTGATGATCGTCTGGCCGCTCTAGGCGTCGGACGACACGCGGAACGACGGATCTTCGCGGGCGAGGCGATTGAGCGCGACGCCCATCTTCTCCTGGTCCTGCTTGGTCTTGGGCTCGACCGACAGCTCGATGACGGGCTCGGGGAACTCCATCCGCTCGAGGATGATCGGCGCGTTCACGGCGCAGAGCGTGTCGCCCGTGGTGGTGTCCTTGAGACCCGCCAGCGCCACGATGTCGCCCGCATAGGCGATCTGGATGTCCTCGCGCTCGTTCGCATGCATCAGCAGCATGCGGCCGACCTTTTCCTTCTTGTCCTTGACCGAATTGAGCACCTGGCTCGCAGTCTCGAGCTTGCCCGAATAGATGCGGGCGAAGGTCAGCGTGCCGACGAACGGATCGTTCATGATCTTGAACGCCAGCGCCGAGAACGGGATGTTGTCATCCGATGCGCGCTCGTCGGGCGTTTCGCCGTCGAGCTTGACGCCCTTGATGGCGGGCACGTCGAGCGGGCTCGGCAGATAGTCGACCACCGCGTCGAGCAGCGGCTGCACACCCTTGTTCTTGAACGCCGAGCCGCACACGATCGGCACGAACGCCATCTCGAGCGTGCCCTTGCGGATCAGCTTCTTGAGGTCGGCGGTGCTCGGCTCGTTGCCCTCGAGATAGGCTTCCATCAGATCGTCGTCGAGCTCGACGGCCATCTCGATCAGCTCGCTGCGATACTTGGCCGCCTTGTCGGCCATGTCCTCGGGAATCGCCTGATATTCGAACTTCGCGCCCAGGCTCTCCTCGAGCCAGATGATCGCGCGATTTTCGACGAGATCGACCAGGCCCTTGAAGCCGCCCTCGATGCCGATCGGCAGATACAGCACCGCCGGCCGCGCGCCGAGGCGCTCGATGATCGAGTTGACGCAATAATAGAAATCCGCGCCCGTGCGATCGAGCTTGTTGACGAAGCACATACGCGGCACGCCGTACTTGTCGGCCTGGCGCCACACCGTCTCGGACTGCGGCTCAACGCCGGCAACGCCGTCGAAGCAGGCGACCGCGCCGTCGAGCACGCGCAGCGAACGCTCGACCTCGATCGTGAAATCGACGTGGCCGGGCGTGTCGATGATGTTGATCAGATGCTCGGGACCCTTGCCGTCCTCGGCCTTCCACTTGCAGGTGGTGGCGGCCGACGTGATCGTGATCCCGCGCTCTTGCTCCTGCTCCATCCAGTCCATCGTCGCGGTGCCCTCGTGGACCTCGCCGATCTTGTAGGACTTGCCGGTGTAATAGAGGATGCGCTCGGTCGTCGTCGTCTTGCCGGC
>CAIQHF010000030.1 GCA_903871605.1 uncultured Sphingomonadaceae bacterium
CCGCGCCTGCCGCGCCCGCCAAGCCGGTCTATGGGCCGTGGGGCGTCGATTATGCGTCGATGGACCGGACGGTGAAGCCGGGCGATGATTTCTTCGCCTATGCCGAGGGAAGCTGGCTAAAGACCACGCCGATCGCCCCCGACAAGGCGAGCGCAGGCTATAACAGCGACCTCCCCGATCTCGCCGAGCGCGACGTGCGGCAGATCGTCGAGGATGCGCAGAAACATCCGACGACGCCGATCGCGAAGCAGATCGGCGACTTCTACGCCGCCTGGATGGATCAGGCGGGGATCGAGGCGCGCGGTACCAAGCCGCTGCAGCCCTATCTGGCGCGGATCGCCGCGATCGGCTCGCGCGACCAGCTTGTTCAATTGATGGCCGAGCCCGGCTTCGCCAGCCCCGTCGACATCGGCATCGAGCCCGACGAGAAGGATCCGACACGCTACACCGTCGGTGCCAGCCAGGCGCGGCTGGGCCTGCCGACGCGCGACTATTATCTGCTGCCCGGCGCCAAATATGACGCGATCCGCAAGGCCTATCGCGCCTACATCATCCGCATCCAGACGCTCGCGGGCATCCCTGACGCCGCCGCCAAGGCCGACGCGATCATCGCGCTTGAGACGCGGCTGTCGCAGGACCAGTGGACCCCCGAGCGCCGCCGCGATCCGCAGGCGACCTATAATCCGATGAGCCGCGCGCAGCTCGATACGCTTGCGCCGCAGCTCGACTGGACCCCGGTGCTCGCGAAGATCGGGCTCGGCGCGATGCCGACCGTCGTCGTCTCGGAGCCGAGCGCGGTGGCGGCCGCCGCCGCGCGGCTGGACGACGTGCCGCTGTCGACCTGGAAGGACTGGCTCGCCTTCCGCTTCGTCAGCGATCATGCGCAATATCTGCCCAAGGCGTTCGACGACGCGCATTTCGACTTCTACAGCCACACGCTGCGCGACGTGCAGTCGCAGAGCGACCGCTGGAAGCGCGGCGTGCGGCTGCTCGACGCCGATCTCGGCGAGGCGGTGGGGCAGCTCTATGTCCAGCAGCATTGGTCGGCGGACACCGAGAAGCAGATGGCCGAGCTGATCGAGGATCTGCGCGCCGCCTATGCCGACAAGATCAACCATGCGCCGTGGATGGACGAGGCGACGCGCAAGGCCGCGCTCGAAAAGCTCGCCACCTTCGATCCGCGGATCGGCCATCCGGTCAAATATATCGACTATTCCACCATGGCGGTCAGCCCGGGCGATCCGCTCGCCAACGCGGTCGCGTCCGACCATTTCGAGTGGCGGTTGCAGCTCTCCCGGCTCGGCAAGCCGGTCGACCGTACCTTGTGGGACATGACCCCGCAGACGGTGAACGCCTATTACGACCCGACGATGAACCAGGTCACCTTCCCGGCGGCGATCCTGCAGCCCCCCTTCTTCGATCCTGCCGCCGATCCCGCGGTCAATTATGGCGAGACGGGTGCGACGATCGGTCACGAAATGGGCCATGGCTTCGACGACGAGGGCCGGCAATTCGACGCGCAGGGGCGGCTGCGCGACTGGTGGACCAAGGAGTCCGCCGATCGCTACACCGCGCATGCGCAGAATCTGGTCAAGCAGTTCGACGGTTACGAGCCGATCCCCGGCACGCACATCAAGGGCCAGCTGACGCTCGGCGAGAATCTCGGCGATCTGGGCGGGCTCGAGGCGGCCTATGCGGCGTACCGGCGCTATGTGTCACGCCACGGCGAGCCCCGTGTGATCGACGGCTTCACCGGCGACCAGCGCTTCTTCATCGCCTATGCGCAGAGCTGGCAGGGCAAGGAGCGCGAGGGTGCGCTGCGCGCGCAGCTGCTCTCCGATCCGCACTCGCCCGACGCCTACCGGGTCAACGGAATCGTCCGCAACGTCGACCCCTGGTATGCCGCCTTCGGGGTCAAGCCGGGCGAGAAACTGTATCTGGCGCCCAGCGAGCGGGTGCACGTCTGGTAGGCGCCTCCGCCGAGACCGCATCCCCTTCGTCATCCCGGCGAAAGCCGGGACCCATGGATACGGCGCCCCACTCTTCACGCGTTCCGCATCCATGGATCCCGACTTTCGTCGGGACGACGGTTTTGGTTGGGCTCGTTCCGCACCAGAGTTCCAAAGCCCCGACCTTCCCAACCGGCCGGGCCGCCTGCTAGTCCGGCGTCATGCCCAAGCCCGATCCGATCGCTCCCGTCCCTTACACCGACACCCCGTTCGACGAGGCACTGTCGCAGCGCTACCTCGTCTATGCGCTGTCGACGATCACCGCGCGCTCGCTGCCCGACGTCCGCGACGGGCTGAAGCCCGTGCATCGCCGGCTGCTATGGGGGATGCGGCTGCTCCGGCTCGACCCGACCTCGGCGTACAAGAAATGCGCGCGCGTCGTCGGCGACGTGATGGGCAAATATCATCCGCACGGCGACGCCTCGATCTACGACGCGATGGTGCGGCTCGCGCAGACCTTCTCGCTGCGCTACCCGCTGGTCGACGGGCAGGGCAATTTCGGCAATGTCGACGGCGATAATGCCGCGGCCATGCGCTACACCGAGGCGCGGCTGACCGCGGCGGCGATCACGCTGATGGACGGGCTCGACGAGGACACCGTCGCCTTCCGCCCGACCTATAATGGCGAGGAGGAGGAACCCGAGGTCTTCCCCGGGCTCTTCCCCAATCTGCTCGCCAATGGTGCCAGCGGCATCGCGGTGGGCATGGCGACCTCGATCCCGCCGCACAACGCGGCCGAGCTGATCGACGCGGTCGTCCATCTGATCGACCAGCCCGAAGCGACCACCGCCGACCTGTTGCAGTATGTCCAGGGGCCCGACTTCCCGACCGGGGGGATCGTCGCCGATTCGCCGGCGGCGATCCGCGAAGCCTATGAGACCGGGCGCGGCTCGTTCCGCACCCGCGCCAGGTTCGGCGAGCCCGAGAAGCTGGGTGGGGGCACCTGGCAGCTGGTCATCACCGAAATCCCCTATCAGGTGCCCAAGGCCAAGCTGATCGAGCAGATCGCGCTGCTCGTGACCGACAAGAAGCTGCCGATCCTCGCCGACGTGCGCGACGAGAGCGACGAGCAGATCCGCATCGTCATCGAGCCGCGCTCGCGCGCCGTCGATCCCGACACGCTCAAGGACAGCCTTTACCGGCTGACCGACCTCGAGGTGCGCGTGCCCTTGAACCTCAACGTACTCGACGCGACGCGGACGCCGCGCGTGATGAGCCTCGCCCAGGCGCTGTCCGCCTATCTCGCGCATCAGATCGAGGTGTTGATCAGCCGGGCAAGACACCGGCTCGCCAAGATCGACGATCGCATCGAGCTGCTCGACGGCTTCCTGATTGCGTATCTCAATCTCGATCGGGTCATCGAGATCATCCGCACCGAGGACGAGCCCAAGGCGGTGATGATCGCCGAGTTCGGCCTGACCGACCGCCAGGCCGAAGCGATCCTCAACATGCGGCTGCGCTCGCTGCGCAAGCTCGAGGAGCTCGAGATCGGCAAGGAGCGCGCCGCGCTCGCCAAGGAACGCGAGACGCTGGCGGCGCTGATCGAGAGCCCCGCCAGGCAGAAGACGCGGCTCAAGAAGGATCTGGCCGATCTCAGGAAGCGCTATGCCGAGGACACCCCGCTCGGTGCGCGGCGCACCAGCATCATCGAATCGGGCCCGGCGCGCGAGATACCGCTCGAGGCGATGATCGAGCGCGAGCCGATCACCGTGATCCTGTCGCGGCGCGGCTGGATCCGCGCGATGAGCGGGCATCGCGACCTCGCCGCTGCCGACACGCTCAAGTTCAAGGAGGGCGACGGCCCGCTGTTCGCCTTCCACGCGCAGACCACCGACCGTCTGCTGCTCGCCGCCGCCAATGGCCGCGTGTTCACGCTCGCCGCCGACAAGCTTCCCGGCGGGCGCGGCTTCGGCGAGCCGGTGCGGCTGATGATCGATCTCGAGGGCGAGGGCGCGCCCGTCGCGCTGCTGCCCGTGCCGCGCGGGCAGGCGAGCGCGCAGGTGCTCGTCGCCTCGTCCGACGGGCGCGGCTTTCTCGCCAGGCTCGCCGACATCGCCGCCGAGACGCGCAAGGGCAAGCAGGTGATGAACCTCAAGCCCGGCGCCGAGCTGCGCATCTTCCGCCCGGTCGCGACCGGGGCGGATTATTGCGCGGTGGTCGGCGACAATCGCAAGATGGTCGTCTTCCCTCTCCCGGAACTGCCCGAAATGGCGCGTGGATCGGGCGTCCAGCTCCAGCGCTACCGCGACGGCGGCCTGTCGGACGCGACGACGCTCATATTCGCCAACGGCCTCAGCTGGGCGATGGGCGGCGACAGCGGCCGGACGCGCACCGAGGCGGATCTCGCGCCGTGGCGCACCGCGCGCGGCGCCGGCGGGCGGATGGCGCCGATCGGCTTTCCCCGCGACAATCGCTTCGCCCCCGCCACCCCGTTCAACGGATCTGCGACCAATGCGGAAAGCGGCGAAAGCAAAGATTAACTCCCGCTGTCTATCGGTGTCCTCATGCGAGTGGCCGAAGTCCGTCGGAACCGTCCAGCGCCGTCGAAGGAGACGGTGCGTGCGGCATTGCGTCCGGTCGTGATCGAGCCCGTCTCCACCGATCTGCCGCCTGAGACATGGGTGCAGTTCAGCCGCATCCGCCAGGCGTTTCTGGACGCGTTGCCGATCGCCGCGGCGATCATCTCGGAGCGCGACGGACGCGCCGCGATCGACGAATGCAACGACCGATTCGTCGCGCTCGACACCTACCGGCCGACCAACCGGCCGCTGTCGATCACCGGTGCCGCCCCCGTTGCGGAGCATCTCGCGCTGTTCTTCGACCGCTATCGCGCGGCGTCGGGCCTTCCCGACAACATGCTGTTCGAATGGCGCGACGGCGACGACGTCTCGGGCCGCCACTTCAACGTCACGATCGCGCCGCTCAAGCCGATCGACGGCCAGCCGCCGCGCTGCCTGCTGACGCTCGTCGATCGCACGACCGAGATCGAGAATGCGCGCTCGTTGCGCGCCGAGCTGCTCCACGATAGCCTCACCGGCCTGCCCAACCGGAGCGCCTTCGCCGAGGCGGTCGACGAGGTCGTGGCGACGGTGGACAGCGCCGTGCATCACGCGGTGCTGCTCGTCGACCTCTCGCGGTTCAGCCGGATCAACGAGAGCCTGGGCGGGGTCGCGGGCGACGAGGTGATCATCACCGTCGCACGCCGGCTGATCTCGACGCTGCGCGCGGGCGATCTGCTCGCGCGTGTCGGCGGCGACGAATTCGGCATCCTGTTGCGGCTCGCCAATGGCCACGAGGATGCCGCAGCGGCGGCGCGGCGGATCCAGTCGGTGCTGTCGGCGCCGTTCCGGCTGGCGCGTTTCGAGGTCGGGCTCGAATGCGCGATCGGCTGCGCGCTGATCGGCGACGAATCGGGCAGTGGCGAGGAACTGGTGCGCAACGCGCAGTTCGCGCTCAAGCGCGCCAAGACGACCGGCCGCGTCGAGGTCCATCATTCGGGCGAGGCGGCGTGCGCGCGCTACAAGCTCGATCTCGAGACCGAACTGCGCCGCGCGATCGACGTCGGCGACCTTCGGCTCGCCTACCAGCCGATCATCGATCTCGCCACCAACCGGATCAGCGGCTTCGAGGCGCTGTCGCGCTGGGCGCATCCGACGCGCGGCAACATCGATCCGGGCGAATTCATCCCCGTCGCCGAGGAGGCGGGGCTGATCGTTCCGCTCGGCCGCTGGGCGCTCGACACCGCGCTTTCGACGCTCGCCCGGTGGGATGCGCTTGCCGGCGGCCCGGTGCCGCTGACGATGAGCGTCAACGTCTCGGCGATCCAGCTCGCGCGCGACGACGTGCCCGGCGTGATCGCGGCGGCGCTGGCGACGCACGGCATCGACGGCGCGCGGCTGACGATCGAGCTCACCGAAAGCGCGATCGTGCAGGATCCCGAGCGCACCACGCGCGCGCTCCAGGCGCTCAAGGGGCTCAACGTCCGCGTCGCGATGGACGATTTCGGCACGGGTTATTCGTCGCTCAGCTATTTGCGCAAGCTGCCGATCGACAATCTCAAGATCGATCGCAGCTTCGTATCGGGGATGCTCCAGGATCGCGACAAGGTGGCGATCGTGCGCGCGGTGCTCAGCCTTGCCGACGCGCTCGGCAAGACCACCACCGCCGAGGGTGTCGAGACGATCGAGCTGTCTCAGACGCTGGCGGCGCTGGGCTGCAGCCATGGCCAGGGCTATTATTACGCGGCACCGCTCGAGGCGGATGCGGCGCTGGCCTATTGGCAGGCCAAGCTCGGCTGAGCGCCTCGCGCGCCGGCGCTCGCGCGTCGACTAGGCGTTGAGCGCCTGCGCGACCGCGGCCAGCGCGATCGCGTCGAGCGCCATCGCATCGACAAAGCCCGCCTCCACCCATTGCTGCTCGATCCGCCGCAGCGTCGCGGCGACGATCGGCCCCGGCGTCAGCCCTTTCGCGATGAGATCGCCGCCCGACAGCGGGAAGCGGGGGGGCTGCCATGCCGCGACATGCCGCGCCGCGTCGGGCTCGCCGTGGAGCAGCAGCCGGTCGACCGCCGATTCGGTGCCGATCGCATAGGCCAGCGCCTCGCTCGACCCGTCGATCCCGCCCGTCGCCAGCATCAGCCGCTTGCGCTCGGCCTTCGACAGGCGCAGCCGGCCGCCGACGCTGTCGGCGACGTCCGCCACGCTCGGGAGCAGCGCGGCCAGCCGCCGAAGGCCGTCGGGCGCGATCCCGGCCGCGCGCTCGGCGGCGACCAGCGCCTCGAGCCGGTCCGCGGAGACGATTTCGGGGATCACCGGCGCGAACAGCCCGCCGGCGAGCATCGCGGCGATCGTCGCGACCGGATCGGGGAGGCCGAGCAACTTGACCAGCTCGGCCGCGATCCGCTCGCGCGACAGCGCCATCAGATCCTTCGCGCGCGTGACGCACGCGGCATAGGAGGCCGGATCGGGCTCGCCGCGCCCGAACCGCGCAAAGAAGCGGAAGAAGCGCAGGATCCGCAGATGATCCTCGGCGATGCGCCGCTCGGGATCGCCGATGAAGCGCACGCGGCCCGCGGCGAGGTCGTCCAACCCGCCGAAATAGTCGTGGACCTCGCCGGTCAGAGGATCGGCCGAGAGCGCGTTGATCGTGAAGTCGCGCCGCGCGGCGTCCTCGCGCCAGTCCTCGGTGAAGGCCACTGTGGCGTGGCGGCCGTCGGTCGCGAGATCGCGGCGCAGCGTCGTCACCTCGATCGTGCGGCCGCCGACGAGCACCCCGATCGTGCCGTGCGCGATCCCGGACGGCGTTGTCCAGACCCCCAGTCCGGCCGTCCGCACGCGATGCTCGGCCGTCTCGGGGGCGAATCGCGTCGCGACGTCGATGTCCTGCGGATCGAGCCCGAGCAGCGTGTCGCGTACCCAGCCGCCGATATAGCGCGCGCCGTCGTTGCCACCGTCGAGCGCCGCGACCAGGCGCGCGAGCGCCGCCTCGTCGTCGACCGCGGGAGGGACGGGCACCGTCGTCATCCGCGCAGGCGCCGCGAGAGATTGACGATCATCGCCGCGGTCGCGCCCCAGATCCGTCGATCCTGCCAGACGATCTCGTAATATTGGCGCGTCGCGCCGCGAAACTCGCCGGTCATGCGGACATGGTTGGCCGGATCGAGGACATGCGCGAGCGGCACCTCGAAGATGTCCGCGACCTCGCGCTCGAGCGGGAGCAGCGGCAGGTCGGGCGGCACGATGCCGACGACCGGGACGATCTCGTAGTTGGAGACGCTGTGGTAGCGCGCGTCGCAGCCGATCACCGTCACCGCCTCGCGCGGCAGGCCAATCTCCTCCCACGCCTCACGCAGCGCGGTGTCGACCGGGCCGTCATCCTCCGGATCGGCGCGGCCGCCGGCGAAAGCGATCTGCCCGGCATGGTTGCGCAGCGCCTCGTTGCGCCGCGTCAGCAGCAGCGTGGGGGCGCGGCGGTCGACGATCGCGGCGAGCACCGCGGCGGCGACGGGCGCACCCTCCCGGTAGGTCAGGCCGTCCCCCGCGATCGGCGCGGGGATGTGCGCGCTCGCCTCGAACCGCGCGCGGAGCGTCGCGACGAGCGTCACGCGGGTGTCTGCCCCAGGGCGAAGAACATGCCGTCGCTCCACAGGCCGATCGCGCCGTCGGGGCCCGAGGGCTCGTCGATCGCGAGGCCCGCGAGTTCATAATAGACGGGGCGCGCGACCAGCGCGTCGAGCCCCCCGCGGACGCGCAGATAGGGGTGCTCGCCGTGGCCGCGATCCGCGAGCGTCAGCGGGTGCGCGGGCCCTGCGACGACGAGATCGCCGACATTGGTGCGAAAGGCGAGGCGACGCGCCTCGCCGCTGCCCTCGCTGCTCATCTCGACCGCCACGAACGGCGCGTCGTCGACCGCGATCGACAGCTTCTCGACCGGCGTGACGAGGACATGCCCGCCATCGGCCTCGCGGCGCAGCACCGTCGAGAAGAGGCGGACCATCGCGATCCGCCCGATCGGCGAGCCTTCGTGCAGCCACGTGCCGTCGGCCAATATGCGCATCGCGCTGTCGCCGCAGTGCGCGGGGTTCCACGTCTCGACCGGCGGCAGCCTGCCGTCGGCGGCGAGCCTGGCGATCTCGGCCAGCGTGAGCCCGGCGATCGCGTCGGGCGGCGGATTGGTGAGCGGCATGATCACCCCCTAGTGCGAAACGGCACGACGGTGAAAGGCGCACCGTGCGCGAAAGTTCAGCGGCGCGGCCCCAGCACGCCATCCGCCGGCAGGACGATGCCGCGTTCGGTGCGTGCGAGCAGCCGTGCACGATCCACCGGACCGGGCAGTGCCCAGCGCTGCGTCTGCGCCGCAGCAAAGCCGAACGGCGCGTAATAAGGCGCGTCGCCGATCAGCACGGCTATGATCCCGGTCTCGTCGATCGCATCGAGCGCGCGGCGCAGCATCGCCCGGCCGATCCCCTCGTTGCGGCGATCGGGGTGGACCGCGATCGGCCCGACCAGCCACAGCGGCGTCACCTGGCCATTGGCGGCGGTCAGCGCGAGCGGCCAGCTCTGCAGCGATCCGACCAACGCGCCCTGCGCGTCGAGCGCGGCGCAGCTCGCCTGCGGTTCGGCCGCGACGCCCGCGCGGAGACGATAGGCGGTGCGGCCATGGCGATCGGCCCCGAAGGCGAGATCGAGCAGATGCTCGACCGCCGCCGGATCGACGCTGCCGATCGGCACGAGATGCGCACCGGGCGCCTCGCTGTTGACCACCGTCTCCACCTTCTCCACGTCCTCCACCGATTCGCGAGCGCGGCGCTTAGCGCTTATCGGGCCGAGCGGAAATCTTGCCGCTGCGTCGTGCGCTGGCTAGGCGGGCTGCCGGGCACGGCCCTGGCACGACAAGGTGAAGCGCGCATGACGGACGATATCCTCCAGCTCGAGGTCTCGGGGATCGAGGCGATGGTGCTGACCGGCATCTATTCCGAGGAGACGCACCTGCCACAGCCGCTGCGCGTCTCGGTGACCGTCGATCTTGCGATGCCGGATCGCAAGTTTACGCCCGACACGCCGCTCGCCGCCTCCAAAAACTATCTCGATCTCAAGCGTTCGGTGACCGAATCGCTGCCGCAGGGGCTGCATTTCACGCTGATCGAGGCGGTCGCCGAGCATGTCTGCGCACAGCTCTTCGCCGAGGACGAGCGCGTGCTCCGCGTCGAGGTGAAGATCGTCAAGCTGGCGATCAGCCACGACGGCGAATCGATCGGGATCCGCTTCGTGCGGAATCGCGGATGAGGCCGCTCGCGCTGGTGACCGGCGGCTGCCGGCGGCTGGGCGCGGCGATCTGCGTCGCGCTGGCGCAGGCGGGCTACGACATCGCGCTCCATTCGAGCCCCGATTCGGCGCCCGAGCCGGGGCTGGGCGAACGGCTCGCGGCGGCGGGCGCGGCGTGGCGCCACGTCACCGCCGATCTTGCGGATGCGGCGGCGGTGGCGGGGTTGCTGCCCGCGGTCGAGGCGGCCTGCGGACGGCGGCCGGCGCTGCTCGTCAACAACGCCGCGCGGTTCGACTATGATTCGCCCGAGACGGTGACGCAGGCGGGGCTGCTCGATCATTATGCGGTCAACAGCGCCGCCCCCGTGCTGCTCGCGCAGGCGGTCGCGGCAGGGGCGGGCGCAGACCGGCCGGTCGCGGTGGTCAATATCCTCGACCAGCGTATCGCCGCGCCCAATGCGGACCAATTCGGCTACACGCTCTCCAAGCTCGCGCTGGCCGAGGCGACGATGATCCTCGCGCGCCGATTCGCGCCCCATGTCCGCGTCTGCGGCGTCGCGCCCGGGCTGACGCTCCCCACCGCCGACTATGATGCGGCGCTGATGACCAAGGCGGCGGCGCTGATGCCGCTCGAACTGCTCGCCGAGCCCGCCGAAATTGCCGATGCGGTGGTCTATCTGGCGAAAGCGCGCGCGATCACGGGCCAGGTGCTGTTCGTCGACGGCGGCGCGCATCTTTGTCGCTACGCGCGCGATTTCTTGTTCCTGGCGGGCGCGCAATAGCCGCCGCGCTTCGCCGTCAACCCGTGCCGTGCCCCGTCGTCCGCCCGCACGCGCCGAGCCCGTCGAGCACGAATCTGTAATCGGCCTGCGCCTGCGCGGCATCGTCGGGCGCCTGGTCGGCGAGCGCGTCGGCGGGGAGCGCTGCGGGCAGCGCGCAGGCGAGCCGATACCAGAGCAGCGTGTCGCGCGCGGGGGCGGCGGCAGCATCGTCGACGATCTCGCCCAGCGACACCGACCAGCGCGGATCCTCGCCGGGATGGCGCTGAATCGACAGCGAGACCGGGCGATTGTCCGCGGTCTTGAGGAAGATCTGCGTCTCGCCCTCGCCCGGGATGCTGCCTGCGACGTGGAAGGCATGGCCGATGCCGGTCACCTGCGGCGGCGCGCCGGCGGCGTTTGCATCGCGCAATATGCCGCGCAGCCGCGTCTCGAGCGCGGGCGTCCAGTCGAACTCGGAGCCGCGCGCGACCAGCTGCAGCGTGCCGGGTTGGCCGGCAACGGTGCGCGCGAGCAGGATCAGCTTGCGCTTGCGCAGCCGCGAGGGGCGATTCGCGGGCGTGTCGGGCAGGTCGACCAGCCAGGAGATGCGCGCGGGGATCTCGCTGGGGCCGGAAATCAGGGCATCGACATCGCCCTCGACATAGAAGCGCGCCGAGCCTGCAGCCATGCCTTGCGCGTCCGCGCCCTTCAGCTTGACCGCGTCGTGGACAGTTCCGACGACCGCCACGCGTGCTGCAAGTGCGAGATCGGCGAGATCGGCATAGCCGATCGCAGCGGGTGCCGACGACGCATCGGCGGGGGCCTGTGCGCATGCCGCAGATGCGAAGTAGAATCCGGTGGCGCACGCTATCATTGCCGCTTTTACTTGGTTTTTCATCGGGGTCGCGCGCTCCTCAGGACGATCGATTTGGTGTGCGGTGCGATCGGAATCTGGTCCGCGACGGGGGTCGGTTCAACCCGCCGCGGTCGCTTCCGCATCGCCCCGGCAATAAGTGATTGCAGGAAGGTTGACGTAAGGGATGGACATCAAATCGATCGCTGCATAGCATGATGTGACGGCAAGGGGGGTCCGGCGGCGTACGAAGTTGTTCGTGCATTGTCGGGCCCTGCCATCGTACCGCACCCATTCGACAGCACGGAGTGGCTCTCTTTAATGGCCTATGTCGACCAGAATCAGAGTAAGGAGAAGACGATTGCGGCGGTCATCACCGCAATCATTCTCGCCGCTGTCGGCTACGCATTCATCACCGGCCTCGCCTTCAACGTGATCAAGAAGACGGCCGAGAAGTTGAACGTGATCGACATCAAGACGCCACCGCCGCCGCCGCCCAAGAAGCCGCCGCCGCCCCCCAAGGAGACGCCGAAGGTCGAATCGCCGCCGATCGTTACCCCCCCGCCGATCGTCCAGCCGCCGCAGGTCCAGTCACCCGTACAGGTGACGCCGATCCCGCAGCCGCCGAGGCCGCCGGTGATGGCGCCGGTCGCCCCCAACCCGCCGCCGCCGCCCCCGGCCAAGCCGAGCCAGGCCAGCGGCGTCAAGCCGAAGGGCAGCCCGGGCGAGTGGGTCACGCCGGACGATTATCCGCCGAGCGCGCTGCGCAACAACGAGGCGGGTGTCACCGGCTTCCGGCTCGACATCGACGCGACCGGCCATGCGACCAACTGCACGGTCACCTCGTCGAGCGGCTTTCCCGACCTCGACCAGACCGCCTGCCGCCTGCTGCCGCGCCGTTCGCGCTTCACGCCGGCCAAGGATGCGGCGGGCAACGGAATGGCCTCGACCTATGCCAGCAGCGTGCGCTGGCAGATCCCCAAGGACTGACCGTTCGGCCGACCGGCGCGGCAGCGCACCGGTCGGCAGCATCTTGAACATTTCGCTACATATCCAATCCAGACTTCAAGGAACCGACGACCATGACGACCCCCGCTACTGCCGCCGCCGGCTCCGGCGCCAACCCGTATGGCCTCCTTCCCGCTCTGCAGGGCGGTGGTGTCATCTCGTGGTCGGTGTTCATCATCCTCACGCTGTCGCTCGCCATCTCGATCTTCATCCTGCTCTCCAAGCTCGCCGAGCAGCAGAAGATCATGAACCAGGCCAAGAAGGTCCGCACGACCTTCTGGAGCTCGCCCAACCTGCGTGACGCCGCCAACAAGCTCGAGAAGAACTCGGCCTATCGCCAGGTCGTCGACGACGGCCTGCTCGCCGAGGACCAGCACACCCGCCTGACCGATCCCGTCGACCAGCATGAGTGGATCAACAACTCGATCGCGCGCTCGACCAACTCGATCAACCAGAAGCTGTCGAGCGGCCTGCCGTTCCTCGCCACCGTCGGTTCGGTCGCGCCGTTCGTCGGTCTGTTCGGCACCGTGGTCGGCATCTACCGCGCGCTGATCGCGATCGGCGCATCGGGCCAGGCCTCGATCGACAAGGTCGCGGGTCCGGTCGGTGAGGCGCTGATCATGACCGCGCTCGGCCTGATCACCGCGGTTCCCGCGGTGCTCGCCTACAACTGGCTGCTCGGCCGCAACAAGAATGTGATGAAGGATCTCGTCGGCTTCGCCAACGACATCCATGCCTACATGGTCTCCGGCGGCGCGGTTCGCCCGACCACCGGTCTCGCCAAGCCGACCGCCGCGCCGACCAAGGTCGCAGCGACCGCCTCGGGCGTGCAGACCAAGGGCTGATCGATCAGGTCGCCGGGCGCCATCGTGGCGTCCGGCGGCCGGAGCGGCCTCGCGCCGCTTGCGACGATGACGCCACCGATGGCGCGAATTGATAGGACTGACACCGTATGTCCATGAGTGTGGGCGCCGACGACGGCGACGACAAACCGATGTCGGACATCAACACGACGCCGCTCGTCGACGTCATGCTGGTGCTTCTCATCATCTTCCTGATTACCGTGCCGGTCGCCTTGCAGACCGTGCCGCTCAAGCTGCCGATCGTGAAGAACGAGCCGACCACGACCAAGCCCGAGAACGTCAATCTCTCGGTCAAGGGCGACGATGCGGGCAATTGCCTGGTCTATTGGGGCAATGAGAAGGTCGACTCGAAGGAGCTGCTCAAGCGCTCGGTCGACAAGCTCAAGCTCGAGGTCAAGAATCTCGGCGGCCCGGCCAATGTGACCGCGGACAATCTGCCCGAGGCGCACATCCGCGGCGACGTCAACACGCCGTACAAGTGCATCGGCGGCGTGGTCACCACGCTGCAGCAGGCGGGCTTCCTCAAGGTCGGCTTCATCTCGCTACCGATCGCGCCCGAGCAGTGAGCGCGGTCGCCAGAATGAATGTGGAGTAAGCACGATGGCAATGGCAGCAGGCACGTCCGAGGGCGAGCCCATGATGGACATCAACACGACGCCGCTCATCGACGTCATGCTGGTGCTCCTGATCATGTTCATCATCACCATCCCGATCCAGAGCCACGCGGTGAAGCTGGATCTCCCGGTCAACACCAACGCGCCGCCGCCGCCGATCGACCCGGTCAAGAACACCATCTCGACCGACGCGGCGGGCGGGATCTTCTGGAACGGGCAGCCGGTCCCCGATCTGGTCACGCTGCGCCAGTATATCGATCTCACCAAGAACCTGCCCGACGAGCCCGAGCTGCATCTGCTGCCCGATCCGTCGACGCATTATGAGACGATCGACAACATCCTCGCGGTGGTGAAGAAGAGCCAGGTCGGCAAGTTCGGCTTCGAAGGCAATGAGCGGTATTCCGACGCCTTCTAATCCGCAGACGACCAATCGAATAAGGGCGGTGCCAGCGATGGCGCCGCCTTTTTTCGTGCGACGGGAAGCCTCGGCGGCGCTCGGGCCGAACGGGCAGGGCCGGGGGCAGGGGCAGGGGCGGGGGCAGGGCGGAGCCGGCGTCCGCCGGCGTGCGCAGCGCTAATCCAGCGCCCGCGTCAGGAACACGCTGTTGCGCTCGGGCGCATAATCGCCGAACGGCGCGCAGGCGACGAAGCCGTGGCGCGCGTAAAGCGCGCGCGCCGGACGGAAATAGTCCCACGAGCCCGTCTCCAGACTGAGCCTGGCAAAGCCCTGGCGGCGCGCATCGGCGGCGATGTGATCGAGCATCGCGCTGCCCGCGCCGCGCCCGCGCCAGGCCGCGGCGGTGTGCATCGATTTCACCTCGCCATGATCCGCGGACAAGCGCTTGAGCGCGCCGCAACCGGCGAGATCGTCGCCGGCATGGATCGTCCAGAAGCGGATGTCAGGGGTGCGGAGCCCCTCGACGTCGAGCGCGTGCGCGCAGCCTTGCGCGGTCTCGGCGCGCGCGTGATGCAGATGCGTCGCGAGCAGCGCGATCACCGCCGGATCGGACAGGTCGCCGGGCGCGATCTGCCAGGCGATGCGATCGGCGGGTTCGGGCGGCATCAGTCCTCGGTGGGCGCCGGCGCGACGCCGCTCGCGGGTTCCGCCGCATCGCCGCCCGCCGCGGGGCGCTCGAAATAGGGGATCACCTCGCCCTTGAGCTTGATCGTCATCGGGTTGCCCTTGCGGTCGACCGCCTTGCCCGCGGCGACCTTTATCCACCCCTCGGAGATGCAATATTCTTCGACATTGGTCTTCTCGATGCCGTTGAAGCGGATGCCGATCCCGCGCGACAGGATCTCCGGGTCGTAGAGCGGGCTGCGCGGGTTGACGGAGAGGCGATCAGGCGGCGTGTCGGTCATGGGGCGTCCGATGGTCATCGTGAGGATGGCCGGCTGATAGCGGGTAGGGGCGCGGTTTCCAACCTCCTGCGTATCCCGCTTGCGGTTTCGCGGCGAAGGCCGGGGCCCAGGCCCGGAGCA
>CAIQHF010000031.1 GCA_903871605.1 uncultured Sphingomonadaceae bacterium
CTGACGCCGGCAATGATTTACCCCCTCACCCCAGCGGGGAGAGGGTTGGGGTGAGGGGGAGCGACGCGGTAGCGTCGCGTCTCACGTCAGATGTCGGCCACCCTCACCCAACCCTCTCCCTCTAGGGAGAGAGCTTGACGTCTGCTCAGCGGTGCTGCGGCTGGGCGTGCGCCTGCGCACGCCGTGCACGCGCCGCCTTCGCCTCGCGGTGATGGCCATAGGCGCATCCCGCCGCCGCGCCGAGCACGGCATGGCCCCGGCCGACGAAATGCCCCGCGACTCCGCCGACCGCCGCGCCCTTGAGGCAGCCCGCGGCGTCGGCGGGCATCGCGGCGGTGCCCAGCGTGGCGGCGGCGAGCGTCAAGGCAATCATCATACGCATAAGAATCTCCCGGGCGCGGTGCGCGCTGCTGCTCAAATCGCGGATCGCGCCGGTGGTTGCACCGACGGAATGAAATATTCGCCGACTCCGGTCAGCCGGTGACGAGGCGATCCTCGCCGAGCGTCTGCAGCACGCTCACCGCGCCGCCGAAACCGATCCTGCGATCGAGCGCGTCGGCGCCGACACCCATCAGCGCCAGCCCGCTCTGGCAGGCGATCAGCTCGACTCCGAGACCCAGCGCCGCCTCGAACAGCGCGGCAAGCGTCGGCAGTCCGCAGCCGGCATAATCGGCATCGTGCGGATCGCGCAGATCGGCGAGCGCGGCGACCGCCTCGCCCTGACAGAAGACGCGCGCCCGCCCGCCCAGCGCGGCGTTCGCTGCCGCCAGCTCGAGCGCGGCGCGCAGCGACGACGGCCGGATCGCGACGAAGGTCAGCCCGCGCACCGGCATCCCGCATCCTTGGGCAGCACGATCGTGCGGAAGCGAAAGGCGAGCGCGTCGACGAGAAGCAGGCTGCCCGCGACGTCCGCGCCGAACGGGACGATCTGGCGCACCGCCTCGATCGCGGCAAGGCTCCCGATCATGCCGGTCAGCGCGCCGAGCACGCCCTGGTCCGCGCAGCTGACGTCGGGCCGGCCAGGATCGTCGCCGACCAGGCAGCGATAGCAGGGCTTGCCCGGCTCCCAGCCGCGATAGACCGCGAGCTGCCCCTCGAACTGCCCGACCGCCGCCGAGACCAGCGGCACGCCTGCCGCCAGCGCCGCGTCGGCGACGAGCAGCCGCGTGGCGAAATTGTCCGATCCGTCGATCACCACGTCGACGCCGTCGAGCAGCCGCGCGGCATTGCCGGCGTCGAGCCGCCGGTCGATCGGAAGCAGCTGCACGTCGGGATTCATCCGCTGGACGAAGTTCGCAGCGGCGACGACCTTGCGCGATCCGACGTCGCGCGTCGCGAACAGGGTCTGGCGCTGGAGATTGGAGAGCGAGACGATATCGTCGTCGACCACGGTCAGCCGCCCGACCCCCGCCGCGGCGAGATATTGGATCACGGGCGATCCGATCCCGCCCGCGCCGACGATCAGCGCATGCGCGGCGAGCAGCCGCTTCTGCCCGCCGCCGCCGATCTCCTTGAGGACGATGTGCCGCGCATAGCGGTCGAGCTGCGGATCGGTGAGGGTCATAGGCGCGTCTTACCGGCCGTTCTCCCGCGAAGGCGGGAGCCCAAAGTGGCAGGCGGTGTCGCTCGGGGCTCTGGGCTCCCGCCTGCGCGGGAGAACGGGACGGTCGTCACGGCAGCGAGTGACGCCCGGTCGAGCCGAAGCCGCCCGCGCCGCGCGCGGTGTCGTCGAGCGTCTCGACCTCGAGGAAGCGCGCCGCGGTCACCGCGGCAGGGACCAGCTGCGCGATCCGCTCGCCGCGCTTCACCGCGAACGGCTCGGCGCCGAGATTGGCGAGGATCACCTTGACCTCGCCGCGATAGTCGGCGTCGATCGTGCCCGGCGTGTTGAGGCAGGTGACGCCGAATTTGAGCGCGAGCCCCGAGCGCGGGCGGACCTGGATCTCGTAGCCCGCGGGTATCGCCACCGCGAAGCCGGTCGCCACGGCGTGGCGATCGCCGGGGCCGAGCACGATGTCCTCGGCGGACACGATGTCGAGCCCGGCCGCGCCGGTCGTGGCATAGGCGGGGGCGGGCAGGCCCTCGCCGTGCGGCAGGCGCTTGAGATGGATTTCGATCATGCGGGCTCCGTGAGCGCTTGGGCGATGCGCGCGGCGAGACGCTGCGCGACCTCGGCCTTGGGCAGAGTGGGCCAATCCTCGACGCCGGCGGCGGTGACGAGGTGGATCGCATTGTCGGCGCCGCCCATCACGCTTCGTCCCGTCGGGCCCGAGACGTCGTTGGCGACGATCCAGTCGCAGCCCTTGCGCGCGAGCTTGGCCTGCGCGTGCGCGACGACGTCGTTGGTCTCAGCGGCGAAGCCGACGACGAGCCGGGGGCGGTTCGGCGAGTGCGACAGCATCGCGAGGATGTCGGGATTCTCGACCAGCGCCAGCGCTGGCGGCTCGCCCGACTTCTTGATCTTGAGCCCCGCCGCCTCGGCGCGCCAGTCCGCCACCGCGGCGACCATGATCGCCGCCTCGACGGGCAGCGCGGCGTCGACCGCGGCAGCCATCTCGCGCGCGGTCTCGACGTCGACGCGGGTGACGCCGGCGGGTGTCGGGAGAGCGACGGGGCCGGCGACCAGCGTTACCTCGGCGCCCAGCGCCGCCAAGGCGCCCGCGATCGCGAAACCCTGCTTCCCCGACGAACGGTTGGCGATGTAGCGCACCGGGTCGATCGGCTCGTGCGTCGGGCCGGCGGTGACCAGGATGTGGCGGCCTGCCAAGACCCCGTTCGTGCCGAGCGAAGTCGAGGCACGGGACGAAGCCGCGACGCGCGGCGCAGGTCCCTCGACTGCGCTCGGGACGAACGGATTGTGGAGCGCGTCCTCGATCGCCGTCACGATCGCGTCGGGCTCGGGCAGCCGGCCCGGCCCGAACTCGCCGCATGCCATCGGGCCTTCGTCGGGCGTCATCACCGCCACGCCGTCGCGCCGCAGCGTCGCGACGTTGCGCCGGGTCGCGGCGTGCAGCCACATCCGCACGTTCATCGCGGGGACGGCGAGCACCGGCTTGTCGGTCGCGAGCAGCACGGTCGTCGCGAGATCGTCGGCGATCCCCGCCGCCATCTTGGCGAGCAGATCCGCGGTCGCGGGGCAGACGACGACGAGATCGGCCTGCCGGCTGAGCTCGATATGCCCCATCTCGACCTCGTCCTTGAGCTCCCACAGCGAGCTATGGACCGGCTGTTCGGAGAGCGCCGCGAGCGTCATTGGCGTGACGAAGTGCGCGCCGCCAGCGGTCAGCACGCAGCGCACCATATGGCCGCGCTTGCGCAGGAGGCGGATCAGCTCGCACGCCTTGTAGGCCGCGATGCCGCCGCCGACGATCAGGAGGATGCGCTTGCCGGTCACGCCGTCTCCCATGGAGCAAGCGCGATCGCTTTTCCAGTTCCCCGGCGAAGGCCGGGGTCCAGGCCCCACATCCCAGTCGAAACGCTGCGTCCGCTGCATCATACGGGCCTGGGCCCCGGCCTGCGCCGGGGAACGGCAACCTGCAGCGCTCAGCGAATCCGCCGCCGCTTGCGCAGCATCAGGATCGACCAGTCGCTGTTGACGATCGTGTCGGCCGGTCGCATCCCCTCGCGGCGATAGGCGGCGGTCACGGCGGCGGCCTGGGTGGTGAGCAGCCCCGCGAGGATCAGCGTGCCGCCCGGCGCCATCGTCGCGACGATCGAAGCCGCCAGCTCGATCAGCGGCTGGGCGAGGATATTGGCGACGACCAGGTCGAACGGCCCGAGCGCATCGTAGAGCGGATGATCGACGCCCTCCGCCACCGCCAGCCCGAGCCGGTCGAGCGACACGCCATTGGCCTCGGCATTCTCGTAGCCGACCTCGATCGAGACCGGATCGATGTCGGTGGCGAGCGCATGCGCGCGCGGCCACAGGCTCATCGCGGCGAAGGCGAGCAGCCCGGTTCCGGTGCCGACGTCGGCGATCATCCGGTAGCGCTGGCCCTGCCGCTTCAGCCGGTCGAGCATCTCGAGGCAGCCGGTGGTGGTATAATGATGCCCGGTGCCGAAGGCGCGGCCCGCCTCGATCCGGAATACGGTCGCATCGGTCGGGACATCGTCGCCATGCGCGGCGGTGTGGACGTAGAAGCGCCCGGCGCGGATCGGTTCGAGTCCGGCCTGGCTGAGCGTCACCCAGTCCTGCGCCTCGACCCGCTCGACCAGCGGCTTGGCGCGCCGCGCCGAGGGTGCCAGCGCGCGCACCGCGGCGATCGTCGCGGCGTCGGGCTTGCCCTCGGTATAGGCTTCGAGCAGCCATGCCTCGGGCTGGCTCTCGTCGGGCTCGAGCGTGTTGAGCACGGGCGGTTCGTCCATCCCGGGGAAGGGATCGGTGGCGGACGCGAGCGCCTCGGCCTCGATCCGCGTGCAAGGCAGCACGATCTTCCAGCTCTCTCCCTCAGCGGACATAGGAGGCTCCATTGACGTCGATCACCGCCCCGGTCGCGGAGGCGGGCGCGTCGAGCGCGAGCCAGCGCACCGTCTCGGCGACCTCTTGCGGATCGGCCACCTTGCCGAGCGGGATGTCGGCGAGCAATTTGTCGCCGCCGCGGCTGGCGAGATAGTCCTCGGCCATGCCGGTCATGGTGAAGCCGGGGCAGACCGCGAAGGCGAGCACCGCGTCGCGCGCATGGCCCCGGGCAATGCTCTTGGTCATCGCGACCATGCCCGCCTTCGAGGCGGCATAGTGCCAGTGCGCGGGCGAGTCGCCGCGATAGGCGGCGCGGCTGGCGACGTTGACGATGCGGCCGCCCTTCGCGCCATCGCCGGTGAAGTGGCGCACCGCGAGCCGGCAGAGCTCGGCCGAGGCGGTGAGGTTGATCCGCATCGTCCGCTCCCACGCGGCGAGCCAGGCGTCGTGCGCCATGTCGATCGGCGCGGCCTCGAAGATTCCGGCATTGTTGATCAGCACGTCGATCCGTCCGCCCAGCCGGTCGAGCGCCTCGTGCCACAGCGCGTGCGCGGCGCCGGGCTCGTCGAGGTCGGCGGGGATTCGCGAATCGTCGCCCGGGCGGCTGGCGTGACCGATCAGGCGGACGTGCGGGAGATCGAGCGCGGCGGCGATCGCGGCGCCGATGCCGCGGCTGGTGCCGGTGGCGAGGATGTGGATCATGCGCGCTCTCTAGCGGCTACCGTGCGAACTACACAGCCCCGTTCGATCCCACCGCCCGTTCGATCCCACCGTCCGTTCGATCCCAGCGTCCGTTCGATCCGAGCGTTCGTTCGTCCTGAACGGGATTTGAAGAGGCTTACGCCGCGATCTTCTGCACGAAGTCGCCCGTGGTCGTCTCGAGCTGCGCCAGCTGCCCGTCGACCGAGCGGAAGCCCGATTCGAGCCGGTCGATGTCGGAGGCGACCGCCTCGGTGTCGACGCGGATCGCGGCGATCGTGCCCGACATCGAATCGGCGGCGAGCGCGGTCTCGTCGACCGCGGCAGTGATCATCGTGACGGTCTGCGCCTGCGCCTCCATCGCGGTACGGATGCGCTGCGCGGAGGCCTGCACCTCGTTGACGATGTCGCGGATCGAGCCGTTGACGTCGAGCGTCTGGCGAGAGGCGGACTGGATGGCGGCGATCTTCGAGGCGATGTCGTCGGTCGCGCGCGCGGTCTGCGAGGCGAGGCTCTTGACCTCCTGCGCGACGACCGCGAAGCCGCGGCCGGCATCGCCCGCGCGCGCCGCCTCGATCGTCGCGTTGAGCGCGAGCAGGTTGGTCTGCCCGGCGATGTCGCGGATCAGCCCGAGGATCGATTCGATCGACTGGGCGTGATCCGACAGCGCCTCCGAGACGGTGACCGCGAGCGACGACTGGTCGGCGGCGCGGGTGGCGACGCCTGCGGCGATCTCGACCTCGCGGCGCGCATCCTCGATCGCGCGGATCAGCCCGGCCGAGGTCTGCGCGGCCTCGCGCATCGCGACCGCGGATTGTTCGGCGGCGGCGGCGACTTCGGAGGCCTTGCCGAGCATGCCGCGCGCCGAGGAGGAGGTGGCCGAGGTCTGGTCGCGCAGTTCGCCCGAATTGCGCATCGCCGAGGAGAGGATGCCGAGGATCTCGCTGCGGAAGGCGGCGCTCTCGGCGTTGCGGTCGGTGCGCGCAAGGCGCCGCGCGATGCAGTCGACCTCGGCCTGCATCACCTCCATCCGATAGCCGTCGATCGCGCGCAGCGTCAGCACCGCCTTGATCACGAAGGCGGGATCGTCGGGGAAGGCCTCGAACAGGCGACGCGCGACGCGCTCGGCCTTTTCGGTCATCGAGGCCATGATGTCGTTGGTGTCGAGCTTGAGCGACCAGATCTGGCGGCCGTGGCGTGCCGCCGAGCGGACCCACTCGGCATCGAGCGGGCGGCCATAGACCTCCTCGATGCCGGTCAGCATCGACTGCGTCGCGGATTCGTCGGCACCATATTGGACGCGGAAGAGCTCGGCGTAGAAGGCGCGCAGCTCGGGCTCGATGACGGTTCTGCCCTTGGTCCAGAGCCGGTTGCGGCGCGCCTCGAACGTTCCCTTGGCGCCATAGGCCGCGACACGGGCGTCGATGTCCGCATCGCTCAACGCGACTTCGCCCCTGATGCCTTCGCTCATATCGCCCCTCGAATCCCGGATGCGCCCTGGCCTCCGCCGCATGCTCTAGGCCCGAAAGGGTAAACGCGAAGTTAGCCGAACCGCATTGCGCAATGCTTGCATGGTGCGACGCAATGATTACAGGAGACCCGCATATCCGATCGGAGACATCATGGCGCACAATCCCGCGCGACCGCTCTCGCCGCACCTGAGCATCTGGAAATGGGGCCCGCACATGCTGGTCTCGATCCTGCACCGGGCGACCGGCACCGCGCTGGCGATCGGCGGCGGCCTGATCTTCACCTGGTGGCTGACCGCGGCGGCGATCAGCCCGGCCGCCTATGCCATATTCTACCACTGGATCGTCGATGCCGATCCGAGCAGCGCACATGAGGGCGCGCAAGCGCTCGTCGGCCTGCTGGCGCGGCTCGTCGGCGTCGCGCTGAGCTGGAGCTTCTTCCAGCACATGGCCTCGGGCGTCCGCCATCTGATGCTCGACACGGGTGCGGGCTATGAGCTCAAGGTCAACCGGCTGGGCGCGATCCTGACGATCGTCTTCTCGATCGTCGCGACGCTCGTCTTCTGGGCCGTCATTCTCGGGAAGGGCAACTAATGGGCCGCGGTACCAGCCTCGGGCGCGTTCGTGGGCTCGGTTCGGCGCATGCCGGCCCGCACCATTGGTGGATGCAGCGCGTCACCGCCGCCGGCAATCTGCTGCTGCTGATCTGGTTCGTGGTGTCGCTGGCGCGGCTTCCCGTGCTCGATCACCAGGCCGTCGTGCTGTGGCTCAAGTCGCCGCTCGCCGCGGTGCCGCTGCTGCTCCTCGTGATCTCGGTGTTCTGGCATCTGCGGCTCGGCCTGCAGGTGTTCATCGAGGACTATGTCCACGAGGCCGGCGGCAAGGTCGCCTGCCTGCTGCTGCTCAACGCCTATGTCGTCGTGGCCGCCGCGCTCTGTCTCTTCTCGATCCTCAAGATCGCCTTCGGTGGGGTGCCCGCCTGATGTCCGCTCCTAACGTTTCTGGCTCCTACAAGATCATCGACCACGTCTACGACGCCGTCGTCGTCGGCGCGGGCGGCTCGGGGCTTCGCGCCACGATGGGCTGCGCCGAAAAGGGCCTCAAGACCGCCTGCATCACTAAGGTGTTCCCGACGCGCAGCCACACCGTCGCGGCGCAGGGCGGGATCGCGGCCAGCCTCGGCAACAACACGCCCGATCACTGGACGTGGCACATGTTCGACACCGTCAAGGGTTCCGACTGGCTCGGCGATCAGGACGCGATCGAATATATGGTGCGCGAAGCCCCGGCAGCCGTGATCGAGCTCGAGCATGCCGGGGTGCCGTTCAGCCGCAACCCCGAGGGCACGATCTACCAGCGCCCGTTCGGCGGCCACATGCAGAATATGGGCGAGGGGCCTCCCGTCCAGCGCACCTGCGCCGCCGCCGACCGCACCGGCCACGCCATGCTCCACGCGCTCTACCAGCAGAGCCTGAAGTATGACGCCGACTTCTACATCGAATATTTCGCGCTCGACCTGATCATGGAGGATGGCGTCTGCAAGGGCGTGATCGCGCTCTGCATGGACGACGGCACGATCCACCGCTTCCGCAGCCACGCGACCGTGCTGGCGACGGGCGGCTCGGGCCGCACCTATTTCTCCGCGACCTCGGCGCACACCTGCACCGGCGACGGCGGCGGCATGGTGCTGCGCGCGGGCCTGCCGCTCCAGGACATGGAGTTCGTTCAGTTCCACCCGACCGGCATCTACGGCGCGGGCGTGCTGATCACCGAGGGCGCGCGCGGCGAGGGCGGCTATCTCACCAACTCCGAGGGCGAGCGCTTCATGGAGCGCTATGCCCCCTCCGCCAAGGACCTGGCATCGCGCGACGTCGTCGCCCGCTCGATGGCGATGGAGATGCGCGAGGGCCGCGGCGTCGGCCCCAACGGCGACTATATCTATCTCCACCTCGATCATATCGATCCCAAGGTGCTGCACGAGCGGCTCCCCGGCATCACCGAGACCGGCAAGATCTTCGCCGGCGTCGACCTGACCCGCCAGCCGCTGCCCGTCACCCCGACGGTCCATTACAATATGGGCGGCATCCCCTGTAACTATCACGGCGAAGTCGTGACGTTGAAGGACGGCGATCCCGACGCGGTCGTCCCCGGCCTGTTCGCGGTCGGCGAGGCGGCGTGCGTCTCGGTGCATGGCGCCAACCGGCTGGGTTCCAACTCGCTGATCGATCTCGTCGTGTTCGGCCGCGCAACCGGCTTCCGCATCGCCGAACTGATCCAGCCCAACACGAAGCACGGCGCCGTGGTGACCGCGGCGGACGAGAAGGCGCTCGCCCGGCTCGACCATTATCGCAATGCGAACGGCTCGACGAGGACCGCCGACATCCGTCTCGAGATGCAGCGCACGATGCAGAAGCACGCCGCGGTGTTCCGCGACACCGCGCTGCTCGACGAGGGCAAGGCGAAGATCGACGCGGTCTTCGCCAAGCTCGCCGACGTGCAGGTCTCCGATCGCTCGCTGATCTGGAACACCGATCTGGTCGAGACGCTCGAGCTCGACAACATGCTGCCGCAGGCGGTGGTGACGATGCACGCGGCCTCGAACCGCAAGGAAAGCCGCGGCGCGCACATGCACGAGGATTTCCCCGATCGGAACGACGCCGAGTGGATGAAGCACACCATCACCTGGTTCGATCCGGCGGGCGCGGGCGACGGTCTGGTCAAGATCGACTACCGCCCGGTGCACGACTACACGCTCACCGACGAGATCGCCTACATCAAGCCGAAGAAGCGGGTGTATTGATGACCGACGAGACGGAAAGTCTCATTCTATCCATCTTGAAGGACGTCCAGGGGCGTGTGGCGCGCCTGGACGTCAAGGTCGACGATCTGCGCGAGCAGCTGCACAATCTCTCGACCGACCATATCGCGATCAAGAAGGACGGCGTTCGTCAGGACGAGACGATCGCGCACCTTCATATCCGGCAGGACCGGATGGAATCGGCTCTGGCGCGGATCAACAACCGCCTCGGCCTTATCGAACCGGACGCTTGAGGAAGAACGATGGCCGAATTTGCGCTCCCCAAGAACTCGAAGATCAAGGCCAAGGGCCAGGTCTACAAGGCCGCGCCCGACGCCAAGACCAAGCGCAACTTCAAGATCTACCGCTACGATCCCGACAGCGGACAGAATCCGCGCTACGATCGCTACGAGCTCGATCTCGACGAGACCGGCCCGATGGTGCTCGACGCGCTGATCAAGATCAAGAACGAGGTCGATCCGACGCTCACCTTCCGCCGCTCGTGCCGCGAGGGCATTTGCGGGTCGTGCGCGATGAACATCGACGGCAAGAACGGCCTCGCCTGCACCACCGCGATCGAGGACTGCAAGGGCGAGGTCCAGATCACCCCGCTGCCGCACCAGGATGTGGTCAAGGACCTCGTCCCCGATCTCACCCATTTCTACGCGCAATATGCCTCGATCAAGCCCTGGCTGCAGACCGTGACGCCCGCGCCCGCCGGCAAGGAGCGTCTGCAGAGCCCCGAGGACCGCGAGAAGCTCGACGGCATGTACGAGTGCATCCTGTGCGCCTGCTGCTCGACCTCGTGCCCGAGCTATTGGTGGAACGCCGACAAGTTTTTGGGTCCGGCGATCCTGCTCCAGGCATATCGCTGGCTTGCCGACTCGCGCGACGAGATGACCGGCGAGCGGCTCGACGAGCTCGAGGATCCGTTCCGCCTGTATCGCTGCCACACGATCATGAACTGCGCCAACGTCTGCCCCAAGGGGCTCAACCCCGCCAAGGCGATCGCCGAGATCAAGAAGCTGCAGGTCGAGCGCGCGGTCTGATCGGATGGGCGACGACGTCCATCCGCTCGCGCCGGTGCGCGACGGGCCCGATGCCGACGGTTTCCATGGCTGGACCTTCCCCGGCGAGGGCTTCAACGCCTATCTCGGGCGGATGCTCACGCGGCAGGAAGGCGAGGCGACCGCGCGCGTGCGGATTCCGATGGGGGCGAGCCGCAGCAATGTGCAGGGCATGGCGCATGGCGGCTTCCTGCTCGGCTTCCTCGACCAGGCGATCTTCGTGGGGCCGGTGTCGATGAACCGGCTGCCCTTCGCGGGCGCGGTGACGCTCGGCGTCTCGACGCAGTTCATCGGCGGCGGCAAGCTCGACGAGCCGCTCGACTGCCTCGTCGAGATCGTCCGCGAGACCGGGCGCTTGATGTTCCTGCGCGGCCAGATGGAGCAGCGCGACCATCTCGTGCTCACCTATCAGGCGACGCTGAGCAAACGCCCCAAGCCGGCCGCCTGACGCGATGGGTCGCGTTCTTGTTCGCTATGATGCCGCGGTGGCGGGCGGCGAGCTACGCGCCGATCCCGCGCAGCGGGCGGTCGCCGAGCGACTCGACAGATGCGCCACCGCGCTCGCCGAGCGCCCGCGCAAAGGATCGGTGCTGTGGCGCGCGATCGGCAGGCGGCCCGAGCCGGTACGCGGCGTCTACCTCTGGGGCGGCGTCGGGCGCGGCAAGTCGATGCTGATGGACATGTTCTTCGGCTGCGTCGAGGGACCGCGCAAGCGCCGCGTCCACTTCCACGAATTCATGCTCGAGGTCCACGACCGTCTCCGCGTCGAGCGCTCGCGCGAGGTGCCCGATCCGGTGATGCCGGTCGCGGACGCGCTCGCCGACGAGGTCCGGCTGCTCGCCTTCGACGAGATGATCGTCAGCAACTCCGCCGACGCGATGATCCTGTCGCGGCTGTTCACGCGGATGCTGAGCCACGACGTCACGATCGTCGCGACCTCCAACCGCGCGCCGAACCAGCTCTATCTGAACGGGCTCAACCGCGAGCATTTCCTGCCGTTCATCACGCTGCTCGAGGACAAGCTCGACGTCATCGCGCTCGATGGCCCGACCGACTATCGTCTTCAGCGGTTGGGCGGCTTCCCGACCTGGTACGTCCCCAACGGCAAGGCGGCGACCGACGCGCTCAGCCGCGCCTTCTTCCGGCTCACCGACTTCCCCGTCGAGGATCGTGCGCATGTCCCGTCCGAGGACATCGCGGTGCCGGGCGGGCGGACGATGCATGTGCCCAAGAGCCTCAAGGGCGTCGCGGTCTTCTCGTTCAAGCGGCTGTGCGGCGAGGCGCGCGGCGTGCCCGATTATCTCGCGATCGCGCGGCGCTACCACACCGTCATCCTGGTCGGCATCCCGCGCTTCGACGCCGACAACCGCAACGAGGCGACGCGGTTCAAGCTGCTGATCGACACGCTCTACGAACATGGCGTCAAGCTGCTCGCCGCCGCCGACGCCGAGCCCGACAGGCTATATGCGCGCGGCGATGACGCGTTCGAATTCGAGCGTACCGCCTCGCGGCTGATGGAAATGCGTTCGGCCGAGTATCTCGCGAAGGGCCACGGCACCGACTAACCGTGCTCCTGCGAAAGCAGGAGCCCAGAGCTGCGAGCGTCGCGCCTGCTTCCCTGGGCTCCTGCTTTCGCAGGAGCACGAAGTGAATTATCCTTCTCCCCGACTGGGAGGATGGCATGGCCGAGGATCGCGTGATCGTTTCCACCACCGAGAGCATTGCGGGCCGCCGCACGGTGACGACGCTGGGTCAGGTATTCGGTGTCGTCGTTCGAAGCCGCGGGATCGGCGGCAACATCGCGGCGGGGCTGCGCTCGATCGTCGGCGGCGAGATCCACGAATATACCGCGCTGGTCGAGGAGACGCGGCGCCACGCGATCGACCGGCTCGTCCAGAACACGGTGCTGATGGGCGGCAATGCGGTGGTGATGATGCGTTTCGACTCGGGATCTATCGGCGAGACGATGAACGAGGTGGTCGCCTATGGCACCGCGGTGATCGTCGAGCCCGAGCGCTGATGCTCCGTACGCTCATCGGGATCGCCGCGATCGTCTTCGTGGGGTTCGCGCTGGCGCTCACGATCACCACGTCCGGCGGCGGCTGGCCGATGCTGGCGGGCGCGCTGCTCGTCGCCTCGGGCTGTCTCTACGAGCGTCGCTATCATGCCGGGCGGTCGGGACAGGCGCCCGAAGCGCGCTTTCGCGCGACCGGCGAGCGCTTCGTCGATCCCGAGTCCGGGCGCGACATCACCGTCTGGACCGATCCGGCAACGGGGGAACGCCGCTATGTCGAGCAAGCCGAACCGCGCGCGCCACCCGGCTGACGGGGAGCGGCGAAAAAGTCCAATAAAAGCCCCGCAGGCGGTTGCCCCGCCCGGCATGCGGGTCTAAGCGGACCCGGCTTTTCCGGCTGGCCGCCGGTTCTCGCGCGGCCGCGCCCCATTGTTCGTTCCCGTGGAGGCTTAATTGGCACGCAAGAAGATCGCGCTCATCGGCGCCGGTAACATCGGCGGCACGCTCGCGCACCTCGCCGCTTTGAAGTCGCTCGGCGACATCGTGCTGTTCGACGTCGTCGAGGGCGTGCCGCAGGGCAAGGCGCTCGATCTGACGCAGTGCGCGCCGGTCGAGGGTTTCGACGCCAAGATCACCGGCACCAACGACTATGCCGACATTGCGGGCGCGGACGTGATCATCGTCACCGCCGGCGTCGCCCGCAAGCCGGGGATGAGCCGCGACGATCTGCTCGGGATCAATCTGAAGGTGATGAAGGCGGTCGGCGAGGGCATCAAGGCCAACGCCCCCGACGCGTTCGTGATCTGCATCACCAACCCGCTCGACGCGATGGTGTGGGCGCTGCGCGAATTCTCGGGGCTTCCGCATCACAAGGTCGTCGGCATGGCGGGCGTGCTCGACTCGTCGCGCTTCAGCGCGTTCCTCGCCGAGGAATTCCAGGTCTCGATCAAGGACGTCACCAGCTTCGTGCTCGGCGGGCATGGCGACACGATGGTGCCGGTGATCGAATATTCGACCGTCTCGGGCATCCCGGTTCCCGATCTGATCAAGATGGGCCGCTCGACGCAGGAGAAGATCGACGCGATCATCAAGCGCACCCGCGGTGGCGGCGGCGAGATCGTCGCGCTGCTCAAGACCGGCTCGGCCTTCTACGCGCCGGCGACGAGCGCGATCGCGATGGCCGAGGCCTATCTCGGCGACGAGAAGCGCGTGCTCCCCGCGGCGGTGCACCTGACCGGCCAATATGGCGTCGACAATCTCTATGTCGGTGTGCCGGTGGTGATCGGTGCGGGCGGCGTCGAGCAGGTCGTCGAGATCGCGCTCAGCGACGAGGCCAAGGCCAATCTCGCCGTGTCGGTCGATGCGGTGAAGGAACTGCTGGTGGCGTGCAAGGCGATCGACGGGTCGCTGGGCTGAGAATATTCTGTTCCCCGGCGAACGCCGGGGTCCAGTCGTAAGCGTCGGGCCTGGGCCCCGGCTTTCGCCGGGGAACCGCGAGGGTCGAAAGAGAAGGGATGGAGAAGCGCGGGTACGTCTACATCATGGCGAGCGGGCGGAACGGCACGCTCTACATCGGTGTGACGAGCGATCTTGCCAAGCGGGCTTATGAGCATCGCGAAGGCGTGATACCGGGATTCACCAAACGGTACGGGTGCAAACTGCTGGTCTGGTTCGCCGCCTTCGACTCGATCGAGGCGGCGCGAGCCCGGGAGCTGCAAATGAAGGAGTGGCGCAGGGCCTGGAAGTTGGAAGAGATCGAGCGAGCCAATCCCGATTGGGTCGATCTTTTCCCTTCGATAACCTGAGCTGGACCCCGGCTTCCGCCGGGGAACGAAAAGGGCAGAGAGCTAAATGTCGATCCTCGTCAACGCGAACACCAAGGTCATCACGCAGGGGATGACCGGCAAGACCGGTACCTTCCACACCAAGGCGGCGCTGGACTACGGCACCAAGATGGTCGGCGGCGTCACCCCGGGCAAGGGCGGGACGATGCACGAGGAGCTGGGCCTGCCCAATTTCGACACCGTCGCCGAGGCGATCTCGAAGACCGGCGCCAACGCCTCGGTGATCTACGTTCCGCCGCCCTTCGCCGCCGACTCGATCCTCGAGGCGATCGACGCCGAGGTGCCGCTGATCGTGTGCATCACCGAGGGCATTCCGGTGCTCGACATGGTCAAGGTCAAGCGCGCGCTGACCGGTTCCAAGTCGCGGCTGATCGGGCCCAACTGCCCGGGCGTGATGACGCCGGGCGAGTGCAAGATCGGCATCATGCCGGGCTCGATCTTCTCCAAGGGTTCGGTGGGTGTTGTCTCGCGCTCGGGCACGCTTACCTATGAGGCCGTGTTCCAGACCACCAATGAAGGCCTTGGCCAGACCTCGGCCGTCGGAATCGGCGGCGATCCGGTCAACGGCACCAATTTCATCGATGTGCTCGAGCTCTATCTCGCGGACGACGACACGAAATCTATCATCATGATCGGTGAAATTGGTGGTTCGGCCGAGGAAGAGGCCGCACAGTTCCTCAAGGACGAAGCCAAGCGCGGCCGCAAGAAGCCGATGGTCGGGTTCATCGCGGGTCGTACCGCGCCTCCGGGGCGTCGCATGGGCCATGCCGGTGCGATTGTGTCGGGCGGCCAGGGCGGCGCCGAGGACAAGATCGCGGCGATGGAGTCCGCAGGTATCCGCGTGGCGGCCAGCCCGAGCGAACTCGGGACGACGCTTTCCGCGCTGCTTAAGGGCTGATTAACCACAACGCGCCGACCATGCGGCCGACGCGGCTGACAAAAGGACGTCCGGGCGAATCGCGTTGTGGCCCGGACAGCCAAGGACGGTGACATGGGTTTCGAAGGGCAAGAGTTCGACGTCGCAGGGGTGAGCCCCGCATTTGCGGAGGATCTCTATCGCCGCTGGCAGAAGGACCGCGCCTCGGTCGATGCGACGTGGGGCGAGTATTTCGCGACCGTCGAGCAGGCGGTGTCGGGACCGAGCTGGGCGCGGCCCAATTGGCCGCCCTCGGATACCGACGCGCTCACCGCCGGGCTCGACCCGACGCAGATGGAGGCGGCGGCCAAGCCGGCCAAGGGCGGCGCGAAGCCCGCGCCCGCCGCCGCCGCGCCGGCCAAGCCGGATATCGCCGCCATCGAGACGGCCGCGCTCGATTCGATCCGCGCGATGATGCTGATCCGCACCTACCGCGTGCGCGGCCACCTCGCCGCCGAACTCGATCCGCTCGGCCTTGCGCGGCGCGATCTCCCCGCCGATCTCAGCCCGCATTATCACGGCTTCACCGACGCCGATCTCGATCGTCCCATCTATCTGGGCGGCCATCTCGGGCTCGATCGCGCCACCGTCCGCGAGATCGTCGACATATTGCAGCGCAATTATTGCGGCCATGTCGGCCTCGAATATATGCACATCGGCGATGTCGAGGAGCGCCGCTTCCTCCAGGATCGCATGGAGGGACGCGACAAGGAGATCGTGTTCACCCCCGAGGGCAAGAAGGCGATCCTCGCCAAGGTGATCCAGGGCGAGCAATACGAGAAATTCCTCGGCCGCAAATATGTCGGCACCAAGCGCTTCGGGCTCGACGGCGGCGAGAGCGCGCTGCCCGCGCTCGAGGCGGTGATCAAATATGCGGGCTCGGCGGGCGTCGAGGAGATCGTCCTCGGCATGCCGCATCGCGGCCGATTGAACGTGCTCGTCAACGTGATGGGCAAGCCCTATCGCGCGGTGTTCAGCGAATTCGCCGGCGGCTCGGCCAATCCCGAGGACATCGCCGGCTCGGGCGACGTCAAATATCACCTCGGCACCTCGACCGATCGCGAGTTCGAGGGGATCAAGGTCCACATGTCGCTGGCCGCCAATCCCTCGCACCTCGAGGCGGTCGATCCGGTCGTGCTCGGCAAGGCGCGCGCCAAGCAGACGCGGATCAAGGACAATGATCGCGGCAAGGTGCTGCCGATCCTGATGCACGGTGACGCCGCCTTCGCGGGGCAGGGCATCATCATGGAGTGTTTCGGCTTTTCGGGCCTGCGCGGCTATTCGACCGGCGGCACGATCCACTTCGTCGTCAACAACCAGATCGGCTTCACCACCTCGCCGCAGTTCGCGCGCTCGTCGCCCTATCCGACCGACATCGCCAAGATGGTCTCGGCGCCGATCCTCCACGTCAATGGCGACGACCCCGAGGCGGTCACCTTCGCGACCAAGCTCGCCACCGATTTCCGCATGACCTTCAAGCGCGACGTCGTGATCGACATGTGGTGCTACCGGCGGTTCGGCCATAACGAAGGCGACGAGCCCGGCTTCACCCAGCCGCTGATGTACGACGAGATCCGCAAGCATCCGCCGGTCTCGGCGATCTATGCCGACCGGCTCAAGGCCGAGGGCGTGATCGACGACAGCTGGCTCGAGGCCGAGGCCGCGCGCTATGTCGCCGAGCTCGAGGCGGAGTTCGAGGCGGGCAAGAGCTATCGCCCCAACAAGGCCGATTGGTTCGAAGGTGCCTGGAAGGGCATGACGCAAGCCAAGGAAAAGGGCGCGCGTTCGGGCATGACCGCGGTGACGCAGGATCAGGTCGACCGGCTCGTGCCGATCCTCACCGAGGTTCCCGAGGGCTTCACCGCGCACAAGACCTTGCTGCGCATCCTCGACGCGAAGAAGCAGATGTTCGCGACCGGCGAGGGCTTCGACTGGGCGACCGGCGAGGCGCTGGCATTCGGCACGTTGCTCCAGGAGGATTATGGCGTCCGCCTGTCGGGCCAGGATTCGGGACGCGGCACCTTCTCGCACCGCCACGCGGCATGGACCGATCAGCAGGATGGCCACAAATATATCCCGCTGTCCGAGGTCGATCGCTCGTTCCAGGTGCTCGACAGCCCGCTCTCCGAATTCGGCGTGCTCGGCTTCGAATATGGCTATGCGTCCGCGGCGCCGCGCACGCTGGTGATGTGGGAAGGCCAGTTCGGCGATTTCGCCAACGGCGCGCAGGTCATCATGGACCAGTTCATCTCCTCGTCGGAGAGCAAGTGGCTGCGCTCCAACGGCCTCGTGATGCTGCTGCCGCACGGTTACGAGGGGCAGGGGCCCGAGCATAGCTCGGCCCGGCTGGAGCGCTATCTCCAGCTCTGCGCCGAGGACAATATGCAGGTCGCCAACTGCACCACGCCGGCCAACTATTTCCACATCCTGCGCCGGCAGGTGCTGCGCGATTTCCGCAAGCCGCTCGTGATCATGACGCCCAAGTCGCTGCTGCGGCACAAGGCGGCGGTGTCCAAGCTCGAGGATTTCACCGGCGACAGCCGCTTCCACCGCGTGCTGTTCGATCCGGCCGCGCCGGCCGATCGCGACGTGCGCCGGCTGGTGCTGTGCACGGGCAAGGTCGCCTACGACCTGTTCGAGGCGCGCGACGCGGCGGGCGACCGCAACACCGAGATCCTGCGCGTCGAGCAGATCTATCCCTTCCCCGGCGACGTGATCGCCGAGCGGGTCAAGGCCAGCCCGAACATCGAGACGATCGTCTGGGCGCAGGAAGAGCCGAAAAACCAGGGCGCCTGGTCCTTCGTCGAGCCCTGCATAGAGCATGCGCTGGCCGAAGCCGGCGGTCGCGTGGCGCGCGCCACCTATGCCGGCCGCACCGCCTCGGCCTCGCCCGCGACCGGCTCGGCCAAGCGCCATTCCGCCGAGCAGAAGGCGCTCGTCGCCGAGGCGCTCGGGCATGACGAACAGCAGGCCTCGTCGGTGAAGGCAGCTTAAGGGCGTGACGATCGAGATGCACGTTCCCCCGCGCAGGCGGGGGCCCAGTCCGGCGCTTCGATCTGGGCCCCCGCCGGCGCGGGGGAACATCCGACTATTTTCATTCCGCGATAACGGGACAAACCGATGACCACCGATGTGAAGGTGCCGACGCTCGGCGAATCGATCACCGAGGCGACGCTGGGCCAGTGGCTCAAGAAGGTTGGCGACAGCGTCGCCATCGACGAGCCGATCGCCAGCCTCGAGACCGACAAGGTCGCGGTCGAGGTGCCCTCGCCGGTGGCGGGCGTGATCGGTGCGCTGGTCGTGGCGGAAGGCGACACCGTCCAGGTCGGCGCGCTGATCGCGACGATCGAGGCGGGCGGGGCCGCGGCCGCGCCCGCGGCTCCGAAGGCGGAAGAGAAGCCGGCGCCGGCCAACCCGGCCGCCACCGCCGCACAACAGGCACCCGCCGTTCCCTCGCAGACCAACGACAGCCTCTCGCCGTCGGCGAAGCGCGCCGCGGGCGAGACCGGGGTCGATCCCGCGACCGTCTCGGGCACCGGCAAGGACGGCCGCGTGACGCGCCTCGACATCGAGGGCGCCGCCACCGCCAAGGCCCCGTCGGCCCCTGCCGCACCCGCGGCCGTTCCGGCGGCGCCTGCCGCGTCGAGCGGTGGCCGCAAGGAAGAGCGCGTGCGGATGACGCGGCTGCGCCAGACCGTCGCCAAGCGCCTCAAGGAAGCGCAGAACACCGCCGCGATGCTGACGACGTTCAACGACGTCGACATGACCGAGGTGATGGCCGCGCGCGCCAAGTACAAGGATCTGTTCGAGAAGAAGCACGGCGTGCGGCTGGGCTTCATGGGCTTCTTCGTGAAGGCCGCCTGCCAGGCGCTGCGCGACATTCCCGCGGTCAACGGCTCGATCGAAGGCGACGAGATCGTCTATCACGACTATGCCGACATCTCGGTCGCGGTCTCGGCGCCCAACGGCCTGGTCGTCCCCGTCATCCGCGATGCGCAGGATCTCTCGGTCGCGGGGATCGAGAAAACGATCGGCGACTTCGGCAAGCGCGCCAAGGACGGCACGCTCAAAATGGAGGAAATGAAGGGCGGCACCTTCACCATCTCCAACGGCGGCGTGTTCGGCTCGCTGATGTCGACCCCGATCATCAACCCGCCGCAGTCCGCGGTGCTCGGGCTCCACCGCATCGAGGAGCGCCCCGTGGTGCGTGATGGCCAGATCGTGGTCCGTCCGATGATGTATCTCGCGCTCAGCTATGATCACCGCCTCATCGACGGCCGCGAGGCGGTCACCTTCCTGGTCGCGCTCAAGAACGCGATCGAGGATCCGACGAGGCTGCTGATCGATTTGTGATAACAATGTGCTCCGGCGAAGGCCGGAGCGCTGGATGGAGAAGAATGAAGCCAGGATGGGTATATCTGATGGCGAACCATCGCCGCGGGCAAACCTATCTTGGCGTCACGAGCAATCTACCCCAGCGAACTTGGCAGCACAAAAGTGGGGTCGTCGATGGCCATTCGAAGGCCAGGGGTTGCAAGCTGCTCGTCTGGTGCGAATATTTCGAGGACCTGCAGGACGCGCGCGCCTGCGAGTATCGGATGAAGAAGTGGAAACGTTCTTGGAAGCTCCGTCTCATCGAAGAACGCAACCCCGAATGGACTGATCTGTACGACACGTTGAATTGAGTGTGCTCCGGCGCAGGCCGGAGCTTTGGAAGCAGGCGACGCGCGCGACTGCGCAACGCTCCGGCCTTCGCCGGAGCACGGAAGGTTTGCAATGGCTGACTATGATTTCGACGTCCTGGTGATCGGTTCGGGCCCGGGCGGCTATGTCGCGGCGATCCGCGCGGCGCAGCTGGGCTTGAAGACCGCGTGCGTCGAAAGCCGCGAGACACTGGGCGGGACCTGCCTCAACGTCGGCTGCATCCCCTCCAAGGCGCTGCTCCACGCCTCCGAGCTCTATGACGAGGCGGCGAACGGCAAGCTCGCCAAGCTCGGCATCAAGGTCCAGGTCGAACTCGATCTCGAGCAGATGCACGCGCAGCGCCGCGATGCCGTCCAGGGGCTGACCGGCGGGATCGCCTTCCTGTTCAAGAAGAACAAGGTCGAGTGGATCAAGGGCCGCGCCGCCTTCACCGCCGCCGACACGGTGCAGGTCGGCGATCGCTCGGTGCGCGCCAAGAACATCGTCATCGCGACCGGCTCGTCGGTGACGCCGCTTCCCGGCGTCGAGGTCGACCAGAAGGTCGTCGTCGACTCGACCGGCGCGCTCGAGCTCGCCAAGGTTCCCGGCACGATGGTCGTGATCGGCGGCGGCGTGATCGGTCTCGAGCTCGGCTCGGTGTGGAAGCGGCTGGGCGCCAAGGTGACCGTGGTCGAGTATCTCGACCAGATCCTGCCCGGCTTCGACGGCGAGGTCCGCAAGGAAGCCAACAAGATCTTCCGCAAGCAGGGCATCGAGTTCAAGCTCGGCACCAAGGTGACCGGCGTGTCCGTCGCCGGCGACACGGCAACGCTGACGCTCGAGCCCGCCGCCGGTGGTGCTGCCGAGACGATCGAGGCGGACGCGGTGCTGGTCTCGATCGGCCGCCGCCCCAACACCGACGGGCTCGCGCTCGACAAGGCGGGGCTGACCGTCAACCAGCGCGGCCAGGTCGAGATCGACCACGACTTCCGCACTTCGGTCGCGGGCATCTGGGCGATCGGCGATGTCGTCCCCGGGCCGATGCTGGCGCACAAGGCCGAGGACGAGGGGATCGCGGTCGCCGAGAATATCGCGGGGCTCACCGGCATCGTGAACCACGACGTCATCCCGAGCGTCGTCTATACCGCGCCCGAGATCGCCGGCGTGGGGCTCACCGAAGAGGTCGCCCGGGAGCGCGGCGAGATCAAGGTCGGCAAATTCCCGATGCTCGCCAATTCGCGCGCCAAGACCAATCACGAGCCCGACGGCTTCGTGAAGATCATCGCCGACGCCAAGACCGATCGCGTGCTCGGCGTGTGGATCATCGCGTCGGTGGGCGGCACGATGATCGCGCAGGCCGCGCAGGCGATGGAGTTTGGCGCGACCAGCGAGGACATCGCCTATACCTGCCACGCGCACCCGACGCATTCGGAGGCGATCAAGGAAGCCGCGATGGCGGTGACGGGAAAGCCGATCCATATGTGATCGGGGGCGGGGGATGCGCGACGGTTCTGCGCTTCTCACCGTCGTCCCGGCGAAAGCCGGGACCCATGGACCGCGGCGCGTATAGCGCGAGCGTCGCGCTGATCATCAGCGCCCCATCCAGCCTTCGAGGCTGCGCATATGGGTCCGGGCTTCCGCCGGGATGACGGGGTGGGGCTGGTCGCCAGCCCCGCCTTTGGTTACCCCGCGATGATGCACCCGCACTTCATTCCCCCGATCCAGCCGCTGCTCCCCTGGCTCGATCTCGCCGGGCTCGCGGTGTTCGCCGCATCGGGCGCGCTGGCCGCGGCGCGGGCGCGGCAGACGATCGTCACCTTCTGCTTCTTCGCGATGGTGACCGGCACCGGCGGCGGCACGACGCGCGATCTGCTGATCGGCGCGCCGGTCTTCTGGCTGCACGACGCCGCGCCGATCGCGGTGTGCCTCGGCATGGCCGGGCTCGTCTGGCTGACCCCGCGCGCCTGGTGGCCCGAGCGCGCGCTCGACTGGTGCGACGCGGTCGGGCTTGCGGCCTACGCGGTCTATGGCGCGGGCAAGGCGCTCAATTATGGCGTGCCGCCGCTGCCTGCGGCGGTGATGGGCGTGGTATCGGCGTGCCTCGGCGGAATCATCCGCGACGTCGTGGCGGGCGTCCCCTCGATCATCCTGCGTCCCGAACTCTACGTCACCGCCGCGGCGCTCGCGGCGGGATCGTTCGTCGCGCTGACGCTGCTCGGCCTGCCCGCGCCCTGGCCTGCGATCATCGCGGCGCTCGCCGGCTTCGGCTTGCGCGCCGCGGCGATCGCGCGCGGCCTGGCCTTGCCGGCTTATCGCGACTGAGGCGCGGCCGGGCGCGGCATGACGAAATCGCGCTGCCAATAGCCGACGTCCTGCCAGCCGCCATGCTTGAAGCCGACGCCCGCGAACCGCCCGACCGCGACGAAGCCCAGCGCCTCGTGGAAGCGCGTGCTCTCGTCATTGGGGACCGAGATCGCCGCGATCGCGGTGATGAAGCCGCGCTCGGCGAGCGCTGCGATCAGCGCGGTGTAGAGCGCCCGGCCGGTGCCGCGCGCGCGGCGATCATGCGCGAGATAGATTCCGGTCTCGCAGGTCCAGCGATAGGCCGATCGCGTGTGATAGGGGCGGCCATAGGCATAGCCGACGAGCCTGCCGTCCTGCTCGGCGACGAGCCACGGATAATCGATCACCGTCGTCGCGATCCGCCGCGCCATCTCGGCCGCGTCGGGCGCCTCCTCCTCGAAGGTGACGACGGTGTGATCGACATAATAAGCGTAGATCGCCGCGATCGCGGCGGCGTCGTCGGGGGTGACCGGGCGGAGGTGCGGGGTGACGATGTCAACGGTCATGCGTGCTCCCTAGAGCAAGGTGCGCGAAGATATACCGTCATTGCGTGCGTAGCGAAGCAATCCAGTCCCGAGGCGTGGGGCCTGGATTGTTTCGCCGCTGCGCGCCTCGCAATGACGGGGGAGGATTTTGCAGCTGTCGCCTGAATGTCGATACACCCTGAAGTTGCAGGCGCCGCGCTTGCTTCACCTAGGCTCCTGGCTACGCAGGAGCACAGCGTTCTCCTGGACTCACCCTGATGCCAGTCGAACGATGAGCCCGTTCAGACGTCAGCTACGGGCCGCCAAAGACACTGTCGCGTCACAACCCCGCCTGCGCCATCATCCTCCGCGCGGCGGCGACGTCGGCGGGCGCAGGGGGCTCCGCCCCGCCGCACGCCATACAGCGGACCTGCACCGCGGGCCCCGAGATGATCCGCCGCGCATCGCCCACCGCACGCGCGAGGATCATGTCGGGGCGGCGGGACAGCGAGACGAACGGGTCGGCGACGCCCGCCTGCGCGCTCGCATCGGCGCTGCCGTCCGAATTGCCCGTCAGCATCTGGAGGAAGCGCACCAGCGCCGACTTCTCGCGCTCGATATAGACGGGGTGGACCTTGGCCGGATCGAGATGCGCGCGCCGCGCGGCCTCGGCCACCGCATCCTCGAGCGTGCCGAAGCGATCGACCAGCCCGATCTGCTTGGCGGTGGCACCGTCCCACACGCGGCCCTGGCCGATCGCGTCGACGCGGGCGACGGGCAGATGCCGCGCGGCGGCGACGAGCCCGGTGAAGTGCGCATAGACCTGCGTGATCCCGGCCTGGATCAGCGCGTCGACCGCCGGGGTCGTGCCCTTCAGCGCATCGGGCTCGCCCGACAGCGGGGTCGCCTGCACGCCGTCCGCCGAAAGCCCGAGCTTGGCGAGCGATCCCTCGAAGGTCGGGATGATCCCGAACACGCCGATCGAGCCGGTGATCGTCGCGGGGTCGGCGATGATCGTGTCGCCCGCGGTCGAGACCCAATAGCCGCCCGAGGCCGCGAGCGAACCCATCGAGATCACCACGGGCAGGCCCTTGGCCTTCGCCGCCATGATCGCCGAGCGGATGCGATCGGAGCCGGTCACCGATCCGCCGGGCGAATCGACCCGCACCACCAGCGCCTTGAGGTTGCCCTTGGCGACCGCCTTGCCGAGCGCCTCGGCGATGCTGTCGCCGCCGGCGGTGCCCGCGCCCGCCTTGCCGTCGACGATGTCGCCCGCGACGGTCAGCACGCCGATCGCGTCGCCGCCGGTCGGGACCGGATTGGCCTGCTCCCAGTCGCTGAGCGCGATCGCCTTGTAGTCGCCGGGTGCGGCGGCCTTGTCGGGTGCACCCGCAATCTGAGCGACACGCTCGCCGAAGGCGATGCGGTCGCCGAGCTTGTCGACGAGCCCCATCGCCTGCGCATTCTGCGCGAGCGTCGTGTTGGGTATGCGACCGGCGGTCAGCCCCGCGAGATAGTCGGCGACTTGCGCCCTGGGCCGCGCCGCGGCGACCTCGGCCTGCCAGCGTCCCCACAGCGCACCAAGCAGCGCCTGCTCGGCGGCCTTGGCCTCGGGCGAGGCCTCGGTGCGCACGAAGGGCTCGACCGCCGACTTGAACTTGCCGACGCGATAGACGTGCGCGGTGACGCCGAGCTTGTCGAGCAGGCCCTTATAATAGAGCTGCGATCCGCCCGGGCCCTCGGTGAGCACCGCGCCGATCGGATCGAGCCACACCTCGCTGGCGTGGGCGGCGAGCTGGTAGGAAGGGTCGTCATAGCCGGTCGCAAAGGCGAGCACCGGCTTGTGGGCGCGCACCCCGTCGAGCGCATGGCCGACCGCCGAGACCGCCGCCTGGCCGCCGCCGGTGAAGCCGTCGAGATCGAGCACCACCGCCTTGACGCGATCGTCGGTCGCGGCGGCGCCGAGCGCGCGGACGACGTCGCGCAGCCGATATTGATCGAGCTGCGGGCCGCCTGCGTTGGAGACGACATCGAGCGGGCGCGCGTCGGCGGGTTGCTCGGACAGGCTACCCTTGAGCTGGAGCACCAGCGCGCCGCCGCCCGCGGGGATCGTGCTCCTGGTGCCGCTCGACAGCGCCGCGAAGATCAGCCCGAAGAAGAGCAGCAGCGCGATCAGCGCCAGCACATCCTTCACGGCCTTGAGGAAACGCCACAGAGCCCGCAGGAAGCGCATCGAGATGTCACCTTTTCGTCGTGATCTGTGGGCTAGAGGATGCTTGCCGCGCTGGCAATCGGCCTGTCCGGCGGCAGGCACGGCTCGAACCCGCGGCCTTGCAAAAATTCTCGGAGGGCCGCTTGACGACCGCCCCGACAACGCCATATCCGCGCAGCTGGCACTCGTCGCCGATGAGTGCTAACAATCATCCGAAGCCGGCGCGAGTCCCTCCATCCGGACGGACGCCAGCCGGCCGGTCCATGAGGAAAGGGTAAGCCTCACATGAATTTCCGTCCCCTGCACGATCGCGTGCTCGTCAAGCGCGTCGAAGCCGAGGAAAAGACCTCGGGTGGAATCATCATCCCCGACACCGCCAAGGAAAAGCCCCAGGAGGGCGAGGTCGTCGCCGCCGGTTCGGGCGCCAAGGCCGAAGACGGCAAGGTCACCCCGCTCGACGTCAAGGCCGGCGACCGCATCCTGTTCGGCAAGTGGTCGGGCACCGAGGTCAAGGTCGACGGCCAGGACCTGCTGATCATGAAGGAATCGGACATCCTCGGCATCATCGGCTGATCGGCCGATAATCCGCTGATCCCCCGCGCAGGCGGGGGCCCAGGTCCAAGGTTAGAAACTGGACCCCCGCCTTCGCGGGGGAACGAACAAAGGAATTTCAAATGGCTGCGAAAGACGTCAAGTTTTCGCGCGACGCCCGTGAGCGCATTCTGCGCGGCGTCGACATCCTCGCCGATGCGGTGAAGGTGACCCTCGGCCCCAAGGGCCGCAACGTCGTCATCGACAAGTCGTTCGGCGCGCCCCGGATCACCAAGGACGGCGTCACCGTCGCCAAGGAGATCGAGCTCAAGGACAAGTTCGAGAACATGGGCGCCCAGATGGTGCGCGAAGTGGCCTCGAAGACCAACGACATCGCCGGTGACGGCACCACCACCGCGACCGTTCTCGCCCAGGCGATCGTCCGCGAGGGCATGAAGTCGGTGGCCGCGGGCATGAACCCGATGGATCTGAAGCGCGGCATCGATCTCGCCGTGATCAAGGTCGTCGAGGACCTCAAGGGCCGTTCCAAGCCCGTCGCCGGCACCAACGAAGTCGCGCAGGTCGGCATCATCTCCGCCAACGGTGACGAAGTCGTCGGCAAGAAGATCGCCGAGGCCATGGAGCGCGTCGGCAAGGAAGGCGTGATCACCGTCGAGGAGGCCAAGGGTCTCGAGTTCGAGCTCGATGTCGTCGAAGGCATGCAGTTCGATCGCGGCTACCTCTCGCCCTACTTCATCACCAACCCCGAGAAGATGCTGGTCGAGCTCAACGACCCGTACATCCTCATCCACGAGAAGAAGCTGTCGAACCTGCAGGCGATCCTTCCGATCCTGGAAGCCGTCGTCCAGTCGGGCCGTCCGCTGCTGATCATCGCCGAGGACATCGAGGGCGAGGCACTCGCCACGCTCGTCGTCAACAAGCTGCGTGGCGGCCTCAAGGTCGCCGCGGTCAAGGCGCCGGGCTTCGGCGATCGCCGCAAGGCGATGCTCGAGGACATCGCGATCCTGACCAAGGGCGAGATGATCTCCGAGGATCTCGGCATCAAGCTCGAGAACGTCACCGTCGGCATGCTCGGCACCGCCAAGCGCGTCACCATCGACAAGGACAACACCACCATCGTCGACGGTGCGGGTGACGAGGCCAACATCAAGGGCCGCGTCGAGGCGATCCGGGCGCAGATCGAGAACACGACGAGTGACTACGACAAGGAGAAGCTCCAGGAGCGTCTCGCCAAGCTCGCCGGTGGCGTGGCCGTGATCAAGGTCGGTGGCTCGACCGAGGTCGAGGTCAAGGAGCGCAAGGATCGCGTCGACGACGCGCTGCACGCGACCCGCGCGGCCGTCGAAGAGGGCATCGTCCCCGGTGGCGGTACGGCTCTGCTGTACGCGACCAAGGCGCTCGAGGGCCTCAAGGGCATCAACGACGACCAGACCCGCGGCATCGACATCATCCGCAAGGCGCTCCAGGCGCCGCTTCGTCAGATCGCGCAGAATGCCGGTTTCGACGGTGCGGTGGTCGCGGGCAACCTGCTGCGCGAGAATGACGAGACCCGCGGCTTCAACGCCTCGACCGACGTCTACGAGAACCTGGTCCAGGCCGGCGTGATCGATCCGACCAAGGTCGTGCGCACGGCGCTGCAGGATGCGGCCTCGGTGGCCGGCCTGCTGATCACCACCGAAGCCACGATCGCCGAGTTCCCCGAGGACAAGTCGGCGGGCGGCATGCCGGCCGGCATGGGCGGCGGCATGGGCGGCATGGGCGGCATGGATTTCTGATCCACGCCGACTGAGCGCTCAATTCGTTAGGGAAGGGCCGGGGTTTCTCCGGCCCTTTCTGCGTTCTGGCCCCGGCGCATACGCTCGTCGCGCGGATCTGGGGAAGGCGGCGCCGACGCCTCGTCATCGCCCGGCATGCGAGAATGACGGGCCTGGTTGGACAGATGTCCGGCGGGGTCGGGATGGCGACCGGCTGAAGCGGCCGTCGTGCGGTCGCCGGCTGCCTCGCGATGCCGGTGGGTAAAAGGCTTATGGCCGCAGCTTGCGATCTCGTGCAGCCATGCTCCCGCTCGGCCATCAGGGTCGATGAGATGAGACGGCGGGAGAGAATATGGCATCTGGTAGAGGCTCGTGGCGCTCGAACACCACGGCTGCGCTCGTCCTAGCGGCATTTCTTGCCGGTAGCGCGCTGGTCGCGCCGGCGCGAAGCCTGCCCGCCCCCGCGCTCTTTCGCGAGACGTGGATCGACGGCACCGCTGCCGGCGAACCCGAAACACAGGTACAGGCGATCGATGGCGATACGTTCGTCATCCGCCAGTCGGTAAAGACCAACTTCGAAGCGCCCTTCCTCTATCTTCTGTTCGGGCAGGACAGGATATTGCTGGTCGATACGGGCGCGGAGAACGGCGTCCTTCGGCCCACGGTCGATCGCGTGATCGGCGAATGGCTCGCCGCGCACCACAGGGGCCAGCTTCCCCTCATCGTCGCGCACAGCCACAGCCATGGCGACCATATCGCCGGCGACGCGGCCTTCCGGGAGCGGCCGAATACGACCGTGATCGGGCTCAAGCCGGCCGATGTTGCGAGCTTCTTCGGGATGAAGAACTGGCCCCAGAGCATCGCGATCTTCGACCTCGGCGGGCGAGCGCTGAGCATTATCCCCACGCCGGGCCATCAGGCCGCGCACATCATGATCTACGATCCCAGGACGCAAATCCTCCTGTCCGGCGACGCGCTTTATCCCGGGCGTCTTTACGTGCCGGTCAATCACATGGACGAGGAGCGGGCGAGCATCGACCGTCTCGCCGCCTTCGCCGCCACGCACCCGATCCGAGCGGCGCTGGGGGCGCATATCGAAATGACGAGGACGCCGGGGCGAGACTATGTGCAGCAGGCGCTGGCGCATCCCGACGAACATCGGCTGGAGCTGTCGCCCGGGAGCATCGGGGCGTTGCAGAACGGCCTGAAGGCGCCGCTCGAACGAGAGTGGCACGGGCAGGTCCATGACGACTTCATCGTCTATCCGGTTCCGCCGCGTCCGCAATAAGGTCCGGCAGGTCCGCACTGCGTCGCTTGGTCGCCGATCCGGCGCAGGCGGTCGGTCCGGCCATCATGGCCCCTCGCTTTCGGGAGGGGCGACACCAGCCAAGGGAGAAGAAGGGTGGCGGGCATCGCGCTCGCCGCAAAAAGCGCTTCCACCACAGGATTTCGCCTGCCGGCTTCCTGCGATCCGCTCCTTATCGACCGGGTCGCGCCACACCGGCCGCGACCGGCCGGGCGTCAGCCGCCGGTCAGCGCGCGGCGGCGATCTTGGCGGCGAGATTGACCGAGGCGCGCTCGGCGGTCTCCTCGACGCCCTGCGCCATCGCTTCCCATGTCATCGCCGAGCGCTCGTGCATCGCCTTGCGGTTGGGGAGGTTGGTCTTGGCCGCGGCCGCGCGCTCGGCGGCGGCGTTGGCGCGATAGGCTTCGCTGGTGCTCATGGCCGGCCGCATAGCCGAACGCTGCGCGAAAGGCCAGACATTCAGCGCTTGCGCGCGAGCGACCGCGCCGCGGCGTCGAGCCCCTGCAAGGTCATCGGGTACATCCGGTCGTCGAGCAGCTCGCGGATCAGCCGGGTCGACTGCGACGTGCCCCAATGTTGCTCGGGGACCGGATTGAGCCACGCCGCCGAGGCATAGACGTCGGTCATCCGCTTGAGCCACAACGCGCCGGGCTCGGGATTATTGTGCTCGACCGAGCCACCCGGATGCGTGATCTCATACGGACTCATCTGCGCGTCGCCGACGAACAGAAGCTTGTAATCATGGCCGAACTTGTGGAGCACGTCCCAGGTCGGCGTTCGCTCGGCGAACCGCCGGCGATTGTCCTTCCACACGCCCTCGTAGAGGCAGTTGTGGAAATAGAAGAATTCGAGATGCTTGAATTCGGCGGTCGCCGCCGAGAACAGCTCTTCGCAGACCTTCACATGCGGGTCCATCGATCCGCCGACGTCGAGGAACAGCAGCAGCTTGACCGCGTTGCGGCGCTCCGCGCGCATCGCGATGTCGAGATAGCCCTTACGCGCCGTCGCATCGATCGTCGCGTCGATGTCGAGCTCGTCGGCCGCGCCCTCGCGTGCGAAGCGGCGCAGGCGGCGGAGCGCCACCTTGATGTTGCGCGTGCCGAGCTCGATCGAACTGTCGAGATTGCGGAACTCGCGCTTCTCCCAGACCTTGATCGCGCGCTTGTGCTGGCTCGTTCCGCCGATCCTGACGCCCTCGGGATTATAGCCCGAATTGCCGAACGGCGAGGTGCCGCCGGTCCCGATCCACTTGTTGCCGCCCTGGTGCCGGCCCTCCTGCTCCTCGAGCCGCTTGCGGAGCGTCTCCATGATCTCGTCCCAATCGCCGAGCGACCTGATCTTCTCCATCTCCTCGGGGCTGAGGAATGTCTCGGCGACCGCCTTGAGCCAGTCCTCGGGGATCTCCGCGGCCTGCTCGCCGGGCGCCACCAGCCCGCGAAAGACGTGCGCGAACACCTGGTCGAAGCGATCGATCAGGCTCTCGTCCTTCACGTAGATCGCGCGGGACAGGTAATAGAATTGCTCGGGTGTCTGCTCGATCACCGCGCGGTCGAGCGCCTCGAGCAGCACGAGATGCTCCTTGGGGCTCGCCGGGATTCCGGCGCGGCGGAGTTCGTCGAGGAAGGAGATGAACATCGGCAATCCTCCGTCTTCTGATCGTTCCCCGGCGAAGGCCGGGGCCCAGGCCCCACGTCTGCAGCAAGCGCGGCGCGTCGTTCAGCGCGCGGGCCCGGGCCCCGGCCTTTGCCGGGGAACGGCTCAATTCTGCCGACGCGCCAGGAAAGCCAGCCGCTCGAACAGCATCACGTCCGCCTCGTTCTTGAGCAGTGCGCCGTGCAGCGGCGGGATCGCCTTGCGCGCATCCTTCGACTGCAGCACCTCGAGCGGCATGTCCTCGTGGAGCAGCAGCTTGAGCCAGTCGATCAGCTCGCTGGTCGAGGGCTTCTTCTTCAGGCCGGGCACGTCGCGCACCTCGTAGAAGATATCGAGCGCGCGCCCGACAAGCCTTTTCTCGATCCCAGGGAAATGGACGTCGACGATCGCCTGCATCGTCTCGCGGTCGGGGAAGCGGATATAGTGGAAGAAGCAGCGGCGCAGGAAGGCGTCGGGCAGCTCCTTCTCGTTGTTCGAGGTGATGATGACGATCGGGCGTTCGCGCGCGGTGACGCGTTCGCCCGTCTCGTAGACGTCGAAGCTCATCCGATCGATCTCCTGGAGGAGGTCGTTGGGGAATTCGATGTCGGCCTTGTCGATCTCGTCGATCAGCAGAACGGGGAGGGCAGGGGAGGTGAACGCCTCCCATAATTTGCCGCGGCGGATATAGTTGGCGATGTCGTGGACGCGCGCGTCGCCCAGCTGGCCGTCGCGCAGACGCGCCACCGCGTCATATTCGTAGAGACCCTGATGCGCCTTGGTGGTCGACTTGACATGCCACTCGATCAGCGGCGCGCCCGCCGCCTGCGCGATCTCGTGCGCGAGCACGGTCTTGCCCGTGCCGGGTTCGCCCTTGACCAGCAACGGACGCCTGAGCGTGACCGCCGCATTGACCGCCACTTTGAGATCGTCGGTCGCGACATAGGTGTCGGTGCCGGTGAAGCGCATGAGCATCCTTCCTGTCATCGGCCCGTCACGGCCATCGCCTACACCCTAGAGCGAAGCCGCCTTGCGGCAAGCGCCGTAGGGGTGCGGCACGCGACGCGAAGTTTTTTGCATCGAATCGTTGACGCCTGGCGCCGATGCCCTTAGAGGCCCGTTCACCGCAACGAACCAGCCGCTTCGGCCGGCTCGCTGCACGATCCCGGGCCGCTCGTCGGTCCAGCCACTTGGTGGCCGGGGATTGCTCTTTCGGTAAAAGGCGGCTACCCTCGGGGTTTCCGCCTGCGCCTTTCCGGATCGGTCAAACGATCCCCTCGAGATGAAAATCGGGGGCAGGAGGGGCGTCGGTTCATTCTCATTGTTGGAATAGATGAAGGGACATGTGGGCGGCGGCTCCTGGTTCTGGCGGCCTCTGGGCGTTGGATACTAGGTTAAAGTCAAGTCGTTCACTGTTCCGATATGCATACACACTTGTATATTGTGCAG
>CAIQHF010000032.1 GCA_903871605.1 uncultured Sphingomonadaceae bacterium
AGACCCCCAAGCCCCGCCCGGTGGCCGCCGAGCCGCGCGCCGCGCCGCGCCCCGAGCCGCTCGCGCCGTCCGTCCCGGCCTCGGCCGATGCCGCGTCCGACGACGACGACGGCGCAGACGAGGATGTCGTGATTGCCGCGGCACCCGCCGCCCCGGCCCAGGTCTATCGCTCGATCGGCCCCGGCGGCTTCCAGCGCCAGCAGCCCGGCGAGCAGCAGTCGCCGATCCCGCCCGCGCCCCCGCGTCGCCTCGTGCCGGCCAAGCCCGCCGCCGAGATCGCCGACAAGACCTCGCTGCTCGATCTCAACGATCGCATCTGCAAATGGCCGCTGGGTCACCCCGGCGAGCCCGACTTCCACTTCTGCGGCGACCAGGTGAATCCCGGCTTCCCCTATTGCGTCGCGCATTGCGGCCTCGCCTACCAGGCGCAGATGCCGCGCCGCGATCGCCGCCCGCCGCCGCCGCTGCCCTATGGCGGGCCGCGGGTGCGGTGACCTTTTTTTCGTCATCCTGACGAAGGTCAGGATCTAGACACGCTACGCCCGACGGCGCAGCGCGGCGCGTCTGGATCCTGAACCAAGTTCAGGATGACGAAGGTGGGGACGCAGCGTGCGCCTCTGCCGCGGAACGGGAGTAAGAACAGGTACGGAACGCTTTACCTGGGCGCCCCAGACCCGCTAGGCTCGCCGCGATGGCCAACGACGACCTCTTCGCATCCCCCCGCCCCGGCAGTTCCGAAACCTACGACGCCGCCTCGATCGAGGTGCTCGAGGGGCTCGAACCGGTGCGCCGGCGCCCCGGCATGTATATCGGCGGCACCGACGAGCGCGCGCTGCACCATCTCGCCGCCGAAGTGCTCGACAATGCGATGGACGAGGCGGTCGCGGGCCATGCCAATCGCATCGAGGTGACGCTGGGTGCCGACAACCGCCTGACCATCACCGACAATGGCCGCGGCATGCCGGTCGACGAGCATCCGCGCTTCCCGGGCAAGTCGGCGCTCGAGGTGATCCTCACCATGCTGCATTCAGGCGGCAAGTTCAGCGACAAGGCCTATCAGACCTCGGGCGGGCTGCACGGCGTCGGCATCTCGGTGGTCAACGCGCTGTCGGTCGACACCGTGATCGAGGTCGCGCGCAACAAGGAACTCTACCAACAGCGCTTCAGCAAGGGGCTGCCGACGAGCACGCTCGAAAAGGTCGGCGCCGCACCCAATCGCCGTGGCACCGCGGTCGCCTTCACCCCCGACCACGAGATCTTCGCCGAGCTCCGCTTCAAGCCGCAGCGGCTCTATCGGCTCGCGCGCTCGAAGGCCTATCTGTTCGCGGGCGTCGAGATACGCTGGCGCTGCGACCCGTCGGTGATCACCGACGACACGCCCGCCGAGGCGGTGTTTCAATTCCCCGGCGGCCTCGCCGATCATCTGAGGGAGCAGATCGGCACACGCGAATGCGCCACCGCCGACTTCTTCGCGGGGCGGCAGGACTTCCCCAATGCACAAGGCTCGGTCGAGTGGGCGGTGGCGTGGCCGCTCTATTCGGACGGTTCGTACAGCTATTATTGCAACACCATCCCGACCCCCGACGGCGGCACGCACGAACAGGGTCTGCGCGCCGCGCTGGTGAAGGGGATACGCGCGTTCGCCGACCAGGTCGGGCAGAAGCGGGCCAAGGATCTCGCCGCCGAGGACATCATGGTCGGCTCCGAGCTGATGCTCTCCGTCTTCGTGCGCGAGCCGCAGTTCCAGAGCCAGACCAAGGACCGGCTCACCTCGCCCGATGCCGCGCGGCTGGTCGAGGCGGGGGTGCGCGACCATTTCGACCATTTCCTCAGCCAGAATATGGAGCGCGGCAAGGCGCTGCTGGGCTATGTGCTCGATCGGATGGACGAGCGGCTGCGGCGCAAGGCCGAACGCGATGTCAAAAGAAAGACAGCGACATCCGGGCGCAAGCTCAGACTTCCCGGCAAGCTCACCGATTGCGCGTCGGACAGCCCGGAGGGCACCGAGATGTTCATCGTCGAAGGCGATTCGGCGGGCGGCTCGGCCAAGCAGGCGCGCGACCGCAAGACGCAGGCGGTGCTGCCGATCCGCGGCAAGATCCTCAACGTCGCCTCGGCAACCTCCGCCAAGATATTGGCGAACCAGGAGATTGCCGATCTGATCCAGGCACTCGGCTGCGGCACGCGCGAACGCTGCGACGCCGCCGCACTACGCTACGAGCGGATCGTGATCATGACCGACGCCGACGTCGACGGCGCGCATATCGCGACGCTGCTGATGACCTTCTTCTTCCAGGAGATGCCCGATGTCGTGCGCCGCGGGCATCTCTATCTCGCCCAGCCGCCGCTCTATCGGCTGACCTCGGGCGCGAAGTCTCTCTATGCGCGCGACGATGCGCAGCGCGCCGAGATCGAGGCGACCCAGTTCAAGGGCAAGAAGGTCGAGGTCGCGCGCTTCAAGGGCCTCGGCGAGATGAACCCCCAGCAGCTGCGCGAGACGACGATGGACCCGAAGACGCGTGGCATGATCCGCGTCACCCTGCCGCAGGAATATGAGGAGCGCGCGCTGGTCCGCGATCTGGTCGATCGGCTGATGGGCAAGGAGGCGCACCACCGCTACAGCTTCATCCAGGAGAATGCCGCGCGCGTGACCGAGGAGGAGATCGACGCATGAACCAGATGCTGGGCTATGTGCTGAGCTTCGTCGCGGGCGCCTTGCTGTGCAACGGCATTCCGCACCTGCTGAGCGGGCTGCGCGGCGATCCCTTCCCCTCGCCCTTCGCCACGCCGTCGGGCGTCGGCAATTCGCGTCCGGTGGTCAACGTCCTGTGGGGCTTCGGCAACGGGCTCGCCGGCGCGCTGCTCGCGCTCCACTGGATGCCGCATTATGTCTCGCCGCGCGAGGATGCGCTGTTCGTCGCGGGGTTTCTGGCGATGGCGCTGTTCTGCGCGCATCACTTCGGCAAGGTGCGCGGCTAGGAAGGTTTGCGGCTGGGCCGGATCGGCAACGCCGAGCACGCATACGCCGTGCGCCTGCACCACAAGGTTCGCTGCCAGCGGCGGCGGGCGAGGATCGTACGGATCAAACGGTTGCTCCCCGGCGATCGGATCGATAGCGGCGGCGGTGTCGTTTGAAGGAACCGCCATGTCCGATGCCGTCTCCCCGCTCGCCGTCCCCTTCCCCGTCCTGCCGCCGATCGCGGGCGTGCGGATCGCGACGGTGCGCGCGGGCTACAAGAGCTGGGACCGCGACGATCTGACGCTGGTGACGCTCGACGCCGGCACCAGCGTCGCTGGCGTCATGACGCAATCGAAATGCCCGTCACCCGAGGTCGAATGGTGCCGGCAGGTGCTGCCGCTCGGCGCTGCGCGCGCGCTCGTCGTCAACGCCGGCAACAGCAATGCCTTCACCGGCAATCGCGGCCGCGCGGCGGTCGAGGCGATCGCGGCGCGGGTGGCGCTGGGCACGCGCGGGCTGCCCTCGGACGTGTTCGTCGCCTCGACCGGGGTGATCGGCGTGCCGCTGCCGATCCCCGTCGCCGAGGCGGGGATCGATGCGGCGCTGGATGCGCCTGCGACCGACTGGCGGGCGATGGCGGCGGCGATCTCGACCACCGACACCTTCCCCAAGGGGGCGATGGCCAAGGCGGTGATCGGCGACCGCAGCGTCACCCTCGTCGGCGTGATCAAGGGCTCGGGGATGATCGCGCCCGACATGGCGACGATGCTCGGTTTCCTGTTCACCGACGCCGCGGTCGAGCCCGGCTTCCTCCAGCGGTCGCTCGACGCCGCGAACAGCAAGAGCTTCTCCTGCATCACGGTCGACGGCGACACCTCGACCTCGGACACCGTGCTCGCCTTCGCGACGGGCCAGGCAGGCAATGCGCCGCTCGCCTCGCTCGACGATCCCGGCGCCGACGCCTTCGCCGCCGCGCTGTCCGACGTCTGTCTCCAGCTCGCGCATCTGGTCGTCCGCGACGGCGAGGGCGCGAGCAAGTTCATCGAGATCGAGGTGGCAGGCGCCGCGTCGGACATGAGCGCGCGGACGGTCGCGCTGTCGATCGCCAATTCGCCGCTGGTCAAGACCGCGATCGCGGGCGAGGACGCCAATTGGGGCCGCGTCGTGATGGCGGTGGGCAAGGCGGGCGAACCCGCCGAACGCGACCGGCTCGCGATCCGCTTCGGCGACACGCCGGTCGCCGAGGCGGGGCTTGCGGTCGAGGGCTATGACGAGGCGCCTGTCGCCGCGCATCTGAAGGGGCAGGATGTGCGGATCGGCGTCGATCTCGGTATCGGCGACGGCCGCGCGACGGTGTGGACCTGCGACCTCACGCATGGCTACATCGCGATCAACGCGGACTATCGGTCCTGATGCACGCGCTCCATGCCGCGGTCGAGGCGACGATGCGCCGGATCGGGCGCGAGGTGCTGATGCCGCGCTTCCGCAACCTCGATGCCGCCGAGATCGAGGAGAAGGCACCCAACGACTATGTCACCGTCGTCGACAAGGAATCCGAGCGGCAGCTGAGCGCGGCGCTGATCGCGTTGCTGCCGGGGAGCCATGTCGTCGGCGAGGAGGGCGTCGCGGCCGACCCCTCGCTGGTCGATCGCATCGCGGACGGCCGCGCCTGGATCGTCGATCCGCTCGACGGCACCGGCAATTACACCGCGGGCAAGACGCCGTTCGCGATGATGGTCGCGCTGGCCGACGACGGCGTCGTACAGGCGGGCTGGATCCTCGATCCGGTGACCGGGCGGATGTGCCACGCGGTGCGGGGCGGCGGCGCCTATATCGACAATCGCCGGATCGTGGCAACGGCCACCGGCGCGGCCCGCCCGATCGGCGCGCTGGCGACGCGCTATCTGCCCGACGACGTCCGCGCCGACATCAGCGCGCGTGCCGAAGGACGGATCGCGATCGCCGACATCCCCAATTGCGCGGGCGAGCAATATCCGCGGCTGGTGCTCGGCACCAACGACCTCGCGCTGTTCTGGCGCACCAAGCCCTGGGACCACGCGCCGGGCGCGCTGTTCGTCGAGGAAGCCGGCGGCAAGGTGGCGCGGCCCGATGGCGGTGCGTATCGGCTCGGCGACGAGCGCACCGGGTTGCTCGCGGCCGCCTCGCCCACGCTTTGGGACGACTCGGCAAAGATATTGTTCGGCTAGAGCGACGTCAGCGCTCCGCCTAGAGCCCTCTCTCTTGAGGGAGAGGGTTGGGTGAGGGGTCGTAACCTCGAAGGTGGGACGCGACGCTGACGCGTCGCTCCCCCTTACCCCGACCCTCTCCCCGCCGGGGAGAGGGAGATCGCGTGATCAGACCGCGGCGCGCGCTCCGTCGTCGAGCGCGCCTTCGATGAACGCCTTGAGCTTGCTCTTGGGCGCGGCGCCGACCTGCGTCGCCGCCGGCGCACCGTCCTTGAACAGGATCATCGTCGGAATGCCGCGCACGCCATATTTGCCCGGCGCGTCGGGATTATCGTCGATGTTGAGCTTGACGATCGTGACCTTGCTCCCGAGCTCGTCGGACAGCTCCTCGAGCGCCGGCCCGATCATCTTGCAGGGCCCGCACCACTCCGCCCAGAAATCGACGAGAACGGGGCCGTCGGCCGACAGTACGTCGGCATTGAAGCTCTGATCGGTGACGGTCTTGGTAGCCATGTGCGAAACTCCTGTTCGACTTGAACGCGATGTAGGCCGCCGGGGGCTCCGCCTCAACCGGCGGGGACCAAACTTTGCTCCGCATCCGCGAAGCCCGGCTTGTGCGCCGCGAGCGTGGCGGCGGGAAGCGCGATCAGCGCAGGGCCCGCGGTATAGAGCAGCGCCGCCTCGATCGCGCGATCGGGGAAGATCGCGCTGAGCGCCGCGGCATAGGCGCCCATCTGCGCGAGATGATGCGCGGGCACCTGCGCAAGCCCCGCGGGCACGCGCCGCCCGGTCTTGAAATCGACGATGGTGACGCGATCGGGCTCGACCAGCAGCCGGTCGACGGTGCCCGCGATCACGCGACCGTCGACCACCGCGGCGATCGGCGCCTCGGCGAGCGCGTGCGGAGAGAAGATGCCGGCGTGCGCCGGATCGGCGATGATCGCGCAGGCGTCGGTGACCAGCGCGTCGCGCAGCGCCGCATCGGCCAGCCCGGCGGACTGTGCGAGCCAGCGATCGGCGGCGGCCGCGCGCGCCTCGGGCGCAAGCGCCGGCAGCCGCTCGAACAGCGCGTGCAGCAGCCGGCCGCGCTCGGCCGCCCAGCGCGTCTCGGGCCCCGGCGGCGGATTGGCCACCGTGTCCGATCCGATCGCCGACGGCGCCAGCGGGCGGGGCGGACGGCTCTCCTGCGGCGCCGGGGTCCACAGCCAGTCGGGCGGCGACGATATCGGCGCGGGCGGGCGCACCGGCCGCGCCGCGCCGCGCGGCCCCTCCTCGGCATGGACGCGCATCGTCCCCCACAGCGGATCGTCGACGGCCGGCGCGTCGAGCCCGTCGAGCGCGGCCGCGAGCGCGGCATACCAGCTGCGCGGCGGGGGCACGCCCTTCGCCATCGGCCCGAGCGCGCCGCCGATCGCCAGCCATTCCTCGGCGCGCGTCGCCGCGACATAGAGCAGCCGCCAATGCTCCTCGAGATCGCGTTTCTCGCCGATCGCCATCAGCTCGGCAAAGGGCGGGAAGCGCTCGTGGCTGCGCGGGCGGATGATCGGCACGGGGTCGGCGCCCTCCTCGGCCGGCCAGCCCAGCCCGCCGCCCGGCGAGCGATCGGGATCGCCGGTCGCGTCGGCCAGCACCACCAGCGGCGCCTGCAGCCCCTTGGAGCCGTGCGCGGTCATCACGCGCACCGCGTCGAGCGGCGCGGAGGGATCGCGCTTGATCTGCACCTCGCCGCGATCGAACCAGTCGAGAAACAGCTGCATCGACGGCGCACCGCTCTCCTCGAACAGCAAAGCCGCGTTGAGCAGCTCCTCGATCGGATCGCGCGCCTCCTCGCCCAGCCGGCGCAGCAGCTTGCGCCGCCCGTCGAGCGCGCCCGACAGCAGCTCCTCGAAGAAACGATAGGGGGTGACGAGATCGGCGCTTGCCAGAATGCGGCCGAGCGCGTCGCGCGTCGCGGTAAGCGCGGGGTCGGCGGTGACGGCGGCAAGCAGTCCGCCCTTGCGCTCGAAGGCGACGGCGAACAGCTGCTGCTGGCTCAGCCCGAAGAGCGGCGAGACGAGCAGCGAGGCGAGATTGAGATCGTCGCCCGGCTGCAGCGCGAAGCGCGCGGCGGCGAGCAGATCTTTCACGGCCAGCGGCGCGTCGAGCCGCAACCGGTCGATCCCCGCCACCGGCACGCCGTGCGCGTGCAGCCGCGCGACGAGCAGCGCCGCGAGCTCGCCGCGCTTGCGCACCAGGATCATCACGTCCTCGGGGCGCAGCGGGCGGCCCTTGGTGGAGATCCACGGCGCCGCGTCGATCCACGCCTTGACCTGCCGCGCGAGCCTATCGGCGAACAGCCGCGTGGCGTCGTCGAGCCACCCCTCCTCGCCCGCCGCGATCTCGTCCGCCGCGATCGCGGAGACCGGCGGCCACAGCATGACGCGCCCCGACCCTTTCTTCGCCGCCTCGTGCGGCGGAACGTCGTCGGGAAGCCCGAGCGCCGCGGCGCCGAGATGCGCGATCAGCCGGTCGACCACCGCGAGCACCGGCGGCGTCGAGCGGAAGGAGCGATCGAGCGAGAGGCGGGTGATCGGCTCGTCATGCTCGCCGGCCATGCGCGTGAACGCGAGCTCGGCTGCGGTGAACGCCTGCGGATCGGTGCCCTGGAAGCCGAAGATCGCCTGCTTGAAGTCGCCGACGGTGAAGATCGTGCGCAGCACGCCGCTCCGCGCGCCTTCGCCCGCGAAGAATTCGCCCGCCAACGCCGCGACGATCCGCCACTGGTCGACATTGGTGTCCTGCGCCTCGTCGACGAGGATATGATCGGTGCGCTGGTCGAGCTTGTAGCGCACCCATTCGCCCATCCCCGGCGTCTCGAGCAGGCGGACAGTCAGCCGGATCAGGTCGTCGAAATCGACCCCGCCCGCGGCGCGCTTGGCCTCGACATGGGCGCGCGCATAGGCCTGGCCTGCGCGCAGGCCCGCCGCGAGCGAGGCGGCATAGGCCGCCTTGACGCGCATCGCGAGCAGCTCGCCGCATGCCACGTGGAGCTTGGCGGCATCGGCGCCATAGGCGTCGTCCTGCGGCGCCTGCCCCTTGGCGAGCGAGCGCGGATCGCCGCTCTTCGTCGCCCACACCTCGTGCAGCGCCTGCAGCCCGGCGGCGCGCTCGGCGGGCGATCCGGCGAGCCAGCGTGCGATCACGTCCGCGCGATCGAGCCCGCGGGCTGTGCCCCACGCCGCGTTGGCCGCCGCGATCCGTTCGAGCGTGCGGCGATCGAAGGTTTCGTCCGAGCAGGCCTCGCCGAGCGCCTCCTCGATGTCGCCATCGGGCACGCCCATCGCGCGGCGCAGCTTCGCCTCGATCCCGCCGCCCAGCCCTGCCATCGCGTCGGGCGCGCGCGCGCAGGCGCGCAGGAAGCGTTCCGCCCCCTCTTCGCCCAGTCGCCGGCTGAGCGCCTGCACGTCGTGCACCAGCGGCAGATCGCCGCCGCGCTCGGCCGTGACGAGCAGCTCGGCGAGCGTCGCATAGGCGAGCGCCTGCTCCTCGCGCTCCTCGAGCGGGCGGAAGCCGGGCACCAGCCCCGCCTCGGCCGGGAAGCCGGCGAGCAGCGTCTGGCAGAAGGCGTGGATCGTCTGGATGCGCAGGCCGCCGCCGGTCGCCTCGAGCACGCGCGCGAACAGCGTGCGCGCCCGGGCGACCGCCTCGGGCGCGACATCCTCGCCGAGCGCGGCGAGTTCGCCTGCGAGCAGCGCGCTCTTCATCCGCACCCAGCTCGCCAGCCGGGCATGGATACGATCGGCCATCTCGGCGGCGCCCGCCTTGGTGAAGGTGAGGCACAGGATCGCGGCGGGATCATTGCCCGCGAGCAGCAGCCGGATCACCCGCGCGGTGAGCACGTGCGTCTTGCCGGTGCCGGCGGACGCCGACAGCCATACCAGCTGCCGCGGATCCGACGCCGCGGCCTGCGCGCCCTCGAGCGGGCGCAGCGGAGACGGGCGACGACTCATGTCGCATCCCCGGGGTCGGCTGCGCGCTCCTGCCGGCCATACCATTCGTCGAGCCGCATCAGCTGGTCATAATCGCCATAAGGCGCGAGCTCGGGATGCAGCTTGGCGACGAACGGCGCGTCGCCGGTCAGCCAGCGTTGCGCGGCCTCGGTGAAGTTGCGGTGTGCGAGCGCGGTGAAGTCGGCGGGATCGATGCCCGCGCGCTTGCCCGTTGCGGGCGCGACATGGCCGAGCTGTCCGTCCTTTTGCGCTAGCGACCAATATTCGAAGGCCGCGGCCTTGCCGTCGATGCCCTTGAAGCCACCGCGCTCGGCGATCAGCCCGAGCAGCCCGAGCTGCATCGCATAGCCCGCCGCGACCTGCTTGGGGCCGGGCGGCTGGCCGGTCTTGTAGTCGACGATCGCGAGGCTGCCATCGGCGAGCCGGTCGATACGATCGACCTTGCCGTAGAGCCGGATGCCATCGAGCACCGCCTCGCCGAAAATCTCGGCGACGAGCGGCTTGCGCCCGCTCGCCAGCAGTCCGAGCATCTCGTCGGCGATCCAGCCCAGCGCCTCGCGCAGCCGCGGCGTCCACAGCGCGCGCAGCACGGGATGCGCCGCGATCCCGTCGAGCATCGTCTCCGCGCGGGCCGCCAGCCTGGAGGGATCGCAGCCATCCTCCTTCGCCCATTCCTCAAGCACGGCATGCACCGCGTTGCCCCGCCACGCCGGGCTGGGCTCGGCATCGACCGGATCGAGCGCGGACAGGCGGAGCATTTCCTGCGCGTAGAAGGCGTAAGGGTCGGCCTTGAGCCGGTCGAGCCGCGTCACCGCCAGCTTGCGCGGCCTGAGCGCGGCGGGCGGCGCCGGGCGTGGCCGATCGGCGGGCGCGAAGTCGAGGGGGCGGTCGATCGCCGTCGCCCAGCGGCGCAGCTCGGGCGCGCGCGCGATTCCGCCGGTCATCGCCTCGAGCCTGAGCCAGAAGCGCGAGGCGATCGTCGGTGCGCGCGCGTCGCGGCGCGCACGCGTGACGAGCACGTTCGGGCTGCCCAGCGCGCCGACGAAGTCGTGCGCGGCGAGCCCGATCCGCCTTTCGAGCCCGGGCAAACCCAGCGCGCGGCGGACGCGCGGGCTCAGCCATGGATCGGGGCTCGGCAGCGCGGGCCACACCCCCTCGTTGAGCCCGCCCGCGACGACCAGATCGGCATGCTGGAGGCGCTGCTCGATCAGCCCCCAGATCGAGACGCGCGGATGTCCGCCCTGCGGCGGTCGCACCGCGACCTCGTCCATCAGACGCCCGAGCAACGGCGCGACCGCGTGCGGCGCGAGATCGGCCGGCCCGAGCGGGGCTGCCGCCTCGACCGCCGTGAAGAGATCGGCGGCGGCGCGCCCGGTCGGCCCCGCCCAGATCGCGTCACCCGACAGCGCGGAGGCGACCTCGCGGATCGTCGCGAGGATCGCGGGCAGCGCGATCCGCGCGGCGAACCCCGTCTCGAGCGGCGCCAGCAAGGCGGCGACAGTTGCCCAGCCGTCGTCGCCCGGCCGCAATGCGCCGATCCCCGCCAGCCCCGGCGCCGGCCGAGGCCCGCGCAGCGCGAGATCGAGCGTCCGCACCATCGCCAGCCAGTCGGCGCGCCGCTCGCCCGCGCGCACCAGCGGATGCTTGAGCAGCGTTAGCAGCTCGACAGGCGCGAAGCCGCTCGCCGCGGCGGCCGCGATCGCGGTGATCAGGGTCCCCGGCGGCGTCGCCGACAGCGGACGCCCCGCCGAATCGTCGGCGGCGATCCCCCAGCGCGCGAGATGCGCCGAGACGCGCCGCGCCAGCGCGCGATCGGGGGTGACCAGCGCCGCGGTGCGCCCGGGTTGCTCGATCGCACGGCGGATCGCGATCGCGATCGCCTGCGCTTCCTCGGCCGGCGTCGCGCATTCGATCGCATGCACGCCGCCCAGCCGCCGCTCGGCGGCCGGAAGATCCTGCCACTTGCCGGTGAAGCGCGCGGGCGCCATCGCATGGGCGGCCGCGCGGCCGCGCGCCGCGGGCGCCGACGGCGCGTCGGGGCCGCCACCCCAGCGCCAACGCGTCACCTCGTCGCGCGCGACCCCCATGCGATCGAGCAGCAGCTTGAGCGCGAACTGCGGATGCGTCTCGATCCCGCGGCCGTCGTCGTCGGGGCCGAGCGCGTCCCATTCGTCGCGCGCCATTGCGAGATCGAGCCCAGGCAGCAGCACCACCCCATCCGCCAGCCGCGCGACGGCACGCAGCAATCCGGCGACCGCGGGCGCGGTGTCGGTGATCCCGGCGGCGACGACGAAGCCCGCCAGCGGCCGCGCGCGCCAGGCGGCGGCGGCACGGTCGAGCAGCTGGTTGCGACGATCGGCCGGATCGATCCGCCCGAGCCGCCGCAGCGCCTCCGGCCAGCGCCGCAGCACCGCCGCCATCACGCCGAGCGCGCGCTGCCAGTGATCGGACAATTCCTCCGCCACCGCGAGCGCGCCCAGCGCGCGGATCGGCACCGCCTCGACGATCATCTGGTCGAGCGTGCGCGCCAGCGCCTGCGCGAGCCGCACCGCCTCGGCCGCGTCGACCGGCTCGCCCGCCAGCGCGCGCTCCTCGGCGACGATCCGCGCGAGCATCATCCGCCGCACCATCGGCTCGATCGCCGGCGGCGGCGGATCGTCGTCGGCGGCGCCGACGGCGGGGTCGAACGCCTGGCCCAGCGTCTCGTCGAGATCGGGATCGCCGATCGCCACCAGCCGCGGCAGCAGCAGACCGCCCTCGGCGCGGCGCACGAACGCGTCGGTGACCGCGCGTAGCGCGCGGTTGTTGGGCACCAGCACGAGGCCGCGGGCGAGCGCCATGCGATCGCCGCCGCTGCGCGCGACCAGCCCCTCGGCCAGCGCGTCGGCGAACGGCCGGTGCGCCGGTACGCTGTAGACCGCCGGCGCGGCCGGCACCCCACCAAGGCCCGGCGCGCCGCGTTCAGCCACCCTTGAGCATCTCCTCGGCGACCGCGATCGCCGCCGGCGTGCCGACGTCGCACCACAGACCCTGATGGACGACGCCGAAGGCGCGGTCGGCGGCGATCGCGCGGTCCCACAACAGGTTCATCGAGAAGGCGCCGGCGGGCGCGTCGGCGAGCAGCCGCGGCGACACCAGCTGGACGCCGGTATAGACGAACGGCGCAACGCGGCGCGGCTGGCGGCGCGAGAGCCGCCCCTCGGCATTCATGTGGAAATCGCCCTGGCCGTGATGCGCGGTCGCCCTCGCCAGCGGCACGACGAGCAGCAGCGCGTCCATCGCCGAATCGTCCCAGCGGTTGGCGAGCAGCCGCAGCGTGTCGATCGGGCCGTCGACCCAGAAATTGTCGCTGTTGATGACGTAGAAGGGCCGGTCGCCGAGCAGCGGCAGCGCGTGGACGACGCCGCCGCCGGTCTCGAGCAGCGTCGCGCGCTCGTCGGAGATCGCGATGTCGAGCCCGTGCGCATGGCGGCGGACATGCGCCTCGAGCGCGTCGGCGAGATAATGGACGTTGACGACGACGCGCCCGATGCCGGCGGCACGCACCCGGTCGAGCGCATGATCGAGCAGCGACCGTCCCGCGACCTCGACCAGCGGCTTGGGCCGGGTCGCGGTCAGCGGGCGCATCCGCTTGCCGAGGCCGGCGGCGAGCAGCATCGCGGTCTCGGGCAGCGCCTGCGCGCCGTGCGGATCGGGGCGCAGCGACAGCGTCTTGGCGAAGCGGCTCATGCGATCGTCTCTCTCCAGGCGGCGGCGCGCATCGCAGCGGGCACGTTGGCGGCGAACCAGTCCGCGACGGGCGCGAGCGCGGGATGTGCGAGATTGCGTTCGAGATAGCCCCATACGCGCGGCTGCAACGGCAGATAGCTGCGCTTGCCGTCGCGCTTCCACAGCCGGGTGAAGATTCCCAATATCTTGGTGTTGCGCTGCGCGCCGAGGATCTCGTAGTCGGCACGGAAGCCGTCGATGTCGGCGATCCCCGCCTCGGCGACATAGGCGTCGAGCATCTCGGCCTCGAGCGCCGGCGCGACATCGCGCCGCGCATCCTGCAGCAGCGAAACCAGATCGTAGGCGGGGTGGCCGGCAAGCGCGTCCTGGAAATCGAGCAGGCCGAGGCGCTTGATCCCTGCACGGTCGAGCAGGATGATGTTGTCGACATGATAGTCGCGCAGCACCAGCACCGGCGGCGTCGGCGCGCAGACGCGCGACAGCACCGTCTCCCAGGCGCTGGTCCATCCGTCAGCGTCGGCGGCGAGGCCGACCGCGGGCGCATACCATTCGGGGAACAGCCCGATCTCGCGATGCATGACCGCGGCGTCATAGCGCGGCAGGCCGGCGGGCACCGGCTGTTCGGCGAGCCGCGCGAGCAGCGTCACCGCGTCGCGGTAGATCGGCGCCTCCGGCGCCTCGCCGGCGCGCAGCAGCGGCCCGACCAGCCGGTCGCCGAAATCCTCGAGCAGCAGCAGCCCGCCGGCATGGTCGACCGCATAGCTCTGCGGCGACGACAGGCCGAGCGTCCCGAGATGCCCGGCGATCGCGAGGAACGGCGTCAATTCCTCCTGCTCGGGCGGCGCGTCCATCAGCACCGCGGTGCGGCCGTCGAGCACGACGCGGAAATAGCGCCGGAACGACGCGTCGCCGGCGAGCGGCAGGATCGTCGCGCCCGCCCAGCCATTGGCGGCGAGGAAGGCGGGAGCGTGCGGGGGCGGAATCATCGCGCCAAGTCCGGTGGAGGCCATCGGCCCTCCCATGCCGCCGGTGCCGCCCAAGTCAAGCGGCGGCCGCCCGACGCGTCGGGCGCGAGCGCCAGGCGGAGCGCGTGGGGCCACAGCGCGTCGCCGAGCCGATCGGGCCATTCGATCAGCAGCGCGCCATCCTCGATCAGATCGTCCAGCCCGAGTTCGTCGGCGTCCTCGGGCGCGCCCAGCCGGTAGAGATCGACATGCGCGACCGGGAGCGCGAGCTCGGGCGGCGCATAGGGCTGGACGATCGCGAAGGTCGGGCTCGGCGCTTCCCCGACGAGGCCGAGCGCGGCGAGCACGCCGCGCGCAAGGCTGGTCTTGCCGGCGCCCAGATCCCCGAACAGCGCGACGACATCGCCCGGCTGCAGCAGCGGCCCCAGCGCGCGACCGAGCACCTCGGTCGCCGCCGCGTCGGGCAACGTCAGCACGCCCTCGCTCATGCCCCGGCCCGCGGCAGGCACAGCGACACCGTCGTCCCCTGCCCGCGCTGCGACTGCAGCGACACGGTGCCGCCATGCGCCTCGACATAATGGCGCGTCAGCGGCAGCCCGAGCCCGATCGAACCCTCGCGGCGCGTGCCGCGCGCGCTCGCGCGGTGGAAGGGATCGAAGATATGTTCCTGATCCTCGGCGGCGATGCCCTCGCCATTGTCCGAGACGATGATCGTCGCCTGCTCGACGTCGCCGCTGGCGTGGAAGAAGATGCGGCCGCCCTCGGGCGTGTAGTCGACCGCGTTGCGCAGCACATGGTCGACCGCCTGGCGCAGCCGCCGCATATCGCCGCGCACGACCCCCGAGGACGGCTCGATCGACGCGATCAGCTCGAGCCTGCGCGCCGCGATCTGCGGCGCCATCTCGTCGGCCAGCCCGTGGCACAACGTCGACAATTCGATCGGCACCTGTTCGAGATCGAGCCGCCCGGCGGCGCTGCGCGTGAGATCGAGCACCTCGTCGACCAGTTGCCCGAGCCGCGCCGAGGCGGTCAGGATCGAGCCGACATAATCCTCCGCGCGCGCGCTGAGCGGCCCCGCAAACCCCGCCGCGAGCATCTCGGCAAAGCCCCCGATCGAGGTCAGCGGGGTCTTGAGCTCGTAGCTCATCGTCGCGACGAACGCCGACTTGACGCGATCGCCCTCCTCGAGCGCGACGGCGCGATCGCGAAGCGCCTGCTCGGCGCGCCGGCTGTCGGTGATGTCGAGCAGCGTGAACAGCGCGTTGCCGTCGGGCAAGGGCACCGCGGCGAACTGGAAATGACGACCATCGGCAAAGGCGATGCGGCCGGTCCTGCTCTGCCGCTCGGTCGTCGCCAGCCGCACCAGCTCGCGGATCAGCCCGGCGCGCGCCGGATTGGCGAGCCGCGGCCCGACCATCGCGACGAGCGCGTCGACGCGGGGATGCCGCGCAAGCTCCTCCTCCTCGAGCGCCCACACCTCGCGAAAGCGGTTGTTCCACAGATGCAGTCGGCCGTCGGCGGCGAACACGCCGACCGCCTCGTTGAGGTTGTTGAACGTCGCGGTGCGCACGCGCAACAGCGTGTCGGCCTCCGAGCGCAGCCGCACCTGCTCGGTGCGGTCCTCGAAGATCATCAGCATCCCGCCATCGGGCAGCGGCTGGCCGACGACGCGCAGATGCGTGCCGGAGGGCAGCTGCCACGCCTCCTCCTGCGCGGTTTCGGAAAGGAACCAGCGCCGCCGTTCGGCCTTCCAGCCGGGAAAGTCGCGGCTCGCGGGAAGCCGGTCGGCCTCGCGCATCCGTTCGAGCACGCGGTCGAATTCGGGGCGGTCGGCAAGCCATTCGGGGAGCATCGCGAACAGCCGCTGGAACGCTGAGTTGGAAAAGACCAGATGCCGGTCGGCGGCGAATTGCGCGACGCCCGCGGACAGCCTGTCGAGCATGTCGCGCTGCGCCTCCTCGAAGCGGACGAGATCGGCCTTGCCGCGCTCAATCTCCTCGATGTCGATCGCATAGCCGGCGATCCCGCTCGCGCCGAGCGGAACGTCGACGACGCGCAGCGTGCGGCGCTCGCCGCCGATCGTGGCGGGCATCGTGCGGACCGTCATCTCGCCTTCGTCGCGCGCGATCGCCGCGGAGGCGATCGGCCCCGCGGGGCCCACCGCCTCGATCAGTTCGAGCCCGCGCTCGATCACGTCGTGCGCATTGGCGCCGTCGACCGCGTGGACATAGGCCGAATTGACGAGGCTGAGCCGCAGGTCGGCGCCGCGATGCCACATCGGGATCGGCGCGGCCTCGATCAGCCCCGCCAGCGCGTCGATCGCCCCCGCCTGGCGATCGCGTTCGGCGCCGAGCCGGGCGATCTCCTCCTCGCTCTCGGTGGCGTCGAACAGCCACAGCAGCGCGGCACCCTCGCCAAGCGCGGGCGCGGCGGGGCGGCCGCGCACCATCAGCACGCGCCCCGCGCCGAGCGGCCTGAGCGCCCGCGCGAAGGCGGCGCCGCTCCGCTGCACCGCCAGCACGTCGCCGGCCAGCGCCTCGGCATCGTGCGGCGCGAGACAGGCGGACAGGTCGGCGAGCGTGCGGGGTATGCGATCGAGACCGAGCCAGTCCGCCGCCTGCTGGTGCGCACGCAGCCGGCCGTCCGCCGAGACGAGGATCGGCAGCGCCGGCGCGCCCGCCAGCATCGTCCGCAGTCGCGCGAGCTCGGCCACCGATGCCTTGGCGGCATGCTGGCGCCGCCAGGCGAAGGTGACGGTGACCACCGCCGCGGCGAGCCAGATCGCGAGGATCAGCCCGGCCAGCGTCGCGTGCAGGGGATCGAGCTGGATCATCCTCCCCTCACGACCGGCAAACCCTGATTTTCCTTCACCGCCTCGGCTTAGATGTTGGCCGATTCAGATGGAAGCCATTTGACGCCGCGCCGGCGACACACTGTTGCCGTTCGATGACACTCGTCGGGCGATCCGCCTCGCCACGACCCGATATATTGACGCAAGCTGAACGATGCGTGTGCTGTTGCGCAGCAATCCGAAACCGGATGCGGAACAGGGGTATTGTATGCGCACTCATCGTAGGGACGACATCGCCGCACCATTTCCTTCCAGACTCGATTTCGCCCGGGCGACGCTGCTGGCCGGCGCCTCTGCCTGCCTGATCGTCGGCGCGACCGCGGCTGCAGCACAGACTGCCCCTTCCGATACGCAGACGGCCGCGCTGCCGAGCGCGCAGACGAAACCCGACACCACCACGCCTGACGACGCGATCGTCGTCACCGGCTCGCGCATCGTCCGATCGAAGGTTGCGGCGCAGCCCGTCGAGGTGCTCGATTCGCAGCAGATTGAGAAGCTCGGCTACACCAACCTCGGCAATGCGCTGCAGGAACTGCCGGCGTTCAGCATTCCGGGCAACAGCCCGATCGGTTCGCAGGGTTCGTTCAGCGCCGGCCAGACCTTCGTCAACCTCTACAATCTTGGTTCGCAGCGCACGCTCAGCCTGGTCAATGGGCACCGCTTCGTCAGCGGTGCGAGCTCGTCCATATTCGGCCCGGTCGCGGGCAGCCCCGTCGACTTCTCGGAAATCCCGAGCGATCTCGTCGACCGCGTCGACGTGCTGTCCGTCGGCGGCGCGCCGATCTATGGCTCGGACGCGATCGCCGGCACCGTCAACGTCATCCTCAAGAAGAATTTCGAGGGCTTCCAGCTCAACGCGCAGACCGGCCTTTCACAGCATGGCGACGGCGCGGACTATAATATCTCGGGTCTCGCCGGCTATAATTTCGCCGGAGGGCGGGGCAACATCACGCTCAACGTGACCTATGACAAGCAGACGGGCCTCACGACTGCAGACCGCTTCGACCTGGGCGGCAGCTCGCCGTTCTTCGGAAGCGCGCTGTCGAGCGACTCCTTTCTCGAGCGCCTCTATTCCGGTGGCATTCGCTATAACGTCTTCACCAACACCGGCATGCCCGTACTGGTCGACACCGTGCCCGTGTACGGCGGGGAGAATTACGCGGCCCCATCGAACGCCGCCGGTCAACCGCTCTACTTCAACAATAGCGGGCATCTCGTGCCGTTCCAGAACGGCACTCTGACCGGCAATCCGCTGTACCAAGCAGGTGGCGACGGCTTCAGGATCGGCGACTACGGCAACTTCCTGACCGACAGCAATCGCATTCAGGGCACGGCACTCGGCCATTACGACATCACCGATCATGTCCATTTCTCGGGCGAGGCATGGGTCGGTCGCGATACCGGGCGCAATCTCAGCGACCAGCCCTATTACAGCACGGCGCTGTTCAACGATGCCGGCCAGATCAACGGCAATCTCATCCTTTCCACGAGCAACCCGTACCTGAGTGCGGCCGACCGGGCGACGCTCATCAGCAATCTCACGGAAAACGGCCTCGATCCGAGCACCTTCTATCTCGCGCGCGCCAACACGGATCTTGAGACGGGCAGCTTCGCTTCGCGCACAGACCTCTATCGCTTCGTCGGATCGCTCACCGGCGACTTCTCGGTCGGCGCACATCCGTTGAACTGGGAAGTGACCGCCAATTATGGCCACCTCCAGACGGACACCACACAGCGCGAACTCGTCACGCAGAACTTCTACAACGCGCTCGACGCCACGCTCGACTCCAGCGGCAATATCGTCTGCGCGCCGGGCTATACCAATGCCGCGATCGCGACGCTGAGCAGCACCTGCGCGCCACTGGATATCTTCGGCGTCAACCAGGAAAGCCAGGCTTCGCTCGACTATGTCACGGCGATCGCCAAGACCAAGCAGGTCAACACGCAGCTCGACATCGTCGCCGACATCACCGGATCGCTGTTCACGCTGCCGGCCGGCGACGTGAAGTTCTCAATCGGATACGAGCATCGCCGCGAGGCCACCAATTTCGATCCGGGCACCTTCTATGCCGGCCAGCTCAATGCGGACGGCACGCGCTCGCAATATGGCAATTCGATTCCGATCACGCCGGTCTCGGGTGCCTATCATACCGACGAAGGCTTCGGCGAACTCGACGTCCCGCTCGTTTCGCCGACCATGAATGTCCCGTTGGTTCACAGCCTCAACCTCCAGGCCTCCGGCCGTTATGTTCATAACAGCCTGACCGGCGGCTTCTGGACCTATACCGGCGGCGGCGCCTATGCGCCGATTGAAGACATCACGTTCCGCGGCAACTATACCCGCTCGCTTCGCGCTCCAGCGATCACCGAGGCCTATGCGCCGACCGGATCGGTATTCGACACCGCCGACGATCCCTGCGACTCGCATTACATCACGGGCGGCCCCAATCCGAGCCGTCGGGCCGCGAACTGCGCTGCAGCAGGCATCACCCAGCCGTTCATGTCCAACGTGGTCAGCTTCACCACGGAAGGCACGTTCGGCGGCAATCCCAATCTCAAGAACGAGGTCGCCAACAGCTGGACCGCGGGTGGCGTCATCACGCCGCGTTTCCTGCCGGGCTTCAAGGCGACCGTCGACTATGTCGCGATCGACGTCAGCAACGAGATCACGTCGCTCAGCCTGACCGATCTGATGGATGCCTGCTACGACGCGACCAACTACCCGTCGAGCCCGTTCTGCTCGACCTTCACGCGTGACTCGAGCGGCCAGGTGACCAGCTTCGCCGAAGGCGATTACAACATCGGCATCGAGCATTTCCGCGCGCTGCAGGCCGAAGTCGATTACCAATTCTCACTCAGCAAGCTCGGCCTGCCGGAGGACGCGGGCTCCATCCTGCTTACCGCAAACTACCTGCACACCTTCTCGCATTACACCAAGGTCGGCGAGGGCGATAAGCAATATTCGGTCGGCACCTCGCAGGAGCCTGCAGACAACGTCACCGTCAATTTCAATTACAACAATGGCGGCTTCAATTTCCTGTGGCAGACCCAATATTATGGACCAACCAAGATCGACGTGAATGTGCCGACATCGAATTATGAATATCCGAAGATCAAGCAATATTTCATGTATAACGCATCGATCGGCTATGATCTTGGCAAGCACTACACGATCCGGCTTGTCGTCAACAATGTTCTCAACAAGAGCGTCCCTTTCCCTTACGACGTGAGCGAGACGCGCTATTTCGACGCGCTGATGGGCCGTTATTTCAAGATGAACATCGGCGTCAAATTCTGACAATCTGAACAACTGGAAAAAAAACCCGGCGGACCATAAGTCCGCCGGGTTTCTTTTTGACCTCAACGCGTCAGGACACGCAAACGGGCGGCCGCCTAGCGCCGCCGCCCTTCTTCACTCATCAGTAGCGGTAATGGTCGGGCTTGAACGGGCCTTCGGTCGAGACGCCGATATAGCCCGCCTGCTTGGGCGTCAGCTTCGACAGCTTGACGCCGAGCTTGTCGAGGTGGAGCGCGGCGACCTTCTCGTCGAGATGCTTGGGGAGCACATAGACCTGGTTCGAGTAGTTCTCGCCCTTGGTCCACAGCTCGATCTGCGCGAGCGTCTGGTTGGTGAACGACGCCGACATCACGAACGACGGGTGGCCGGTGGCGCAGCCGAGATTCACCAGGCGGCCCTTGGCGAGAACGATGATCTGCTTGCCGTCGGGGAACCTGACCAGATCGGTGCCGGGCTTGACCTCGGTCCAGGCGTAGTTGGAGAGCGCCGCGATCTGGATCTCGCTGTCGAAATGGCCGATGTTGCAGACGATCGACATCGGCTTCATCGCCGCCATGTGATCGGCGGTGATGACGTCGGCATTGCCCGTTGCCGTCACGAAGATGTCGGCGCGCTCGACCGCCTCTTCCATCGTCACGACCTCGAAACCCTCCATCGCCGCCTGCAGCGCGCAGATCGGATCGATCTCGGTGACCATCACGCGCGCGCCGCCGTTGCGCAGCGACTGCGCCGAGCCCTTGCCGACGTCGCCGAAGCCCGCGACGCAAGCGACCTTGCCGGCGAGCATCACGTCGGTGGCGCGGCGGATCGCGTCGACCAGCGATTCCTTGCAGCCGTAGAGGTTGTCGAACTTCGACTTGGTGACCGAGTCGTTGACGTTGATCGCGGGGAAGGGAAGCTCGCCCTTCTTGGCGATCTCGTACAGGCGGTGAACGCCCGTCGTGGTCTCTTCGGAGACGCCCTTGAGGTTCTTGACGGTCTCGGTCAGGTAGCCGGGCTTCTTGATCAGGAACGCTTTCAGCGCGCGCTGGAATTCGACCTCTTCGTCATTCTCGGGCTCGCCCAGCGTCGCGCCGGCCTCGATCTTGGCGCCCCACAGCGCGAACATCGTGGCGTCGCCGCCGTCGTCGAGGATGATGTTTGCGGTCTGGCCGCTGCCGTCGACGTCCCAGTCGAAGATCGAGCCGACATAATCCCAATAATCGGCGAGGCTCTCGCCCTTGATCGCGAACACGGGGACGCCGGTCGCGGCGATCGCGGCGGCGGCATGGTCCTGCGTCGAGAAGATGTTGCACGTCGCCCAGCGGACGTCGGCGCCCAATGCGGTCAGCGTCTCGATCAGCACGGCGGTCTGGATCGTCATGTGCAGCGAGCCAGTGATGCGCGCGCCCTTCAGGGGCTGCGCCGCGCCGAATTCCTCGCGCAGCGCCATCAGGCCCGGCATCTCGGTCTCGGCGATGTTGATCTCGGCGCGGCCGAAATCGGCGAGGCCGATGTCGGCGACTACATAGTCGTGGGCGGCGGTCTGGATGGCAGTGGCCACGAAGGGGGGCTCCCGATATTTGGGGTCGGCCCAGCGACGTGCGGCCGACGATGCCGGCGATCTAGCCGCCGGCCGGCACAAATGCAAATATAAAGATATCCTTATATGTGTCGCGCGCGCGTCATGCGCCCGTCACGCCAGCGCGCTGCGGAGCGCGTCAGGCGTGGCCGCTGACCGCCGACAACATGCGCGTATCGACACCGGCCGCGGCATAGCCCGCACTCCAGCGCCGCGCGACGTCCTGGTCGAATATCAGCGCGGTATCGCCCGGCACGGCGAACCAGCCGTGGCGCGCCATCTCCTCGTCGAGCTGGCCGGCCGCCCAACCGGCATAGCCCAGCGCCGCCAGCCAGCGGCTCGGCCCACGGCCCTCGGCGAGCGCGCGCAATATGTCGAGCGTCGAGGTCAGCCGCCAGCGGCCGGCGACGTCGATGCTGCCCTCGCCGCCCCAATCGTCGCTGTGGAGCACGAAGCCGCGATGAGGCTCGACCGGCCCGCCCTGGTGCAGCGGCGCGTCGGGCGCCTGCCCCGGATCGATGTCAAGCTGGCGCATCAGCGCGTGGAGGCGGATGTCGGGGAGATGCGACCCGACTCCGATGCCCAGCGCGCCGCCCTCGTCATGGCTGCATATCGCGATCACCGCATGCTCGAACCGCGGATCGCCGATGCCCGGCATGGCGAGCAGCAACTGACCGGTGAGAAAGGGCGGGCTGTGCATGGCTTCGTCTAGCCGATGTGCCATTCGGGGTCCAATATCGCGCGGACGACCACTCTATTCACGGACGCGCCAGCAAAGCCGCGCTATGGCGACTCGCAGCCATGACCGTCTCCCTGCCCGCCATATCCGTGATCATCCCCGCCTGGGGTGCCGCCCATCTTGTCGGCGAGGCGCTCGCGTCGCTGCAGGCGCAGGACCTCACCGACTGGGAGGCGATCGTCGTCGACGACGGTGCGCCAGACGACGTGGCGGGCGCGGTCGCGCCTTTCGCGGCCGTCGATCCGCGCATCCGCTTCCTCGCCACCCCGCATGGCGGCGTATCGGCGGCGCGCAATCATGCGATCGCCGCGGCCCGCGCGCCGCTGATCGCGCTGCTCGACGGCGACGACGTCTATCGCGAGGGCTATCTCGCGACGATGGCCGCGGCGATCGGCGCCGACCCGACGCTCGGGCTGGTGACCTGCGACGCGGTGTTCACCGGCCAGCTCGCCCGCGAGGGACGCCGCTTCTCCGAATATCTGCCGCAGGCGGAGGAGCCGACGCTCGACGCCGTGATCGCGCGGCGATCGAACATCTTCATCGCATGCCTCGTCCGGCGTGAGGCGCTGGCCGCCGTCGGCGGGTTCGACGAGACGCTGGCGTCGAGCGAGGATCTCGACCTGTGGATCCGCATTCTCGAGACGGGGTGGCGCGCGGCGATCGTCGCACGGCCGCTGGTCACCTATCGTCGCCGGCCGGGGTCGCTCTCCTCGGCGACGCTCAGGCTGCGCCGCGATACGCAGCGGATGTACGAAGTGGCGGCGGTGCGGCTCGCCGGTCGACCCGAGGCCGAGACCGCCGCGGCGATGGCGACGCGGATGCGCGACGAGGCCGCCTGGGTGGAGGGCGAGAATCTGGTGATCGCGGGCGATGTCGCGAACGGCATGGACGTGCTGCGCGACGCGCACGCCGAACGCCGCTCGCCGCGCTGGCGCACGATGATGCGCGTCTTCGGCGCGCTGCCCGTGATCGCGCGACCGGTGCTCGCCTGGCGGCGGCGGCGCGAGGAGGCGGAGATCTGATTCCGGCCGGATCGCGCGACACGGCAAGGGCGGTTGGCGACGACGCCGGGCTGGGCTAGGTGCGCACCACCCCTCCACGGCCGAAAGCGGCCAAGCCTAGGATGCCAGAGATGACGATCAAGATCGGCGACACGCTTCCCGACGCCACCTTCTCGACGATGACCGACCATGGCCCCGAGCCGGTCGGCAAGGAGTTTTTCGCGGGCAAGACGGTCGCGCTGTTCGCGCTGCCCGGCGCGTTCACGCCGACCTGCTCGGCCAAGCATCTGCCGGGCTTCATCGACAAGGCGGCCGATCTCAAGGCAAAGGGCGTCGACGCGATCGCCTGCACCTCGGTCAACGACGTGTTCGTGATGGGCGCCTGGGCCAAGGCCAACGACGCCGAGGACATCACCATGCTCGCCGACGGCAATGGCGACTTCGCCAAGGCGGTCGACCTCACCATGGACGGATCGAAGTTCGGCATGGGCACGCGCAGCCAGCGCTATTCGATGCTGGTCGTCGACGGCGTGGTCAAGCAGCTCAACGTCGAGGCGCCCGGCGAATTCAAGGTCAGCGCAGCGGACTATCTGCTCGGCCAGCTCTGAAAGGCACGCGGCGGCCGGGTCGCGCGACCCGGCCGCTCAGGCCGCCGCCTTGCGCGGCACGACCGGCTGCGCCGCCATGGCGGGCGCCTCCGCCAGCGTGACCCGGTCGCGGCCGGCAATCTTCGAGCAATAGAGCGCGTCGTCGGCGCGCTGCATCGCGTCGGCGAGCGTGCCGCCGCGCGGATCGAGCATCGCGACACCGAAGCTGGCGCTGATCGCCGCCGACGGGACGAACTCGCTCACCGCGACGGCGAGCCCTCGGCGCAGGCGCTCCATGACTTCGACCGCCTCGTCGGCGCCGGTCTCCGGGAGCATCAGCACGAACTCCTCGCCGCCAAGCCGCCCGAACAGGTCGCATTGGCGGACCGTACCCCCGACATACTGCGCGAAACATTGCAGGACCGCGTCGCCGATGCAGTGTCCGAAGCGATCGTTGATCGCCTTGAACCGGTCGAGGTCGGCGATCACGACGGCGAGCGGGCGGCCGTGACGCTGGCATTGCGCGACAAGCGGCGCCGCCGCCTGCTCGACGCCGCGACGGTTGAGGATCCCCGTCAGCGGATCCAACGCCGCGACCTGCCGCATCGCCTCCGCAAGGTCGGCGGCGAGCAGGAACATGGCGAACAGGCCGAGCCCGAACAGCCCGGTCGGCAGGCCCATCAGGAACAGCATCTTGTAGACGCGGTAGCTCGGGTCGCCGGTGACGCACAGGGCGAGGACGCCGAGCGCGAGATCGTAGCTGGCGAACAGTGCCAGCATCCAGAACGCCGCGCCGCCGGTGAGACGGTGACCACCACGCCGCTCGGCGCGAAGCGACATCGCCGAAGCGATCAGCATTGCCGCGCAGAAGAACAGCACGAGCGCGCGCGAGATCCCGATGTCGGCCGCCGAGACCACCGCCGTCCCCGCGAAGATGATGGTGACGCCGCCGACCGCGGCCACGATATCGAGCCGCTCCGGCAGGCCGGCACGGCGGCGGAAACCGAGCGCGATCAGCGCGAAGCTCGCGACCGACAGGATCACCGTCGCGAGCGTGATCGGCATATCGGCCTGCGGCGTCCACAGCGCGAGCAGGCTGAGCGCCCATTTGGCGGCAGACAGGCCGAACGCGGCCGACCACAAGGCGGCATGGCGCTCTCGCCCGAAGGTCTGCCAAGCGACCGCCAGCGCGATGCACAAGAGCATGCTGGTCGTCGTCAGGCCGAACAGAGTAATGGCCGCGGGATTCATCGGCCCTATATCGGTCCGAGGCGGTGAACGAATTGCTAATTCGGCGCCAGTTCAGCGCGACATCTTCACGCGCCGAGAAATGCCGCTATCGCGGCGCCGAACTCGGGCTTGGTCACCGCGCTCATATGATTGCCGGGAACGGCGACATAGTCGCCCCGCGGCAATGCGTCGGCGAGCGCCTGCGCCGAGCCATTGTCGTCGTCGTCGATCCCGGCGACCACCAGCACCGGACGATCGATCGCAGCGACGTCGGCAAGCGGCGTGTCGACGAACGTGTCGAGCACGTTGAGCAGCGCCACCGGATCGCCGCCGACCGTCTTGAGAAAGGCCTCGGCCATCCATTCGTTCGAGCCACGCTCGAACTGGCCGAGATGGGTGAGGATATTGCGGAAATGCCCGCCGCGTCCGGCGGTATGGACGATGCCGTCGAGCCCCATGCCGCCGACGATCGCGCGTCCCGGCGTGGCGCCGCGTGCCAGCATGCGCATCGTCGTGCGGCCGCCGAGCGAATAGCCGCCGAGATCATAATCGGTGAGCCCAAGATGCGCGATCAGCGCGAAACCGTCGTCGGCAAGCGCGTCGCGCGGATAGGCGGCCGGATCATGCGGCCTGGCGCTGTCGCCGTGACCGCGCAGGTCGGGCATGATCACCCGATAACCCTGCGCGGCGATGTGGGCGGCGTGGCCATAGCGGACCCAGTTGACCGTGGCGGTCGAGAAATAGCCATGGATCAGAATGAGCGGGCGACCGCCGCCGGCCGCGGGGCCGAGCTCGCGATAGGCCATGGGTCGACCGTCGAAACCCGGAAAGAACTGGACGGGAAGATCAGTCGGGAAGCTTGCCAAGGGCCTTTTTCCATCTGTCGGCGACGGGTGCGTGATCGGCGAGCCGCTGGCCGGGCAGATGCGACACATCCATCCAGGCGGGCAGCGCCGTCTCGGTCGCAAAGTTCGAGGTCGGGCGGAAACGCGTCGGGTCGTCGAACGAGCCGACGGTGAGGTCCATAGCGTCGCCGTCGAGGAACTGGAAGCCCAGCGGCGTGCCGCACGCCGCGCAAAACGGCCGCTTGGCGATCGGCGAGGATTGGTAATAATCGGGCGGCGCCGCGGTCCAGGTCACGTCCGCCAGCTTGACGCCCTTATACGCGATCGAGACGCCGCCGGTCGCGTGGCGGCACATCCCGCAATGGCAGAGATAGGCGTCGTCGTCCGCGATCAGCGCCGCATAGCGCACGCGCCCGCATTGGCAACCGCCGGTCATCGTCCTGGTCACGCCCGCCTCCCTGCCTGCGACCAGCCCCGCTGGTCGTTGATCGGCGCTGTTGTACGCAACGCCGGTCCGAAAGGGCAGTGTCCGCGATCCGGGGTGGCGGATGCAAGCCCGCTGCGGCGGGTCGGCCGATCAGGCCGGTGCCTTGCCCGTGAAGATGGCCTCTCGGATGGCCCAGGCTTCCTGTGCATAATTGGCGGGCGCAAGCGGCGCTCTGGGGCTCGGCTGGACCGGAAGATAGCTGTACACGCCGCGTTCCTCGGCGAACAGCCGGTCACGGATACGCGCCATCAGCGCAGTCGTGGCACGCGTATAGGTCGGCCATTCCGCCTCGCCGGCCAATCCCGCCCAGCGCTGGACATGCGCCTTGAACGCCTCGACGAGTTCCGCGAGATCGGCGCGCGAGCGCACGGCGTCGGCCGCGACATTCGGGCGACGGTCGGTCGTCATCGGTCGCAGGATCTGCGCGTCGTCGCGGGCGCAATGAAGCAGAAATTCGCGGGCGAAGGTCCACCGCCGGCCCGCCATCGCATCGAAATTGTCGGGCCGCGGACCCGAGATCATGCGCAAGTTCGCGTCGACCGCAGCCATGATGCGGGCGTGATCGTCGAGCAAGGCTTGTTTCGGCATCGATCCCAGTCTCCCGGTGCGACGGTAGCGCCGCAGGGTGAAGAGATCGGTACAGGGCGCTTACGGAATTCTCCGTAGCACGCCGATCGGCAGCGGCGCGGCCCGGTCGCCGACGAAGCGACCCGGCGCGCTGCATCGCCTCCCGCTAGGCGCGCGTTGCCCGCCGCATGTCGATCAGCGTCGCCAGCGTGCGGCGGGTACGCGCGACATCGTCGGCACCGACGATCCCCGCGAGCGTGGCATCGATCGCCTCGCGGGCGGCGGTCTGCGTCGCCGCCGCCCCGCGGCCGCGCTCGGTGAGCGTCACGATCAATTGGCGACGATCGGTGTCGCTCGGCGTACGCTCAAGATAGCCGCGCAGCACCAGCGCATCGACGAGTTGCCCCGCGCCCTGTTTGGTGATGCCCAGCTCGCGCACCAGTCGGCCGATCGGCACGCCGCCATCGCCGAGCGCGAGCCCACCGATGACGTAGAGACCATTGCCCGGAATGTCGTCGTAGCCGGCCTCGTCGAGAGCGTGGCGCATCGCGTCGGCATAGGTGGTGCGCGCATGGCGGAGCAATGCGGGGAGCGAGACGGTCTCGTGCCAGGGCGCGTCGGTCATGCCGGCTCGCTACGATAGCACGCGTTGATAGTCAATCTATTTTACTATCAAGCAGAGCGACAGTCACCACCCTGCGAGCGGGTGGCACGCGGGGCGACCCACCGCGCGCCACGGCTTCGGCTTCGGCTTCGGCTCCGGGCTGGGCCTTCAGGCGGCCTTCTGCAGATGACGCCGCCCGAGCAGCTCGGCGATCTGCACCGCGTTCAACGCCGCGCCCTTGCGCAGATTGTCGCTGACGCACCACAGCACCAGTCCGTTCTCGACGGTCGGATCCTCGCGGACGCGGCTGACAAAGGTGGCGAACTCGCCGACGCACTCGATCGGCGTCGTATAGCCGCCATCCTCGCGCTTATCGATCAGCATGATACCGGGCGCCTCGCGCAGGATGTCCTGCGCCTCCTTGGCGCTGATCTCGTTCTCGAACTCGATGTTGATCGCCTCGCTATGCCCGACGAACACCGGCACGCGCACGCAGGTCGCGACCACCTTGATCTTGGGATCGAGGATCTTCTTGGTCTCGACCACCATCTTCCACTCTTCCTTGGTGAAGCCGTCGTCGAGGAAGCTATCGATGTGCGGGATCACGTTGAACGCGATCTGCTTGGTGAACTTTTTCGGCTCGGCCGAATCGCCGACGAAGATGTTGCGGCTCTGCTCGAACAGTTCGTCCATGCCCGCCTTGCCCGCGCCCGACACCGACTGGTAGGTCGAGACGACGACGCGCGTGATCTTGGCAGCATCATGCAGCGGCTTGAGCGCCACCACCATCTGCGCGGTCGAGCAGTTGGGGTTGGCGATGATGTTCTTCCTGAGATAGCCGTCGATCGCTTCGGGGTTCACCTCGGGGACGATCAACGGGATGTCCGGGTCCATCCGGTAGAGCGACGAATTGTCGATCACCGTGCAGCCCGCCTTGGCGAAGCGCGGTGCGTGGATCTTGGTCGCCTCCGAGCCGATCGCGAACAGCGCCATGTCCCATCCCGCCGGATCGAAATGGTCGATATTCTTGATCGTCAGCATCTTGCCGGTGTCGCCGAACTCGACCTGCGTGCCCTGCGACCGGCCGCTCGCGAGCACCGCGATCTCGTCGATCGGGAACTCGCGCTCGGCGAGGATCGCGAGCATCTCGCGCCCGACATTGCCGGTGGCTCCCGCCACGACGACCCGATACCCCATGTCAAAACTCCAAGCTCGAATATTGCGTGGTCGCGCATAGTCGCTTGGCGCTTGTTGTCCAAGGGGTCTGGGCTTGAGAGTGGCGAAGCTCGGCTTGCTTCAAGCCCTCTCCCTCAGGGAGAGGGTTGGGTGAGGGTGTCCAACCTCAGAGGTGGGACGCGCCGGCTGCGCCGCCGCTCCCCCTCACCCCAACCCTCTCCCCGCCGGGGAGAGGGGGTGGCGCCGGTCTAAGCCTTACTGCCCGCCCCTCCCGAGCACCTTCTCGTCGAGGAACCGCTCGATCGTCTTCTCGACATGCGCCTGCCGGCCCTCGCCCGCAATATGATGCGTCTGGCCGACATACAGCATCATCTCGAATGGCGTGTCGGTCTCCTGCAACCGGTTGATCAGCGCGGCCGAATTCTCGAACACGACATTGTCGTCGGAAAGCCCGTGCATCAGCAGCATCGGCGTCTTGATCGACGGCGCCTCGGCGATTGCGTCCGACGACGCATAGACCTGCGGCACGGTCGCCGGATTGCCGAGGAAGCGCTCGGTATAGTGCGTGTCGTACAGCTCCCAGCGCGTCACCGGCGCCCCCGCGACGCCCGCGGCATACAGCCCCGGCGGCGCCGCCTCGAGCATCTTGAGCGTCATATAGCCGCCATAGGACCAGCCGAAGATCGCGATCTTCCTGGGGTCGACATATTTCTGCTGCTGCAGCCAGCGCGCGCCGGTCGCCTGGTCGGCGACCTCGACGCTGCCCATCGCGTGATAGATCTGGTCGCCGAAGGCGGTGCCGCGATTGGCCGAGCCGCGATTGTCGATCTGGACGTAGATCCAGCCCTTCGACACCCAATATTGCGGCAGCGGCCCCATCCACGCGCGCTTGACCTGTTGCGCGCCCGGCCCGCCATAATGTTCGAAGAACACCGGATAGCGCTTGCCGGGCACCAGCCGGGGGGTGATCATCTCATAATGGAGGTCGCTGCCGTCGGCGGCCTTGATCGTGCCGTAGGTGACGGGGCGGTGTGCCGCGAGATAGGGCGCATAGGGGTGCGCGGCGTCGAGCTTGTTCTCCTCGATCCACGACACGCGCTTGCCCGTCGCGTCGGCGAGATAGACCTGCGGCGGCTGGCTCGGGCTCGATCGCGTGACGAGCAGATGCGTTGCCGCCTTGTCCATCACCGCGTCGTTCCAATAGCCGCGCTCGGTCAGGCGCTGCGGCTCGCCCGGGTGGAGATAGTCGACCGCGTAGATCTGGCTTTCGAGAACGTCGTCCTTGTTGGCGGCGAAATAGACGCGGTGCAGCGCCTCGTCGACGCCGATCACGCCAGTCGGGTGCGACTGGGCATTGGTCTCGACCGTCCAGTCGCCGTGCGTGAGCTGCGTCCACTGGCCGCCGACATAGCGGTAGAGGTGGAGGAAGCCGGTGCGCTCCGAGCCCCAGATCAGGCTGCCGTCCGAGAGCGGGCGGAAGTCGTCGTTGAGCGTGATCCAGGTCTTCGAGGTCTCGGTGATCAGCACTTTCGCCGCGCCCGTCGCAGGATCGGCCGCGAGCAGGTCGAGCGTCTTCTGGTCGCGGCTTTCGCGCTGGACGTAGAGCGTGCGCCCATCCTTCGACCAGTCGACGCGCGCGAGGTAGATGTCGGGATCGCTGCCGAGATCGACCTTTTCGCGATGCGATCCATCGGCGGCCATCACCGTTAGCGACACCGCGACATTGGGGCTGCCGGCGGCGGGATAGCGCTGGTCGAAGGTCCTGGTGCCGTCGGCGCCGATCGCGGCGCGGGTCACCGTCTTGACGGAGGCTTCATCATAGCATTCGACCGCGACATGACCGTCGCCCGGCGCCCACCAGGTGCCGGTGGTGCGGTCCATTTCCTCTTGGGCGGCGAACTCGGCGGTGCCGCAGGTGACGGTGCCCCCGCCCTCCTTGGTGAGCGGCTTCTCCTTGCCGGTCGCGAGATCGAGCGCGACCAGATTCTGGTCGCGCACGAAGCTGACATAGCGGCCGCCTTCGGAGACGTGCGCGTCGATCTCGGACTGCGGCGTATCGGTCAGCCGGCGGACTTGGCCGTCAAGCGAGGCCAGATAGAGGTCGCCGTCGATCGGCACGAGGATGGTCTTGCCGTCGGGCGCCCAGTCGTAATCGACGATGCCCTTGGTGCCGCCGACGCGCGCGCGTTCGCGACGCATCTTCTCGGCCTCCGATATCTCGGCGCCCGAGCCGACCTTCTTGCTGTCGACGAGCATGCGCTCAGCGCCGCTGGCCGTGTCGACCGCCCACAGATCGTAGCGCTCGCGCTCGTCCGCGCGCGGCTTGAGCAGCGTCGCAAGCTTGCCGTCGGGCGACAGTTGGACGTCGCGCGGCGTCGGGCCGGACAGCGACGGGCTCGCATAGATGCGATCGATGGTGAGCGGCTTCTGCGGGACGCCCGGTGGCGGAGCGGCGGCGAGGAGCAGCGGGAGGGCGAGGAGGATGTGGCGCATGCGTTTGGTGTTAACGCGCGTTTTCGCGCTCGTCATCCTCCCCTCCCCTTCAGGGGAGGGGCCGGGGGTGGGGCGTCGCTACAATCGCCGCGTCTGAAGAGAGGCCCCACCCCAACCCCTCCCCTGAAGGGGAGGGGCTTCAGACAAGAAAAGGGCGCCAGCGGCTTCCGCCACCGACGCCCTCATCAGTCCGCGAGGACCGAAAGGCGTTACGCCTTGGCCTTCTCGCGATTGTCCTTGCGCTCGGCGATGCGCGCCGACTTGCCGGTGCGGCCGCGCAGATAATAGAGCTTGGCGCGACGCACGACGCCGCGGCGCACGACCTCGATCGAATCGACGTTGGGCGAATAGAGCGGGAAGACGCGCTCGACGCCCTCGCCGAACGAGATCTTGCGCACGGTGAAGCTCGAACCCATGCCGCGGTTGGCGCGCGCGATGCACACGCCCTCGAACGCCTGGACGCGGGTGCGCTCGCCTTCGACGACCTTGACGCCGACCTTGATCGTGTCGCCGGGGCGGAATTCGGGGATCTTCTTGGTTTCGTTGAAATGCGCGATGGCCTCGGCCTCGAGCGTCTGGATCAGGTTCATGACTTCGTCGTCCCGTCTTCGTGCCGCGCGCCAGAGGGCGACCGACCCGGCGCGCCACCGTGGCGCTCCCAAAGGTCCGGCCGCCTTAGCCGTGTGATGGTCTCGGCCTCGGCTTTGCGCCAGGCGTCGATCCTCGCATGATCCCCCGATCGCAGCACCTGCGGGATCGTGCGCCCTTCCCATGTCGTGGGTCGGGTATAATGCGGATATTCGAGCAGCCCCGTCTCGAAGCTTTCGTCATCCCCGCTGGAAGCCGCGCCCATTACGCCGGGAAGCAGCCGGATGCAAGCGTCGAGCAGCGTCAGCGCCGCCATCTCGCCGCCGGAGAGGATATAGTCGCCGATCGACACTTCCTCGATCGACCGCGCGTCGAACAGGCGCTGGTCGATCCCCTCGAATCGGCCGCACAGGATGAGCGCGCCGGGGCCGTCCGCGAGGCTGCGGACGCGGGCCTGGGCGAGCGGCGTTCCGCGCGGCGTCATCGCCAGGATCGGCAGGTCGGGTCGGCGCGCAGCGGTGGCGTCGAGCGCGCTCGCCAGCACGTCGGCGCGCATCACCATGCCCGCGCCCCCACCCGCCGGCGTGTCGTCGACCGAGCGGTGCCGGTCGGTGGCGAAGTCGCGAATCTGGACCGCGTCGAGCGTCCACTTGCCCTCGGCGAGCGCGCGGCCGGCGAGGCTGGTGCCGAGCGGTCCCGGAAACATCTCGGGATAGAGGGTGAGGATCGCGGCGGTGAAGCTCATATGTCAGACGCGGTCATACACCGACACACCCGGCGTCGTGCCGAGACTTCACGCTTCGATAAGGCAGCGGATCGAGCAGCCCGGGAAATTTTAACCCGCGCCGCCGCCGCCGGGCATCTTGATCGCAATAGGAGCTGAAGCAAATAGGGTCATATCGATCTCCTTCGCCGATGTAGGCAATCCGACCAACTCAAGCAACCCCCGTGCCCAGCGTATCCGTTTGCGAGGGCGCGTCGGCCGGCGCGTGCGGGCGCCATCCCAATTCGATAGTCGTATAAGGCAGCAACGGTGTAAATATCTCGATAACGACGCGGCGACCGTCGGTTTCCTGCGGGCGATCGTTTTGGCGGGCCGGCGTCTTGGCCTGCGCGTAGACCTGATATCCCTTGGGATGATTGACCGTGAACAGTAAACGATCGGATGGACGCATCCCGCACCAGCTGGTCGTGTCGCGCGCAAATTTGCAGTTGCGCACCTTCGACATCACGAACACCTTGCCACCGGGCGCAATCTCGATTTCCTTGGGAAAACTATACCAGCGCTGGAAGGTGGAATCGGTCGCATTCTCCTGCGCATTGGCGATCTGAGCCGCATCGAGCTCCACTTTCCCGATCTTCCAGCTGAGCAGCTGCGGCGGCTGGTTGTTCCAGTCAGCATCGAGGAACAGGCGTGGTTTCAGAAACTTCGTGTCGGCGCTGATGTTGAGCACGCTGTAGCTGATCGTCTGCTCGTAGACGATCGCGTCCCCGTCCGCCGATCCGCCGGGTTTCTCGTCGATGAGGTCGATGACGACGTTGGTGCCCAGCCAGAGGAATTCGGCGGTCTGAAGCATGTCCTCGATCATCGCGGTATAGGTGTCGGGATAGCGCTTGAGATAGGCCGCGTTGATCACGCTCTTCTCCACCTCGTGGATTTCGCTCTTGATCTCGTCCTGAAAGCGTTGCCGGGAAATCCGCTCGATGCCCAGCGACACGACGCCGCCGACGATGAAGGCGATGCCAAGATCGCGAACCAGATCGAGGACGAGTCGCGCCGGCCAGAACGGCACGAGCTTTCCCTCCTCCATATGACCCATGATCACGCTATATATCAGCAGCAGCAGCGTTCCGCCGATGAGCACGACACGGCCGTCGTCTAGCTGCAGGACCCGCGCCGGCGCCTTCGCCGGCTTGGGGTCTAAGCTCTCCTGCTTGTCCTCGCTGTCCGACACGGCGCCCCCGATCGATCAGTACTAATCACGCCATTTCCTACCAGTCCAGCGTCGCGAAGACGCGAACGTCGGGCGTCTATCGCCGCGTCCAGCGGATCACCGCGCTCGCGATCGCGACTCCGATCAGCCACAGCACCGCATAGGCCAGGAAGATGCGGGCGAGCGGCGACAGCATCGCGGCGTCGAACGGCAGCTTGTTGGCCTCGCGGAACTGGTCATAGGAGGCGAGGAACGACGAGGCGACCATCGCGAACATCAGCAGCGGCACGCCTGCCGGCGCCACGAAGCGATAGACCCGCAGCCGCCGCGGGAAACGCCGCGCGACCAGCCACACCATCGTGCCGGTGAAGCTCGCCTGCACCAGCAGCAGCAGCAGGAAGAAGAGCGACGGGCCGTCCATCTCAGCCGTCCACGAATTCGACATGGACGCGGATCGGCGGCCCGAGATCGTCGACGCCGGCCGCGACGGGGACGAGGAAGCGTTTGCCGTCGGGGCGCTCGATCTCGATCAGGTCGCCCGCGCCGTAATTCTCGACCGCGACGATGCGGCCGAGCGCGGCGCCGTCGGTCGAGACCGCTTGGCTGTCGAGCAGGTCGGCATGATAATATTCACCCTCGGCGAGCGGCGGCAGCGCGTCGCGCGGGATGGTGAGCGGGGTGCCGCGCAGCGCCTCGGCGGCGGTGCGGTCGGTCACCTCGGCGAAGCGCGCGACCGCGCCATTGGGGCCGGGGCGCACCGACTTGAGCGTCAGCGTGGTGGCGCCCGCCTGGAGCCGCGGGTAGTGCGCGAGGTCGTCGGTGAACAGCTTGAGGCGGAGTTCGCCCTGGATGCCGTGCGCGCCGACGACGGCGGCGAGGGTGACCGACTTCTCGCTCATCTGCGCAACCTCTCCGTTCGTGTCGAGCGAAGTCGAGACACGCTCACGCGGCGCCTGCAACACGTCCCTCGACTACGCTCGGGACGAACGGGGAGAGGAATGAGCCCCCTCCCCACTACGATCACGCCTCGTTGGTCTCTTCCGCGGGCGTCTCGGCCGGAGCCTCTTCCTTCGGCGCGGCGGCTGCGGCCGCAGCCGCCTCGGCCGCTTCGTTCGCCGCGGTCACCTTGGCGGCACGCTCCTCGGCGCGCTCCTTGGCCTTGTCGCCGGCTTCGCCCTTCTTGAGGTTCGAGCGCGCGGCGCGCTCCTTGATGCCGGCGGCGTCGAGGAAGCGGGCGACGCGATCGGTCGGCTGCGCGCCGACCGACAGCCAATGCTTGGCGCGCTCGCCGTCGAGGATCACGCGCTTCTCGTCGCCCTTGGGGAGCATCGGGTTGTAGGTGCCGATCTTCTCGAGGAAGGCGCCATCGCGCGGCGCGGTCGAGTTGGCGACGACGATGCGATAATAGGGACGCTTCTTGGCACCACCACGCGACAGACGGATCGAAACGGACATTCTGGTATTCCTTCTACTGATTTGATCCGTCATCCCGGACTTGATCCGGGATCCAGCGCTTCGGGCGGTATCGCCTGAGGCCCTGGATCCTGACTTTCGTCAGGATGACGACGGTTGTTCAACTAACTCACTTCTTCTTCATGAAATTCTCGAAGCCGGGCGGGAGCCCCTGCCCACCGGGCAAGCCCGGCAGACCACCAAGGCCGCCACCACCCCCCGGCGGCATCCCGCCTCCGGGTCCGCCCAGACCGCCGAGGCCACCCATGCCCCCGCCGCCCTTGCCGAACATGGCGGCGAGCCCCTTGAGGCCGCCCATCTTCTTCATCTTCTTCATCATCGTCGCCATTTCCTGATGCATCTTCAGGATCTTGTTGACGTCCTGCACCGTGGTGCCGGAACCCTTGGCGACGCGGATCTTGCGCTTGGCGTTGAGCAGCTCGGGCTTGGCCCGCTCCTTGGGGGTCATCGAGCCGATGATCGCGTCCATGTGGATCAGGATCTTGTCGTCGACCTGCCCGTTGGCCATCGCGTTCTTCACCTTGGCGATGCCGGGCAGCATCGAGGCGAGCGCGCCGAGGCCGCCCATCTTGCGCATCTGCGCGAGCTGGCCGCGCAGGTCGTTGAGGTCGAACTGCCCCTTCGACATGCGATCGGCGAGCTTCTCGGCATCCTCCGCCTTGATGCTCTCGGCAGCACGCTCGACCAGCGACACGACGTCGCCCATGCCGAGGATGCGGCCCGCGACGCGCGACGGCTGGAACAGCTCGAGCCCGTCGAGCTTCTCGCCGGTGCCGACGAACTTGATCGGCTTGCCGGTCACCGCGCGCATCGACAGCGCCGCGCCGCCGCGCGCGTCGCCGTCCATCCGGGTCAGCACGACACCGGTGAGCGGCACCTGGTCGGAGAAGTTCTTGGCGACGTTGACCGCGTCCTGGCCGGTCAGCGCATCGACGACGAGCAGGATTTCCTGAGGCCTGGTGACGTCGGCGACCGCCTTCATCTCGTCCATCAGCGCCTGGTCGACATGCAGTCGGCCCGCCGTATCGAGGATCAGCACGTCGAAGCCCTGCAGCTTGGCGGCATTGAGCGCGCGGCGCGCAATATCGACCGGCTGCTGACCCGCGACGATCGGCAGCGTCGCGACCTCGGCCTGGACGCCGAGCACCGCGAGCTGCTCCTGCGCCGCGGGACGATTGACGTCGAGCGAGGCGAGCAGGACCTTCTTGCGACCGCGCTCGCGCAGGCGCTTGGCGATCTTGGCGGTGGTCGTCGTCTTGCCCGAGCCCTGCAGGCCGACCATCATCACGATCGCGGGCGGGGTGACGTCGAGCTCGAGATCGGATGCTTCCGAGCCGAGCATCTCGGTCAGCGCATCGTTGACGATCTTGACGACCTGCTGGCCGGGCGTGATCGAGCGCAGCACCGACTGGCCGATCGCCGCCTCGGTCACCTTGTCGACGAAATCGCGTACCACGGGCAGCGCGACGTCGGCCTCGAGCAGCGCGATGCGCACCTCGCGCAGCGCCGCGCGCACGTCCGCCTCATTGAGCGCACCACGACCGCGCAGGCGGTCGAAGACCCCACCCAGCCTTTCGCTCAGACTCTCGAACATACGCCCAAACTCCTGTGTCCTGAGGTAGCGCGACGGGCCCAACGCACAAAACGCCGGCGGGCGAAACTCGCCGGCCGGCGGGCGCGCGGTTTAGGACCGGGCGCTGGAGCCATCACGAACCTGTCGGAACGATCGCGGGCCGGATAGACGAGGCGGTGGCCAAAAGCAACCTTCCGCCGAGCGCGGGATATTTACGGCTTCTACATATTTGCGCGCGCAAAATGGCGATGCGCCGATATTGAGGGCCGAACACAGGGATGGGCATCGATGTCTGTTGAGCCCGGCCCGCAAGGCGAGGCGCGCGCCGCCAAGCCGATGTCCCGGGCGCGCCGCGACACGATCGTCGGCGGCAGCGGCGTCGCCGCGCTCGTTCTTCTCCTCACCATCGGCTGGCGTTCGGCCGCGGCGCTCGAACGGCTGCTCGGTCGCAGCAGCCATGCCGCGGGGCTCGCCACCAGCGACCGGTTGCTGATCACCGCGCTGCTGCTCAACCTCGCACTGATCCTGTTCGGCTGGCGCCGCTACCGCGACCTCGCGACCACGACCAGCGAGCGCGACGCGGCGCGCGCCCGCGCGCGCCTGCTCGCCCGTCACGACGACCTGACCGGCCTGCTCAATCGCGGAGCGTTCGTCGCGGACGGCGGCGCGACGATCACCCAGATGCTCCGCCGCGGCAAAGCGGCGGCGCTGCTCGTCGTCAATCTCGATCATTTCAAGTCGGTCAACGAGATCCACGGTCATCTCGCGGGCGACGTCGTGCTGCGCGCCGCGACCGACCTGATCCGCCGCGCGCTGCCCGGCTCGGCGATCGCCGGACGCCTCGATGGCGACGAGTTCGCGCTGCTCCTCCCCTTCGACCCGCGCCATGCGGGGACGATCGACGCGATCGCCAACTATATCATCGGCGGACTCGGCCAGCCGATCGTCACGCGCACGGTCACCGCGCATGTCGGCGCCTCGATCGGAATCGCGCGGTCGGAACCCGACTGCCAGAATGTGGAGGCGCTCCTGCGGCGCGCCCATATCGCGATGCGCGCGGCCAAGCAGGCTGGTCGCGGCCATTCGGTGTGGTTCGATGCGACGATGGAGCGCGAGCTGCTCTCGCGCACCACGATCGAGGCGGGGATCCGCGAAGGCATACCGCTCGGCCAGTTCGTCCCCTATTACGAACCGCAGGTCGATCTCGCGACGGGCGCCGTGATCGGCTTCGAAATGCTCGCGCGCTGGAACCATCCGACGCGCGGCGTGATGATGCCCGACGGCTTCATACCGGTTGCCGAGGAATGCGGACTGATCGCCGAACTGTCCGCGTCGGTGATGCGCCGCGCGCTTGCCGAAGCGCGCGATTGGGACGCCTCGATCACCTTGTCGGTCAATATCTCACCCGCGCAGCTCAAGGATCCGTGGCTCGCGCAGAAGATCGTCAAGCTGCTCATCGAGACGGGATTTCCCGCCAGCCGGCTCGAGATCGAGATCACCGAAAGCGCGCTGTTCGAGAATCTCAGCCTCGCGCAATCGATCGTCGGCAGCCTCAAGAACCAGGGGATCCGCCTCGCGCTCGACGATTTCGGCACAGGCTATTCGAGCCTGGCGCATCTGCGCGCGCTGCCGTTCGATCGGATCAAGATCGACAAGAGCTTCATCGTCGCCATGGGCAAGGATCGGGAATCCGCGGCGATCGTCGACGCCATCTCGAAGCTCGGCGACAGCCTCAACCTGCCCGTCACCGCCGAGGGGGTCGAGACCGCCGCGATCCACGATCAGCTGCGCGCGATCGGCTGCGCCAAGGGTCAGGGCTGGCACTTCGGCAAGCCGCTTCCGATCGCGGGGACGCGCCGGCTGCTGGCCGAGCGCGGGCTGTTGCCGTCCGCGCGCGCGGGGGCGCCGATCGATCGACCGCTCGGTGACGAGACGCCTGCCGCATTGCGTGCGTGACCGAGGCTCGTGTTCCTGCGCAGGCAGGAGCGCAGCGTTTGCAATCCTGCGCGCCTGCCCGCGCAGGAGCACGGCAGACCGCATATGGTGGACTTGGGACGGCCCACTGCCTAGATCGCCCGCGATGGCGCAGCGTTTTCACAAGATGCACGGATTGGGCAACGACTTCGTCGTGTTCGACGCGCGTCAGGACGCGGTCGCGATCACGCCGGCGCGCGCGCAAGCGATCGCCGACCGACACATGGGGATCGGCTGCGACCAGCTGATTGTCGTCGAGCGCTCGTCGATCGCCGACGCGCGGATGCGCATCTGGAATCCCGACGGCAGCGAGGTCGAGGCATGCGGCAACGCGACGCGCTGTGTGGCGACACTGCTCGGCGGCGCGCCCTCGATCGAGACGCTGGGCGGCATATTGTCGAGCGCCGCGACCGCCGGCGGCGCCAGCGTCGACATGGGCGCGCCGCGCTTCGACTGGGATTCGGTGCCGCTCGCCTATGCCATGGATACCGCGGCGCTGCCGCTGGCGTGGGACGGGCTCGATCCGATCGCACCACCGATCGCGCTCAGCATCGGCAATCCGCATGTCGTGTTTTTCGTGCGTGACATCGACGCGCTCGACCTCGCCGCGATCGGCCCGGCGATCGAGCACGACCCGGTCTTCCCCGAGCGCGTCAACGTCAGCGTCGCGACGATCGAGAGCTCCGCACGCATCCGCCTGCGCGTCTGGGAGCGCGGCGCAGGGCTCACGCTCGCCTGCGGCACCGGCGCGTGCGCGACCGCGGTCGCCGCGATCCGCGCCGGCCGCGCCGAGAGCGGGGTCACCGTGGCGCTGCCCGGCGGCGATCTCGTCATCGACTGGCGACCCGGCGGCACGATCCGCATGACCGGGCCCGCGACGCACGTCTTCTCGGGCGATCTCGACCTGGACGCGTTTCCGGCATGAGCGGCCCAGAGTTGATCACTTTGGGGTGCCGGCTCAACGCCGCCGAGAGCGAGGCGATGCGCGGGCTGGCGGCGGATCAGGCCGATCTGGTCATCGTCAACAGCTGCGCGGTGACCGGCGAGGCGGTGCGCCAGGCGCGCAAGGCGATCCGCGCGGCGGCGAAGCGGCGGCCGGACGCGCGGATCGTGGTGACGGGCTGCGCGGCGCAGATCGATCCGGGCATGTTCGCCGCGATGCCCGAGGTGAGCGCGGTGCTGGGGAACCGGGAGAAGCGCGAGGCGGGCTCGTTCCTCTCTCCGTTCGTCCCGAGCGAAGTCGAGGGACAAGATGCAAACGCAATGCCCGAAGCCGGTCCCTCGACTACGCTCGGGACGAACGGAACACGGGGTGCCACCTCCCCCTCCCCGTTCGCACTGAGCGCAGTCGAAGTGCGTGTCGCGGACGCTGCGCCCGGAGCACGTCCTTCGACTGCGCTCAGGACGAACGGGGGGAGGGATGCGGACAAGATCCGCGTTTCCGACATCCTCGCCTCGACCGACACCGCACCCCACCTCGCATTCGGCTTCGGCACCCGCGCGCGCGCGTTCGTCGAGGTGCAGACCGGGTGCGACCACCGCTGCACCTTCTGCATCATCCCCTTCGCGCGCGGCCCGAGCCGATCGGTCCCCGCCGGCAGCGTGGTCGAGCGGATCCGGTCTCTCGTCGCCGAGGGTTATAGGGAGGTCGTGCTGACCGGCGTCGACACCACCAGCTACGGCCCCGACCTCCCCGGCCGACAGACGCTGGGAGCGCTGGTCGAGCGCGTGCTGACGCTGGTGCCCGACCTACCGCGGCTGCGCCTGTCGTCGCTCGATTCGATCGAGATCGACGACCATCTGTTCGCTCTACTGACACAGGAACCCCGCCTCCAGCCGCATCTGCACCTCTCGCTCCAGGCCGGCGACGACATGGTGCTCAAGCGGATGAAGCGCCGCCATACCCGCGCGCAATCGGTCGCGATCGTCGAGCGGCTCAAGCGCGCGCGCCCCGAGATCGCGATCGGCGCCGACCTGATCGCCGGCTTCCCGACCGAGACCGAGCAGCAGGCGCAGAACACGCTCGCGCTGCTGGGCGACTGCGACATCGTGCTCGGGCACGTCTTCCCCTATTCGCCGCGGCCCGGCACCCCCGCCGCGCGGATGCCGCAGCACGACGCCGCGACGGTCCGCGCGCGCGCCGCGCGGCTGCGCGAGGCGGCCGACGCTCGGCGCTCGGCGTGGCTGGACGGATTAGTCGGGAGTACGCAATCGGTGCTGGTCGAACGGCTCGACGGCCGCGGCCATGCCGGCAACTACGCCCCCATCCGCCTCGCCTCCGGTGCGGCGCCGTGGGGAGCGATGACCAACCGCATCCGGCGTGGCGATGTTGCGGCAATGCGCGTTACGCATGTCGAAGACGGCATGCTGGTCGGAGAGACGATTTGAGCATTATCGTTCCCCGGCGGACGCCGGGGTCCAGTCGACCGCGCGGGCCTGGGCCCCGGCGTTCGCCGGGGAACAGGAAGATCAGATGACCGACAAGCGCGTCCCGCACACCGTAATCTGGCACGACAAGCTCGCCGCCGGCTTTCGCCGCACGACCGAAAAACTCGGCGGCAATCTCGCGGGCCTGCTCACCAAGGAGAAGCTCGACCGGCAGACGCTCGACGAGATCGAGGAGGCGCTGATCGCCTCCGATCTCGGCCCCGTCACCGCCGCGCGCATCCGCGAACGGCTCGAGGACGAGCGCTACGACAAGGGCATCGACGAAGCCGGCATCCGCGCGGTGGTGGCGGAAGAGGTGGCGAAAGTGCTGCGCCGCGTCGCCAAGCCGCTCGAGATCGAGGCGTTTCCGCGCCCGCAGGTGATCCTGGTGATCGGCGTCAATGGATCGGGCAAGACCACGACGATCGCCAAGCTCGCGCACCTGCTCCAGGAGCAGGACTATCAGGTGATGCTCGTCGCGGGCGACACCTTCCGCGCCGCCGCGATCGGGCAGCTGAAAGTGTGGGCGGAGCGGATCGGGGTGCCGATCATTGCGGGCAAGGAAGGCGGCGATGCGGCGAGCCTCGTCTGGGAAGGCGTCAAGCAGGGCACCGCGATCGGCACCGACGTACTGATCGTCGACACCGCCGGCCGCCTCCAGAACAAGGCCGGGCTGATGGACGAGCTGTCGAAAATCCGGCGCGTGCTGGGGCGGCTCAACCCGGCGGCACCGCATGACGTAGTGCTCGTACTCGACGCGACCACCGGCCAGAACGCGCTCAACCAGATCGAGATTTTCGGGCGCGACGCGGGCGTCACCGGGCTGGTGATGACCAAGCTCGACGGCACCGCCAAGGGGGGCATGCTGGTCGCGGCGGCGGAGAAATTCGGCATGCCGATCCACGCGATCGGCGTCGGCGAGACGCTCGAGGATTTCCGGCCGTTCGATCCCGACGAGGTGGCCGGGCTGATCGCGGGGGTGACCACGCGGGTAAAGTGAGCGGCGTTCATCGCCTGTCAGGGGACGATGCGCTAGGAAACAGATAACAGTGCTCCCGCGAACGCGGGAGTCCAGAGCTGCAAGCGCCGCGCTTGCTTCACCTGGGCTCCCGCATACGCGGGAGAACGAAGAAGAGAGGACGCGCTTGACCACCCCCACCGCCCCCCGGAGCGAAGCCGGGCCGATGCTGCGCCTGGCGCTCGATCTCGGGCCGCTCGCGGTCTATTTCGCCGCCTATGCGCTGCTCAAGCGCCATTATCCGACCGCGCCCGGTGCGGCGGTCTCGGCGCAGGTCATCTACGCCTCGACCGCGGTGTTCATGGCGGCGACCGCGGGTGCGATGCTCTTTTCCTTCGCGCGGTTCGGCCGGGTGTCGCCGATGCAATGGTTCTCCGCGATCATGGTGTTCGTGCTCGGCGGGCTGACCCTGGTGTTCCAGAAGCCCTGGTTCATCCAGGTCAAGCCGACGCTCTATTATCTGATGGTCTCGGGGATTCTGTGGTTCGGGCTGTGGACGGGCAAGCCGACGCTCAAGCTCGCGCTCGGTACCGCCTATCCGGGGCTCGACGCGCGCGGCTGGACGCTGCTGTCGCGCAACTGGGCGCTGTTCTTCATCGCGATGGCGGTCGCCAACGAGATCGTCTGGCGCCATTCGAGCTTCGATTTCTGGCTCGGCTACAAGCTGTGGGGCGCGGTGCCCGCGACGATGATCTTCGCGATGGCGAACATTCCGATGCTGATGAAGCATGGATTGGGCGAGACGCCGGCCGAGGCGATCGCGGACGGGCCGCCGACGGAATAATTCTTCAACCGTCATCCCGCACGCGATGCGGGATCCAGGGCTACAGACGACGCCGCTTGCAGCCCGGGATCCCGGCTTTCGTCAGGATGACGAGGACGTCAGGCGATCAGGCCGGCTCCTGATCCGCACGGCTGGCGCCTTCGCCGTCGAGATTCTGCGACACGAAGTCCCAGTTGATCACGTTCTTGAGCACCTTCTCGGCGAAGTCGGGCCGCGCGTTGCGATAGTCGATGTAATAGGCATGCTCCCACACATCGAGCGTGAGCAGCGGCTTCATGCCCTCGTGCACCACCGGCGTGTCGGCGTCGTGCAGCGAGGTCACCTTGAGCGCGCCGCCGTCGAGCACCAGCCACGCCCAGCCGCTGGCGAAATGGCCGACCGCCTCTTCCTTGAGCTTGGCGATCAGCGCGTCCTGGCCGCCGAACTGATCGATCAATCCGGCCAGCTTCTCGCTCGGCTTGGTCGAGCCGGCGGGGGCGAGGCACTGCCAGAAGAAGCTGTGGTTCCAGATCTGCGCGGCATTGTTGAACAGGCCCTTGTCGCCGGTGTCCTTGGCGAGCTTGGTGACCTCGAGCAGCGTCTTGCCGCCGAGATTCTTCTCGGCCTCCCAGCCATTGACCTTCTGGACATAGGCATTGTGGTGCTTGCCATGGTGATAGTCGAAGGTCTCGGCCGACATGATCGGATCGAGCGCGGTCTTCTCGAAGGGCAGCGGGGGAAGGACGAAGGCCATGCGGCATCTCCTGGTATCGGGGTTGAAAGCTCGTCGGCCCTAACGCCTCCCACGCGCAAAAGTGCAGCGAAAACGCCTGTTGCGAGCCATTATCAGAGAACGGAGCCGAAACGGTTGGATGAACCTGCCCCAACCCGTTCGCACTGAGCGAAGTCGAAGTGCGTGTTGCAGGCGGCGCGTTTGGAGCATGTCCTTCGACTTCGCTCAGGACGAACGGGGCGGGATTAGTTCGCCGCCGCCTTCTCGAGCAGATTGTGCCGTCGCAGCGCATGGCGCAGCTGGTCGTAGCTCAGCGCCAGCGCCGCCGCGGTCGTCCGCTGGTTGAACCGGCAGCGCTTGAGCGCCTCCTCCAGCAGCCGCTTCTCATAGGCGTCGCACGCCGCGCGCAGATCGGTGACCTCGGGCTGCTCGACCACCGCGATCGTCTGCGCGGGGCCCGGCTCGGCGGTCATCGCGGGCTTGGCGCCCTGCCCCTGCGGCCGGTAGGGCGAGGCGAAGGGATCGAACTCGATCGAATCGATCGGCCGGTCGGGCTCGTCCCAGCGATAGACCGCGCGCTCGACGACGTTGCGCAGCTCGCGTACGTTGCCCGGCCAGTCATGGCCGACCAGCGCCGCCATCGCCTTCGGCCCGAACCCCGGAAATTGCCGCCATTCGAGCTCGGCCGCCATCCGCCGCGCGAAATGATCGGCGAGCACGGGCACGTCGCCCTCGCGGTGACGCAAGGGGGGCAGCGTGATCACCTCGAACGACAGCCGGTCGAGCAGATCGGCGCGGAAGCGGCCGTCGTCGACCAACGCGGGCAGATGCTCGTTGGTCGCGGCCACGATCCGCACGTCGACGCGGATCGCCTTGGACGATCCGATCCGCGTCACCTCGCCATATTCGACCGCGCGGAGCAACCGTTCCTGCGCGCCCGACGACAGCGTCGCGAGCTCGTCGAGAAACAAGGTGCCGCCGTCCGCCTCCTCGAAGCGCCCGACCCGCGCCTTGGTGGCACCGGTGAAGGCGCCCGCCTCGTGGCCGAACAGCTCGGCCTCGATCAGCGTCTCGGGCATCGCCGCGCAGTTGAGCGTGACCAGCGACCCCGCCCAGCGCGGCGACAGATGGTGGAGGCGCTCGGCGATCAGCTCCTTGCCCGTGCCGCGCTCGCCGATCACCAGCACCGGACGGTTGAGCGCCGCGGCGCGGCTGGCGCGCTCGACCGCGTCGAGGAAGGCCGACGATTCGCCGATGAATTTCTGGTCGCGATCCATGGGCGGGAAATGGGACTATTCGCCAACATTTGGCAAGCGCGGCGATTGCCATGCGCCGGACTTCGCCACGAAACCCGCAGAACAGGGCGCTTTCGAAAATTGGCACGACATCTGCAAAGCTCTTTCCGTCACCGCTCCGGCGGTCCACAAGTTCAGGTACGGAGACACGTCATGTCCTATGCTTTTGCCACCCCGCGCAGCCCGGTCGTGACCGTGCTCGCCACGCTGTTCGCGACGGCCGCCTGCCTGGCCGCCGCGGTCGGTCCGGCGCTCGCCTGATCGACCAGGCCGGGCGGCGCCCCCCTTCCCGCCCGGCCATCCCCCCTTCCCCAGGAGTACCGAAAATGGGCATTTTCTCCCGCACCCGCGACATCATCGCCGCCAACGTCACCGACCTGCTCGACAAGGCGGAGGACCCCGCGAAGATGATCCGCATGATCGTCATGGAGATGGAGGAGACGTTGATCGAAGTCCGTGCCTCCGCCGCGCGCACGATCGCCGACCAGAAGGAGATGCGCCGCCACATCGCCAAGCTCGACAAGCTCCAGGAGAACTGGACCGAGAAGGCCGAGCTGGCGCTTTCCAAGAACCGCGACGATCTCGCCAAGGCGGCGCTGCTCGAGAAGCAGAAGGCCGGCGACATGGCCGACCGCCTGCGCGAGGAGATCGGCGTGCTCGACGACGCGCTGAGCGCGTCCGAGGCGGACATCACCAAGCTGCAGAACAAGCTGCGCGAGGCGCGCGCGCGCCAGAGCTCGATCGTCGCCCGGCTGGAGAGCGCGCACAACCGCTACAAGCTGCGCGAGATGACCAACGGCCCCAAGATCGACGAGGCGTTCGCGCGCTTCGAAACGCTCGAGCGCCGCGTCGACTTCGCCGAAGGCCGTGCGGATGCCGCCGGCATGGGCGGTCCGGCCAAGACGCTCGACGAGGAGATCGCCGAGCTGCGCAGCTCCGAGAAGGTCGATGCCGAGCTCGAGGCGCTGAAGGCGCGGATGGGCCGCTCCGCAGGCCAGGAGGGCTGATCGTCATGGACGCGCTCATCCCGATGGTGGTGTGCGGCATGCTCTTCATCGGGTTGCCGTGGATCATCTTCCACTATGTCACCCAGTGGAAGCGCGCCCGCGGCCTCTCGATCGAGGACGAGAACCTCCTCGACGGGCTGCACGATCTCGCCCGCCGCCTCGACGACCGGCTCGCCACCATTGAGCGCATCGTCGCCGCCGACGATCCCAATTGGCGCCCGTCCGTCCCCGATCGCTCCGAGCGCACGCGCGAGACAAGCCGCGACGCCGACGATTGGCAGGGCCGCGCCTGACACGACAAGATAGCTAGGGAGTAACCTCGATGCCTGCTCGCTACACCAAATTCTATCTCGACAAGCGCAACCGCAAATGGCTCGGCGTCTGTTCGGGGATCGCGGATTATACCGGCCTCGACATCACGCTGGTGCGCGTCGCCGCCGTCCTGCTCACCGTGATCGGCGGCTTCCCCTGGACGCTGTTCGCCTACTGGATCACCGCCTGGCTCGCCACCGACAAGCCGCTCGAGCTCGAGGATATGAGCCGCGAGGACCAGCGCTTCTGGCAGAAGGCGCGCGTGACCCCCGGCCACAGCGTCCGTGACGTCCGCTCGAGCTTCCGCGACATCGATCGTCGCTTGAGCGATCTCGAAGTCTATTACACCAGCCACAATCGCCGGCTCGCCGACGAGATCGACAGCCTGCGCTGAAGACGCGGCTCGATAAGGGGAAACAGCATGTCAGGGTTCGCCGAAGCCATCGTTCCGCTCGTCGCCTTTCCGACGATTTTCATCGCCCCAGCCTGGGTGATCGTGACGCGGATGAAGATCAAGAACGGCTATCCGCTCGGCACGCGCTGGGGCGAGCCGATCTACCCGCACTCGTCCGACGTCGCCGAGGAGCGGGTGCGGCTGGTGACGCAGGAGAATGCGCAGCTTCGCGCCGAACTCGGCGCGGTCAAGGATCGGCTCGCGACGATCGAGCGGATCGTCACCGATGGCGCCTTCCGGCTCGACCGCGAGATCGAGACGCTGCGCGGCCAGGTGAACTGAGAGGAGTATCGGACATGGATATCGGCATACTCGTTCCCATCATCGGCGTCTCGATCCCGATCGTCGCGCTCGCCCGCAGCCCGTTCATGGCATGGGTCGCCGCCAAGGAGCGGATCGCGCAGGCCTCGACCGACGCCACCGCCGAGAAAGCCGCGCAATATGCCGCCAAGACCGAGCGGCTCGAACAGCGCGTCGCGGTGCTCGAACGCATCCTCACCGATCGCTCGAGCAATCTCGCCGACGAGATCGACCGGCTTCGCGACACCCCGCTCAACTGAGCACCCCCTCTTGCTTGAAGGAATCTTGCGATGAACCACGGAGAATGGATGGTCGTCGTGATCGTCGGGATGGTGCTGGCGGCGCGGATCTACCGCGACCGCTGCGGGATCGGCGGCAAGGGCCGCAACCCGTTCGACGCGATGACGCCCCGCCCCGCCGACGACGCCGAAGCGCGCCGGCTGCGCGACGAGGTCCGCGCGCTCAAGGAGCGGATCGCGGTGCTCGAGCGGATCGCCACCGATCATTCCACCTCGCTCGACCGCGAGATCGAATCGCTGCGCGACCGGCCCTGAGCCGGCTGCGCCTGCCATCAGCCGAAGGACAGCCCCGATGACCGACATCCTTCCCCTGCTCACCGTTTCGATCGCCGCGCTCGGCGGGCTGGCGATGCTGACCGCCGCCGCGCTCGCCGGCTGGCGCGGCTGGCTCGATCTCCAGCGCAGCGGGCTGGCGCACGCGCACGACATGCCGCCGCCGACCACCGCCGGCGCGCGCATCGAACTTGCCGACCTGCGCGAGCGCATCCGCAAACTCGAGGCGATCGCGGCGGGGATCGATCTGTAGGCGGACCGGCGGTCGATACAGACCGTTCCCCGGCGAAAGCCGGGGACCAGGCCCGCAGCACGTAGCGGGCGCGACGTGTGTACCGGGACGTGGGGCCTGGGCCCCGGCCTTTGCCGGGGAACAAGAATTCGCCGGGGAACAAGAAGGTGCAACGGTCTTCCTTGCAACGGCTCCCCCTGCTAATCGCCCCCCATGTCCACCACGCTCGACGCCGTCCGCGACGAATATGAGTTTCTCGACGCCGACGATCGCTACCGCCTGCTGATCGACCTCGGCCGCGCGCTCGAGCCGATGCCCGAGGCGCTCAAGACCGATGCGACACTGGTGCGCGGCTGCTCGGCATCGGTGTGGGTCTATCCGACGCAGCCCGTGGATGGCCGCCTCCACTTCGTCGCCGATTCGAACGCGGCGATCACCAAGGGGATCATCGCGCTGGTGCTGAAGACGGTGCAGGACCGCCCCGCCGCCGAGATCGCCGCCGCCGACATCGAGGGCGCGCTCGCCCCGTTCGACCTCAAGAACCAGCTGAGCTCGAACCGCACGCAGGGCATCCCCAACATGATCGCGCTGATCCGCGACACCGCGGCGCGCTACGCAGGCGTGTGATGCGCAAGCGTCTCCTCGTCGCGCTGGGCGCCGCGCTGCTGCTGAGCGGCAGCGCGCTCGCCGCACCCGCGACCAAGCCGGTCGCCAAGACCTATCCGACCGGCGCGTTCGTCGTCGCGGGACACCCGGTCAAGCCGACCGACATCCTCGACGCGCGCGCGATTCCCGACATGGCGGGCAAGCCCTCGCTGATGGTGACGCTGACGCCCGCCGCTGCCGCCGCGATCATGCCGCCGGCGGATGGCAAGCTCGCCTGCACGCTCGACGGCAAGCCGCTGGGGGCGAGCCCGGCGGGCGCGATGACCAGCGATCATGTTCTGCAACTGTCGGGCGAATTCGGCGACTATGCCGCGACGGCCGCGCTCGCGCGGCGCATCTCGGGGCGCGATCCGCTGCCCGACGCCGAGAGCGACGAGTAGCGAATAACCCCGTTCGTCCTGAGCGACGAAGGACGGGCTTCAAACGCGACGCCCGATGACACGCACGTCGACGTCGCTCAGTGCGAACGAATCGGAGGGTAAGGCGTGTCTTCGGCGCCGGAACTGGCCGCCAGCCCCAGCCGCCCGGCCAGCTGATCCTCCGGCGTCCCCGCCGCGATCAGCTGCCAGCGCCCGGGATGCGCGGCGTCGACCACCGTGACCGCACCCTTCGGGCAGACGCCGAGGCATTTGGTCTCGATCACCCCGAATGCGGATTTGCGCTTCTTGCCGCCGCCGAACCGGCGCAGCAGCTTGGCCAGCGACGTCTTGCGCTTCTCGCCGAACCCGCCACCCAGCTTCTTCGAACATTTGCCGCACACCAGCACCGTCTTGGACCAGTGCGAGCGGACCAGCATCTTCATGCGATTCCCTGCCGGCGCTCCTCGGCGGTCCGCAGCACCTCCCAGGCCGCCTGAACCTTGCGGAAGCGTTCGGCCGCAGCCGCGTCGCCCGGCCTGACGTCGGGATGGTTGGCCTTGGCCAGCCGCCGCCATGCCGCCTTGGCCTCCTCAATCCCCGCATCGCTCTCGAGCTCAAGCGCATCGAGCGCGCGCATCTCGTCGCGCGAGCGGCTGCCATCGCCGGGGCCGGCCCAGGCATTGTGCGACGACTCGCGATAACCCGCCGAGGTGCGACGCTCGTCCTGCTCGCGCGCGGCGGCTTCCTCGGCCGACAGACCCTGAAAATAATCCCAGTTTCGATTATACTCGCCGGCATGCTCCTCGCAGAAATACCAGCGTTCGGGGCTGTTGGGCGATTTGGGCGCCGGCCGGTCGCCCGGCTTGTCGCAGCCATGGCGGTCGCAGACCCGCACGCGCGTCGCCGCCGTCTCGCTGCCGTAGCTGCGCCAGCGGGGAAATCCCCAGTCGTCGGATCGCGTCTGCCGTCTCGTCATCGCGCCCCATCTAGGGCCTGGACGGCGATTAGGCGACTGCGCCGCCGGATATTTTTCAGAGCGGACGGCGCCGGGTCAGCACGAGATCGACCAGGCCGAGCGCGAGCAGTGCGCCGACCGGCACGAGCAGCACCGTGGCACCCAGCCGCAACTGCCCGATCGCGCCGAGCATCCCGCCTGCGAGCAGCGCCAGCCACATCGCCGCATAGCGCAGCACGTCCTGCAGCCGCGTCTCGCGCCCGAGCCCCGCAATCGCCACGCCGAGCTTGACCAGCGCGCCGGTGGCATAGGTCGTGCCCGGGCTGGAACCGCCGTTGCGCAGCGTGACGATATTGGCGAGCCCCATCGCGACGGGAAGCAGGATCACGCCGACCATTGGCCGCAGCGTCCCCAGCCCCCACCAGGCCAATGCCAGCAACCCCGCCTCGACGAGCAGCAGCGCCGCGGCCGCGCGCCGCCCGGTCGCCTCGACGACAAGCGTGCCCAGAGTCGCGCCGCCGGTGAACAGCGCGACCAGCCCGATCGGCATCAGCGCGGCGGCATAGTCGTGATAGGCGAGCAGCTGCCCCAGCTGCGTCGTGTTGCCGCTCATGTAGGAAACGAAATAGCGCCCGGTCTCGCCGAGACCGACCACGTCGACACAGCCCGCGATCGCAAGCAACAACAAAACGGTAGCGTTACGATCCGGCGTCGGGCTTTCGAGCATCGCCGCCCTTGCTAGGGCATGGCCTAGAAAAGCAAAGAGGGAAAAATGCCAGAGGGTCTGTAAGCCGGGTTCTGTCCACCGCGCGCCGGACGAATCCGGGGCGCGGATGGGCGACCATTCCTCTAGGGCCGGGATCGCTCCCGGCCTCCAGCAACCAACCCGGATCGCGAGGCGGAAGCAGCCCCCTATGCGATCCCTATTCGGTCTTGCTCCCGGTGGGGTTTGCCGTGCCGCCCTCGTTACCGAGGCCGCGGTGCGCTCTTACCGCACCGTTTCGCCCTTACCCTGTCGAGACAGGGCGGTCTGTTTTCTGTGGCACTGTCCCTGGGGTCGCCCCCGCCGGGCGTTACCCGGCACCGTGCTTTCCGTGGAGCCCGGACTTTCCTCGCCCCCGCTTGCGCGAGGGCGCGGCCGCCCGACCCTCTGGCTTGGGTGGGAGTAGCGGAATGAGCGGGGTGTGCAACCCAAAACCCCGTTCGTGCTGAGCGAAGTCGAAATACCTATTGCAGGCGCTACGTTCGAAGCACGTCCTTCGACGGCGCTCAGGACGAACCCCGGTAGTGGCTAGCTTACGCCTGCCCTGAGCGCCGCGCCCTTGTCGCCGCCGGTCAGCAGCGACAGCAGGATCGCGCGGCACTGGCCATCGATCACGCCGTCGAGATTGTCGGGGCGGAAGCGCCGCTGGAAGGCGCGCACCGCGGCCTCCTGGTCGACGATGTCGTAGCCGAAGCGCTCGAGCGCGAGCAGGAAGCCGCCATCGGTCCATAGCGGATCGGTCAGATATTTCGCCGGCCGGGGCAGCGCCAGCCGCAGTCTCGCGAGGCGCTCCCAGTCGAACAGCTCGCCGGGATCCTCCTTGCGCGCGGGCGCGATGTCCGAATGACCCACGATGTTGCCGCGCGTGATCGCGTAGCGCGGCACGATCCCCATCATCAGCGTGACGAGCGCCGCCATCTGCTCCTCGGCGAACGGGCGATAGCCGAACTCGTGGCCGGGATTGACCAGCTCGATCCCGATGCTCGCCGAATTGACGTCGGTGATCCCGCGCCAATAGCTCTTGCCGGCATGCCAGGCGCGCTTGTCCTCGTCGACGAGGCGGATCACCTGCCCGTCCTCGGCGATCATATAATGCGCCGAGACCTTGGCATCGGGATCGCTCAGCCGCCGGAACGCGGACTGCGCATCCTCCATGCCGGTATAATGCAGCACGACCATCGAGACCGGCAGCACACGCTCGTCGAAATTGGGCGATGGGCAATCGATGATAGCGGACATGGCCATGACCTCGCGCCGTGCGGGTCCGGCGTCAAGCCGTTCAGCTTTCGTCGGCGATCGGTGCCAGCGCCGGGCGGGGATCCTCGACGCGCTTGCGGTAGCAGCCGCGGCATTCATAGTCGGAGACGAACCGATCGGTATGGCCGATCACGGTTTCGCCCGCGCCGAGCATCAGCAGGCCGTCGGCGGGCATCGCGCTCGCGATCCGGCCGAAGACGAGGCCACGCACGTCGGCCGAGAAATAGAGCAGCACGTTGCGGCACAAGACGACGTCGAACAGCCCTGCGGGCGGGACGGCGAGCAGGTTGTGGACGCGGAAACGAACCGTATCGCGAAGCGCCTGGGAGGCCTGCCATTCGTCGCTCTGCTGATCGAAGCAGCGAAGCATGTGACCGATCGGCAGGCCGCGCTGGATCTCGAATTGCGAATAGCGCCCCGCGCGCGCGCGCGCGACCGCGGTGGGCGACAGATCGGTGCCGAGAATGTCGATCGTCCAGCCGGCCCAGCGCTCCGGCCGATCGGCGAAGATCATCGCCAGCGTATAGGCCTCCTGCCCCGTCGAGCATCCCGCCGACCAGACGCGCAGGCGCTTGGACTCGGCGCGCGCGGCATGCAGCCGGCCGAGCCCCTGAGTCTCGAGCTGCCGAAATGCGGCGAGATCGCGGAAGAAGAAGGTCTCGTGATTGAGCAGCGCCTCGATCGCCTCGTCGGCGAGCTGCGGCACCTCGCCCGAGACGATCTTTCCGACGAGCAGATCGAGCGTCGGCATCGCGTAGCGGACGAGCAAGGGCCGCAAGGCGGTCTCGACGCGCCAGCGACGGCCGACCGAGAGCTGCTGCCCGGTGCGAGCGGTCAGCAGGCCGGCGAGGATGCGTACCGCGCCGTCGCTTATCTCCATGAAGCGCGGCGCAGGCTGCGCCCCTCGAGCCGCTCGACGATCCGCTGGGCGATCATCGTCGGCGTCGCGATGGTCGCGGCGAGCCCGGCCCGCGCGACGCTGCCCGGCATCCCCCAGACCACCGAACTGGCGTGGTCCTGCGCGGCGACCTCGCCGCCCGCCTCGGTGATCGCGCGCGCACCGATGGTGCCGTCGCGACCCATGCCGCTCAGGATCACCGCGAAGGCACGGTCGCCATAATGTTCGGCGACCGATTCGAGCATCGGATCGACCGACGGCAGGCAGCTCGAGGGCGCCGGCTCACGACTGAGCATGACCCGCGGATGGCCGCCGATCGACCGCAGCCGGATATGCGCGTCGCCCGGCGCGATCATCAGCTGGCCGCGCAGCAGATTGACGCCGTCACGCGCGACGACCGCCGGCCGCCCGGTGATCTCGGTCATCTGCGCGGCAAAATAGGGCATGAACGAGGTCGGCAGATGCTGCGTGATCAGGATCGGCATGTCGCATGACGCGGGCAGCGCGGCGAACAGCGCGGACAGCGCATGCAGTCCGCCGGTCGATGCGCCGATCGCGAGGCAATCGATCCGGCCCGCGACCAGCGGACCGGTCGCGAGCTCGGCGCCGGGCACGATTGCCGGCGACGTCTCGCGCAGCGCGTCGCCGTCGGGCACGCGCGAATCGCCGCCGATGCGGCGCAGCTTGTCGATCAGATCGGCCTGGAACTGGCCGCTGAAGCTGCCCGCGACGGGCTTTTCGAGCGTATCGGCGGCGCCGAGCGTCATCGCGCGCACACAGGCATCCGCGCCGGCCCCTGCCGATGCCGAGACGATCAGCACGCGTGCGCCGCGCCCGCGGCGGATGATCTCGGGAAGCGCGGTGAGCCCGTGCGGCCCCGGCATGGCGAGATCGAGCAGGACGATGTCGACGGTCACGCGATCGAGACGGGCCAGCGCCTGGTTCGCGTTGCTCACGCTCGCGACGATCTCGAATTCGGGCAGCGGCGCGATGATCGTCTGGAAGACCGACCGCGCGACGATCGAATCGTCGACGATCATCAACCGGATCGGCCGAACCTCCGCCTTGCGCCCATAAGATGGGGAGGTAGGCATCGGACGAGGATCAGGCGACGCCGACGAGTTCGAACTTGCTCTGCAGCGTCTCGCGATCGAACGGCTTCATGACATATTCGTCGGCGCCCGCATCGATCGCCGCGCGGATGTGCGCGATGCCGTTCTCGGTGGTGCAGAAGATGATCTTCGGGCGCTGCGTGAATTCCTCCTGGCCGAGCGCGCGGAGAAATTCGATCCCGCTCATCACCGGCATGTTCCAGTCGAGCAACACGACATCGGGCGCGTCGGCGCGGCACGCGTCGAGCGCCTCCTGGCCGTCGCCGGCTTCGGAAACGGCGAAATCAAGCGTTTCGAGGATATGCCGCGCGACCTTCCGGATCACCTTGGAGTCGTCGACCACCAAACACGTCTTCATCATCACTTCCTCGATACACATGATGTCACCGCCGGTTTAGCCGGCCAAGGTAAGCGTCGCGTTAACGGCGCATCAGGCCGCGACCGCGATCGGGCCGGCGACGATCCGCGCCGGATCGACCTGAAGCAGCGCCTGGCCGTCATGCTCGATGATCCCCATCGCGGCGCTCGCCCAGCCGCGCGACAGGCCAGCATGGAGCGGATCGGGATCGCCTGGAATCTCGACGACATCGACCACTTCGTCGACGAGCAGCCCGTAAAGATGGTGGTCGATCGTGACGACGATCGCATGGAGCACGCCGTCGCGCGGCGATCGGCCCATCTCGAGCGCGGCATAGGTGTCGATGATTGTCAGCACGCGGCTGCGCAGCGCGGCGAGCCCGGCGATGTGCGGCGCGGCGAGCGGAACCGGGGTGATCGCGTCGATTTCGACCACCGATTCGACCAGATCGGCCGATATCGCGATCTGCTGGTCGCCGATCCGCGCGATGAGCTTGAGCGCGTCCATGTCAGCGGCCTCCCTGCGCGGCGGCAAGCGCGGCGATCAGCCCGCGCCGGTCGTAACGATAGATGCTGCCCTTCGAACCGGCGCCTTCCTCGGCTGCGGCACGCAGCCTGATGACGGGCGCGGACGACCGCATGTCGGGCGAGGGTCGATCGGCGGACAGGATCATCACCGCGGCCTCGCGATCGCTCGCGTCGCCATTGCTCGCGTCGCCACTATAGGCGACCCGATAGCCGGCCTGCTCGACGATCGGGCGCAGCACGTCGCGCATCCACGGATCGTCATTGTCGAGCAGGCACAGCGGGCGCTGCGTCGACCGATTCGATGCGCCCGCCTGCGCGAACAGCCAGAAACAGTCGACCAGCTCGACCTGGACGTCGTCGACCAGCATCACGCCGGCGATCGGGCCGGGCTCGGCGTTCGGCAGGCAATCGGGCGAGAGCGCATGAATGTCGATCACCGCGGCGATGGCATAGGCGATCTCGGCGGTGCCGTCGCCGAGCAGCAGCACGCGCACACGATCATATTTGTCGGGCACGATGGCGTCGCAGCCGAACAGCGGCAGGATGCGCCCGTCATGCGACAGCCGCAACCGGCCGCCGACATTGGCGACCGCGCTCGACGGCACATCCTCGATCCGCTCGACCAGGCCGAGCCGGATCGCACGGGTCGCGCCATCGACCGCGCGGAACAGCAGCGTCGGCACGGTCTCGACCTCGTCTTCGACGACGTCGGACCTGGCGGGGATCGCCGCGTCGGGCGCGCGCACGCCGGCGACATGCGCAACCCCGGCGGGGTTGATGAGCAGCATCGGACGGCCATTGTCGGGCAGGGTCGTCCCCGCATAGACGCCGGTCGCCATGATCGCGGGGGCGGCCGGCTTGACGACCAGCTCCTCATGATCCTGCACGCTGTCGACCGAGAGCGCGTAGCGTTCGCCGCTCGACGCGCGCACGACGACGAGTATCTGCCGCGCCGGCGCGATGTGGCTCGCCACGCCGAGCAGCGTGCCGAGCTCGACGACGGGGACGCGCTCGCCGCGGATGCGCGCGACGGGCGCGCTGCCGACGCGTTCGACGACGACCGAGCCACCGCTCGCGCGCACGATCTCGTCGATCGCGCCGCGCGGGATCGCGAACAGCTCGTCGCCCACCGAAAAGGTGAGCGCGGGAATGATCGTCAGCGTCATCGGCACGCGCAGCGTCAGCCGGCAGCCCCGGCCGAGCTGGGTGTCGATCTCGACGGTTCCGCCGATCCGCTCGACATTGGCGCGCACGACATCCATCCCGACGCCGCGTCCCGAGATCGCCGTGACCTGGTCGGCGGTCGACAGCCCGGCGGAGAAGATCAGCTCGAGCCGCTCGCCGCGCGTCATCACGGCGGCGCGTTCGCGCGTCACGATGCCGGCGGCGATCGCCTTGTGGACAAGCCGCTCGTCGTCGATGCCGCGACCATCGTCGGCCACCTCGATGAGGATCTGGTTGCCCGATTGGCGCGCATCGACGCGCAGCGTGCCCGCGGTCGGCTTGGCCGCGCCGAGGCGTTCGGCCGGCAGCTCGATGCCATGATCGATCGCGTTGCGCACGATGTGCGTCAGCGGATCGCGGATCATCTCGATCATCTCGCGGTCGAGCTCGACATCGCCGCCGTCGATCACCAGAACGACCTGCTTGTTGAGTTCGCTCGACAGATCGCGAACCATCCGCGGCAGCGCCGAAAACAGCCCGTCGATGCGCTGCATCCGTGTCCGCGTGATCGCCTCGCGCATCTCGGCGACGCAGGTCGAAAGCCGCTCGAAGGCGGTGTCGACATTGCCGTTGCCGACGTGCTCGCGCAGCCGCCGCGACAGCTCGTTGCGCGCCAGCACCATGTCGGAGACACCCGCCATCATGCGGTCGAGCAGCTCGACCGGCAGGCGGATGCTGCGCGCGGGGGCGCGCGGGGCGGCCGCGGGCAGCGCCGCCTCGGCGGTCTCTACGATCTGCTGGGGCAAATGGCCGGGCTCGAGCGCGAGGATCAGCGCTTCGTCGCCGCCTTCGGGATAGGGTTCGCTCGCGGCCAGCGCCTCGACCAGTTCGCCGATGCGGTCGATGATCGCCAGCACGCCCGACACCAGCTGCCGGTCGGCGCGCCGCGTGCCGTCGCGCACCTCGGCGAGCGCGCCCTCGGCGGCATGGCTCAACCGTTCGAGCCGCGGCAGATCGAGGAAGCCGCAGCTTCCTTTCACCGTGTGGACGAAGCGAAAGATCGAATCGAGCCGCGCGCGATCGTCCGGCGCGATCTCCCAGGCGACGATCTCGCTCGCCAGCGGCTCCAGCGTCTCGCGCGTCTCCGCGATGAATTCGCTAAGAAGTTCGTCCATCGGCTCCGGTCCAGGCTATACCGGACCCGCTATCGAGCAGATTTGGTTAAGAAGGCGTTTGTGGCGTTGAACGCAAGGCGTTCCCCGGCGAAAGCCGGGGCCCGGGCCTCAGGGCGCTGTACGGACGTTGCGCCCGCCAAATGCTCCGGGCCTGGGCCCCGGCCTTCGCCAGGTAACGAACAGGAGCTACCCCGCCGTCGGCAACGCCGCGCCGAGCAGCAGCACGCCGTCTTCGGGTTCCGAGATCATCACGCTGCCGCCACGCTCGTCGGCGAGATGCCAGATCAGCCACGCAGCAGAGGCGCGCGGGCTCAGCGCGTCCTGTGCGGTGCCGCCGGTGAGCGCGGTGCGCAATTCGGGATCGAGCACGATCCGCGGCCCTTCGGCGCGCACGACGATCTCGGTCGACGTCGCGCCGTTCTCGACGCCGACGTCGAGCCGGCCGCCGCGCACCAGCGCATCGCCACCGATCAGCGCGAGGTTGAGCAAGATCTTGATCGCGCTCTTGCCGAGCGTCGCATCGCCCACCAACCAGCCGACCTGGATACGCCGATCGCCGCCGAACAGCCCCTCGATCGCGGCGCGCACCTCGCGCGTATCGACCGAATCGCCGAAGCCGCCGGCCGCGCCGAACGCCAGGCGGAAGAATTTGAGCTTGTTGGCCGACGCCCGTGCGCTTTCCGCCAGCAGATCGAGGCAGCGCGCGCGCATCTCGGGATCATGCTCGTCGGCGAGCAGCTCGATGCCGTTGTTGAGCGCGCCGACGGGAGACAGCAGGTCATGGCACAGGCGCGAGCAGAGCAGGCTCGCAAACTCGATGCCGTCTGCCGCCATATCCTCGTCCTCTTGTCATTACGCGCTTCAACCCCGGCCCTTGTGGCGATTGCCAAGGTCATGTGCAACCGCTTGTCGCCCGATCGACGACGAGCCGGACGGGCTCGGCGCCGTTGCGTGCCGCACAACCGCCGCGCTCGCGTCGATCCTGGACGGCGCCGTTGGCCACGATCGCGGCGATCGGCGCGCTTGCAATCCGCGCGTCCATTCCCACATCCGCATGCGGATGATCCGGGGGTTTTGCAACATCGATGCCGTGGTGCCGGCGGATGCCGACGGCTGGCGGCTGGATCGCGCGCTGACCGCCGCGATCCCCGACATGTCGCGCGAGCGCGTCAAGGCGCTGATCGCGTCGGGGGCGGTCGCCGCCGCCGACGGGCGTCTCGTCCACGACGCGTCCGCCAAGGCGCGGGCCGGCACGCTGTTCGTCGTCACCGTACCCGAGGCCGTGCCCGCCGAGGCGCAGGCGCAGGACATCCCGCTGGTCGTCGCCTATGAGGACGCGCATCTGATCGTCGTCGACAAGCCCGCCGGGTTGGTCGTCCACCCCGCCGCGGGCAATCTCGACGGCACACTGGTCAACGCGCTGCTGCATCATTGCGCGGGCCAATTGTCGGGCATCGGCGGGGTCGCGCGGCCGGGCATTGTGCATCGCATCGACAAGGACACGTCGGGGCTGATCGTCGCCGCCAAGCATGACCGCGCGCACGAAGGCCTCGCGGCACAATTCGCCGCGCACAGCATCGACCGGCGCTACAAGGCGATCGTCGCGGGCGTGCCGCTGCGGCTGAGCGGCACCGTCGACGCCCCGCTCGCCCGCTCGCCTGTCGATCGCAAGAAAATGGCGATCGTCGAGGCACCGCATGCACGCCGCGCTGTAACCCACTGGGCGCTGGAGACGAAACTGCGGGCAGCGGCGCTGGTCGAGTGTCGGCTCGAAACCGGCCGCACGCATCAGGTTCGCGTCCACATGGCGTCGATCGGGCACGCTCTGCTCGGCGATCCGGTCTATGGACGCGGCCGGTCGGGGCACGCTACACTGCTTCGCGAGTTGGGCTTTTCGAGACAGGCGTTGCACGCCGCACATCTCGGCTTCGTCCACCCGGTGACAAGCCAGACTATCGCACTGCAAAGCAGCATTCCTGACGATATGCAGCACCTGTTAAGCGAGCTTCGTGTATAAAGGTTGCAAGTTGGAACCGACTTCCGAGTCGAACCGTTCCGCCACGTTCTGGGAGACATAATCATGGCCGTTGCCAAGAGAACCTCAGGCGCCCGCGCTCCCGCGACCATTCCGGCGCTGGGCGGTGAGCAGAGCCTCAACCGCTACATGTCGGAAATCCGCCGCTTCCCGATCCTCGCGCCCGAGGAAGAATATATGCTCGCCAAGCGCTTTCAGGAGCATGGCGACACCGAGGCCGCATCCAAGCTGGTCACCTCGCATCTGCGCCTCGTGGCGAAGATCGCGATGGGCTATCGCGGCTATGGCCTGCCGACCTCCGAGCTGATCTCGGAGGGCAATATCGGGCTCATGCAGGGCGTCAAGAAGTTCGAGCCCGAGCGCGGCTTCCGGCTGGCGACCTATGCGATGTGGTGGATCCGCGCCTCGATCCAGGAATATATCCTGCGCTCGTGGAGCCTGGTGAAGATGGGCACCACCGCCGCGCAGAAGAAGCTGTTCTTCAACCTTCGCCGGATGAAGAGCCGCCTCGACGCGTTCGAGGATGGCGATCTGCGCCCCGAGCATGTCGCCAAGATCGCGCACGACCTCGGCGTCACCGCCGAGGAGGTGACCTCGATGAACCGCCGCATGTCGATGGGCGGCGATTCGTCGCTCAACGCGCCGATGCGCGAGGATGGCGACGGCTCGTGGCAGGACTGGCTGGTCGACAACGGCCCGCTCCAGGACGAGTTGCTCGCCGAGGACGAGGAAAAGGGGCAGCGTCATGCGCTCCTCACCGAGGCGATGGACGACCTCAACGACCGCGAGAAGCACATCCTGGCCGAGCGCCGGCTTGCCGACGATCCCAAGACGCTCGAGGAGCTGAGCCAGGTGTATGGCGTATCGCGCGAGCGGGTGCGCCAGATCGAGGTCCGCGCCTTCGACAAGCTGCAGAAGGCGATGCTCCGCCTCGCCGGCGGCAAGGGACTGCTTCCCGCGATGGCGTGATCGGGTCGATCGGCTGAAGAATGGGGCGTCCGTCACCTTGGCGGGCGCCCTTTTTTTTGCGCCGGCGGCCTATGGATGGACGGTTAATCCAATCGCAACCTCCGGCGCGTAGCGTGACGATCGGCATACCCGGCCATCTCAACCGCGGAACGGCACCATGAAGGCGATTGCCAGCATTCTTTGGTTGGGCGGAATCGTGACCCTTTGCATCGTCGCGTCGCAGAACACGTCCTCGGCACCGGCCAGATTTTCCGGCCCGAGCTGGATCCACGCGCACCTCTGATCCTTCTTATTCGTCGTCCCCCCCGATCGGTCCGGGACGAAGGGGGATTGTCCCGACGTCCCGCCCCCCGCTAGCGTCCGCCGCGATGGACGCCACCGCCACCCGCCCCCGCCGCTTCACGCTCGGTCGCCTGCTCCGCTGGCTTTTCAAGGCGATCCTCGGCTTCGTCCTGCTCTCGGTGCTGTGGGTCGCGATCTATCGCTTCGTGCCGCCGCCGGTCACCTTCACGATGCTCGCGGGCGCGATCGATGGGCGCGGCATCGACAAGCGGTGGATGCCGCTCTCCAGGATCGACCCGAATGTCGCGCGCGCTGCGATCGGTGCGGAGGATGCGCGCTTCTGCGCGCACCACGGCTTCGATTTCGGCGCGATCCAGCAAGCGATGAAGCATAACGAGCGCGCGAAACGCATCCATGGCGGCTCGACGATCAGCCAGCAGACCGCCAAGAACGTCTTCCTCTGGCAGGGCCGCTCCTATCTACGCAAGGGGCTCGAGGCGTGGTTCACGCTGCTGATCGAGACGATCTGGGGCAAGCACCGGATCATGGAGATGTATCTCAACGTCGCCGAGACCGGGATCGGCACCTATGGGGTCGACGCCGGCGCGCTGCGCTACTTCCACCACGACGCCAGCCGGATGAGCGCGACCGAGGCGGCACGGCTGGTCGCGGTGTTCCCGCTGCCCAAGGTGCGCGGCGCGGTGGCGCCGGTCGGCGCGGTGCGCCGCTACGGCAACCGCATCGCGGCGCGGATAGGCACGGTGCAGCACGGCGGATATGATCGCTGCATCCGCTGAACGATAACAGGGAGAGACCATCATGATCCGACACCCCCGCCTGCTCGTCGCGCTGGCGGCGATGACGCTGCCGGTCGCCGCGCTCGCCGCACCGTCCTATACGGCCGCAGTCGCCGATCCCGCCCGCCCCGCCGACGACACCGCGCGCGACGCCGATCGCAAACCCGCCGAGATGCTCGCCTTCGCGAAGGTGAAGCCCGGCCAGACGATCGTCGACTATATGCCGGGCAAAGGCTATTTCACGCGGCTGTTCAGCGCCGCGGTCGGGCCGAAGGGCATGGTCTATGCCGACGTGCCGCAGATGATGATCGATCTGTTCGCCAAGAGCGGCCATGCGATGCCGGCATCGGTCTCGACCGAGCCCGGCCGCGGCAACGTCCACGACGTCGTCGCCCGGAACGGTTCGTTGAACCTGCCGACCAAGGTCGACCTGATCTGGACGTCGCAAAATTATCACGACGTCCACATCTTCGCGGGTGCGGCGGGCGCCGCGCAGCTCGACAAGGCGGTGTTCGACTCACTCAAGCCCGGCGGCCTCTTCGTCGTGCTCGACCATGCCGCGATGCCGGGGCTCGACGATGCGGGCATGAAGCAGCTGCACCGTATCGACGAGGCGCTGGTCAAGAAGGAGGTGCTCGCCGCGGGCTTCGTGCTCGACGGCGAATCGAAGGCGCTCGCCAACCCCGCCGACCCGCACAGCGCCAACGTGTTCGATCCCTCGATCCGCGGCCACACCGACCAGTTCATCCTGCGCTTCCGCAAGCCAGGGTGAGGGGCACACATTATTGAAAGACACCGTGCTCCGGCGAAGGCCGGAGCGTTGC
>CAIQHF010000033.1 GCA_903871605.1 uncultured Sphingomonadaceae bacterium
CGGCGGACGCCGCGGACGCGGCGGGCGCGGCGGACGCCGCGGCGGACAGACTGCTCCCGACGAGCAACGCGACGGCGAGACGGGCGATGGACATGATAAGCCTCCTGTTTGCATCAGGGCTAGCAGCGCGCCCGGCGCCGGACAATCGGCGACGACGCGGCGGCAGAGGCCCCTCCCCGTCCGGCAAGGGAGCGATGGGCGACCACCGACGATTGACGCGACCCGCCACACCCCGCATCGCTTGCAAAAAGGAAGGTAATCCATGCCCGCACTCGCGCTGCTTCTCGCCCTTGCCGCATCCGATGCCGAGACCAACACGAAGGCCGCGATCGACCGCGTGCAAAAGATCGATCCGCAGATCCACGCGGTGCTGGCGCTCGACCCGACGGCGCTCGACCAGGCGCGCGCGCTCGATCGCAGCCGTGTGGCGCGCGGGCCGCTGTTCGGCCTGCCGATCCTGATCAAGGACAATATCGAGACCCGGGGCCCGCTCCCGACCACCGCGGGCAGCCTCGCGCTCGCCGCCAACGTCACCGGCCGCGACGCGCCGCTGGTCGCGCGGCTGCGCGCCGCGGGCGCGGTGATCCTCGGCAAGACCAACCTGTCCGAATGGGCGAACATGCGTTCGTCGGCGTCGATCTCGGGGTGGAGCGCGATCGGCGGGCAGACGCACAATCCGTTCGCGCTCGATCGCGACCCCTGCGGCTCGTCGTCGGGCAGCGCCGCGGCGGTCGCGGCAGGGCTGACCAACGCCGCGATCGGCACCGAGACCGACGGCTCGATCACCTGCCCCGCCTCGCTCAACGGGATCGTCGGGCTCAAGCCGACGGTCGGGCTGGTCAGCCGTACGCACATCGTCCCGATCAGCCACAGCCAGGACACCGCGGGGCCGATGGCCAGCGACGTCCGCACCGCCGCCATGGTGTTGCAGGCGATCGCCGGGACCGATCCCGCCGATCCCGCGACCGCGGCGGCGGACGCGCACAGGACCGATTATCTCGCCGCGCTCAAGCCCGATGCGCTCAACGGCGTGCGGATCGGCGTGCTGCGCTTCGTCGGCCCCTGGTCGCCGCCGGTCGACGCGCTGTTCGCGCAGGCGCTTGCCGTGCTGCACAGCAAGGGCGCGACGCTGGTCGACATCGCCGCGATGAAGGATCGCGACAAGATCGGGCCGGCCGAACTCAGCGTGCTGCTGACCGAGCTCAAGGCCGACATGAACACCTATCTGGCGACGACACCCAAGGCGGTCGCGTCGCGCACGCTTGCCGGGCTGATCGCGTTCAACCGGGCGAACCCGCGCGAGCTCGCGCTGTTCGGGCAAGACAGTTTCGAGAAGGCGGAGGCGACCAGCGGTTTGTCGGATCCCGCCTATCTGGCGGCACGCGCGCTGTCGCTGCGGCTGGCGGGACATGACGGGATCGACGCGATGCTCGCCGCCAATAACGTGGTCGCGCTGGTCGCGCCGACGATGCCGCCGGCGTGGAAGATCGACGCGGTCAACGGCGACCAGATCGCCGGCGGCGGACCCGCCGACCTCGCCGCGGTCGCGGGCTATCCGCATCTGACCGTGCCGATGGGCGCGGTTCGCGGGCTGCCGGTCGGGCTGTCGTTCGTCGGGCCGGCATGGAGCGAGGCCCGGCTGCTCGGGCTCGGCTATGCCTATGAACAGGCGGCGAAAGTGCGTCTCGTGCCGACGTTCGCCGCGTCGATCGAGCAGACGGAGCCCATGGCGGGGCTGCTGGCGCCGCTGGCGCGGTAGACCCGAAAGCCCTCTCCCTCCGGGAGAGGGTTGGGTGAGGGTCTCCCATCCCGAAGCCGGGACGCGACGCTGGCGCATCGCTCCCCCTCACCCTCTCCCCCGCCGGGGAGAGGGGGCAAGGCTACCGTCCCGCCATGTCCGCTGCGATCCGGTCCGCAAGCTCGCCGATCAGCGCGCCGAACGCCTGTGCGGTCGGGACCGGCGCGGCGCCTGCCCCCGGTGTCGCGAGCGAGAGTTGCTGCACCGCGCCGCCTGGCACCACGCGATACGCGACCTGCATCGTCGCACCGGCCGGCCCCGCCTGGAAGGCGAGGATCGTCACGTCGAGCGTCCGCGCCTTGCCCGCGGCGCCCACGGTGCCCGGCGGGAGCACCGCGCCCGCCGGCAGCCGCGCCGTCAGATCCCGCACCAGCGCGTCGCGCGCGAGCAGCCCGAGCGGCGCGGTCCAGCGTGCGAAATCGTCGACCTTGACCTCGCCCGCGCTCTCCTGATGGACGAACTCGGCGCGGTCGAGCGCGACGGGCAGATGCACCGCCGGCACCGCGATCGGCAGGCCGCGATAGTCGGCATGCACCGCGTCCGCCGGTGGCGGCGATGCGTCGAGCGTCAGCAGCGTCGTCTTGGGGCTGGTGCAGCCGGCGAGCACGACCAGCGCCGCCAGGCCGATCACAGGCAAGGCCCTCATCACTTCTTCTCCTTCGCCTTGCCGCGGATCAGCGCCTCGGGGTGGCGCCCGAGATAGTCGGTGAGCGACCGGATCGAGCGCGACATCTCGTCGATCTGCTGGATCGCATCGGGGAGGCTGCGATCCTGTGCCGCCCCCTCGCCCGAGAGCACGGTGCGCGCCGCCGCCGCGGCGCCGTGGAGCTCGTCGGCGGTCTGGTTGAGCTTGGTCATCAGCGGCCCGATCTGCGGCTTGACCTGCCCCATGATCGCATCGAGCTGCTTCAGCGTGCCGTCGAGATGCGCGATGCTGTCGCGGACCTGGCCCGATCCGCTGATCCGCGCGAGATTGCCGCTCAGCCGGTTGAGATTGTTGCCGATCTGCTCGAGCGGGATGCGGTTGATCTTGGCCATGATCTGGTTGGCGCTCGCGATCAGATCGTCGGTGCCGCCGCCGCCCTCGGCGACCGGGATCAGCGGATAGGCGCCGCCGTCGTGGCCGAGGCTTGCCGCGCCGGTGCCGCGGTCCGCCGCGAGCTGGATGACGTGCGCGCCGACCAGCGGCGGCGACTGCACCATATGCGCGCGGTAGCCTTGCGCGAGCAGCCGCGAGACCGCGCGGTCGGTCGCCTCGCGCCAGGTGGCGGCGGGGGCGTCCTTGGGCAGGTCGATGTCGAGCTTGCGCGGGAAGATCGCCAGCACCGCCTCGGTATAGGGCTTGCCGCCGGGCGCGAAGAGCAGCTTGGCCGAGCGCACCCGGCCGATCGTGTAGCCCAGCATCGACACGGTCGAGTTGCTCGACAGGTCGCCCGCGGCGCCGGCGAGGATCAGGCGATAGGGGATGTCGGGTCCGGTCGGGCCCTGCTCGGCGCTCGACTGGTCGTCATAGAGCGTGAAACTGGTGCCCGCGGGCGCCTGCGGCATGGCGCGCGCGTCGTGCGGCAGCTCGAACTGCACCGATCCCTGCAGCACGCTCGCCGGCGAGGCGAGCCCCGCCGACAGGCTCGCGCCCGACAGCGAGAGCTTGAGCGGACTCCCCGTCCAGAATTCGGCGCCCGGCTTGACGTAACGATCATAGGGCGCGTTGATGAACATCTGCATCCGAAACCGGTCGAGCCCGACCAGGGCGGTGTCGACGATCTTGCCGATCGGCAGGCCATGATAGCTGACCGCGGCCCCCGGCTGGAGCGAACCGACCGCGGCGGCCGTCAGATAATAGGCGGTGCCGCGGGCATCGGGCGGAATGATCGGCGGCTGATCGAGCCCGGTGAAGTGGCGCGTCGGGGTGCCGCCCGTGCCCGGCACCATCGCGATGATCACCCCGGCGACCGCGGCGCGGATCGACTGGATGTCGGTGATCGACGGATTCTCGCCGATCAGCCAGAATTTGGTGTTGGTGTTGAGCGCCGCCTTCTCGCGGGGATCGAGCCGCAGCGTCACCTCGACATGATGCGTGTCGGGCGAGACGCGGACGCGCGAGACCTCGCCCGCCTCGACCCCCGAGACGAGCACCTTGGTATTGCCGGGCGTGACCCCCTCGGCATTGCCGAACGTCACCGTCACGTCGACGCCGTGGCGCGTCAGCGCACGGATGCCGAGGAAGGCAACGATGATCAGCGCGGCGAGCGGCACCGCCCACACCAGCCCGGGCCAGCGGCTGCGGATGCTGCGCGCCTCCGGAAAATCCTCGTCTTGGCGGTCGTCGGTCACACCCGTCTCCTGGCGGCGGCATCCCACATCAGGCGGGGATCGAAGGTCTTGGCGCTGATGATGGTCAACACCACCACTGCGGTAAACGGCAAGGCGGCCGCCTCGGCGCGGCCGTAGATCAGCGCATTGTAGTTCATCACCGGAACGAACGCGCCGATCACGAAAGGATCCACCATCGACCAGCGGCCGATCTCCTCGACGACGCGGTAGGTCCTCGCCTTGGCGACGAGATGGCGATCCGATCGGCTGAGCACCGACCAGACGCACCAGCTGATCCCGACCAGCTTGAGGAAGGGGATCAGGAAGCTCGCGCAGAACACCAATATGGCGAGATCCCACAGCCCGGCATGGACGAGATCGATCACGCCTTCGAGCACGGTATATTTGGTCGGCTGGTAATTGATCGGCAGCGTCGCCAGCGGATAGATATTGGCGGGGATGTAGAGCAGCAGCGCCGCCAGCGTCAGCGCGATCGTGCGGCTGATGCTCTGTGGCTTGCGGCGGCGGATCGGCGCCGCGCAGCGCGGGCAGCTCTGCCCTTCGCGGTGCGGCGGGAGCAGCAGGTCGCAATCCTGGCACTCGATCGCGTGCGCCGGATCGGCCGGGCAGCTATCGGGCGCTATCCGTTCCCATATCGCCGCCTTGTCGAGCGTCGCGCGCACCACCAGCGACAGCACGCCGGCAGCGATGAATGCGATCGCGCCGGGCCCGACGCGCACCGCGATCGAGGCCGCAAGCCGCGCATAGGCGACCGCGAGCCCGAGCAAGAACACATCGGGCATCGCCCAGGTCTCGAGCCGGTTGGACCAGCGGAAGGCGCGGCCCATCCAGGGCTCGACGCGGCCATAGGCGAGCAGGCCCAGCACCGCGCTCAGCAGCGCGAAGCGGACGAGCGGGAATATGACGACGAACAGCAGCACGGCCAGCGCCAGCAATGGCAATCCGTCGCCCAGCATCGCCCCCGCCGCCGAGGCGAGGTGGCTGCTGCGCGACACGCCGAGCGCGTCGGTGCGCAGGAACAGCGAAAGATTGGCGGGGATCAGCAGCAGCAACGTCGCGAGCGAGCAGGCCAGCGCAGCAGGCACGCTGCGCCCATGGGTGCGTTCGATCGTCGCGTCACAGGTGATGCAGTGCGTGACCGTGGCGGGACGCGCGGAGGGCAATCGCTGACGCGTGCCGCAATCGGGGCAGCCGACGATCGCAATGCCGGTTCCGCCGTGTGCGATGGCCGTCACGATGTTCGCATAACCTTTTCGAAAGCCACCCCAGGCAGAGCCCACCCCGTCCTGTCCAAGCCGGTCGGCGATGTAAAGCGCATTCCCGCGCGCCGCGTCGCTCATTGACGGATCGTCCGCGATTGACGAGGCTCGGCGAATCCTCCGGGGACGATAGCATGCTCATATCCGCCGAAGCTCGCGACGACATCCTCCCGTTGGTGCGCGACCTGCGTCGCGTCGATGCGCACCCCGATCATTGGTACCCGATCGCGTGGAGCCGCGAGCTCAAGCCGGGCGGGATGCTGGCGCGCAAATATGCCGGCGAGCCGATCGTCGTGGTCCGCTCCAAAGACGGCACGCTGTTCGCGCTGGAGGATCGCTGCGCGCATCGCCAGGTGCCGCTCAGCCACGGCGTGGTGAAGGGCTGCACCGTCCGCTGCGGCTATCATGGCTGGGCCTATGACGAGACGGGCACGTGCGTCGACGTACCCTATCTCGGCCGCGAGCGACTGCCCAATGGGGTGAAGTGCTATCCGGTCCACGAAGTCGACGGGCTGATCTTCGTCTTTCCGGGCAATCCCGCGCTCGCCGAGGCGCGCCGTCCGGCAGCACTCGGCGCCAAGGCCAGGCGCGGCTACAAGACGCGCGAGCTCAACCGCGAGGTCGCCGCGCACTATACGTTCATGCACGAGAACCTGTTCGACATGAACCACCAGTTCCTCCACCGCCGTCAGATGGGGATGATCAGGGCGACCTGCCTCGGCCGCGACAGCGGGCCCGACTGGGCGGAGGTGCGCTACACATTCGATCGGACGTCGGGTCGCGCGAGCGTCGGCGAAGGCGCGATCCTCGGGATGATGCGCGCAACCGACGCGGCCACGCGCAAGGACGTCATGGTGATCCGCACCGACTATCCCTATCAGACGCTGACCTTCGCGATGGACGACGGCGATCCGGTGCTGTCGGTATGGCTCGGCTACACCCCGCTCGATTCCGCGCAGAAGACCAATCGCACCTTCGGCTATCTCTCGGTCAAGCGGCCCGGCGTGCCGCTGCTGATCGACGCGGCGTGGCCGTTCATCACGATGTTCACCGAATCCATCTTCAAGGAGGACAAGGAGATCGTCGAGATGGAGCAGGCCGCGCACGACGCGCAGGGCGGCGACCGCAACAACGAGGTCTTCCCCCCGATCAAGGATCTGCGCGCGGTGCTCGAACGCTGCGGCATATGAGCGCCGATCGCGCCTTTCCGGTTGCGTTTGCGCATCGCAGCACAGCCCCCTAACGTCCCGCCAGCGCGGACTGCACGAGGGACGAGACGATGGCCAAAGTATCCCCGGACGTCGGCCCCAAGGATCCGCAGATCGTCACGCTGTTCGGCGCGACCGGCGACCTCGCGCGGCGCAAGCTGCTGCCCGGGCTGTTCCACCTGGTCAGCGGCGGCTTCATTCCCGGCTGCCGGATCGTCGGCCTGTCGCTCGACGAGCTCGATGCGGAAAGCTTCCGCACGCTGGCGCGCGGCGCGCTCGACGAATTCTCGACGCGCAAGATCGACGAGGCGGACTGGGCGGCGTTCGCCGACATCCTCGATTATGTCCCGCTCGCCGCCGGCCCCGACGCGCTGCGCGGCGCGGTCGCGCGCGCCGAGGCGGTGCTCGGCAGCCATTCGCAGCGACTCCATTATCTGAGCGTCCCGCCGAGCGCGGCGCTCTCTGCGGTGCGCCTGCTCGGCGAGGCCGATCTGGTCCAACGCTCCCGCGTGGTGATGGAAAAGCCGTTCGGCACCGATCTGACCAGCGCGGTGATCCTCAACACGCGGCTGCACGAGGTCTTCTCCGAGGACCAGATTTTCCGCATCGACCATTTCCTGGGCAAGGAGCCCGCGCAGAACATCCTCGCCTTCCGCTTCGCCAACGGCCTGTTCGAGCCGATCTGGAACCGCAACTTCATCGATCATGTCCAGATCGACGTTCCCGAGACGCTCGGCCTCGGCAAGCGCACCGGCTTCTACGAGCAGACCGGCGCGTATCGCGACATGGTCGTCACGCATCTGTTCCAGATCCTCGCCTTCATGGCGATGGAGCCGCCGACCGCGCTCGAGCCGCGCGCGATCGGCGAGGAGAAGAACAAGGTGTTCCGCTCGATGCTGCCGATCGATCCCGAGGACGTCGTGCGCGGCCAGTATATCGGCTATCGTTCGGAAGAGGGCGTCGATCCCGAGTCCGAGACCGAGACGTTCATCGCGCTCAAATGCCTGATCGACAATTGGCGCTGGGCGGGCGTGCCCTTCTATCTGCGCACCGGCAAGCGGCTCGCCGAGGGTCAGCGGGTGATCTCGATCGCCTTCCGCGAACCGCCCAAGAGCATGTTCCCGGCCGGCTCGGGGGTCGGCGCGCAGGGGCCGGATCACCTCACCTTCGATCTCGCGGACGCCTCGAAGATGTCGCTGTCCTTCTACGGCAAGCGCCCGGGCCCGGGCATGCGCCTCGACAAGCTCAGCCTCCAGTTCGCGATGCAGGAGACCGGGCGGATCGGCGACGTGCTCGAGGCCTATGAGCGGCTGATCCTCGACGCGATGCGCGGCGACCGCACGCTGTTCACCACCGCAGAGGGGATCGAGCGGCTGTGGGAAGTCTCGATCCCGCTGCTCGAATCGCCGCCGCCGGTGCGGCTCTACCAGCCCGGATCGTGGGGCCCGAAATCGATCCACCAGCTGGTCGCGCCGCATGCCTGGCGACTGCCGTTCGAGCGCGCCTGGCGCGACCCCAATCCGACCGGCGCCTGATCGCCGCATCATTTGGCGCATCCGGCGCGCGCTATGGGCAGGCGACCTGCCGCAACTGGACCGAACGCGACAGCGCCTCGCTAAAGTCCCGCCGAAATTGATCCAGCAGCGCCGGATAGCTGGACCCCAGCGCGCTGGTGCTGCCACACTGGGCGGACCGGCCATCGGCAGAGACGTCCCAGCGCAGCTGGACATTGATATCGCTGCCGATCCGCGTTTCGGCAACGGTTCCGCTGATCATCAGCCACGATGCCTGCGCACCGCCGAGGCGCCCATCAAAGACAGTGTTGAGCATCCGCGCCCACCCATCGTCGCCGGCATTTCTCGGAACGAAGACCACCTTGGCGCCGCTCGCCGCATTCGCGCGGGCGGGCGCCGGAGGAACGTAGCGCGGGTCGCTGGCCGGGGCGCCCGCCACGGTCCTCTCGGCAGGAGCGGCGACCACGACATCGGGGATCGCCGCACCGACCCGCTGGAGGCCGAAGACGTCGGTACGGGCGGCCAGCGTCGTCAGCGAAGCGATGATGAAGAGAATCTCCACGCCGCGTAACCAGCCCGGCATCGTCACGCGGCACAGCACGATGATCTCCGCGGCGCCGACGGCATAGAGGAGGACGAGCAACGGCACCGTTGCCCGATTCTCGCCGAGCGCGAGATAGGCGCCCGCAAAAACCGTCACCACTGCCGCAAGGCTGGCCGCCGCCCCGTAACGGCTGATCAGCGCCTCTGTCCCACCCGTCATTTCGCCGGCCGACGCCGTCGGTGGGCCATGGGCACGACCCCGCGCTCAAACCGTCTGCGTCGGTCGGTCGGCGCCTGCCGCCTCGCCCGCATCCGGCGTTAAGACGACCGTCAGACTGCGTGCGCTGTTGCCGGCTACCAGCAACGCCAGCGAGAAGCGGATCGTCCGGCGCTCGCCCGCCTCGCGCAGCAGCGTCGAGACGAATGTTTTCGGCTCCTGCGTCGCCAGCGTGCGCTCCACCGCATCGGTCGCACGGGCGCGATCATTGAACGTGAGGATATCGACGAGCCGGCTGCCCACCAGCCGATCCGCCGGAAAGCCTGCGATCCTGGCGAAGGCGGGGTCGACGCTGACAAAGGTGCCGCGCACGCTAACCTCGGCCATGCCGATGGCGCCGTGCACCTGCAGCGCCTGACGGAGCGACAAGGCGGCCAGCATTCGCTCCTCGGTGCCGTCCTCGACGGTCGAACGGCGAAAGGTCAGCGCAACGCCTGTAGGCCAGGGAAAAGCGTGGACGCGAAATTCGTAATTTGGGCCGGCGGCGAAGAAATGCCCGTCCTCGCCGCTGCGGATCGTGCGCCGCAGCTGCGATTCGCCCGGCCCATTTCGAAATGCCGGCAAGGCATCGAGCAACGAAGCGCCCACGAGCAGTTCGCGCGAGCAGGCCAGCATCATCGCGCCGATCGCGTTGGCGGAGACGATGGTGAGCGAGTAGTCCATCGCGAGGAAGCCGTCGTCCATCCGCTCGGTGAGCACCGCATGCTCGAGCGCGGTGCGATTGGTGCCGTCGGCCGGCCCACTCTCCGAACGCATCGAATCGTAGAGTTCGGTCGAGAGAAGCACGCAGCGCGGTCGGCCATGGCTCGTCACCACGACGGGCGCGCGCACGACCTTGTCCTGCCAGCTCCCGAAATTTCGAACGATTTCTGCAGAAGTCACGTAAACTGGATTCTGCATTTTACTGATCCTTACGCTGGATACCGAAGTCACCCCAAAAGATCGGCCGCGCAATTAGACATTGATCCAAGCGGTTTTCTGCGGATTCCACATTATCGGCCGCAGACGTCGAAAGAAATCCGTTCAGAAAGCACACGCTATCGTCGCGCGATGATTTTCCCCCATCCCAACCGTCAGCGTCATCGAACGAGGCCCGCATGCTCTGCGGCTAATCAGCGCGGCGCGGTGCTCGTCGAAATGGCGATTTCGCTCCCGATCCTGCTGACGCTGATCATGGGGATCATCTCGTACGGCGACTGGTTTTTCACCGCGCACAGCATCCAGCAGACCGCTAACGATGCCGCGCGCTCGGCGATCAGCGGACTGACCGCGACCGAACGCCAGGCGACCGCGATCGCGACGGCGCAGACCGATATGCGACGCGGCGGCGTCCTCAACCCGGTGCGCGCGACGTTTTCGGTCAATGACGACAATACGACCGTCGTCGTCGCGGTCAGCTACGATGCGTCGAACGATCCGCTGCTCCACCTGAGCTTCGTGCCAATGCCGGCGAGCGTAATTCGGCGTAGCGCCGTCATCCGACTGGATGGATTGTGACGATGCCATTCCGCCGCAGCGGCCCTTGTTTCCTTGGAAAATTGCTTGACGATCGGCGCGGCGGCGTGACGATGATCATGGCCGGGTCGCTCGTGACGCTTCTCACCATGACCGCGCTCGCCGTCGATGTCGGTTCGCTCTACGTCGCCAAGCGGTCATTGCAGGGGACCGCGGACGCGGCGGCACTCGCCGCAGTGGATAATCCGAGCAACGAGACGGGCGCCGCGCAACGCACGATCGCATCGAGCGCGTCGAAGACCGCCCAGGTGTCGGTCCTGACGCCCGGCGGCTACACGCCCAACGCGGCGCTGGCGCCCGCCGCCCGTTTCGTCGCCAACGCGAACCCCGCCAATGCCACGACGGTCACGCTGGTCCAGGACGTGCCTGTCTATTTCAGCGGCATCTTCACCGGGCACCGCACCGTCCGGATCGCGACCACGGCGACGGCGGCACGCATCGATTATGCCGCCTTCTCGATCGGCACGCGATTGGCATCGGTGCAGGGCGGCCTGCCCAACGCGCTGCTCTCCGCGTTCGCGGGTACCAACATCAACCTGTCGCTGATGGACTATAATTCGCTGGTCGGCGCCAACGTCAACATATTGGCTTTCTCGCAGGCGCTCGGCACACAGCTCAACCTGACCGGGCTGAGCTTCGGGCAGATACTGGCGACGACCGTGACGCTGCCGCAGGCTTTGTCGGCGCTTGCCGCCGTGATCGGCGACCCGACGGCTGCCGCGGCGCTCCGCTCGATCGCGCTGACCGTCCCCGGCACGACCATCCAGCTCTCCAATCTCATCAATCTCGGCCCCTACGCGTCCGAGGATCATGCCGCGCCAGGAAGCGTCATCAACGTCGACGGCTATTCAGTGCTCCGCGAGATGTTGGAGCTGTCCAGCGGACCACGCCAGCTTTCGCTCAATCTCGGTCTCTCGCTGCCCGGTCTCACCTCGACGACGCTGACGCTCGCGATCGGCCAGCGCATGGCCAGTTCGCCCTGGCTCGCGGTGGCGCAGGACGGTTCCTACATCGTCCACACCGCGCAGGCACGGCTTTATCTCAACTCGCAGATCGGCGGGGCGGCGACGCTCGGGCTGCTGTCGCTCCAACTGCCCGTATATGTCCAGCTCGCCGAGGCGCAGACCAAGCTCGCAGCGCTGTCCTGCACCGGCGGGGTGGCAAACGAGACCGCATCGCTCGACGTCATGCCCTCGCTCGGCCATGTCTCGATCGCCAACGTGGACACCTCGTCGCTCAGCAATTTCGGTGCCGTGCCGGCGGAGACCGCCGCGATGATCGCGGCGACGCCGCTTGCCACGGTCTCGGGCAAGGCGACGGTGGCGCTCGGCGGAACGGCCTGGCAACGCGTGTCCTTCTCGGCCTCGGACATCGCCAACAACACCGTCAGGACGGTGTCGACCCCGGATGCCGTGACAGGCGTCGTCGCGTCGCTGGTCGGCAATCTCAATCTGCAGGTCAATCTGCTCGGGCTGGGGATAAACTTGTCGCCGCTGGCTTCGGTCGTCGGCGCCGCGCTGACCCCGATCGCCCCCGTTCTCGACACACTGGTCGATCAGCTTACCGGGCTGCTCGGCGTCCATCTCGGCCAGGCCGACGTCCGGATCGACGGCGTGCGCTGCGGCAAGCCGACGCTGGTGGCATGATCGATCGGCACATGAGGGGGCGGCATGGCGACATCGGGCCAATGGGGAGAAGGCATTCGACATGGAATTGAGAGCGATCCGGTTCGCCGAAAGCGCGGCGGGAATGACCGGCGATCTGTGGTATGCGCCCGTCCAGATCCGGCGACGCAGAACGGCCGACACGCGCAACGGCTGGAGCGAATTCGGGCCTGTGCTGACGCTCGGCCGCGCCGTGCGCGACGCGCTCACGATGCTCGAATCGGAGACGGTGACGATCCACTTCGTCCACCCCTCGAACGTACATGGCAAGATTGGCGAGATCGATATTCTCCGTCTGTCGCGGCACGCGGACTATCCGTTCAGGGACATTGCACGGTGATCGACCGCCCTTCGATGTCGAACGCCATGTTCCTCGGCCGTCGTTGTCGCTACGACCGCTGCGATGTCGATATCGAGCAGCAGCGCGGAAACCGCTTATTATATTCTCGAATGGTTGATCCGCATCGCCGCGATCGCGGTGGTGCCGCTGCGCCGCCCGCCCGCCGCCGCGCGCGGCTGGCTCTTGCTGATCTTCTTCCTGCCGGTGCCCGGACTACTGCTGTTCTTCGCGATCGGCAGCCCGCGCTTCCCGAAATGGCGGACCCAGCGTTTCCGCGAGCTGCGTCCCTTCTTCGACGCGCTCGGCGACCGGCTGCGCGCCGCGGCACCCGCCGACTGCGGCCAGGCCGAGCCGATCGCCGCGCTCGCCCGCACGCTCGGCTATCTGCCCGCGACCGGCGGCAACCGGATCGAGCTGATCGACGATTATGACGGCGTGATCGCGAGGCTGGTCGAGGATATCGACGCGGCCCGCCATCATGTCCGCCTGCTCGTCTATATCTTCGCCGACGACGACGTCGGACGGAAGGTCGCCGCAGCACTCGCCCGCGCGGTCAAGCGCAGCGTCGCGTGCCGGGTGATGCTCGATCCGGTCGGGTCGCACAAATGGACCAAGGGCACGATGACGCTGCTGCGCGCGGCCGGCGTCGAGGTGGTCGAGGCGCTGCCCTTCCGCCTCACCAAGCGACGCACGCGGCGCGACATGCGCAACCACCGCAAGCTGTTCACGATCGACGGCCGCATCGGCTATGCGGGATCGCAGAATATCGTCTCCAAGAATTTCCGCCCGGGCGTCGTCAACCGCGAGCTGGTGGTGCGCGTCGTCGGGCCGGTGGTCGCCGAGATCGAGGCGGTGATCCGCGCGGACTGGTGCCTCGAGACCAACACGATCCCCGAATCCGCAATCGAGATCCCGCCAGCCGCGGGCGACACGCAGGCGCAGATGCTGCCGAGCGGATCGGACTATCCGCTGGAGGGCTTCGAGACGTTGCTCGTCTGGCAGGCGCATCAGGCGCGCGAGCACATCATCATGGCGACGCCCTATTTCATCCCCGACGAGGACGTGCTCGGCGCGATGCGCACCGCGGTCGCGCGCGGCGTCGCGGTGCATCTGGTGCTCTCCGAGGTGGTCGACCAGCGGCTCGTCAACCTCGCGCAGCGCTCTTACTATGACGATCTGCTCAAGGCAGGCGTGCGCATCCACCTATTCCGCGACTTTCTGCTCCACGCCAAGAATGTCAGCATCGACGGGCGGCTCGCGATCATCGGATCGAGCAATGTCGACCTGCGCTCATTCCAGCTCAACGAGGAGGCGAGCCTGTTGCTCTACGACGCGCCGGCGGTGGCGTCGCTCGAGGCGATCCAGCGCGCCTATCTCGACAAGAGCGACGAGATTGCGCTCGATACGTGGCGCCAGCGCCCGATGGTGCAGAAGCTGCTCGAAAATCTCGCGCGGCTGGTGGGGTCGCTGTTCTGAGTTTTCGGTGCTTCCGCGTAAGGGGGGAGCCCAGGGGAAGCAAGCGCGGCGCCTGCAATCCTGGGCTCCTGCCCGCGCAGGAACACGGCGCGTTTGGGGCGAACGCCCCGCTATTCCGCCGCCTTGCGCGGCTGGAGCAGCAGCGCGACCAGCCCCGTCCACCCGGTCTGGTGCGCAGCGCCCAGCCCCGCCCCGGTCTCGCCGTGGAAATATTCGTGAAAGGGCACGAGGTCGCGGAAATGCGGATCGTCCTGAAGCAGCGCGCTCGCGCCGAGCACCGGCCGCCGCCCCTCGGCATCGCGCAGGAACAGCCCGGTCAGTCGCCGCGACAATTCGCCGGCGACCTCGGCGAGCGAGGTGTCGTTACCCGATCCGGTCGGCAGCTCGATGACGATGTCCTTGCCGTAGAAGGCCTCGAATTCGTACAGCGCCTCGATCAGCAGATAGTTGATCGGCATCCACACCGGCCCACGCCAGTTCGAATTGCCGCCGAACATCGCGGTGGTCGATTCGCCCGGCTCGTAATCGACCGAGAAGCGCGTGCCGTGCGCGTCGTAGGTATAGGGGGCCGCCGCATGGACCTTCGAGACCGAGCGGACGCCGTGATCGGAGAAGAACTCGCCCGGATCGAGCATCCGCTCGAGCAGCCGCGTCATCCGCGTCGCGCGCAGCAGCGAGAGCAGCATTCGCCCCTCCTTGCCGGGTTCGTTCCACCGCGACACGAGCTTCGCCAGATCGGGGCGATGCGACAGCAGCCACCGCAGCCGCGCGGTGAAGGCGGGATGGCTTTCGGCGGCGCGCCCGCTCAGCACCGCGACCGCGCATAGCGGGATCAGCCCGACCAGCGAGCGCACGCGCAGCGGCACGCGCGTTCCGTCGTCGAGATCGAGCATGTCGTAATAGAAGCCGTCCTGCTCGTCCCACAGCCCCGTCTTGCTCTCGTCGGTGTCGTCGTCCTCGTCGCCAAGATCGGTCATGGCCTGCGCGATCAGCAGGAAATGCTCGAAATATTTGGTCGCGATATCCTCATAGACCATATTGTCGACCGCCAGTTCGAGCGCCATCCGCATCAGATCAAGCGCGTACATCGCCATCCACGCGGTGCCGTCGGCCTGGCTGATGTGCCCGCCGGTCGGCAGCGGCTTCGAGCGATCGAACACACCGATATTGTCGAGCCCCAAAAAGCCGCCCTGGAAGACGTTGCGGCCATCGGGATCCTGCCGGTTCACCCACCAGGTGAAGTTGAGCATCAGCTTGTGCATCATCCGCTCGAGGAAGGCGCGATCGCCCTGCCCTGTCGCCGCGGTCTCCATCCGGTAGATTTGCAGCGCCGCCCATGCCTGGACGGGCGGATTGACGTCGCCGAACGCCCATTCATAGGCGGGCAGCTGGCCGTTGGGGCTCATATAGCGCTCGTCGGTGAGCAGCAGCAGCTGGCGCTTGGCGAAGGCGGGGTCGATTAGCGCGAAGGTGACGCAGTGGAAGGCGAGATCCCACGAGGCGTACCAGGGATATTCCCAGGTATCGGGCATCGAGATGATGTCGGCATTGTCGAGATGCTGCCAATTGCCGTCGCGCCCCATGCGGCGCTCCGGCGGTGGCGGCGGCTGGGTCGGGTCGCCCGCCAGCCAGCGGCGCACGTTGAACGCATAATATTGCTTCGACCACAGCATGCCCGCGAGCGCCTGGCGCTGCACCAGCCGCTGGTCGGCATCGGCGATGCCCCGCTGGAGCGTCGCGTAGAAGGCGTCGGCCTCGGCGATACGGTCGGCGAAGACCGCATCGAAGCCGGCGACGTCGAGCGTTGAGGCGGACGACGGCGAAAAGCGGAAGCGCAGCGTGACGGTCTCGCCGGGCGCGACATCGAGCCGGGTCCAGGCGGCGCATTTGGTGCCGCTGGCGCCGACCGCCGACAGATCGCCGCCGACGACGCGATCGTTGATGCCGTCCTTGACCAGCCCCGCATTGGGCCGGCCGAACAGCCGCTGTTCGTTGGTGTCGTTGTCGCAGAACAGCCACTCGGTCGCCTGCAGCGCCGCGAACCGACGCGCGACGTCGCCTTCGCGCGTCGCATCCACGCATCCGTCGGCAGCGGGCGCAAGCGACGGCCGCGGCGCGCCGACGTCCCATGACCAGCTGTTGCGCGCCCACAGATGCGGCAGGACGTGGAGCGGCGCGGCATCGGGCCCGCGATTGTCGATCGTCACCCGCATCAATATGTCGTCGGGCGCCGCCTTGGCATAGTCGACCGCGACGTCGAAATAGCGGCGCTCGTCGAACAGGCCGGTATCGACCAGCTCATATTCGGGGAGATTGCGGCCCTTGCGGCGGCCATTCTCCTCGACGAGGTCGTCATAGGGGAATGCCCCCTGCGGATATTTGTAGAGCATCCGCATATAGCTGTGCGTCGGCACGCCATCGAGATACCAATAGAGCTCCTTGACGTCCTCGCCGTGATTGCCCTCCTCGTTGGTGAGCCCGAACATGCGCTCCTTGAGGATCGGATCGCGCCCGTTCCACAGCGCGAGCGCGAGGCACCAGTCCTGCCTGTCGTCACTATAGCCGGCGATGCCGTCCTCGCTCCATCGATAGGCGCGCGAGCGCGCGTGATCGTGCGGGAAATATTCCCATGCGTCGCCCCCGGCGCTGTAATCCTCGCGCACCGTTCCCCATTGCCGCTCGGCGAGATACGGCCCCCAGCGCTGCCATGCGGGATCGGCGAGGCGCCGGCCTTCGATCGTCTGCTGGAGCTCGGAGGATGGCGCGTCGGGGGTCTGGGGCATGGAATCCTTCGGGCGATCAGATACGCGCGGCGACGCACAGGAGGGTGACGAGCAGCAGCGGCACGAATGCGAGCGCCAGCCGGCGTTTCGGTATCGAACGCGCATCGGCCAGCACGATGACGGTGGCGAGCGCGATCCCCGTCGCGGTCCAGAAATGATAGCGCACCTCGGAGGCGACGCTGAGCGGCAGATAGCTCATCCCGTACAGCCACGCAGAGAGCGCCAGCGGCAGCGCGATCGTCCGCTCCGCCTGCCGCCAGGCCAGCCACAATGTGCCGAGCCCCAGCGCCAGCCAGCAGATCGGCCAGCCGAGCGGCGTATGGCTGCTCCCAATCGCGATTGCGCCGAGCGTGTCGCGCAGCGCGCTGGGCGCGCGCTGGAAACTCCACGGATTGGGATCGGTCTGCAGCGAGAGCGTCGGCAGGTCGGCATCGTGGACGAGGAAGCGGCTGTTGTTGTTGAAATGCGCGAGCCGGTGCTCGGCATAGGCGAGCGGGTGTGCGGCGATCGCGGTCGCCCACAGCGCATAGGGATCGAGATGCCGCGCGGCGAAGGCGGGCTGGAGGTTGGTGAAGCCGATCGGGCACGGCTCGGGGCCCCACCAGGCATAGGCATCCCACGAGACCGGCTTGTAGCACTGCGCGTTGACCGCGACCGGATCGGCGACGCCAACCGGCGGGAAGGTATCGACGCCGGCGAATTTCCCGATCCCGCCGAGATCGTAGATCACCAGCGACAGCTCGACCCCGCTGCGCTGCGCGTCGAGCAGCCGGTTGGCGATCGGCATCGCCAGCACCAGCGGGATCGCGGCGATCGCCGTCGCCAGGGCCAGCCTCCGCCATGTCCGCCGCCACGCGGCGGGCAGTGCCATGACGAACAGCGGCAGGCAGGCGGGCACCGCGTTGAAGCGCAACGTCGCCGCGGCGACGAGCAGCAGGATCGCGACGATCCTAAGCGGCCACTCGTCCGCGCGTCGCCACGCGATCAGCCCGCCGGCGAACAGCAGCGCGCCCGCCATCAGACTGTCCTTGAGCACCGCGCCCGTCAGCACGAACGGGATCGGCAACAGCGCGCAGGCGACGATCGCCACCGCCAACCAGTGGCGCCCGGCGCGCAATGCCGTTGCCGCGAGCAGCACGAAGCCGCCCCAATAGAGCAGCGCCTGCAGCACCAGCATCGGCGCCGGGCCACCGTGGATCGGCAGCAATTGCCGCCACAGCCAGTTCATCGCGGGCGGATGCCAATCGTCATAGACGCCGCTCAGCGACTGGCGATATTGGCGGATCGCATCCCAGATCATGATGCCGGGCCAGAAGGCGGCGAGCTGCACCGCCGCCGCCGCGATCATCGCCAGCAGCAGCGCCGCGCCTATGCGCGCGGTGCCGGATCGCCGTTCAGGTCTGCGTGGGATCATCCCGGCCACCGATCCGCGAAGCGCGCGGCCACGTCAATCGCCGTGCGCCATTCCCTCGTGCCCGATCCATGCTATCGCTCCGCCATGCGCAAGCGTCCCGCCTGGCCCATCGTGACACTGATCGCGCTGCTGATCGTCGCGATCCTGGTCACCGTCATGGTTGGTCATCGCGCCCCACCCGCGGTTGCGACGATCGCCGCGCCGCCGGAGACGCGGACCGTGGCGCCGGCCGAGCCGACACCGCCGCCGCTGGTCGGGCCCGGCGGCTTCGTCCCGCTCGAATCGCAGGCGGTCAAGGACGCGATCCACCACGCGCTCTCTACCGGCACGACGCAGCGCTGGCAGGACGGCGCGCTGAGCGGCTACGCGGTGCCCAGCCTGACCACCGGCGCCAATGGCTGCCGCGCGGTGCGCTACACGATCGACCAGATGCCGGGCGCCCCCTATGGATCGATCACCGCCTGCGATGCGTCTGCGCATTGATCCGGATTTCCCTACCCATCGGCCGCGCCTCACCCCGTCGCCCACTCTCCGAGGTACGCCCATGTTGATCCGCGCCGGCTACGATATCGCCTTCACCACCACGCAGCCCGTGCCGCTGCTCGCCAATCTCAGCATCCACCCCTCGCGCAACCGCGACCTGCGCACCGCGCAGCGGATCATGACCACGCCCGACGTGCCGATCTACGACTATGTCGACGCGTTCGGGAACATCTGCACGCGGCTGACCATCCCGACCGGCGGGATCACCATCTCGACCGGCTTCGTCATCGAGGATTCGTTCGAGCCCGATCCGGTCGTCCCGCAAGCGCGCCAGGTGCCGGTCGAAAAACTGCCCGACGAGATCCTCGTCTATCTGCTCGGCAGCCGTTATTGCGAGACCGATCGGCTCTCCGAGATCGCCTGGTCGCTGTTCGGCGGGACGACGCCGGGCGGGGCGCGCGTGCAGGCGATCGTCACCTATGTCCACGAGCGCATCCGCTTCGATTACCAGACCGCGCGCCCGACCAAGACCGCCTGGGATGCGCATGAGGAACGCGAAGGTGTCTGCCGCGACTTCGCGCATCTCGCGATCGCGCTGTGCCGCTGCATGAACATCCCGGCGCGCTATTGCACCGGCTATATGGGCGACATGGACCTGCCCGCGATCGTCGGCGACATGGATTTTTCGGCGTGGTTCGACGCCTATCTCGACGGGCAATGGTACACGTTCGACGCGCGCCACAACCGCCCGCGGCGCGGCCGCATCCTGATGGCGCGCGGACGCGACGCGACCGATGCCGCGCTCACCAACAGCTTCGGCCCGGTCGTGCTGACGCGCTTCCAGGTCTATACCGACGAGGATCGGCTGGGCCTGCCGCTGAGCTGAGCCACCGCCCATGTGCTCGTGCGAAAGCAAGATCTTAAAGTTGCAGGCGTTGCGGCTCATCCCTGGGCTCCTGCCTACGCAGGAGCACGAGGTAGCTAGCGTCGCGGGTGCATCGGGCCGCCGATCTCGGGCGCGCGGACCGGCGCCGGGCGGGACGTGAGCGTCGCAAGATAAGCGCTCAAGGCCGTATGTGCGCTCTACCGGCCATGTGCTCCTGCGAAAGCAGGAGCCCAGAGTTGCAAGCGCTGCGGCTGATCACCTGCTCCTGCCTACGCGGGAGCACGAGGTAGCTAGCGCCGCGGGTGCATCGGGCCGCCGATCTCGAGCGCGCGGACCAGTGCCGGACGGGATTTGAGCATCACGAGATAGAGGCTCAATCCCGGATGCTCGCCCAGCATCCCCGAAGACTCGGCGACGTCGATCAGATAGGCGAGCTGGATGTCGGCGATGGTGAAGGTCTCGCCCATCAGATAGGGGCCGCCGGCGGCGAGCCTCGCCTCGATATGGTCGAACGCCTTGACGAGTTCGGGCTGGGTGAAGCGCGTGATATGATCGGGCAGCCCGCCCAGCATCCCGCCGAGCAGCGTCATCATGATCGGCAGCCCCGCCGAACTTTCGGCATATTGCAGCCATTCGTCGTGGATCGCGGCGTCCGCGGTGCCCGCCGGCGGCATGAAGCGGCCATTGCCGTAGCGCTCAGCGAGATAGGCGAGGATCGTCGCGCTCTCGGCGAGCGTCAGATCGTCGTCCTGCAGCACCGGCGCTTTGCCGAGCGGATGCGCCTCCTTGAGCGTCTCGGGCGCGCGGAAGCCCGGCGTGCGCTCGTAGCGGACCAGATCATAGTCGATCCCCAATTCCTCGAGCAGCCAGAGCACGCGCGTCGAGCGCGAGAAATTGAGGTGGTGGAGCGTGATCATCGGGGAGGCGCCTTCGCTGGGTCAGGTCGTCGCTGAACATAGCCGGGGCCGGTTGGTTGCGCCGCGCCGTCGCGCAAACGAAGCGGCCCGAGGCGTTCGCCCCGGGCCGTCCGCACCCTCTCCGGTTTGCGACCGTCCGCTTTATGCGAACTGGTTCATCGTGTTGTGCGCGCCGCCCGCCTTGAGCGCGGCCTCGCCGGCGAAATATTCCTTGTGGTCGTCGCCGAGATCCGATCCCGACATATTCTGGTGGCGGACGCAGGCGATGCCCTCGCGGATTTCCTTGCGCTGGACGTCACGGACATAGCCGAGCATCGCCGCATCGCCGAAATACTCCTTGGCGAGGTTGTCGGTGCTGAGCGCCGCCGTATGATAGGTCGGCAGCGTGATCAGATGGTGGAAGATACCCGCGCGCTTCGCCGCATCCTTCTGGAAGGTACGGATCCGCTCGTCGGCCTCCTTGGCCAGTTCGGTCGTGTCGTAGATCACGCTCATCAGCGCGGCGCGCTCATAGTCCGAGACGTCGCGACCCGCCTCCGCCCAAGCATCATAGACCTGCTGGCGGAAGTTGAGCGTCCAGTTGAACGACGGCGAATTGTTGTAGACCAGCTTGGCGTTGGGCACGACCTCGCGGATACGATCAACCATGCTGGCGATCTGCTCGATATGCGGCTTCTCGGTCTCGATCCACAGCAGGTCGGCGCCATGCTGGAGCGAGGTGATGCAATCGAGCACGCAGCGATCCGCCCCGGTCCCGGCGCGGAACTGGTAGAGATTGCTGGGCAGCCGCTTGGGGCGCAGCATCTTGCCGTCGCGATTGATCAGCACGTCGCCGTTGCGCGCGGTCGAGGGTGTGACCTCCTCGCAGTCGAGGAAGCCGTTATACTGGTCGCCGAGATCGCCGGGCTCGTTCGACACCGCGATCTGCTTGGTGAGGCCGGCGCCCAGCGAGTCGGTGCGCGTGACGATGATCCCGTCCTCGATGCCGAGCTCGAGGAAGGCGTAGCGGCAGGCGCGGACCTTCTGGAGGAAATCCTCGTGCGGCACGGTGACCTTGCCGTCCTGATGCCCGCACTGCTTCTCGTCGGAGACCTGGTTCTCGATCTGCAGCGCGCAGGCGCCCGCCTCGATCATCTTGCGCGCGAGCAGATAGGTCGCCTCGGCGTTGCCGAAGCCCGCATCGATGTCGGCGATGATCGGCACGACGTGCGTCTGGAAGGCATCGACCTGCTCGAGCAGCCTGGCTTCCTTGGCGGCGTCGCCCGCCTCGCGCGCCGCGTCGATCGCGCGGAACAGGCCGCCGAGCTCGCGCGCATCGGCCTGGCGCAGGAAGGTGTAGAGCTCCTCGATCAGCGCGGGAACGCTGGTCTTCTCGTGCATCGACTGATCGGGCAGCGGCCCGAACTCCGAGCGCAGCGCCGCGACCATCCAGCCCGACAGATAGAGGTATTTCCCCTTGGTCGTGCCGAAATGCTTCTTGATCGAGATCATCTTCTGCTGGCCGATGAAACCGTGCCAGCAGCCGAGCGACTGGGTGTAATTGGCGGGATCGGCATCATAGGCGGCCATGTCGTCGCGCATGATCTTCGCGGTGTAGCGCGCGATGTCGAGCCCGGTCTGGAAACGGTTCTGCAGCCGCATACGCGCGACCGCTTCGGCGTCGATCCCGTCCCAAGTGCCGCCCTGGCCGCGGATCAGCTTGGTCGTGTCGATGATGTGGGTCTGGTAGGTCATGGTGATTCCTGGCGTTTTCGAACGGGATGACGGCGCGCGGTTCAGCCCAGCCGGCCCAGCCGGTGGTAGAGATTGCTGAACTTGACCGATTCCGGCTCGTCCTGGATGTGCTGGAGATAATGCTGGACCGCGGTGCGGAGCAGACTGAAGTCCTCGGTCGAGAACACCGCGCGCGCGCGCGCCGGCTCGGGGCTGGTAATGGTGTCGGTCTGCGTGGACATAATCATCCTCCTTCTGGGCTGTACGTCCGATAACGCACAGATGGAGGGAGGGCGGCGCGCCGGGAAGGACGATCAGTGACGCGAGGTCAGGCCATGACATGTCTTGCGTGTCACGATGTGACTACGTGACCGTGTAAATCTGCCCGTTCGCCCGAGCGAAGTCGACGTGCGTGCGGCGGGCGGAGCGCTTGGCCATGTCCCTCGATGTCGCCCGGGACGAACGGACGTTATTCGCTGGTGCGCGAAACCTGGAAGCCCGCGAAGGACTGGCTGACCGGCATCAGCTCGAGCGTGTTGATGTTGAGATGCGCGGGCAGGCTCGCGACCCACAACATGGTCTGCGCGATGTCCTCACCGGTCATCGGATGCGCGCCGGCATAGAGTTTGTCCGACGCCGCCTTGTCGCCGGTGCGCACGGTGGTGAATTCGGTCTCGACCATGCCGGGCTCGATCGAGGTGACGCGCACACCGGTGCCCGCGAGATCCGAGCGCAGCCCCAGGCTGAACTGCCGCACGAACGCCTTGGTCGCGCCGTAGACGTTGCCGCCGGTATAGGGATAGGTCGCCGCGACCGACGACAGATTGATGATCGCGCCCTTGCGCGCGACGAGCCCGGGCAGCAGCAGCCGCGTCATCGCGACGCAGGCGGTGACGTTGGTGTCGATCATCGTCGTCCAGTCGTCGAGCTTGGCGTCCTGCGCGGGCGAGGTGCCGAGCGCGAGCCCGGCATTGTTGACCAGCAGGTCGATGTCGCGGAAGCCGTCGGGCAGATCATGGACCGCCCGCTCGCGTGCGGCGGCGTCGCGAATGTCGAACGCGATCGTGTGCAAGCGGTCGTGCCCGACTTCCTCGGCGAGCGCATCGAGCCGGTCGGCGCGGCGGCCCGTGCCGATCACGCGCCATCCTGCTGCCGCGAAGGCGCGGACCGCTGCTTCGCCAATTCCCGAGGTGGCGCCGGTGACGATCGCGGTCTTCATGGCAGGCATTCCTTCGACGATGGGTCTCGCACCGCCGAATGACAGCAGACCGGCGGAGTTCCAACCCCTCCGCGCGCGATTGGTCCCGCCGCGCGTTATTTACCCGCGAGGCTCATCATCATCAGCGCCGTCTTGCGTTCGCCGAGATCGACGACGCCGTCATGGTTGGTGTCGGCCATGTCGAACATCTTGAGCGGATGCGCCTCGGCCTCGGCGAGTGTCACGCGGCCCCGGCCATCGACGTCGGCATGATCGAACCAATGCCCGCCGACATGCCCGAACAGGCCGCCCGCGCCCGGTGCCTGCTGCGCCCGATAGGCGGCGAACTCGTCGCGGGTGACCACGCCATCATGATTGCTGTCCATCGCGGCGAATTGCTGCCTGACCCCGGCGATCACCTCGCTGCGCTCAATCGGGCGATCGGGAATCGCGGGGCCGCTCTGGGCGAAGGCGGGCATCGCGGCGAACAGCGCGAGTGCGCAGGCGGAAGACAAACGCTGGATCATGGATACACCCGGGCAATGAAGGACGCGGGCGTTGTGCCCGGCCTCGCCTGTCTCCAGCTTGAATGTCCGATCGTTAACCTGCGACACCGATCGCGAGCCGCTCCACCATCGCGGCATTGCCCTGCGCCTGCGCGACCGACGCCGCGCTGTTGCCCGCCGCATCCACTGCCCCGACGTCGGCGCCCGCCGCGATCAGCAGGTCGACGATATCGGTCTTGCCGAACAGCGCGGCCATCATCAGCGCGGTCTGGCCGACGCCGTTGCGGCGGTCGACCTCGGCACCCGCATCGAGCAGCAGCCGCGCGATCGGTTGGTAGCCCTTGAAGCAGACGCCCATCAGCGCGGTGTTGCCGCGCTCGTCGCCTGCGCCGTCGACCGCCGCGCCATGCAATAGAAGCAGAGCGGTCGTCGATGGCCGGTCGTTGTAGCTCGCCAGCACCAGCGCGCTGTGACCGCGCGCATCGCGGCACTCGATATTCACGCCCGCCTTGAGCAGCGCGGGGATCATATCGTCGCGGCCCACGCGCGCGGCCTCGAACCACAATTCCTGCAGCCGCTCCATCGAGGGGAGCGGCGGCAGGCTGTGCGTCACGTCGCTCGGCGACATGCGTCGTCGCCGACTAGACGGTGCGGCGCCCGGTGATGAAGTGAAGCACGATCATGATCACCGCGATCACGAGCAGGATATGGATCAGTCCGCCAGCGACATGAAAGGCGAAAAAGCCCAGCAGCCACATGACGACGAGCACGGCAGCGATGATTCCCAGCATCGAAACACTCCTAGCAACCTCCCGACCTGCCAGAGTGGCGCCGGTGACGATTGTTTCGGAAACGTATGCTTCGCCGTGCGGGTTCCGTCCGCCAGCTAGAGCGGCTCGCCGGCAAAGCCCGCCGTACCCAACGCCTGCCGCCCGAGCGCGGGGTCGTCGGTGAAGAAGCCGTCGATCCCGGCGGCGACGCAGGCGCGGATTTCGGCGATCGACCCCGCCGGATTGCGCGCGGCGGGCCCGGCGTCGCTCTGGAAATTCTTGGCGAGGAAATAATTCTCCGGACGGAAGGTCCATGGCATCACCACCAGGCCGGCCTCGTGTGCGTCCGCGGTCACCGGCGCCACCGCCGCCAAGCGTCCGTCGGCGCCGAGCGGGATGATGCTGCGCGTATCGGGCGCGAGGATGTCGGCATAGCCCGCTATGTCGGCGAGGCCCGCGGGCATCATCATCTGCCGGTAGGTGAGCGTGCCGCCCGCCTTGACCACATCCGCGGGCCGCGCGTCGGCACCGATGGCGAGCTGCATCAGCCGCATGTTGGCGGGGCGGCCGAGCTTGGCGCGCAGATAGCGCAGGTTGGCGATCTCGAACGACTGGATCACCAGCGGCGCGCGGCGGGTATAGTCGTGCGCGGCCAGCGTCGCCAGGAAACGATCCTCGAGCGGCATGCCGACGCCCGCGAAATAGGTCGAATGCTTGAGTTCGGGCACCAGCCCGATCTTGCGGCCGCGCGCGAGCGATTCCGCTGCGGCGAAGTCGATCATCTCCTGCCAGGTGACCAGATCGAAGCGGCCGTCGAACGCGGCGTTCTGCGGGCGCAGCTTGGGCAGCCGCTCGATCGCGCGCAGCGTCTTGAGTTCGGCGAGCGTGAAATCCTCGACGAACCAGCCGAGCTGGCGTTCGCCGTCGACCAGCTTCTCGGTCTTGCGATCAGCGAATTCGGGGTGGCGCGCGATGTCAGTGGTCTCGGCGATGTTGTTTTCGTGGCGGATGATCAGCACCCCGTCCTTGCTGATCACCAGATCGGGCTCGATGAAATCGGCGCCGTCCTGGACCGCCTTGGCATAGGAGGCGAGCGTATGTTCGGGGCGCAGCGCAGAGGCGCCGCGATGCCCGAACACCTGCACGTCCTTGCGCAACGGGATCCCCACCGCAGCGCCGCTGGCAGAGGCCAGTAGCGCTGCGCCGGCCGCGCCCATCGTTTCCCGTCGCGTCATGTGCATATCCTGCCGCCTCAGAAGCCGAAGCGCAGCGTACCGAACCATTCGCGCGGCGCCAGCGGGAAGGCGTTGTAGGTGCCCGACGCCGCACCGATCGACAGCGTCGACGCCGCCTTCTTGTTGGTCAGGTTGGTGACGTTGAGGCTGACGCCGAGCGTCTTGATGAAGCGGTTGTCGAGCGGGATGGTCGCGCCCAGCCGCGCCGCCATGGTGAAATAGCCCGGCACATGGAGATCGTTGGTATAGGTCGCATAGCGCTTGCCGAGATAGTCGCCGACGAGTTGGGCGTTGAAGATGCCGTAATTGACCGACGCCACGAACTTGTCGAGCCAGGCGGGCGAACCGGGCACCTTCTTGCCCTTGGTCGGCACGATCGTCTGCGCGATGCCGGTGGTATAATTATCCTGAAAACGTGAGTTATTGTAGGACAGCGCGTCGTAGAGCGAGAAATGCGGGCCGAAATGCAGCGTGCCCGCAATGTCGACGCCGTCGGTCTTCACGCTGCCGACATTCTCCAGGATCGCCGCGCCGCTCTGGATCGAGGTGATGACCACGGTCGGGCTGATCGCGAGCAGCCGGTTCTTGAAATCGACATGATAATAGCTGACCTGCCCCTCGAAGCCGGTGATCGGCCCGAGATCGAACGAACGCTGCGTGCGCGCGCCGATCTCGTAGGTCCAGCTCGTCTCGGGCTTCACCGAATCCTTGAACTGGTCGAACACCTGCTGGCTGCCCAGCGCGAAGGGCGACAGGCCCGAGGCGGCGCTGGTCTGGAACTGGCGGATATTCTTCTGCGCGTTGACGAAGATCTGCTCGTGCGGCGTCACGTCCCACAATGCGCCGAGCTGCGGCAGGAACGGCTTGCTCGTGTCTAGCTTGCCGACCGGCAGCGCGGTCGAGTTGGAGAAGGAGCCCGGGATCGGCTGGACCGGCACCGCCTGCGAGGCGTTCTGGAACGTGCTCTTGAAGCCGCCCAGCACGGTCACGTTCGGCAAAACGTGCCAGCTGTCCTGGATATGCGTCTGATATTCGTCGACGCGCACCTGGCTGCCATATTGGGTGATCAGCGGCGTCTCGTAATCCGCGGGGCGCGTATAGGGCGAGGTCGGATTGTTGACGTCGTCGGCATACCAGCGACGATAGGCCGACGAGCTCTGATGCTCGTACCAGCCGCCGATCTCGATCTGATGCTTGCCGAGATCGACGTGCAGCGTCGAGACGATGCCTTCGCGATCAATCCGATATTCGGTCGTCCGCGTCGCCAGGCCGGAACCGCCGAAGATGTTGGAGATGCGCGCGAGGTTCGCGGTGGTGACCGGCGCCGAGGTCGAGCAGGCCTGCCCCGCGACCGGGAAATAGCAGGAGAACAGCCCGACCAGACCCGCCGCGGACACCGGCCCGGAGACGACGCCGACGCCGTCGTCATGATGGTAATAGGCCTGGTTGGACCAGTGGACCCGATCGCTGACGTTCCAGTCATACTTGGCATAGACCAGATAGTCGGTGCGCTGCGCGTCGCTGTAATAATCCTGATAGTTGGAGCCCGCCGCGCGGTACGCCGCCGAGCCCAGATAGCCGTTCTGCGCGCTCGGGATATAGGCCTCGGCGGCGGCGAAGTTCGGGTAGAGGAACGGGCGCGTATAGGGATAGCTGCCCTGCGTCGCGGTGGTGACGACGCTGGCGTCCTCGTTGGGCTCGGTCTTGTCCGAATAGACGCCGTAGATCGTCAGTTTGCCCGTCGCATCGTCGTGGACGAACTTGGCGTCGGCCTGATAGCCGCCCTGATGGCCGTCGAAATCCCAGGCCCGGGCATCCTGCCGCACCCCCGATGCATAGAAGCTGTTGCCGTTGCCGAAGGTGCCGCTGTCGATCCGCGCATAGGTGCGGAACGCCGAATAGCTACCGAACGTCTGCTCGACGGTCGCGCCGCGCTCGGCCTTGGGGTCGCTCGAGAAGGTGTCGATCGTGCCGCCGAGATTGCTCGTCGAGGCCGTGCCGAGATCGCCCGCGCCCGATGCCAGCGTGACGCGGCCGACATCCTCCGAGATGATCGCGCGCTGCGGCGAGAGGCCGTTGTAATTGCCGTAGGTCTGGTCGCCGAGCGGGATGCCGTCCATCGTATAGCCGAGCTGGCCGGCGCTGAAGCCGTGGACGTAGAGCGAGATGTTCTGCTCGTTATTGCCCCACGGATCGGCGGTGAGAAAGGTCACGCCGGGCAGCGTCTGGATCGCCTTGAGCGGGCTGATGCCGGGAAGGATCTTCTGGATCTCCTTGCCCTCGAGCGTCACCACCGATCGCGTGCGGCGCGAGGTGACGATGATCGCCGCATTCTGCGTGGCATCGGAAGCGTCTGCGCCCGGCTCGGCCGGTTCGGCCGCGACGGCGGTCGCGGCGGCGTCGGCGGCATGCGCGCCGGCGATCGGCAACCCGAAGGCGAAGCTCGCCGAAAGCGCGAGCAGAGAAGCCCGAGAAAGACGCATACCGAACCCCTTGAATTCATGCTGCTATGCAGCGTTGCAGCCCCGGTAGGCCGACTGTCGGTCAGTCGCGTGACGCTTTGATAGCAGCGCGATGACACGCGATTTCGATCGCGCATTCCGGCATCATCCCCCTTGGCGTGCGCCGTTGGCGATGGGAGAAGCGCGCTGCCGATTCGCGGGCCGGCGCTGTCCGGGACGCGGCGATCGAGGGGGGACTGCAAGATGCGATACGGCTGCAGCGCGCTGGCGGCGCTTGTCATTTCGATCGCCGCACCTGCCGCCCGCGCCGACGATGCGCCCGCGCCAGCGCAGGATTATGCGATCCACGGCCAGGCGACGTTCGTGCTGCAGGGCACGCCGGGCTTCCCCTCGCCCTATGCGGGCGCCAACAGCCTGACGCCGCATCAGCGCAAGGAGACGATCGACGCGACGCTCTATATCGGCGTGCGGCCCTGGGCGGGTGCCGAGATCTGGGCCAATCCCGAGGTCGATCAGGGCTTTGGCCTGTCCAACACGCTGGGGGTCGCAGGTTTTCCCAGCGCGGAAGCCTACAAGGTCGGCAAGAAATATCCCTATGTGCGCTTGCAGCGCGCCTTCCTGCGCCAGACGATCGATCTCGGCGGCGCGGACGAGACGGTCGCGGGCGCGGCCAACCAGCTCGGCGGCATGCGCACCGCCGATCGCCTCGTGCTGACGATCGGCAAATTTGGCGTCGGTGACGTGTTCGACGCCAATTCCTATGCGCACGACCCACGCGGCGACTTTCTCAACTGGTCGCTCGTCGATGCGGGCAGCTTCGACTATGCCGCCGACGCTTGGGGCTATTCGACCGGCGTCGCGGCCGAATGGTATCGGGGGCCTTGGACGCTACGCGTCGGCGCGTTCAACCTCTCCAAAATTCCCAACGGCGCGACACTGGAGAGCGGCTTCGGCCAGTACCAGCTCGACGGCGAGATCGAGCACCGCCACCAGATTGCTGGCCGCAACGGTGCGGTACGCGTCACCATCTTCCGCAACCGCGGCCGGTTCGGCCGCTTCGACGATGCGCTCGCGCTCGCCGCCGCGACCGGCGCTGCGCCCGATACCGCGCTGGTCCGCGCGCGACGCACCCGCATCGGCGCCAGCGTCGACATCGAGCAGGCGGTGACCGACAGCGTCGGCGTCTTCGCGCGCGCCGGGCTCGCGAACGGCCAGATCGAGCCCTATGACTTCACCGACATCGATCGCACCGCGCAGCTGGGCGTCGCGATCGACGGCAAGCGCTGGGGCCGCGCCGGCGACACGATCGGCATCGCCGCGGTGGTCAACGGCATCACCAGGACCCACCAGCGCTATCTCGATGCGGGCGGGGTCGGCGTGCTGGTCGGCGACGGGAGGCTGCCGCATCCGGGCGCAGAGGCGATCGGCGAGGCCTATTACGACTGGAAGCCGGCCAAGGGCGTCGCACTCAGTCTCGACTATCAGCTCGTCGGCAACCCCGGCTACAACCGCGACCGCGGCCCCGCCAACGTCTTCGCGGTGCGGCTGCACGGCGCATTCTGAGCGGACGAGCCGTCCGCCCGTCCATGATCAGGCGTCGAGCATCTCGGCGATTCGATGCGACAGATCCGCCATCACGAAGGGCTTGGTGACCACCGCCATGCCCGGATCGAGATGGCCGTTGCCCACCGCGGCATTCTCGGCGAAGCCCGTGACGAACAGGATCTTGAGATCGGGCCGGCCGATCCGCGCCGCATCCGCCACCTGCCGCCCGTTCATGCCACCGGGCAGGCCGACATCGGTGATCAGCAGATCGACCGTGCCGAGCGCATCGAGCTTCCTCAGCCCGGCCGGGCCATCCTCGGCCTCGATCACCGTATAGCCCGCCTCGTCGAGCAGTTCGACGATCAGCATGCGCACCGTCGGCTCGTCGTCGATGACGAGGATCGTCCGCCCCGCCCCGTCGTCGCCGACCGGCATCGCCCGCGGCTCGGCCTCATCGGCGAGCGCACCGGCGTGGCGCGGCAGATAGAGGCACATCGTCGTGCCCTGGCCCGGCTCGGTATAGACCCTGACCTGCCCGCCCGATTGGCGGACGAAGCCGTGGATCATCGAGAGGCCGAGTCCCGTCCCCTGCCCGATCGGCTTGGTCGTGAAGAAGGGATCGAAGATGCGATCGGCGACGTCCTTGGCCATGCCCGTGCCCGTGTCGCTGACGCAGATCGACAGATACTGGCCCGGCGGCAGATCGCGCGATCGCGCCCAGCGTTCGTCGAGCCATTTGTTGGCGGTCTCGATCGTCAGCCGTCCGCCCTCGGGCATCGCGTCGCGCGCGTTGATCGCGAGATTGAGCAGCGCGCTCTCGAGTTGCGCCGCATCGACGCGCGCCGGCCACAAACCGCCCGCGCCGACGACCTCGACCGTGATCGCCGGCCCGACGGTGCGGCGGATCAGCTCCTCCATGCCGAACACCAGCCGATTGACGTCGATCGGCTTGGGATCGAGCGTCTGGCGGCGTGAGAAGGCGAGCAGCCGCTGCGTCAGCGCGGCGGCGCGCTGCGCCGAAGTGCGCGCGCCGTCGAGGAAACGATCGATCCCGTCGGTGCGGCCCTGCGCGATACGCCGCTCGATGATCTCGAGGCTGCCGCTGATCCCGGTGAGCAGATTGTTGAAATCGTGCGCGATCCCGCCGGTCAGCTGGCCGACCGCCTCCATCTTCTGGGCCTGACGCAGCGCCTCATGCGCATCGGAGAGCTCGGCGGTCCGCTCCGCGACGCGCTGCTCGAGCGTGTCGCGCGCGGCCTGCAACTCCTGGAACAGCCGCGCATTATCGATCGCGATCGCGGCCTGCGCGGCGAGGCCGACGATCAACCGCTCGTGCGTCTCGTCGAACTGGGCCGGCTCGGGATGGCCGAACAGCAGGCCGCCCAGCACGTCGCCCGATCGCGAGACGACCGGGACGGCGAGATAGCTGCGCACCGGCAGGTGGCCTGCGGGCATGCCGCGATGCGGCTCGGAGAGCCCGTAGCGCGGATCGGCAACGATGTCGCCGGATCGCACGACTCCCTCGTTGCGGAAGGTCGGCGCGAACACCGCGGTGGCACGCGGCCGGCCGAGCGGGGCAAACGCCTCGCGCGCCGCGCCCGATAGCGTGAAGAGCGCGAGCCGCTCGCCCGTCTCGTCCATTATATTGTGGAAATAGGCGCCGAATTTGGCGCCGGTCAGCTCGACCGCGGCATCGGTGATCAGCTGGATCAGCGATTCGAGGTTGAGCTCGCCCGAAATCGCGGCGCCCGTCCGGTTCAGCGTCTCGAGGACGCGGCCTTGTTCGCGCAGCGCCATTTCGGTCTGCTTGCGATCGGTGACGTCGAGAACGAATTCGAACCCCGTCCCGTCCGGCAGCAGCTTGGCCGCGAACAGCGACCACCAGCGCGTGCCGTCCTTACGGATATATTGCTTCTCATAGGGCGTCGTCTGGCCGTGCCGCTTGAGGTCTGCGAACGCCTGTTCCGATTCCGCCATCCATTCGGGCGGGGTCAGCGAGCGCCAGCTGAGACTGCCCGATTCGAGGTCGGCGCGGTCGTAGCCGCTCATCCGCAGGAAGGCGTCGTTGGCGTCGATCAGCACGCCGTCCATGTCGAACTGCAGCGCGCCGACCGTCTCGATCTCGAGCGCGGTTCGGAACCGCGCCTCGCTGCGGCGGACCGCCTCCTGCGCGAGATGCTCTTCGGTGACGTCGGCGCCTTCGCACAAGACGCCGACGATACCGCCGTCCGCATCGCGCATGGCATCGCACACGAAGGTCAGGAATCGCTCCTCGACGACGCCGCTGGGTTGGCGGAAGCTCGCCGGTGCCGCGGTCGCGCCCGCGCGTTCGCCGGTTGCGTAAACCCGGTCGAGCATCGCGAACAGGCTTTTGCCCTCGTCCTGACCGAAGGACGCGCGGATCGGCTTGCCGATCCAGTCGCTGCTTGCGAACGCCCGCCGATGCGCCGCGTTGACGAACTCGACCACGTGCGTCGGGCCGCGCATCGCGATGATGAAGCCCGGCACCTGCTCGAACGCCTGAAACAGCCGCTCGCGCTCGGTCGCGGCGCGACGATCGGCCTCGATGCGCTCGGTGGTCTCGATGACGATGGCGATCACGCCGGCGGGGCGCCCCGTCTCGTCGAGCACCGGCGAATAATCGAGGTTCATCCAGACCTGCTCGGGGCGGCCATGGCGATGCAGCGTCAGCTCCTGGTCGCGATAGGCGAGCGTGCCGCCGGCCAGGCCGACCTTCATCACATGATCGTTGAAGTCGGCGACCTCGGGCCAGCCTTCACGGACATTCGATCCGAGCAGCGCGGGGTGGCGCCCGCCCGCGAACAGCGAATAGGCGTCGTTGTAGAGCATCACGCCCGCCTCGCCCCAGAGCATCACGATCGGGACGGGAGACAACAGCACCATGCCGAGCGCGGTATTGAGGCATTGCGGCCACCCGGCGATCGGCCCCAGCGGCGTGGTCGACCAGTCGCGCTGCGCGATCAGGCGTCCGGTCTCTCCGGCTTCACTCAGCCAATCCATGCCCATACCTGCGTCGCAGCTCCACGCCCGCGATACCGCGTCGCCCGCGCCGTCGCCAGCGACTTGATGGAGGTGCCGGCGGCAGTCGTCGCGGATCACGGTTGGACGGAGCGATCCGATCGGCCTATCGCGACGCTTGTGGCGCGCGCCGTCCGAACGGCCGCCCCAAGACGCGGATCCGAGCGAGGAAGCGATATGATCGACAGGCGCAATCTCGGCGCGACGCTGCGCGGACTGAAGCCGCTCGGTCATCTCGATCATCCCCGTGAGATGATCCGCCAGTTCACCCCGAATTGGTTCGCCGCGACGATGGGCACGGGCATCCTCGCGCTCGCACTGCCGCAGCTGCCCGCGATCGGTGCGGTGCTGCGCCCGGTCGGAGCGGCGCTGTGGCTGTTCGACATCCTGCTCTTCCTCGTCTTCACCGCCCTCTATGCGGCGCGTTGGATCCTGTTCGGCCATGAGGCGCGCCGGATTTTCGGGCACAATACCGTGTCGATGTTCATCGGCACGATCCCGATGGGATTGGCGACGCTGCTCAACGGCGCGCTCGCCTTCGGGCTGCCGCGCTGGGGCACGGGCGTGATCCCCGTCGTCGAGGCGCTGTGGTGGATCGACGTGGCGATGGCGATGGGCTGCGGCGTTGCGATCCCCTATCTGATGTTCACGCGGCAGGAGCACCGGCTCGACGACATGACCGCGGTATGGCTGCTGCCCGTCGTCGCAGCCGAGGTGGCGGGCGCCAGCGGCGCGCTGCTGGCACCGCATCTGGCCGGCGCCCAGGCGCAATTCGCGGTGCTGGTGACCTCCTATGTCCTGTGGGCCTATTCGGTGCCCGTCGCGTTCGGGATCCTGTCGATCCTGGTGCTGCGCATGGCGCTCCATCGGCTGCCGCACGAGAGCATGGCGGCGTCGAGCTGGCTCGCTTTGGGGCCGATCGGTACGGGCGCGCTCGGGCTGCTCGTGCTCGGCGGCGACGCGCCCGCGATCTTCGCGGCGCACGGCATGGCCGAGACCGGAATCGTCGCGCAGGGCATCGGCGTCGTCGGCGGGCTTTTGCTATGGGGCACCGGCCTGTGGTGGCTGCTGCTCGCAACGATCATCACGCTGCGCTATTTCCGCGCCGGGGTGCCGTTCAACCTCGGCTGGTGGGGTTATACCTTCCCGCTCGGCGTCTATACCGTCGCGACGTTCCGGCTGGGGACGACGCTTCACCTCGCGCTGTTCGGCATGATCGGCGCGGTGCTGACCGCGACGCTCGCGATCATGTGGACTCTCGTCGCCGGTCTGACGATCCGCGGCGGCTGGAAGGGCAAGCTGTTCGTCTCGCCCTGCATCGCCAACATCCCCTGAGCGGCCGCGATCGCGGCCGCTCAGAACAGCGCGGAGAAGATCGCGTAGAGCACCCCCGCGATCAGGATCGAGCAGGGCAAGGTGAGCACCCACGCCATCACCATGTTGCGCAGCGTCGCGGCCTGCAGCCCCGATCCGTTGGCCGCCATCGTCCCGGCGACGCCCGAGGACAGCACATGCGTCGTCGAGACCGGCAGGCCGAAGCTGTCGGCGAGCCCGATCGTCGCCATCGCGACGATCTCGGCCGAGGCGCCCTGCGCATAGGTGAGGTGGGTCTTGCCGATCCGCTCGCCGACGGTGACGACGATCCGCTTCCACCCGACCATCGTGCCGAGCCCCAGCGCGAAGGCGACCGCGACCTTGACCCAGGTCGGGATGAAGCGCGTCGCCTTGTCGAGATCGCCCTTATAGGCGGCGAGCGCCTTGCCGTCCGCGCCCGCGAATGCGGCCTTGTCGGCAGTCAGCCGCTTGATCGCCTCGGACGCCAGATACATGTCGTTGCGCATGTTCTTGGTGGCGCCCGCGGGGACCAGCGCGAGCGCGCCATAGCCCTGGACCTGCCGGTCGATGTCGCCCGACAGCGCGGCGAGCGCCGGGAGCGTCGCGGCGTCGGGCTTCTTGGTGGAAATGAAGGCGGTCACCGCCGCGCGCACGTCGGCCGGCTCGGCGGCACCGGCGGCACGCCTCGTCAGCACCGTCTGCGCGGCGACCGTATCGCTGTGGAACTGCGCGCTATATTGCACGGGAACGGCGCGGTTGAGCGCATAAGCGGTGGGCACCGTGCCGATCAGGATCAGCATGATCAACCCCATGCCCTTCTGCCCGTCGTTCGATCCGTGCGCGAAGCTGACGCCGGTGCAGGTGAAGATCAGCAGGCCGCGAATCCACATTGGCGGCGGCGCGCCGTCCCTGGGCTCCTCGTACAGCGCCTTGTTCTTGATCAGCAGTTTCGCCACGCGGAACAGCAGCAGCGAGCCGAGGAAACCGAGCAGCGGCGAGAGCAGCAGCGAATAGCCGATCGTCGCGGCCTGGCTCCATTCGACTCCGCTGGTGCCGCTGCGGCCGTGGAGCAGCGCGTTGGCGACACCGACGCCGATGATCGATCCGATCAGCGTGTGCGAACTCGAATTGGGGATACCGAACAGCCAGGTCGAAAGGTTCCAGATGATCGCCGCGATCAGCAGCGCGAACACCATCGCGAAGCCGGCGTGCGAGCCGACCTGGAGGATCAGCTCGACCGGCAGCAGCGAGACGATGCTGAACGCGACCGTCCCGGTCGACAGCAGCACGCCCAGGAAGTTGAAGAAGCCGGACCAGACGACCGCGACGCGCGGCGCCATCGAATTGGTGTAGATCACGGTCGCGACCGCATTGGCGGTGTCGTGGAAGCCGTTGACGAACTCGAAGCCGAGCGCGATCAGCAGCGCGACGAACAGCAGCGCGAACGGCAGAAAGGTGACCGCGTGGACGTGCGCGGCCGACGCGTCCGCGTAGATGCTCGAGGCGACGTAGCCGATCGCGACGACGATCGCGGCGAGAAATCCGATCTTGCCCGCCGGGCCGAGCCCGTGGTCGAGATCCTGCCTGGCGGAGACGTGCGGGCGCGCGAGTGTCGCAGTCATAGCGAATCTCCCTTTGAGCGGAGGCTAGTAAGTGTTTGTGACAGTTCGGTGGAGGCGACGGTGACGTCGGCGGCGCGTCGTCAGGCGGCCATGTGCAGCTGGTGCCGGACGAGCCCGGCAGCGAACTGCGCGGTGCAGGTCGCCCAGCTATAGCCCTGCCCTATGCGCGCGCAAGTGGCGCGATCGAGGCTGAGCGCCGCAACCGCCGCCTCGGCGAGGTCGTCGCGCATCACGCCGCTTCCGGGCGTCACGAGGATGTCGAGCGGGCCCGGAACGGGGTAGGCGGCGACGGGTACGCCGCTCGCCAGAGCCTCGATCATCACCAGCCCGAACGTATCGGTGCGGCTGGGGAAGACGAGCAGGTCGGCGCCGCGATACGCCGCTGCAAGCCGCTCGCCCGCGAGGCTGCCGAGGAAGCGGACATGCGGATAGCGCGCGCGCAGGCTCGCCAGCGCCGGCCCCTCGCCCACCACCACCTTCGTCCCCGCGACATCGAGCTGGAGGAACGCCTCGATATTCTTCTCGACCGCGACGCGGCCGACATGCAGCAGGATCGGACGTGGCAGATCGTCATAGTCGGCAAGCGACGGGCCCGCGGGGTTGAACTGCGCGGTGTCGACGCCGCGTGACCAGCGATGCGTGTGCGCCAGGCCGCGCCTGTGGAGTTCCGCCTCGAGCGTCGGCGTCGCGGCGAACACCGCGGCGGCGGGCGCATGGAAGCGCCTGACCGGCGGCCAGAACCAGTCCGCGGGGAGATGCGTGCGCATCGCCAGATATTCGGGGAAGCGCGTGTGGAAGGAGGTTGTGAACGGCATGCCGCGGTCGAGGCACCAGCGCCGCGCCGCCCAGCCCAGCGGGCCCTCGGTCGCGATATGGACCGCCTCGGGAGCGAATGCGGCGAGCCGCCGACCGAGCGCCGGTCCCGCGAGCAGCGCCAGGCGGATCTCGGGATAGGTCGGACAGGAGACCGTCGCGAACTGGTCGGGCGTGAAGGTCTCGACCGCATGCCCGATCCGGCGCAGCCACGCGACCGTGGTGGTCAGCGTGCGCACGACACCATTGACCTGCGGCGCCCAGGCGTCGCTGACGAGCGCGATCTTCATAGCTCGATCCTCATGCCGGCACCGCGACCGGAGCCGCTGGCTTGGCGGCGAGCGCGCGCTCGCGCATCGCCGCCTCGCGATGGCGTTCCGCCCAGTCGAGGATCTCCATCGCGCCGTCGGCATGTTCGACAAGCGCGGTGCAGCTCTCCACCCAGTCGCCGTCGTTATAATAGGTGATCGCGCCGAACTGGCGGATCTCGGCGGAGTGGATATGCCCGCAGACGACGCCTTCGACCTGACGTTCGGCGGCGGCCTGCGCGACGACCTCCTCATATTTGCCGATGAACGCGACGGCATTCTTGACGCGCTTCTTGAGGTGCGCGGCGAGCGACCAATAGGGCAGGCCGAACCGCTTGCGCACGCCGTTGACCAAGGCGTTGCTCTTGAGCAACAGCGTGTAGGCACTGTCGCCGAGAAAGGCGAGCCAGCGCGCGTAAAGCACGATATTGTCGAATTGGTCGCCGTGCAGCACGAGCAGCCGGCGGCCGTCGGCGGTGACGTGGATGTCTTCGGGAAGCAGCTCGACATCGCCGAAATGGAGGCCGGTGAAGTCGCGGAAGGCTTCGTCGTGATTGCCGGGAATATAGACGACGCGGGCGCCGCGCTTCGCCATCTTGAGCACACAGCGCACGACGTCGTTGTGCGCGGCGGGCCAATACCAGCCCTTGCGCAGTTGCCAGCCGTCGACGATGTCGCCGACCAGATAGAGCGTCTCGCATTCGATCGACTTGAGGAAATCGAGCAGCAGCGCGGCATTGCATCCCGGCGTGCCGAGATGCGTGTCCGAGATCCAGACGGTGCGGAAGCGGAGCCGGGCTGCGTGGCGGTCGCGCGGCTCGGTGTCGCCAAGCCAGGCGGGAAGCGGCGCCTGGCGCCCGATCGGGCGACGCGGGCGGGATTCGGTGCGTGCGGTGATCGGCTGCGTGGGCGAAACGGCCATGCGCTGCTCCGGTCTGCGACGGCGGGGCCGTCCGGTTCGGCTGCTGTAATCGGACTTGAAGACGATTGGAGGAAGTCTCGATGACAGCTTTCTTACGACGTCATTGTCGCGGCTTCGTCTTGCCGTTGTCGCCGAACTGAAACGCTTGACTGCGAAACCGCAGCGAATAGGCGGCGCGGTCTTGTCACGCGCTGCTCGCCCGGCACAGGAGTAGCGCGAGCGATGGCACTTCCCATGAGCACCGACGGCGTCGCCCAGGCCTATGGCCGCTGGGCGCCGGTCTATGATCTAGTCTTCGGGCCGGTGTTCCGGCAGGGCCGATCCGCGGCGATCCGGGCCGCCGAGCGGCTCGGCGGCCGCATCCTCGAGGTCGGCGTCGGCACCGGCATCTCGCTGCCGGGCTATTCGCCGTCGAGCAGCCTCTACGGCGTCGACATCTCCGAACCGATGCTGGTCAAGGCGCGCCAGCGCGTCCGCAAGCTCGGCCTTGCCAATGTCGAGGCGATCGCGGTGATGGACGCCGAAGCGCTCGATTTTCCCGATGCCAGCTTCGACGTGGTGGTCGCGCAATATGTCGTGTCCGCGGTGCCCAATCCCGAGCGCGCGCTCGACGAGTTCGCGCGCGTCGTGAAACCGGGCGGCGAGATCATCATCACCACGCGCGTCGGCGCCGAGGCGGGAATCCGCAAGACGATCGAGAAGGGGCTGATGCCCGTCACCAGCCGGCTCGGCTTCCGCACCGATTTCCCCTTCGAGCTTTACACCGATTGGGCGAAGGACCGCCGCGACGTGACGCTGGTCGAGAAGCGCGCGCTGCCGCCGCTCGGCCATTTCTCTTTGGTCCGCTACGCCAAGCACGACGCGACGCAAGGGAACGCCTGATGCCTGCCCTCCGCAAATTGCAGTTCGAGGCCGACGACGGTTCGGCGGGGTTCCGCGCACAGCTCAATGAGCAGCGCTGGGACGACCATCGCTTCTATCATCACAGCCTGGTCAACCAGAGCCTGCACTTCGTCAGCGCCTGCACCTTCCTCACCGCCTATGCGCTGCTGTTCAAGGATCCCGCGATCGCCAGCCTGCTCGCCTGGGGCGTCGCGATGACCAGCCGCCAGGCCGGCCACTTCTTCTTCGAGCCCAAGGGCTATGACCATGAGAACCAGGTCACGCACCATTATAAGGAGGAGGTGAAGGTCGGCTATAATCTGTTCCGCAAATGGGTGCTGATGAGCATCTGGGCGGCGGTGCCGATCGTGCTGGCATTCGAGCCGAGCCTGTTCGGCACGCTCGAGCGGCCGGCGGGGTTCGTTGGCTATCTGCGTCATGTCGGGATCGGCTGGCTCTGCCTGGGCGTCAGCGCGATCCTGTTCCGTACGCTCCAGCTGTTCGTCCAGCGCGACATCGAGACCGGGATCGTATGGGCGACCAAGATCGTCACCGACCCGTTCAACGACTTCAAGATCTACCGGGGCGCCCCGGCCCGCCTGCTCAAGGGCGAGCGGCGCGACGACGAAGATCGGATTGCCGCCTAACCGTTCCCCGGCGAAAGCCGGGGCCCAGGCCCGGAATCTGTGGCGGGCGCGGCGTTTGAACAGCGGAGTGGGGCCTGGGCCCC
>CAIQHF010000034.1 GCA_903871605.1 uncultured Sphingomonadaceae bacterium
AGGGGAGGGGCCGGGGGTGGGGCCTCGCCATCGGACGCAACGCCTGAAGGGACGCCCCACCCCAACCCCTCCCCTGAAGGGGAGGGGCTTGATCCGTCGCACCCGCTCGCCGAGTTCTTCCTGCGGCCCCGCCCGTTCCTGCCCGGCGACTTCGTCACCACCGATGCGGGGACGGGGCTGGTCCACATGGCGCCCGATCATGGCGAGGACGATTTCCTGCTCTGCAAGGCGCACGGCATCGATCCGGTGTTCGCGGTCGAGGGCGACGGCAAATATCGCGCCGACTGGGCGTGGATGGGTGGCCAGGGCTCGGTGATCGCGCCCAAGCTCAACGCGCCCGACGGCCCGATCTGCAGCGACCTGCGCGAGGCCGGCGCGCTGCTCGCGGCGAGCGCGGACTATAAGCACAGCTATCCTCATTCGTGGCGGAGCAAGGCGAAAGTCATCTTCCGCGCGACCCCGCAATGGTTCATCGCGATGGATAAGCCGATCGCGGTCGAGATCGATGCATCATCCCCCTCTCCCCGGCGGGGAGAGGGTCGGGGTGAGGGGGAACTCGGCGCAGCCGAGCGTCCCACCCCCGAGGTCGGCCACCCTCTCCCAACCCTCTCCCTCAAGGGAGAGGGCTCTAACGGAGCGACGCTGAGAGAACTCGCGATCGATGCGATCGCGCGCACGCGCTTCGTCCCCGAGAAGGGGCGCAATCGGATCGGTGCGATGGTGGCGGGCCGCCCCGACTGGGTGATCTCGCGGCAGCGCGCCTGGGGCGTGCCGATCGCGCTCTATCTCGATCCCAGGACGGGCGCCTATCTCAACGACCCGGCGGTCAACGCGCGCATCGTCGCGGCGTTCGAGCAGGGCGGCGCCGACGCCTGGTTCACCGCCGACCATGCCGCGCTGCTCGGCCCCGATCACGACGCCGCGCAGTGGCAGCCGGTCAGCGACATCCTCGACGTGTGGTTCGACAGCGGCTCGACGCACGCCTTCGTGATCGAGGCGCGCTACGGCGAGGGCGTGCGTGCGAACCTCTATCTCGAGGGTTCGGATCAGCATCGCGGCTGGTTCCAGTCCTCGCTGCTCGAGAGCTGCGGCACGCGCGGCGTCGCGCCCTATGAGGCGGTGCTGACGCACGGCTTCGCGCTCGACGGGCAGGGCCGCAAGATGTCCAAGTCGATCGGCAACGTCGTCGATCCCTTGAAGATCATCGGCGAGAGTGGCGCGGACATATTGCGGCTGTGGGTCGCCTCGACCGACTATTTCGAGGACGTCCGCATCGGCAAGGAGGTGCTCGCCACCACCTCGGACGGCTATCGCAAGCTGCGCAACACCTTCCGTTACCTGCTCGGCGCGCTCGACGGCTTCTCGGAAGACGAGCGCGTTGCCGTCGCCGACATGCCCGAGCTCGAGGCCTATGTGCTCCACCTGCTCTCGGCGCTCGACGTCGAGCTGCGCGCGGCGGCGGAGGCCTATGAGTTCAACCGCTACGCGCGCGCGCTCAGCGACTTCGCCAATGCCGATCTCTCGGCTTTCTACTTCGATATCCGCAAGGACGTGCTCTATTGCGATGTCGGCCCGGCGCGGCCCGAGGGATCGCTGACGCGGCGCGCCTATCGCACCGTGCTCGACACGCTGTTCCACGCGCTGGTGCGCTATGCCGCCCCGATCCTCTGCTTCACCGCCGAGGAGACCTGGAGCACGCGCTTCCCGCAAGCCGGATCGGTGCATCTGCTGACCTGGCCCGAGGTCGACGAGCTGTGGCTCGACGCCGAGCTCGCCGACCGGTGGGACACGCTGCGCCGCCTGCGCCTGCTGGTCTCGGCAGAGATCGAGCCGATGCGCAAGGCCAAGGCGATCGGCTCGTCGCTCGCCGCCCGGGTGGCGATCGGATCGCCGCAGCGGCCCACCGCGACTCCCTCCGAGCTCGCCGAGCTGTTCATCGTCGCCGACGTCCAGCTCGAGACCACCGCGCACGAGACGGTGATCGTCCACACCACCGACTGGCACAAATGCGGACGCTGCTGGCGGCATCTGCCCGAGGTCGAGACCGACGGCGACCTGTGCGACCGCTGCGAGGACATGGTGCATGGCTAAGCGCTTCTACGACGCCGTCGCGATCCGCCGGCTGGGGCTCGGCGTCGCCGCGCTGGTGTTCGGCCTCGACCAGGCGATCAAGGCGCTGATCGTCCACGCGCTCGATCTGCCCGGGCGGCTCGAGATCGACCTGCTGCCGATCTTCCGCTTCGTATGGGTGGAAAATCACGGCATCTCGATGGGCTTCCTCACCGCCGACAGCGTCACCGAACGCTGGCTGCTGGTGCTGCTGACCGCGGGAATCGCGGTCGCGGTCGTGTTCTGGCTGTGGCGCGAGCACAACCGGCTCGACGCGGGCGCGCTGGGGCTGGTGCTGGGCGGCGCCGCGGGCAACATCACCGACCGCGTGCGGCTCGGCTATGTCGCCGACTTTCTCGACCTGCATTTCGGCGACATGCATCCTTTCCTGGTGTTCAACGTCGCCGATGCCGCTATTACGATCGGCGTATTGCTGCTGGTGCTGCGCGCGCTCTTCGTCCGCACACCCGCCTCGGAGGATCTGCATGCGTAAAACGATCGGTCTCATCGCGACGGTGGCGGCGCTCGGCGCGCTCGGCGGGTGCAAGAGTTCCAAGGCGACGGGATTCGGCAATCGCAACTCGCCCAACGAGTTCGCGGTGACGCGCTCGCCGCCGCTGGTGATCCCCCCCGATTTCTCGCTGCGCCCGCCCAAGCCCGGCGCGCCGCGCCCGCAGGAGGCCAACCCGTCCGCGCAGGCGCTCGCCGCGATGTTCGGCGGGCAGGCGCAGCTCACCCCCGGCCAGCAGGGCCTGATCGACACCGCCGGCGGCGCCCCCGATGCGGGCATCCGCTCGGCCGCCGGCTCGCCCTCGACCAACGTCGTCGACAAGGGCACCGCGACCAAGGACATCATCGCCGCGCCCGCGGGCAATAGCGGCAACACCACCGCGACGACGCCACAATAGCCGTTCGCCGTCCCACGGGACGGTGATACCCGCGCGACGCCCCGCGCGCCCCGATCGGCGCGTGGCGGGTGCCGTGCGCCTCCGCGACGATTCCGTAACCGACAGCCCGCCCGTCTTCGGCGTCGACCTCTGGCATCGCCCCCCGCCGACCGACAGAGACTTGCGCGCGCCGCTTGTTGCGCGCGTGCAACATTTCTCCAAAAGCGGCCCTTGCGACATTTTTGTTATTGTGCGGCGCGTCAATTCTAGCCAAATCGAAGCTGCGATCCGGTGAGCGATGCCCAGTAGAGGCAGGCCACCATCGCGCGCGGGTGGAATAAGCGTAATAACATCAAGAAAGGCTATTCCAGATGCGCAAGGCTCTGTTCCTCTCCACTCTTCTTGCCGGCGGCATGCTGGTCGCCAGCCCCGCGCTCGCCGACGATGCCGCCGCTGCGCCTGCTGCGCCGACCCCCGACTTTACTGTCACCGGCAGCGCGGCGGTCGTGTCGCAATATCGCTTCCGCGGCATTTCGCAGTCGGACAACAAGCCCGTCATCCAGGGTGCCTTCACCGTCACCAATTCGTCGGGCTTCTACATCTCGACCTGGGGCTCGAGCGCGACCGCGAACAATGCGGTCAATCTCGGCGGCACCGAGATCGACGTCTATGGCGGCTATTCGAAGACGGTCGACGGCTTCACGCTCGATGGCGGCCTCTACGGCTACATCTATCCGGGCAGCGCGCACGCGGTCGGCATCTCGGAGAGCTATTTCGAGGTCTATGGCGACGTCTCCAAGGCCTATGGCCCGATCACCGCGAAGGCGGGCGTCAACTGGGCACCGGACCAGAGCTACTTCAAGAACTGGAACACCGCGACGCACTACAACGTCTATCTCTACGGCGAGCTGGGCTTCGCGCCGACCAACTTCCCGGTGTCGTTCCACAGCCACCTCGGCCACACCGCCGGCGGCTTCGACTATTTCACCAACGGCGGCGTGAAGCAGTATTTCGACTACACCGTCGGCGCGACCTACAAGTGGAAAGCGCTGGCGTTCGATCTGTCGGTGGTGGGCACCAACATCTCGAAGCACGACACGTCGCTGCTCGATCGCGATTTCCACCGCGCCGCCAAGTCGGTGCTGGTCGGATCGATCACCGCCAGCTTCTGATCGCAGCACCTTCGAAAAAGGGGGGGCGTCGGCGCGATCCGACGCCCCTTTTCTATGCGTCGCGCACCGCCCGATAGCGTGCCAGCCCGCGATCGAGATCGGCGATCAGGTCGTCGGGATGCTCGAGCCCGATGTGCAGCCGCACCACCGGGCCTTCCGCCTGCCAGCGCGTTGCGGTGCGCAATCCGGCGGGATCGACCGGTAGCGCCAGGCTCTCAAACCCGCCCCAGCTATAGCCGATGCCGAAATGCGCGAGGCCGTCGATCAATGCGGCGCGCGCCGCCTCGCCGCCGCCGTCGAGGACGAAGCCGAACAGTCCGGACGCGCCCCTGAAATCGCGCGCCCAGGCGTCGTGGCCGGGGCAGGCGGGAAGCGCGGGATGCAGCACGCGCGCCACCTCGGGCCGCGCCGCCAGCCAGCGCGCCACCGCCAGCGCGCCGGCCTCGTGCGCCTTGAGGCGGACCGCGAGCGTTCGCAGACCGCGGCTGGCCAGAAAGGCGTCGTCGGGCGAGACGTGCTGGCCGAACAGCTGCGTCGTCCGGCGCAAGCCAGGATAGACAGCGGGCGTCGCGGTGACCGATCCCAGCATCGCATCCGAATGGCCGACGACATATTTGGTGCAGGCGAGGATCGCGAGATCGATCCCGGCGGCGATCGCGGGAAAGAACAAAGGCGTCGCCCAGGTATTGTCGAGCAGCGTGACCAGCCCCCGCGCCTTCGCCGCGTCGACGATCGCGGGCACGTCCTGCACCTCGAAGGTCAGGCTGCCGGGGCTTTCGAGGAAGACCGCCCGGGTGCGCTCGCCGATCAGCGCGGCGATGCCCGCCCCGATCAGCGGATCATAATAGCGCGTCGCGATCCCCATCTGCGCCAGCACCTGGTCGCAAAAGCCGCGCGTCGGCCCATAGACGCTGTCGACCATCAGCAGCTCGTCGCCGCTCTTGAGCACCGACAGCAGCGCGCAGGCGATCGCGGCGACCCCGGACGGATAGAGCATCGTGCCCGCGGCACCCGGCTCGAGCGCGGTCAGCGCCTCGGCGAGCGACCATTGGGTCGGCGTGCCGCGACGGCCATAATGAAAGTCGCCATCGGCATTGCGCGCGGCACCGCGCCTGAGCGCGGCGCAATCCTCGAACAGGATCGTCGAGGCACGGTGGACGGGCGTGTTGACGATCGGCCCGGTCCATTCGGGCCGCCGACCCGCCGACGCCAGCCGGGTTTCGTCGCGCATGTCGTGACCGTCCTCGGGCGCGCTCATGCGGTCGCCTTGGGGGTGGCGGGATCGGCGCCCCATTCGCTCCACGATCCGTCGTAGAGCGCGCTATCGTCGCGCCCGAGCAGATGCGCGGCGAAGAACAGCCCGGCGGCGGTGATCCCCGATCCGCAGGTGAAGACCAGCGGCCGTGCGGGATCGACGCCCGCGCTTTCGAACAATTGGGCGAGCGCGTCGCCCTTCTTCCATCGGCCGTCCGCCTCGAACAGCCGGGCGTAGGGCAGGTTGACCGAGCCGGGGATGTGGCCCGGCGCGATGCCCGGACGCGGATCGGCCTCGGCGCCCGAGAAGCGCGGCGCCCCGCGCGCATCGACGAGCTGCTCGGTGGGATCGTCGACGAGCGCGCGCACCTGCGCGAGATTGCGGATCGCGCGATCGTCGCGCGCGACGAAGCCCGTGCGCTCCTCCGGGATCGCCACGGGGCTACGCTCGCCGCGCTCGAGCGGCTGGCCTGCCGCGCGCCATGCCGCGGCGCCGCCATCGAGGATCGCCAGCCGCTCGACGCCGAACAGCCGCATCACCCACCACGCCCGCGCGGACGTGCGGTGCGGCGAATCGTCATACAGGATGATGCGGTCGTCGCGCGTGACGCCGAGCGCCGCCATGCGGGCGCGGAATTGCGCGAGCGTCGGCGCCATCGTCGGGCGCGGGTCGTCGGTGTCGGCCAGCGTCGCCAGATCGAGGAAGCGCGCGCCGGGAATGTGGCCCGCGCGAAACTCCGCCGCGGCATCGCGATCGGGCTCGAACGGCAGATAGGTCGCGTCGAGCACGATCAGGCCGGGATCGTCCAGCCGCCGCGCCAACCAGTCGACCGTCACCAGATCATCCATGTCCTGCTCCTTCGGGTTCCGCATAGGGCCGCCTCGGCGCGTCGTCGAGGATTGCGAAGCGACCGCGGCGATCCTAGGTGCGGGGCATGAGCCTCACCCATCTCGGCCAGACCAGCCCGCTCCCCGCCAGTCCCGAGGCGGCGGTGCTCGACTATGTCGCCAATCCGCGCCCCGGCCGCCCCTATCTGGTGCGCTTCACCGCGCCCGAATTCACCTCGCTCTGCCCGGTGACGGGCCAGCCCGACTTCGCGCATCTGGTGATCGACTATGCGCCGGGCGAGACGATCGTCGAATCCAAGTCGCTCAAGCTGTTCCTGGGCGCCTTCCGCAACCATGCCGCCTTCCATGAGGATTGCACCGTCGGCATCGCCGAACGCTTGTTCGCCGAGATGGCGCCGCTCTGGCTGCGCATCGGCGGCTATTGGTATCCGCGCGGCGGCATCCCGATCGACGTCTTCTGGCAATCGGGTTCGCCGCCCGAGGGGCTGTGGCTCCCCGACCAGGACGTACCGGGCTATCGCGGGCGCGGATGAGACGCGCTGCCGGCGCGACCCCATCGCGCCGCCCGCGCGCTACAGCAGCCTGATCTCGCGCAGCCGCTGCATCAGATAGTCGTGCGCGGTGATCGGCTCGGGGAAGCGGTCCGGATGCGCCGCATCGACGCACGAGGGCAGCGTCTCGATCAGATAATCGGGCCGGAAATGCAGGAAGAAGGGCATCGAATAGCGCGCCAGCCCGGCCCGCGCGCTCGCCGGATTGGCGACGCGGTGCGTCGTCGAGCGCAGCCGGCCGTTGGTCAGCCGCTGCAGCATGTCGCCGATATTGACCGCAAGCTCGCCCTCGCCCGGCGTCACCGACAACCATCGGCCATCGCTGTCGAGGATTTCGAGCCCCGCCTCCTCGGCACCGAGCAGCAGCGTGATCGTGTTGATGTCCTCGTGCGCGCCGGCGCGGATCGAGGGCCCGTCGCCGCCGCTCGCCGGCGTCACCGGCGGATAGTGAAGCAGCCGCATCACGCTGTTGCCGTCCGCCACCGTATCGACGAAGAAATCGGGTGACAGCCCGAGATAGCGCGCGATCGCCTCGAGCAGCCGCGCGCCGGTCGCCTCGAACGCGGCATAGATGTCGAGCATCGTGGTGCGGAAGTCGGACAGTTCCTGCGGCCAGATGTTGGGCGCCATCACATCCGCATAGGCATGGCCTTGGGGCAATTCGCGGCCGACGTGCCAGAATTCCTTGAGATCGACCGCGGTGGCATCCTTGGCGGTCTCGACGCCGAACGGCGTATAGCCACGCGCGCCACCCGTGCCGGGACGGTGATAGCCGCGTTTGGTCGGCTCGGGGAGTGCGAACAGCGCCCTGGCGGCCTTCTCGGCGCGCGCGATCAGATCGGCGGGGATGCCGTGGTCGGCGACGACCGCAAAACCATAGCGTTCGAACGAGCCGCCGAGCGCGCGCGCGAAACCGTCGCGATCGGTGTCGAAATCGGCGAGCGAGACGGAGGCCACCGCAGCGGCGGGGGCGGGGGTGGGGCCGGCGGCGGCGGGCTTATCGAGTACGCTGTCCATCGCCCCCAGATAAGCGCGGACGGCGCCGAGGGGAAGGCGTCACCGCGTCAGCGCGCCGCCGCACGCCGCACGCCGCCGCCGACCGCGGCGATCCTGAGCAGCGGCGTGCTGGCGATCACCGCGCGGCATCGCCCCCGCGCCTTGGCCTCGTAGAGCGCGCTATCCGCCGCCGACATCAGCGTCGCGACGCCATGGCCGTGATCGGGCAGCCGGGCGATGCCGATGCTGGTGCCGATCGTCACCGAGAGATCGCCGTCGAGTTCATAGGGCTGGTTGGCGAGCGCCGCGATCACGCGCTCGGCACGGCCGAGCGTGCCGCCGCGATCGGCCTCGGGAATCAGCAGGACGAACTCGTCGCCGCCGATCCGCGCCGCCATCCCCCCCTCGGGCGCCAGCGCCTGCAGCCGCGCGGCGACCATGCGGAGCAGCGCATCGCCCGCGGCATGACCATGACGATCGTTGATCGCCTTGAAGCCATCGAGGTCGCAGTAGAAGAAGGCGAGCGGGCCGCGCGTGTCGTCGCGATGCCGCCAGGCGGTGATCGCGCGCTCGAGCCCGGTGCGGTTGGCAAGGCCGGTGAGCTGGTCGTGCGTCGCGCGGCGGTCATTCTCGCGCTCGGCGGCGATCGTGCGGACCAGCAGCGAATTGAGCGCGTAGATCGCCGCGCGCAGGCTGAACAGATAGATCGCCACCTGCGGCACGAGCAGCCACATCGCATGTTCGTGCGACAGCGCCGCGGCGACCGCGCACGGCGCGAAGCTGCACATCACCATCAGCGTGCACAGGCGCGGCGCATAGAAATTGCGGAAGGCGATGCCGCCGGCCATCGCCGCCGCCGAGATGCCGGTCAGGCCGCCCAGCACCCAGTCGCCGCTGGCCAGCCCCATATAGCCGCCATAGCCGACACCCATCGACCATAGCAGCGCGAGCAGCACATAGGCGTCGGTCGGCGTCGGCGCGCCGCGCTCCGCCTGCCGGCGGGCATGCGCGAACACGGCAAGGCGGGCGATGCCCAGCGCGGTCTCGAAGATCAGCCAGCCGACGAAGACCGGGCGCGGATCGCGGAACGCGGCGATCGCCGAGACCGCGATCGTGTTGAAGACTCCGCCGAAAAAGATCACCAGCGTGGTAAAGAGACCCGCAAGCAGCATCGGGCGGACTTCGCCCGAGACGTCCCGCCCGGGATCGACCAGCCAGCGCGCGAGACGCGTCGAAGGCGCCGTGTAGATCGCCGTCTGATGCGCCACGCCCAACTCCCCGATGCGACTGGATCGCCTCGGGATAGCCCTCGAATATTAATGTAGAGCAAAGATTCCCGAAACAATGCGGGCACGCGGCGGCCGGGAGGACAGTGTTGCGCCTCGGCCGACGCGTGGATCGGGCCTTCGCCCTCAGAGGTTGCGCATCAGCCCGCCGAGCACGCCGCGGACGAGCTGGCCGGCAAGCCCGCCCGACGCATTGCGGCCGCTGCCGAAGATCTGGCGGCCGACCTCGTTGGCGACCTGGCGCCCGATCGACGAGGAGGCGGAGCGCGCCGCCGATTGCACCATCTTGTCGAAGATCGACGGCGCGGGCGCCGCGGGCGCGCGACCGGATGCCGCTGGCGCTGCCTGCGCCGCAGCGACCGCCGCCTGCGTCTTGGCGGCGAGCTTCTCGGCGGCCGACTCGCGGTTGAGCGGCGTGTCATATTTGGCGCCGAGCGGCGACAATTCGCGCAGCGTCGCGCGTTCGGCGGGGGTGATCGGGCCGACCCGGCTGCGCGGCGGCTTGATCAGCGTGCGCTCGACCGGGGCGGGCGAGCCGTCGTCCTGGAGCAGCGAGACCAGCGCCTCGCCGACCTTGAGCTCGATGATCGCCTTGGCGACATCGAGCCCGGGATTGGCGCGGAAGGTCTGCGCGGCCGCCTGCACCGCCTTCTGATCCTTGGGGGTGAAGGCGCGGATCGCATGCTGGACGCGGTTGCCGAGCTGCCCCGCCACGGTATCGGGCACGTCGACCGGGTTCTGCGTGATGAAATAGACGCCGACCCCCTTCGAGCGGATCAGCCGGACGACCTGCTCGACCTTCTCCAGCAGCGCGGGCGGCGCGGCGTCGAACAGCAGATGCGCCTCGTCGAAGAAGAAGACGAGCTTGGGCTTGTCGGGATCGCCGACCTCGGGAAGCGTCTCGAACAGCTCGGACAGCATCCACAGCAGGAAGGTCGCGTAGAGCTTGGGGCTCGCCATCAGCTTGTCGGCGGCTAGGATCGAGATCTGGCCGCGGCCCTTCTCGTCGGTGAGCATGAAATCATGGATGTCGAGCGCGGGCTCGCCGAAGAAATGCTCGCCGCCCTGGCTGCGCAGCTGGAGCAGCGCGCGCTGGATCGCGCCGACCGACGCCTTGGAGACATTGCCATAGGTGGTGGCGAGCTCGTCGGCACGGTTGCTGATCTCGCCCAGCATCGCGCCGAGATCGTCGAGATCGAGCAGCAGCAGCCCTTCCTTGTCGGCGAGCGTGAAGGCGACGGTGAGCACGCCCTCCTGGATCTCGTTGAGATCGAGCAGCTGGCTGAGCAGCAGCGGCCCCATCTCGGTGACGGTGGTGCGGATCGGATGGCCCTGCTCGCCGAGCAGATCCCAGAAGATCGCGGGGTTGTCGCCATAGGCCCAGTCGGTCTCGCCGATATCCCTGGCGCGTTGCGCGAACGCTGCGTGCGTCGGCGCGGTCGGCGAGCCCGCCATCGCGATCCCCGAGAGATCGCCCTTCACATCGGCGAGGAAGACGGGAACGCCCAGCCGCGAGAAATCCTCGGCGATGCCCTGCAGCGTCACCGTCTTGCCGGTGCCGGTCGCCCCCGCGATCAGCCCGTGGCGGTTGGCGCGCCTGAGCACCAGTGACTGGCGCTGCCCGTCCGCGCTCGCGCCGATGAAGATACCGTCCTGATCCGCCACCCCAGCCTCCCCCGATGTGGAAAGGGCCGGCATCGCTGCCGGCCCTCCCGTCATTGCGCGATCGTCGCGATCACTTTTTCTGCAGCTTGACGCCGATATAGATGCCCGGCTGCGTGCCGCGCTGGACGAGCAGAAGCACGGTGTCGCGTCCGGCCTTCTGCGCATCCGCGATGATCTGCGCGGCCGCCGCGACGGTCGCGGTCGGCTGCTGGTTGATCGACAGGATCACGTCGCCGCGCTTGAGCCCGTTCGAGGCGGCATCGCTCGACGAATCGACCGAGCCGATGACCACGCCGCGCACCGTCGCGGGGATGCCGAGCTGCTGCGCGATCCGCGGGGTCAGCGCCTGCAGCCCGAGCCCGAGCGCCGAGCTCGTCGCCTTGCTCTGCGCGCTCTGCCCGTTGTCGGCATCGCCATTGTCCGCATCGGCGCCGCCGAGCGCTGCCAGCTGGTCCTCGGGCGGGCGCTCGCCGACCACCGCGGTGACCGTGATGTGCTGGTTGTGGCGGATCAGCTCGATCGGCACGCGCGATCCGATCGGCAGGTTGGAGACGATGAACGACAGCGATTCGTCGGGGGTCACGTCGATATTGTTGACGCGGACGATGACGTCGCCCTGCTGGATCCCCGCCTTGGCGGCGGCATAGCCGGGCTCGACGCGGCTGACGATCTCGCCGTGATTCTTGGGGAGCCCCAGCGCCGAGGCGATGTCGTCGGTGATCGCCTGGATGCCGACGCCGAGATAGCCGCGGCGGACATGGCCGCCCTTCATCAGCACGTCGATGACGGGTTTGGCCTGCTCGGCGGGGATGGCGAAGCCGATCCCGACATTGCCGCCGGTCGGCGAATAGATCGCGGTGTTGATGCCCACGACATTGCCCGCCATGTCGAACATCGGGCCACCCGAATTGCCCGAATTGATCGCCGCATCGGTCTGGATGTAGCGATCATAGGCGCCGCCATTGGGGCTGATCGAGCGGTGGATGGCGGAGACGATGCCCGCGGTCACGGTGCCGCCCAGCGCGAACGGCTCGCCGATCGCGATCACCCAGTCGCCGACGCGCGTGCGCGCCGAATCGCCGAACTGGACGAAGGGCAGCGGCTTGGGCGCGTCGATCTTGAGCACCGCGAGATCGGCGGCGGCGTCGCGGCCGATGATCCGCGCCTTGTATTCGGTGTGATCGGACAGCGTCACCGTGATCGATTCGAGCGTCGCGCCCTTGGTGCTCGGATCATTGGGATCGCCACCGGTGATGACGTGGTTGTTGGTGACGACATAGCCGTCCGCCGAGATCACGAAGCCCGAGCCCAGCGACATCGCCTCGCGCGTCGCGGGCTTGGCGCCATTGTCGCTGCCGCCATTGTCGTCGCCGCCCGGCGCGCCGCCGCCGAACTGCTTGAACAGATCGTCAAACGGCGTTCCCGCGAACGGGTTCTGCTGCTGCGGCACCTTGACGCGCTGCGTGGTCGAGATGTTGACCACCGCGGGCTCGAGCCTGGCGGCGAGATCGGCGAAGCTCGCCGGGCCGCCGATCGGGTTGTGCGCGGTCGACCCTGCATTCTGCGCGACCTGCGCGCCGACCGGCTGCTGCATGGAGAGCGTGGCGGCGGCGCCACCGGCGAGCAGCGCGGCAGTGATGGCATAGGCATAACGCACGATGGAAGGTCTCCCAGGAAGGGTGAGCGGATCAGGAATAACTAAGCCGCGACGGGCGTGGCAAGGCTGCTGGTCGAAGGCTGAACGCGGTTTGAACGACGCCGGTCGGATCGACGTGCGATCGGAATTTCGGTGCGCACGCCGATCCGGCCTGCCGAAACGCGGGCGGCCGCGATCATTTCCCGCCACCCCTGAACTGGCGGAAATAGTCGCTGTTGGGGGACAGCACCATCGTCGTCGACCCGTCGGTCGGCGCGTCGGCGCCGAAGGTCGCGCGGTAGCTCTGCATCGCGCGGTAGAAATCGAAGAATTGCGGATCCTGGTTGAACGCGTCGGCATAGGTGCGCGAGGCGTCGGCGTCGGCCTGCGCGCGGATGATCGTCGCCTGCTTGAGGCCCTCGGCGCGGATCGTCATCGCCTGCTGCTGGCGCGCGGTCTTCATCCGGCCATAGGCGCTGTCGAGCGGGGTGCCGTCGGGCAGCTCGGCGCGCTTGATCCGCACGTCGACGATCTCGGCGCCATATTGGCGCGCGACGCGGTCGAGCGCGGTCTTGATGTTGGCCATCGCGACGTCGCGCTCGGGGGTGAGCAGCGCTGCGAAGGAGCGCCGGCCGAGCTCGTTGCGCAACGCCGAGCCGAGGATCGGTTTCAGCGCCTCGTTGACACGCTGCTGGTCGCCGCGCGCGGTCAGGTACATCTGCAGCGGGTTGACGATGCGGTAGCGCGCGAAGGCGTCGACCTGGAGGCGGAGCTGGTCGGTCGACAGCACCGGCTGGCTCGCCATGTCGAGATTCTGCACGCGCTTGTCGATCAGATACACCTCCTCGACGCCGGGGATGCGCGCGACGAGCCCGGCACCGGTGTCGCCGAACCGCTCGCCGGTCCGATAGGCGTTGATCACGCGATCGGGCTTGCCCATGCGGACGACGAGCGCCTGCTTGGTCTCGGGCACGATCGCGAACACGCTGGCCGCCGCCATCACGACGAGCACGAACAGGATCGCCCAGCCGATCGGGCTCCTGAAGACGCGCCCCGCCATCGCCGATCCCTCGCTCACTGCCCCGCTCCCGCGGCGGGCGCGGCGGGCGCGGCCTTGGGCACCGGCGTCGTGCCGGGCAGATAGACGTTGGCGCCCGGCGTATCGACGATCACCTTGTTGGTCTTGCCCAGCACGGTTTCCATGGTCTCGTAATACATCCGTTTCTTGGTGACATCGGGGGCGAGCTTGTACGCGCCGTAGACCTTGTCGAACGCCTGCGCCTGCGCGTCGGCATTGGCGGTCACCTGCTCGGCATAGGTGCGCGCCTGGTTGAGGAAGCCCTGCGCCTGCTGCTGCGCGGCGCTGACGTCCTTGAACGCGTCCATCACCGGCCCCGGCGGATCGGCCTGGCGGATCGCGACGCCCTGGACGAGCACGCCCGAATGATAGCGGTCGAGCAGCGCCTGGATGCGCAGCGTCACGCGCGCCTCGATCTCGCCGCGCATCGGTCCGATCGCCTGATCGAGCGTGACGCGCGAGAGCTCCTCGCGCATCGCGCTTTCGGCGACCTCGCGGATCGTGTCCTCGGGATCGGCGAGCTCGAACAGATAGAGCTCGGGGTCGCGCACCGACCAGCGCACCGAATAAGCGAGATCGACGATGTTCTGGTCGCCGGTCAGCACCAGATTCTGGCCGCCGCTCGCCGGCACGTCGAAGCTCTGGATCTGGTCGACATTGACCGGGGTCACGACGTCGAACGGCGCGGGCAGCGTCAGCCCGATGCCGGGCTTGAGCGTGCCGGCATAGGCGCCGAAGCGCGTGATCACGCCGCGCTCCTGCGGATCGATGCGGTGGATGCTCGTCGTCGCCAGCCACAGCAGCACGAAGGCGGCGAAGGCATAGCCCCAGATCGGCTTGCCGCTGAACCCCTGGCCGAAGCCGCCGCCGGGCAGCTTGCCGCCGAAGCGCTCGCGGCCGCGCCGGATCAGCTCCTCGATCGAGGGCTGCGCACCGGGGCGCACGGCCCTGGGCCTGCGGCGCGGCGGCTGCGTCCAGGGATTGCGCGGAGCCTCGTCGCCCGCGCCGCTCTCGTCGTTGCCGCCCGACGCATCGCTGACCGCGCGCCCGCCCCACGGGCCTTCTTCGTTGAGCATCGGCCCGGCGGGCGTGATGGGGGTGTCGCGGTCGACCCGCCCGATATTGTCGATCATCGCCCTATTATAGGCGCTGGCCGGCGGAAAAATAGTGCCATCGGATGGCAAGCCTCCTATGCGCGGCGCCATCATGCCCGACGCCCCCGATATCGCCGCCGCGCTTGCCGCGCTCCCCCATGTCTCGAGCCGCGTCGCGCCGCCGCGTGTCGCCGCCGACGGCACCGCCAGCGTGATCCTCGACGTCTCGGGGCTCGACGCCGCCGCGCGCGACGCGCTCGAGGCCGACGTCCGCCGCGCGCTCGGCGCGGTCGAGGGCATTTCGGCGGTCCGCGTCGTCCAGACTGCGCAGAAACCCGCGCGCCGGCTGATCGCGGTGGGCAGCGGAAAGGGCGGCGTCGGCAAGTCGACGCTGTCCGCCAATCTGGCGATCGCGATGCAGCGGCTCGGCTTCCGCACCGGCCTCGTCGATGCCGACATTTACGGCCCGTCGCAGCCCCGCCTGATGCAGGCGACGGCCGAACGCCCGACCGCCGAGGGCAAGACGCTCAACCCGATCGCGACGCGCTGGGGCGTGCCGATGCTGTCGATGGGGCAGCTGGTCGCGCCCGACAAGGCGCTGGCGTGGCGCGGGCCGATGGCGTCGGGCGCGCTCGGCCAGCTCGTCGACGCCGCCTGGGGCGAGACGGACACGCTGATCGTCGACCTGCCGCCGGGCACCGGCGACGTCCAGCTCTCGATGATCCAGAAGCACCGCCCCGCGGGCGCGGTGATCGTCTCGACCCCGCAGGATCTGGCGCTGATCGACGCGGCGCGCGCGATCGACCTGTTCAATACGGCAGGAATCCCGGTCCTCGGGCTGGTCGAGAATATGGCGGGCTATGTCTGCCCGCATTGCGGCGAGACATCCGATCCCTTCGGCCATGGCGGCGCCGAGGCGGAGGCGGCGCGGCTCGGCATCGCCTTCCTCGGCCGCGTGCCGCTCGACATCGCGATCCGCCTCGCCTCGGATGCGGGCGAGCCGCCGGCGGCGCGCGACGATGCGGCGGCGGCGCCGTTCCTCGCGATCGCCGAAAAGGTCGCGGCGGCGCTCGATCGAGAGCGTTGAACGAACGCCGGGCTGATCGGTTGTCTCGCTCGAGGAGACCCGCCATGCCGCTCACGACCGACGACGAGATCGCCCAGCTGCTTCGCGACACGCGCACGATCGCGCTGGTCGGCGCCTCCGATCGCCCGAGCCGGCCGAGCTACGGCGTGATGCGCACGCTGCAGATGCACGGCTACCGTGTCTTTCCGGTCAATCCGCAGATCACCGGGGAGCATGTTCACGGCGAATATGTCTGGCGCGAGCTCGCGCAGATCGGCGAGCCGATCGATCTGGTCGACATCTTCCGCAATTCGCAGGCCGCGGGCGACGCGGTCGACGAGGCGATCGCCGCGGGCGCCAAGGCGGTATGGATGCAGCTCGGCGTGATCAACCAGGACGCCGCCGCGCGCGCCGAGGCGGCGGGCCTCAAGGTCGTGATGGACCGCTGCCCCGCGATCGAGATACCGCGTCTGGGGATCGACCGGATCGAACCCGCGGCGACCTGACGACCGCGTTCGGATGGACGGGGGTGAGGAGGCAAGCGCCTCGCAGTCGCACCCGAGCAAACCCCCTTGGTAAGCCGCCCGCCGATCTGATAGCGCTGGCACATGCCCGTGCCCGTCCCCACCCCCGCCGCCACCGCCGCACGCGAGATCCTGACCCGGCTGCACGACGTCATGGCCGGGCGCACCCACGCGCAGGCCAAGCTCAACAATGTCGTCCAGATCATCGGCGAGGCGCTGACCAGCGAGGTCTGCTCGATCTATCTGCTGCGCGACGGCGTGCTCGAGCTCTACGCGACGCGCGGCCTCAGCCAGGCGGCGGTCCACGTCACCAAGCTCGCGCTGGGCGAAGGGCTGGTCGGCACGATCGCCAAGTTCGTCGAGACGCTCAATCTCGACGAGGCCGAGTCGCACCCCGAATTCGCCTACAAGCCCGAGACCGGCGAGGAGCTCTATCACAGCTTCGCGGGCGTCCCGATCGTGCGGCGCGAGCGCGCCGTCGGCGTGCTGTGCGTCCAGCATGCCGCTGCCCGGCGCTATGACGATGTCGAGATCGAGGCGCTGCAGACCGTCGCGATGGTGCTCGCCGAGCTGATCGCCGCGGCCGGGCTGATCGACGAGGGGCTGGGCGCGGGATCGGGCGCGCGCGACACCGGCCCCGCGCAGCTCGCCGGGCTCAAGCTGGTTGACGGGATGGCGCGCGGCCACGCGGTCTTCCACCAGCCGCGCGTGGTGATCGAGCACAGCATCGCCGAGGACATCGAGGCCGAGCGCCAGCGCGTCTATTCGGCGTTCCGGCAGATGCGCGAGCAGATCGACCGGATGATGAGCCAATCCGAGTTCGGCACCGCGGGCGAGCATCGCGACGTGCTCGAGACCTACAAGATGTTCGCCTATGACGAGGGCTGGAGCCGGCGGATCAACGATGCGATCAGCTCGGGGCTGACCGCCGAGGCGGCGATCGAGCGCGTCCAGCAGCGCACGCGTATGCGGATGCGCGAGATTGACGATCCGCTGCTCCGCGATCGGATGCACGATCTCGAGGATCTCGCCAACCGGCTGCTGCGCATCGTCTCGGGCCAGCTCGGCACCGCGGCGCAGATGGGGCTCAGGCAGGATTCGATCCTGATCGCGCGCAATCTCGGCCCCGCCGAGCTGCTCGAATATGACCGCCGCCGCCTCAAGGGCGTGGTGCTCGAGGAAGGGTCGCTCACCGCGCACGTCACCATCGTCGCGCGCGCAATGGGTGTGCCCGTGCTCGGCCGCACGCGCGACGTGCGCCATACCGTGGCGGAGGGCGACCTGCTGCTGCTCGACGCGACGCAGCAGCATCTCGTCGCGCGCCCGACCGCGCCGATGGAGGAGGCGTTCGAGGCCAAGCTCGCGGTGACGCAGAAGCGCCGCGCCGAATTCGCAGCGCTGCGCGACCTGCCCGCGATGACCACCGACGGCGTGCGGATCCAGCTGATGGTCAATGCCGGGCTGCGCGACGATGCGGCACAGCTCGACGTGACCGGCGCCGACGGGATCGGGCTGTTCCGCACCGAATTCCAGTTCCTCGTCTCGGCGACGCTGCCGCAGCGCGAGCATCAGCAGCGGCTCTACCGCGACGTGATCGAGGCCGCGGGCGACCGGCCGGTGATCTTCCGCACCGTCGACATCGGCGGCGACAAGGCGCTGCCCTATATGAAGATCGAGGGCGCGTCGGGCGAGGAGAATCCGGCGATGGGCTGGCGCGCGCTCCGGCTCGCGCTCGGTCGCGACGCGCTGATGAAGGCGCAGGCGCGCGCGCTGCTCGAGGCCGCTGCGGGGCGCACCTTGCACGTCATGTTCCCGATGGTGTCGGAGCCGTGGGAATATGAAGACGCGCACACGCTGTTCGAGGAGCAGCGCGCCTGGCTGCAGGGGCGCGGCAAGATGGGGCCGGGGGCGGTGCGCTATGGCGCGATGCTCGAGGTGCCCGCGCTCGCCGAGGTGCTCGACCAGCTGCTGCCGCAGCTCGATTTCCTGTCGATCGGCACCAACGACCTGACGCAGTTCCTGTTCGCCGCGGATCGCGGCAATCCGCGGCTCGCCGAACGCTATGACTGGCTGAGCCCCGCGATCCTGCGCTTCCTCTCGCGCGTCGTCACCGCCTGCCAGACCGCCGGCGTGCCCGTCGGCGTCTGCGGCGAAATGGGCGGTCGCCCGCTCGAGGCGATGGCGCTGCTCGGGCTCGGCATCGATCGCCTGTCGATCACGCCCGCCGCGGTCGGGCCGATCAAGGCGATGATCCGCTCGCTCGACGTCGGCGCGGTGCGCGCGGCGATGCCCGCTTGGCTCGCCGAAGGCCCGCGCAACCTGCGCCAGCGGATGGAGGCGTGGGCCGGCGAGCACGCGGTCGCGCTGCTCTGAGGCGGGGCTGCGCAGGGCCGCCAATGTCCGATTATGCACGCTTTGCGCACGCCCGAACGCATTGTCGGCAAAAGCTGGGCCGCGACATTTGACTTTGCTCGCAGCCTGTTGCGAGAAAGCGACGGTAGCGTAGCGCAACACGGGGCTGCGGTCCCGGCGGGGAGACGGAATGGACGAAACGGGCGAGCGGACGGCGACCGCGCCGACGACGGTGGGCGCGCGGCTGCGTGCGGCCCGCGAGGCGCGCGGCCAGACGCTGGAGGATATCGGCCGGCAGACACGCATCCCGGTGCGGCTGCTCGTCCAGATCGAGGACGGCCGGCTCGAGGGGATGCCCGCGGCGCCCTACAGCGCGGGCTTCGTCAAATCCTATGCGCGCGCGGTCGATCTCGATCCCGTCGCGCTCTCGCAGGAATTCCGCACCGAGCTCGCGCGCTCGAGCAACGACGCGCCGCGGATCGCCTACGAGCCCTATGAGCCCGCCGATCCGGTGCGGCTGCCGCCCCGGCTGCTCGCCTTCGTCGCGCTGGCGATCGCGATCCTGCTCGTCGTCGGCTACGGCATCTGGCGCAGCGGCGTGCTGACCGGCGAGGGCCCCGATGCCCGCGCCCGCCTCGCCGCCAATGGCGACTCCGTCGGTGGCACAGCCGGCGCGCCCGCGACCGGCGCCGCACCCGCCCCCCCGCCGGCGCCCGTCGGTGGCGCGGTGCGGCTGACCGCGGTCAAGCCGGTGTGGTTCAAGGTTTCCGAGCGCGGCGGCGCGACGCTGTTCACCGGCACGCTCGATCAGGGCAAGAGCTGGGACGTGCCGCCCTCCGCGATCGATCCGGTGATCCGCACCGGCAAGCCCGAGGGGCTGGCGGTGACCGTCGGCGGCCAGCCCGTCGCCCCGCTCGGCGCGCCTGCGGAGCATGTCGCCGATGTCAGCCTCAAGCCCGATGCGCTGCGCGCGCATATCGCCGCCACCGCACCGGCACCGGCACCGGCACCGGCACCGCGGGCAGCCGAACCGGCGCACCGTCTCGGAGCGCGCGAAGCGACGCCGCCCAGGGATGCCGCGACGCCGCCGGCGACCGAGACGAACGGCAGCGTCCCCGCCGCCTTCCGCGCGGCCGACAGCGACGGCAACGCCGCGACGCCGCAGCACTGACGCTTCATCGTGGCGACAGCCCGGATTTGCGATACTGTGCCCAGACCATCTCAAGGGATCATGCCCATGCGCCTGGCGTTCATCGCCCTCCTGCTGGCCGGCACCGCCGCGCCCGCGCTCGCCCAATCCGACGACCAGCTGCCCGGCCGCGTCTACCGGCTCGAAAAGGAGATGCACGCGGTCCAGCGCAAGGTCTTCCCCGGCGCCAATCCCGACTATTTCGAGCCGCAGATCGCGCCGCCCGTCGCCGCCCCCGCCGATGTCGGGACGCCGGCCGGCTCGCCGCTCTCGGATCTCACCGCGCGCGTCGGCGCGCTCGAGCAGCAGGTCCAGTCGCTGACCAACCAGGCCGAGCAGAACGACCATCGGCTGACCGTGCTCGAGCAGCAATTCGCCAAGCTCAAGGGCGACACCGACTATCGCTTCAACGCGATCGAGGGTGGTGCGGGCGCAGCCGCGGGCGCACCGGCCGGACAGGCCCAGCAGGGCGGGCCGCCGCCGGCATCGGGCGACGAGCCGGTCGCGCCGTTCGGGCCGCAAGGCCGCAAGCCGGTCGGTGGCAAGGCGCCGCCGCCTGCGGACACGATGGGCGATCAGGCGAGCAGCGTCGCGCCCGCAGGTGGTCCGCCCCCGTCGCCCCCCCTCCCTGCACTCGCCAAGACGGGCGATCCGGCGGAGGACGGCTATATGCTCGGCTATTCGCTCTGGTCGCAGAAGCGCTATGCCGATGCCGAGACGCAGCTCGCGCAGGTCGTCGCCAAATATCCCAAGAGCAAGCGCGCGAGCTATGCGCAGAATCTGCTCGGCCGCGCCTATCTCGACGACGGCCAGCTCGCCGACGCCGCCAAGGCCTTTTACGCGAGCTACAAGCAGTTCCCGCGCGGCGACCGCGCGCCCGACAGCCTCTATTATCTCGGCCAGACGCTGGTCCGGCTCAACAAGAAGGCCGACGCCTGCCAAGCCTATGGCGAATTCCAGGACGTCTATGGCGCGACCGCGAACCCGACGCTGAAGGCGCGCGTCGCGCAGGGACGCGCGGATGCCAAATGCGGCGCCTGATCGCGGGCTAGAGCCTGCGTCGCCCGATCGCGGAGACGCAATGCTCCCGCGCAGGCGCGAGCCCGGTGCGGCGGACGCGGCGCGCGTAGCGCTGGGGCGTATCGACATTAAAAAATCCTCCCCCGCCGGGAGGAGGTGGCGCCGAAGGCGACGCAGGGGGAGGACGGCCGCGCGCTCTCCATGCCGACGCCGCCGTCCTCCCCCTCCACCATCCTTCGGATGGTCCCCCTCCCCCTGGCGGGGGAGG
>CAIQHF010000035.1 GCA_903871605.1 uncultured Sphingomonadaceae bacterium
ACGTCTGGTCGCGAGCCGCCGCGACGCCGTCGTCTCCGGCGAGGACCAGCGTCACATCCTTGCCGTGGCGGACCCGGACGGCGGGCGCGACGATCACCATCGGCGCATCATCAGCCGGCCGACCAAGCCCGAGAGTCCGATGCAGCGCCGCGCGATCGATATCCACGACGATACGATCATCTTCGACACGAACCTGCGTCGCCAGTGTCCCGACCAGCGTCTTGCGGCCGTGATGCGTGTCCAGCTTCGTGGCGGTCGTGGCAGCCACGGTGAAGATCGATGCGATCGCCGCCGCGTCGTTCTCGACCAGTTGGCGGAGCGCACGCCGGTCGAGCAGCAGTGCCTTCACCCGCAGGACGACCGCCGCCTCGAGGTCGTGCGCGGGCATCCGCCATACAGCCGGTGCCCCATCGCGAAGCTCGGAGGCGTGCGTGATGTAGTAGCGATACCGCTTGCCCGACTTGACCGCATGGCTCGGCGACATCCGGCGGCCCTCACCATCTCGAAGGATACCGGCAAGCAAGCTTGGCTCGCGCAGATTGACCCCGCTCTTCCGCTCGACCTTGTTCGCCGCGATCGTGCGCTGGACGGCCTCCCAGAGTTCAGGCTCGATGATCGCCTCATGCTCGCCCGGCTGTGCGTTACCCTTGTGGACGATCTCACCCCGATAGATGCGGTTGGACAGCATGGCGAACAGCATCCCGCGTCCGAAGGGAACGCCGCCGATCGGTGGGCTGCCATCGGACCGGGGGCGGACCCTGGTGCGGTAGCCGCTGGTCCGCAGCTCTTCGATCAATGGCCTCGCTGATCCGAGCACCACATTTCGATCGAAGATATGGCGCACCGTCTGGGCGTCGGCTTCGTCGATCAGCAACTTGCGATCGACGACGCGGTAGCCGAGCGGGACGTTGCCACCCATCCACATGCCCTTCTTCTTGGAGGCGGCAATCTTGTCGCGGATGCGCTCCCCGGTCACCTCGCGCTCGAATTGCGCAAAGGAGAGCAGCACGTTGAGCGTGAGGCGCCCCATGCTGGTGGTGGTATTGAAGGCTTGCGTCACCGAGACGAACGAGGCGCCGCGGGCATCGAGCACATCGACGATCTTGGCGAAGTCCGACAGCGCGCGCGTCAGGCGGTCGACCTTGTAGACGACGATGACGTCGACGCGGCCGGCCTGAACGTCGGCGAGCAGCCGCTTGAGCCCCGGTCGTTCCATCGTACCGCCCGAGAAGCCGCCATCGTCATAGGCGGCCTTGGCCAACGTCCAGCCCTCGTGGCGCTGGCTGAGGATGTAAGCCTCGCATGCCTCTCGCTGCGCATCGAGGCTGTTGAACGCCTGCTCGAGACCTTCCTCGGTCGATTTGCGCGTATAGACCGCGCAGCGGATCGTGCCGCCTGGCTTAGCCACGACCGGTCAGCCCAAAGAAGCGCGGTCCCGACCAGCCGGCGCCCGTCACCTCCCGCGCAATGGCGGTAAGCGAACGATAGGCCCGGTTCTCGAACAGAAAGCCATCGTCGGTGACGAGCACCGCGATGCTTCGACCGTTCCAGCTTCGCACGAGCTGCGTGCCCGCCTTGATCGAAGGCGCCGACGACGGCGATTGCAACGCTCGCGCGACCCGCGCGGGCAGCTTGCCCAGCGCCTTCTCCTGCAGACGGTAGGCAAGGCCCAGGCGAAGCAGGTCGGAGGAGAGGCGAGGGGCGGGCGCCTTCCACAGCTTCATCCATTCGTCGGCCAAGGCGGCCGGCGGCAATGCCGCCAGCCGGTCGAGTTGCTCTGCCAGGCGTGTCATGCCGGTCACGCCGCCACGATCATGTAGCGCGATGCGCCGGTCTCACCGGTGCGCGCTATGGCATGTCCCTTCTTGCGAAGGCCGGTCAGCGCGGCGCGCGTGGTGTGCGGAAGCCACCCGGTCGCCTCGACCATCTCTGCGAGTGTCGTACCGCCATCTCGGCGGAGCATGTCGAGCACGGTCGTGGTCTTGCTCGCAGGCTTGCCCGGGATATCGTCCGCCACCGTAGGAGCGGCTGGCGCCTCGGTCCCGGCGTCGTCCGGCTCCTCGACGGCAATGATAGCGCGACCGGCGGCGGTGATCGCAAGCCCGATCCGGGCATCGTCCTCCCGGCGCCAAACGCGAGCATCGTCGGCGACGCTAACCTCTTGTACCAGCGCACGCTTGAGCAGCGGCGGGATTGCCTTTCGGATGCGCGCGCCCTGGTCGCCGAGGCTTTCGGGTGGCGGCAGCAGGCTACCGTCTTCGCGCTGAGTGGCGGTCGCAAGCAGGATAAGCTGGATGTCGCTAAGCTTCGTGGTGGCCATGGGTCTTCTCCGGTAGTGGAGAGCGGCATAAGCGCCGCTTCCACTGCCCAGAGCCCCGCGGATGCGCATCCTGCGGGGCAGCGGCTCAGAGCGTCGAGCCGCTTCGACGGTGACAGCAATGCTCCGAACGACAGCGAAGTCGAATGGAATGTCGGGCGCAGGCGAATATTCTGGAACGTGGCCAAGGTTCCGTCTCGACTTCGCGGTGGCACCCAGGGTTCGGCGCATCGGGGGTGAGGCATGACGGAGACGACATTTGGCTCATCGTGGTGGAGAACGGTCTGGCCGCTTTAGAGCGAGAAATTCGAGACAAGCGGCCGTTCGTTCACCTCGGCCTGTCGACCGCTGTGCGCCATAATCGGTCGTAGATCGTCGCCGCGGCGGTTCCTAATTGCCGACCGTCCGATTACGATGCGACGTTGCGTCGTTAGCTCCTGTGGGAATGGCTTTGCCTGGTGGAGAACTGCCTGTCCGCTTTAGGGCGACGAGGCCAGCTATTTGCCCGTTCGTTCAGGATGCGACGTTCGGCAGCTCAGCGCCCAAATCGGTCGTAGAACGACGACGCGGACAATCCTAATTTCGGACCGTCCGGTGATAAAGCGCGATCGCATTCAGGCCACGCATTTCTCGATGGCTGCGAAGCGGCTAGCGCCGAGCCAGGCCTGGAAAGTTGATTCTAGGTGGCGATCGCCCACGAGGATCAGCCGCCCCGCCTCGATCGTCTCGCCAACCGCGACATAGCCCATCCAGACCTCCGTCATCGTCCGCAGGTCGGTCGTGATATAGAGATTGACCTCGAAGCCGGGATCGACCGAGCACAGATCGGCATCGCGGCCGGGCTCGACGATCAGCCACCAGTTGCGCAATGGCGGCGGCTGGTCGCGGTAGATGATCTGGATGACGCTGCGCCGGTGCGGCATCGGATCGGGATCGATCTTGCGCCGGATGTTCCACATCAAGAGCTTCACATCGAGCCGGGCGAGGGTGGCGTCGGTCGTCACCCAGCGGTGCCCCCAGTCGCCCATCGCATCCACGATCGGCTCGGCCGCGAGCCCCGCTTCGGTCAGCGAATATTCGAAGAGATCGGGATCGCCCGCCGATTGCGAGCGCACCACGATACCGGCTGCCTCCAGTTCCTTGAGCCGCTTCGACAGAAGCGCCGGGGACATGCGGGGTAGGCCTCTGCGCAGATCGTTGAAGCGGGACGTGCCGCTCAGCAATTCGCTGAGTAGCATCATTGTCCAACGCGAGCACAGGATGTCGGACGCCATCGCTAAAGGACAGAATTGCATGTGGCGGCGCTCGGACATCGCCCCGGTCCCCTCAAGTCGATGCGGTCTTCTACGACCCGCGCGTCTGATCAGCCAGTTCAGTTTCTGTATTGCGTCGATTCACTTCCTGAACTGGCCGCCCATCGGGCCGACCTGCTTCATGCGAAAGAAGAGCGAGATGGTCTCGCCGGGAGCAGGACATGACCGGATCAGTTGCAAGTGCGCCCAATGCCAACAAGGCGCTCTGGGAGAAAGGGGATTTTACGCGGATCGCGGCGTCGATGCGCGAGAGCGGAGAAGAGCTCGTCGGAACGTTGGGCGTCACGCCTGGCATGGAGATACTCGATCTGGGCTGTGGCGACGGAACGACCGCGGTTCCGGCGGCCAGGTCCGGCGGAAACGTCCTTGGCGTGGATATCGCCGCGAACCTTGTTGCCGCCGGGAATGCACGCGCCAGGGAGGAGGGGCTCTCGAACCTCTACTTCCGCGACGGTGACGCTTCGGATCTCCGTGGGATCGAGGATAACCGCTTCGATCTCGTAATCAGCATCTTCGGAGCAATGTTCGCGCCTCGGCCGTTCGATGTCGCCCGGGAGATGGTGCGGGTCACGTCTGCCGGCGGGCGCATCGTGATGGGGAACTGGATACCCGGCGATCCCACGCTGATCGCGCAGGTGCTCAAGATCAGCGCGGCCTTCACGCCGCCTCCCCCGGAGAGCTTCGTAAGCCCGATTACCTGGGGGATGGAGGACAATGTCCGGGCGCGCTTCGCTGCCGCAGGAGTGGCGCCTGCGGAGATCGGCGTCGAGAAGGCATCCTATCGGTTCCGCCTCTCGGCCCCGCCGGCGACCTTGCTCGACACCTTTCGGCACTATTACGGCCCGACGATGAACGCCTACGAGGCGGCAACCAATGCTGGAAGGGAGGATGAACTCCACGCCGAGTTGCTCGCCCTGTTCGAGAGCGAAAATCAGGGCGGGCCTGGCCTGACTGACATCGCGGCCAGCTATTTGAAGGTGACAGTGACGAAGGGCCGATCGTAGGGTCGGGACAGTCGCGACAATTCGAACGGAGGCGACGTGAGTGGCAACGGCCCAATAGCGATCCCGCGGTGCAGCGGTCAGTCGAGGAGGCGCCAATTTTCGTTATTCCCGCGCCGCCGCCTTTCCCGATTCCGATCGGTCTTGTTGCGAGCGCGCCGATAACATCACTTGTAGCAGGCAGCGGCCTGCTACAAGACCTTCCCATCTGGCCATCAAGTCAACTTAACTCCTGATGCCATGGTGCTACTTTGATGTCCTGAGCGCGTTCGTCACGAACGGCTCGACTTGCTCCGCCCACGCTTTTGAGTTCGGGGCTATGATGTCGAAGTGTCCGCCCTCCTTGACCTTGAGGAGTTGAACCGATTGACCCTTGCTCGATGCGACGGAGATGTAGTGCTCAGCCGCCTCAGGCGTCAGCACCGAAGACGCGATCAGAAATTCGCGCGCGGCGACCGGAAGCGCCGATATCGGCGAAGCCTCGTCGTAACGTTTCGGTTGCTCCGCTGGCGTTCCCCCGATCAGCGGCGCGATCACGGGCTTGCCACACACTTCGGCATCAAATCCCACGAATGGTGTCAACTCGCCGGGACCGTCGATCGCAATTGCCGTATCGATCTGCAAAGGATCTTTCGAAGCTATCTCGCTTGACGCAGGTAGTTTGGAGCGAGAGGCAAGCCAGAGTGCGGCGTGAGCGCCCGCCGAATGGCCAATAACGGCGACATGCTTCAGGCTTATCGGCTGGGTCTTGGCGAGAATGCGCAGATAGTCCGCTGCTGCCGCCCAATCTTGAAATGTACCTGGCCAGCCAGCGCCCGGATCACCGATCTGGCGATACTCGATATTCCAAGTGGCATATCCCAGCGCCGTCAGCGCGCTGGCAAGCGGCGCCGTGTTCTTCTTCGTCGCGAAACCTTTGGTCCAGCAGCCGCCATGGATGACGATGACGACGGGGAAAGGCCCTTTGCCGGCCGGAAGCCGAAGCTCTCCCGTCTGCAGTGGGTCTTTCCCGTAGGCGACGATCAGGGTCGGGGCGCTTGCCGGCAAGGCATCTACATCACGCGGCCCCATGTTTTGCGCAAAAGCCGCCGCTGAAGTGCTCACCAGCAATGCGGCGATCCAGGTCGTCAGCTTCATCATCCCCTCCCCTGGTCAGTCCTCGCTATTTCTGCGGCAAGAGCATGTGATCCTCAAGCGCGGGTTGGGGCATTGGAACGGTATGAAATGGTCGAGCCTTTAGTGCGCTGACTTCATGACCTCGAGCCGGACTGTCTTATCGACGAGCTAGGCCAATGAGGCGATAGCGGAGGGCGACACACTCGTCCTGACGGTTGCGAGCCAGCCAGGGGTCGCCCATAACGCGCATGTCGTCGAGGGCGCGCCGCCACTGGAGTGACGGTGAGGAGCAGAGCCGCCGAGCGGGAAGGCGCCAATGTCGGTCGCAGAACCGTCTCAGGACGTCACCCAGCTACCGACCGTCCGCTTTTCGAGGACCTTGCTTGTCGCCGCTCGCCCGGAACGACGAGGTCTGGGACCGAGCCGCCATTCCCGCCTGCGAGAGGCAACGGCGATGTCCGCCAGGAGCGGTCATAGCCATCTCAACCGATCAACAGCACGGAATGCGTAAGAAGGAGGACTTTGCGGACTTGCAGCTTCAGAGCGTCGGGCGGGGCTTACCTGCCGGTCTGCTTGTATCCACAGGCGCGGCGCCTCGCGACCAAAGTCAGCTCGCCAACCCTTTCTCGACGGCGTTGCGTCGGTTGAAATACAGAAAAATCGGCACGCCCGCCGCGACGAGAGCAATGCCTGCGAGCGCCCGCGCAGGTGCCGTCATCAGGGTGCTCAGCATCAAGCCGGCACTGACGACGAGGAAGGCCGCCGGGACGAGCGGATATCCGGGAACGCGATAGGGCCGATCGATGTTCGGCAGCGTGCGGCGCAGTACGTAGACGGACGCCACACCCATCGCGTTGAAGAACAGCAGCGCGAAGACGATCATGTCGGTCAGCGCGTCGAACGTGCCCGAAAGCGCGAACAGGCAGGCGCAGGCACCGACGAAGAGGGTTGCATGAACGGGCACGTTGCTCCGTGGCGAAACCGCGGCCAGCCATGCCGGCAGCAGCCCGTCACGTGCCATTCCGAACGGGATGCGTGCGATAGACAGCGAGGTAGAATGAAGCGCCCCGGCGGTCGAGATCATCATCGCAATGATCAGGAAGGACGCCCCGCCTGCTCCAAGCAGCCGTGAAAGGAGCGCGCCTGCCACGGACGAGCTTTCCGGAAGCGCCGCGATGCGCTCGGGGCCAAGAGCGTAGAAATAGCCCAGATTGACGATGAGGTAGAGCGTGATGACCAGAAGGCTGGCACCGATGATCGCGCGCGGAAGGGTTACGCCCGGCCGCCTGACCTCTTCCGCCACGAAGGAAAGATCGGCCCACCCGTTATAGGCCCATAAAGCGCCGACCATCGCGGCGCCAAAGCCCGCGAAACCGAACCGGGCGTTATCGGGCACGTCTGCGCATGCGGCACCGGTCGTGGCACCGGAAAAATGTGCGAAGGCCCCTCCCGTCGCAAAGAAGGCGGCAAGCCCGATACCGAGCACTAGCAAGACCTTCAGCACGGTCACCGTTGCGACGACGAGGCCGTTCGCATGCATCGACGCACTCGCGAGCAATGTTGTCGCACCGATCGTCACCAGAGTGACCATGAGAACTACACTCGGCGAGAGCGTGTCCCCGGTCAGATCGTTCAGAAACATCGCGAAGACCATTGCGATCGCCGCAACGCTGGCTGCACCATCGAGCAGGGTCTCCATCCAGCCGAACAGAAACGCCCACAAACGTCCGAACGCTGCCTGAATGTAATTATAGTGCCCTCCAGAACGCGGGAGCATCGCGCCGAGCTCGGCGAAGGTGAGTGCCCCTGCGAGCGTAAGCAACCCTGCGGTTGCGAAGGCCAGCATCACCATCAACGGTGACCCGACATTACAGGTCATCACCCGAGTCTTGGTGAAGATGCCCGTCCCGACGACGTTCGTCACGATCAAAGCCATCGCCGGCACCAGGGTCAGAGTGCGTGAAAGCGTGGCTTGTCGACCATCCTGCTTGTCTGCCTGCATCATGCCCCGCGCGAGAATTGCCCCAAAGCCTAGCGGCACGAAGCAGAACGTCAGCTATGCTAACATGAAATTTTAGATTTGCCTGGCGAGAATGTCCCAGCGCCCGTCGAACAGCTTCCAGTGCCGCGTCCCCTATGAATTGCCGCTTCCGGGAAAAGCGATTGGCGGTCGCAAGGTCGGAGATGAGGGCGGCTGCTGAAAGGCGGCTTTACGACGCCCGATCGGCGGCTCCTGTCGGGTCCGGACGTTCGCGCGACCATCAAGGAACGGCGACACCTGGTCGGCAGGGGACCGTCCGCTCAATGCTAAGGATGCTCGAGGAGCTCCCGTTTTCGTCATTGGCCATAGTGGCCAATGGAGAATGATCATGGGTACGTCAGAATTCGACCCCGGAGCGGCTGAGCGGCAGGCTTGGAACGCTGGACGAAAGGTCGGGGCAAAGCGGGCTTTGAAACCGAAACAGATATGGGGCACCCGCTTCTATCTCGACCAACATCGAAGATTCCGCGATCGGGCGCTGTTCGATGTTGCCATCGACAGCAAGCTGCGCGGTTGCGATGTCGTCAGTCTCAAAATCGGTGACGTCGTCATAGGCGGGCAGATCCGAACTAGAGCGACCGTCGTCCAGAGGAAGACAGGACGTCCGGTCCAGTTCGAACTGCTGTCGGACGCGAGAGCCAGTCTTCTGGCGTGGCTTGAACGCCGCGGCGGGGCGTTGGGCGATTACTTGTCCCAAGCCGCATCGATCATGCCGATCATCTCAGTACCCGCCAGTATGCGCGTCTAGTCGATGAGTGGGTCGTAGGGATCGGCCTTCGCCGCGAGGAATATGGTACGCATTCGTTGCGGCGGACCAAGGCATCGATCATATACAAGGCAACCGGAAACCTGCGCGCCGTGCAGATCCTTCTCGGCCACACCAAGATCGAGAACACCGTTCGGTATCTCGGTGTCGACGTCGAGGACGCCCTGACCCTCGCGGAGGGGACGGAAATCTGACTACCCTCGGCTCCTCGCCCACCGCGAGGAGCCGGACGGCAGAGCGCCCCATGCCGGTTGTTCCCCTTGGTACGGATCGGTCCCACAAGCTGCCGTACGTTCGACGATCCTCGACTGCCGGGATGCGAGCAAATAGCATGACGGGCATGACAGATATCAGTTCAACGCCCGATACGATTGCCGTCATCGTCGACTGCAACTGCTTCCTTCAGCTCCGCGATCTGAAAGATCTGCCATGGGGCGAACTATTCCCGGCGGTGAAACGCGTGGAGATCATGGTCACGCCCTCGGTAGTAACCGAACTCGACAAGAAGAAAGTCGACGGCAAAGACCGAGCCCGCAATCGCGCGCGTGCGGCGTTTAGGCTACTCGATATGGCCTCCGAGGCCGAGCCGATGCGCGTATTGCTTCGCGATGAGCCGATCATCGTCGCGCTCAACCTCCCAGAGATCCCTCCCACCGATTGGCACCAGCATCCCCGCCTCGATCCGACCAAGCCAGACGACGCCTTGGTCTCCCAGGCGGTCGATCTGGCTACAAACTTCCCCAAAACACTACTCTCTCACGATGGTGGTCCGCGGCTGACCGCGCGCCGACTCGGGCTTGCCGCGAAGAACGTTCCTGACGCGTGGCTGCTTCCGGACCCAGTCGACGACGATCGCAAGCAGCTCCAAAAATTGCAGCGCGAGAACGAACAGCTGAAGTCGCGCCACCCCTCTATCGTTGCAGGTTGGGGAAGCGCGGACAAACCGCTCGACTGCCTGACGATCGAGCGCCTCGTGGTCCCGCCGCTCTCCGGCGAAGCAATCGTCGCCGCGATCGCGCTTTGTCGCTCGAAATGGCCGCACGCCATTGGCACGATGCGCGTGGGAAGCGGGTTCTTTATCGGCGATGACGACACGTCCGGCCGATTCGACCAGAACGATTATCAGCGCTACTTCGAGAAGTGGCAGCAATGGGCGGACGGCTTACTGGCGTTCTTCGAGTCGCTCCCGAGGCGCGTCGCGGGCACCACACGGTTTGCTAGCGCCGATCTGTGGTTTGAGAACACGGGCGGTGCAACCGCCGAGGGGCTGACGATCGACATTGCTGTTTCAGACGGCTGGCAATTGCTAGCTGACCAAAAAACAGTGGACGACATTGCCCTGTATCCCGTCGCGCTGCCCGAGCGGCCGCTAACGCCATTTCAGCAAGACCATGCTAATCGGGCCAGCAAAGCTGACGATGTAAGTCGTCAGTTCCGCCATCTGGTCGCACCTCCGCCGCAGCCGCGTGATCCGACCGGCTTCTATTGGGTCGAGCGTCCTGGCTATGACAGCACGCGCGGACTCTACCGATGCGAAGAATTTCGGCCCAAACGGCGGAACGACGACGTTATATGGCTGTGGCCGCGCGGCAATCCGCCGTTGAATGGCAAGCTCGTCGTCGACATCCACGGCTCGAATCTCAGCGAACCGCTACTGCTTAAATTGCCTCTCGCGTTTGCGGATCGGGCGGCGGACTGGGGTGACGAGGATGTCGTCGCCGCGCTTGATCCGTCGCTTGCCGAAATTGTCGCCAGCGTAACTGCTGCCGGCACCGCAGTAGGATAGGGTCAGGTGCTGGAATTGGTGCGACGTGCGGGAACGGCAGACAACGCTTCGCGGTTGAGAACGAATGTCAGCGGCCCCGGACTCCTATGGTCGAAAATTTGGCCGCTCATCTCAGAAGCTCTGCCCGCAATGAGGGGTGACGGTGTGAATAGGCGTCCACACGGGACCCCCATCTCTTGGCGGGGGAAACCTCTGCGGAAGCTCGATATCATGAAATTTCAGGGGGTCCCGACCGGTGCCGATTGGGACCCCGACCAATTCGAGTCTTTCAGCCATCACAACGATTTGCCTCATTTCGGCGGGGGTCCCGCTTCGACGCCTATTCACAGCCTGCAGTACGGTCAACCGGTTTGGCAGCGCGCGGTCGAGCTGCCAGGCGGTGAGCAGATCCTCCAGATCGAAGGGCCGGCGGATCAGCGTGCCCAGACCGGCGCGCTCGACCTCAGCTTTGAAACCATCGATTTCGTCGACGCCGCGGAACCGGGCATAGAAAGCGACATCGTCGTCGCTCAGTTGTTCAAGAAGAAACAGTCAAAAGCCCACATTGGCCTCGCCCCGTTGCGTTTCGACTACGCCAGGGTCGGCGCCGAATGTCTGCCGATCTTCTCGCGGCGCGAACGGTAGCAGGCCCTCCACGACCGCGCGATCGATGCCGGCGCGCCATGCATAGGGACGGCTGGAAATGTACACGTGGGCGCGCTGGCGATGGTTCGCGATCCGTCCGGCGAATGTGCCGAGCGCGTCCTCGAACGCCCGCGCGTTTGTCAGTCGCAGTTCATCGACCGAGTCCAGGAAGAACCAGGCATCGTTCGTGCTCGATTCCCAACTGGCGAAACTGTCAGCCGAGCCGACCTCAAAGGCGGTATCGAAGTTCCCAACGACATCTTCCAGCCGGATGAAGAAGGCGGCCTTTCCCTCTCCCAGCAGTCGTGACGCCGCCGAGCGCAACTCATAGGTCTTGCCGGCGCCAGCCTCGGCGAGAATGACGACGCGCCACGCCTGCTCGAGCGTGGACCATTCGACCGATGGGCGCTGGAAATGGCCTGGCCAGACTTCCTCGATCGCCAGGTCGTCGCGTTGAAACGCATCCGGGATCGGGCTGAACTTGCGCTGCAACGGCACGACCGGACGGATTTCGACCGGCGGCGCGCCGGTCTCTTCGCTTCCACTCATTGGTCAGGGCTGCTCATTCCGGATGTCGCTATCGGTCGCTGGCCTCAATTTCAGACCCTGTTTGGGCTTTGGACCCTTTGCGCTTCCTTGGACATAATCGATCCCATTCTCTGCAGGATCCGGCGTGAGGCCATGCAAGTCCTGCACAGCGGCGACCATCTCGTCGGCGAGCTTTTTCTGCGAAGCTGCAAAGGGGTACCCCGCTTTCTGTGAAAGCGTCTCCGGCTTCTTGTGGATCAGGTCTTTGAGGCTAGGCCCGATTTTCTCCGGGTTATTGTCCTCGAGTGCCGCGCGCTCCAGGTCGATTTTCCACGCTCCGTCGAACCGCGACGCCGTCGTCTCGAGGCCACCGAGGAAAGCGCGGAGCCGAACGAAACGGTGGTTTGCCCAATTGAGGATCAGCGGTTGTCCCGGATAGGCGGGGTCGAGCTGGCTTGTGGGCAGGAACCGTTCCGCGATCACCGAGCCGGCACGCGTACCGCGTGTCTGCAGGCTCTTGATGGTATCCTTGTCCATGTCGAGGTTGAAGCCCCCTTCTTTGTCCTTCATGCGGACGTGGACGATCCGATCGCGATATCCAGGCACGTCGAGCAGCTGATTATCGCCCCATTGCCGCGCAGTTGAAATCACCCGGCCGCCAAAGCGCATGAGCCTTGCGATCGGATCACCCTGGGCAAATCGTGTATAGGGGGACAGTCGACCGTTATTGTCGCGCAGCATGAACACGAGATCCTGATCGGGCGCCGACGCCGGAGCCAGACCTTCGCGCCCGCCCGAGGGCGCGCCTGTTTCAGCTTGATCGACCGGCCCGATTTCAACTTCGAGTTCGTCGTCATGATACAGCAGGTTGAGGCAGAACGTCGGACGATTTGGGATCGGCGAGTCAAACAGATGCAGCGGAAAATTGGACGTGATGCCGCCGTCTGCGAACCAGAGTTCGACGAGCTCTTTGTTGCTTGCCTCGCCGTAGCCACGCATGAGGTAGAGGCGCACCGCGCTGAACAGCAACGGGAAACTCAGCGACATCCGCACGCCGACGATCACCGGCATGTTCTGTGGCCTAGGTAGCCGGATCATTTGGTCGGGATCGAGGTCGCCGAGGTCCATGCCGCTGAGGTCGTCATACCCTTTCTTCACTTGCCGCGCGTGAGTCTTGAGCCACGTGACGACATCTTCGGGGAACAGCGCCTCTAGGTCGGGCAGGTATGCGAACAGGCGGTCCTCGCGGCGCATGAAGGGCAACTGGACCGTCTGCGCCCGGCTGATATCCGAGGTGACCAGCGCCAGCTCGATGTCACGCGGCAACAGGTGAATCGGCATGTCGCCGACTTCGGGGATTGCGATCTTGGCGGCGCGAAGCGCCGTCGCGAAGGCTTTGTCCCGGTCGAGCGATCCCGTGCGATACTGTGCCGCCCACAAGTCGCCATAGGTGAGCGGCTCTGCCGGACCAAGTCCGGCGAGCGATTGGAGCTGTCCGTGGATCCACTGAGTGAGGGAATCGTCCGTCGCGCTAGCCTTCGCCATGCCCGAACAGAAACCGAAATTATTGCCGGCGACGGCCTTCGCGCCCCTGAAGGCGAAGATCGCCCACCGTGCGAGCGCGAGAACGATACCGAGCAGGATGGTCAGCGACAGCGCCGCCACGATAGCGATCCCGCCGGACAGGAGCGTTACTTCGTTGATCCGCCACAGCACGACGGCGGCAAGAAGCGAAATCAAGAGAAAAGCTGTCAGGAGCGACGGTCCGATAATGGCCAGGCCGACGCCAAATATGCCCCCCGATTTGCTCATTCGAAGGATCGTTGAGAACAGCCTCGAGGTCTTCGCATCGGGCGCAAACAATCGGAACAGCAACGGCTGTCCGTTGGTCTCGGCGCCAAGCTTGCTGGCAAGCTGATCGAGCTCTTCGCGTGCCTGCGCGTTGCGGCCCGAGCGGCGGCCGAATTCCATCGCGGCGGCAGCCGCCGCGCCGATCGCACCCGCAGACGTTCCGCCGACTGATCGCAGTCTGTAGCGTTCGGCGATCGCGGCGATCGCACTGGGATAGATGATGCCACTGGTGACACCGCCTTTCATCACGAGATCGCATTCAAGCGACGGCTGACTCATGGATTTCCCCCTCATCCATCGGCAGTATTGGCCGCGTCATTCTTTAGCCTGTCTGTTTGTTCTTGGCCAAATTGGGAAGCCCCTAATCTGACTGCCGCTCAAATTGGTGTTTAGGTCATGCCCCCGCGCTTTGGGAGCGCCCGAGGCGAGTGCTCTTAGGGACACCTGGATCGAGGCGATGAGAAGCCCGTTTGCAGCGCGAGCAACCGGCCAGGTCGAGACGCGCGACGACACCTTCCCAAGCCTTTATCAGAGCAAATTGCTCCGCGGGGGGCTGCTAGAGATGACCCAGTGCGCGTCCGTCGGCTCTTGTCGAAAACCGACGTTTAGCGATGTGGGAAGGAATGACGTCTGTGGACGCCCCTGCGGAAGCAAGCGGTAAAATCGGGGTAGATCGGCACGTAGTCGGATGCTGTCATCTGTCCGGCCTCGATGAGCATCTGTGGACGCCCCTGCGGAAGCAAGCGGTAAAATCGGGGTAGATCGGCATCTGTGGACGCCCCTGCGGAAGCAAGCGGTAAAATCGGGGTAGATCGGCACGTAGTCGGATGCTGTCATCTGTCCGGCCTCGATGAGCAGCGCCATAGCTGCGGGCCAGTATGGGAGTTCGCGGACCGGAACCACATCAGCTTTCCGCGCTTGGCTAGCGCTCCGCCATTCCCTGGTTCTTCCGGCCCCGTCTCGCCGACCGTTGTGCCATACCCTCCTTCGACCGCCTACGTCCCCGACGCCTCTGACCGCTGTCCCGGCTTACGCCGCGACCGCCGCCGGATCTCTGTAATCCTCGTTCCTGGTCATGAGGGCCCAAGCGATGCGCGCCATCTTGTTGGCGAGCGCCACCGAGACGAGCATGTGCGGTTTGCGCGCCAGCATGCGCTCGAGCCATGAACCCGCCGGCGCGCCACGGACAGTCGCCTGCCTGACGACCGAGCTGCCACCGATGATGAGCAGTCGCCGGATAGTGCGCTCCCCCATCTTGGAGATGCGCCCAAGCTTCTGCCTGCCGCCGGTCGAGTGCTGGAGCGGCGCAAGGCCAAGCCACGCCGCGAAGTCGCGACCCTTGGTGAAGGTCTCGGCCGGCGGGGCAAGCGCGACGATGGCAGTGGCGGCGATCGGTCCGATGCCAGGAATGGTCATCAGCCTGCGCGCCACCTCGTCCTCGCGGGCACGCCGGGCGATCTCCTTGTCGAGATCGGCGATGCGGTCATCGAGCCCGGCGAGCATGTCGGCCATGACGCGCAGCATGGCCTGCGCCGCCTCGGGCAGCGACGAGGCCATCTCCTCCTCGTCGAGCAGGTCGGCGAGCATCGTCACCTGCGCCAGGCCGCGTGGTGCGACCCAACCGAACTCGGCGAGGTGGCCACGCAGCGCGTTGACGAGTTGGGTGCGCTGCCGGACGACGAGATCCCGGGTGCGGAACACCATGCCGGCCGCCTGCTGCTCCTCGCTCTTGACCGCCACGAAGCGCATGCCCGGCCGCTGCACCGCCTCGCAGATCGCCTCCGCGTCGACCGCATCATTCTTATGCCGCTTCACGAACGGCTTGACGTAGGCGGGCGGGATCAGCCGCACCTCATGCCCCATCGTCCGCAGCTCGCGCGCCCAATGATGCGCACCGCTGCACGCCTCCATCGCGACCAGACACGCCGGCTGCTTCGCGAAGAAGTCGAGCAGCTTCGCCCGGCCCAGCTTGCGGCTGAACACCAGGCCGCCCCGCTCGTCGGCGCCATGCGCGTGGAAAACGGTCTTAGCGATATCCAGCCCAATCGTGGTAACCTCTGACACGGACGCCTCCCTCAGTAGTGCTTCAACACCTCCACTCTGGCACATCGATGCCGTCGGGGGGCGTCCACCCCATCAGCTTTGTCCGGCGAGTTCAATCGGTCATCGCAACACCGTCTGTAGTGTATTGGCGAGTGTATCGAAGTCCAGGGTTTTCCGTGGACGTTGGTTGAGCCGCAGAGCGATAGTATCAAGTTGAGCTTGTGATATTTTAGAAAAGTCTGTCGTTCTTGTGAGATATTGCCTGAGCAGGCCGTTGGTATTTTCGTTGCTACCCCGTTGCCAGCGGCTGTGCGGGTCGCAAAAATAGACCTGAACATCGGTCGCAACGGTGAAGCTCTTATGGCGAGCCATCTCTGTACCTTGATCCCACGTCAATGAGCGCCGCAATGTCTCGGGTAATTTGCCAATCTGCTGAGCCAGAGCCTCCACGACGGTTGCAGAATCCTTGCGCTTCAGCTTCACGAGCATCGCAAAACGGCTATGTCGCTCGACGAGGGTGGCAATGTGCGTATCGTTCGCGCCAGCAAGTAGATCGCCTTCCCAATGACCCGGAACGGCGCGGTCCTCAACTTCGGCCTGGCGCTCGCGGATGGAAACCATATCGACGATGCGGCCCTGTCCCGCCCAGACCTGTGCGCCCTTGGCGCGGCGCATCTGTCGCTTGGTACGCAGATGCGCGGTCAGCTCCTTTCTGAGCACCCCGCGCGACTGGATGAAAAGGCTTCGATAGATCGCTTCATGAGAGATCTGCATGCTCGGGTTGCCTGGGTGTTGCCGTCTCAACCAACCCGCTATTTGCTCTGGCGACCACTGCAGCGCCAGCTTTTGCGCGATCTGCCGGCGTAAACGTCCATGGCGTTCCAAGTGACATTGCTTCGGACGCAAGGCCTGATCCCAACATCGCTTGTCAGCACGGCTTGCACGATAGGTGTGCACGCCGCTATTACGCGAAATCTCGCGGCTTATCGTCGAGACAGAGCGTCCAAGGCCTCGCGCTATTGCCCGCATCGCCAGACCAGCCGCCAGCCCACGCGATATCTCTTCACGCTCCGCCAGCTTCAGGGCCCGCGCCGATCTGCGTCTCACGGCTGGCGCAATACCCCCGTGCCGGGACAAGACCAGCTGGACCCCACTATGGCTTCGTCGATCCAATGCACGAGAGATCGACGATATGCTCTCACCCCGCTTCCAGCGCTCCCACATTTCCTCCTTCTGCTCGGCGCTGAACCAGATCCGCGATGTCACCTTCTCACACCTCCTTGTCCTCCCAGGATTAAGGTGTTGCCGTCACCGATTGAACCCGCCCCCAATTCTCGCCGTTCCAGCGGCGATGCAGGGCGATCACGCAAAGCTGAATGGACGTCGGAAGTTGGAGAGGCGAATGGTTGCTCAGAATGGCGGGGATTGGGTCAAGCCCGTCAACGAATAGCGACGTGCGGCGAAGTACGGACGTCGGCGTCTGGGCCATATCAATCATCGTCGGCTGCTGCGACAGGCGCTCAAATCGTCAGTCGTGCGGCCGCTGTCTTGCGCACGCCCAGGCTTGGGGCAACCACTTGTCTTGCATCAACCATTCGCGCGCGGCAAATCCATCCAGTCGTCTTCGGCGCCGATCGGCTCCCCGGGGGGGACGCCGACAGAGCGCGGCCGATCGGCGAGGAGCTTGTCCGTCTGCTGCGGATCCAGCAATTGCCGCGACAGGCTTGTTGCCCAGGCCTGCTCTGCCCGATCGCCATGCCGCCGTGTGAGGCTAGTCGCTATGTCATGCACCTTCTGGTCGAGCATCGCCGCCACGTCGGGCGTGGTGCCGGGCTGGCGCGCCATCTGCGCCATCGTCACGATGGTACGATACGCGATGCGTCGCTGTAATGCGTCGGTCCGATCGGGCAGCGTCGCGGCGACGAGGCGATCGAGCGTCTCACCTACTCCCAAATCCTGCGCCTGAGCAGCGTGCTGGATCTCCAGCCGCTCGAGCCGGCTCGGCGCCAACAGCGTGTTGAGGGTCAAGGTTGCCGCGGCATCCGCGGCGACGAGCGGATCGAACACCGGCCCGCCGGCGGTCGCGAACAGCTCGGTGTCATACTGCCGATTCTCGCTGCCGTTGCGCGCCGCCGATAACAGCGGCAGCAGGGCCGTCGGCACGCGGAGCTGATCGGGCGACAGCGTTTCCAGCACCGCGACGAGCGCCGCACGCTGCCGGTCCGCCGCGACGGGCGATGATATCTCCTGCCCGCCGCCGTTGACGGCAGACGCAAAATCGACGCCCCCGATCGACTTGGCGGCGGCGTTGACCTGATAGCGATGCAGCAGCCAAATCGGTACAAAGCGCCGTCGCAGATCCGCGACGGGTTCGCCGGGCAACAGCGCGCCGAGCCCGAAGCGGTCGATCGCCGCGCGGCGTACCTGCATCAATCGGCCAAGCTCGGCGACAGGATCGTTCCCATCGTCCCAGAGGGCCCCCCATGGCTGAGCCGTCGCTGGGTTGCGGGCATTGTCATCCTGCACATAGCGCAACCCGTCCGCCATCGTCGCGGCGGCTATCCCGTCGGCCTCCGCATCATCCTTTGCGCCGTAGAGCCAGTCGACGGTCGCCTTGTCCCAGCGACCGATACCGGTCGAGTAGGCGCCTGACAGATCAGGGCGACCGTCGACGAGGCCGATACGCGGTCCCGGATAGTCCATGACCGAGGCCCGGTCCTGCGTGCTGGCGGCGAAATTGTGGGCGAAGCCAAGCGCATGGCCGACCTCGTGCGCGCCAAGCTGCCGTAGCCGCGCAAGCGCGACCTGCACGGGGTCGTTCGGACCGCCCGTGCCGGTCTTGTCGGCGCCGACGAGGCTCTGGAAGATCAGGATGTCTTGCCGCACGCGCTCCGAGCCGAGGACGACCAGACCTTTCACGATCTCCCCGGTGCGCGGATCGACGATCGCCTGCCCGTAGGACCATCCGCGCGTTGCCCGGTCCACCCAGTTGACGACATTGTAGCGCGCGTCGAGCGGGTCGACGCCGAGCGGTAGCAGTTCGGCGCGGAAGGCGTCGACATAGCCTGCCGCGTCGAATGCCTGGCGCCACCAATTGATGCCCTCCAGAAGCGCCGAGCGGATCGGTTCGGGCGCACTGCGGTCGAGATAGAAGATAATCGGCTTCTTCACGGGCGAGCGCGGCGCCTGAGGGTCCGTCTTCTCGAGACGGAAGCGGATCGCGACGTCGCGCACCACGTCCTGCCCCAGCGGCCTCCCGTAGTCTATCGACTGCGTTGGAGCGATTCCTCCGATCCGGGCGTCGAATGAGCGCGGGACGAAGCCGGGGGCCGGCAGGCGGACGAAGCTGTGATGCACCGTGAAGGTCACCGCATGCGGATCCGGCGCGATATTGTCGACCTCGTCGCCCGGCTTGTCGGACGTGTAGGTCTGGATGGCGTCAACCTCCAGATTGTCCGGGAAGAGCTTGAGCGAGGCAGGATCGGCGATGCTGCGCTTGTCGTCGAGTTTAAATCCCTTGCCAGCGCCCTGCGGCGATGCGCCCGTGCCCAGCGTGTCGTCTTCCTGGCCCAGCGACCGGGCGATCCCAATGGTGTCTGTGGCAAGGAACGGCGCGATGTCCACCGTGATCCGTCCGTCCGGCAGCGGCACCGCGTCGCCCATCCAGACGGTCGAGATCGCGAAATCGTCGCTTGCGCTGGCTTGCCCGGCAGGCGGCCGGAAACGCGGGTTCTCGTATTGGATCGCGACCTTTCCGCCGATCACGCGGAAGGCGAGGATTTGGGTCTCGCCGATCCGGCCGCGGTCGAGCATAGTCGGCGCCGCGCCAAGCCCGGTACGAAGCGCAACCGTGTAAAGGTAACGCGCGGCCACGCCGTCCGCGCCCGCTGGCGGAAGTGTGAGGACGATCTTGCCCTTGGCCTTTGCGACATGAACGGGGAGCAGCCCGTCCAGCGCCACCGAGTCTTCGATCGGCGATGCCTTACTGGATGGCGGGGGCGCGGCAAGGACCGGTGCACTCATGAGCAAGCACACTGCTATGGATCGAGATATGCGCAACCTACTGTCCCGTTGGATCGATGCGTTATCTTGGCGGCCGGCCAACAGCGAGGCAAGCACGCGAAAGCGCGGCGACGCGGATCGGTCGCTGGAGGTGCGGGAGCGTTCGCTGGCTCTGGGCGGCAGATTAGCGATCGCACGAGCCAATCCCGCCGAGCAGGTGTCGGCCAGCAATCTAGGGCCCCCACTCGTTTCCGGCGATATTGCGGTACTGAATGAATAGCGGCGCCTTTCAGCCGCCTGCCCGCGCCCGTGAACGGGTTAGACCAACCCAATAAGTTTGAACCTGAATGGACGGCAGAAGTCGGAAAGCGCAAAAGTGCCTCTGAACGGCAGGTCATGGGTCATCTGCGCATGAATAGAGGCAGGGTCGCCACCATTGAGGTCGTTGAACGAGGGTCATAGGTGCACATCTTCCGTCAGCGTCCGCTGATCGCAACTGTGTGCTAGGTATGCGCCTGACGGTATGTTGGGGAAAGCGATGACAATTCAGGACGAACGCAAGCATCGCATATCTCTATGGAACGACCTGCGGTCTCTGCCACCAGCTGACATCACTCCTGCATATCTGCGGGAGCGCGGAATCTATGGCGGAATGCAGGGTATCCGCAGCGCACCTTCCTCGTCGAAGCGGGAGTGAAGCTATGAGCGTCCATGCCCCTGGCATCCGTTGGTACAATGCCGTCTGGCGCTGGCATTTCTATGCCGCGCTGTTCTGCATCCCGTTCGTGATCTGGCTCGCCTGCACCGGTTCGATCTATCTGTGGCGTCCACAGATTGAAGCGCTGCTTGATCGTCCCTATGACAATCTTGCCACCAGTGGCCCGGTCGCTTCGGCCGACGCGCAGGTCGCCGCCGCCCTGAAGGCGGTGCCCGGCGGTACGCTCCACGGGTATGTCCTGCCCGATGCGCCGGACCATGCGGTCCGCATTCTTGTTGCGGTGCATGGCGAGGATAAGCGGGTCTATGTCGATCCTCGCGGCCTCGCCATCCTCAAGGTGGTGACCGAGGAGAAGCGGCCGATGCGGATGATCTTTCATCTGCACGGCGAACTGCTAGCTGGCGCCGTCGGCAGCTATCTGGTCGAGACCGCTGCTTGCTGGGCAATCGTGATGATCCTGACCGGCCTCTATCTCTGGTGGCCGCGCGGCCGGAGGGGCTTGGCTGGCGTGCTCTATCCGCGTCTCAAAGGGGGTGGCCGCATCTTTTGGCGCGACATCCACGCGACCGCCGGCATCTGGGTGTCGGTCCTCGCGCTCGGCCTGATCCTGACCGGTCTGCCCTGGGCCAAGGGCTGGGGCAGCTATCTGACCGAGGTGCGCACGCTCACCGGCACCACGCGTGGCCCGGTCGATTGGACGATCGGCGGCAAGGCGCCCAAGCAGGATGCGATGCTCGGCGACCATGCCGGGCATGGCGGGATGGCGATGCCGACGCCGCCGCTCGTACCGGGTGAATTGGAACGCGTCACAGCCACGGTCCGGCCGCAGGATGTGGCGGCACCGGTGCTGATCTCGCCGCCCAAGCATCGCGGCTCGCCGTGGACCATCGCCTCGGACGCGGCGGACCGACCGCTTCGAAGCGACCTCAAGATCGATGGAGCAACCGGCAGGCTGATCAGCCGGACCGATTTCGATCAGCGGCACTGGATCGATCGGGCGATCGGATACGGCGTAGCGGTTCACGAGGGCGCGTTTTTCGGGATCGCGAACCAGATACTCGGGACGCTTACGGCGCTCTTCCTTGTCATCCTCGCGGTTTCCGGCGCCGTGATGTGGTGGCGGCGACGTCCGGTCGGTTTGCTCGGTGCGCCCATCCCGCTCGGCCGCCCGCGCTTCGGCGTTGGGCTGATCGCGGCAATCGTGGCGCTCGGCATATATCTTCCGATGTTCGGCGCCACTCTTGTCGCCGTGCTCGTGATCGAACGCGCGGTCCTTGCACGGTTCGCCGCTTCACGTGATTGGCTGAATCTGCGGCCAGTCTGATCGCGGGGAACGGTAATGGCCGGTTCCCCGCCTCCGATGCCAAACCCGCCGTCGACTGGGTCCCGAAGCCAAGCTGTTGCGAGGCGTCAGCAGTCGACCATCATAAGACATTTGCCGTTAGGAACATCAACGCCCTGCTTCGACCTAAGCGGCCGATCGTTTCACCCAGTGGATCTGTTTGCTATCGGCCGGATAAAGCACGGAACAGCAAAAAAAGCGCGCCGCTTACCGGTGGTCCCCAGCAGCGCTCGAAGATCTTGTGTCGCTCCGAATGATCCAATTGTAGAGACTGGGCAGCAGCACCAACGTCAGCAAAGTGGAGGTGACGATCCCGCCGATCACGACGGTGGCGAGCGGGCGCTGCACCTCGGCCCCGGCTCCGGTCGCGATCGCCATTGGAACGAAGCCGATCGACGCGACCAAAGCCGTCGACAGCACCGGACGCAAGCGATCTCGCGCGCCCTGTCGCACCGCATCGTCGATCGACAAGGCGTCCCCCTCGCGGCCGTCGCGCAGGCCGTTGATATGATCGACGAGAACGAGCCCGTTGAGCATGGCGATGCCTGACAAGGCGATAAAGCCGATCGCGGCGGTGATCGAGAATGGCAGTCCACGCAGCCATAAGGCGAGCACGCCCCCGGTCACGGCGAAGGGGATGCCGGTATAGACGATCGCCGCCTCCTTCACGCTGCGCAGCGCGGCATAGACGAGCGCGAAGATCAGCAGCAGCGTCACGGGCACGATGATCGACAATCGCCTTTGCGCCGCTTCCAACTGATGGATCTGGCCACCGAACTCGATACGGTAGCCGGGCGGTAGCTTGACCTGGCTTTCGACCGCGGCCTGGGCCTTCTTCACGTAGCCGGCAAGATCGCTGGTCGAGAGACTGACCATCAGCGCCGCACGTCGCTTGCCCTCGTCATGCTGGATCGGCTCGACGATCGGCGCCTCTTTCAACTTGGCAACGCGGGCCAGCGGAACCATGCCATAGTCGCCGACGCGAAGCGGCAAGGCCAGGATGGCTGCCGGATTGGCGCGCAGATCTTCCGGCATCCGGATGACGATCATGTGACGCGCTTCTCCTTCCGGGATGAAGCCGACCTCGGCGCCGGCGATGGCGTCGGTTATGGCTTTGTTGACCTCCTGCGTGCCCAGCCCGAGCCGGAGCAAGGCGGCGTGATCGAGTTCGACCACTACGCTCTTCGGCCGGCCCGCGGTTTCGAAGTCGACGCTCTGGGTGCCGGGCATCTTCTCCAGGATTGCCTTGGCCTTCGCCGCCGCTTTCTCGAGTATGTCGTAATTCTCGCCATAGATCTTGACCGCGACGTCGGCTCGAACACCCTCCAGCATCTCGTTGAAGCGCATCTCTATCGGCTGCGCGAACTCGAAACGCTGGCCGCCATAGATATGCTGGGCGACCTTCTGGATGCCGGCGTTCAGTTCGTCCTTGGTCCGGGGCTTGCCGTCGCCATGCGGCCAATCCTTTTCCGGCGAATAGAAGATATAGAGGTCGTTCTCATTCGGCGGCATCGGGTCGGTCGCCACTTCGCTCGTGCCGATACGCGAGAATGTGTGGGTGATCTGGGGGAATTGCTCGCGAATGGCGCGCTCGGTCGCCTGCTCGATCGCGAGACTGCGTTCGAGCGACATGCCGACGGGCTTGTACACCATCGCGGTGATCGACCCTTCGTCGAGCTGCGGGGTGAATTGCGAGCCAAGCGACTTGAACACCATGAAGGTTGCGGCGAGCAACACCACGGCGCCGATCACCAGGAAAAACGGATGGCCGAGCGCCCGTTCGAGCGTGGGTGCATAGCCGCGCTCGGCGTAGCCGATCAGACCCTTGTGGCGACTGTCGTCCTGCGCGCTTGCGGGCGCGCGCAGCAGCCATGCCGAGAGCGCGGGCACGATCGTAAAGGTCCATGCGAGGCCGGCGACGATCGCCAGCATCACCGCCTGCGCCATAGGCTGGAAAAGCTTGCCCTCGACGCCGCTGAGGCTCAGCACAGGCACATAGACGAGCGCGATGATCGCTATGCCGAACAGCGTCGGGCGTGCCACCATCTGCGCGGCACGGGCGATCGTCTCCCGCTTTTCCTCTTCGTTCAACTCCTCCCCCGTCTCGCGTCGTTGGTCGGCGAGCAGACGAAGGCTGTTTTCGACCACGACGATGGCGCCATCGACGATCAGCCCGAAATCGAGGGCGCCGAGGCTCATGAGATTGCCGGATAGCCCGATCGCATGCATTCCCGAGACGGTGACAAGAAACGCGAGCGGGATCACCAGCGCGACGATCAACGCTGCCCGCCAATTGCCCATCACGATCAGCAGCACGATGGCGACCAGCAGCGCGCCCTCGCCGAGATTGCGCTCGACGGTATGGATCGTGCGGTCGACCAGGTCGGCGCGGCTATATTGCTCGTGGATCACCATCCCCTTCGGCAAGGCCGCTTGGACGCCTGGGAGTGCATCGTGGACCCGCAATGCCACCTGCCGGCTATTCTGGCCGACCAGCATCATCACGGTGCCAAGTACCGTCTCGCGGCCATTCTGAGTGGCGGCGCCCTGGCGCGGCGCGGCGCCGATCGCGACCGTCGCAAGATCGCGGACCTGTAGAGGCAGCACGCCGGCTGCAAACTTTACCGGGATCGCCGCGATCTGCCCGGCGTCGGTCACGCGAGCGTCGGTGCGCACGGTGAAGCGTTCGGCGCCGCGGCTGATGATGCCACCGCCGGCATTGTCGACATTCTTACCGACCGCAGCGGCAAGCTCCGTTGCGGTGACGCCGTGCATGGTGAGCCTGGCAGGATCGGGCTCGACGACGAACTGCTGCTCGAGACCGCCGTTGGAATTGACGTCGGCGACGCCCTCAACCGCGCGCAGCAGCGGCCGCACCGTATATTCCTGCGCCTCGTACAACTCCATCAGCTGGCGCATGGGATCCATCCCGGCGGGCGGGCGCTTCCATTCGATCGTGTAATAATAGATTTCGCCAAGCCCTGTCGTGATGGGGGCCAGTTGCGGCGTGCTTCCCGCAGGCAGCTGATCCCGCACCGCGTTGAGCCGCTCGGTGACGAGCTGGCGCGCCTTCAACTGGTCGGTTCCGTCCTTGTAGAGCAGGGTGACCTGGCTGAGGCCGGTCTTCGTCAGCGAGCGGGTCTCGTCGAGCCCCGGCTGCCCTCCCATCGCGCGCTCGATCGGCAGGGTGACCAGACGCTCGGTATCCTCGGGCGCGAGCGCGGGCACCTGCGTGTTGATCTGGACCTGGACGCCCGTAATGTCCGGGATGGCGTCGATCTGGAGGCTCGCGAACGACCAGAGGCCGATTGCGGCGACGAGCGCCGAAACCAGGATGACGGCCAGGCGATGATGCGTCACCCAGCGAAGCAGGCGCGCTATCATTGTCCGAGCGCTTCGCCGCCGTTCAACGCTTGCAGCTGGAGGAGCTCCTCCAGCGCCTCGCGCCGTGTGTCGAGCATCGCGTTGGTCGCGTCGATATAGGATTGCTGCATCTGGCTGTACGTCGTCAGCGGGATCGCGCCGAGGCGATAGTTGCGATCCGCTTCCTCCGCCGCATCGGCGAAGCTCTTCGGCGAGCTTGAACCCCACTGCGCAAGTGTCCGGCGCTTGGCCTCGTACTGCGCGGCCTGATCGAAGACGTCGCGCGCGATACGACGCTCGGCGTTGATCAGCGTAGCATCGGCCTGAGCCTGCTTGCCCTGTTCCGCCGCCACATCGCCTGCCTGACGGTTCCAGATCGGCAGCGTCGTCGATACCCGAAGGCCATAGTTGGTCTCTGTCGTGTTCGACCGCTCGCGATCAAAATACGGGCCCACGCTGACGATGGGGATGCGGGACTTGCGCGCCAGGTCGACCCGGAGCCCCTGCTGCTCGAACTGCGCGCGAAGCGACTTGAGCTCGAAATTGTTTGCATCGGCATTGGCGGCAAGCGTTGCGCCCGGAGGAAGGTCAGGCAGCTTCATGTCGGGACGGATGATCCGGATCCGTTCGTCGAAAGGTGCTCCGCGAAGCTGATTGAGCTCGTAGAGCATCGAATTGGCTTCGGCATCGGCCGCCGCAGCACTGCGCTCGGCGCTGATCGCGCTGGCCTGCAAGGATGCGGCCTCCAGCCGAGGCGCGGGACCGGCCGGGTCACGCGAAACGATGACGCGCGCAAGCGTCCGCATGCGGGCGGCGACCGAGCGGGCGGCATTCGCCTTCTCGTCCGCCGCGAACAGGCCGTATCCCAATGTCCTCGCACGCGCCGCGAGCGTCGCGTCGAACTGCTGAAGACCGATCCGGGCCAGATCTATCTGGCGCTCGGCAATCGCGCGACGCAGCGCGACGCGACCCCCGAATTCGATCGGCTGGACGATCGACACCGCATAGGCTGGTCCGTCGCCAAGGGGGGCGCCGGTTCCCGGATCGTTTTCGCGACGCTGGCCGAATTCGACGACGGCCTCCGGATCGGCCCAGCGACCCGCGGCCTGACGTTCCACCTGTGCCGTTTCGATCTGGCGCTGATAAAATTGGCGTTCCGGATTGTTCGTGACGATGTTCTTGGCCAGGCTGTCGAGCGAAATGCCAGACGCGACCTGTGCCGAGGGTTGCGTCGGGATTTGCGCGGTGGCGGGCGCTGCGGCCATCACCAGGAGGATTGCGGCGATCCGCACGGCGGGTTCCTTCGCGAGTTGCATTCGACCTTGGCTAGCCGGACGGTTAACGGCACGTCGACTAAATCCGTGTTCAGACTCTGAACTGCTATTCAGTTGACGCCGGCGGATTTTCGAGGCGATCAGGTCCGGTGACGCACATCCTTCTCATCGAGGACGACGACGGAACGGCCAACGAGATCGTGCTCGAACTGGCCGATGGCGGCTACGGCGTGACACATCGCCACCTGGCCAAAGACGCGCTGGAAATCGCGCGAAACTGCGCCATCGACCTCATGATCGTCGACCGCCAGCTCCCCGATGGCGAAGGGCTTGACCTGATCGCGCAGTTGCGGCGCGACGGGTGCCGAACGCCCGCGCTCGTGCTCAGTGCATTAGGTAGCCTCGATGATCGGGTGCGCGGCCTGCGTGCCGGCGGCGACGACTATCTGCCCAAGCCGTTCGCCCTGATAGAACTGGTGGCAAGGGTAGAAGCACTACTGCGACGACCCAATGAGACGAGGGATACGCGGCTATTGATTGGTCCGCTGGATCTTGATCTCCTTGCAGGTTCGGCAAGCCGCGCCGGCCGACCGCTCGGCCTGCTGCCGCGCGAACTCAAGCTGCTCGAATATTTTGTCCGGCGCCCCGGCCGGATCGTCACCCGGTCGATGCTCCTCCAGGATGTGTGGGGCTATACGTTCGAGCCCAATAGCAACGTCGTCGACGTGCATCTGGGTCGGCTGCGCCGCAAGGTGGATGCGGAAGGAGAAAACCAGCTGATCAGAAATGTGCGCGGCCAGGGCTATGTCTTCGATGCATCGTAGGCAGGCGCATGCGCGCGCTGTGTGGCGATGGGGTGGAGCCATCGCGCTGTTGCTCGCCGTCCAATCGATCTTGCTGGCAGGGTTGTTCTGGGCGCTCGCCTCCGGCAGTCATCGTCGTGTCGTCGAGAATGGCTTTGCCGCCGATTGCCGGGCCTTGGCGGTGCTGTCGCCATCCGAGCGACGGATTGAACTTCGGGCGATGCTCACCCGCGACATCCACCGCGACCGCTTCCTGGCCCTGTTCGACTCCCGCGGTCGGCTGCTCGACGGGAACGTCGCCGGCATACCGGACGGTGTATATCCCGGCGCGAGATCGATGGTGTCGCCGGTGCGGCCGACCGAACTTCCCGGCAAGGATAGCGACGTGGCCCGGCTTGCCCTTTGCACGATGCCCGACGGCTCCCGGCTATTGACGGGTGTTGATCTGGACGACGCGCAGGAGGCGCTTCGCGTCGTCGAGCGCTCGCTCTTCATCGGCCTCGCGCCCGGGCTGCTGTTCGCCTTGGGGTTTGGACTGATCGCGGGTGGCCGTGCGGCCAAGCAGGTCGATGTCGTTCGAGGGCTGGCCGAGCGCATAATATCGGGGGAGCTCGACCGACGGCTTCCGGTAGGCGCGAAACCGGACAGTTTCGGTCTGCTCTGTGCCGACATCAATACGATGCTCGACCGGTTGCAGCTTCTCGTCGCCGAGATCCGCGGGGTCGGCGACGATATCGCGCATCAGCTGCGAACGCCCGTGACGCGTTTGCGCGCCCGGATCGAACGAGGACTCCTGCGCGCGCATGACCGTCCGTCCTTCGAGACGGTCGCGCAGGACGCGCTTGGGGAGATCGACAAGCTGCTCGCGCTGGTCGCCGCGCTCCTGCGCATCCGAGAACTGGGTGACCGTGCCCGCCGCAGCCGTTTTGCACCGGTGAACCTCGACATGTTGGTCGACGACGCCTGCGAGCTTCATCGCCCGACGGCGGAAGATTTGGGCATCACGCTGGAATGCGCGATCGACAGGGTCGCACCGATCGAGGGCGATGCCAGTCTCCTGATCGAAGCCCTGTCGAACCTCATCGACAATGCCATGAAGTTTGGGCCGCCGGGCGGTCGCGTGCAGGTGTCGCTATGCTCCGTCGCAGGCGAGGCGATCATCACCGTCGCCGATGAGGGCGATGGCATTTCGCCCGCCGAGCGCAACCTCGTGACCCAGCGTTTTTACCGCGGGCGCCGGGATTGCGAGGGCGCTGGCCTAGGGCTGAGCCTCGTCAAAGCCATCGCAGATCTGCACGGCTTTACGCTGGATTTCGCAGATCAAAAAAGTGCGGTCTCGCTCGTCTGTCCGGCTCGCCGATAATGTCCGTTGAGTTCGACCTATCAAGCGGATGACGCGCAGCCATACCGCTCGGATAAGGTGCGATCACGAGATCAAACGTATTGCGGTGTCGAGATGCTTCCGCAGAACCGGGATCGTCCTCTTCGCAAAGCTGGTGACGATCACGGGGTCAGAGCTCGACGCTTCGGCTTCAAAATCGGCGATATCCTCCTTATGGTCCTTGACCATATAGGATGCGAATTCCCGATCGAAATCCTTCCCCGAAAGCTTGTCGAGCTTTTGCTGCTCGGCGAGCGCCTCCGGTGTCATGGACCGGGGCGCGTAGGTGTGAACCTCGCGAGCCAGCGCGGCTGCCTCGATCCGCCCCTTGCGATGGTCGGTCTCGAGCATATGGCCGAACGCACGGATGTCGGGGCTTTGGCCCTTGCGCGCCGCTAGCGCGCCAAGTCGGGTCTCTGAATTATCCCCCTCGACGGCCTTATGCACAAAAGCGATCCCGTGGGGATGATCCTCAGCTTTCGCCCCTGCGGCGAATGTGATGAGCGCGAGCCCACCGACGAACAAAAGGGCGGTCCTCATTATCGTTCTCCCGGAGAAGCGGTGAAACAGCGCGAAACGCTTTGATCCGATGATCAACGACCCAGACCGCGCCAAGTGCCAACCTCAAAGCGTGATCTCTCCGGGATCGGCCAGAGCAGGCGCCTTGACGGCGTCGCGCAATGCGGCGGTGCCGACGCCAAGGCAGGCACGCCTTAAGACAAGTCCACATTTTTGCATTGTCGATGGGAGTGATGACTACGCCTCGTTGACGTCCTCCCTGTTTTTTCATCCATGCTGAGTGAGAGTTTTGCGGCTTTTGAGCTGCTACCCGTTCTTGGACCACCCGGCCGGTTGTCATCCAGCTCCTGCCGACAGCGGCGGGCCATGTGCCGCTGACCAGTTCTCCAACGATATCGCCGGCTTGTTGCCGATCGCGCTGTGCGGTCGCACCTCGTTATAGTCTCTGCGCCAAGCCTCGCATTTTCCTACCGCGTCGTCGAGGCTCATGAACCAGTGCTGGTTCAGGCATTCCGCCCGGAACTTGCCGTTGAACGATCTCAGCTTCGCCTTCACCCGGCGCTTGGGCGGCTTGTGTCGCAACTGCAGGCCCATCTCCTTGTAAAGCCGATAGGTACGCTTCGCGTTCACGTTCCAGCCCTCCCGCCGCAGCAGCACATGGATCCGGCGATAGCCGTACCGCACGCGCGTCTCGGCGATCTCTGTCATCCGCTTCTTCAGGTCGGCCTGATCTGCACGGCACCCACGATAGTGGTAGCTCGACCGCTCCGCCCGAAGCACACCGCACGCCCGCCTGATGCTGACTTGCCACGTGCTCCTGACGTCATCGACGAGCTGCCGACGCCGATCAGGCCTCAGAGCTTTCGCGAAACGACATCCTGCAACATCGCTTTGTCCAACGACAGATCAGCGACCAGCCGCTTGAGCTTGCCGTTCTCCTCCTCGAGCTGCCGCAGCCGTCGCATCTCCGATGGCATCAGCCCCGCATACTTCTTCCGCCAGGCGTAAAACGTCGCCTCGCTGATCCCGGTCTTCCGGCACACCTCGCCGATCGTCGTGCCGTCCTCGGCCTGCTTCAACACGAACGCGATCTGCGCCTCGCTGTATTTCGATCTCTTCATCACTCGCTCCGCTTCCTGGCCATCCAATCATAACTGGAAGCTTCCAGCTCAAAACGGTCCAGGAAACGGGCAGCAGGTCAGAATGGCAGCGCCCGACAAAGGCGATCGTTCGTTCTTGGCCGGTGGCGCGCGTGCTGGCTGTCAGCCTCAAGGCTAAAGTCTCGCCGACTGCGAGTCTCCAAAGGGCGCTGGACTGGCGCAAGCGCCGATCGCGCGCGTCGAGATATCCGCCAGCGCGTCATAGACAGCGGTGGTCCGCTGCAGACGGGCAAGCGTTCGCGCGCCCTCGAACGCCGCCGCCAGCGACGCGGCCGCAGTGGCGGCGTGCGCCGCGGGGATGCCGCACCCTCGGAGATGCTCTGCAACCATATCGGTTAGAGCGGTGAAACCGCGTGCGATCCGTTGCGCCAGTTCACTGTCGAGGGCGGACAACTCATTCGCAAGGTTTTGCATGAGGCAGCCATATTGGAAATCCGTGGCGACCATCTCGGCTGCGACAGTCGCGAACAGCTGCTTGACGAACGTCTGGGCATCCCCAGGCGTGTTGGCCGCGATGTGACGCAAGGCGGCAGCTCTTCCAGCAATATACTGGTCGACGGCCTCCTCGGCGAGCTGGGTCTTGCCCCGCGGAAAATGGAAATAAAACGATCCCTTGGGTGAGCCGCTCTCGCTGATGATCTGGTTCAATCCCGTCGCGGCATATCCCTGGATGCGAAATAGCCGCTCGGCAGTGCTGATGGCGCTCACGCGCGCGTCGGTTTTACGAGGCATTTTCCACCGTAGCATGGCCGGGTTGACGATGCTATGGCGATCGACATATTATGGCGATCACCATAGAATCGGGAAACTGGCATGCCCTTGTATCAGGTCTTGGCCCAAGAGGGCTCGCTCAGCGCCGCTCAGCGCGATCGGATCGCGCAGGGGATAACCGATGTTCACCTCGATCTGGCGGGCGGTCTTCGGCAGTTCGTCAATGTCGTGTTTCAGCACTACCCTGCAGGCTGCGGCTACAACGCGGGTGTCGTTGGTGCACCGATGGTGATCGGGGGCAATATCCGGGCCGGTAGAGATCAAGCGATCAAGACGGCCATGCTGGAAGCCATTTCGGTGCTGGCCATCGAGGTAAGCGGCATATCGCCCAAGGACCTCACCGTATCGATCGGGGATGTGAGGGCGAGCAACGCGATGGAAGGCGGGCATATCCTGCCCGAGCCCGGCGAGGAAGCGGCATGGCTCGCCAAAGTGGGACCGTTGCTCGGGCTGGCCGCGTGAGGTGCCAGCCGCTGCTCGGTTCGACGGTGGCGATCGTGCTGCTAGCGAGCGCCGCCGTGTGTGGGCGAGCGTCCGCCTTATCGCCAAAAGACGACGAAGCGCCGGAGACCGCGGCGTTGGCTGCGCAAGAAGGCCGTTGGGCGGTGACCGACACCTTCCGGTCAAAGCCGGACGCGGATCCGCAGCGCAGCACCGGGCTGGTCGCCGACCGGCGGATGGTGGGCAGCTTCCTGGAGGAAACGCTGCACAGCGCGGGCGAGACACGGCCGCTTCGGATCGACTATCTCGGCTACGACGCGATTGCCGGTCAATGGCGGTACGTATCGATCGAGGCGCGCATCCCGGTCGCCCCGATGCCGGCTGCCAGCTTCACACGCGATCCGCCGGAGCGGATCACGCTGCGCTTCGATCCTTTCGTGGCGCCCGACATCGCACCCGGCTGGGCAGGTCGCACGCTCCGGATGGAGGCGGTCATCACACGGGATGGCCCCGATCATGAGATCAAGGACCAATATTTCATCCTCGCCGACGGGTCGGGTGTCCGATGGCTCGCGCACCGGTATGATTATCGTCGCGAGCGTTGAAGCGGGAGCGCCACTTGTATCCGGCGGCTCAGTCCCGCGGGGAAGCTCCCGCCAGAAGCTGGGCGTGATCGGCAAGCCTGCCGGCGACGAATTCGGTGAATAGCCGCACGCGCTTGGTCTTGCGCGTTTCCCCCTGCGAGAGGAGCCACACCGTCCCATACAGATGGAGGCCGGCGCCGGGCACCCGCACCAGCAGTGGATCCGCGTCCCCAACGAAGCACGGCAGCGTCGTGATGCCTATCCCCTGTCTCACGGCGGCGAGCTGCGCTTCGTTGTCCGTGACCCTGAATGGCGTGGCCGTCGTAGTGAGCTCGCCTGTGCCGGCCCAGTCCGGGATGCCGTGCATGCTGATGACGATCCAGCGAACGGGGTTCGACGGGTTCGCGCGCCACGCGGCGAGGCGGTCGCGCGAGATATACACCGCTCCGAACAGCTCAGGTCCCATCAGGCCATGAAGATTGAGCGGCAAGGATTTGCGATCGTAAACGACGCGGATCGCGACATCGGCCTCGCGATTGGTAAGGTTCGCCAGTTCGCCCGACGACAGGATGTCCATCTCGATCTCGGGATAGCGGCGCGCAAACTCTGCAAGATGCGGCATCAGCAGATGCGTTGCGACCGGTGGCGACATCGTCACCCGCAGCAGACCGCGCACGCTCTGATCGCGGCCGAGGACGCGCGTCTCCAACTGGTGCGACAACAGTTCCATCTGGCCCGCGAGCTCCAGCACTTCCTCGCCGGCCAGCGTCGGGCGATAACCCGACGGCAGCCTTTCGAACATCCGTGCGCCGAGCCGGTCTTCGAGCTGCGCGATGCGCCGCAGCACGGTCGCATGATTGACACCGAGCCGGGTCGCTGCGCCGCGCACCGAGCCTTCGCGCCCGACTGCCAGCAAGTAACGAACGTCATCCCAGTCTGTCATGGTGCGTCCTCGATCCGCGCTACGACCCTCGGCCCGTTCCGGCGTCGAACCCCTCGAGCCACATCGGGAGCACGATTAGCACCCTTTTCCGCCACGGGCGAAGCCCACCCGCAAACGCCCGCATATCGAACCGGTTCATTTTCCCACCACCGATGTGCGCGCTTCCCGACTCAAAACCCAGCGCGAGGGACTGCACATCCGGAGCCTACGGATCACCGGGCCAATGAGGGCCCGGCTATCGAAAGGAACGCATCATGGGAAAACTTGAGGGCAAGACCGCCGTCATCACCGGCGGCGCAACAGGCATCGGACTCGCCGCGGCGAAGCGCTTCGTCGAGGAAGGCGCCACCGTCTTCATCTTCGGCCGCCGTCAGGACGCACTCGACGCGGCCGTGGCCGAACTCGGAGACAATGCTCGCGCGGTGACGGGCTCGGTGTCCGACGAGGCCAACCTCGATCGTCTCTATGCGGCGGTAAAGGCCGAGCACGGAACGCTCGACATCGTGTTCGCCAATGCCGGCGCGGGAAGCATGGCCAAGCTTGGCGAGATCACCGCCGCGCATATCGACGAGACCTTCGACACCAATGTGAAGGGTACGATCTTCACCATCCAGAAGGCGCTGCCGCTGATGCGCGAGGGTGGCTCGATCATCCTGACCGGCTCGAGCGCCGGCACCACCGGCGCGCCGGGTATGACTGCCTATAGCGCCAGCAAGGCGGCGGTGCGCAACCTCGCGCGGACTTGGGCGGAAGACCTGAAGGGCACCGGTATCCGGGTCAACGTCCTATCGCCCGGGGCGACCGCGACCGACCTGGCCAAGGCCTCGCTCGGCGAAGAGGGCCAGAAGGTCTTCGCGTCGATGACCCCGCTCCAGCGCATGGCCGATCCGTCCGAGATCGGTGCTGTCGCGGCCTTCCTTGCCTCTTCGGACAGCAGTTTCATGACCGCCAGCGAAGTCGCCGTCGACGGCGGCCTGGCACAGCTTTGAAGGATCAGCACCATGGGAAAGCTTGAGGGCAAGATCGCTGTCGTCACCGGCGGCAGCAGCGGGATCGGCTTGGCGACGGCCAAGCGCTTCGTCGACGAAGGCGCTCACGTCGTGATCACCGGACGGCGCGAGACCGAACTGAAAGAGGCCGCGGCGTCGATCGCGAGAAACGTCACGACGGTCGTGGGCGACGTGTCGCGCCTGGAAGATCTCGACCGGCTCTATGCCCATGTGGGACAAACCCACGGTCACGTCGACATCCTGTTCGCGAACGCCGGAGCCGGGACGGTCGCCCCGCTTGCATTGGCGAGCGAGGCGCATTTCGACCAGACCTTCGATGTCAACGTCAAGGGGCTGTTCTTCACCGTCCAGAAGGCGCTTCCGCTGCTCAAGGACGGCGGGTCGATCATCCTGACCTCGTCGGTGTCCAACATCATGGGACTGCCGGGGTTCAGCGCCTATGCGGCAAGCAAGGCCGCGGTACGGAGCTTCGCGCGCGCCTGGACGCTCGAGCTGAAGGACCGCAACATCCGCGTGAACGCGATGAGCCCCGGGCCCATCGACACGCCAGCTTTGGCCACGACGACCGGCCTCACCCCCGAGCAGGCCGAGCAGGCGGCCGCGCAGTTCGCCTCGCAGATCCCGATGGGCCGCAGAGGCGAGCCCGACGAGATCGCGGCGGCGGTCCTGTTCCTCGCCTCCGATGAGAGCTCGTTCGTCACCGGCGTGGATCTCGCCGTCGATGGCGGCCTCGCTCAGGTCTGAAACCGGCAATCCCCATTACGGAGAACCATCATGAGCTACGCAATCATCGGCTTCGGCAAGATCGGCCAAGCGCTGGCCAAGGCGTTCGCGCGCAAGGGCATCGACGTATCCGTCGCGACGACGCGCGACCCGGCAAGCTTCGCCGCCGAGGCTGCCGCGATCGGTCCGCACGTCGTCGCCACCACACTGGCAGAGGCCGTCAAGGCGGACGTCATCTTCCTTGCCGTCCGGTTCGAGGCGTACCCGAACGTCGCGAAAGCGTTGCCCGACTGGCAGGGCAAGACGATCGTCGACGTGACCAACGCTTATGGCGTGCCGGTCGAGACGCTCGGCGGACCGTCGTCGGCCAAGGCTGTCGCGCAGGCTTTCGCTGGCGGTCGACTGGTTAAGGGTTTCAACCATCTGGGCGCCAGCGTTCTCGCGCAGGATCCGGCCGTGCATGGCGGCCGCAGGGTGGTCTTCCTCTCGAGCGACGACGATGCGGCCGCGACCGAGATCGGCGCGCTCGCGGAGGCCTTGGGCTTTGCCCCCATCAAGCTCGGCGGGCTGTCGGAGGGCGGGCTGCTCGTCCAGGGGCGTGGCGACACCTGGGGCCAGCTGATCTTCAAGGATCTGGTCAAGTTCGATTGACGCCGGAAGGCGTCTCGAGATCCGACTCGATCCAAACCAAAGTACGGAGGAACGTAATGAGCACCGATGAGAATGTGCAGACCGTCAAAGGCTTCTTCGCCGCCATGGGCAGCGCCAAGAAAGAGGATCTGCTGGCGCTGGCGGCCGACGATATCGAATGGATCATCCCGGGCGAGGGCTGGCCGCTCGCTGGTACGCACCGCGGGCATGCGGAGTTGGCGGCGGTGCTTCAAAAGGCGTCCGAGGAGATCGAGATGACCTACCCTCAGCCGCCCGAGTTCGTGGCGCAGGGCGATCGCGTTTTCGTCATCGGCATCGCGACCGGGACGATCAAGGCGACGACCAAGCCGTTCACCGACGAATGGATTTTCGACATCACCGTTCGCGACGGCAAGGTCGCGCGTATTCAGGAATATATCGACACGCAGGCTCTCGCCGAGGCCTCTGCACCATCGGAGGCATGACGGGAGGCAGTCCGCCCGGGGACCGACGCGATGCGAGTGTCCCTTGATCCCGAACGGGTACGCGCATCGCGTGCCCTGACAGCAATGGAGATATCGATGTACGATCAAGCCACACGTTCAGAGCTGGTCCGCTTCGCGCGCGTCGGGCCGGGTTCCACGGTCATCGACGTCTATCCCGGCGATGGCGACTGGACGCGTCTCTTTTCGGATGCCGTTGGCACCGAAGGGCGGGTCTACAGCTTCGTGCCCGCCGAGATCGTTCAGGTGAAGAACGATTCAGTCGATCAGGCGCAGGCGCTCGCAGCCGAGCCCGGCCGGGAGAATGTCTCGGTCGCCTCAGCCGACCTCGTGGCATTGCCCGAGGCTGTGGAGCCCGCGGACGTTCTCTGGATGCACCTTTTCTACCACGATCTTCACACCAAGCTTATCCAGGCCAGGGGCGCGACGGCGGCCGCGTTCAACCGGGCCGCGTTCCAGCGGCTGAAGCCCGGCGGCGTTTATGTCATCGTGGACCACGCCGCCACCGCCGGGACGGGCATAAGCGACACCCCGTCGCTGCACAGGATCGATCCCGTTTCGGTCCGCAAGGAGGTCGAGGCGGCCGGCTTCGTGATGGATGCGGAGAGCAGCGTCCTCTCGAACGCCGACGACGCGCACACGGCCAAGGTGTTCGACGCTTCGATCAAGGGCAAGACCGATCGCTTCGCCTACCGGTTCGTCAAGCCGTGAGATCCCGGCGATCGGCCGGTTGCCGCGCCAACGATCCTTATTGCGGCGATGTTTAGTATGGCGCGAGCTTGTGGACCGCACGAGGTGTCTTCGCCTATCTCGCGATGCTCGCAGCGCTAATCCGTCTGATTATGACGGCACGCCGCAAAGACTTGGCTGGCGATTGCCACGTTGCAGGCAGCGGCTTCTTTAGAAGCCGACGCTTGACGCCACAGGCGGAACGACGGCTTTGTCCCAAACTTCGCCATCAGCATTCGTTTTCGATTATTTTCATCCGCCTGAGGACGTCGTCGACGGAGACGATGTAAGGTTCGGGCAGGGGACTCATGATCGGCTCGCGTAGGGTGTTGTTGATCTGCGACAGGACGAGCACGGCAGCTGCTGTTTCGGCAGCGCGGTCCTGGCTGCGAGGCTTCGGATTGTCGCTGGCGTGCAGCGCGATCGCGCACTGGCGTCGACGCCGCGCTAACGCGAACGCCAAAGAGGCTGCGTGTCGGCGTGCTTTGGCGGCCGCTGCCTCGCGTGCGATCACAGTCGCTGTCTCGCACATTGTTCTGGCTGTAGCGCCGGTAGCGTCTGCGTCGCTCATAGTGTACGCCGATAGCGTTGGGGCAGCGTTGCGTTGATCCCTGCGATCTCTGCCTCGGCAGCGCGCACCTCGTCGGCAAGTGCCGGATCCGGAAAGTCGGCCAGCGACGCGATGGCGGTCTGATAGTCATGGATCAGCAGATCACGCTGGCGCAGCGTGTTCTCGAGCACCGCGCGCTCCGCCTCGGTCGTCGGTCCATCGATCTGGACGACGCCGCGGCGGACATCGACATTGATGTCGTCGGGATGAGGCAGGGGAGGTTGCGGCGGCAGCAGATTGCGCGCGGCATGTTCCTCCTGCCGTTTCTTCCACAGCTCCTTCGTGTCGAGTGCCTGTTCCAGAAGTGCCCCCTGCATCGCAGAGTGCCGTGCCTCGGTCGCGCGAAGGGGATCCATCAGCGCCTTCAGGTGCAGACGGCTGCCCTTGGCCGCCGCCTGCACGTTGGCGCGGATGATCGCGGCGAAAACAGGCAGTTTGACCGCCTTGCCGTTCTCGCGAACCGTGACGGTCCGATAGAGTTCGCGGCGTAACAGCTCATCGGCGGTAAGAATGCCGACGCCCGATTTGGCGCCCCCGCCGCGAGGACGCCCGCGTGGATTGCCCGAGCGCCCCGGCTGGAAGCGGGTCCCGACAGGCGGTTTGCCGTAGCCCACCTCATAGTCGGGGGAGGCCTGCGGATCGGGCGCATCCGCATCATCTGGCTTGGTGGTCATGCCGCCTCTCCATCATCTACGAGACGGGTTGCCGGTTCGGGCTCATCGAACGGTGCGCCTGTCGAAATCAGCGTCGCAGTCTTTCCCGTGAGCTTTTGCCAGCGGCGGATGATGGTGTCGCAGTAGAGCGGATCATATTCGATGAGGCGTGCGCTGCGCCCGCATTTCTCGGCAGCGATCAGCGTCGTGCCCGACCCGCCAAAGGCATCGAGGACGATCTCGCCGCGCCGCGAGCAATCCCGGATCGCATCAGCCACCATCGCGACGGGCTTGACGGTCGGTTGCATCGCCAGCTCTTCCATACGGGTGCCGCCAATACTCGAAATACCCGAATAATCCCAAACGTTGGTCAGGTATCTGCCGGTCTCGCCCAGGCCGAAGCTGTTGGTGTGCGGGGCAGTGCCGACCTTATAAACGAACACGAGCTCGTGCTTGGACCGGTAGAAGGCTCCCATACCCCCGTTGGCCTTATTCCAAACCACCAGGTTCTTGAGCTCGGTGAAGGCGGATCGCCCCGCCGACAGCAGCGGCTGCATGCCGCGCCAGTCCATACAGACGAACGCGATCGCGCCGTCCCGGCAATGCGCGGCAGTAGCGCTAAGCGCCTGCGTCAGGAAAGTGGTGAATTCGGTCTCGGTCATCTCGCCCGAGGCCATCGCGAATTCGCGGTGCCTGATCACGCCAAGACCGCAGACATGACCGTCGATCCGGCAATTATAGGGCGGGTCGGTGAAGACGAGGTCGGCCTGTTCGCCCGCCAGCAGCGTCGCATAGTCGGCGGCCTCGCGGGCATCGCCGCAAAGCAGCCGGTGTCGCCCGAGCTGCCAGAGATCGCCGCGCCGGGTCACAGCCACGGCGGCAACCAGCATGACCTCATCTTCCGGTGCGTCCGGCGCGGCAGGATCGGCATCGGCTGTCTGGTCGAGCACGATGTCGACCTCGGCCAGCGAGAAGCCGGTGAGCTCGACGTCGAAGTCGAGATCGATCAGCGCCTGGAGCTCGATCGCGAGCAGCTCGCTCGACCAGCCCGCCGCGAGAGCCAGCCTGTTGTCAGCGAGCACATAGGCGCGGCGTTCCGCTTCCGACAGATGCGACAGCTTGACCGTCGGGACCGTTTGCATCCCCGGCAATTTTGCGGCTGCGACACGACCGTGGCCTGCGATGATCCCGTCATCGTCACCGATGAGCACGGGGTTGGTGAAGCCGAAGCGCTGGATGCTGTCGGCTATCTGCCTGATCTGTTTCTTCGAATGGGTCCGGGCATTGCGAACATAGGGGATGAGCTCGCGCACGGCGCGATGCTCGATCGCCATGGAAGGCGTCGACATGGGATGTTTCCTTCGATCGGAGACAGCCGTCCGCACGCCGCACCGCGCACGCCGGCAGTGGGTGATGACCTTGAGGCCGGTGCGGAGCGAAAGTGAAGGCGAGCCTGAGCGCGCGACGTGGTCGAGAAGTGGTGGCTGCTATAGCGAGCAGGCAAAAAAAACCCGGCGGCGAAAACCCCGGGCGCATCTCCAACTACTAGTGATTTCGTAAAGAAAGTTTCACGCGCTGTCAACGGCTCGGTGCAATCCATCGTCGATGTGCGCTTAGCGGATCGCAATCGGGCGGGCTCGTACCGGTAGGATGTCGCCGCTTTACCTTGGACGTTGTGAACGCTGAAATCGCGCGAACAGGAAGGCTACGGACAACCAGGCGGCCGAAGCTTCTCGTTGCTCCGCGCCCTTAGCCTTCTCCCAAAGGCGCAAAGCTTCCTCGGGATTCGCGCCGTGGGTCGAAGCCAAGTTCATCGCCGAAACATGCACGTCAGTCATTTCGTCATTATAACGGCGGCCGCGCACGGCGTTTAAGCTAGCATCACCCATAACCTCGGGGCCATGACCACGATGAACAGCAGGGTCGCGACCAGGGCGGTGTCGCCGAGCCGACCAACAAGATCGTCGACGCTATGCAGCGCCGCATCATATGCCCCCGCGAGCGAGCATCCCTCCCAGACTTCGATCTCGCGCGCTTCTTGATCGAGCAAGGCCCGATCCCGATAATCGTACAATTCCCGCTTCCCTGCAATCCGTTGACGCTGGCTAACGGTTTCACGCGCCAAACGCTCCGCGTGCCGACCTCTACCTAGGCCGTCGGCCTGTTCGTTCGCTCGAGCGAAAAATCGCTTTGAGGATCGAACACACGCCAGGCTTTCGTGATCGAGTCCTTCACCATCTGCGCGCCACATCGCGTGCAACTCGATCGCCAGTCGAGCATGTCATCCCAGGCATGACGGCGGTCAGGCCTGTGTCCACGGATCGAGCAGAGGAGTGTCATCGCGAATCCCCACCGCGAGGTTGCCGCAATGCACAATAGGTTAAAAGCGTCACTTTTTCTAGGCGGTTAGCTAGCTGTCGGTCGCGGATCGCCGCTATGCTTGAAACCTCTCGCCGGGGTCAGTCGCTGATGTCGCCGGCGCAAGCCGGTTTACGCTAGACTTCTGCCTCTGATAGCGAGCCGCTTGAGCAAATGGCGCTGATACGGGACCAGGGAACGTTTATGCCCCGTCGTCCCAATACGAATGTCGGAGAGCAGCAGCTTCTGTTCAAGCGGCAAGGGCTGCCAGCCTACGTGCGCGCCCGTTCGCCTGTCCGCGACAGTCTACCGAGCTTGCGGCTACTCGGCTCCCTTGCGCGCTCGTACCACTTGGCGGCGCGAGACATGCGAGGGCGCGGACGGATCGCGATATCGTGCACACGCACATCCCTGATCGACCTGTTATCTGGCGTGCATTTGCCTGCTCGTGGCCATTATCTTCGCTGATCCGTCACATCAAATTCCCTGTTCGCGAACGCAGGGAATCTTGCGTCATAGTGGCGGAAGAGCGTGGTTCTCAGGCGTCATCGGTATGCAAAATTGGCGTGAACGTCCATCTTTTCCCTGTAATTTCCCTGTTAAACAGGGAAAGCAGCGCGAGACCGGTTCGCTATGGACTGCGTCGCGCACCATTTCCGGTCAAAGATGGGCACCATGCCCATCAGGCCGGGTTCCGTTTTTCCCACGGCCCGTTCGATCATGCGGGTTGAGCCGGAAATGCGGATTTTTTCCTGGCCGATGGCGACTTCAGAGACGAACAGCGCGACATAGGCCTTGCGGACCGCGGGGTCTTCCCCGTGGAGCCGGCCGCGGACGAGCGTCGCGAAGGAATCGACCATCTCCGGGGTCACGCGCGTGGTGCGCTTGCCGATCTGCCGCTCGAGCGTGTCAATGGTCGCCGTCAGTGATGCGACCCGGCCATTGGTCTCCGCCAGCATCGTCGTGAAGGTCGGATCCTTGAGCGACGCATGACCGTCGGCGACAAGTTCGTATAGATTGCGCAGTCGGGTTTCGGCTTGGGTCTTCTGGAGGCGCGCTTGTGTGAGATCGCGGGCACGACGCTCGTCCGCCTCAGCGGATGCTTCCAGCATCTCCGATAGCAACAGGCGCAGGCGAGCCGGCTCAAAGATCTGCCCGTGGAGCGCGGCGAGGACGACGCTGTCGAGACGCTCTTCGCGGATATGCGGACAGCCGCAGCGTTCCGCGCCCGCATTCACCTTGGCGTTGCAGCTATAGTAGGAATAGCGACCACCCTTACCGGTTCTGATCGTCAGTCCTGCTCCGCAAATACCGCACCGGGCGACCCGGGTAAGCAGAGTTGGCCCGTTGACCACACGCGGCGGGGTGACCGTCGGACGACGTGAAGAACGCAGTGTCGCAACCGCCTCCATTTTCTCATCCGCAATAATCCGTGGGCATTCGACACGGACCCATGTCTCTTCGGGTGCGCGTTCGCCATGCTCGTCGCGTGTCATGTCGAAATAATAGCCACGGTAGTGCGTACGACCAAGGATGCCGGCAACGAGGCGCTGTTTCGCAAGCGCTAGGCGAGCGGCGCTCGCTTTTCTGTCAAGCCGACGACAATTGGAGGCGAGATCGCACGCCGCGCGCCTATGCGATGGCGGAGGTGATCCGCGTCGTTCCGCCAGCTATTCTCCATCAATCTTGTGAAGGGCGTCGAGCAAAGCTCCTCCTGGCGCGCCGGCCTTGCCGAACATGCGATGCTGAAGTTCGACGATGGTCGGAAACGCGTCCTGCAGCGCCTGCAAACCACGGGTCGTAATGCTGACCATCCGGGTGCGCGTATCGGTTGCCGATGGCCGACGCGACACCATTCCCTTGCCCTCGAGCGCCTTCAGCATCAGCGAGATCTGCATCGGATGGATGTCGGCCTGCCGCGACACCTCGGCCTGGGTCGCCGCCTCGCCCGAGCGGCAGATCCAGCCGACCATCGCCAATGTCGTGAACTGCAGGTGCGTCAGGCCATGGGGCGCCAGCGCGCGTTCGGCCGCGCGCTGATAGCGATGCATAACCCGCCACAGCACGAATCCGACCGCATTGCGGGGCGCACCCAGCGATGTCTTCTCGTAGATCGCGCATATCGTGTCGGGGTCTGGTTCCATCCTATCCGCCCATCATCCAATCGCGCGGCTTAGCCGGGGCACAACGATCACAGGAAACTATCAGATCATAAATACGTTTATAGTTCCAACGAACCGATTGGCACGCACTTTCTTTGCGAGACAGGAAACCGCTATGAGCGACACCAAACTCGATATCGGCTTTTGGAATTACGATCGCTGCGAAGCGCTGCGCGACGGCTCGGTCACGATGGACGGCATCGATGCGACCTATCACAACGGCCGGATCGTGACCGACGTGTTCGAGGCCATGGTAAAGGCCCGCGCCTATGACGTGTCCGATCTCGGCTTTTCCTATTTCCTGCGCACGATGGACTTCGACGAGCCGCCCTTCCTCGCCATCCCCGTCTTTACGCTGCATATGTTCCGCCACTCGGCAATCTACATCAACACCGCGAGCGGCATCGCCAAGCCAGAGGATTTGGCGGGCAAGCGGATCGGCGAACTCGCCATGTACGGCCACGACGCGGGAGTCTGGCCGAAGGGCATCCTGTCGGACGAATATGGCGTCAAGCCCGAGCAATCGCGCTGGCTGATCGGTGGGATCGACTTCCCTCTGAAGCCGATCGACTGGGTGCCGCAGCCGCATCCGGCAGGCATGGAAGTGGAGCGGGCCGGCGCGGACGTCGATCTGGGCGACCTCCTCGTCAAGGGCGAGATCGATGCCCTGATCTCGGCGGATGCGCCCAAGGCGTATCTGGAGGGCGATCCGGCGGTCGGTCGGCTCTTCGAGAACCATGTTGCGGTCGAGCGCGACTATTTTCGGCGCACGGGGATCTTCCCGATGATGCATATGATCGTCGTGAAGCGGGAACTGGCCGAGCAGCAGCCCGACGTGTTGAGAACCGTCTACAAGTGCTTCAAGGACGCCAAGGCAGCCTGCGAGGAGAAGCTCGTCAGGGGCATGACCTTCAACAACATGACCGTGATGATCCCCTGGCTCACCGCGCTCATTGCAGAGAACCGCAAGGCGCTGGGCGCGGATTGGTGGCCTTACGGCATAGAGCGCAACCGCGCTGCGCTCGACACCTTTCTGCGCTATCATTTCGAACAGGGCCTCTCGAAGAAGCACTGGCGGATCGAGGAGGTGTTCGTTCCCTACCTGCTCGATGACTGAGCCGCCTGGTCTTGAAATATCCATCGTCGATCGCCCGCGGCGACGTCAACGCGATAGTCGCCCGCGTCGTCTGAACAGGCCACGATCGGCGAGCGGCTCGAACATCTCGTCGGGGCCTTCCGGATCGAGCAGTTCGTTGTCGGCCATCCACTTCGGGACCTCGCCGACCTCCGGTAGCTGATATGGGCGCAGCGACCGCCCCTTGCCGCGGAGCGTCTCGATTGCCGCGATGATCCCCAGCCTTCCGATTGCCCCGCCGACCTCCGCCGCGCCGATGCCAAGGTGCTCGCCGATCAGGCCGTCGCGCAGGGCGACCGCCGCGGCGCCGATTTCGTCCTCGCCCGAACCCGAGACAAGGATGTCGCATTCGCTATCGAGCCGCATCGAGCGATTGTTGAAATTCGCGGATCCAACGCGGATCGACGTCCCATCAACGACCATGATCTTGGCGTGCACGTAGACCGGTTCGCCGCCGGCCGTGAATGGATGGTACATCGCCAGCCGCCGGTATCGGTCGACCTGCTGGAGCGCCTTCATCAGGCGCGCCCGTGCCGTGTCCATCGCGACGGCCTGCAGCCACCCCTCGGCTGTCGTGGGGTTGATGATGACGAACTCCGGGCCATCCGCCTCCTGCAGCCGTCGCGCGATGGCCTCCGCAATCTTGCGTGACGCGAAATACTGGCTCTCGATGTAAACGCTTCGGCGAGCCTGCGCGATCTGCCGGAGAAACAGCCGCTCGATTTCGTGAATGGCCTCTTGTTTCGGCATCTCGGGAATCGTCCGGGCGATGCTGACCTCCACTCCTTCAAGGTCTACGGGGAGATTGTCGGGCCAGCAGCGCTCCTTCCTGGTGACTGGCGACAGCGTCTCACCGGTGGCGCTGAACCAACGATGCCTGCACATCGCGGCAAGCGCGCCGGCGGCCTGTCCCGAGATCGCCGTCGTCGCATCATGCCAGGGTTTGTACGCTCTGCCCGTCGGCGTCAGACGGCCAGGTTCGTCGTCGCGATGCTCGCGCGTGTCCCACCGCTCACTGGTCATGTCGATGCCGCCGCAGAAAGCAAAGCAGTCGTCGATCGAGATCACCTTCTGATGGTGCGAACCACCGGTCGGATGGTGGCCGTCCAGCTTGGTGTGGATGCGCGGGTGCCGCATCCACTTGAGCACCGTGAGCACCGTCGAACCGCGGAATATCGCCTTGAACGCGCCTACATCCCAGCGGAGCAGGTACAGCTCGAGCGCCGGCGTCCGCTCGACCAGCCAGTAAAGAAACTCGCCGACGGTTTCGGGCTCGTCTTCGCCGCGTTCATCGCCACTCAGCCTGATCCGGGCATCAAAGTCCCAGCCGACCAGCATGATGCGCGAGCGCGCCTGAAGAAGCGCAACGCGTGCCACCTCGAAGTAGCGCTCGGCGTCGACGATGACACTGAAGCGCTCCGCGGCCTCGCTTCGCCAGAGGCAATCCTGCAGTGCTTCCAAATCGGCCCTCCACCACCCTTGGGCGTCCTCTGCCACGACGCGTTCGAGCCCGCTCTACGCATATTGGTCGGCCGGTGCGAGATGCCCGACAATCGGAAGCAATTAGGGGCGGCGACTTGGGGTCTTGGCGCACACCGACGATGATACGCATCTTAATGATTGGATGATCCGTCCGTCACCGGAACGAATGTCCAAAGGTTGGGAGGTCGCGGTCGCTGCGGTGTCCATTCTCGGCATCGCCATCCGCTTCACGACAGCGGCTTGGTTGCACGTCGATCGCGGCATGCGGCAGGTTTAGCGGATCATGCCAGTGGTGTTGCCGGACGGTGTATTGCAGCGGCGCGGTCGCCGCGTCGTTCGATAATGGGTTCTCCGTGACGCCGATCCGCCGGCGCCCCTTCGGCAGTCGCAGGTGTCAGGCGGCCGTGCACTAACAATTGCGCTTGTCCCCCCGTACGTCCGTTCCGTCTCGCGGGTCGTTGATCAGGCCCAGGGATCGAGCCCGAGCAACTTGCGGCCGAGCGGATCGAGCGTGGCGACGGGGTAGTTCATGCGCTCGAACTCACGCGGATCGCCGGGGAACGGATCGCCGCGCGGATAATCCTGCTCGGCCCAGATGCGTACGCGCTTCTCGCGCAGCCGTTGATTGTCGTAATCGGCCGGAAACATCGAGATATATTGCGCCATCCGCACGGTCTTTTCCGAGCGATTGGGCCTGACACCATGGGCCAGCAGACTGTTGAAAATAAGCAGGTCGCCGGCGTCGAGCTCGACATTGACGATCTCGTGACCGGTAACGTCGGGCTTGAACGGGTTCGAGCCCTCGGGCTGCTTGTCGGACCAGTGATCGATATCCTCGAAGATGCTGGGCACGCATTGGAAGCCACCAATTTCGCCGCCCTGCTTCTTCAAGGACAGGATACCCTGAACCGAGATCGGCAGCGGCCGCTGCGACGGGTCGACGTCGAAGTGGATGAAGCCGTTGACCTTGCCCGATTCCCGCGCCGACTTGTTGGGCGGATTGAGGTTCGCACGGTCATGTGCGACCCACAGGTCTACGCGGTCCCAAATATCGACGAATGCATCATAGATGCGGGGAAGCTGGCGGGTGTCCCACAGGCTTTGATGGTTGTAGACCTCCACCATGCCGGTGCCGTTGAGTTCCTTCATCGCATAGTCGCGACGCTGCGGCTGATCCCATGTCGCGGGGTTGTCGGGATCCATCTCCTGGAACTGCCAGAGCATCTCGACCACGGCGTCGATCTTGTCCTGCGGCGCCGCATCTCGGACGACGACGAACCCCTTTGTTATCCAGTGTCGCCAGTCCTCCTCGCTCAGCACGCGTAGGGGCAGCGTCTTCTGAATATCCTTAAGCTGGGTGGCGTCGCCGCGCAGCCCAGGATGATCGCCGTGGCCTTCCAATTCGTCGTCGGCCTCTGCGGGCGCGTAGGCGTTCATCTTCGCTCTCCTGCGTATATCGCAACGGCACTGAAAATAATCGCTCGGGGCATCGACCGCGCGTGCGGACACGGGCGAAGGATGATACTATCATGGCGTATTCCAGGATGGGCGGGTCGGTATGCGCGCTTTCTACGAGACCATTGCGCCCGAGCCCGGCGCGTCATGGGCGTTTCTCGATCGCCGGCTCGCGGACGGCATTCCGTTCGAGTGGCACTATCATCCTGAGTTCGAGCTGACACTCACGTTGAACAGCCATGGCCATCGCTACGTCGGTGACGACATTGACGCGTATGACGATGGGGATCTCGTGCTGATCGGGCCCGGCATACCGCACAGCTGGTGTTCGCAGGGCTCGCTAGACGCTGGATCGCCGCATGTCGCGCTGGTCTGCTGGTTCACCCAGGCGTGGGTCGAGACCCTGCTTGGGACGTTTCCGGAGATGACGCCGATAACCAAGCTTCTCGCCAGGGCGCCGCAGGGCGTGCGCTTCGGCCCTGTCGCACGCGAACGCGTCATTCCACTCATGCAGGAGATGAGAAGCAGTGCCCCGGCCCGTCGGCTGCTGCTGCTGCTCGACGTCCTCGACACGCTTCGTCAGGACGGGGAGGCCGAGGTCCTCGCCAACGCGGCGCAGGTGCAGATGTCCGACCTGGCGAGCGACGACCGGATCCTGCGCGCGTTGAACCACCTGCACGTTCATTATCCCGAGCCGATCCGCGTCGAGCGGCTCGCCGAGATAGCGTGCGTCAGCACGTCCGCCTTTCATCGGATGTTTCGCCGTCATACGCGCGTGACGATGGTCGATTATCTGATGCGCCTGCGGGTGGGCCGCGCGTGTTCGCTGTTGATCGGCACGACACAGCCAGTGTCCGTGGTCGCGACGGACGTCGGATATACGAATCTGTCGCTCTTCAACCGACAGTTTTCGCGGCTCAAGGGCTGTTCGCCTTCCCAGTTCCGCAGGCACCACACCCGCCTCCTCGCAGAAAAGACCCCGGCGCGGCTGTCCATGGACAGATCGCCGATGCTTGCCACATGAGGTCATCGGACCATCCGACTTCACCTGCGCAGCCTCTCCAGCTCGTCTCGGGCGGCTCAGCTTCCTATCCATCGGTAATCCGGACAAGAATGCAGAAGGATCGCTATCTCTGACCGGTCTGCCCCGCTCGCCTCGCACCGACCGCCCGCTTGACGACTACAGTCGTAGTCTGTAAGACCACAAGCGTAGTCATCGGAGTCGGTCATGGCGGAACGGATCAGCGAAGCGGAGCTCGCGGTGATGGAGGTGCTGTGGTCGGCAGGCGTTCCGCTCACCGCGACCGAGGTTGCGCAGCGTATCGAGACGGGGCGCGACTGGAGCGACCGTACCGTCAAGACGATGCTCGCGCGTTTGCTTGCGAAGGGCGTGTTGACGCACGAGGAGGATGGTCGCCGCTACCTTTATCGCCCCACAGTGGCTCGCGACCGCTATGTCGCGGGTGAATCGCGTCGGCTGGTCGATCGCCTGTTCGGCGGCCGCGCGGCGCCGTTGGTGGCGCACCTCGCCCAAGGCGATGGCCTGAGCCAGGATGACATCGCCGAGCTGGAAGCTCTTTTGAAGGAGTTGCGGGCATGAACGCTTGGGCACTCGAAATGCTGATCGCCACCACCGTGCTGATGGCGTTGGTGCTGGCCGTGCGACACCCCGTAGCGCGCGCCTTCGGTCCACGTGCGGCCTATGCATTGTGGGCTTTGCCCGCGCTGCGCGTGGCGATGCCCAGCCTGCCCGGCTGGCGGATCTTCTACGTTCCTCTCATCCACATGTCCGGCGAGCATGTCGGCGTCGGGCTGCTCAATCCGGTCGGCGCCGCGCGGATGGCGGCCGAGGATGCGGCATCGCCGCCGCTCGCGCCGCTTGCGGCGCCGGTGGAGGTCGAGACGATCCACTGGCAGGCATTGCTGCTCGCGATCTGGCTGGGTGGCGCGCTGCTGTGGTTCGGCTGGCAGATGCTGCGCTATCACGGATTTCTGCGCCATGCGCTGCGCTCCTCCGTGCTGTTGGCCAATGAATGCGGGATCGACGTGCTTGTCACGCCGCAGGTCGACGGTCCGGTCGCCGCCGGCGTGACCACGCGCCGGATCTTCCTGCCAGCCGACTTCATGAGCCGCTATACGCCATCCGAGCGACGCCTCGCGCTGCTCCACGAAGGCGCGCATCATGATCGGCGCGATATCCTCGCCAATCTCGTCGCATTGGCGGTGCTGGCGCTGCATTGGTGGAATCCGCTCGCACACCGCGCCTACAAGGCCTTCCGCGCCGATCAAGAGCTCGCTTGCGACGCGACGGTGCTGGCGGACGTCGAAAGACAGGATCGCCATGTCTATGGGAGCGCGGTGCTCAAGTCGGTGTCCGCCCGGATGCCCGGTGTCGCCTGCGCGCTCAGCCACAAGGACGAGATTGCGCGCCGTCTTCGGGCGATGGCCGCGCCGCGGATCGGCACGCGACGGTCGTGGACCGGCGCGGTCGTCGCGATCGGGGCGATCGCGGCGGGTCTGGTCGCTACCGCCTCGGGCCACGCGACGGCGGTTGATCCCGCCACCTATCTGCCGCTGTCCGAGATCGCCGCGATCCGCGCCGAAGCCGCGCAGGCGCGCAACGAAGCGCAACGCATCGCTGAGGACGGCCGGCGCGCCGCGGAAGAAGCGCAGCGGAGCACCGACGAAGGCCGCCGCGCCGCCGAGCAAGCCCGCCGCGAGGTCAAGCGTGAGCGTGCCGCGGAATCGCGCAGCGCTACCCGGGCCCGCGCCGATGCCCGGCTCGAATCTGCGCGTGCGCGCACCGAGGCGCTCGGCGCGCTGCGCGATGCCGCGACGGCACAACGCGTCGCATATTGGAGTTCCGCCGAAGGCGGCCGCCAGATCGCCGCCACCCGCCGGTCGATGGCCGCGCGGTGCGCCGCGCAGGGACGGCCCGTATCCCCGGATCTCGACTGGTCGCGGCTCGCGCTGTGTGGCGACACCGGCGCCAGCATTTCGGCGCGCGTCAACGCACAGGTTCGTCGCGAGCTTCTCGACGACGGCATTGAATTGAAGGACGTGCGAAGCCGGTAGCCGGCCGGCTCGCGCCGGGCAACGACGATGCCGTCGTCGCTCCGCCGTCCAACTCGCCGGGGCGCATTGGAAACGGTGACCTAGTCAACGCGCCGGGCAATCATTTCATGCGAATCGCAGACCCGAAATCGCCAGGAAGACTATATTGGTCGGCAGGCGCGCACGTTAATCCGTATCGCATGATACAAGTTGTCGAAGCCACGCCCTGAGCTGATCCATGTCGATATCGGGATGCGCCGCCCCGATCTCGGCATGCGTTCGCGTCCAGATGGGCAGCGCTTTCAGGAGCGCTGCGTGCCCGGCGTCCGTCAGGCGCAGGCGCCGACTGCGGCGGTCCACCTTGTCCGTCTCTATCAGCAATAGCTTGCGACGCTCCAGTGGCTTGAGCGCAGCAGTGAGCGTGGTCCGATCGAGCCCGAGCAGTTCGGCAACGGGTGCCATCGTCGGCGGCTCGGGGCGGTTCAGCGCCATCAGAAGCGAGAATTGCTGGTTCGTAAGGCCGACCGGCCGCAGGACCTCGTCGAACCGCCGAGCCAATGCTCGGGCAGATCGCTGCGCATGGAGACACAGGCAGCAGTCCCGTACCTCGAGGGTCGTCGCGAACGGCACCATTTTTGACATGTCGTTTATGTGTTGATATCAACTCAAGCTGTCAAGGCGGCGCTTGCGTCGCTGTCTGGGAGAGGAGAGATCGATGACGGTCTTGCCCCGCATCACCACTTTCGCGTGGGTGCCGCCATTCGCACGTGGTTTCGTCCGCGACCTGCGGCCACGCTGGGCGTTCGAGGAAGTAGGTCAAGCCTACGAAGTCGATTTGATCCGCGATGGCAAGACGACCGAACATCGTCGACTCCAGCCCTTCGGGCAGGTGCCGACCTATCGAGACGATCAGGTCGAGATATTTGAGTCGGGTGCGATCGTCCTGCGCATCGCCGAACGGGCGGGCAAATTGATTCCCGCTGATCCGGTCGCGCGTATCCGAGCAATCCAGTGGGTCATTAGCGCGCTGAATTCGATCGAACCGTGGGTGATGGCGCTCGCCGTCAATGACAAATTCGAGGCCGATCGGGAATGGTCGTTAGCACGCCACCCCAAGGTCGTCGAAGATCTTCACGGTCGGCTGCGCGACCTTGAGACAGCGCTTGGCGACAAGGGCTGGATCGACGGCGAGACATTCACCGTCGGCGACTTGATGCTGGTTTCGGTGCTCGGCGGCCTGCGCGGCACCGGGCAGCTTGCCGGCTTCCCCAAGCTCGCTGCCTATGTGGAGCGCGGCGAGGATCGCCCGGCGCATCGCAAGGCCATGGCAGACCAATTGGCTCTCTATGCCGAACCGGCAGCGGCATGAGCCGACACGCACGAGAGGAGCGGGGATGTGATCTCGATCGATCGTCTCCTCGCGCCGGCGTAAGGATGAGCGAGCTCACGACATGTCTGTGGTTCGATCGCGGCCAAGCCGGCGAGGCGGCTTCGTTCTACGCTGCGACTTTCCCCGACAGCCATGTCGGCAACCGCCATGCCTCGCCTTCGGATAATCCGTCGGCGGCGGTCGGGGAGGAGCTGACAGTCGAGTTCACGGTGCTCGGCCGGCCCTTCATCGGCCTGAACGGCGGCCCCGGCTTCAGGCCGAACGAAGCGGTGAGCTTCATGGTGCTGACCGAGGACCAGGACGAGACCGATCGCTATTGGAACGCGATCATCGGCCATGGCGGGGCCGAGAGCATGTGTGGCTGGTGCAAGGACCGCTGGGGTTTTTCCTGGCAGATCACACCGCGCCTGCTGCTCGAGGCGACGACCGATCCGGATCGCGCCGCCGCCAGACGCGCGATGGAGGCGATGATGACGATGCGGAAGATCGACATTGCCGGGATCGAGGCGGCGCGCCGAGGCAGCACGGCCGGTGCTTAGGACCATGGGGCGCGGTCCGGTCGCTGGACGACGTCATTCGGATCGCGGCCGCGGGCCCGGCGGCGGGATCCCGGCATGATAGGGCGGCGCGGTCATTTCACCCGACGAAACCGCCGACGTAGTCCGACCGGGACCGTTCGTGCAGATCGACAGCACGCGTGGACGGGGCGCCGGCGCAAGACGATGGAAGTTTCGCGATGATCCAGCTTTTCGGCCATCCCTTCTCGTCCTACACGTGGAAGGCGCTGATTGCCTTCTACGAGACCGACACGCCGTTCGATTTCCGGATGATCGATCCACAGCATCCGGAGAACGGCGAGGAACTCGCGCGCCGTTGGCCGTTGGCCAAGTTCCCGTTGTTGGTCGATAACGAGCGTGTCGTGTTCGAGGCGACATCGGTGATCGAACATCTCGCGGTTTTTCATCCGGGACCGGTGCGTCTGATCCCATCGGATGCCGCAGCGGCGGTCGGGGTGCGGCAACTCGATCGGGTGTTCGACAATTATGTGATGAACGTGATGCAGGTGATCGTTGCGGACGCGCTGCGTCCCCCGTCGGATCGCGATCCCTATGGAGTCGATCGCGCCCGCGCCGATCTCGTTCGCATCTACGCCTGGCTCGACAGCGAACTGGCCGGACGCGAGTGGGCGGCCGGGGACGACTTTACGCTCGCCGATTGCGCAGCGGCGCCATCGCTTTTCTACGCCGACTGGGCAAACCCGATCGCGAGCCGATACGCGACGCTCAAGGCGTATCGCTCTCGCCTGCTGTCTCGTCCATCGGTCGCACGCTGTGTCGATGGGGCCAGGCCGTATCGCGCATATTTCCCGCTCGGCGCGCCCGATCGTGACTGAGCGGATCCGGGCCATCAACGCTTCGCCGTGACGGGCGGCGCGCCATCCCCGACGAGAGGCGGCGCGGAGCCGATGCGATCCGCGATCAGGGGATCGTCGTCGACCAGAATATGCGGCGCGCGACCCTCGACAGCCTCTCGGCCGCACCAAATCAGATGACGTATTGGCGTCGGTCTCGCGTCACACGACGCGCGGCACCTCGGAGGGTGGCGTGATGGCGGTGAGGCTTGGCATCGCGGGATGCCGACCGGGGCGCCGGATGGCAGCGCCGGCGTCGACGCCCCGGGACGACGCTTGGTCGGTCGGGTCGCCGGTCGCGCCAGGCGGATCAGCCGTCGGCGGTCGGGGAGGCGGGCAGGGGACCCGCGGCTATTTCGTCCGCGCGGGATGCAGCGACTTGCCGGCGTCCTCGGCGGCCTTCTCCGCGGCTTGGACCTCGGCGCCGCATGCCTGCATCATCGCGTTCGCGGTAGCCGGCCTGACCGTCTTTTCCGCCTGGTCTATCGCGGCCGGCAGCTTGTCGTTGGCCAGTTCGACACGCAGCCGGCCCAGATAGAAGAAATGCGCGGCGAACAACGCCCGCTGGGCATTTTCGTCCTTGGTCGAATTGGACAGCGCATTGCCCAGGACGAGGCATTGCGCATCCGTCTGGATCGACGGAGGCGCCGCCGCCACGCTGTCGGGCGCGATCGCCAAGACCGCGGCGGCGAGGGCCGGATATAGGGTGGGTCGGCGATACAGCATGGTCTTCTCCCGGCGGTCGGCAGCCCGTAGCGGCATCGCGCGCCATCGGCTACCCGCGAACGACGCCCCGCACATGGTCGGACAGACATCGGTCGTCGCGACGACCCCGATCGCCCGTCGCGCCGCATCTATGCCCGGGCGTTGGTGGATCGGGAGCGTGAGCACCCGCGTCGCTTCCGCGACCGCGCGGATATCGACCGAGCATAGAGCGGAAAATCCCGTATAGGATGCCGATCGGGAGCACCTCATGCTTCGGACAGCACATGTCTGGAAATGGGGACGAGCAGCCGTGATCAAGCAAGGTGCCATATCGCTGGTGATCGGCTTCGCTCTGATCGGCGGCGTGGTCGCCAACGCCGCCATCCAGGCGGCAGCACCGACCGAGCAGGCCGGCGAGTCGCTTCCGCCGGAGCTCAGATCCAATCTGGTGCGGCTGCATGAGACGGTCACCTTCGGAGTTCCAGCCCGCTACAGAGCGATGCATCCGTCGGGCGTGCGCAATCCCGCCGTCTCCAAACGCGGCGAGATCGTCTTTCGCAACAATTGTGCCGCATGTCATGGGATGAGCGGGCGCGGGGACGGCCCGGTCGCGGGCTATCAGGCGGCGCCGCCGGCCAATCTGGCGTGGCTGTCATTGGCGCCGACCGACAAGACCTATGCCTACATATATTGGGTCATCGCGGAAGGCGGCGGCGATTACGGCTCCGAGATGCCGGCGTTCAAATCGTCCCTGTCGAAGCCGGACATCGATGCGGTCATATCCTATGTCCAATCGGGCCCATCGCCCCCGGTGCCGGCGGACAGCCGATCCGGACACGAACCGCCCAGGCGCCGGTAGGCAATCCGGGCAACCCCGCGGCAACGGCCGAAAGAGCCGGTCGGCGGTCGATCTCGACGATCGGCGACCGATGCGCCGCGCGGTCTGAAAACATGCCCGAGCCTACGCCACTCGCCGCCGTCCGGTGCGCCCGGCGCCGAGCGCGGGCGGCAGCAGCCCGCCGGCCGTTACGATACGGCCGAGGACATTTTGCGTTTTCGAGTGAAACTTAATCCACAGCAAGGGGTTCAGCGAGACATCCGGGCGAAGATCCGGGGCCGGCACCACCGTGTCCAAGCCAGCCGTCGGGCACGCATATCAGGAATTCGCTATGACCACAGGTGTCTGGGCCCGCCTATCCGCCGCCTTGTGCCTTTTGCTTGGGATCGTTGTGGCGATCGCCGGAGCGTGGCTCGCGGTGCTCGGCGGCTCGCCTTATTATGTGATCCTGGGCATCGCGCTGGTCGTCGACGCGGTACTGCTGTGGCGTGGCCACCGCTTCGCCTATCCGCTGTACGCGCTGATCCTCGTCGCAACCTTGATCTGGGCGCTGGCCGAGGTCGGCTTCAACTTCTGGCCGCTGGCGCCGCGCGGCGACATCCTCGTGCCGTTCGGCCTGTGGCTGCTCGCGCCTTGGGTGACGCGATCCTTCCCGGACGGGCGCCGCCCCTGGCGGATGCCGCTGGTCGGCGCCGTCGTCGCGTCGGTCGTCGTCGTCGGCATCGCGCTCGCCACGACCAATGACGACGTGGCCGGCCGGCTGCCGACGGCCACCGTCGGCGCGGCGCCGCAGACCGATGCCGACACGATTCCCGACGACGAATGGCACGCCTATGGCCGCACCGGCGCGGGCGACCATTTCTCGCCGCTGACCCAGATCACCCCCGACAACGTCAAGAATCTCAAGGTCGCCTGGACCTTCCGCACCGGCGACATCAAGGGGCCGGGCGATTCGCTCGAGACTACCGATGAGGTGACGCCGCTCAAGATCGGCGACACCGTCTATCTCTGCTCGCCGCACCAGAAGGTGTTCGCGCTCGACGCGGCGACCGGCAAGCAGAAGTGGGTGTTCGACCCCAAGGTGGTGGACGATCCGACCTTCCAGCACCTGACCTGTCGTGGCGTCTCCTACCATGCGACCCCTGCCGGCGCGAAGACCTCGGACGGTGCCCCCGCGCCGCTCGAATGCCAACAGCGGCTGCTTCTGCCGACCAATGACGGCCGCATGTTCGCGCTCGACGCCGCCACCGGCACGCCTTGCGCAGGCTTCGGCCAGAACGGCGTGATAGACCTCAAGGACGGCATGACCGTCAAGCACAAGGGATTTTACGAGGGCACCTCGCCGCCGGTCGTCACGCGCGCGATGGTGATCATGGCGGGCGCGGTGATCGACAATTATTCGACCAACGAGCCCTCCGGTGTGGTGCGCGGGTTCGACGTCTATACCGGCAAGCTCGTCTGGGCATGGGACGCCGGCGCGATCGACGAGAATGCGCTGGCATCCGCGACGCATCACTACACCGCCAACTCGCCCAACAGCTGGTCGATCTCGGCGGTCGACGAGAAGCTCGGTCTGATCTACCTGCCGATGGGCGGGCCGGCGCCGGACATTTGGGGTGGGAACCGCACGCCGCAGATGGAGCGCTACGGCAGCGCGCTCGTCGCGCTGGATGTCGCCACGGGCAAGCGGGTCTGGTCCTACCAGACCGTCCATCACGATCTGTGGGACATGGACCTGCCCTCGCAACCGAGCCTTCTCGATCTGCGCACCCCCAAGGGAATCATCCCCGCAATCTACGCGCCGACCAAGAGCGGCAACATCTTCGTGCTCGACCGCCGTACCGGCAAGCTGATCGTCGGCGCGCCCGAGCGACCGGTGCCACAGGGTGCAGCAGCCGGCGATCGGCTGTCGCCGACACAGCCCTTTTCCGATCTCAGCTTCCAGCCCAAGGCGCATCTGACCGACGCGAACATGTGGGGCGCGACGATGTTCGATCAGCTGGCGTGCCGCATCATGTTCAAGCGGCTGCGCTACGAGGGTCCGTTCACGCCGCCGAGCACGCAGGGCACGCTGGTGTTCCCCGGTGACGTCGGCATGTTCGAATGGGGCGGGATATCGGTGAACCCGCGCCGGCAGGTCGCGATCGCGAATCCGATCGTCTTCCCCTTCGTCTCCAAGCTTTTGCCGCGCGGGCCCGACAATCCGCCGGCGCCGAACGGGGCGCACCCGCCGGGTAGCGAGACCGGCGTCCAGCCGATGTACGGCGTGCCGTTCGGGGTCGAGCTCCACCCCTTCCTGTCGCCGCTCGGCTTCCCCTGCATGGCGCCGCCGTGGGGATATATGTCGGGCATCGATCTCAACACCAACAAGATCGTGTGGAAGCACAAGGTCGGCACGACGCGCGATTCAGTCGTCCCGCTGCCGTTCAAGCTCGGTATGCCGATGCTCGGCGGAACGATGTCGACGGGGGGCGGCGTCGCATTCCTCACCGCGACGATGGACGATTACATTCGCGCCTTCGACGTGACCACGGGCAGGATGCTGTGGCAGGCGCGCCTGCCCGCGGGCGGGCAGTCGACCCCGATGAGCTATGCGGAGCACGGCAAGCAATATGTCGTCACCGCAGCGGGTGGGCACGGCTCGTTCGGCACCAAGCTAGGCGATTACGTGATCGCCTATTCGCTTCCCTAGCGGCTCGTCGGTCCCGCGTCGTCGGGGTTCAGGCCACGATCGCTGGCGGAGACGGCATCCGCCATCCGTCGCCGCCGTATCGCATCCCGATTGCGGCGGCGGCGATGGCGGCGGGCGAAGCCGCTCAGCCGCTCATCTCGTCGAGCGCCGCCATGGCCGTGTCCGTCAGCTCGAGCGATGCGGCAGCCAGATTCTCGCGCAGATGCACGACCGACGAGGTGCCGGGGATCAGCAGGATGTTGGGCGAGCGCCGAAGCAGCCAGGCAAGCGCCACCTGCATCGGAGTGGCGTCAAGGTTGCGCGCGACGTCGTCCAGCCTGGACGATTGCAAGCGGCTGAACCCGCCCAGCGGGAAGAAAGGCACATAGGCGATGCCTTGCTCGGCCAGCGCGTCGATCAGCGCGTCGTCCTCGCGGTGCGCGAGATTATAAAGGTTCTGCACGCAGGCGAGCGGTGCGATCGCGCTCGCCTCGGCGACCTGGCGCGCCGTCACGTTGCTGACGCCGAGATGCCGGATCAGCCCCTCGTCGCGCATTGCCGCCAGTGCCGCGAAGGGTGTCGCGATCGATCCCTCGGTCGGACCGGCATTGCCGCCGCCGAGCATGGCGCGGAAATTGACCAGCTCGAGCGTATCGAGCGCGAGATTGCGCAGATTGTCCTCCACCGCCCGGCGCAGTTCGCTGGCCGACGCCGCGACATTCCAAGACGCGTCGTCGCCGCGCACCGCGCCGACCTTGGTGACGAGGACGAGCTCCTGCGGATAGGGCGCGAGCGCCTCGCGGATCAGCTCGTTGACGACGTGCGGGCCGTAGAAGTCGCTGGTGTCGATATGCGTGACGCCCGCGGCCACCGCCGCGCGCAGCACGTCGAGCGCGGCGTCCCGGTCTCTCGGCGGGCCGAACACGTGCGGACCCGCGAGCTGCATCGCGCCATAGCCCATCCGGTTCACCGCGCGGTCGCCGAGCATGAATTGGCCTGCCGGTTCGATGGCGTTCATGATCCTGTCTCCTCCTGGTCGCTAGGTGCTGGCGATCGCGGCGTTGTCCGGCGTGATCCGCACGATCCCGCGCGAACGTGACGAACGATGGACGCCGGCGATGCCGGTCCGAGCCGCTTGCCCCTGGCCCGCACACGCGGATTGCGCAAGACATTGCGTGGGGCGGCGACGATCTGCTGGCCGCGCGCATCTGTTTGCTGCGCGCCGAGCGTGCAAGCGGCGTTCGGGTCGGCCCACAAATTCGGAAAACGTGTCGCTGGACGGCGGCCCGCAATGCAGGATGCATGAGGATCAGGAAGGCATATACTAAAGCGATGAAATTGCGTGTACCATCTTCGACGATTGATCTGAATCAATCGGTATTTTCCCGATTTTATAAATGTGGAACATAATAAAGAATTCTGTGTAATTGAACGTATGTTCGTGGGTGGCGCGAAGTTGCGGCCTGGGCTGGCGCATCTCAGTGGATTGCCGGAGTGTCTGTTATGCCGAACAGGGATAGCGGGGGTGAGCGCGAAGCGCAGGAAGGGGTGGCAACGCCGCCCCATGAAAACGCCTATTTTGATCTCATCGCGACGGCGGTCGCGCGATCGATGATCGACGATGAAATCCCTGAAGACATCAAGACGCGGATCGTTCTTCTGGACATTCTCGACACGATCCAGTGACTGCGCTCAAGCGAAACGAAGTGTGGCGACAGGAGCAAACGCCGCGAGCCGAACAGCGCGGATGGCAGTCTGTGTGCGTGCCTCGGGTCCGCGCTCTGTTGCCGCGCGCGACGTGCTAGCCGCAGCAGCGTTTGAACTTCTTTCCCGAACCGCACGGGCAGGGTTCGTTCCGGCCGGCCCTCGCAGCGTGCGTGCCCGGAGATGCCGCCGGCATCGGGCCGCCGCGCATCCGTCGATCGTGAACCGCAAGGATGTGGCCGGCGATTTCTATATGCGCCCGATCGCTCATCGCGTTGATCGCGATGCTGTCGAGCATGCTGTCACCGCGCGCGATCGCGATCAGCAGCGAGAGCCGCGATATGGCAGCCGCGGTATCCTCGTCGCCGTCATCGGCCAGCGCCGCCCAACTCTCCGGCCGCAACGCCATGGCCTCGGCGAAGCCGTCCAGCCAAGGCTCCCACAGCACGTCGCCATTGCGTTCGTCGATGTCGAAAATCGGCCTCGGCTTGCGTCGGCCGAGATCGCGGACGATCTCGTTATAGCGTGCCATGACCGCATCGACGAACCACTGCGTGTCGATTGGATCCTCGAAGGGCGCGTCGTCCGCCCCCTCGCTCCCCCAGATGATCGGCAGCCATTCGCCCGGCGGGACGGCCTCCGGACAGACGAGCAGACCGGTGAGGAAGCCGTCCAGCTCGGTCAACAGCATCGGCTCGTCGAGCGGTAGATCGGCGAGCGCGTCGTCGAGGCGGCGGAGGCGGGAGGGCAGCTGGCGCATGAACGTGCGGATAGCGGAACAATCGCATCGCCGCACCAACTTGCGCCGGACGCGCGTTCGTCAGCGACGGAGCCACCAAAGTCGCGCGCCGATCAGCGCGAGACTGGCAAGCCAAAGCCCCGTCAAGAGGATCAGAACGCGTCCGGGCAGGCCGCCGGCTTCGCCGGTATGAACCGGAAACCAGGAATCGGCGAAGCGGCGGCTAGTCGGTGCGCCGGTCGCCGGGAAGACGCCGCGGAGGTGGCCGTTCGTCGCGTCGACAAGCACGAAGCTTGCCCCATAGGCGCGTCGCCACTCGCCCGGCATGCGCAGCCTGATATAATAGGTCGCGTCGCCGGGGGGCGGCATGGTGACGGCGGCGAGCCGGCTTCCGGGCCATGTCCGCTCCGCCGTCTCGACGGCATCGGCAAAGGGCAGCGTGGCGCGGCCGGGAAGCGGCGACATCGCGACCGGGGTTGCGCCGATCAGCGATGAGACGCCGTCGTCATAGGCGAGCAATACGCCCGAGCCGACGAGAACCAGCGCTGGCAGGGCGCCGATCAAGCCGATTGCGCGGTGCCAGCCATAGTGGCGCGCAATCGCCGCGCCGGACAGGCGGGGACGCAGCACCTTGCGCCATGTCCCGCGACGCGGCCAGGCGAGGACCAGCGCACCTGCTATGTTGGTCAGCAGCATCAGGCCGCTCGCGCCGATGATCCATCGCCCCGTTCGTCCGGCGATCAGCGATTGATGGAGGATCACGATCGTGTCGATCAGTCGGCGACGCGCGCCCGGGCGATCGGTGCGGATCGGCATGCCGTCGCCGGTTACGCGCACCGTTGTCTCGCCGCCGCTGCTGTCGTCGGTCACGGTGATGTCATAGCGATCCCGGAATCCCGCGGACGTCCATATCGAGGTGACGCGGCGCTGCGAGCCCGGCGGTGCCAGCGCCGCAATCCTTCGGCTCAGCGCCTGCAGATCGGTACCAGCGTGCCGCGCCGGGATGGATGCATCGTCGATCTCCCAGTGAAAGACGATGAGCATCCCGGTCACCGCCTGCAGCAGCCACAGGCTCGCCATGGCAAGGCTTAGCCGGCGGTGGAGCGTGACGAGCTTGCGCTTCAATCGCGCGGTGGGACGGACTGCGACCATGCAATTCGGATGCCGCGAAAATGCGGACCGGGCCAGTTCCACCTTTTGATCGCCGACGGGGCCAATTGGGTCGCGGCGCCCGGCGCTGATTGGACCCCGCGACCCACCATAATTGGATGTTTTCGGGTGCTAGCTCGTAGGCGGATGAAGGCTCCGCCGGAATGATAGTGGATTGTCGCAGAAAAGCGGGTAAATCGCATTTGCGAGTCGATAGCAACAAGGGGACAATGATGACCAAGATAGTGGCGGTGAAGTCGGGTATCGCGCTGGCGGCGCTGGCGATGGCGATCGCGCCCGCCTATGCGCAGGCCGCGAACGGCGACGGAGCGGCCGGCGACACGAGCGAGGCCGACATCGTCGTCACCGCGCAGCAGGCGACGAAGCAGGTCGTCAGCGATGGCGATCTCGGCGCGCTCGGGCGCAGCGATGCGATGAGCACGCCTTTCAACGTCACCACCTTCACGGCGCGGCTGATCCTCGACCAGCAGGCGCAGACGATCGGCGACGTGATGAAGAACGACCCGGCGGTCCGCGTCACCAACGGCTACGCCAATTCGTCGCAGCTGTTCGTCATCCGCGGGTTCGAGCTCGACGGCGACGACGTCGCGATGGACGGTCTCTACGGGATCACGCCGCGCCAGCTGGTCTCGCCCGAGCTTTATGAAGGCGTCCAGGTGCTCAACGGCGCGAGCGCCTTCCTGTTCGGCGCAGCACCGGGCGGCTCGGGTATCGGCGGCGGCATCAACCTGATCCCCAAGCGCGCGACCGAGAACAGCTTCGTCCGACTGACCGGCACCTATACGGGCTCGAGCATCTTCGGCGGCAATGTCGATGCCAGCACCCGCTTCGGCGCCGACAAGGATTTCGGCATCCGCGCCAATTTCGTCTATCGCGACGGCACGGGCGAGATCTCGCACGAAAAGCATGGCGCGACCGTCGGCGGCATCGACTTCGACTGGCGGCACGGCGCGGGCAAGCTGACCGTCGATCTCGGCTACGAGCTGCAGAAGGCCAATTGGGTCGAGCCCGAGACGTTCATCGGCGCGGGCGCTGCGGTGCCCAAGCCGCCCAAGAACGACTATAATTACGGCCAGCCCTGGACCTACACGCATCTGCGCGATCTCTACGGCATCGTCCGCGAAGAGGTGCAGATCGCCAAGGATACCAGCGTGTTCGCGGCGTTCGGCTTCCGGCAGGGGCGCGAGAAGGGCAATTATTCGTCGGTGACGGTGACCAACGCCACGACCGGTGCCGGCATGGCCTACGGCTTCCCGGTCGCCTATAACCAGGACGCCTACGCAGCGCAGATCGGTTTGCGATCCGCGTTCGAGACCTTCGGCATCACGCACAAGCTGAACGTCGGTGCCTCGGCCAACTGGTCCGACAAGCGTGCCGCTTATGTCTTCGAAAATTACTATGACACCAACATCTACAACCGCCCTGTCGTCGACGAACCCAGCGAGGTCTTCGGCGGCGGCGACTTCAACGATCCGACGCGCACCGGCTCGACCGATCTCGGCAGCCTCTACGCCTCGGACACGATCGGGCTGCTCAACGACCGCGTGCTCGTGATCGGCGGCGCGCGCTATCAAAAACTGGATATCCGCAGCTACAACTACGGCGTGCCGACACTGTCCTCCCGGTATAGCGATCATGCGGTGACGCCGGTGGTTGGCGTCGTCGTCAAGCCGACTTCCTATCTGTCGATCTATGCCAATCGCATCGAAGGCCTGGCACAGGGCCCCGAGGCGCCCGCCAGCACGACCAACAGCGGCGAGATCTTCGCACCATATCGTTCGGTGCAATACGAGGTCGGTGCGAAGCTCAGCATCGCGCATCTGACCGCGACGGCGGCGCTCTACCAGATCAAGCAGCCGAGCGCCTATACCGACGCCACCAACACCTTTGTCGAGAACGGCGAACAGCGGAACCGCGGTTTCGAGCTGTCGGTCAATGGCGAGGCGAGCCGCTACATCCGCTTCATCGGCGGCCTGACGCTCAATCGCGCGAAGCTGGTCGCTACCGCGGGCGGCCTGCAGGACGGCAATTACGCGATCGGCGTGCCCAAGACGCAGGTCAATTTCGGCGTCGAGCTGGTCCCGCCCGTCTTCGACAAGCTGACCCTTACGGGCCGCGTCATCCACACCAGCAGCCAGTTCGTGGATACCGACAATGCGCTCCAGATCCCGAGCTGGACGACCTTCGAACTGGGCGCGCGCTACATTCTGGTGACCGACAGCCACCCGATCACGCTGCGCGCGACGGTCGACAATGTTGCCAACAAATCCTACTGGCAGTCGTCGTTCGGCGGCTATCTGCTGCCGGGAACCCCGCGCACCGCGCGCCTTTCGGCGACGGTGGAGTTCTAAGCGCACGCGGTCTGATCGAACCACCGTTACCCCCGGGGGTTCCGCTGCTTGGCCTCGCCAGAAGCGGGACCCTCGCGCGGGGCCGGGATGCCGGCGAATTGGTCCGTCATCTCTCCCAAGGATCGGCACGCGAAAAGGGCCGGGAGCGGATCGTCGCTCCCGGCCCTTTTTTGCCGCAACCGGCCGGCGACAGGCTGACCTATCGCCGGTCGCACCGGATCACCGCGGCTTGGTCTGCGCGGCGTCGGGGTGCGCAGCCCGCCAGCCATCGAGCTTCGCGACCCATTGCCCCGCCGAGATCGGACCATAGGCCTTGGTGTCGGTGTGCGCGGCGATCATCTCGCGGATGTGGACGAAATAGGCGGGGCCGCTCGGCATGTTGAGCGCCTTGCTCTTGGCGTCCATCGCCGCCTGCTGCGCCGTGGTCGGCTGGACGTCGGTCTCGGGCTTGAGCAGCAGCACGTCCCAATCCGCGCCGTCCTCGTGCACGAAGATCTGGATCGGGCCGATGCCGCCGGCGTCGGACACCTCGTCGGCGCGCGCAATGTCGCGGATGAACGCCTCCTGCTTGCCCGGCGCGAGCTTGAAGATCTCGATATAGGCCTCTGGCCAAACCGCATTTGCGGCCGCGTCGGCGGTGGGGATCGGCGCGGCGGGTTTCGCGGCGATCCCCGGCACGGCGAACAGGGCGGCGGCGCTCAACGCGATCAAGATCTTCATGGCTGTCCCTCGGAATGATTATTTAACGCCGGACAGCTTCCTCAATAGTGGCGTCGCCAAAACCGCCAGTTTATGGTCGTGCACGGGGCCAAGGCGCTCAGCCGGCCGCCTTTCGGATCGTCCGCAGCGCATGACGCGCCTCGTGCGACGTGAGGCTCGCAAAGCCGAAGCGAAGCCCGCTCTCCGTCTCGGGCTTCGACGTGAAGGAGCGCGAAGAGGCGAAGCGCAGGCCCATATCCGGTGCATGCGCCTCAATCCGCGCGAGATCGCCCGGCCGCAGGAAGCGCACCCAGAAGGCGAGTCCTCCGTCGGGCACCGCATAATCGGCGATCTCGCCCACCTCCTCCGCCAGCGCGTCGGCGAAGACCTGACGCCTGTCGGCATAGATCTGGCGAACCTTGCGCGCATGACGTCGCAATTCGCCATTCTCGATCAGTTCGGCGGCCGCTTCCTCGGTAAGCGTATTGCCCATTCCGTCGGTGAGCGAGACGCGGTGCGCGATCGCATCGATCACCTCCTCGGGCGCCGCGATATAGCCGATCCTCAGCGCCGGCAGCAGAAGCTTGGACAAGGAGCCGACATAGATCACCTGCGCGGGGGCATAGGCGGCCATCGGCAACAAGGGCTGCGAATCGAAATGAAATTCATGGTCGTAATCGTCCTCGATCACCGCAAAGCCGAACTGGCGCGCGAGATCGAGCACACGAAGCCGACGCTCCGGGCGCAGCGACACGGTGGTCGGGAACTGGTGGTGCGGGGTCAGGAACACCGCGCGCACCGGGTGGCGGCGGCAAAGCTGCTCGAGATCGCCGACGTCGATGCCTTCGCGATCGAGCCGGACGGTCACCACCTCGGCCCCGCAGGCGCGGAAGGCGGCGACCGCGGGTTCGTAGGTCAGTTCCTCGACCGCGACCGCATTGCCCGGGCGCAGCAGGATCTGCGCGGCGAGGAAGATGCCGTTCTGGCTGCCCCGCGTGATGCAGATGTTACGCGGCGTGACGCGCAGCCCGCGCTCGCTGCTCAACATCGTGGCGATCGCCGCGCGAAGCGTCTCGGCGCCGCGCGGATCGCGATACTGCAGCCGGTTGGCGCGCGATGCGCGCTGGATCGCGGCACGATAGGCCCGCGCCAGCAGGTCGGGGGGGAGCAGGCGGCCGTCGGGCGTTCCCTCGTCCAGCTTGAGCCCCTTGCCGTCGGGGATCGCGAGCGGTCGTGCGGGGCCCGCTTCGAAGCGATAGTCGGCGCCGCTCGGCTGCTCGATCTCGGGGGGCGGATTGTCGCGGCGCGCGGAACCGGGAAGCAGCGAGGAGATCATCGTGCCGCGCGTGCTTTCGGACGACAGCCAGCCCTGCGAGATCAAATCCTCATAGGCGAGCACCACGGTCTTGCGATTGACCGACAGCGCGGTCGCCAGTTCGCGACTGCTCGGCAGGAAGGTGCCCGAGGGGAGCCGGCCGCTCTCGATGTCGCGGATCAGCGCCTGGGTGATCTGCAGATAGATGGGGATATCGCGCGCCGCACTGATCTGTTCGCGGAGGCTGACTTTCCAGGGGCGGAGCATTGGTTCTCCTTTGGCGCCATTTCAGCGAACCTAACGGTCCACCTTAGATTTTGCATGTCGCTCAGCGCAAGCCCGTCATTGGTCCAGCCGCCTTCTCCGAATTGGCGCTTGTGCGCGGCCGGGCGAGCGGAGATGAACCGTTGCGAGCGCACCGGCGGCCAGCGGTGCGGCGATATCGGGTCGGCGGAAGGCAATCGGGGCAAGCTGCATGGTGGATCAATTCGAGCAGTATGACGACGCCGACGTGCGCGATCTTATCTCCGAATATCCGATGGCCTGGCTGCTCGCCGCAAGCGGCCGGGCCGACCAGACGGCGCTGCTGCCGCTGCTCGGCGAGTATGACGATGCGGGCGCGCTCGTCAGCCTGCTGGGGCATATTCCGCGGCGCCACCCGCTGGTCCCGGCGCTGCAGGCAGATGCTCGAATGCTGGTCCTGTTCCAGGGCCCTCATGCGTATATCTCGCCGGGCCAGGTCGGCATCGCCAACTGGGCGCCGACATGGAATTTCGCGCAGCTCAGCATCGAGGCGGAGCTGGATTTCCTGCCCGACGAGACCGGTTCCGCGCTCACTGCGCTGGTCGGTGTCATGGAGCGCGGGCGGCCCGCGCCATGGGACGTCTCGGCGATGGGCGAGCGCTACGAGATGCTCGCCACGCGCGTCGTGGGCTTCCGTGCGCGCGTCGGCCGCGTCGTCGGGCGCTTCAAGCTCGGGCAGGACGAGCGGCCCGAGGTGCGCGAGACGATCATCGGGTCGCTCGGGGACACGCCGCTCGCGCGCTGGATGCGGCGCTTCGAAAAAAAGCGCGGCGGGGCATGACGACGCGCATCGCTCGCCGTCTCGCCGCGCTGCTGGGTGCGTCGATGCTCGCGGTCTCGTTGCCCGCGGCGCCGCCGCGCGTCGTGGCGCCGTGGCGCGTCGATCCGTTCCCGAGCACCTACCGCCCGCTGCCCCGCACCGATTTCCTGCTGACCGACGCGGCGATCCTCGACGGTGCGGGGCATCGGCTCGATCACGGCGAGATATTGGTGCGCGACGGCAAGATCGTGCAGATCGCCGCGCAACTTCCCCATCCGGCGGGCATCCGCGTGATCGATGCACAGGGACGCTGGGTCACGCCCGGCATCATCGATGTCCACACGCACAACGGCACCTTCGTCGTCCCGCTGACTGACATCGACAAGGATTCCTCCGACGTCTCCGAGCTCGACAATCCCAATGTCGCGGATACCTGGATCGAGACCGCGATCAACGTGCAGGACACCGGCTTCTCTCGCGCGCTCGAGGGCGGTGTCACGACCATGCAGGTGCTGCCGGGATCGAGCCCGATCTTCGGCGGGCGCTCGGTGATCGTCCATCCGATCGCGGCGACGCATGTCGCGGCGATGAAGGTCCCCGGCGCGCCGCAGGGCTTCAAGATGGCGTGCGGGGAAAATCCCAAGAGCCAGGATGCCGACGCCCACGACATCCACGGGCCGACCAGCCGCCAGGGCGAGATCGCCTTCATCCGCGAGGCGTTCATGGCGGCGCAGGACTATCGGGACGCATGGGATCGCTTCGCGGCGGGCAAGGCCGCGGCGCCGCCCAAGCGCGATCTCAAGCTCGAGGCGCTGGCCGGCATTCTCGCGGGCGATATCCGCGTCAACATGCACTGTTATCGATCGGACGACATGGCGACGATGCTCGAGGTCGCGCACGAGTTCGACTTCACCATCGGCTCGTTTCACCATGCTGCCGAGGCCTACAAGATTCCGGCGTTGCTGCGGCAGGCGGGCACCTGCGCGGCGGTGTGGGGCGATTGGTGGGGGTTCAAGATGGAGGCGCTCGACGGGGTGCGCGCCAATGCCGCGCTGCTCGATCGGGCCGGGGTGTGCGTCACCATGCATTCGGATTCGGCGATCACCGGGCAGCGGCTCGCGATCGAGGCGGCCAAGGCGGGCGGCGCGGCGCGCGCGCTGGGGATCGAGGTGCCGCCCGAACGGATGATCCGCTGGGTGACGAGCAATCCCGCGCGCGTGCTCGGCATGGCGGATCGCATCGGCACGCTGGCCCCGGGCTACGACGCCGATCTCGTGATCTGGTCGGCCAGCCCGTTCAGCATCTATGCGCGCGCGGATCTGGTCGTGATCGACGGCGCGGTCGCCTATGCCCGCGCCGCGCCACCGCCGCACTCGTCCTCCGACTTCGAACTCGGCCGCATCGGAGCGCCCCGCCCGTGAGACTCGCCCTTGTCGCCAGCCTCGCGCTTGCGCCGCTCTGCAGCGCGGCGTCGGCCGAGCCGATCGCGATCCTCCACGCCAGGGCCTGGACGATGACCGCGGCCGCGCCGATAGAGGATGCCACGATCCTCGTCGATGCCGGTCGTATCGTCTCGGTGGTGCCGGCGGCCGCGGCGCCCCCCGGTGCGCGCGTGATCGATGCCGGGGGGCGGACCGTGACGCCCGGCCTTGTCGATTCGGCGACGCAACTCGGGCTGATCGAGGTAAGCTCGGCGGCGGCGACGCGTGATCAGTCCTCCGAGGCGCATGGAATCGGCGCAGGCTTCGACATCCGCTCCGCGCTCAACCCCAATTCGGCGTTGGTCGCGCTGGCGCGCGCGGACGGCGTCACCGGCGCGCTGAGCTATCCGCAATCGTCCGAGGAGGCGCCGTTCGCGGGCGAGGCGGCGCTGCTCAAGCTGCGGGCCGGCGACGACATCGTCGATCACGGCGGTGCCGCGGTCGTGGTGATGATCGGCGGCAACAAATGGCCCAAGGACGCGGGATCGCGCGCGGCACAGTGGCAGATGCTGCGCCGCGCCCTGGGTAAGGCGGCGGATGGCGGTCACGCGGCGGGCGGTCATGACCATGATCATGGTCGCGGTGACGACGGGCCGCCGCCGGGCAGCGACGAGGCGGCGCTTGGCGCGGTGCGTGCCGGGCGCATCCCGCTCGCCATCTTCACCGATCGCGAATCCGACATCCGCGAGGCGATCCGCCTTGCCGGTGACTTTGCGGTGCCTGTCGTGATCATGGGGGGCGGCGAGGCGTGGCGCGCCGCCGATGCGCTGGCCGCGGCGCATATCCCGGTCGTGCTCGATCCGCAGGCGAACATGCCCTCGTCGTTCGATGCGCTCGGCAACCGCCTCGATGCGGCCGCGATCCTGCAGCGGGCGGGCGTGACGATCGCCTTCGGAATGGCGGGCGGACCGATCGAGGAAAGCTATAATTCCGGGCTCGATCTGCGCGAGGGCGCGGGGCTCGCGGTCGCCAACGGGCTGCCCTATGCCGAAGCGCTGAGAGCGATCACGGTCAACCCGCATCGTCTCTGGGGGGGCGGAGCGGGGACGCTGGCGGCGGGCGAGGCGGCTGACCTGGTGATCTGGGACGGCGATCCGCTCGAACCTTCGACCAACGCGGCGATGGTGCTGATCGACGGCGCGCCCGTCCCGACCGACAACCGCCAACGTGCGCTCGAACAGCGCTATCTGCCGCTGGCGGATCCGCGATGAGACGGCGCTGCGCGCGCCTGGCCCGGATCGCCGCGCTTCTGCTGGCGGCGAGCGTGGTCGCGCGGCCGTCGCTTGCCGACCCGTCCGACGCGCGCCCGCAGCAGCCGGCCGGTCAGCAGCTGCCGATTCAGCCGGCGCGGACGCTGCGCATCCACGCGCACAGCGGCACCTGGATGTCGCTCGACGTCTGCCGCGACGGTCGAACGATCCTGTTCGACATGCTCGGCGACCTCTATGCGATGCCGCTCGCCGGCGGCGCGGCGCACCAGTTGACGCAAGGCCTCGGTTTCGACACGCAACCGACCTACTCGCCCGACGGCCGTTCGATGCTGTTCGTCAGCGACCGTTCGGGCGCCGACAATCTCTGGATCGCGGATAGGGACGGGCGCCACCCGCGCCAGATCAGCTTTGGCGACGACGACACCGTGCTGGTCTCGCCGGCCTGGAGTGCGGACGGACAATCCGTCTTCGTCAGCCGCTACCGAGCGGACTACAATAATCTCGAATTGTGGCGCTACCGCCTCGATGGCGGTGCCACGCTGCTCGTCCCGATCCGGCCCAGGCCGGATGCACCGAGCGCGACCTGGCAGAGTGCGATCGGCGCGGCGCCGTCGTCCGACGGGAAATGGCTCTATTACGCCAAGCGGGTCGGCGGTCTCGATTATGACGAGGTCGATAGCTGGACGATCGTGCGCCGCGACCTCGCGACCGGCGCGGAGACGACGATCGTCGCGGGTTCGGGCAGCCGCGGCGCCGACCACGACACCGCCTTTCGCCCCGCCGTCTCCCCCGACGGCAGACTGCTTGCCTATGAGACCCGTGTCGCCGGGCAGACGAGGCTGCGGTTGCGTGATCTCGCGACGGGCCTCGACCGGCAGATTGCGGGGCCGCTCGATCCCGACCAGCTCGAGGCCTCGCTGTGGCAGGACATCATGCCGCGCTATGCCTTCACCCCCGATGGAAAGGCGCTCGTCGTCAGCCGCGCCGGCGGCTTCGATCGCATCGCGTTGAGCGGGGCGCCGCCACGACGGATCGCGCTTGATGCCGACATGCGCGTCGATGTCGGGCCCAGCACGCGCCACGCGATCGCCGACGGCAGCGGACCGGTAAAGGCCCGGCTGATCCAGGCGCCGGTCGTATCGCCCGACGGGACACGCCTCGCCTATATGGCGTTGGGCGGCCTCTATGTGCAGCCGGCGACCGATGGTGCCGCGCCCCGCCGGCTGGAGACCGGCGCCGACCTGATCGCACAGCCCGCCTGGAGCCCCGACGGTACGGCGCTCGCCTATGTCAGCTGGAGCGAGGCGGCGGGCGGCACGGTATGGACGGTCGCCGCCGACGGTTCGGGTGCGGCGCGCGCGGTCAGCCACCTGCCTGCCTTCTATTCCGCGCCGGCCTTCACCCCCGACGGCGCGACGATCCTCGCCTTTCGCTCGGCGCAGGCGGCGCGGCAGCAGACCAATTTCGAATTCCCCGACGTCCGCGACGCCGAGCTGGTCGCGCTGCCGCTGGCGGGCGGCGCGGCGCGCGTCGTCGCGCACGGCACGATCGGCGGGCAGGTGCAATTCTCCGCCGATCCGCGGACCGTGCTGGTCAACGGCAAGGGCAGCCTCGAGGCGGTCGATCTCGCCAGCGGTGCGATGCATATGATCGTCACCGTGAAGGGACCGGGCTGGTACTTCATGCCGGGCTCGGTGCCGGTCGACGATCTGCGGATCAGCCCGGACGGCAAATGGCTGCTTGCTTCCGTCGCGCAGCAGCTCTTCCTGATCGCCAGGCCCGCCGACGGGCAGACCGTCGATCTGGCCGACCCGACCCTGCCCAAGCGCCGGATCACTGCGGCCGGCGTCGACTATTTCGGCTGGGGCGCGAACTACGAGATCCAATGGTCGGTCGGCAGCAGTTTTCGGCGCGAGCCGTTGGCCGCGGCACTGCCGCTCGCGACGGGCGCGCCGACCTTGCCCGCTACCCAGCCGAAGCCGGTCGCGATGCCCGTCTCGTTGCCGCGCGCGCTCCCCTATGGTGAACTGCTGCTGCGCGGCGGCCGCGTGCTCAGCATGGCGGATGGCGACCGGATCATTGACGACGCCGATATCCTGATCGACGGAGATCGTATCGCAAATGTCGGCCCGCGTGGTTCCTTCGCCGTACCCGCTAACGCGACCATCCGCGACGTCACTGGCAAGACGATCCTGCCCGGCTTCATCGACGAGCACGATCATATCGGCGAGATCCGCCGCGAAGTCCTCAGCAGCGAGGATTGGGGGCTGCGCGCGCGGCTCGCTTATGGTGTCACCACCAGCTTCGATCCCTCGACGCTCAGTATCGACATGCTGAGCTATCAGGACATGCTCGATGCCGGGCTGATGCTCGGGCCACGGCTGCGCTCGACCGGGATGGCGATCTTCTCGATGAACCGCTTCGCCTCGCTCGACGAGGTGCGCGCGGTGCTTGGCCGCTACAAGCGGGATTACGCGCTCGGCAACATCAAGGAATATCGCACCGGCAACCGCCGCGTGCGTGAGTGGATGGCGATGGCGGCGCGCGAGGCCGGGCTGCAGCCGACCACCGAGGGCGCGTTGTCGATGAAGCTCGACCTGTCGCAGATCCTCGACGGCTTCGCCGGCAACGAGCATGCGCTCGTCGCCACGCCGCTCGGCGACGACGTGATCGGCCTTCTGACACAGATGCACACCAGCTATGCGACCACGCTAATGGTGACCAATGGCGGGCCGCCGGCGTCCGACTGGTTCGTCGTGCACCGCGATCCGTCCGAAGACCCCAAGATCCGGCGGTTCTGGACGCCGGCCGCGATTGCGCAGAAGCTGATCGATCGCCCCGGGCGGCCGCTGCAGGACTACCGCTTCCAGCCCATCGCCGCGGACGCCGCGCGTGTCGCCGAGGCGGGGGGGCTGGTCGGCATGGGCGCGCATGGCGAAGTGCCGGGCATCGGCTTCCATTGGGAAATGGAGGCGCATGCGATGGGGGGCATGGCGCCGATGGCGGTGCTCCATGCCGCGACCGCGGGCTCGGCCGAGACGATCGGGCGGCTTGGCGAACTCGGGACGATCGAGCCCGGCAAGCTCGCCGATCTCGTCATCCTCGATCGCGACCCGCTCGCCGACATCCGCAACACCACTGCGATCGACATGGTGATGCGCGGTGGGTTTCTCTATGCCGGCGCGACGCTGGATTCGATCTGGCCGGCGGCCAGGCCGCTCGCCGCGCCGTGGTTCGCGCTCGACGCGCCCGCGCAGTGGCTGCCGGGCGAGGACGCCACCACGCCCGCGGCGCTGCGGGGTCAGCCTGCCGGCCTGCCGGACTAGCCCGCTGCGCCCGTCGCGTCCTCGAACAAGACCGAGACGCGCAGGCCCGGCGCGGCATCGTCGATGGCGAGACGGGCGCCGTGCAGGGTGACGATCGCGCTGGCGAGCGCGAGCCCGAGGCCGGCGCTGCCGCGGCTGCGGCTCGGATCCACCTGGTAGAAGCGCCGCGTGATCCGGTCCCGCTCGGTCACGGCGACGCCCGGTCCGTCGTCGGTCACCGCCACGACGATCCGCCCCGGCGCGCGCGCCACGTCGACCGACACGGTGGTGCCGGGCGGGGTGTGGAGCAACGCGTTCTCGATAAGGTTGGCGAACAGCTGTGCGAGCAGCTCGGCATCGCCCGCGACGACGGCATGGCTCGCGCTCGACGCGGTCAGCACATGCGCCGAGTCCGCCGCGACCGGATCGTAGGTCTCGATCAGCGTATCGAGAAGCGCGCCGAGATCGATTGGCTCGAACGGCGTCCGGCGACCGCCGCCCTCGATCTGCGCGAGCCGAAGGATGGCGCGGAAGACGCCGAGCAGATGATCTGTCTGGGCGAGCGCGACGTCGATGCCCGCGTCGCTTTCCTCGCGCCCGACGGCTTCGCGCGCGGCCTCCAGCATCTGGCGCAGGCGGGTGAGCGGGGTGCGCAGATCGTGCGCGACGTCGGTGGAGACCTGGCGCAGTCCCTCCATCAGGCCGTCGATGCGACTCAGCATGCGATTGAGATTGCGCGCGAGGTCGTCGAGCTCGGGGGCGAGGCCGATCATCGGCAGTCGCTGATCGGTGCGGCCCGCCATGATCCGCTCGATCGCGGCGTTGGCAGCGGCGATCCGGGTGAGGAAGACGCGCCCGACCAGCCATCCGCCGACGAGCGCGAGCAGCGTGATCGCCACCGCCCAGACGATCGTGAAGCGGATCATGTGCCCGCCCAATGTGTCGACGTCATATCCGTCGGTGGCGACGACGAGCAGTGCGCCGTCGGGCAAGCGGGTGCCCAACGTGACGAGGCGCTCGGGCCGTTCGGGGCCGGCGCGGCGTGGCGGATCCTCGCGCATCCACACCGATCCCCATCCCGCATGGCCCGCCGCGACCGGGATCCGACCGGTCAGCCGGCGTCCGGCGCGATCGAGCAGCAGATATTGGAAGGTGCCGTCGGGCGCTGCCGCCATCCGGCGCGCTATCTCGCCGGGCAGCGTCGCGTGATCCTCGGCGAGCAGCGTCGCGGTCTCGGTGCGCAGCGTGCCGACCATCGCCTCATGCGCATAGCGGCCGATCTGATGGCGGACCATGCCGAGCAGCAGGAAGGCGGCGATCGCGAACACCCCGGCGAAGACCAGCGCGAAGCGGAACGCGCCGCTGCTGAGCGGGCTGGTCCGGCCGGTCATCCGCTCAGCCATCGATCCGGTAGCCTGCGCCGCGCACCGTCTGGATCAATTCCTTACCGAAGCCGCGATCGACCTTGGCGCGCAGCCGGCTCATATGGCTTTCGATGACATTGGTCTGGGGATCGAAGTGGAACGACCAGACATTTTCGAGCAGCATCGTTCGCGTGACGACCTCGCCCGAATGCTGGATCAGATAGTCGAGCAGCTTATATTCCTGCGCCTGCAGCGTGATCCGCTGGCCGGCGCGCGTGACGCTGCGCTTGACCCGGTCGATCGTCAGGTCGCCGACCGCCGCGGTGACCGCGGTGGCCGACATCGGCGGGCGGCGCGAGAGCGCGGCGATGCGCGCGATCAGCTCGGCGGCGGCGAACGGCTTGACCAGATAGTCGTCGGCGCCCGCCTCGAGACCCTCGACGCGATCGTCGATGCCGTCCATCGCCGAGAGCAGAAGCGCGGGCGTGCGGATGCCGGCGGCGCGCAACGCCTTGAGCACCGACAGGCCGTCGAGCCCGGGCACCATGCGATCGAGGATCAGCACCGCATATTCGCTCTGCGAGCCCATGAAGAGCGCGTCCGAGCCCGTCGCGCAGGCCTCCACGACATGCCCCGCGGCGGTCAGCTGGCGCACCGCCTGCGCGCGGGTGGCGTCGTCGTCTTCGAGCAGGAGCAGCTTCATCGGGCTTCACGAGACCTTCGGGCAGCCGCAGGGTGGGCGGCGCGCTGCGTCCCGACAAGTTGGCGATTCCCAATGTCCAGTCAATGCTGGACCAATAGCGGCGCGTGCATAGCGGGCGCCGAGGAGCGAGACGGACGGTGACGAACGGCGATATCTGGCGGGGGGTTCTGGCCGTTGTGGCGCTGTCGCCGCTTCCTGGCTGCGCGCGCTATCGCGCGGCGCCGCTAGCCGAGACGGCTGCGACGTTGGCGCCGCCCGACATGACGATCGTATCGGCCGACGCCGGCCGGATCGACCGGCCCTGTCTGGCGCCGCAATCGATCGACTGGTCGAAGCCGTTGACGCCCGACGCGCTGGCGATCGTCGCGGTTCTGGAGAATCCCGATCTCAAGGCGCAGCGCGCCAGGCTCGGCGTCGCCGACGCGCAGGCCTTCGCCGCGCGGCTGCTCCCCGATCCGTCGGTGCAGGGCAATTTCGACAAGCTGCTCGCCGGCCCCGACATGTTCGATGCGTTTGGCGGACAGCTCGCGATCGATCTCGCCCAGCTGCGTACCGCCCGGGTGACGCGGCAGGGTGGTGCGGCGAGCAGCCGGCAGGTCCGCCTCGATCTTGCCTGGGCCGAATGGCAGACCGCGGGGCAGGCGCGGCTGCAGGGCGTGCGGATCGTCGCGCTGACGCGCCAGCTCGCGATCGCCAGGGCGGGCGATGCCGCCGCCGCGGCTTTGTTCGCCGCCACTAGCCGCGCCGGATCGCGGGGCGATGTCTCGGGCGCCGACGTCGATACCCGGCGCCAGGCGGCGCTCGATGCGTCCGCCAAGGCGCGAACGATCGAAAACGATCTCGCCACCGCGCGCGGCGAGATCGACCGGCTGCTTGGGCTGCCGCCGGGGGTCGCGCTCCTGCTCGCGCCGCCGCCTGAGCCCGCAGCGCCACCGGAGACCGCTATACTCGTCGCGCAGGCGCTCGCGCGGCGCCTCGATCTCGCGGCGCTCCGCGCGGGCTATGGCGCGGCGGAGGCGGCGGTGCACAAGGCGGTGCTCGACCAATTCCCCAATCTGTCGCTAAGCATCGCCAGTGGTCGCGACACCAGCGGCAACACCACGCTCGGGCCCGCGGTCGGCTTCACGCTGCCGCTGTGGAACCGCAACCGCGGCGGGATCGCGACCGCCACCGCGACGCGCGCGCAGCTCAAGGCGGAATATGAAGCGCGCGTGTTCCAGACCCGCGCCGACATCGCCGCCGCGGCCGAAGGGCTCGAGACGGCGCGGCGGCAGCGCAGCGCGCTGCTGACGCAGATGCCCGCCATCCGCGGGATCGCCGCCCAGAGCGCGCTGGCCGCGCGGCGAGGGGATGTGTCGCCCGCCACGGCGGCCACCGCCGAGCAGGCGGCGCGCGACCGCGAGCTGATCTTGTCGCAGCTTGATCAGCAGATCGCCGAAAATACGATCGCGCTCGAGCTTCTGTCGGGCGGGCCAAGCCAGGGATGGACCCGATGAGCCGGACGACCATGTTTCTTCCGCTCCTGCTGCTCGCCGCCTGCGGTTCGCGCGGCGGCGCGGACGACGAGCAAAAGAGCGAGCCCGTCGCGCAGGTGCGGACCGCGCCGGCGACGGCGGGCGCAGAGCCGCAGCAGAGCATGATCTACGGCATCGCGGAGGTCGGCCCCGGTGGCGAGCGCAGCCTGATCGCGCCGGCCGAGACGATCGTCGATCGCATCCTGGCGCCGAACGGCACCGTGGTCCGCGCCGGGCAGCCGGTGGTCACGCTGAGCCCCAGCCGTGCGACGGCGCTCGACATCGCCAAGGCGGCCGCCGATGCGACCGCGGTGGATGCCGCCTATGCCCGCGCCAAGCGACTGCGCGCCGACGGGCTCGCCTCGGACGCCGATGTCGAGACGGCGCGCGCGGCGGCGGAGACGGCGCGGGCCACGCGCGCGCATCTCGACGTCGGGCGGGGCGGTCTGACGATATCCGCGCCGATCGGCGGGGTGGTCCGTGGCCTGGCGGCGAAAAGCGGCGATCAGCTCGCCGTGGGTGCGACCATCGCGAGCATCGCGGGCCATGGCGATCTGCGCGCGCATTTCGGCGTCGACCCGGCGATCGCGCAGACGTTGAGGCTCGGCCAGCCGCTCAATCTCTCCAGCCTCTCGGGCAATGCGCACGCCACCGTAACGGTGGCTGGCATTGACGGGCAGGTCGATCCGGCGACCAAGCTCGCGTCGGTCTATGCGGATGTGCCGCGTGGATTCGGCGTCGGCGCAGGCGAGGCGCTGCGCGCGTCGCTGTCCGCTACGGCGCGGGCCGATAGCCTGTCGATCCCCTATGCCGCGCTGCTCGACGATGGCGGGCGCAGCTATGTCTTCGTCGTGACCGGCGGCGTCGCGCACGAGCGCGACGTGCTCCCCGGCAATTCGTCGGGCGACCGGATCCAGATCCTCAGGGGGCTCGCCCCCGGCGAAAAGGTCGTCACCGAAGGCGGCACCGCGCTCGAGGACGGGATGAAGGTCGCCGAGCCGGGCGTGCCCCGGTGACGGCGCTGTTGCAGCGCCATAGCCGCTCGATCTGGCTCTGCGTCGTGCTGGTGACGCTCGCTGGCCTCATCGCGGCGACGCGGCTGCCGGTGACGCTCTTCCCGCACATCGACTATCCGCGCGTCGTCGTCTCGATCGATGCGGGCGAGCGCGACGCGACGCAGATGGCCGCCGACGTCACGCGCCCCGTCGAGATCGCGCTGCGCGAGATACCGGGCGTGACGCAGATCCGATCGACGACCAGCCGCGGTTCGGCCGAGGTCGCGCTCGGCTTCGACTGGGGCGACGACATGGTCGCCGCGACGCTCGCCACGCAGGGTGCGCTGGCGACGATCCTTCCCGATCTGCCCGCCGGCACCCGCTTCAGCGTGCGTCGCTCGGACCCGACGATCTTCCCCGTGCTCGGCCTGTCGCTCACCTCGCGCACGCGCGATGGCGTCGCGCTGCAGCAGCTCGCGCAGCTGCGCCTGCGGCCGCTGCTCTCGACCGTCCCCGGCGTCGCCGGGGTCGACGTGCTCGGCGGCGCCGCGCCCGAGATCGAGGTCGAGGTCGATCCCGCGCGGCTGCAGGCGCTCGGCCTCGCCATCACCGACGTCTCCGCAGCACTCGGCGCGGCGAACAGCGTCGCCGCGGTCGGCCGGATCGAGGATCGACATCGCCTCTATCTCGCGCTGGTCGACGACCGGCTGGTGGGCGAGGCCGATATCGCGGCGATCCCGATCAAGGCGGGCTCGGCCGCCGGATCGGGGGTCGCGACGCTCGGCGAGGTCGCGACGATCCGCCGCGCACCGGCGCCGGCCTGGACGCGCGTCACCTCGAACGGCACGCAGGCGGTGCTCGTCAACATCCGCCAGACGCCGACCGCGGACGCGGTCAAGCTCGCGCGCGAGGTCCGCGACCGGTTGAGCGGCGCGCATCTGCCGGCGGCGGTGACGCTCAGCTATTTCTACGACCAGTCCGAACTGGTGACAGGCGCCGCCGGCGCGGTGCGCGACGCCATCCTGCTCGGCGCGCTGCTCGCGGGCGTCGTACTGTTCGTCTTCCTGCGCTCGTGGCGGCTGATGGTGATCACCGCGACATTGTTGCCCGCCGTGCTCGCCGCGACCTGCCTTGCGCTCGCCGCCTGTCACATGAGCTTCAACATGATGACGCTGGGCGGGATGGCCGCCGCCGTGGGCCTCGTCGTCGACGACGCGGTGGTGATGCTCGAGCATCTCGTGCGTCGCTTGCAGGAGGCCGGGCGCGATCGACCACGACCGTCGATGCTGGTCGCGGCGCGCGAGATGGCGCGGCCGCTGCTCGGCTCGACGATGGCGACGATCGTCGTGTTCGTGCCGCTCGCCTTCATCTCGGGGGTCACCGGCGGCTTCTTCCAGGCGCTGGCCGTGACGATGGTCGCGGCGCTCGGCGTGTCGCTGGTCTATGCGCGCTACGTGCTGCCGCTGGTCGCCGAGCATTGGCTGACGCTCCGCGACGCGCAGGCCGCCGACAAGGCCGAGCGGATGACGGTCGCGGTCGCCGACCGCTATGTCAGGATCTGCGCGCGCGCGCTGGGCCGTCCGGTCCTGTCCGCGGTCATCGTCGCCGCGATCCTGGTCGCGGTCGGCGGCATCGCCTGGAGCAGGCTGCAATCGGGCTTCATGCCGGCGATGGACGAGGGCGGCTTCATCCTCGACTATAAGGCGAAATCGGGCGCCGCGCTCGGCGACACCGATCGGCTGCTGCGCCAGGTCGAGGCGATCATTCGCGCGACGCCGGAGGTCGCGAGCTATTCGCGCCGTACCGGGCTGCAACTCGGCGGCGGGTTGAGCGAGGCCGACGAGGGCGATTTTTTCGTCCGGCTGAAGGGAGGCAGCCGCCGCCCGATCGACACGGTGATGAGCGAGATCAGGGGTAAGGTCGAGGATCGGGTGCCCGGCCTCGAGATCGAGACCGCGCAGCTGATGGAGGATCTGATCGGCGACCTGACCGCGGTGCCGCAGCCGATCGAGGTCAAGCTGTTCGGCGACGACGACGCGCAGCTGGTCGCCGCCGCCAAGCGCGTGGCAGGCGCAATCGGCAAGATCCAGGGTGTCGTCGAGGTGGTCGACGGGCTGCGTGTCGCGGGCGATGCGATCGACATCCGCGTCGACCGGGCCGCCGCCGCGCTTGCCGGTCTCGATCCCGATGCGGTCGCCAGACAGGTCGAGGCGCAGGTCGGCGGCGCCGTCGCGACGCGGATCATCGCGGGCGAGCAGGTCACCGACGTGCGCGTCCGTCTGCCGCAGGATCTGCGCAGCCGCACGGATGCGCTCGGCCGGCTGCTGCTGCGCGCGCCAGACGGGCGCACCACCACGCTCGGCGCGATCGCGACGATCGGCATCGCCGCGGGGCAGCGTCAGATCACGCGGGACAACCTCGCCCCGATGCTGGCCGTCACGGCGCGTCTCGAAGGCAAGGACCTCGGCACCGGAATGAGGGACGTGCGCGCCGCGGTCGATGCGCTGCATCTGCCGGCGACGATCCGCGTCGATTATGGCGGGCTCTACGCGCAGCAGATGCAGAGCTTTACGGATCTGACGACGGTGTTCGTCGCAGCGCTGCTGCTGCTCGCGCTGCTGCTGACGTTGCTGTTCGAGCGCTGGGCGTTCACGCTCGCGGTGATCGTCACGGTGCTGCTGTCGACGACCGCGGTGTTCCTCGGGCTCTGGCTGACCGGTACCGAACTCGACATCTCGGCACTGATGGGCCTCACCATGGTCGTCGGCATGATCACCGAACTCGCCATCTTCTATCTCGCCGAACTGCCGACGGGCGAACCGGTAACCGTAGCCGCGCTGCTGGCGGCGGGACGGGCGCGACTGCGGCCGATCCTGATGTCGGCGCTGATCGCGATCCTGACGCTGCTGCCGCTTGCGCTGGGAATCAGCCGAGGTGCGGGCCTCCAGACGCCGCTCGCGACCGCGATCATCGCCGGCCTCGCGATCGGTGCGCCGCTCGTGCTCGGTTTCCTGCCGATGCTGCTGCTGGCGATCGCGGGGCGCCCCCGCCCGACCGACGATCAGATGCCGAGCATAGCCTGACACTCACTCTTCCGGAGACGATCCCCATGCAGACTCGCCACATGCCGACGGTCGGCGCGCGCTATTGGTCGGCGATCACGCTGGCCAGCCTGTTCGGCACCAATCTCGGCGATCTCTACGCCAACGAGACCGGCCTCGGCACCTATGCCGGCGTCGCGATTCTGGCGGTGCTCGCCGCGGCGGCCTTCGTCGCCGAACGGCGCGACCCGTTCCCGCGCGAGCTGTGGTACTGGCTGGTGGTCATCATCATCCGCACCGGCGCCACCAACATCGCGGACTATCTCGCTTATCATGTTCACATCGCCGAACCCGCGCTGAGCCTCGGGCTGGCGGCGTTGATCGCGGGCTTCGGCTGGCTCTCGCTCCACCGGCGAGATCGCGCGGAGATCGCGGCGGAGGCGCGCGGCATGCCCGCGACCGGGGGCGCCTATTGGGCAGCAATGCTGAGCGCGGGCGTGTTCGGCACGGTGGTCGGCGACGTCGCGCAGCATCTTTTCGGGCAGGGTCAGGCCGCGCTTGGGCTGGCGGCGCTGCTCGCGGTCGCGCTGGCGGTCTGGCGCGGTGTCGGTACCGGCCGGATCTGGGTCTATTGGCTGACCGTCGCCGTCGCGCGCACCGCGGGCACCGCGATGGGCGACTATCTGGCGGAAAGCGACACGCTCGGCTTGGGTCTCGCGGTCGCCACGCTGGTGACCGGGAGCCTTTTCCTGCTCGTCCTGCTTCTGTGGCGGACCAAGCCGAGAGTGACGGCGCTGGCAGGCGTTCGGCAGATCTGATCGGTCGCCATCTTGCGGCCTTGTCTTGCGACGCGCCGAGCATTACCCGATCGCATCGACAAACGGGCGCCCATGGTGGACGTCTGACGGCCCGGTCGGGCGTTCGGATCATCGGTATGGCACAGGCTCCTGACACGCTCCGCTCGATCGCCATCATCGGCGGCGGTTCGGCCGGGTGGATGGCGGCGGCGGCGCTGGCCAATGCGACCGGCGGAACGATCGCGATCACATTGGTCGAGTCGGACGAGATCGGAACGGTGGGCGTCGGCGAAGCGACCATTCCACCGATCAAGGCCTTCAACGCAAGCCTCGGCATAACCGAACCGGAATTCGTCGCCGCGACGCAGGCGACGTTCAAACTCGGTATCGAGTTCGTCGGCTGGGGAAACGCCACGTCCCGTTACTTCCACCCATTCGGGACGCACGGCGCCGATTTCGATCGCGTTGATCTCCACCATTATTGGGTCCGCGAGCATCTCCGCGGCGATCCGACGCCGTTCGACGACTATTCGATGTGCAAGGCGCTCGCGCAGCTCAACCGCTTCGGGCCCCCCGTCGACAATCCGCGCGACGTGCGGTCGACGCACGCCTACGCCTATCATTTCGACGCCGGCCTCTATGCGCGACTGATGCGCAGCTATGCCGAGGCGCGGGGCGTGGTGCGCCACGAAGGCAAGATCGTCGATGTCGCGCGCGATCCGCTCACCGGCAATATCGCGCATGTCCGCCTCGACGACGAACGCGAGATCGCCGCCGACTTCTTCGTCGACTGCTCGGGCTTTGCCGGCCTGCTGATCGGCCGCGCGCTCGAGACCGGCTATGAGGATTGGACGCACTGGTTGCCGTGCGATCGCGCCATCGCGATGCCGAGCGCCAATTCGGGGCCGCTCACGCCCTATACGCGCTCGACCGCGCATGCGGCAGGCTGGCAATGGCGCATTCCGCTGCAGCATCGGCAGGGCACTGGCCATGTCTATTCGTCGCGCTTCATCAGCGACGACGAGGCGGCGGCGACCTTGCGCGCGCATGTCGACGGCGAGCCGCTCGGCGAGCCGCGCCTGCTGCGCTTCACCACGGGGCGCCGCCGCCACGCCTGGCGCTATAATTGCGTCAGCCTCGGGCTTGCGGCGGGGTTCATGGAGCCGCTCGAATCGACCAGCCTGCACCTGATCCAGATGGGCATCGAACGGCTCCTGCGGCTCCTGCCCGGGCGCGTCACCGATGGCCTCGAGGCAGAGGAGTTCAACCGCGCGACGGCCAACGAGTGGGAACGGATCCGCGATTTCCTCATCCTGCACTATTACGCCAACACCCGATCCGAGCCGTTCTGGAAGGGGTGCGCGGCGATGTCGATTCCCGACGAGCTCGCGTACAAGATCAGGCATTTCCTGCCGCGGGCGAGGCTCGTCTCCCCGGACGACGAGCTGTTCCGCAACCCGAGCTGGCTGGCGGTCTATTTCGGCCAGGGGGTGATTCCGCACGGCTATGATCGTCTCGTCGATGCGCGGCCCGATGTCGATGCACCGGCGCAGCTGCGCAGGCTGCGCGAGCTGATGCGCGCGGCGGCGGAGACCTTCCCGACCCACGACGCGTTCATCGCGCGCCACATCCGCGCGCCGCGCGCCGCCTGAGCCCGCGTGGCGCACGCGCCCCTCGTCCGGATCGAGCGGATCGGCCGCGAGCGCCAGCCGGTCGTGGTGATCGACGACTTGGTGCCGGACCCGGACCGGTTGCGCGCCGCCGCCGAGGCGCTCGACTACCGGACGATGGGACGGCACTATCCGGGCCTGCGGGCCGAGGTCGCAGCGGCCGACGTCGCCGCCTATCTCGCCCCGATCACAGGCCTCGTCGCCGATGTCTTCGGATGCCGAGGCGACATCCGGCTGATTTCCGCCGGCTACTCGATCGTCACCACTCGCGCGTTCGATCTCACCCCGATCCAGCGGCTGCCGCATTTCGACGGGCTCGAGCCCGAGCGTATCGCGCTGCTGCACTATCTCGACGGTGCGGAAAAGGGCGGCACCGCCTTCTATCGGCACAGGAGCACCGGCTACGAGACGATCTCGGCCGATCGTCACGCCAGCTACGACCGCGCGCTGCGCCAAGACGTGGCGCATCACGGGCTGCCGGCGCCGGCCTATATTGCCGGCGATACGCCGCTATACGAACGGATCGCGACGTTCGCGGCGAAACCGAACCGCGCGTTGATCTATCGCGGCCATCTGCTGCACTGCGCCGACCTTCCCGAGCAGCTCGACTTCACGCCGGATCCGCGCACGGCGCGACTGACGGTCAACACCTTCCTGATGGCGTAGCGCCGGCGCGTATCAGGCCGCCTGGCAGTGCCGGGCGAGGAAGGCGGCATGGTCCGCCATGCCCGCCACCTGCTTGCCGACCGTCTGCCGGATCAGCGTCAGAAATTCCATGACGTCCGCATCGCTCGGCGCATCGGCGAGCGGGTGATAGCCATCCGGCACGATGCCCTGGCCGATCATCACCTGCAGCCAGCCCGGCTCGCTGAACAATTCCTCGCCGACGCGTTCGATGCGGCCATTGGCGCGGAACAGAGCGAGCTTGGCGCTGAGCGTATCGGGCACCGTCATCGCCGCGCATTGCCGCCAGAACGGCGCCTCGCGCATGTTGGCATGATAGTGCAGGATGATGAAGTCGCGCACGCGCTCCCATTCGAAGATGGTCTGCGCGTTATAGGCCGCGACGTCGGCGGCGCGGATCGGGCCGTTCGGGAGGAATTTGAGCACGCGCTCGATCGCCGACTGGACGAGATGGATGCTCGTCGATTCGAGCGGCTCCATGAACCCCGCGGCGAGCCCCAGCGCGACGACGTTCCTGTTCCAGAATGCGCGGCGACGGCCGGTCGTGAAACGGAGCAGCCGCGGATCGGCAAGCGGCGGCGTGTCGAGGCCGTCGAGCAGGATAGCTGCGGCCTCGTCGTCGCCGATCGCCGCCGAGCAATAGACATGGCCATTGCCGATGCGGTTCTGCAGCGGGATCCGCCACTGCCAGCCGGCGCGCTTCGCGGTCGAGCGCGTATAGGGGGTGATGTCGTCACGCGCGGCGCTCGGCACCGCCAGCGCCCGGTCGCAGGGCAGCCAGCGCGTCCAGTCCTCATAGCCGGTGTTGAGCGTCTCCTCGATCAGCAGGCCGCGAAAGCCCGAGCAATCGAGATACAGCTCGGCCGTCTGGCGGCTGCCGTCGGCGAGCATGAGACAAGCAACGTCGCCGGTCTCGCCGTCGCGCTCGGCATGGCTGATCCGTCCCTCGATGCGGCGCACGCCGCGATCCTCGGCGAAACGGCGCAGATAGCGCGCATAGAGGCCTGCATCGAAATGGAAGGCGTGGACGAGACCGCCCAGCATCTTCGATTGCGCAGCGGGCCCCCGCGCGAACTTGCCGGCATAGGCGGCCGCCGCATTGAGGCAATAGGCATCGAGCGGCGCGGTCTCCCCGAGCCGGCGACCACGCAGCCAGAAATGCTGGAAAGGCGTCTGTCCGATCGGACGGCCGGTGTTGCCGAAGGCGTGGATGTAGCGGCTGGTCTCGGCACCCCAGCCGACGAACTCGATGCCGAGCTTGTAGCTGGCCTGCGTCGCCCGCATGAAATCGTCCTCGTCGATCCCGAGGACGGCGTTGAGCAGTTGGAGCTGCGGGATCGTCGCCTCGCCGACGCCGACCGTCCCGATCTCGTCGGATTCGATCAGCGTGATGGCGTAGCGATGGGGCGGCAAGAGCCGTGCGAGCACCGAGGCGGCCATCCAGCCCGCGGTGCCGCCGCCGACGATGACAATGCGGTATGGATCGTCGCTCATCGCCCTCGTCCGGTGGTCGCGCGTCCGATCGGCGACGCGCTCTCTCCGCCATAGACTGTTTGCGGCGGAAAGCAGAAACGAAGACGGGGCGGGGTGCCATCGAAAGCGCCCCGCCCCGTCGATGCGGCGATCAGAAGCGGAAGGTCGCCCCCGCCAGATAGGTGGCGCCGTACTGATCGCGGATGTTGACCTCGTTGGGGTCGTTGTTGACGTAGGACACCGACTTTGAGTTGGTCAGGTTGTGGCCCTGCACATAGAGCGACAGCCCGTTCAGCATCCCGGAGTGGAAGTCGTAGCCGACCTGCGCATCCAGTGTCGTCTGCGGCTTGGTCAGGTTGGCGGTGACCTGCGCGTTGAACAGCTGGTAGTCGCCAAGATAGGACGACCGGTGGGTCAGCGACGCGCGGGCGTTGAAGCCCCATTTCTCGAAGAAGAGCTGCGCCTGATAGACGCTCTTCGAGAGGCCGGGCAGCGTGATCTTTGATCCGTTCGAGAATTTGATCGAGCTCTTCGCATAGGCATATTGGCCGATGACGCTAAACCCATCGAGGACGTGCGTCAGCGTGTTGAGCGGCACGGTGGCGCTCACTTCGAAGCCTGCAACATAGCCGCTGCCGTCGTTCGTCGGTGCGGTCGAGTAGCAGGACAGCGTCTGGCCGGCGGTGAGCGGCGTCGTGAGCAGGCTTGAGAACGCCGAGCAATCCTGTGTCGACGCCGTATTGTCCTGCGGTCCCGACCCGTTGATGTTGCCGGAGTTGAGATTGAGATTCTGCGTCGTGAAGTTGGTGATCGACTTGTAATAGCCGGCGACCGCGATCTTGCCGGTATCGTGCGCGAAATACTTCTCCAGCGAGATGTCGCCGTTGTTCGAATAATAGGGGCGTAGTGCGGGGTTGCCGCCCTGCGCCTGCAGAACCGGCGTCTTGCCGTTGATCGGCGGAACCGTGGTGCAGCCCTGCGTGCCGCAATAGTTCACCGAATAGGAGGCGTTCTCGTCGTCCATCGTCGCACGCGCCATCGTGCGGCTGCCGCCGAGGCGGAGCAGCAGATTGTGCGCCAGCTCGATGTTGATGTTCACGATCGGCAGGACGTTGGTGTAGTTCGCGCCGCCGGTCTGCGCGACGACCGCGGTCGCCGACGTCGCGCCGTAACCCGTCGAATGCTGGTTGGAATTGACGATCTGGACGCCGAAATTGCCGGAGACGCGCTTCGATGCGACGTCGCCGTCGAAATTGGCCTGCAGATAACCCGTCAGGATCTTCTCATCGACCCTCCAGTCGCGCGCCACGCTGCTGCCGAGCGGCTGCACCGAGGTGCGCAGCAAATTCTGCGCGGCGATCGAATTGAGCGCGATGATCCTGGTGCCGGTGACGCCATAGGGTTCGACGCTGCCCTCGATGATCGAGCTCGGGATGGCGACCGAGGTGACCTGGGCGTTGTCGTTGCCGCAACCGCCGATCGTCGCCGGCCCCGGCAGGCAGATATAATAGCCGGAATAGTTGGAGACCTTGGTCTCATCGCTGTAATTGACGCCCGCCTGCCAGCTCTTGAAGAAGCTGTTGTGGATGTCGCCTTGCAGCTCGGCGCGGAAGCCCTTCATCGTGTCCTTGAGATTGGGCACGTTGTTGAAGCCGACCTGGTTCCACCCTTGCGGATCGGTGAGCGAAACCTGCGACGGGTCCGCGAGATTGATGTTGGTGATGTCGACGCCGTAGGTGCCGTCGGGCTTGCGCGTGATGTCCGCCGTCGCCAGCGCGCCGTTGGTCGTGCCGCCATAGATTTCATAGGTGTTGTCGTGGCGCTTGGCGTGCGAGTAATTCGCGTCGACCATCAGCTTGAGGCTGTCCGACACCGCATATTTCGCGTTCAATCCGAGCGCCAGCGTCTTGGCATCGGACGTATTGTAATCGTTGCGGAGCACCGGATCGACCAGCCACTGCTCGGAGGTCACATAGCCGTTTGCCGACTTCTCGGTGCCGGGCACCTCGCGGTCCTTGCTCCAGCTGGCGAGCGGCATCTCCCAGCCGCGCGACAACTCGTGCGTCTTGCTCTGCGTGTAGAGGCCGTCAACCGCCATCTCGAAGCGATCGTTCGGCTTCCAGGTGACGTGGCCGAAGCCCGACTGACGATAGAGCGTGTTGGTGTTGACGTAGTTCTGGATGTCGTCGGGGCCGATATTGCCCAGCGCGTCGCGGCTGGTCGGCCCGTAATAATTGCCGCTGCCGCCGCCGGTCGCCCAGTGATAGTCCTGCGTCGGATCCTGGATTGCCGAGACGCCGAACGACACGCCGATCGTGTCGTCGGCGAACTTGTGGATGACGATCGCGGAGACCTTGTAACCCTTGTTGGTGCCGTCGGGGTTGAGCTTGCCATATTGGCCGACCTCGCCCTGCACGTTGACCGCGACGGTGTTCTTCTGGGTCAGCGGGTCATAGGTCTGGAGGTCGACGGTGCCGGCAAGGCCGAAGTTCATCAGGTCCGCCGACGGCGTCTTGATCACCTCGATCTGCTGGAACAGATCGCCCGGCAACTGGCCGTAATCGAAGCGCCGATTGTCATCGACGGTCGCGACGACGCGGCCGTTGAGCGTCGTCGTGGTGTAGTCGGGGCCGAAGCCGCGGATCGAGATATATTTGGCGCGTCCGGCCGACTCCTGCACCGCAACGCCGGTCAGGCGCGACAGCGAATCGGCGATCGAGACGTCGGGCAGCTTGCCGATGTCTTCCGCCGAAATCGCCTCGATGACGTTGACCGCACGCTTCTTGATCGTGTTGGCGTCCTGGATCGAGCGCGCATAGCCGGTGACCACGATCTCGTCGCCCGGGGGCGTGGTGGCGTCGGGCGTGCCGACGGGCGCCGTTCCCGGCGCGACCGCCTGCGCTGCACTCGCATCGCCCGTGCCCGGGGTGGTCTGCGCGAAGGCGGGGAAGGCGAGCGTCACGGCGAGCGTTGCCACGCCGGACATCAGAAATGCCTTGTTGGCCCCCGCAAGCAGGCGAGACGATGAAACGAGATCGGTCACTATATCCTCCCCAACCGCCGCGCTTGGCGCGTGCGAACTGATTTGTGCAATCGATTACCCACATTATCCGAATTGTGACAAGGGGGCTGCAGCAAAAAATGTCGCCATGTGCACAAATTGCAACATTGAGACATGACGGACGGCCGCCGCACAGGAGGCTCGGACCGGCGCAAGAATCTCGGCCGGCCGGTAAACGGTTGTCACGCCCTGCGGCCGACCATGCCGAGATCCTTTGGTCGACCGATCAGTTCCGCCGCGGGCGCAGCAAGCTTAGTCGCGGGTGACCGTGACGATCCGGTCGGACGCGATGTCCGGAAGAATCAGGTGCAACTGGTCGCCGGGTCGCTGGTCGGCAGTGACCGCATGGCCGCCGGCGGCGACGTGCGCGCCCCCCTTCCAGCCGTGGATCGTGACCGAGATCGCATGCCACCACGGCGCAAAATGCCCCTGCCGCGCGAGGAAATGCAGCGACACGCCTTGCGGTGTGACGGTGCATGTCACGGTCTGCCGCATATAGCCCCCACGCGTGTAGGCGAGGCTGTGGCCGTCATCGAGATACAGCGCGCCGCTGCAGTCGTCGCCGGGATAGACGTCGAGTTCGAGCGGCCCCGCGGGCGTCTCGGCGGTGCTTTGCACCAGCGGCTGCCGCGGCAGGATCGTCCCCGCGCGCACGAACACCGGCAGCAGATCGAGCCGCGGCACCTCATGGACCTTGCGCTCGGCCTGAGCAGGCCGCGGTGCCGCGGCTTGCGTCGCGGACTGGATCGGCGCCCTGTCGGGGGCGGTCGCCTCGCCTTGCACGGCAAGCCCGGACCAATAGTCGAACCACCCGCCGGTCGGCAGGCAGACGTCATAGGCCTGCGGCGACTCCGGGTTGGGCGAGGGCGCCACCAGCAGCCGGCCGCCCAGCGTGAAATCCATATTCTGGTCGCAGGACGATCGGGTCGATCCCGGATAGTCGTAGAGGAGCGGGCGCATCAGCGGGTCGCCGAGCCGCGCGCTCTGATCGGCGAGCGCGTAGATATAGGGCAGCAGCCGGTAGCGCTCCTCGACATAGCGCCGACGGATCGCCAACTGCTCCGGCCCGTCGACCCACGGCTCGGCGCGGGGCGTATCCTTGGCGGAATGATCGCGGAAGACGGGGGTGAAGGCCGCGATCTCGAACCAGCGGGTGAGCAGTTCGGGGCTCGGGCCGCCGGCGAAGCCGCCGACGTCCGCGGCGCTGTAGGCGAAGCCCGACAGGCCGAGATTGATGAGCTGATGCACCGACAGCCGCAGATGGTCCCACGTCGAGCTGTTGTCGCCCGTCCAGGTCACCGCATAACGCTGGCCGCCGGCGTAGCTCGCGCGGGTCATGACGAAAGGCCGCTCGTCGGGACGCAGCGTTTTGAGCCCGTCGAACGTCGCGCGGCTGTTCTCCATCCCGTAGACATTGTGGATCTCGGTATGGAGGGCGGTGCGCGACGCGAAGCCGTCGCCGTCGACCCGATGGACGATGTCGAGCGGCATCGTCTTGGTCGGCGTCGCGAACACCGCCGGCTCGTTCATGTCGTTCCAGAAGCCGGCGATGCCGTCGTCGAGGAAGGGGCGGAACAGCGTGCCCCACCAGCGCCGGGCCGATACGTCGGTGAAGTCGGGGAACAGCGACGGGCCCGGCCAGACGGGCGCGACATAGACGCTGCCGTCGGGCCGATGGACGAAGTGGTTGCCGGCCGTCCCGCTATCATAGGGCGCATAACCCTGATTGGGCAGATCGGCGATGTGCAGGTCGGTGATCGCGACCAGCTTGATGCCCTGCTTGCCCATGTCGGCCGCCAGCCCCTTCAGGTCGGGGAAGGTGACCGGGTTGGTGGTGAACGGGCGATTGCGGTCTTGATAGTCGATGTCGAGCCAGATGACGTCGGTCGGCATCTTGTCGTCGCGCAGGTGCTTGGCGATGCCGCGCACCTCGTCCGCCGACATGTAGCTGTAACGCGATTGCTGATAGCCCAGCGCCCAGAGCGGCGGCAGCGGGGCGCGGCCGGTGAGATCGGTGTAACGCCGCACCACCTGCGCGGTGGAGGGCCCGGCGATCAGATAATAGTCGATCGGTCCATCCGGTGCGCCGATCGCGACGGTCGCCGGATCGGCGTGCGCGAAATCGAACGAGGCGCGCCATGTATTGTCGAGGAACAGGCCGTAGCTGCCGCCCTCGCCGCCAACGCCGATGAAGAACGGGATCGACTTGTAGATCGGATCGTCGCTGCCCGAGAAGCCGAATGCGTCGGTGTTCCAGTCGACGAAGCTGCGCCCGCGCCGGTCGGCGGAACCGCCCGTCTTGTCGCCGAGCGCATAATAGGATTCGCCCTGCGGCGCCTCCTGCCGAAGCGTGAACGAGGTGCCCGAAAGCGACATCGGATCGGCGGCGTCGCGCACGATTCGTCGCCCGTCGGCGGTGGTCACGGTCATCCGCAAGGTGCCCGGATCGAATCGGACGCGGAGATCGGGCGTGGCGAACCCGTCGGGCATGGCGGTGACGGCGACGTGTAGGCTGCGGACATCGGCGGGGACGGCCCAGCTCGCATCTTCGGGCAGCGTTCCGTCGCGTCCGACCCTGACCCGCACGATATCGTCGGTAAGCGCCGTCACGCGCATCACAACGGGGCCCTGGCGCAGCTCTATCCCGTCCTTGAGCGGCGCGGTCGATGAGGTGGGCGCGGCGGCGGCGGCGATGGCGGGCGCCATGCAGGCGCAGGCCGATGCAAGCAGCATGGCCACGGCGCGGCGGCCGATCGACGGTTTGCGCATAACTCCCCCAAATTCTCTTATTGTCGTTGAGCAATCGATTGCACAGTGCGCGGACGCGACCCGGACGTCAAGATCATCACGCCGATTGCCGGTGGATGATCGACAGCGGGATCTGCGCGGACGGCGCGTCCTCGCCCTGCATCCGCCGGAACAGAAGATCGACCATCAGCGAGGCGGCGAGTGTGAGATCCTGTCGGATCGTGGTGAGCGGCGGGACGGTATGCGCGGCGACGGTGACGTCGTCATAGCCCACCACGGCAACGTCGTGCGGCACGCTGCGTCCGCGCTGCGACAGTTCGTTCAGCGCCTTCATCGCGATCATATCCGAGGCGGCGACGATGCCGTCGATGTCGGGATATCGATCGAGCGCGGCATAGAGGTCGCGCGCATCCGCCTCGAACGCGAACGGCACCGGGATGTGCGGTCCGGGTACGACACCCGCCTCGCGATGCGCCTCGAGATAGCCCTGGTGCCGCGCGACCAGTTCGGGCGTGTCCATCATCCCGGCGAAGGCGATGCGACGCCGGCCCGCGGCGAGCAGATGCGTCGTGCTGAGCTTCCCGCCACGACGATTGTCGGTGCCGACGCAGCAATAGGGCTCGTCCTGCGTCTCGCCCCATACGACGAGCGGCCGATAGGTGCGCGCCGCCTCGCGAAGCACCGCATCCTGGTCGGACTGGCAGAGCACGATGATCCCGTCCGCCCGGCCGCTGTGCGCGATCTCTGCCAGCCAGCCGCCATCGGATGGCGCCACTGCGGACAGCAGCATGGCATGGTCGCGGCGCGCGAGTTCGTCCATGAGCTGGCCGATCAAGGTCGTGTAGAACGGATCCGAGATGCGTTGCGCGCTCTGATGGCCGAGCGGCACGACGGTTGCGATCGCCCGCGTCCGCCCGAGCCGAAGATTGCGCGCGGTCTGGTTCAACCGGAAGCCGTGTTGCTCGACGATCGCCATGACGCGCGCGCGCGTCGCCTCGCTGATCCGCGGATTGCCCGAAAGTGCGCGCGACACCGTGGCCGGCGTCACCCCCGCGAGCGTCGCGATATCGGCGAGCGTTGTGAGCGGTTTCATCATGCGTGCCTGTTTTGAAGGGTTTGGCACGAGAAGGCGAGTGTCCTCATTTCAGGGGCTTGGCCTCGCATATCGCGTAATCCAGTGGCGCGAGATCGAGCGCAATGCTGCCTGGAGCCGCAGCGCTTGCCGGGCAGCTGCCGCGCAGCGAGACGAAGCGGCTGCTGTCGACCTTCACCTGCACATGCCGGTGGATCGGCGCCGTCGAGGTATTGAACGCGATCAAGATCTCGCGGCCATTGACGGGATCGATCCGCGATACCGCGAACAGCCCGGGCCGGTCTTCCGAAGCCCGCGTGATCTGGCGCCCCTCGGTCAGCGCGGGATGGGCGGTCCTGATGCGCGCCAGTTCCGCTATCCCGCCGAACAGCGGCCCGCTCGCCTCGAAATGGTCGCGGGCTCCCGTCTCGCCCGTGCCGATCAGATGCTCGGCGTTGTAGCTGGGGACGCCGCTCCGGAACATGTCTTCGCGGCCGGCGCGGTCCTCGCCGCCCGAAAAGCCCTGCTCGTCACCATAATAGATCGCCGGCACGCCGCGCAGCGTGAGCAGCATCGCATAGGCGAGCGTCACCCGCCGGCGCATCTCGTCGTCGCCGATGTCGGGATGCGCCTTGAGCACGAGCGAGGCGAAACGGCCATTATCGTGATTGCTGATGAAGGTGGTCAATTGCCGCGCCGCCGCCTCGCCACCGCGATAGAGCGCGTCCTCGGCGAAGAGATCCGACAATTCCTCGGTGCCCTTGCCCTCGGCCACCGTGTCGATCACCGCCCTGCGGAAGGCGAAGTCGAGCACCGCGGGCAGATGATCGACCTGCGTGTAGCGGGCGAGATAGCCGGGATCCATCCGGTCGATATTGACCTCGCCGAAGATATGGAAATTGGGGATGCCGTCGGCCTTGGCCCGCGCCAATATGGCGGGCACGAAGGCCTGCCAGAAGGCCGGATCGACATGGCGTGCGGTATCGATCCGATAGCCGTCGATTCCGTAGCGATCGATCCACCCGGCATAGATGTCGATGAACCCCTGGACAACGCGCGGATTCTCGGTGAACAGATCGTCGAGCCCGCCGAAATCCCCCATCGTCGCGCTTTCGCCCGTGAAGCTCGTGTCGCCCCGGTTGTGATAATAGATGGGATTATTGAGCCAATCGGGGGCCTTCACATGCGCCTCGCCCGCCGGCAAATACGGCGTGTAGGCATAGTCCGGACGCGTCAGCCGTGCGAAATTGGCGGCGCTGCCGTCATCGTCGCCGGCAAAGCCGGCGTTGATCGCCTGCCCGTCCGCGCCGCCCTGGCGCTGATAGGGATAGTCGGCGCGGCTCCGGTAGGCGCAGGGGTGCCTCGGGCACTCGCGATACTGGATCACGTCGGCGGTGTGGTTGACGACGATGTCGAGGATGACCTTGAGACCGCGGGCATGGGCTGCGCGTACCAATGCTGCGAAATCCTCGTCGCTGCCGAAATGCGGATCGACATGCGTGAAGTCGGTGATCCAATAGCCATGGTAGCCCGCCGAGGCATGCGGAGCCTCGCCCTGCACCGGCTTGTTGCGGAAGATGGGCGCGATCCAGATCGTCGTCGCGCCGAGCGCGCGGATGTAATCGAGGCGCTTGATCACGCCTTTCAGATCGCCGCCATGGTAGAAACCCGAATCGGCGGGATCGAAGCCGGTCAGCATCCGATCGCCGACGAGGCCGCCGCGATCATTGCCCGCATCGCCATTCTCGAACCGGTCGGGCAGCAGGAAGTAGATCACTTCGTCTTGCGGCAGGCGCGCCCTGACGGCGGCAAGGTCCGGCGCGGGCGGGGGGGCTGCGTGCGTTGCTGCGGCCGACGCTGCCAAAAGCGCAAGCAGCATCGCTGGCTTTCCTATCCGCATCATTCTCCCCCGATGTTTTTTCTCGGAGCGAGTGTGGCGGGTTGTGCAATCGATTACAAGCCGCCTAAGACGGAGCCAAGATCGCGCGACAAGCGATCATCGCGGAGAGGGGAAGGAAGGGATTGGTGACAGGAACTCTTCGTTCCTCCCATTCGCTGGGCGTCATGGCGCCCGCCCCAGACGTTCGCGATGCCGGTAGCGGTCGCGAAGATACTCATGACGGGTCCGCTGCTTCCGCCGCGCGTCGTGCTGGGCGGAGCGTGAATGATTTCGAGCGACTTGACGGGAGAGGCAACCCCTCGAACGACAGCTCGCGGATGACAGAGACGGAGAGGGATGATGCAGACGACGGGCGCGATTGACCGGGAGGCCGACGGCATGACGAGCAGGGGGGTGGACGCGCCCGATCTGCGCTGGTTCGTATTCGCGCTGTTTTTCATCTTCGGCGGGATCACCAGCCTCAACGACGTCATCATCCCCAAGCTCAAGGATCTTTTCACGCTGAGCTACGGCGAGGCGCTGCTCGTCCAGTCGGCGTTCTTCTTCGCCTATTTCGTCTTTTCGATCCCCGGCGCCGCGATCGTCCGCAAGGCGGGCTACATGCGCACCGCGGCGATCGGACTGCTGGTGATGATGGCCGGCTGCCTGATGTTCGTGCCGGCATCCTCCTCGGCACTGTTCCCCGTGTTCCTGCTCGCGCTGTTCGTCCTCGCCGCCGGGATCACCATCGTCCAGGTCGTCGCCAACCCGCTGATCTCGCTGCTCGGGCCGCCCGAATCGACGTCGAGCCGGCTGACCTTCGCGCAGGCGTTCAATTCGCTCGGCACGACGATCTTCCCCTATGTCGGCGCGATCGTGATTCTCGGCTCGCTCGCCAAGATCGACGGCAGCAAGCTGCAGGGTGCGGCGCTCGCCGCCTATCGCGTCGCCGAGACGCGCACCGTCGTCCACACCTATCTCGGCCTAGCGCTGGCGTTGCTGATCGTCGCGGGCGTCGTGTGGACGCGGCGCAACCGGCTGAAGGAGGCGCAGGATCAGACGGGCTCGATGTTCCATGCCTTCACGCTGCTGACACGCCCGCGCTTCGCGTTCGGCGCGCTGTGCATCTTCCTCTATGTCGGCGCCGAGGTTGCGATCGGCTCGCTGATCGTCAGCTATCTCGAGCAGCCCGCGACGCTCGGCCTCAGCCCGGAAGCCGCGGGCAAGCATATCCTCTTCTACTGGGGCGGCGCGCTGGTCGGCCGCTTCGTCGGTTCGGGGCTGCTGCGCGTCGCCTCGCCCGGCAAGGTGCTCGCGGCGGCGGCGACCGGATCGGTGGTGCTGATCCTGCTGTCGGCGAACAGCGTCGGTGCCGTGTCGGGCTGGTCCCTGCTCGCGATCGGGCTCTGCAACGCGATCATGTTCCCGACGATCTTCAGCCTGGCCTCGCAGGGGCTCGGGACGCGCGCGGCGGAGGGGTCGGGCGTGCTCGCGACGGCGATCGTGGGCGGTGCGATCATCCCGCCGCTGACCGGCCACCTCGCCGATATCGCCGGGCTGCACTTTGCGCTCGCGCTGCCGGCCGTCTGCTACGTCGTCATCGCAGGCTTCGGGGTGTTCGGCAGCCGCGCGAAAGCCGCATCGGACGAATATTGACGCGTCGCGTCGTGCCGCGCCCGTCGAACGCGTGACGGCGTGATCGCACGTGTTGGATCGGAGCGCGCGAGGGGATTGCGGACGCGCCGCGCTTGCACGAAACAGGCGCTATGAAACAGCCATTGTTCGCATTGCTTCTCGTCGCCGCCGCGCCCGCGCCGGACCCCGCGGCACTCCGTGCCACGATCGCCAAGCTGGTGGGCTTCGGCACCCGGCACACGCTGTCGACGACGACGGATCCGGCGCGCGGCATAGGCGCGTCGCGTCGCTGGGTCGCCGGTCGGTTCGCGGAGATCGGCCGGGGCTGCGGCAACTGCCTCGCGGTCGAGACGATCGGCACGAGGGCGGCGGGCCCGCGGGCGCCGGCGGGCGTCCGGGTCGAGGACGTGATCGCGGTGCAAAAGGGCGTCGGCGACCCCGATCGCGTCGTCATCGTGCAGGGTCATATCGACAGCCGGGTCAACGACGTGATGGATGCCAGCACCGACGCGCCCGGCGCCAATGACGATGCCTCCGGCGTCGCCCTGGTGATCGAGGCGGCGCGCATATTGTCGGCGCAGAAATTCCCGGCCACGATCGTCTATGCGGTCCTCTCGGGCGAGGAGCAGGGGCTCTGGGGTGGCCAGTTGCTCGCGGACACCGCCAAGACGCGCGGCTGGAAGGTCGCGGCGGTGCTCAACAACGACATTGTCGGCAACACGCACGGGATCGGCGGCGAGCATGTCGACACCGCCGTGCGCGTGTTCAGCGAGGGCATCGAGGCGGCCGCCGATCTGCCCGCGATCAAGCAGTCGCGCGCGATCGGGGGCGAGGACGACTCGCCGTCGCGCGCGCTGGCGAAGGCGATCGTGCGTATCGCGGACGCCGACAAGCGCATCGGCCTCGACGTGATCGCGGTGCGTCGTCCCGATCGCTTCCAACGGGGCGGCGACCATATCCCCTTCCTCGAGGCCGGCTATCCGGCGGTCCGCTTTACCGAGGCGACCGAGGATTATGATCGGCAGCACCAGACCGTCCGCACCGAAAATGGCCGGCAATATGGCGATACGATCGCCTTCGTCGACTTTCCCTATCTGGCGAAGGTCACCGCGCTCAACGTAGCGACGCTGCGCCAACTCGCCACGGCGCCTGCCGCGCCCACCGGCGTCTCGATCGCCGGCGCGGTCAGCGACGATACGCATGTCGTCTGGGCGTCGGTGCCGGGGGCGCGCGGATATCGTGTCCGCTGGCGGCGCGCCGACGGTTTCGCTTGGACCGACTATCGCGACGTGCCGGCGTCCGTGACCGCGCTCGACCTGCCGCACGTCAACATCGACGATCATTTTTTCGGCGTCTCGGCGATCGGCGCCGGCCGTGCGGAGAGCCTCGTCACCTTTGCCGGCGTGCCGCCGCGCCCCGCGCCGGGAAGCAGCAAATGAAGCGATGGACGGGGCAGGCGCTGCTGGCGCGCGCAACGCGCGTCGGGGCGAGGACGTTCGAGCGTTCGCCGGCGCCGCGACCATCGCTGCGGCATTGTGGCGCGACCGCCTAGCCGGCGCTCACCGTAATCCGGCGATACGGTCGTCGTCCGCACGCTGCTCACCGACAGCCTGTCGGGATCGCAACGACGTGCACGTGAAACGCGCAAAGCCGCGGTTCGCGACGGGGCGATGATCGGCCGCTGGGCCGAGCCTTCGGGGCAGGCGCGCAAAGGGGGCAGCCAAGTCGCCTGCGCAGGGCTGCCGCCGCCTCGCCGGTGGATGCCTCTCCCTCTCTTGTCCGGCGCCAGCCCGGCATACTCCGGGGCGCCGGCCGAACCATCGCGCCGGTCGGCCAAAGGCGACATTTGGAGCGGCGAGCTTGCCCGGCTGGTCGAGGCCTGCTATCCGAATTGTCTGAGTAATATGGGCGAGCAGAGATGATCACGGGTTCGGTCCTCATCGGTCGGCAGGACCGCGTCGGCAGCGGCGG
>CAIQHF010000036.1 GCA_903871605.1 uncultured Sphingomonadaceae bacterium
GATGAGGTTGTTGCCTGCTTCGACCGACCGTCCCATCAGATGGTAGAGGAGAGCGACACCCGCCCCGCCGAGCGGCAGCAGGAAGAGAAGCCAGGGGTGGTCGAAACGCGCGCGGGTCGCGAGGTCGAGGCTCCACAGGAACGCAGCGCAAAGGGTGCCGACCGCAACCGCCATCGGGACCAGGAGCAACGTCCACCGCAGCACCGATACGGCGTGGTCATGCCGATTGCGAACGAACGCAGCGACATTCAACGTGTCATAGAAATTCCGAAACGTAGCGCGCACGATCCCTCCTTGCTGCCTTGCGGCGCCCGGTAGGAATCATCAGCCCGAAGGCGGTTCGGTCCGAAGACCCGGCAGAAATCCATTGCCGAAGAGCGTGATGCCGCTTCTGTTACAACGGGTCAACCTGAGCCTCTGGTCCGCATGTCCGCATGTCCGCGTGTGAACATGTGGGTGTGGGATGGTGAATTGGTGCTGATAACCACTCACTCACACGAGGCTCAGCCGAATCGCTAGTGCGGCCAGTGTGACGAGCAGGACCGGGAAGGTCATCACCACGCCGACATTGAAATAGTAGCCCCACTGGATCTTGATGCCCCTGTTGCCGAGCACATGTAGCCAGAGCAGGGTCGCGAGCGAGCCGATCGGAGTGATCTTGGGGCCTAGATCGCAGCCGATCACATTGGCGTAGATCATCGCTTCCCTGACGACGCCGGTCGCATGGCTGCCGTCGATAGAGAGCGCGCCGACAAGCACCGTCGGCATGTTGTTCATGATCGACGACAGTATGGCGGTCAGCACGCCGGTTCCGATCGCAGCGCCCCAGATGCCGCCCTGGGCGAAGCGATCGAGCAGGATCGAGATCTGCCCGGTCAGCCCGGCGTTCCGAAGTCCGTAGACGACCAGGTACATGCCGAGCGAGAAGATCACGACCTGCCATGGCGCGCCCTTCAGCACCTTGCCGGTGCTGATGACGTGCCCGCGCGCGGCGATCACCAGCAGCAGGATGGCGCCGACAGCGGCGACAGCGCTGACCGGTACGCCCAGCGGCTCCAGCAGGAAGAACCCTGCCAGCAGCATCACGAGCACAACCCAGCCCGCTCGGAAGGTCGCACAATCCTTGATCGCCTCCTCAGGACGATCAAGCTGGTCGAGATCATAGGCGGCGGGAATGTCACGGCGAAAATAGAGCATCAGCATGGCGAGCGTAGCCGCGATCGAAGCGAGATCGACCGGCACCATGACCAGCGCGTAGCGGCCGAAGCCGATGTTGAAAAAGTCGGCCGACACGATGTTGACGAGGTTCGAGACGATCAGCGGGAGGCTGGCGGTGTCGGCGATGAAGCCTGCGGCCATCACGAAAGCGAGCGTCGCCTTGTCGCAATAGCCGAGCGCGCGCAGCATCGCGATCACGATCGGGGTCAGGATGAGCGCCGCCCCGTCGTTGGCGAACAGCGACGAAACCGCCGCGCCGAGCAGCACGATCAGCGCGAAGAGCGTGCGGCCCTGGCCCTTGCCCCAGCGCGCGACGTGCAGCGCCGCCCATTCGAAAAAGCCGGCCTCGTCGAGCAGCAGGCTGATGATGATGACCTCGACGAAGGTGGCGGTCGCGTCCCAGACGATGTGCCAGACGACAGGAATATCCTGGAGCGACACCACGCCCGCCAGCAAAGCGATTGCCGCGCCCCCGATCGCGCTCCAGCCGATGCCGAGCCCCTTGGGTTGCCAAATGACGAGGGTGATCGTCAGCAGGAAGATCAGGATCGCAGCGATCATCAGGACATCTTTCTCGGGTACCTCAGATCGAGGCCGGGACAGATAGGAGCAGCCGCCAGCGGGTGAGCCCGCTGGCTTGGCGTCACGCGCTCGCAGTTTGAGGTGCTATGGCGATCGCCGAATGGTCGGTTGCCGGATCGATCAGCACGCCGGCTTCCTTGCGTTCCGAATAGCGGTCGACGAGCTGCACGGCATTGGGTCGCATCAGGACCGTGATGCGGACCAGTTCCTCCATCACATCAACGATGCGATCGTAATAGCTCGACGGCTTCATGCGGCCCGCCTCGTCGAACTCCTTGTAGGCCATAGCGACCGACGACTGGTTGGGGATGGTGAACATCCGCATCCAGCGGCCGAGCAGGCGCAGCGTGTTGACGCTGTTGAACGACTGCGAACCGGCGGACACCTGCATCACGGCGAGCGTGCGCCCTTGGGTTGGTCGCATCCCGCCCATCGAGAGCGGCAGATGATCGATCTGCGTCTTCATCACGCCGGTGATCTGGCCGTGCCGCTCGGGGCTGCACCAGACATGGCCCTCGCTCCACATCGAATGCTCGCGCAGCTCATGGACCGCGTCGTGATCGTCGCCCGCGATCTGGTCGGGCAGCGGCAATGTCGAAGGGTCAAAGATCCGGGTCTCGGCGCCGTAGAATTGGAGCAGGCGCGCGGCTTCCTCGACGCAGAGCCGCGAAAAGGAGCGTTCACGCAAAGATCCGTAGAGCAGCAGGATGCGGGGCGGCGGATTGCCCGCGCCGAGGCCCATGGCGGGCCGCTCGATCGCATAGGTGCGGTCGAGGTTCGGAAGATCGGTCGGATCGGCAAGCATACGCAGGGGCATCAGGACGGGGCTTTCAAGGATTTGACGAGATAGGCGGCATTGGCAGGGCACAACCGGGTGAACTCGGCCGACGACACGATTCCGGCTGGTGCCGAGGCGCGGGCGGCATCGGCATAACCCTGCGCCCGAAAGAAGCGGGCGGCGATCGTAGTCAGCAGGTGCAGCCGCTCGACGCCCGCGCGTTTGGCTTCCTCCTCGATCAGCGCCACCACCACGCCACCCAGGCCGACACTTCGGCGGTCGGGGAGCAGAACGAGCGACCGCAACAGTCGGTCCGACCATTCGCCTTCGATGCCGCCATAGCCGACCAGATCGTCGGCCTCGATGCGGTAGAAGGCCCGGCCCGGTTCTCTCAAATCGGCGATCGGTAGCCCGGCATCCGACAGAAAGAATGCTAGGCTTCCGAAATCAGTGTCGTCGATCGGCGTCGCGCGTAACTGCGCCGGGCTTCGCGACTCAGACCCGTGCGCCGGCATCGTCGACGACCAACTGGCCATCCTCCTTGGCGAAGGCACCTTGCTGCGCGCTGGGAAGGAGATCGAGCACGGCTTCGGAGGGCCGGCACAGCTTCACGCCAAGGGGCGAGATGACCAGCGGACGGTTGATCAGGATCGGATGCGCGATCATCGCATCGAGCAGTTCATCGTCGGACAGTGCCGTGTCGCCAAGGCCCAGCTCGGCATAGGGTGTGCCCTTCTCGCGCAGTAGCTCTCGCGGGCTGATCTCGGCGCGCGCGATCAACTGAACCAGCAGTTCGCGTGTGGGAGGCGTCTTGAGATATTCAACGACGTGCGGCTCGATGCCGGCGTTACGGATCAGCCCCAGCGTGTTGCGCGAGGTGCCGCATTCGGGATTGTGATAGACGATGATGTCGATGGCGTCGCTCACTAGAGGATCCTTCAGCAGCAGGTGAGTTCGGCCAGCAGCGGCTCGCAAAGCTCGGTGCGGCCCTGGCAACAATCCTTGGCAAGGAAGAGCATCAGGGCGCGCAGCGCATCGATATTGGCGCGCTGGATCATCTGGCGACCGCGTTTCTCCGGTTTGACGAGGCCAGCCTTCACCAGCACCGCAAGATGGGTCGAGAAGGTGCTTTGTGTCAGGTCGGACGCGTCGACGAGTTGGCCTGTGGAGAGGCCATCAGGTTCGTACCGGACAAGCAGTCGAAATGCGTCGAGCCTTGTTGGGTGCGCTAGGGCGGACAAAGCAGCGAGGGCATCGTCATCGATCATTCATCGGGAGTATCCGATGTTTCTAACGAGATCAATTCCTATCGCGAAAAACCGATGGTTTTCGGATGTGGGCGCTGACATCCTTGATTGGTCTACAGGGCCCGAAGGAGCATGCTGAACGCCGCCTGTACGGCTGCTCCTGTCAGCACCGGACGTTCGCGCAACCGCTGGCGAACGGCGAGAAGTGGTCGACACCCGCCGCCAGCAGTTGTTGCGAAGACCCTTCACACAGTCAGTCATTCTGGCCTGCCTGATCGGTACCCAGAGCGGACGTTGGATCAGGCCCCGGGTGGCGACCGGGATTGTGAAGGATATCGGGCGCCGGCAGGCGTACGATATCCTCCAAAGCAGGAAGCAGCGGCCACAAGCGGTGCGTTATGGGGAAAGCGGTTTTTGACGGTCTATTGGGGCGGCACGGCGCCTGTCTGCCCCGGGCCTGGTGACCAGGCAGGTGTGAAGATCTGCGGTGCTGCCGGCTGTCAAATGAGCACGTTCAGTGACTGCGAGGGGGGTCGCGATGGTCGCGGTCGTCATCAGGTCGAGCAGGTTCATTTCCCAAAGCACGGCGCCTGCGGGACGGCGCGATGTCAGGCCGGGCGGGGTCACGATGCGCACCTCCCGGTCGGTGTTGGAACTGATGGTGGTGCGCGGGGCTGACGCCAGCGCTCGAAGATCCCGACGACGACCATGCGGCTACCACAGCAAGGGCATGGCGGGCATGTGTTCAGCGGTTCGGTCTGGACGCCGTCGTCGTCGGCAGGCGGCGCGACGGCGAGAAGCACCCGCGCCCTTTCGAGATGGGCCTTTCGGGTCCCGCTGGCGAGCAGGCCATAGTGGCGGATGCGGTGAAAGCCTTTCGGCAGGACATGGAGCAGGAAGTGGCGGATGAATTCGTCGGCGGTGAGGGTCATCAGCTGCTGCCGCTCGGGCCCGTCGCGGCGATAATCCTTGTAGCGTAAGGTGACACCGTCCTCGTCGAACCGGATGAGACGGCTGTTCGAGATGGTGACCCGGTGCGTGTAGCGCGACAGATACGCCAGCACGGCTTCCGGCCCTGCAAAGGGCGGTTTCGCACAAACCACCCAGCGCTTCTTCCGGACCGGTGACAGGTGACACAGGAAAGCACGGCGCTCGGCGAGGTGGGCCAGGCTGCCGTAGAAGGTAAGCCGGCCAGCATCGTAGAGCGCGAGCAGGCGGGTCAGGAACAGGCGGCGGAAGAGCGCACCGAGCACGCGCACCAGAAGCAGGAAAGCTGGGCGAGCCGACACCCGGTGCTCGCCGTCGAGCGCGATGCCGCCGCCCGGCACGACCATGTGGATATGCGGATGATGGGTCAGTGCCGAGACCACAACGGTGGAGTTGCGCTCCCATGCGTCGACCAACGACGGGGCGGGTGCTCTGGCGGCCGCCGCGAGCGGGGCTGGGGATAACATCGACGACCTCATGGGCCTGTCGTGTGGAGCTGGAGACAGGTGCGCTCGTCTCTCTATTCGGAGACTGGAAGACACCGGACCTTCCCGTCCACGCCTATTTCCCGGCTGGACGAGCGACCCGGATGGCGGCGCGCGCCTTCGTAGATTTCATCGCCGCCGACCTTCACAATAGCCCCCCGGCTGAGGGCGTGCTGACCGCCTGAACGGCTTTGCCTATCGGCCGGATCCTTACGCTGCCAGCGTTTCGAAAGCGGCCGCGTCGGCTAGCGACGTCTGGCTCAGCGTGCGGACGGTATCATCACGTACCCGCGCAATGACGCGGCGGATAGCGCACGTCGCCTCATCGTGGCAATCGGCGCAGCGCGCATAGAAATTGACGCTGGCGCAGGGCACCAACGCGATCGGCCCCTCTGTAGCACGGAGGACGTCGGCGAAGCTGATGTCCGCCGGAGCCTTGGCAAGCACGTAGCCGCCTCCCGGGCCGCGGCGGCTCGTTATGAAGCCCGCTTTCTTCAAGTCGAGCAGGATCAGCTCCAGATATTTGCGCGGCACCTGTTGGCGCTGTGCGATTTCGGCGGCCTGGGTTGATTTCGCCGGGTCGGCTTCGGCAAGGTGGAGAAGAGCGCGCAGCGCGTAGCGGGTTTTTTGAGAAAGCATCGTATCGTGTGCTCTATGCTATGCTGAATCGAACGGCAAACGCGACTAAAACCGGCCGCGAGCTTGCTGCCAGACGTCCGGTTCCGGTGGGCGTGATCGGTCTCCTATGGCGAAAGCGGACGGCCAGCGGCTGCCTGGCCCTTCGAATGCCGAGGCAGCCGTTCCCCGGAGGCAGCGCAGGCGGCTCTCATGGGCCCATGACGTGCGCGGCGCGTTAGACCGGTTCAGCCGGGATTGGTGGGAATCGGAAAATCAATGCGTGGATCGAGTGTAGGATGTTCGGGATGGCTGGGGATCGTCGCATCGATGGTCTGGTGCTCGCCAGCAGATGCGCAGACCGTTCCTTTCTCCGATACCGAAGACGCATCTCTTGGCGAGGTTACGGTTGGCGACGGATCTTGGCATCCGATCGCTCGGTTCAACCTGCGCAACGGCGACTACGCGCGCGGCAGTTACGATGATGATAGCTCGAGCCTGAATCGGATCCCGGTCCATGTCGAACTGGGGCTCGTTTATGATCTTAAAGATGCCACCGCCGGAGCGGGAAGCATGTGGCTCGAACTTCACAGCTCGAACGGCGTTCATGCACCCTCGTCTCAAGAAACCCGAAATCCCCGTGCCTGGTATGAGAGCAATAATCTTGTCGGATTTGTCTATGCGCCGGCGAAAGGCCTCCGCGCAGCGCTAAGCTATACGATCAAAACCAGTCCCAATGACGTCGCCGCAACCAGTCACGAGGCGAGTGTCGCGCTGTCCTACCAGGCCGATCGGGGCCTTGGCTGGCTTCATCCCAATGTCGTCGCGACGATCCGTCCGAAGGGCGGCCACGGTCTATATACGCAGCTGTCCATAGAGCCGGAATGGAAACTTGGAGAAGCGGACGGCGCGCCGTCGATCAGCCTCCCTGCCTCGGTCGGAATTGGGTGGGGCGGCTTTTACGAAGCTGGTTCGCGGACGGTCAGCTATCGAAGCGTCGGGCTGGCGGCGACCCGTCCCTTCATGGTCGGTTCTGCGAGATGGTCGCTTCGTGGTGAGGTCGCGGCACTCATCCGTGATCGCACACTGGCCCGCCTTGACGGTGACGATGCCAATCGTGCGACTGTTGTGCCGATTGGTCAAATGACACTCTCGCTCGCCTATTGAGCGGCGATTTCTGACAGTCAGGTCGACTCACGACTGCGCGAAACACGCTTGCGAGGACCTATCCCTTATCTGTCTTCAATCTCACTCGCCCAACGCGTGAGGTGCACGGCCAACATCTCGACCGGATCAGTCTGTTGCAGCGCGGATTCGCGTGCATCGCTCAACGCCACGGAGAAGGCGCGTCGTCGGTCAGGCGATCGCGCCAGCCCGACGGCTGCAGCGACATAATGCTCAACGTCCCCGCACACCATGTGCGACAGCATGAACCGGTGCTTTCGCGAGAAACTGATCGAGTCCGCAACGGGGGGCGCCCGTGGCGGGGGAACCGGCCTCACCGAGACGGGAAAAGAAGTACTATCTGCCTATCGCGCGCTCGAACGGCTGTTGATGTCGACAGCCGACAGCGCGCCGCTGGCGACCTTGAGCGCGCTCTTGAAGGACATTCCGCCGACGCCAACGGATTAATCCACCACGGCGTTTCAAGCCCGTCGTGGCCGGCTGACGGCGTGCGCGCAATCGCCGGGCGATTGAAGGAAGCCGTCCTGGCGTTCGCTCGCACCGCTAAGTCGGTGTCGTCGAACGCGTTAGCTACGCGTCCAGCTGCGATCGACCGAAAGGGCCTGCACCTTGTCGCCCATAAGGTTCAAAAACACGTTCCAGCGCACCGCGTCGACATATTCGTCGCGCGTCTCGACATCCGAATATGAGCAATGTTCGAGCCGCGCGTCGTCGCGATGGCAACGCGCACCAGCTCGGGCCAGTATCACCTCGGCTGCGGTATGCGTCGTCCCGATCGGTATCAGAGAACCGAGCGCAATCACCGCCGGAGCTATATCGGTTTCAGATGTATGCTGGAGGATGCCTGCGGACTGGTTCGATGGGAGCAAGGGATCACGCGGCTGCTGATACTCGAGCTCGCGGAAGCTAAGCGTCAGATCGGCGGCCGTGCCGACACCGGAGCACGCGAAAGCGACACCTGCAGACGCGAGAAGAAGGGGAAGTATCTTCATCAAAGATCCTCCGAAAGAGGGCGCCACCGGCGGCCGAGCGGACCGCCGGTGGCATTTCCGTCGACGAGCGGGTCGACGACCCATTCTCTGGGACCAACCTGAAAGCAGGGAGTGGGGCTTAAACCCTCCTTGTTCTCTGGTCGGCTGGCGCTAAATGCCCTCGTGGCACCGAGCCCGCCAGTGAAATAAAATTCACCATCCACCAGGCCTTCGTGATCATCGCCCCGAAATTTTAGCCACGTGGCTCGGCGTGCATATTGAGAACCGAACGTAGGGTAGGGAAAAAGCTCTGCCGTCGCAGGGCATAGCGCCAGTGCTGGAGACCATTGCGACATTGCGCCACCCGCGAGATGACGTGGTCGCTCGTTCCTTCAGCAATCCGGGCCGACCCTCACGATCGTTTTTCGATCCGTGGATAAAACGGACATATACTTGACGCGGTGGCGGCATTGGTACCGGCGGCTGTCTTCCTACCTGTCGCCCGCTGATCTATCGGTTGGCGATGTCACCGACCTTCCCCAGTCTCCGTCTGCTTGATGCCGCGACGCGGCACGAGAGCTTTACCGATGCCGCCAGGGAAGTAGGCGTTACCCATAGCGCGATGAGCTCGGGCATCCGCCGGATCGAGACAGATCTGGGAGTCACGCTTTTCCGGCGACAGACGCACAAGACCTATCCAACCGAGGCGGCGCTTGCTCTCGCAGCCGCCTATCGGCAGGCTGACGCGATCCTCAAGGCCGCTATTGGGAATATCCAACCGGCAGCCGATACCGCGCGACCGCGGATCAAGGTCGATCAGGATCTCTGGGACCTTTGGCTGGAGTCGGCCTGGAACGACTTGTTCGCGGAGGGCGTCGTTCCCGGCCTTTATCCCGACGTGACGAAAGCGTCGGGGATGTTTTCATCCGGCGATCTCCACCTCTCGTTCGAAAACGAAACGGTGAAGGGGTATGCCCACCGAGTCTTCGCGACATTGCGGCTGGTGCTCGTCGGCCGAACTACGGACGATCCGTTTTCACCGAGCCAGATGCTGATTGGCTCGCCAGGTTGCAGGATCTTCGCGCCCAAAACCGCACCGTGGCGAGCGTGGATAGCGGACAAGGACGACGGCAGGACGATCAACCGCGTTACGGAGCTGGTCTATCACCGCGATTGCCTAGAGCGCGCGATAGCGGGAGAGGGGTTTGCGATTACCTATCGCTTGTTTGCGCGAGACCTCGTCGAGTCTGGGCGCTTATCGCACCTCCCGGACATTGGTGACCAGTCGATACGCCGTCCGCTTTATCTTTATCGACGAAAAGCCAGCGCTTACGCCGGCGCCTTGAGCTCAGCCTTGTCTAATGTTGTCGGGCAGGCCATCGTCATGGCGCAGGAAGAGTGGTGGTAATTCCCTGATCCGCCATCAAGGCTGCGGTTATTAAAACGGGCGCTTCCGGCCGAGATCAGGCTTGGCATGTTTCTTTTGGCAATTGTGGACGCTTGAAATTGATCTGCTTGCCGTTGCCGGAAATCTCGTAACCGCCGCCGGCGAAGGCCGTTCCTGCCGCAGGAGCGTTCAGCGACGTTATCTCTCCCATCTGTTGCGTGCGAAGATTAGCGGTGATGTCATCCGAGAGAAAGTCGACGTAGATCACGCTATTGTCGGCGCATCGATAGACGTAGCTTGCCTTGACCGCCGGCGGCAGGGTGATGTGCATAGCCGCGTTCGCATGTTCGTCCGGCGGGCCGGTCACGATCGTTGTCGGCTTGCATGCCGGCAGCAGCATCAGGAAGGCAGCGCCGACCGCTGAGGCTTTCGTCGATCGCGTCATGATCTGCGTCCTATGATTTTGGTGCTGGCGGGATGATCGCTGCAGGGCTCGCTTCCCCAGCGGATGCATCGCGTTGCGTCACATTCTGCCAGCCACCGCCCAGCGCGCGGATGAGGCGGACACTAGCTTGGAGGCGCCGCGTCTTAAGATCGATCGCGGTCCGACGCACCCGAAGTGCAGTCGTTTGCGCAGTCACGACGTCAAGATAATTGGCGGCCCCTTTGACGTAGCGATTGAGCGAGAGCGCTTCGGTCTGCCCGGCCTGCTGTGCCGCGCGCTGTTCGCTGGCGGCTTCGTCGCCAAGATAGTGGAGTTGGGCGAGATTATCCTCGACCTCCTTGAACGCCTGTAAGACATCGGTGCGATAGTCGGCAGTTGCCTGCGTCCAACTGGCCCGCGCAACGGCAAGCTGCGCTCGCCGACGGCCGCCATCGAACAGGCTGAGCACCGCACTCGGCCCAATCGACCAAAAGATGTTGGGCGCCGTGAAGAGACTGGGTAAGCCGGTATTCTGAAATCCGCCTTGGCCACCAAGAGAGATCGATGGATAAAAGGCCGCTTTCGCGACGCCTATCTCGGAATTAGCGGCCGACATCCTGCGTTCGGCGGCAGCGACGTCCGGGCGCCGTTGCAGCAATGTCGATGGGAGGCCGAGCGGGATGCTCGGCATCGCAAAGGCAATTTGTGCAACCGGGAGCGAAAACAGCGATGCTGGCGTGCCCACCAGGCTTGCAATCGCATGTTCTGTGAGCGCGCGCGCCGCCTGGACATCGGAAATCTGGGCCTGCGCCTCGGCGAGCTGGGCGCCAGACCGGCCGGTGTCGAGCCCGGACGCAATACCGCCGGCAAAGCGCCGCTGGGTCACCCCGTCGGCCTTGGCGTACGCGTCGACCGTCGCCGTCAACAACACTAACTGCTCGTCATAGCCGCGCAGCGTCAGATAGCTGTTGGCCAACTCGGCCTCGAGGCTGAGCTTGATCGCTGCCAAGTCATCCTTGCTGGCCTGCGCCTCGGCCTTGCCTGCGGCCACGCTGTTACGCACGCGACCCCAGAGATCGAGCTCATAGCCGACATCACCATCAATGGTGTCGGCCGGGTAGTGGTTGGGTTGATTCGCTCCGCGCAGGGGGCGGTTGTCGGACTGGCGGTTGCGCGTGACGTCCGCGTCCAGCCCAATGTGCGGGAACAGGCCCGATCGCGCCTCCGCGAGGTAGGCCGCGGCTTCGTCGTAACGGCCAAGTGCACCGGCGAGCGTTGGATTGTCGGTATCGATCCGTTGCTCCAGGGTGTTGAGCGTTGGATCGCCATAGAGTGCCCACCAGCCGCCCCGTGGCACGAGATCGGCGGGAGACGCCGGTGTCCACGGCCCGGCTTCCTTGAAGGCTACGGGCGTCGTGGTGAGAGGTGGATGATACGCTGGCGCGAACGAGCAACCCGCCAGAGCGGTAGCCGTCACAAGCCCGACCAGCCCGCGGCCTTTAGCCATGGGTACCGTCTCCGATGCGGACCAACTCGCCCTGCGCCAAGGAGTCCGGCGGATTGTCGACGATCTTGGCGTTCGCTCCTAGTCCCGCCATGACCTCGACGGTCCCGCCGAGATCGCGGCCGAGGGTCACGGCCTGCATCCGGATATGATCGTCGGGGCCGATCAGGGCGACTTGCGTGCCCTGCGCACGGAACACCAGTGCGCTCGAGGGTATCTGGACCGTCCCGGCCTGACCCGGCACATCAAAGCGGACCTGGGCATAGCCGCCCGGTTTAAGCACCTCCCCCGGGTTATCGGCTAGGAGCTGGACTTCGAACGTACCAGTCTGCGGGTTGATCGCCCCGGAATTGCCAACAACGTGCGCTGGGAAGGTCTTTCCGGGATAATCCGGCAGGGTCAGGTTCGCGGAGAGGCCCTGAGTCATCGATGCGGAATACGCCTGTGGCACGCTGACGTAGACGCGGATCTTGTGGACGTCGGCGACCGCGAACAGCGGTTGCTGGGTGGTCGCGCCAGGTCCGACGAGGTCACCGATATCGGCGTTTCGCGCCGTTACCACGCCGGCAAAGGGCGCGCGTACGGTGGCAAACGCCTTCGAGGCGAGCAGTCGGGCGAGGTTGGCCTGTGCGGCCTGCACTGCGGCGTTCTTGCTTGCAAGATCACCATTCTTTTCATCCGCTTCTTGCTTGGAAACCGAATTGGTCGTCAGTAGGTCATTCCATCGTGCAGCCGTGCTTTTCGATAGCGCGGCATTGGCGCGCGCGCTGGTCAGGTCGGCCCGGGCTTGGGCGATCTGCTGATCGAGCTCTGGTGTATCGATCTGCCCCAGCGGAGCGCCCGCAGGAACCTCGGCGCCGATATCGCGATACCAGGCTCGCAGATACCCGCCGACGCGGGCGTAAAGCTTGGCTGCGTTCCATGCCTGCATTGTGCCAGGCAGGTTCAGCGCGTCAGACGCCGCCGATTGTTTCACTGCGACGAGATGCACGGTCGGGATTGAGCGTGCGTCGGACCAGTGCCGCGCGTCGTTGGTATCGTGCGCGCGGCTGATCGTACCGGCAGCGACGACGCCGACCGCAACGATCGCGGCGACGATTCCGGCCATCTTGAGTCCCTTGGGCGCAGGCGCCCCGGGCACAGGGGCTTCACTCTGCATAAACCAGGTCTCCGCTGGGCTTGTCTTGGGAAGGTTGATCGGCGGTGCGACCATGTTTGCGGTGCGCGATGCTGAACACGACCGGCACGAAGACCAAAGTCGCGATCGTAGCGCAGATTAGGCCGCCAATGACGGCACGACCGAGTGGAGCGTTCTGTTCACCGCCCTCACCAAGCCCGAGCGCCATCGGCGCCATGCCGATGATCATCGCCAGCGCCGTCATGATGACCGGGCGGAAGCGGGTAGCACCGGCTTCGGCGGCCGCCTTTAAGGCGTTGCCGGTCACCTCCAGTCGCTCGCGCGCGAAGCTGATGACGAGCACGCTGTTGGCGGTTGCCACGCCCATGCACATGATCGCGCCGGTCAACGCCGGCACTGAGAGCGGTGTATGTGTTGCGAACAGCATCCAGACGATGCCCGCAAGCGCGGCCGGCAACGCTGAAACAATCACCGCTGGGTCCACCCACGACTGGAAGTTTACGACGATCAGCAGATAGATCAGCACGATCGCCCCAAGCAGGCCTAGAATAAGCCCGGTGAAGGCTGTGTTCATGGTCTGGACCTGGCCGCGCAGCGACACTGTGGCGCCCTTCGGACGATCCTTTTCTGTCGCCTTGATGACCTTATCGATGTCGGCGGCAACCGCACCGAGGTCACGGCCCTGGGTCGTCGCATAGACGTCGTAGGAGGGTTGGACGGCATAATGCGAGATGACGGCCGCCGACGGTTCGCGATGCATCGTGCCGAGCGCGCCGAGGATCTGGAAATCCCCGGGCTTCGAACCGGTCACCGGGATGTTGTCCATCTCCGACATTGTGTCGGTGCGATATTGCGGCGTCTGGACGACGATGGGGTAGGACACGCCGTTCTTAGGATTAAGCCAGAAGGCTGGTGCGACCTGGAAACTGCCCGCGAGATTAACCGACAGGCTCTTGGTTACGTCATTCTCGGTGATCCCGAGCCGGTCAGCCTGGGTGCGATCGACATCGAAACCAAGCTCGGGATAGTCGCTCGCCTGCTGGAGACGAACATCGGCGATCCCGGCGATATGCGAGAGCTTTTCGACCAGCTCGTGCGCATAGGCTTCGCCCCCTTTGGTGTCGGGGCCCGAGATCTGGACGTCGATCGGCGCCGGCGCGCCGAAGTTGAGGATCTGGCTGATGATGTCGGCGGGCAGGAACGAGAAGGTCGAGCCAGGGAAACTGTCGGGCAGCGCGGTGCGAAGGTCTCGGACAAAGCCCGCGGTCGGCTTATGCTCCTTGGCGAGCGTGATGAGGATATCGCCATCCTGAGGCCCGACGCCGCCGGTATTGGAATAAGCACGGTTGATGCCGCTGACCGGCAGGCCGATATTGTCGACGATCGAAACAAGTTGGTCGGCAGGAATGACCTGACGGATGCGATCCTCGATATGGTCGAATTCGGCGGCAGTCTCCTCGATGCGCGTCCCGACAGGCGCGCGGACATGGAGATTGATCTGACCGGCGTCGATCGACGGGAAGAAGTTGCGGCCGAGCAACGGGATCAGCGCGAAAGAGATCAGCACCACGCCGAGGAAAGCAGGGACAAAGACGCGGCGACGCTCCAGCGCGAAGGCGAGAACGCCGACATAATATCCTCGCACGCGTTCGAAGCGCTTTTCGAAACCATGCTGGAAGGTGCGAAACGGGTTCCGGCTCTTAGGCCGACCGGCGAGAGCGTCATGCGTCGCCATGATCTGCCCCGTATGCTCGGTCGCATGATCCCGCAGCAGGTAGTTACCCATCGCCGGCACGATCGTGCGCGACAGCACGAACGACGCGATCATTGCGAACACGACGGCTTTCGCCATCGGCGCGAACAGGAAGCCTGCAATGCCAGGCAGGAAGAACATTGGTACGAACGCGATGCAGATGCACAGCAACGAGACGAAGGCGGGGCCGACAATCTGCTCGGCGCCGTCGAGGATGGACTGGCGGACGGGCTTGCCCTGTTCGAGATGCCAGTTGATGTTTTCGATGGTGACGGTCGCATCGTCGACGAGGATTCCGACCGCCAGCGCCAGACCACCCAGCGTCATGATGTTGAGCGTTTCGCCGACCGCGGACAGGCCGGCCACCGCCGCCAGGATCGCCAGCGGGATCGATGCCGCGATGATGACCGTCGAGCGCCAGCTCCCAAGGAACAGGAGGATCATGAGGCTGGTCAGCGTTGCGGCGATAACGCCTTCGCGGATAACGCCGGATACCGCCGCCTTCACGAACAGCGACTGGTCGGAGAGAGGCTGCACGACCAGGCTCGGGGGTAGCGTTTCCTTGAGCTTGGGTAGCAGCGCTTTGGCCTGATCGACGATCGCGATCGTCGATGCCGCGCCACTTTTGAGCACGGTCATCAGCACGGCGCGGCCACCATCCACACGGACGATGTTACGCTGCGGGGGAGAGCCGTCATGCACGTGTGCGACATCGCGCATGTAGACGGTGCTGCCATCGACGGTCTTGATCGGCAGGTCGTTCAGGTGATCGATCACCGCCGGGCTGTTGTTGAGCCGGAAGTTATACTCATATTGACCGATCTTGGTAGTACCGGCGGGGACGATCTGGTTCTGCGCTGCCAGCGCTGCGCCGACGTCGGTTGCCGAGAGATGGCGCGCCTGGAGGGCGGCGGGGTCAAGATCGATCTGGATCTGACGCTCACGGCCGCCATAAGGCGACGGTATCGCTGCCCCTTGCACCGAGGCTAGTGCCGGGCGGATGAAGTTCTGGCCGAGGTCGTAGATTTTTTGTTCGGATAGATCCTTGGACGAGAGCGCCAATTGCAGGATCGGGACGGTCGAGGCGTTATAGTTGAGGATCGCGGGCGGCGTGATGCCGGGGGGCATCTGCTTCAGCACCGTCTGCGAGGCGGCGGTCACCTGCGCCGAGGCAGTTCGGATATCGACGCCTGGCTGGAAGAAGATTTTGACGATGCCGACACCGTTCAACGACTGGCTCTCGATATGATCGATATCGTTTACCGTCGTCGAAAGCTGGCGCTCGTAATAATAGACGACGCGGCCCGCCATGTCCTCGGGCGGAAGACCGCGATAGGTCCAGACCGCTGCGATGACCGGGATCTTGATGTCCGGGAAGATGTCGGTCGGGGTCTTGAACCAAGCGATCATGCCCGAAAGCAGGATCAGGATCGCAAGAACGACAAACGTATAGGGCTTGCTGAGCGCGAGTTTGACGAGCTGAAGCATGATGATCCCGATATCGCTGACGAAAAGTCGATGGCGCGCCCCGGGGGTGGGGGAGTTGCAGCGCACCATCGACCAGCGCTCGGATCGGCCCTTTTAAAGTCGGAGGCGAGTGAAATTAATTTCACCGCCAAAAGCCCGGAAAACCCTCACTTCGGGATGCGGATGCGCGCCAGCAGACCAGGGGTCGCGTCTTCAAGGCTCAAAGCGAATCCGTGCAGATGCACAATCGCGGCAACGACGCTTAGTCCGAGGCCGGAGCCTGGTAGCCCTGACGCATGGGCGCCGCGGTGGAAACGACGTAACACCGCATCGCGTTCGTCCGGAGCGATGCCAGGGCCATCATCGCGGACATCGATGACGACAGCCCCCGAATCTTGGCTCACCGCGATCGACACTGCGCTGCGTGCAAATTTGATGGCATTATCGACGAGGTTGCTGAACGCTTCGAACAGTAGCTTGTCGTCGGCTTCGACGACCGCCAAGGCACTTTCCTCCAGGCGCATCGTCACGCCCTGCTCCTCGGCGAGCGGTTCATAGAGGTCGAAGACGTTTTCGACGAGGTGGGAGAGATCAACCGAAGCAAAGCCCGATCGGCGCGCGCTTGCCTCGATCTCGGAGATGCGCAGGAGTGCCGCGAAACGGGCGAGGACGATATCGAGATCGGTTACCGCCTTTTCGGCCAAGGCGGAGAAATTCGTCGGAACATCGGGTAGGAATTGCGCGCGATAGAGGTGTGCGCGAACCCGCGTGAGCGGTGTGCGTAGATCGTGCGCGATCGCGTCGGTGACGCCTTTGACTTGTGAGATGACCCGGCCGACATCCTCGACCATGACGTTCACCGTGGCGGCAAACTGGTCCAGTTCGTCATGCTGCCCGGCGATTGGCATCCGCCGATCCAGGCGGCCGCCGGCGATCTCGCGACTCGCTCGCTGGAGATCGCGGACCCGACGCAAGGGCTTGAGACTGAGCGCAACCGCCGCGAGCAGCATCCCGATCGTCATGACGAGGCCGGTCGCTACGACGATCTGTAGAAGATGCTCCCGCAAATCCCGGATCTGACTGATGTCGCGACCCAGCAGTATGGTTTCGCCTGCTGGCGTCCCGACCGCGAGCAATCTGAGCGGGCCGCGCCGACCATGGCCCTCGATGTCGATCGGATGGTCGTGGGGCAGGTCGCCATGCGCGCGCAGATTGCCCACAACCTGTTCGCCATCGCTCGAAATAAGCGCGACATAATTGAGACCGTGAAGATTGCGCGCGACCTCGTCGGTTATCTGGGCGGGCAGCTGGTCCGGCGGAACGGTCAGGAGCCGCGCCGCCTCCTGACGGAGGATTCGGTCACTACGGGCGGTGAGTTCGCGTGCGGTCATCCCGTAGATCGACCCGAGGAGGGCGACCATGCCGATGATGAACACCAGGCTGAGCATGACGGTCAGCCGGAAGGTGCTCGTCCGGCGGATGTCGCTGAAGCGAAGCCGGTCAGACAGCATCGAGACGATACCCCTCACCCTTGACTGTACTGATCACCGAGACGCGGCCCGGCCGGTCCAGCTTTTTTCGCAAACGCGCGATATGGACATTGATCAGGTTGGCGCCGGGATCGAAATGATAGCCCCACACCTGCTCGAAGATAATGCTGCGGCTCATCGCTTGTCCGACATTGCGCGCGAGGAATTCGAGTAATCTGTATTCGATATGCAGCAACCGCACGGCTTCTCCATCGACGCAGACAATCCGGCGGCGAAGATCGATCTCGAGCGCACCGATGGTGAGCGTCGCATCATCGGCATGCGCGTTTGCGCGTCGTAGCAGGACATCGACCCGCGTCGCCATTTCGCCCGGCGCGAAGGGCTTCACCAGATAATCGTCACCGCCGGCACGGAGGCCCGCAATCCGTTCATCGACGTCGCTGAGCGCGCTGATCATCAGCACGGGAACGCCGATCTTTCGCTCGCGCAATCGCGACACCAACGCCAGGCCGTCGAGGCCGGGCAGCATCCGATCCAGCGTGATCGCATCAAAGCGTTCGCGCGTCGCTCGCTCAAGGGCCTCGGCGCCATCGGCGATCCACACGCACTCGTGGCCGTGATTGCCGAGCTCGGCGGTGATCTCCTCGGCGGTGATGGGGTCGTCTTCGATCACGAGGATGCGGCTCATGGCCGCCAAGATAGAGCCGGGGAGGGCAGGGGCAAGCTGCGTAATCTCTACTATAAAGATAGGGTTTAGGCGAGAGAAGAAAATCGGGCATTCCCTCCTCGTCGCGCGTCGCGGAGAAATGGGCGGGGACATTGGGGGATCAACATGCGGATTTACGGGGTTAGAAGGCATGGACGCGCTCGGATCGCGCTTTTGGGATGCGCGTCCTTGTCGGCCCTGTTAGGGGCTTCATCGCTGCGCGCACAGTCCACGACGGATAGTGATGCCGCACGCGACGCTCGGATAGAGGCGATCCAAACGCAGCTGAATCAGCTCCAGGCACAGCTGGCGGCGCTGCGGTCGGAAGGAAAGGGCTCGCCGTCCGTCGCGACGGACGCCGCCAAGGTGCCAGCAACGACGCCGACGGCCCCGGGCACGGCGGCCACCGCGGGCCTAGGTCAACCGCTGACGTCATCCGCGTCGCAAACTGCAAATGTAGACCACCCCCGGATCTTTGGTGCGGGCGTTCCGACGACGGCAGCAGTGTCGCGCATCGACTCCGGCCACCCCTTAATTTCGACCAGTGACGGGCGCTTCACGGCAAGCCTGATCGGTGTGATGCAGTTCGACGTTGCCGACTATTTCCAGCATAGCGCCGGCCCTCTCGGCACCGATTTGCGTCGGGCCGGTGCCGCTTCCGATACGGCCCGTGCGCGCAACCTCTCGGACGGCACGACCTTCCGTCGTGCCCGGATCGGTATCGGTGGTCGCGCATTCGGTGACTTCGAATATTCGGTGCTGTTCGATTTTGGCGGCTCCGGCGAGGAGGATTCCGGCCACGTCCAGGAACTCTGGCTCCAATATTCCGGCTGGAAGCCCGCCCATATCCGCGTCGGTGCGTTCGCGCCATTCATTGGCCTCGAGGACACTGGCTCGACCAACGGCATGATGTTCCTCGAACGGCCGGCTTCGGCCGATGTCGCACGCAGTCTGGCGGGTGGCGATTATCGTGAGGCTGGCCAGATCGCCTTCACCGGCGCGCGCTGGTTCGCGTCGGGTGCGATCACCGGGCGCCTGGTCAATACCGCGGGCAGCAGCACGACCCAGCCCTATCAAAGCCAGCTGGGCTTCATCGGCCGAGCGGGCATCTTGCCCGTCAAGAGCGACAACGATCTCATCCACCTCGCTGTTCATGGCAGCTATGTGGCTCACCCTGCCGACACTGGCGGTCCGGATGCCGCAGCGGGAACTGCGATCAGCCCGATCCAGCTTCGCGAGCGACCTGAACTGCGCGTCGACGGCACGCGCCTGGTCGATACCGGCGCGATCGACGCGTCGCACGCCTATACGGCGGGTGTCGAATTCGCCGCCCAGCATCGCAATTTCCTGCTACAGGGTGAATATGAGCGCATCGGTATCGAGCGCCGCGCCTCCGATCTTGCCAACCCTCGTTTCGACGGGTTTTACGTCGAGGGGAGTTGGATGATCACTGGCGAGCGTCGGCGCTATAACGACGGCAACTACGCCTTCGACGGTCCGAAAATCGATGGGTCGTTCAACCCGACGCACGGCAATTACGGCGCTTGGGAATTGGCGCTGCGTTACTCTGATCTGGATCTCAACTATCGGGAGGGAGCCGTCGGCACGGCGCTTCCGGCCGGGAGTGTTCGCGGTGGCGAGCAGAAGATCGCGACGGCCGGCGTCAACTGGTACCTTAACTCGATCGCGCGGGTCATGTTCGACTATCAGCATGTGACAATCGATCGACTCTCGCCCAGCGCGACGAGCTACCAGACACCTGTTGGCGCTCGCATTGGCCAGACGTATTCGACCGGATCGATGCGTTTCCAGCTGGCCTTCTGACCAGAGCGGCGGGTCTCAGAAATAATCGGCGAGAATGACCGTTAGCGCGCGTCCATCGGCAAGCCTTATGTCGATCCGGGTTCCCGCCGGCTTTTCGCCCTGACGCTCGCTCGGGGAAGGATAGTCGGCGTCGACCGCCCGGCCATCCATCGCGATGATCTCATCGCCGTCGCGCAGGCCGGCATGCGCCGCCGGGCTGTTCTCGGCGACATGGCGAATAACCAATCGGTCGGGCAGACGCGCAGCGCCGATGCCCGACCGGTCACGCGGGATCGCTTGCTTCAACCGCTCGGGACTCGCCGCCAACCACAGCGCTGCCGCCTTGGTGTCGAGCAGGAAATCGAACGCCGAAAAGCACGGCCAACCCAGATTAATCGGCTGGCTGAAGTTCCAGTTGCTGACGGCGCACGCCGGGACATCATGCAGAACATACGGTCCGAATCTGAGCGTGCGCAGTGAGAAGATCCGGCTGATCGACGGTCCCTCGACACCGACGGTCATCGTCGTCGAGGTTGGCCGGCCGCCGAGGAGGCCATGCTCGCGCGCGAAACTTTCCGAAATGGAGCACAGGACATGACTGCCGAGATCGACGATCGCCTCCGAGCGTAGGCTGTCTTCAATATCGACAGGAATATGAGGCAGATTGCTCTGGCCCCACGCGACCGGCAGTTTAGTGAACCCCTCAACGCGCTTCGGATCGAGCGACGCGCTCAGCCGTGCGCGATCCCTGGGAAATTCAACCTCAAGGATGGCCGAGGCCAGCAGGTCCTGGCCGACAACCAATGGCAGTTCGCGTGATAGCGAGCCCTCGATTGCGGAGACGTCGAAGCTGGAGATGTCGATATTGTGGACGACGACGTCTCCAACTCCGAGTGTCCGGACCCGGTAAAGCGTGCCATTCACCTGACCCGTCAGCGCGGCTGCGGAGAGCGTTCCCGATGTGGGTAGGGCCAGCCGCTGAGCCCAAGCCGCGTTGACGACGCTTCGGGTTGCCCCGGTGTCGATGATGGCGGAGACTGCAGTCCCGTTTATCGATGCAGTCACCGTCAGATATTTAGACGTCGCAAGGTGGAGCTGCTGCCAGCTGGCCTCGTTTTTGGGGAGCGCCACAGGCTTGGCCATGCCGAAAGACACTGTGGCCGCACTCACCTGGTAAGATTTTGAAGCTCCGAACATAAAGCCGATCAGTTGGACGGCCGCGCGCCGCGAAAGCATGGCAGGTTGGCCCGATGGCGGTCAATCCCCGGCACACTGAAAGGTCTCCGCCGATGCGTCAAGCGGACGCACGGGCGAAGACCTTTTGGCTATCAGCGATCCCGGGCAAGCCCGGTATGCTTAGAACGGGTAGTAGCGGAAGCTGACGAAACCCATGCTGTTGTGCGCTTGCGGCGCGAGGCCGTTCACGTCCTCGAAAAGTTGACGCTGCGTATAGCTGTACTGAATACCGATCTGCGCGCGTCCGAACGAGCCCTGGTAGAATTTGTCCCAGAAACCACCGGTAATCTGACGAATACGGCGCACGTTGCCGGCGCAGACGGCGCCGCCTTCCGTCATGCAGTTCGTGTTGAGCAACGTCGCAACGCCATAGCCGCCGGTACCGGCGTCGTACAGCTGGCGATGCTCCACTTCCTCACCGGCGAAACCGTAGACATCGAGAGCCTTGGTGGCATGCAGCGTCGCGCCCGCGAGCATCATATACTCTTTGATCGGGTGGATATTGCCTTCCTTGTCGAAGGTCGTGTCGGCCAGACCCGCCGAGCCGTAGCGCCCAATGCCGCGACCGCCGATGTAGGAGAATTGTGCATCGAGGAGCTTCGGCACGACCTCAAGATTCACGCTGCCGCCATAGCCCGTGCCGTGCGCGTCGTGATTGCTGCCTTCCACCACCGTCGTGCCGTCAAACCGCTCGGAGAAGGTGCGATAAATCCCGAAGCCTTCGACGTGCAGCTTGTGCCCACCGACGACGGTTTCCAGCGCCGCCTTGGCGATGAAGTCAGGCACGTGGCTAAGCGACAGGCTCGAGCCGACACCGTTGTAGAACTGCTGGAACGAGCCCGTCGGATTGACCTGGTTGCCGCCCGAAGCCGTCGAGCCGTTACCGAGGATGGCCGTCGTGATACCCGCCGGCACGCCGGTACCGCCGAACGTTGTCTGCGGATTCTCGGCGGCGAGGCCGAGCCAGAGCTGGTGGTCCATGAAGTCGGCGGTGACACGGACGCCCGGCTGACGCGCCCAGGCGAAGCCGGGAACGTACTGCGCGTCGATCTGCGGCGGAGTGATTTCCGAACGCGGGCTCATGCCCTTGCTCTGCATCGTCAGCAGCGACCAATTCTGGCCGGCGAGGACGTGGATGCCATACCCGGCGTTGTCCCAGTCGATCGTGCCGTAAAGATTGCGGATACGCGGCACATAGCTGTTTGACTGGTTGGAGTTGGACGTCTGCGCGCCGCCCTGGAAGTCGAACTCGCCATACATGCTGAGCTGGGTGTGCGCGTTAGGCTTACCCTGCGCGAGCAACGAGATGCGGCTCTGGCGGGCCGAGAAGCGGCCTTCCGAGGACTGCGCGGCGTGGCTCTGGCTGGGGAAGGGGACGTTGAAGCTGGAGGCAATATCGTCGCCCTGGAAGCGGCTGCGATAGATGCCGGCTGCTTCGAGGAAGCCGCCCGGCGTGATCGTGATACCCTTGAAATAGAATTTGTCGTTGTGATGCTCTTTCTCGATCGCGCCGGCGATCTGGGTGTTGACCTGGTCCTTCGTCACCGGTGGCGTCGCGGCGACGGCCTGCACCTGCGTCTGGACGGCTTGGACCTGCGCCTGGGTGTTGTTGACCTGCGCGACCGTTTCGGCCTGCGCGCTTGAAGAACTGTCGACCTGAGCGCGAAGCGCTTCGACCTCGGCGCGGAGAGCCTCGACCTGCTTGAGGAGTGCGGTGTTTGCCGACGCCGCGCGAGGCGCTGCATGGTGCTTCTTGGCGGGCGCGGCGTGAGCGCCACCAACGAGAAGCGAAGTTGCTGCTGCTGTCGCGAGCAGCTTGACGCGCATATTCATTCTAGGAGCCCCTTGCCCGGCAGGTTTGCCTTGCTCGGGCCCCTACCGAGGGTCGATGACACTTGCGTGACGGACGTGTGGCGTTTGCGAGACGCTTCGTGCAGCTCGTTTGGCCGGCCTAACAAGCTTACCTGTTATCAGGAGGTTAGTGGAGCGACGGTCGCGATTTACGCCGTTTTCGCCGGTCCGCAAACTCGTCGCGGCGTGCTGCCGTTGCATCATTGTCACAGGGTAAATCCGCTCCGAACCGGCGGAAGGATCGACACACGAATCTATCGTCCCTCAAGCCGATCGCTCGCACTCGATCGGGGCGCTGCGGGGAAGGGCGCCGCGACGGTTCGCTGGATGGGAGGCTATCTCGTGGATCTCAGTGTGTATCGTTCCCAAGAGCGTTGGTCACGGTTGGCCGGGCAGACCAACGGAGTCAGGCGGCGTGGCGTCGAGCGCTTCTTCACGGGCGAAGAGACGATCCAGGCGCCCCCGGAGGTTCGCATCGAACTCCTCATTATGGGGGGATCGAGGACGAGAAAGCGAGATCTCGCGCGCTATCGCATCTTTGATCCGGTCGATCGCATCGTCGCCGATGACGCCTGCTCGTTTCAGCTCGGCAGACAATTGGAGGAGTCCGACCGCGGTTGCTTGCGCACGCAGGCCGACGAAGCCGATCGTGTCATGCAGCCTTTTATCCTCGCTCTTGTCCATAAGGCGTCCTTTGCTGTGTGCGGTGCGGGATATCGTCGTCCATCTCTTATACCTGCGCTCTGAACGCCTTCAGGTCATGAGCGCAAAAAGGCCTCAGGCGCCTCCATGCCGGTCGACTTCACGGGTCACGGTAAAATCGTGAAGCAGCTCGCCGTAAGAATGGAGCGCGACCATCCAGCGGATGTCGTCGGCTGCGCCGTCGCTGAGATCATATTGGTGATAGAGGCATTTCACGAGGTCCGGTTTGTGATGATCCGGCCAGCAGCGCGCACCCGCCTGCGTCAATCGCGTTTGCGCCGTCGCTAAAGGCGTCGCGGGTGCCAAGCTCAAGGAGAGCGCTGCAGTCGCTTGAGTGAGTGCGCCGCTGACGGCAAAACTCGATTCCAGATCGGCAAAAGACGGTGCGGTGATGGCAGCTGGCTCCGCCCGAGCCACCACAGGAAGCGTAATCGACGCCACAACCAGCGCGAAGAACAACTTAGGTCCGATCACTTTCCAACTCCCGACGCGGCATCATTCCGATCATCGCAGAGCGCGACGGTAGTCGGCCAACACCGAAGGCGTCATCCGCCTTATCCACGAGCCCGGGAAGTGAAATGAATTTCACCTCGCACCCCGATGGACTGACGCAGCGTTGATCCTTGTAGCCGATACGACCGCGATTTTTCGCGTCGGGGCGAAGTTTCGGTCTCTTTTCCGGCGCCACTCGATCGACCAGCGGGCAGATATCGAGTCCCTTCCCGCAGCGGCACGCGGTGACACATCGGACCCGATGGCTAGGCTCGGCGCATGGGTTTGGAGTATGACATGGTCAAACATATCTTCTGGCTAGGGTTACTTGTTCCGCTCGCCGCTTGTGGCAGTCCGACCGCGACACGCTCGCCGGTCGCGCGCACGGGTTCGGTTGCAACGCCAGGCCGAGCCCCAGCCTCCGCGATGGCGCAACTGCGCACCATGACTCCCGCATGGCGCAATGCGACACTGTCGCAGGCGATCGATGACGCCGGCCTCACATGCAGCAAAGTGACGAAGTCCGCCTACCAGCAAGCCTATCGAGGCATGGCAATGTGGGTCGCGACCTGCCCTGAGAGCGGGCGATGGGCCCTGTTCATTGACGGACGTGGATACGCCCAAGTGAGGCAATGTGCGGATGTGGGACAGGCCGGTCTGCCAGCATGTGCTGGTTCGTCGGGCTGAGCCCACCGACCTTGTCAGAGCGCAGGCAGCATAACCTGGCGTCGGATCGTGCTCCTGCGATAGTATCTATCGAGACGTGCCTACTGCGGGCGGATATCACTGGTAGCGCTTCTGCGTCTTCGCCGCCCGCTTTGCCCGCAATTGGTCTCCCGACGACGGCGCGAGGGGGGTCGCCGCCGCCGCCGGGAGTAACGGCCTGCTTGGGGAGTGGACCAGCAGGTCGGTTCAGCTAAAATAAGGGGTGTCGGCGCGTTTTCAGCCTCTCGTAGCAGTGAAATTAATTTCACCTGACTTTTGCGACGGTGCGGCGTCTGATCGATCATCGATCTGTCGCGCCGCCGCTCGACCTGTTGGCCGCGCGCAGCTCAAGGACAGTCTAAAGCTTTGCTGTGGAGAGGACTTGTGATCACTTCGCATGCCGACCAGGACTATCTTCGTCAGCGCGAGATCGAAGAGCGCGCTATAGCCCGCGTCAGCAAGGATCCGATGGTCCGGGAAATCCACTTGGAGATGGCGGCCTTGTATGCCGCACGCCTTGCGCCGGTCCACGCACGTGCCGACGGCTCTATGACGGGAATAGCCAGATCATCTCGAAAACTCAGCCTTATCCATCGAGACTAGGGAAGGCGTGAAAGCGCGTGTCGAGATGACCTTGCCCTAGTCCGGGCAACGATAATAGCGGCTTGCGTGAAGCGCAGGCTAATCATCCGAACGCCTTAATGGCTGATCCAGATTGCAGCCGCTGGCGCAGGCAGGAGGCTCACGGGATCGGCATTGCCAAGGAAGGTCCAGATCTTGGCAAAACGTGCGAAAGAAGCCGCTTGTCGCATCCTTCGGACCCTATGTTGCGATCAAGCCGGTCACGCTGTCGCTCCTATCAAACAGCATGCGTGCAACACGAGGCGGATCAAGGCCAAGGCTCTCGCCGGCAACACCGGCAATTAGGCTGTCGAGCGCTGCGGTCGGCTTTAGATCGCGGCTTTCGTACAACGCCGATGGCGCAAGTCCTGGCCAGTCGGCAACCACGCGGCCGCCTTTCACGGCGCCCCCAATTATCATCGCGACCGAGCCGGTCCCGTGATCGGTACCTCCGGTGCCATTGGCGGCGGCGGTGCGGCCGAACTCGGTGGCGACCAGCACCGTCGTCTGTGCCCACGCCCGCCCGAGCCCATCGCGCAGCGAAGTCACCAGGGTGTCGAGCGCTTTCAACTGCGCCGCCAAACGCGCGTCCTGCCCGCTGTGCGTGTCCCATCCGCCGGTTTCCAGCATCGCGATGCGGGGACCATCGGGTTTGCTGAGAAAGCTCGCCGCAAGCGTGCCGAGACTTGCCGGATCCTGCTTTGCAGCCGAGCCCTCAGCCAGCCCCTGCGCCGCCAAAGCCGAGGTCCAGAGCGGATGAAGCTGAGGGTCGGCGGCATACAACTGGCCGACGCGCAGCAGCAGGTCGTCCGACGGCTGGGGCAGGGAGGTCGGCGCATAGGATGTCACCCGCGCCGCGCCGCGCAAGGCCATAGGAACGGTCGCCGCCAGCGCGATCGCTTGCTCCCTTGCGCTCGGCATCATCGCCACGAGACGATTCAGCCAGCCATCCTTTTCCTGATAGGGTTGCGTGCCGCCGGTTTCGAGGACGTTCTGGCCGTCAAAATGGGAGCGGTCGCGATAAGGCGAGGCAATGGCATGCACGAATAGCGCTTGATGCTGGCCGTACATTTTTGCCGTCTCCACCAGCGATGGATGAAGCGCGAACGTGCCGTCGAGCTTCGTCGCGCTCGACGGATCTATCGCCAGCGCCCCGCGCAGCCTGGCGTAGGCCGGATCGGCATAGGGCGCGACGATGTTGAGACCATCGGCGGCGCCGCGCTGGATGATGAAGACGAAGCGCCGATCGGTGGCGACCGTGGCCAGCGCCATGCGCGGTGCGACCAGCAGCGCGCCCGCGCCGAGACCGGAAAAGGACAGAAAGCGGCGGCGATCGAGCATGGCGCTCATCTCCTCAAAAAATCGGGCGAGACGAGAAGCAGCGCGAGCGCACCGCCGGGGCTCTCGGCGCGGCCGATCTGATCGGCCGTGCCGGCACTGAGGGAGGCCGGCATCAGCTTGGGGCCAAGCGTGCGCGCATCGAGCGTATCACCGATCGGTGCCACCAGACGCTGCGCAAACTCGACCCGGCGCAAGAGCGCGTCGGGCGCGGCCCAGCTGGCGGCGACATCGTCCCATCCGGCCGGCGATCCCGGTTTCCACACCGGCTGCCCAAGCTGGCTCTGTACGCCCGCCATTTGCAGCTGGCCGACCTGTTCACGCCCCAACCCGCGCAGTGCCGAGACCGTCCATTCCCATGGTGTCTTGAACTTGACGGGCGTCGGCGCCCACGCCTCCGGACTATCGATAAGCGTATGGTACAACGCCGGTAGATCGCCCCGATTGTTCGTGAAGCTCGCCGCCAGTCGCGACACAAGGGTCAGCGGCGGCGTGTCGCCGGCAAAGTGACGCGCGAGCTTAGACGCGACATGCGTGGCAGTCGCGGGCGCACGGGCGAAATCGACCAGCACGGCCCGCGCCTGCTCGACGCCGGGCTGTGCGTAAGTCTTGCCGAGGATCGCGCGCGATCCTGGCTCGTGGAGATTGGGACGGAAAGCGAAGTCGTCGGCGTTGCCGTCGTCACGCGGACCCTGTGCCCCGACGCTCCAGCCCGTTAGCGCCCGCGCAAACTCGGTTACATCGCTTTGGGAATACCCCGAGCGGACCCCGAGCGTGTGCAGCTCCATAATCTCGCGGGCCAGATTCTCGTTCAGGCCGCGTTGCTTGGCCGGATTGCGCGTCAAGGCGCGCTGGGCGGCGAGGCTATCCGGACCGATCGACTGGATCTGGTTCAGGTAGATCAGCATCGCCAGATGCTGCTCGACCGCCAGCAACATGTCTTCGAAGCGGCCGAGCACGTGCGGGCGGATGGCATCGCGCTCGAACGCACCAACGAAGGCGCTGGTCTGCGGATTGTCCGCCGAGACGCAGAAATGGTTCGACCAGAAATGGACCATCCGCTCCACGAACGGCGCCTGGGTTTCGAGCGCGCTCTGCGTGCGCGCCTGCACCGCCTGCCGGTAAAGGGCCTGGACATCCTGCGCGAAATCCTGCCGGGCGACCATCTGTTCGGCGCTCTTCGCGGGCTTCGTCGCCACGCCATCGATTGGGGAGGGGGCTGCGCTCGACACCTGCCTCAGCGCCTGACGCTGATCGCGATAGGCCTTCACCATCGCGCCGGCGTCGGGAAGGGCCGCGAAGCTCGCCGGGCGGGCATCGAAGCGATCGAACTGGCCGATGAGCCAGCGGCGCGGATCACCGGGTGCGGCGGCCAACGGCGTCGCGCCCAATCCGAAGCGGTTGAGCGCGATCGCCGCGGGAGAGAGGCCGGTCGTGGTCATGATACGCATCTTCCAAAACCGCTGGTAGGCGTTGAACGGCCTAGGGCTGCGTTTCCGTCGCCATCGCCGCCGCGCGAGCGCGGCGCTGTTCGATTCCTTGCGCGAGCTTCGCACGATCGGCGGGCGGAAGGGTGGCGGCAAAGCTGATTGCACGCGCCTCGACATGGGCGCGGATCGCGATGTCGGCGGCGCGAATGCGCGAGAGTGCGTTGCCAAGCTTGGCCTGGTCTAGCGTCGGCGCATTGAGTAACGTCGCGGCATCGTCACGGGCCTGTCGGCCGGCCATCGCGGTCGGACGCATCTCGAGCCGGGCATCGCGCAACGCCCGGCGAAAGGCGCGGCGCTCGTCGCGGGGCAGGTCGCTCCCCGCGACGCGGATCGAACCGGCCCCGATCATCGGATGACGTGCGCGTACCCACACCGCCCCACCGATCGCCGCGCCCAGTAGAAAGATGTTGAGGAGGATCGAGACCGCACAAAGGATCTTGAGAGTTCGCGTCGACATTCAACTGTCCTGCTGAGAGAGGTCCCCGAACGCGGTCGCATCGTCTGATACACTATGATCCAACGGAAGCGCCGCCGATGCCGCGACCGATCCCGCCGCAGCCCCCGCGAGCGCGGTCGCGATGCCGATACTCGACCACCACAACCGGGCGCGCCGTGCCAGCGGCGTGCGGCGTGATGTGAGGACCCTATCGCGTAATGCCGGCGAAGGCGCCGCGACCGTCCACAAGTCCAGTCGAGCGTCGAGGCGCTCTGCCTCAACTAGGACGGCGCGCATGCCAGGCAGGCGTGCCATCGCCATCGCTTCGGCGCGGACCGCTTCGGGCCAGCGCGCGATCACGCTGCCATAGGCCTCCGCCATTTCGATGAAACGCGCTTCGCTCAAGGAGTTAGTCATCAGCCATATCCCGTGCGACAAATGTGGCGCGCAGCGATCGGCGACCGCGCGAGAGAAGGCTTTCGAGCGCCTCGACGCTGACCTCCATCGCGTCCGCCGCCGCGATGTTGGAAAGATCCTGATAATGGACCAGGAGAATGGCTTCGCGCTGGCGCTCCGGAAGTGCCGCGATCGCCTGTTGGACTGCGCGGCCTCGCGCTACATCGTCCAGCGCGGCGTCGGCCGGTGGCGCCGGGTCCGCGATGTCCGGAAGCGCCGGCATCACCGTCTCGCGTCGCCGCCGCAGCCGATCGCGGCAGAGATTGAGCGTCACCATGTGCAGCCATGTGTCGAAACGCTCCGCGCCCGGTCGCCAACGCGATGCCTGGCGCCAGGCGCGGACGAAGGCTTCCTGCGCGACATCCTCGGCCTCGGTCGCGTCGCCCAGCATCCGGCGCGCGAGTGCCAGGATGCGCGGGAGCTTCGCGCCGACCAGCATCCGCGTCGCCCCCTCGTCGCCTTGGCCGATACGCGCGACGAGCCCGGTATCCGGATCGTCCATGCTCAACCAATGCGGCTCCCATGATCATTGCTGTGCACTGTATTTTCAGGGCTGCGGGCTTGAGGGTGAATTTGCGGGCTCCGCCTGCGGGATACGCGCCCGGCCGGCCATTCGCTCGTCCGGCGTGAGGAGGCCGTCGCCATTGCGATCGAGCCGGTGGAACCGCCGGGTAAGCGTCGTCCGAACCTCCTCGGCGTCCAGATACCCGTCATGATTGACATCCATAGCATCGAACCGTCGCGAGGGGTCGCGCCCGTTCCTTGCGATCGCCGCCAGTTCAGCACGGCTAACCTTGCCGTCGCCATCGGTATCGGCGGCCATGATCCGCCCGGTCTGGCGCTGAACGAACTGGTCGAGGGACATGCCGCCGTGCGCGGAACCAGCTGCACTCGATGCAGGCTGGGCGCAGGCCGGGACGGCGAGCGGCAGAGTAGACAGCAGAAGCCAGGTTTGCACGAAACGCATGGCGCACCTCCGAGAAATGGGCGGTCGCGGCGGGCAGTGGCCACGCGGCGGTCGCCGCGTGGTCAGAGGCCTCAGTAACGGCGGCCATTATGTTTGGCGCGATAGATGTGGCGGCTCGCATTGTTCTCGCGGTGCTGGAGCCGTGCACGGTCATAGCCAGTCAGGTGACCGCCATCGCGCGCTCGCATGCGCGATTCCTGGGCGTCGATCGAGCCCTGCTGGCGCTCGACACGTCTGGTTTCCCCAGGGGTAAGACGCCCGGTGGCGACGCCCTGTCCGATCCGGCCTGTCTGGTCGGCGTGGCGCTGATCGACGGTTTGCGCCTGTGCGGCGCCGGTCACGAGACCAAGCGCGATCAGCGCGATGGGAAGCTGTTTCATCTTCACGACATTCTCCTGGGTCAGGAATGGGGTCTCGGCGCTGGTCGCACTCAGCGGTAGCGCCAGCCGCCATGCCAGCGGTAGCGATGGCCCCAGTAGCGATGGCCGTCCCAATAGCCGCGACCGCCATAATAAACGCCGATTGCGGGAACGCCGGGACCGACAACCACGGGGCCCGGGCCACGATTGGGGCGGCAGCCGCCATACGGGCCCCTGTGAAAGCCAATCCCGCAGCCACCGCGGGCATCGACGGGTGAAATGGCGGTCATGGCCGCTCCGGCGGCAAGTGCCACGAGTAGAAGTTTTTTCATATCATCCTTCTCCAACGCTACAGTCCGGACACCCGCTCAGGGTTGCCGGATGCTCGTTGAACGGGCGGCAACGGGATTTCCGTCGGTCGCGACGCCAGTTTTTTGAGCCGTCGGATCGTCGCAAACCATCGAGGGAATGATGACGCGGAAGCGCCTCCGTCCACGTTTCGGAGCTTATTAACAGTAAAGGGTATTGCCGGACCTACGCTTCGCCAAAAAGCTCGCGCTGCGAGCGCTCGAGTTCGTCGCTATAGCGCTTGCGGACATGCGCTTCGGTGAGAATACCCAGTAGCGCGCCATCAGTCACAACAGCCAACTCATCAACGCCGAGCCGATCGAAAACCTGCATGACTTCGGAAACGTTGCGACTGGGCTCGATAGTTTCATCGGGCCGGCGGGCGAGTGTGGCGACCTCTGCATTCGCGTCGACGCCATCGATATAGGCCTGGGCGGTGGCAACAATACCGGCATAATGATTTTCATCGTCGAGCAGGACAACGCGAGTAGTCGAGCCAAGCGGTGCCAGTCGGCGAAATTCGGCGATCGTCGTGGTGGCCGGCATCTTCACAGGAGCCTTGCGCATCATCCGGCCCGCGGTCAGCTGGCGGACCCAACCGATGTCCCGCGCTGACCGAATGACCTCGCCCCGCAAGTGGAGACGCCAGGTGGAGAAGCTATAGCCGAACAGTTCGCGCACGAGCGCGCTCGCGACAAGCGAGGCCGTGAGGACGATCGCGGCCAGCTGAAAGTCGCGCGTCGCCTCCAGCACCAGGAAGGTCATCGTCATCGGTCCGCCGATCACGGAGACCGCGAGTGCTGCCATGCCAACGAGCGCCGCGTCCTGCGTCCACAAGTGCTGTCCGGGCAGCAGGAGGTCGGTCACATCGGCATAGATGCGCCCGATCAGCACGCCGAGGAACAGCGAGGCAAAGAACAGCCCGCCGCGGAAGCTGAAGCCGAGCGAGATGGACGAGGCCAGCCACTTCAAACCGAAGATCAGGCACAGCATGGCGAGCGGTGCATCGCCGGCAAGCGCCAGATGGAGCGCGCCATGTCCGGCAGACAGCGCCTGCGGAGACACATATGCAATCGGTATGAGTAGCAGCCCGCCAACGAAGGGACGGAGCGCCGGCGGCAGCCTCGTCCATCGCACACCCGCTTCCAACAGGCTGACCGCGCGCATCAAGGCGATGCCGATAAAGGCGCAGACCAACCCAATTCCGATAAAGGCCAGATAATCGAGGTTGCGGGTAATACCGGTGCTGTCCACGGTGATAAGGTAGGGCACCGATCCCATGCTGCGCGCTGTCGCGACGCCAGCGATCGCCGCAGCGGCGACTGGAGCGATCGCAGCCGGCGTATAGGCACCGATCACGATCTCGAAGGCGTAGAAGGCACCGGTCAGCGGCGCGCCGAATGCCGCGCCGATCGCGGCTCCGGCTCCAGCACCGACAAGGATGCGCAGATCGGAGCGTCTGAGATTGAGCCAGCGTCCGACGACCGAGCCGAGGCCACCGCCGATCTGGGCATAAGCCGCTTCCAGGCCCACCGAGGCGCCAAAGCCGTTGGAGGCGAAGGTCTGCCCGGTGACCGTCAAACTGTCGCGCCAAGGTACGGCGCCGCCATGGAGCGCGTTCGCTTCCACGACGTCGACCGGCGTTCGCCGCCGCCAGCGCTCCAGCGCAAGCTGCAACACGCCCAGCAGCGCGCCTCCCAGCGGCAAGGCGAGCAGGCGTATCGGCGCTAGATGCGGGACAGCGCTTAGCCGCATGTCGCCCGGCAAGGCGAACAGGAGGTGCTGAAGCGCATGGGCAGCGGCTCCGAGCGCGACGGACAGTCCGCCGCCGATCGACCCGACGATCACGGCGAGAAGAATGAAGGTGGCCTCGCTCTGTCGAAGCCGCCGCCGCAGCGCGATCGCGTGCCGAAGGGTCCTGGTGAACAGCACGTTGATCAGCTGTCGCCAGGCTGGTCGCTCTACGAATGGGCCGCCATGCTGTCGATCAGCGTGGCCTGGTTCATAATCTTCGCCCGATGCGGCGGTCGTATTGCCGGCACCTTCGTCCACGTTAGGAGCCAAGCGGCCAGAAGAAGGCGATCAACGGCACGCCCGCCACGATCACGAGGATCGAAAGCGGCAATCCCAATCGCCAGTAATCGCCGAAGCGATAGCCGCCCGGCCCCATGATCAATGTGTTGCATTGATGGCCGATCGGCGTGAGGAAATCGCATCCCGCGCCCGTCGCCACGGCCATCAGGAACGGATCGGGGCTGAGCCCCAACTGCCTCGCAACCGACACGGCGATCGGCCCCAGCACAAGCACAGTGGGCGCATTATGGAGGAAGGGCGAGCAGGCCATTGCGGTCACCATGAGCGCGCCCAGCACGAGCAGCGCCAGCGTCCCCAGTAAGACGTGCGCCAGCCCGCTGGCAATCAGGTCGGTGCCGCCGCTGTGTTGCACCGCCTCGCTGATCGGAGTGAGCGCGCCGATCAGCACGAGCACCTCCGGCTCAAGAGCGCCATAGGCCTCGCGCATCGACAGCGCGCCGATGACCACGATCATCACAGCCGCGCCGAAGAAGCCCGCCGCGACTGGGACGACCCCGCCAGCGATCAACGCGATCGCGGCAAAGAGGATGGCGATCGGGCCGAAGCGCTGCCGCCGGTTTCCTAAACGAAGCGACCGTTCCGCGAGTGGCAACAGCGTCAAGGCCCTCATGAATTCGGGCAGGGCCTTTTCACCAGCCTGCAGAAGAAGCACATCCCCCGCCCGCAACGTGACTTCACGCAGCCGTTCGGTGATGCGTTCGCTGCTGCGACCCACCGCGAGCAGCTTGACGCCGTACTGCTCCTGCAGTCGCGCCCTTCGCGCGGACGTGCCGATCAGAGCAGAGTCAGGCTGCACCACCGCCTCGATCGATCGAACCTCCTCATTTGGCTGGTCTTTTTCAATATCCTCTCGCGATCTGGCTGGCAGGAGGGGCAGGCGCGCGAACAGCCGCGCCAAGGCTTCGTCATCGCCCTCGAGTACCAGCACTTCGCCGGGAGAGAGCGGTGCGTCGCCATGCACGGGGGTCCGTCCACCGTGATCCTGGACGACGGCAATGAGCGTGACGCCATCCTTGCCGAGATCGAGGTCGGCGATCGTCGCCAACCCGTCTGGCAAATGGTCGGGAACTGTCGCCTCGGTGGAATAAGCGGCATCCGCTGCGACATCCTCCATAGCGTCACGGGCTTGACGATCACGAGGCAGCAGCCGCCAGCCGAAGCTGACGACGGCGAAACCAAGCGCGGTGAGGGCGAGGCCGACCGGCGCGAAGTCGAACATCGCGAAGGGCTTTCCCAAGGTTTCCTCGCGCACCTGGCTTACGATGATGTTGGTCGAAGTACCAACGAGGGTGACCAGGCCGCCAAGCAACGACATGAACGACATCGGCATCAGCAGCGCCGACACTGAACTGCGCTCCGTCCGACCGAGCTTGATCGCGGTCGGCATTAAGATAGCAAGCGCTCCGACATTCTTCGTGATGATCGACAGCAACGCCGTAGCGCCGGCCAGTGCCGGCACCTGGGCGGGCAGCGATTTCAAGCGGCTGAGCAGCGGACGCACCGCGGTCTCCACCGCGCCGGACTTTGCGACAGCCGCACTCACGACAAGCGCAGAGGCGATGACGACGACGACATCACTCGTGAAGCCACTAAATGCACTCTTCGCGGGCACGATGCCGATCACGACGCCGATCAATAACGCTGCCAGCGAAACCAGATCATAGCGGAAGCGGCCCCAGGCGAATGTTGCGATGGCGCCTGCGACGAGGGCGAACGAGAGCAACTGTGACGTCGTCAAACCTCGTTTGCTCCCAGGAGACGATAGCGCTGGCACCCGACGACGCCCGGCAAAAGCGAAAGTTTCACCGCGAAGTGGATGTTTGTGGGCTGATGTGTCTAACGCAACTCTCGCGCATCTCGCTGACCCTACGGGAGATTTCTATCTCCGGACCGCCGAAGGCATTATCGGGCGCCGAACGGCGTCCACTGCCGGTCTTCGCGCCACTGCTGGCCGTCGGTCGCGCCGCGTTCGTCGCCTAGTCCGGCAGATACTGATAGCCTTCCGCTTGCAACGTCGCGATCGTCGTGATCGCCGATACGTCCATATGTACGCCCGGGAGCAGATCGGTCGTTGCGATCCCATGGCCATGAGCCGCCTGGCTGCATACCGCGATCCGGACGCCCGCCTCGGTCAATTCGCCGATCAATTTAGCATCGATGCTAACAGGTAGGCCTGCGGTCGGCTTGCGGACGACCGCGGTCGCCGGTCCCGAGATGATGGCAGTTACCTCGCGATGGCCTGGCGGCACGGCGTAACGATCGAGGAGATCGACGAAGCGGGCAACGCGATCGAGTGACGGATTGACCTGTCCTGCATCGGTCGCCGCCTTCGTCACGCCAAAGACGATCCTGTACCGCAGCTTCGGATCCGGCGGCAGCTCGGCTCCGGGGACGTCGACGATTGCGCCAAAGTCGGGGACCGCGCGCGGCCTGTCCGCCGCGCGCGCCGGCATCCCGGCCGCCAGCATGAATACGACAACCGCCAAAAGGTCAGATCTTCGCAAAGTCCATCTCCTGTCATGCCGACAGCCACAGCCGGATGACACCGGCCACCATGCCGAGCGTCGCGACGCTCGCCGCCCAGATCCCCGCCATCCAGACGAGGCGCTTCCACAAGGGAGAGGACGCTTCCATCAATGATAGCCCTGGGTGCCGACCTTGCCGCGAAAGACCCAATAGGCCCAGGCCGTGTAGATCAGGATCACGGGCACGATCACGACCGCGCCGACCAGCATGAAGAGCTGGCTCTGCGGCGGTGCTGCGGCATCCCAGATCGTCACCGCGCGCGGCACGACATAGGGATACATGCTGATCGCGAGACCGACGAAGCCCAGCAGAAACAGCGCCAGCGCGATCAGGAAGGGCAGTTTCTCGCCGCCGCGCCGCAGGCTCCAGAAAAAGAGGACGGCCGCGATCATGACGAGCAGCGGTACCTGGGCCGTCAACAACACCCCCGGCATGGCGAACCAGCGCCGCCAATAGTCATAAGCGAGGAACGGGGTCGCCCCGCTCACCGCCGCCATCGCCGCGAAGGTCGCGATGCCCAACCCGAGCGACAGGCGTCGGGCATGCTGTTGCGCTTGTCCCTCGGTCTTCCACACCAGCCAGGTCGCACCGAGCAAGGCATAGCCGATGACCAGCGCCACCCCGGTCAGCAGGCTGAACGGGCTCAGCCAGTCGAGCCACCCACCGGCATAGGCGTCGCCCGCGACATGGATACCCTGCAGGATCGCGCCGAGCGTAATCCCTTGCGAAAGTGCGGCCACGACCGACCCCAGCGTGAAGGCCACGTCCCAGAGTGGCCGATGTCTCGGGTCGCGCCAGCGGAATTCGAAGGCGACGCCGCGGAAGACAAGGCCGAGCAGCATCGCGATCATCAGCGGATAGGTCGCGGGCAGGATGATCGCGTAGGCGATCGGGAAGGCGGCGAGCAGGCCCCCGCCGCCCATCACCAGCCAGGTCTCGTTGCCGTCCCACACGGGCGCGATCGAGTTCATCGCCTGGTCGCGCTCGTCGCCGACCGCGAAGCTCGGGAAGAGGATGCCGATGCCGAGGTCGAAGCCGTCCATCACGACATAGGCGAAGACGGCAAAGGCGATGATGACGGCCCAGACGATGGTGAGATCGATGCCACCCATGCCGATCACTCCGCCGCCGGAAGGGGCGCGCCGACGCCGGGTGCTGGCGTGATGCCGGCCGCGCGCTGCGGCATGTTCGCTGGTTCCGCCTCATGCGCTTCAGGCGGCTTGGCCATCAGGCGCAGAAGATAATAAGTGCCAGCCCCGAACGCGGCGAAATAGACCAGCACGAACGCGACCAGCGACGCCGCAACGGCGGGGGCGGCGAGCGGCGAATGCGACTGCGCGGTCTCGAGCAGACCGTAAATCGTGTAAGGTTGCCGGCCGACCTCGGTCGTGACCCACCCGGCGATCACCGCAACGAAGCCTGCCGGCCCCATCGCAACGGCCGCGCGGTGCAGCCACGGCCAGTCGTAGAGGCGCTTTCGCGCGCGCGCGGCCAGACTCCAAAGCCCAAGGCCCAGCATCGCGAAACCGAGCGCGACCATGATGCGGAACGACCAGAATATGATTGGCACCGGCGGCCATTTGTCGCGCGGGAAATCCTTGAGGCCCGGTAGCGGCGCCGACGGATCATGCTTGAGGATCAGCGAGCCGACATGCGGCACCTCGACCTTGTAGCGAACGCGGCCCTCTGCATTGCTCGGGAGTCCGAACAACACGAGCGGCGCGCCATTGGGGCTCGGATCATAGTCGCCTTCCATCGCGAGCACCTTGGCGGGCTGATGCTCGAGCGTGTTGAGGCCCTGGGTGTCGCCGGCGAAAATCTGGATGGGCGCAACGATCGCGGCCATCCACATCGCCATCGAGAACATCGTGCGGGCGCCGGGATTAGTCCGGTCCTTCAGCAGATGCCAGGCGCCGACGGCACCCACCACCAGCGACGTCGTCAGATAGGCGGCGATCACCGTATGGGTCAGGCGATAGGGAAAGCTCGGGTTGAAGATGATCGGCAGCCAGGAGCCAGCCGGCACGAACTGCCCCTTGGCATTGATCGCGTACCCGACCGGGGTCTGCATCCAACTGTTCACGCTGATGATCCAGGTGGCCGAGATCAGCGTGCCGAGCGCCACCATGCAGGTCGCGAAGAAGTGGAGGCCCTTGCCGACCTTGGAGATGCCGAACAGCATCACGCCGAGAAATCCGGCCTCGAGGAAGAAGGCTGTCAGCACCTCATATGCCATCAGCGGTCCTATGATCGGGCCGGCCTTCGCCGAGAAGACCGACCAGTTGGTGCCGAACTGGTAGGACATGACCAGCCCGGACACGACGCCCATGCCGAAGGCGACCGCGAAGATCTTGAGCCAGTAGCGGTAGAGATTGGCGTAGAGCCCGCTTCCCGTCTTGAGCCATAGCCCTTCGAGCACCATGAGGTAGCTCGCCAGCCCGATCGAGAAAGCCGGGAAAATGAAGTGAAACGACACCGTGAACGCGAATTGCGCGCGCGCCAGGATCACGGGGTCGAGATGGTCGAGCATGCGATGAGCCTCTCAAAGGGCGTGTGCGCTCTTCCAGAGCATATAACCAGCGACGACGAAGATCAGCGAAGCGAAGACGGTGGTCAGCATTCCGGTGCCCGACAGGCGCTTCGCCACCGCCGTGCCTCCAAAGCCGCCCGCGATGCCGCCGGCAATGAAGACGGCAGCCAACGGCCAGTCGATGAAGCCCGACAGCGCATAGTTGAGCGCGGTCGTCAGCCCGAAGGCGGTGACCGCGACGAGGCTGGTGCCGACAGCATTGATCATCGGCATCCGCGTCGAGGCGACGAGGCCTGGAACGATCAGAAATCCACCGCCGATTCCAAAGAAACCGGAGAAGAGACCGGTGGCGAGACCAAAGCTCAACACCTTGGGCGCGTTCTCGCGGTTGCACTGCGCGCCGAGGATGCCACCGTTGCCGCGCCCCTTGAGCATCAGCACGCCCACCACCAGCATGACGATCGCAAACAGGAAAAGCAGTTTCTGCCCGTCGACGGCCTTGCCGACAGTCGAACCGACGAGTGCCCCAAGCACGCCCGCCACCGCGTACATGCCGCCGCAGCGCCATTTCACAGTATGTCCGCGCGCGTGGCTGAGCAGTCCCGTCCCGGCGTTGGCGGCGACGGCCAGCGCGCTGGTGCCGATCGCGACGTGCGCGCTCGGCATGCCGACCAGATACACCATCAACGGCACGGCGAGAATTGACCCGCCCCCGCCGACCAGTCCGAGCGAGAAGCCGACGAGGGCGCCCGACAGCGCGCCTAGTCCGTACTGCAGCGTGTCCAACACGTCATGCGGCCTTTGCAGGTTGCGGCTTGACCAGCCACTCGTGCCCTTTGAGCATGCCATTCCAGTAGATCCACGGCAGCGCCTGGCCTTTCAGCCACCAGCTCAGCCGCTGCGGTTTCTGGCCGTCGATCACCCATTTCGGGAAGCTCGGCATCAGCGTGCCGCCATAGCCGAATTCGGCCAGCACGATCCGCCCGCGCTCGACCGTCAGCGGGCAGGAGCCATAGCCGTCATAGGCGGCGACGGGGACTTTGCCGTCGAGCATGGACAGCAGATTGACCGCGACGATCGGCGCCTGCTTGCGCGCGGCGGCGGCGGTCTTGGCATTCGGTGTCGAGCCGCCATCACCAAGCCCGAAGATGTTGGCGTAGCGGGCATGCTGCAGCGTCGTCGGATCGACATCGGTATAACCGGCCTGATCGGCAAGCGGGCTTTCCGCGAGGAAGGCGGGCGCCTTCTGCGGCGGGCAGACGTGCAACATGTCGAAATCACGCGTGCTTTCGCCGGCGGCGTTGCGGAAGGTCGCGCGTCGGGCCGGGCCATCGACCGATACGAGGCACGACTCCAGCTTGAGGTCGATGCCGTAGCGATCGACATATGCCATCAGCGGCGGCACATATTCCTTGACGCCGAACAGCGCCGCACCGGCATTGTGAAAGGCGACGTCGATGTCTGGAAGCCGTCCACTGCGCTTCCAATGGTCGCAGGAGAGATACATCGCCTTCTGTGGCGCGCCAGCGCATTTGATCGGCATTGGCGGCTGGGTAAAGAGCGCGACGCCTTGTTTGAGGGACTGCACCAGCTCCCAGGTATAGGGCGCGGTCTCGTAGCTGTAGTTAGAGGTGACGCCGTTGCCGCCGAGCGTTTCGGAAAGGCCGTCTATGGCGCCCCAGTCGAGCACGTTGCCGGGTGCCACGACGAGAGCGCGGTAGGAGAGCAGCGTACCGTCTTCTAGCGTCACCTGGTTGCTCGCGGGCTGGAAACTCGCAACGGTGCCGCGTAGCCAATGCGCGCCTTGCGGGATGACCTCGGCCTCGGTGCGACAGGTGGCGGCGGACTTGAAGATACCGCCGCCGACCATCGTCCAGCCGGGCTGATAATAGTGCCGGTCGCGCGGCTCGACGATCACCACATCGAGGTCGGGTCGGCGCTTGAGCAGGGAAGCTGCGGTCGCGATGCCCGCCGAGCCGCCCCCGACGATGACGATATCGTGGGCCCGGCTCTGGGTGGCTTTGGTCTGGCTTGCCCGGGCTGCGGCACTCGCTTCAATCCGGGGCGCGAGCGCGGAAAGATCATATCCGGCGTTGGCGGCGGTGGCGAGGATCGCCGTCGCGGGCGCGCCTCCAGCCTGCGCCAGTGCCCACAATGTGGTCGAGCGCGTCCCCGTGCGGCAGTAGGCAAGCACGGGCGAGCGGGCGGTGCGTAGCGCCGTGGCGAAAACCTCGACATCGTCGTCGGTGATCTGCCCCGGCACGACCGGCTGATGGATGAAGTCGATGCCGAACTGGCGGGCATGAGCCTGAAGCGCGGCAGTGGGGGGCTGACCCGCATCCTCCCCGTCGGGACGATTGCTGACGATCGTGCGGAATCCGAGTTCGGCCGCCCGCTTGATATCCGCGAGGCTCACTTGCGGGGACACCGACAGGCTATCGGTCAGGGCTTTGGGCGACATCATGCTCTCCTCAGCGTCCGGCTGGTGCGGGAGGCGGGCCTTTTCGGTCCACCAGCCGGTGGAGGCCGAAGCCGATTATCATCGCAGCGACGAAGATCGCGGCGGGCACGGGTCTGAGCGCGAGATCGGCGATGGCGGGACCGGGGCAGAGCCCAGCGATGCCCCAACCGATTCCGAACAGAACGGCGCCGATCAGTAGGCGGGGCGTGATCGCCGCGGTCTCTGGGACGTTGAAGCGGTCACCGGCAAGCGGCTGCAAGAGCCGCAGGCGGATCCGCCATGCGATTGCCATGGGCAGGATTGCGCCGATCATGACGAAGCCAAGCGTCGGATCCCATGCTCCGCCAAACAGGTCGAGGAAGCCGCGCACGCGGACGGGATCGACCATGCCCGACAATGTCAGGCCAGCGCCAAACAGGAGGCCTGCGAGACCCGCGATAAGGGCTCGCTTCATCACCAGGCTATCCCGAGCGCCCGCATCGTCGCGACCGTGGCGATACCTGCGAGCATGAAGGTGGCCGTAGCAGCGGCCGAGCGTGGCGACAGGCGCGACAAACCACAGACACCGTGACCGCTGGTGCAGCCGCTGCCCAGGCGGGTTCCGAAGCCAACCAGCAATCCGCCGGCCAGCAGCGTCGTCGTCGCGGACGAGAACCGAGTAGGTATCGAACCGATCGTCAGCGCGACTGCCGCGGCCCCGAGCGGGAGCCCGATGATGAACGCCCAGGCGATCGGCAATGGCGCGCCGCCGTCGGACAGTCCGAGCGCGCGCGCGGCGAGCCCACTGACCCCCGCAATGCGGCCGAGCCCGAGCAGCATGATCGCGGCCGCGAGGCCGATCAGGAGCCCTCCGAAGAGTCCTGTGATGGGGTGGGCGATATTCCACGCCATCAGAGCGCGTCGATCGGGATCTTGAGGTAGCGCGTGCCGTTGGCTTCAGGTTCGGGCAGGCGGCCACCGCGCATGTTGACCTGCACCGAGGGCAGAATCAGGCGCGGCATATCGAGCGTTCGATCGCGCGCCGTCCGCATCGTCACGAACGCATCCTCAGCGACGCCGTCATGGACATGGACATTGGCATCCCGCTCGACACCGATGCTGGTCTCCCAGGCAAAGCTGTCGCGGCCGGGTGCCTTGTAATCATGGCAGAGAAACAGCCGTGCCTCGCGTGGCAGGCTCAGCAGGCGCCGGATCGAACGATAGAGTGTGCGGGCATCGCCGCCGGGGAAATCGGCCCGCGCGGTGCCATAGTCCGGCATGAAGATCGTATCGCCGCAGAAGACCGCGTCTCCGATGACATAAGCGAGGTCCGCGGGCGTATGGCCGGGAACGTACAGCACCGAGGCGCGCAGACTGCCGATCTCGAAAAGGTCGCCATCGTCAAACAGCCGATCGAACTGCGAGCCATCGCGTGCGAAGGCCGTACCTTCGTTGAAGATCTTGCCGAACACCGTCTGGACCGTCGTGATCGCGCGTCCGATCGCCAATCGGCCCCCCAGCCGCCCCTGAAGATAGGGAGCGGCCGACATATGGTCGGCGTGGGCATGGGTCTCGAGCACCCACGCAATCGTGAGACCCTCGGCCTCGACATAGGCGACGATCGCGTCCGCCGACGCATGGGTCGTACGCCCGGCGGCGGGATCATAGTCGAGCACGCTGTCGATGATCGCCGCCTGCAGCGTTTCAGGATCGTGGACGACATAGCTCGCCGTGAACGTCGCCTCGTCGAAGAGGGAGTGGACGATCGCACGCTTCCCGCGGCTTGCGTTGGCATCCTGCACAATCTGGGTCGCCAAACCCAAAGCAGAGTCAAGGGTTGTGCAAGCGACACTCACGACTCATTCCTTTATCAATTACATATATCATGTATATGAAGAAGTGACTTGCGTCAACGGCGTCGCCTGGTCATCGCTCACGCAGGAGACCATGACGATGTCCGACCCATTTCCTGCCCCGGCGCCGCTTCGCCTCGGGGATAGCGCGCCGAATTTCACGGCCCGCACGACCAAGGGCGAGGTGTCGCTGGCCGATTATCGGGGCCGCTGGCTGGTGTTCTTCACCCATCCGGCGGATTTCACGCCGGTCTGCACCAGCGAATTCGTCGCCTTCGCCAAGGCGGCCGAGGCGTTCGCGGCGCTCGACTGCGCGCTGCTGGGCCTGTCGGTCGACAGCCTGTTTTCCCATCTGGCCTGGGTGCGGCTGATCCACGACCGTTTCGGCGTGGACATCGAATTTCCGATCATCGAGGATCCCACTCTCGAGATCGCGAAGGCCTATGGCATGGTGCCGCACGATGCCGTTGATGCATCAACCGTTCGAACCACGATGATCCTCGATCCTAACGGCATCGTCCGTGCGTCGACGACATATCCGGCGGAAGTCGGGCGTTCGATCCCAGAGATCCTGCGCACGGTTCAGGCGCTTCGGCGGATACAAGACGGCGGCATACTCGCCCCTGCCGACTGGATTCCCGGCGCCGATCTCCTGCGCGAACCCGTGCAAGACTTGAAGGGCGTGTTGGAGGCCGAAGCTGCCTCCGACTGGTTCTATACCGTCGTCCCGGATCATGCTCCGTCATGAGCCTCACGGCTATGGACCTGGATGCCAGCGCGGAGTTGCTCAAAGCACTTGCCCACCCGGTTCGGCTCTCGATCCTCGCGACCCTGGTCGAGACCGAATTGTCCGTCGGTGCGATCGAGGAGGTATCTGGCGTCGGGCAGCCTGGTCTGTCGCAGCAACTGGCCGTGCTGCGTAATGCTGGGCTCGTGCAAACGCGGCGCGAAGCCAAGCTCGTCTTCTACCGCATCAACCATGATCGCATTGCAGACGTGAGCGCGTTGCTGAATGCCTTTGCGGGCACGGTGGCGGTCACCCGGGAGGAGGCCGAGCGGGTCTCCCGTTTCCGTTCGGCGGGTGGGGCGGCGACGTTCGCGCGCATGGATCCATGAGGTCGCTCCGGGTTGTTTGCCGGTCGGTGCACCTTGAAAATCCATGCTGGTTTGGAGCGATGGTTCTCGCGAAGGCGACCGCATGGCGAACGTGCTGAATTGGGGTCTGGCCGAGATGGCGATGAAGCGTGCGATCCCGAACCTGCAACATGCGGCGTTCGACTCGCTCAGGGCGGCTGGGCGATGGTTGCTGGCCGATACCTGATCCGATCGAGGGCTGGCCTTCTGGCAGAGGAGGGACGGGCAGGGCGCCTCCCGTCGCTGACGCGGCGCGATCGCGCTCTATGGCTCGGGCGTTGCCATTCGCCACCGGGCGCCGTCGGCGCCCGGCCTTGCGGTTGCGATCGCTGGCGCGAAGGCCGGCCGGACGCCAGCCGGGCATTGCTGAAATTTGAGGCCTTTCCCTTCCTCGAGAAACATCTGCCGGGCTTGCTCGATTTCGCCTGTTGCTAAGCCGTTGCCGGATCGAGCAAGTTCGCAGCCTCGTGTCTGTGGGTTGTGGTGAGAGCCTTGGAACACAATCGCGTCGAGCAACTGACCGAACCGCAACGCGAGGTCCTGCGCCTCGTCGCGCAAGGCCTCGAGTCGAAGCAGATCGGCCGGCGACTCGATCTGAGCCACCATTCGATCGACCGCCGCATCGAACGAGCGATGCATAGCCTGGGTGCGAGCAACCGCTACATCGCGGCGCGCATGGTGGTGGAAGCCGAAGGCGGCACGTATGATCCGCTCGCACGTGCCTCACCACACCTTTCTCCGCCAAGCGGATCCGCCAATGTGGGCGGGTCGGACAATATGGCGGATCAGCCAGCGGGTACGCAGGTGAGGGAGGATGACACTCCTATCTCACCATCGCTTCGAGCGAGCTTTCCCTGGCCGTTCCCGCCGCGGGGCGGAAATCGAGACGAACTCGATCGTAAGACACGCCTCGTCTGGGCGCTCATCGGGATACCGATTCTGGTCATGATCGCCTGGGGCCTGCTGTTGGCCGGCATCGGCGCGCTGGATACGCTCAGGCTCTAGCGCAATCATCGGCTCGGACAGGGAAGGCCGCGCGTCGCTGTGCGGATTGGTGAATTATGCGCAAGGAAAGACTGGAAATCGTCGAGCTGGTCCAGCAGCAACTTCACGCCAGCGAGATCGCCGTCGAAGCGGCATTGTCGGCGATAGCGCGACTGACGGTGACGATGCCCGAAGCGCGCGCACGCGCGGGCATTTCGCCGATTGCGGGCCAGCCGGCCTTCGACAGTATCGGCGCCGCCTTGGCCGGGATCATCCTGGTTCGCGGCCACATGGCGGAGACCCACGCCCAACTCGATGCCACGCGCGAGCAGTTCCGCATGCCGGTCGTTGCCACCGGCGGCGGCTTCGAAAAGCCGCCGCGCGCGGGCATCGAAGCCGGCGGTCCCGACCTGCACGTCGTCGCCGCGTAGGAGCTCAGCCCGGGCTTGACCGGGAGCGGTTCCTTTGGTCCCGTTCCCGGGTGCTGCTCATGATCGTCTACTGGATCACGGTTCTGGCGTCCTGCGCCTATGTCGGTGTGCGCGGCGGTCCGTCGGAGCGGTTGTGCGTCGGCGCCGTGGCGGTCGCGTCACTGGTGACCGTGGCTCTGGTCTCGCCCTTCGCTCGTCGTTTCCATTCGATGGAATGGGGTATTTTTGGCGTCGACATCTGCCTGCTGCTCGTCCTGACGCTGATCGTCTGCCGTTCGAAGAGGTATTGGCCGTTATGGGCTACGGGTTTTCAGGTTGTCGCCCTCATCAGCAACACTGCCATTTTTTCGGCGGTGTCACCAAGGGCCTATGCGCTCGCTCAGGGTTTCTGGGCCTACGCAATCCTCGGTTCGGCTATCGCAGGAACCTGGTCGCGGACCTCGCGCTGAAAACCGATCATGGGTGAACAGCCCCCAGCGCGGAACGACGAAAACATCGTGGAATTCACGGCCCGCGCATCTTCCGCCGATATCGAGCGCCTCGGCGTCCTCATCGATCAGCTGCGTTTTGGTTATCGGAAAGCGTGCGGCCATTCCGAGGACATCCGAACTCCGCTGACCGTCGACCCGATGTCTGTCTCCGTCGCGAGGCTGCTGCTGCTGCAACGGCACGATCGCGGCCGCGCGTTTGCAGACTGCGAGTTCGGAGAGGCCGTTTGGGATGTGATGCTCCATCTTTACGTCGCGCATCACGAGCAGAGACGGGTGGGCGCCTACGCGCTCGCGTCTGTCATCAACGTTCCGCAGAGCACGGCCCTTCGCTGGATCGCGACGATGGAAGAACGGGGCCAAGTGGTTCGTGAGCCAGACCGGCGTGATCGCCGTCGTTCATTCGTTGCGCTCACACCGCCTTTTAGAGATCGGATCGCCGCGCATCTGGAGCGCGTCCGAGACGAGATGAGGGTAATATTCAGTGGAAGGCAGGACTGGAGTTTGACCACGCAAGTGTCGATTGGCATAGGCTCGCCCTGCGAACGATGACCATCGTATCACGCAGGCTCATTCGGAACCGCGCCCGCGTCGGAAAACCATTTTCGGTCGAGCGGGAAGGCGAGATTAAGCTTTGCGGCTTTCGCAAGACGGAGCACGCGCTGGCGGTGAGACGGGTTTTGCGTGCGCCAGCGAGCGCCGGCGATGGCATCCCCGAACAGGCCTCGTGCGATTTGCTGATACCCGGCGCCGGCCAATAACGCATCGGCAACGCGGAGCTCGAGTATCCAGCGCTCGCGTCGGTTCGGGCGGCCGATCGACCTGTCGTCGAACCCGCCCTTCTCGACGACCTCGATCAAACGGCGAAGGGCCGCCACCGGGCCCTGCAAGGCGGCGATGCCGTGCAGACCGAACCGCAGCGACGCGGGATTTCCGATCAGGGTTCCGTCGACGATGTCGATCCGCAACGACTGGATTCCGTTGCTGAGCAGGAGATGCTCAATCTGCTTGTCATCGATCGCCACCGACACCAGGGGCATCAGGCGCCAGAGGTCGATGCGGTCGGCAGGGTGGGCGAACGGATCGAGCACGACGGCGCGGATCACCGACGGATCGATATCCGCACGCCAAAGCGGGCGCGCAAGCGGTACGGACAATCCCGGGTCTTCGAAGCGCTCAAGGCCAAATTCTCTCGGTGGCTGTCGCGGCGACGCCATTCTGGTTCTGAATCGTCTCCAGGCGTCGCGATACGCCGGCGTGCGGCGGAGCCATTCCCAGGCGAAGGCGCTCCGGTCCGCATGGCGGAGCCCCTCATAATGATCGGCGCGGGTCCAGTTGAGTCCGGCGTTCCAACACGCCTCCGGAGCAAGGGCGCCGGGCTTGTTCACCACGACGCTCGAAGCGCCAAGTTCGGAGACGCGTATCCGGTGGCCGGAGGTGTGCGGCGCCGCGCCACAGTCTGATTCGAGGCCTGCCGGTTGCGTTTGGTTGAGTGACCAGAGCGGCAATATTTCGGAATAGGTGAAACGCAATAATTACTCTCACTATGAGAGTTGATGCGCTCAATACGGGAAAAAACATGACTACTATCGATGCGTGATGGTGTCACACGCGTGTTAAAAGGCCCATTATGGCGGGAAATACCCATAATATTCGAGAAATATACTTGCAATTAATGAGATTTCGTTAAATCTCATTGCGATAAGATCGAGGGGCGGGGCTTGAGGGCCATGTTGATGTCATGCCGGCGCGGCGTGAGAACCGCGAAGCCGACATGAGCCTGTAGGCGCGGTCGACGAGCGGAACTGAAGCGCCGTTCGAAGCCCGTGATGGGCATCATGGCGTTTCTCAAGGACGCGCAGCAGCTTGCGCAAAGGATCGTGTCGAGCACCAGCCGAAGTGCCTTGCGAGAGGCGCTCGAGGCAACGAGCAAGGCGATGGGCTTCCGTTTCTTCGCGGTGAGCTATCACCCGGGACGCGGCGGTCGAGGGCCGGTCAATCTTCGCGATCATAACTATCCCCACGAATGGGAGGAAAGCTATGATCGGCGACAGCTGGGGCTGTCCGACCCGATTCACCGGGTCAGCGACACGCGTGCCGAGGGATTTCGGTGGCGGGACGGTCCCACCTTCATTCCCTACACCGAACGCGATCTCGCCATGATCGATGAGGCGCGGCGTTTCGGCATCGACGACGGCTTCACGGTGCCGACAAACGTGCCCGGCGAGCGTCCCGGGTCGGTGACGTTCGTGACGGGCCATGGAGATCCTTTTCCCGATGACATGCTCCTTTTCGCCGAAGCTCTCGGGCATCGCGCATTCCAGCGGATACACGAGATCGAGCGGCGACGGCCTTTCGCCAGCAGACCGATCGTGACCGACCGTCACCTGGAGGTTATCGTCCTGATCGGGCGAGACAAGACAAACGGAGAGATGGGCGAGCTTCTTGGTATCAAGGAGGACACGGTCATGAAGCATGTGGCGGAAATCTGCGCGCGCTTCGGCGCCTTGCGCCGCACGTCCTTGCCGATGCGTGCCGTGCTCGAGGGGCTGCTGACTTTCTCCGACATTCTCCCGTGACGCCATTCCTTGTTCAAGGAATGGAGCAGTGTCGCGACCCGTGATCGATTGCCGTCTCCACATGAGGGAGATTGGCCGTGCTACTCAAGATCGACGCCCGTAACCGGATCGGCGAACATGTCGCGATGCGCGCTATGTTCGAAGCGCGCAAACGCGTGTTCATCGATCTGCTCAAATGGGACATTCCGGCACTTGATGGCCGGTTCGAGGTCGACCAGTTCGACGGCGGAGACGCGGTCTATCTCATTCTGATGGACCCGGAGTGCCGCCATCTCGCATCGGCCCGCCTCTTGCCGACAACACGACCCGGCATCCTCAATTCGCTCTATCAGGAGTTGTGCGAGGATGGCGCACCGGCCGGTGACAGAATCTTCGAGATCACCCGTTTCTGCCTGTCGCCCGACCTCCGAGCCGCCGATCGCAAGGTGTGTCGCGACACCTTGGTCACCGCCCTTGCGCAATTCGCACTCGATGAGGGGATCGAGACCTATACCGGCGTCGCAGAATTGCCCTGGCTGCGTCAGATCCTTTCTTTCGGTTGGGATTGCGCGCTGCTCGGCAGGCCGCTCGCGGTCGGCAAGACGACGCTCGGCGCTCTGCGGATCGACATCCGCGAAGATACGATCGCCGCTCTCGAACGCGCAGGCATATGGCCCGCCGAAGGGCCATTCATCCCCGCCCGGCGCGCCGCTTGAAGGAGCTTGTCACCATGAACGCTCCCATTTCGACATGCGATATCGATGCCCGGCGTGTCGCGACGTCAGCTTTTCACCTGGAAACCGAAGGCTGCTGCATCCTGCCAAGGCTTGTCGCACCTTCGACCGTCGCCAGGATCGACGCCGAGCTTGCGGCCGACTTCGCGGCTACGCCCATGTGCGACGGCGATTTCTACGGTGAGAGAACCAAACGTTTCGGACGTGTCCTGGCCAGATCGCAAACCGCGGCCAGCCTTGCGCTCCAGCCGCTGATCCTGGCGCTCGCGCGACGGATCCTCGAGCCTTGGTGCGATTGCATCCAGCTCAATGTTGCCCAGGCGATAGAAATCCATCCGCAAGCCCTCGCGCAATTTCCGCACCGTGATCAGGACATGTGGTGGGGCGACAAGGGCAAGATCGAGTATCTCGTCAACGTGATCTGGCCGCTGACGCCCTTTACGCAGGAGAATGGTGCCACATTGCTTTGGCCAGATACGCATGGTCTTGGCGCGCTCGCCGAACATGACGGCGCGCCGCCGATCGCCGCCGAATGCGATCCCGGGGACGCGATCGTCTTTCTCGGGTCAACGCTGCATGGTGCCGGCGCCAACGTCACGCCGTGTCCAAGGAGGGGCATTGTCATCGGCTATAGCCTTGGCTGGCTCAAACCCTATGAAAATCCGTGGCTTGCTTATCCACCCGAGGTCGCGCGGAGCTTTCCACCCGAACTTGCCGCTCTGGCCGGCTATCGCCAGCATCGCCCCAACCTTGGCAATTTCGAAGGCCAATGTCCCTCCGTGGTTCTCGAAGGCCGGGCAACCGATCGCTTGCGCGCGATAGATGCGCTCCTCCCCGAGCAAGCTGCCGCGCTCGCCGATCATACCGAGGCCCAGCGGCGCGTTCGGGGCGCGGTACAGCTTAAGAAGATCGGCACGAGATGAGCCCCGGCAACACGATGGTGCGCGTCTACGGCACGCTCAAAGCACGCATCATGGCAGGCGAGTATCTGCCCGGCGAACGCCTTGATCCTGGACGGCTGGCGACGGGGCTCGCCGCCAGCCGCACGCCGGTTCGGGACGCCTTGCTGCAACTCAGCGGTGAGCGGCTTGTCGACAGCTGGGAACAAGAGGGTTTTCGGGTGCCGCTCGTCAATGAGGCCGCTATTCGCGACATGTACGAATGGTCGAACGATGTCATCCATGCCGCGATCCGAGCCGCCTCGCGGAAACCGGGTCCGAGCCATCGCCCCGGGGACCTGCCCGACCTCGATTATGCCGGCGCCGTCGGCACCTGCTTCCTCGACATCGCGGACTATTCGTCAAATCGTGAGCATCGGGCGGCGGTGAGCAATCTCGTCGATCGAAGCGCCGCCGTCCGGAGGGCGGAATCGATTATCGTCGAGGCGGCGATGGACGACGTTGAGGCGATCCAGCATTCCATCGCAAGCTTTGAATGGGCTGCGGCCGCGCGTGCCGTTGATCAATTCCACCGTCGCCGGATCCGGCTGGTCGCCGAGATTGCCGCCGCGCTCCGGTCCCGCGAGCCGCGCGCATGAATGCGTATATTCGGCAAATACCGGCCGTATAAAATTCCCATACCTGATCGCCAGCCTAGCTTGATCTCGCCATCCAATTCCGGACGGCAGAAGGAGAATGGTCATGAACATCGATCAGGACACGCTCGACGTCGTCGAGCTCGGCGTTGCCAGCGAGGAAACCCAGGGTTCGATCATCGGCGGCGCGGAAGCGGGCGGCCTCCACAAAGGCGTTGGGCTTTCCGACGACGACTGAAAACGAGCGCGCGGGCGGTTGCCCGTCCGCGCGCTTTGCTTGGGCTACAGCGATGCTTGCTCCCCATATCCACGCCGCGACATTCGGCGACCGCGTCGTGCTGCTCGACGTAGAGGCCGACCGTTACCGCCTGATCAGCGGTGATGCTGCGCGTGTGGTCGTCGCCGAGCTGGAGAGACATCAAATATCCGACACGATCATGACGGCAGCATTATTCAAGGCCGGAATATTCGTGGCAGAGCCGACCGGACCTGCGCACGCGAGGCGACCAATGCCGGCGATACCTGCAGGGCGCTTACCTGATCGCGTGCCGTCGAAGCGGGCTATCCTTCCGACCTTGCGCGCACTCCTGTCAGCCCGTTTTCGATTGCGACGCTGGGGGCTGGCGAGAACGCTTGCCCAGGCCTCCGCGAGGGCTCCGGCCACCCGATCCGTCGATGTCGACATCGCGGCAATCACGGTCGCCGCGGTCTTTGCCCGTGCGCGTGTCCTCATTCCGCTGTCGCGGGCCTGTCTTCCCGACTCGCTTGCGCTATTCGAACTGCTCAAGCGTGCCGGATCTCGAGCCACGTTGGTTATCGGCGTACGTCTCGACCCGTTCCTGGCGCATTGTTGGGTACAGACGGATCAGTTCATCCTGAACGATGACCCGGATTCTGTTCTCGCCTACACGCCGATCCTGGCCTTATGAGACCTCGTTTTATCGCGTCGATCGGAGGCGAGCCGTTCGGCATGCCGAAGCGATTGTCCGATCTCGGTCTGCACGCACGGGACCGGACCAACCTCATCTCGCTCTTTACCGACGAAGCGACTCCGCTGGTTTCGCTCGATCACATTGGCGGCTGGCTCGTTGGTCGCCTATTTCGTCGAAGCGACAACGCGCCCGTTCACCATCTCGACCATAGCGAGCAGGCGCTGATTGCCGGAACGGACGGCCAGCACCTGGTCGATCATTTCTGGGGAAGCTATGCCGCGCTCTGGTGTTCGGCCGATGGGGCATGCCGCGTTCTCCGCGATCCTTCCGCGACGATGCCCGTCTATGTCGTCACCGTGCCGACCCCGACGGTGGCGTCGAATCTCGATCTCCTGATCGCCGCCGACGCCGTGCGGCTGAAGGTCGACTGGGCGACGCTCAGCCATGGTCTGCGATTTCCGTTACTGCCTACCGCGCGGACCTGCATCGACGGATTGACGGAGGTACTGCCAGGCGAAGTCTCGACACTGGCAGATATAGCGGACACCCGGTTGCTATGGCATCCGGCTTCGTTTCTGCAGCCGTCGGACAGCCCATGCGTACCGGACGCGCTCTGCGTGAAACTTGCCGGAGTGATTGACGGCGTCGTCTCGGCATGGAGCCACTGCTTCTCGGGGGCGCTGCTCGAATTGTCCGGTGGCCTTGATTCTTCGGTACTCGCGGCTTCCCTTGCCCGGTCGGGCACCAAATGGAGTGCCGCCACCGTGGCCACCCTCAGTCTCGAGGGTGACGAGCGGCGTTATGCGGCGCTGGTCGCGGACCATTGCGGTGTTCCGCTGGCAGAATATGATCTCGGTCCGACCGCCATCCATCCGCTTGAGCCGTCCGAGCGGCTCGCGGTTCGCCCGACCGGTGTCCGCGTTCTCCAGGGGCTCGATCGCATTTTCAGGAAGGCTCGGCACGATACGCTGTCCGACGTCTCGTTCAGCGGCACGGGCGGCGACAATATCTTCGCCTACCTGCGTTCGACGGCGCCCGTGCTCGACGCTTTCGCGGCTGGCGGCGTCACGCTTGCCCTGGGCGCCTTCACCAACCTCATCCAGTTCTCGGCGGTGACAGCCTGGGAAGCAGCGGCGTCGCTTGGACGTCGCTGGTGGCGTGAGCGACATGCGACGTCACCTTGGCTCGCAAACGATCTGCTGCTCACCCGCGATGCGCTCGCGCCGTGTCGAAATCACCCGTGGCTCGAGGCGCCACAGCGGATGGCATCCGGCCAGCGCGCCCATATCCGTTCATTGATCGGAGCCCATCCGATCATCTCCGGTCATCCTCGTGCCACCTTGTCCACCATGGTCTTCCCGCTCCTCAGTCAGCCGGTGATGGAGGCCTGTCTCGCCATCCCTTCCTGGCAATGGGTGGCAGGGGGCCAGGATCGCGAACCGGTTCGTCGCGCCTTCGCTCGGCGTCTGCCCGGACCCGTGCTTGCAAGACGACACAAGGGGCATCTCGCCAGCGTGGTCACAATGGCCTTCGAACGTGATCGCGGCCGAATCCGCAAACTCTTGCTCGACGGTCGACTGGTCAGCGCCGGGCTCGTCGAAGCCCGAGCGATCACACACGCCTTTGCGGCGTCAAATTCGATCGATGCGCTATTGCAGAACCGTCTCCTCGATCTGGCCGATGCGGAGCTATGGGTGCGCGAGATCGAGGGACTTCGCACCGCGCCAGCGCTCGGCCAATGAGATCCAGCGGTGATATTGGTCCTCATTGCGGCGTGCGGGCGGAACGCCGCCGTGAAGCCAGAAGCGAAACCAGTCGAGATTGCGCTGATAAGCGGACGCCTTGTGGCGGGGCAGCTGCTTCTGGTGAGCCTCGTGCCCATAGGCGACCATTTCGACGGGCGTCGTCGAGCGGCTGAGCTTCGTTAACAATTCCATCGACCAGCGCGCTTCCTGTTCCGGAACCTGCATCAGCAGCGGAACGTGGATCTGATTGGTGTTGAGTGCGGGCGATATGCGTCGCCAGCCGTCAGAATCCTTGTCCGGATCGCCCACACCCCAAGTCTGTCGCATCACCTCCGGCGTATCCCGACCACGAACCGCGTTGGTCCAGTAGAAGGCGGGTTCAAGCTGACCCGTCGAAATCGACGCGGCGGCGAGAAGATGCGTTCGCATTGCCATCATCATGACGATCTCGCTGCCGAAGCTCAGGCCCCACATGCCGATCCTCGACCGATCGATCAGTCCTTTGGCGGCAAGCTGATCGACGATCGTCTCGATCCCAGCGCGGGCCTGATCATAGGCCCACGCGGCATCGTGGCTGCCCGACGGATCATGCGCCTCATTGATACAGAGCGTCGCCACGCCGGCTTGGGCGAGTGGCAGAAACGGAAGCTCGTCGCCAAGGCCGCCCCGGAGAAAGCCCGTGCAATCATAATAATTGATGACGAGGGGAAAGCCGCTCGCTGGGGGTTTGCCCACCGGCGGGATCAACTGACCAGAAAACCGCGTGCCGAGGGTGCTGGTCCAGTCGATCCGTTGCGCTGAAGTCGTGATCGCGCGTCGCAACCTTGAATTGGGATCGAATACCGACATGACCCGACCGTTGCTAAGATCGACATGCACGAGGGCAGGAGGGCCTGAGGCTGTCGCCGCGACGCAAATGGCCTGCCTGTTGGCGACCGCGCACGGCGCGCTGGCGTCGCGACCGCCGCTCATGAGACCCGCATTGTGCAGGACCTCACGAGAGCGCCCTGTATCCAGATCCCATAACGTCAGCCGCTGATAGCGGGCATTGTCCTGGGTGGTGACAAGGAGCTCATGACCATTGCCCGTCGCGATCGCCGAGGCCTGCGCCTCATTCGCGCAGACGACGAGTGTGCAGGAGACCTTGCGTCCATCCGGCATTGTGATCCCGAGATGCGAGTGGCCGCCTTCATAGCTTTGCTCGACGGTCACGCGACGTTCGGCGCCGATCCGGATCGGAGCCAGGCCGATCGGCAGGCGCATCGTTCGCACCGGTGTTTGCCATAGCAGATTGCCATGATTGAACCACTGACCCGTGAGACGCTCGCTGGCGAGATGACCATCCACCCACGCGCCGCGCAGCAGCGGTTGCGTCATGTCGACGGACGCATCGACAACAACGCCGTCGTCATCCGAACGCTGTTCGGCCTTGTCGAGTTCGGTGCGCGAAGCGCCGACCTGGTAGAGCAGTGCGCGACCGTCGGGAGCCAGCGTGACCGTCTCGACATTGGCCGGATCGTGGCTCGCCTGGCGTGCTGCGCCGCGCACAGGATATTTCCAGATCTGAACGGCGGCGCCGCGGAGCGCGCGTGCGTAAAATGCCGTGGAGTCGGGCGCCCAGATCGGCACTTCGGTTTGCAGTTCGCCGGCGGCGTTGAACAATGCACCGCCGCCGTCTCCGACGCGTCTCGGTGCACTGCCCCCGTCGGTTGGCACGACGTACCAGCTGATCCGATCGCCGTTAGCTGCGATTGAAGGCCGCTCGGTCCGAAACGCGACCCAGCGTCCGTCGGGCGAGGCAGTGAGGCCGGATAAGTCGGTCACCTCGACGATGTCGCGAACCGTGAGCGCCGGTGTCGATGTCGCCGAGACGAGCGCGAGCAGGAGCGGCATCACCATGAGAAGGTCGCCTGAACGGCGATTTCACGCCCGATCGCATTGGCCTGGTCGGGGTCAAACGCCAGCGTCCACCCGAAGTAACTGTTGTAGACGTAAGGGGGCCGCCGGTTGAATAGATTGACGGCGCTGAGCCCTATGCGGGCTCCCTTGAGGGGGGACGGGCTGGCAAATGTATAGCCGATCTGCGCGTCAACCGTCGTCCAGCTCTTGACATGCTCCACCGGCAAAACCGAATTGTTCGCATAGCCGCCGACATAATTGGGCATCAGGCTGAGATCGACGCCGTGGCCGCTCCAGCCGATATGGCCCCGCAAACGGAGCTTGACCGGGTGGTGAATAGTGCCAAGCACGTCGTCGACGGGCGCCGCGGAATCGACCTTGTCGTTGAGTGCCAGCAGGCGGCTGCCGCTGATCCCCGCACTTGCCGTGCCGCCCAGTAACGGACGGGTTGCCTCGAGGTCGAAATCGACCCCACGTACTTGTTCCTCGGCGAGATTATGCACCCGCACGTCGATGATTGCGCCGATCGCCGACGGCGCGATTGCAAATGGGTTGACGAAATTGTCCAGGCTGAAAAGCGACGCGACCGTGGCTGCGGAGGGATTCTCCTGGGTCAGCGACGCATAAACGTTCCGCTGGACAAGATAGGAGGCATAGTCGGTGCTCAGAAAGGTGATGCGATTGCGGTAGTGGATGTCGAAATAGCTCGCCGTCAGCGTGACCCCCGGAAGCCAGGACGGTTTGAGATCTACGCCTGCCGTCCAGCTGCGCGATTTCTCCGGATCGATTTTTGCGGGATATCCGATCTGCGCGATGACCGCGGTCTGCCCCGTCGGCGATTGCGGATCCGGTATGGGGAGCGCCTCATAGGCATTGCCGAGCGTTCCCGGGTTTTCGGTAAAGCCCGGCGCCCGGAACGACGTGCCGAAGGATGACCGAAACGCCACGCCCATGACCGGCTCCCAGCGCAGACCGACCTTCGGATTGATCGTGCGTCCGACGTCGCTGTACCAGTCGGCGCGCGCCGCCCCGGACAGATCGAGCCGACCGGGCAAATGATCGGTTGAAGGCCCGAACACCGGAACCGAGAGCTCGGCGTAGACCGCCTCGATGCTGCGATGGCCGGGCGTCCCCGCCGTCGGTTCGTGGATGAACGCGCCTGGTTCGCCGGAGTCCGCATCGCTGCGATAATCAGAGGAGAAGCGCTCGTCGCGATGTTCGTAGCCCGTCGCGAGACGTACGTCGCCCGCCGGCAGGGAAATGAGCGGGCCGTCCGCGCGTAAGCTCGCAGACCAGACTTGATAGCGATCCACCTCGCCGCGCGTTGCCCGGATAAAGGCAAGCGTCGTCGCACCGTTGGCTTGGCCGTCGCCGAAGACGTTGAGCGCCGTCGAAGCATCGGTGTCGGCCAGCGCCGTCGCGATGCGCGCATCACTGGTCCCATTATGCTCGGTTTCACGTTGGACCTGATATCCGTAGGCGCCGCTCGCCTCGAGCGTCCACGGCCCACGATGCGCCCGAGCGCCGGCGCTTGTCGTCACGGCGTCAAGCGAGCCGGTGCTGTAGTAACGACCAAGCTCCGGCTGGAAATCATATTCCACGTCGACCGGCTGGTGCGTCCCGATCGGATCGACATAGAAGGGGTTGTTGGTCGGGACAGTGACGGGCGACTGAAGCTGGACGGGAAACACGCTCGAAAAAGACCGATGCGCATACAGCGCACGCCCGTAGAGACTGACCCCATCTCCGAGTTTCTGGTCGAACGCCGCATAAAGCGAGTGCGTTGTCTGTTCGGGCAGGAGATCAATCTCCTTTCGCCGATCCTGCAGATATTGGACGCCCGGCAGGAGACTGGCCGCCGATAGATTTCGACCGTTCTGACCCGCCGGGATGCCGTAGAGGCTTCCGTCCGCCGCGATGATCGTCGCAGGGAGAGTGTAAGGGGATCGGAGGTCCGGGCCGCCCCAAGGCCTCAAGTCCTCCGTCGAGACTGCCCGGTCTGCGCCCGGCAAGCTACTATGGTGGTCATATTGATAGGCGAGCATGACCCCGCCAGTGGACCAGCGCTTGCCGGCTGCCTGGGCAAGCTGCTTCTGCGCATAAGCGCCACCGGCGGCACCCGAATACACATGCGTCTCGAAGCCATCGAGATGGTCACGAAAGCGGATATTGACCACACCGGCGACGGCGTCCGTGCCGTAAATTGCCGACGCGCCATCGGTCAGGATCTCGATCCGGTCGATCGCGGTCGTGGGGATCAGCGACGTGTCTACAAAGGATCCGGTGCTGCCTCCGAGCGCCGGCCGGTTTCCGTCGAACAGCACGAGCGTCGAGGTTGTGCCCAGGCCTCGCAGATCGATGCTGCTGCCGTAATTCTGGTTGCCACCGGCGTTCGGATTGATGCCGTAATTGCCTTCATTCTGATCGCCGCCAAAATTTTGTGGAAGAGTTTGAAGATAGTCCGCAACGGTTGCGCGCCCGCTTTTCTCGATGGCGCCGCGGTCGATCGTGATCAGGGGCGAACCGATCGGTCCGGATCCTCGGATGCGGGTCCCCGTGACGACGATGTCGTCAGACTGGCTGTGCTGCGCGACCGGGTACGGTCGATCCCGACGGACGACATAGGTACCAGCCACGAGGTCCGCATGAAGGCCGCTACCGTTGAGGAGATGGGCCAGGGCATCCTTCTCCGACATGGTTCCAGACACAGTCGCGCATTCCCGGCCCGCCACGAGTTCGGCCGATACGATGATGTGGCCGCCCGACTGCCGGGCGAAGACCTGCAGCGCGCTCCCCAGATCTTCGGCCGGGATGTTGTACTCATGGTCGGCCACCTGCGCGCTTGCGGTGCCGGCCGTCACCAACAATGTCAGCGTCACGGCGCGAAGCCGTCTGTTGGTCGTCGATGTCATTGCGGCCCCCTTGTCTGAGACCGGTGATCCGGTCCTCGGGGCCGCAAGGCGAAGGGCGGGACTAATCCCCCCCGTTTTTATTTTCCGATTGGCGACCTCACGAGGGTGAATGCCCCGCCATCGTCGCGCAGCGCGAGATCGAGAGCCGCGGCGAGTTGCTGCGCCAGCCCACCTGTATTGGTAAGGTCGAAGCGACCCTGCACCAGGGCCGCGCCAAGACCGGCATCGCCCAGCCTGATCGGCTTGTGGCCCATTCGGTTGGCATCCTCGATGACACGCGACAGCGGCGTCGGCGGATAGTCCGTCGCCGCCATGTTTGAAATGCCTGCGGGTACCGGTGTGACTGTCTCGGCCGCATGGGTCACGATCAGTCTCTCCCCGCGCTTCAGGCGGACGGTCGCCTGCACCGCACCGGAATGTGGCGGGCGCGCAACCTCGACGATGCCTTCGATCATCGTCACTGAAAGGCCCGATGGCAGCAACGCCACGTCGAATATTGTCCCGCGTGCGGTGACGGTGCGGTCGCCCGCCGTGACCACGAAGGGGTGCGCGACATCATGCGCCACGCTGAACCGCGCGCTTCCCTCCAACAGCGTGATGGCACGGATTTCGCCGTTGAAATGCGGCGCCACGACGCTGTTTGCGGCGAGCCGTACGATCGAACCGTCAATCAAACGAACGGCGCGGGGCTGCTCATAGCTGGCGATCGGCGCATCCTCCCGAACCGTCGGATGCTGCGCTCGTTCGAGCAGAATAGCCCCGCCGCCCGTCGCAATAAGGGCGATGAACGAGGCGAACGCAAGCCGGCGACCGGCGCCAACGCGAGCGACGACAGGCGGGGATGGCCGCATCCGTGACAGGTTCGGTGTTCGCGTCGCGCTGCCCGTCGCACTCCACAACGCTTGCGAGCGTTGGAAGGCCGCCTCATGGCGGGGGTCGGCCGCTCGCCATTGTTGTGCATCGGCGAAATGCCGATCGGCATCGGGGCCGTGCAGGCGTGCGACCCACATATCCGCCTCGCGAGCGACGTGCTCGCGACCCCACGCGAACGGCATCAGCGCCGGTCCAGTTGCCGTCGCAGCGCACTCAGCGCTTTCGCGATCTGTTTCTCGATGCCCTTCACGCTCATGCCTTTGACCGTTGCGATCTCGGCATAGCTGAGGCCGTCGAGCCGGTGGAGCATGAATATCTCGCGGGTCTTGGGCTTGAGCCGCAACATGGCCGCATCGATACGCGCGACGTTGTCGCGTGATTCCAGATGGTGATGCGGATCTGGTCCGGCGATCGCCTCTTCGTCCAACACCACATGGGCCGCCCGTTGTGCCGGTTTTCGCGCTTGATCCCTCACGAGATTATCGGCGACGCGATGGAGATAGGCTTCGGGGTTCTCAAGCCGCAAATGGTTCTGCGCCGCCGTGCCGAGCAGCCGCCGGAACGTTTCTTGAACGAAATCGGCGACATCCTGTGGGGCTACGCGTCGCGAGAAGAAGCGCGTCAGCCTCGGGCTCAACTCGCGGTACAGCGCATCGACATCGGTACGCTCCGCATAGCCAGCCCAATCTTCTGGAGGCAGGGGGTCGTCCAGCGTCACCGGCGCGCACCGTCGTCGGCGACGGCAGGTTGCCGTATCGTCGTCCTGCTACACTGGTCGTCGTCCCTCGGCATGCCGTTTTCTCGCTGAACGGCGACAAGGGGTGCCGGGAGTTGAGAACAAGCTGAAGCACTTGCGCCGATGCCTTTAGCGCCCGGAGGCGCTTGGACATGCACATCGGCCACCCGGACAACCGAATGGAATTCATAGCTTCTAGCGGGGTTCTCACGCCCCGGCACCTGACGTGTCGCCCGGTACGCGAGCAAGTCTAAAACCCTGATCGGGGACCGCAACCACAAATATGCGGGCGTGGGGGGTCATCCGCAGTAGCGAAGTTGGCGCGTCTTCTTCCGCGATCGGCTTGTGGGGACGCGGGAGGATCGGCCGAAATCAACGGCACGCGCGCAACAATCTACGCCGGGCCGGGCATCATCAAAACCTCGGCCGGCGGTGGAATTCTGACAATCAGGTCCCGTAAGACCTCCTCCACAGGTGTCGGTTTCATCAAGACGGGCGCATCTGGATAGGTCTCGGCCAATTCGGCCGGAAGGCCGGTGCCCGTGTAGACAACGAACGGTACAGTGAGCTCGGCAAGCCTGAGCGCGACCGGTGTGATGTCGCGATCCAGCAGCTGGGCATCGATCACCGCGCCATCGATCGCGACCTCGCCGAGCAATTCCAAGGCTTCTGATACGCGCGCTATCGGTCCGACCACGCTCAAACCGAGGTCCTCGGCCGCCAGCGTCAAGGCGAGGGCCACCATGGGCTCGTCTTCCACGATCAGAATCTTGAGTTGTGTCATGCCCCCGCCCGCGCCTTGATCGAGAGCGTCCTCGCTCTCACCGTCGGCGCCCCAGAATGAGCGCACAACGGGAAAATAACTAATCTAGATTGATATGGTTGCACCAATTGGAACTGCTGATCGCGTTCCATCTCTGTCCGGATCGCGACAATGAAGCTGGGGTAGCCACCGTCTGACGCCCGAGAGACGGCCGCTGCGACGCGGAGATAACCCGGCGCCGCGGCAGCTTGCGCGTATGATCAGCTCGTCGACTCCCGTCACCAGAAGCTCTGGAATCTGAGGGCCGAGCCCGGCTAGGGGAAGGCCTTCCCCTGCCGCCGAGCCCTTCGGTCTCGCCGGACCCCTTCTACGGGGCTTCGCCCCGTAACGCCCCTTTGCGGTCGCCGCTCGCGCGGCGGCGTTGTCGGTGCCTTCCCGGCAAGCGCGGGTGGTCGACGCTCCCTGCTAGGCCCATGGCCGGCGGCGGCAAGCCGTGCTGCGCCCGGCTGCTTCATTCCATTACGCCCCTTACGGGTGCCGTCCCCGTCCAGTGTGGGCCTCTCCGTTCGCTTGCCGCCCACCCCCGCTTTCCGGGGAAGGCTTGTGGGTTTTTGGGCGGGATGGAGACAGGCCATGCGTTCCACCAGCAGCACCAGCGCGCGCGTCGGACGGGGAAAGACGGGAGGAGGCGCGGCGCGATCCGCTGCCGCAGCGCCCGGCGCGCGCGAGCCTCGCGCGTCGCTTTATGATGACGTGACAAACCGGATCATCGCCGAACTGGAGGCGGGCCGGATGCCGTGGGTCCAGCCTTGGGGGCGTGTCGAGGGCGGAGCGGTTCCCGGCCTGCCGCGCAATGCGCTGACCGGGCGCACCTATTCGGGCGTCAACGTCCTGATCCTGTGGGGTTCGGTAATCGCCCGAGCCTACCCTTCCCAAAGCTGGCTTACGTTCAAACAGGCATTGGAGGCGGGCGGGTGCGTCCGCAACGGTGAGCAGGGGACGACCGTCGTCTATGCCGATCGCTTCATTCCCAAGGGCGAAGCCGAGAAAGCTTCACAATCCGGTGATGATCCGAAAGCGGTGCCGTTCCTCAAGCGGTTCACCGTGTTCAACGTCGCGCAATGCGACGGCCTGCGCGATGGCCTCGCCGCCGATCCAGCACCCTTGCCCGATCGCGAGATCGTGCCCGTCGCCGAGGAGCTGATCGCGGCCAGCGGCGCCGATTTCCGCATCGGCGGCGCCAAGGCTTATTATGTCCCGTCCGCCGATTTCATACAGGTGCCGCCGCAACCGGCCTTCTTCGAGCAGATCAATTATTACCGGACGGCGCTGCACGAACTGACGCATTGGGTCGGGGGTAAGACGCGTCTCGCCCGCGACCAGTCGGGCGCGTTCGGCACGCAAGCCTATGCCCGCGAGGAACTCGTCGCGGAAATGGGCTCGGCCTTTTTGTGCGCAGCATTGGGCATCGTGCCGACCGTCCGTCACGCCGATTATCTCGGGTCTTGGCTGCAGTTATGCCCAGCTCGGCATAACTTTAGTAATCACGAGCAGCTGATAATGTGAAGGAACGTTGCCGTTGCGCGGGAACGCGCGAAAACCTGCCGCTCAAGGCAAGCATTGCTGCGCATTATATTCTGTGAACCTCTGGCTTCGCTTTGACGAGCAGAGGAGGCAAGGTGCCCGGGATCATGCGTTGCTGTCGTTCCTCTACAATAGCGGGGCGAGGATCCAGGAAGCGCTCGATCTGTGTCCGTCTGCTATCCGGTTCGAGGCGCCAAGCTGCGTTAAGCTGTTCGGCAAGGGGAGGAAGGAACGGATATGCCCGCTCTGGCCCGAGACGATCACGTTGCTCAAAAAACTGCTGGAGCGGCAACCCAGAGCCGATAATGAGCGGCTCTTCGTCAACCGCTATGGCGATCCGCTCGGCGCGTCCGGGGTCCGATACAAGCTGGCTGCCTATGTGGAAGCCGCGGCGAAAACAACACCCTCGCTCGGATCGAAAACTGTCACACCGCACAGCTTCCGCCATGCCACTGCCGTCCATCTTGTATCTGCGGGCGTCGATATCACCGTGATCCGCAGTTGGCTCGGTCATGTGAGCCTCGATACCACTAACCACTATGCCCAGGCCGATCTGACAGCCAAACGGCGGGCGCTTGAAAAGGTTGGCATCCCGTCCGCATCGACCAAACCGTCGCCCTGGAAGAAAGACGCCAGTGTGCTCGCTTGGCTCGACGCACTCTAAATAATGAGAAGGACGCTCGCTACAACACGGTGAAAACCGTGCACCGGCGGCGTTCCTTCACATTATCGGCTACTCGCGATTACTCGACGTGCTGCGCGGCGACAATCGCGCCATCTTCCGCGCGGCGAGCGCCGCCAGCAAAGCCGCCGATTATCTTCTCGCCTTACGCGACGGCGAAACCGCAGCCCAAGCGGGGAGGCTGGCGGCGTGACACCACGCCCACCGCTCGCCGACGAGCCGACGCCGATCGGCCGGCAGACATTGGTGCCCGGCGTCGCGCCGATCCTGCCGCCCGACCGGCTCGCGCTGCGCGCCTCCGCGCCCTTGCGCTCGCCCAAAGTCCAGAAGCCTGACGATGCCGCAGCGCTGGAAGCCTCGCTGATCGAGAACATCGCCCGGCTCGATCCAGACGAGGTGACCCGCTGGGAAACTTTCACTACGCTCGTCAAAAAGGGTCGTAGCATTGACGATCTCTCGACCACCTTTGGCCTGCCCGAATTGATGATCCGTCGCACGCTGGCGCTCGGCAATCTTCTGCCGCGCATCCGTCATATCTACCAACGCGGCGACATTGACGGCACCACCGTGCGTCACCTGACGCTCGCCAGCAAGGCGCAGCAGAAAGCATGGCTCGCCTTGTTCGACGACGACGACGCTTATTGCCCGAGCTGCCACCAGTTGAAGGCGTGGCTGTTCGGCGGGCAATCGATCCAGACGAAGCACGCGCTGTTCGACCTCGCGACCTTTACGGGAAGCATCGTAACGGACCTGTTCGGTGAGGGCGGCTATTTTGCCGATACCGACGCGTTCTGGGTCGCGCAGAATGCGGCGATCGAGGAACGCCGCGCCGCCTATCTCGACACGGGCTGGCCGGATGTCGTGATCGTACCCGCATCCGACCATTTCTCGACATGGGAATATGAAAAGGCGGCCAAGCGCAAAGGTGGCCGCGTCTATATCGATGTCCGCGCGACCGGCGAGGTAACCTTCCACGAAGGCTATGTCAGCCGGAAGGAAGCCGCAAAGGCGCGTAGCGGCGGCGGCAGCGCGACCGGCGACGGCGATGTGAAGGCCGTCCGGCCCGAGATCAGCGGGCCGATGCAGACCTATATCGACCTGCATCGCCATGCCGCCGTGCGCGCCGATCTGCTGTCCCACCCGGGCGTGGCGCTGCGTTTGATGGTCGCCCATACCTGCGCGGGATCGTCGCTCTGGCGCGTGGCGGTCGAACCGCGCACCGCGCGCAACGATGCCATCGCCGAGAGCACGGAGGGCAGCGCAGCCGAAGCGGCGTTCGATGTGGCGCGGCGGGCGTTGCTGGGCGATCTTGGACTGTCGGACGACGAGGCGACGCTGTGCACCTACGCCGATGATGCCCGCACGACGACCTTGTTTCTGCGGCTGATCGACCTGCCCGATGAGACCGTGATGTCGATCCTGTCGGTCGTGATGGGCGAGACGCTCGCCAGTGGTGGCGTCATCGTCGAGGCGGTCGGCGCACAGATCGGCACCGACATGGCGCGTTGGTGGCAAGCCGACGAAGCTTTCTTCGACACGGTACGCGATCGCGCGGTGCTCGGGGAAATCGTTGCGGAGGTGGCGGGCGACGCGGTCGCCCGCGCCAATGCCAAGGAGAAGGGCAAGACGTTGAAGGCGATCATCCGCGCGCATCTCGACGGCAGTGAAGGTCGAACCAAGGTCGAGCATTGGGTGCCGCGCTGGATGCGCTTCGCGCCATCCGCCTACACGGCACGCGGTGGCGTCGGCACCGTCACGGCGGCCGAAACACTCGCTGTGATCCGATCGACGCTCGATGCGGACGCCCGAGGATCGGACTCCGACGAGCAGGCGGCGGTGCCAGCGCTCTTGCCGGACCCCGAGGCCGATCGGCTCGCGGCATGATGATGGGACGGCGGCGTTCCGTCGCCGTCCTTTTCGGAACCTAAAATTCGGCCGCGCGCCCTTTGCCCTGCGGGCGCCGGGCGCGCGGCATATAAGGAGACGGACGATGGCGGACCGTGTGTCGGCATCAATTACCCTTGGCGGCACGATCGATGCCGCGACCTACCAGGACCTTGCTCTGTGCATTGCGGGCGAGATTCTTTCCACCGATTGGGACGGCCCGATATTCGCGCCGGATCATCGGCATGAGGGCGAACCGTTGCGGCTCTTCGCTCGTGAAGTGTCCTGGGGCCGGTTCGAGGAACTCGAAGCCTTCTGCGTGGCAACGGGTATCGCCTTCGCGCGATGGTCGGACGCCTATCCCGGCCAATGGGGCTGCGAGCGCGTCGTCCATCGCGGTGACGGCGCGCTGCACGGCTACGCCGTGGATGGCGATGATGTCGTGATGATCGATCGCCAGACGGTCGAGCGGCTCGGCACTCTGGACGCGATCTTCGCGCACTTTGGCGAGGCCGATGTCATCATCCCGCCGCTGGTCGTCACCGGATGAGGAAACCGGCCGCGCGCCTCGCGCCAGCATCCGGGTCGGATGATGAGGTTGCCCGGTCCCCCGGACCGGGCCGCGAATGCCTGGAGTCATTTGCGCCTCATCATCCCCCGGTATGGCCTGAACAGCGCGGGGCGCTGTTCATCCGATGCTGGGCGCTCGGCGCGCGGGGGGATGAAAAGGCTGGCCATTCCTCGAAACAGGAATGGCCAACACATCGGGGGGAGGCTTCACTCGTTCGCGTCATGGACCGTCGGACGGCATGCCTTTCGCCGTCCGCTTTGAGGAGAGACCGCGATGCAGGCGACATTCTCACCACCGACCGCCGATGTGAAGCACGGTGGATCCGGCCATCCCGCCATCGCTGATCTTGTCGAGCGGACCGAACGGATCGAGGGACTGACGCCGCTCGCAATCATGGCCTTCTTCATCGGCATGCCGCTCACGATGGGCCTGCTCAAGGGCCATCCGATCCTCGCGATGATCAACGCTGTGCTGCTCGGCCTGACAGGAATAGTCATCGTTCGTATCGTCTCGGCAGTCATTCTCACGCCGATGCGTTCCGTGCGCTACCGCCGCGCGGCCCACACGCTCGACGCCGCTTTGGCCCTCCGGGCGCCGACGGCGACCGTTCGACGCTCATGGTCCGATCTCGCTCCCGGCGCTCTGGCGATCATCCCGGCCGGGCATGTCCTGCTGGTCGATCGGTCGACCGAATTTGCGACCGTCCGGCTTGATGTCAGCCAGATTGCGGGCGTCGATATCGTTACCGACGCGAGTGTCCAGATGACCGAACGGAGACGTCCCGGTCTGATGCTCGCTCTGCCGTTGGGCGGTCTGATCGGGGGTTTGACCGTGGCCGGTCGTGCAACGACGATCGCGCGGATCGCCGAACATCACGCCCTCGCGTTACGCTATCAGCTCGCCGCAAACGGACCGGTGCGCACCGGCCTGATCCCGTTCGGGCGCGATCGTGACGGCGCGGCGTCGCTCAAGCTTGCGATCGACCGGCTGCGGAGTCCGCTCGTGACATGAGCCCATCTGCGACGGGCGCACCCGATCATGACGGCGATCCGCTGTCGCTTCAGGGACTGATGATCGGCGCTTTCTGCGTCAGGCGTCAGGCTTTGCAACAGCGGGCGTCTCGGATTGCGTGCCGAGATGGGCCTGCGCTGCGGCTTTCGCCGCTGCGATGCCGCGCGGCGTCTTCACGGCCTTGGCGACAACTAGTTTCTCGATGCTCGCCTTCGCGGGACGCCCCCTTTTCTTGGGAGCCGGCGCGATCGCAGATGCGACCGCTTTGTCGACGTTTTCGACGATCGGGGCGGCGATGCTAGCGACCTTCTTGCGGCCAAGGCCGATCGCATGCGCGAGGCCGCGACGCGTCTCGGCATAGGCCGGCGCCACCATCGGGTAATCACGCGACAGGCCCCATTTGGCGCGATAGTCTTCGGGCGACATGTCGTAGTTGGTCCGCAGATAGCGCTTGAGCATCTTGAGCTTCTTGCCGTCTTCAAGACAGACCAGATAGTCGGGCTTGATGCTGGCGCGGATCGATACCGCAGGCTCGGCACGGGCGGCTTCGGAGACTTCAACCGTTCCGGTCTTCGCCAAAGCCGCATGGACCGACGCGATCAATTCGGGCAGCTCGCCGCTCGGAACCGCGTTGTTCGAGACCTGGGCGGCAACGATGTCGGCGGTCAGCGCGATGAGATCGGTCGGTTCCATATCTTACTCCTGAACAATGCCCATGTCCTACGCACGGACGTCGAGAAAGGCCATCAGGACCGTCTCGCGCCACGTCCCCGCTGCTGGCGCAGATCGCGCTTAGCGATGTCACGCCACAGATTTCTCTTCCCCGGCCATGCATCGGAGATCACCGAGATCATGGGCCGGCGCGCGCCAGCACAGCTTCCTGATAACGCACGCTGCCAAGATCGATCGACTCCATCGGCGCGAAGGGCTCCGTCGTGATGGCGATTCCCGACAACCCGCTCAGCTTGAAACGCCCCAGTTTGAGCTCGTCGGGGGCTTCGCCATTCTTCTCGATCGCGATCGCGTCGACGAAAATCTCGCCCTTGTCGGTGTAAAGGATTTGCGGCGCGACCCGCATCACCGTGCGATTATAGCTCCAGCGCAGACATAGACCCTGATCAAGCGACTGCTTGATCAGGGCGCTGGCTGTCGCGATCCTGTCCCCCTGCGATGCGGCCAGTCGGAGCGAAAGTTTTGCGCGTGGCGTCGTCCCGGCCATTATCGACCCCCTTTTGCCGCGCGGTCAGGCGGCGAGGCTACGTGGTCGTAGCCCCCGCACGAAATGCAGCCGCCATAGGTCGAGCAGCGTCTCCGCAGCCACGCTTTGCTCGACCCGGACCCTGATCATGTGTCCATCCGGGCTGTCGATCAGATAGGGGCTCTGGCCGTGCAGTCGGACGCCATCGAGCGCAAGGCCATCGCGCCGGAGCCGGGCCAGAGCCGTCTCGTCGAACCGGATGTCCGACCACATGTCGAGCGCGAGTCGTGTGATTTCGGCGAGCCCGAGAGGCCCGGGATCGAAGCTGAACTCGGCAGTCTGGCCCATTTTCCACGTCCCTTGGCCGATCCCGCGCATGCCCCGCGCAACCCGCACGCCACAGCGATATCGGCGCATCGCTCCGCCATCAACGGCGACATCACTCGGTTCGGCGCATCGCGATAGGACGCTGGCGGATGCGCTGTCGTCCGGCATCGCGACGTCGAAGAGCGCTGCATTTCCTCCCCATCCGCCCAACCTGTCCGGCTCCTTGGCCAAGACCTGGACCGGTCGTCCGTCGGCAAGAAACCATCGCCGCCGAACCTATTTCCCCGCCCGTCATACGGGCTCCTCGCGGTCGCTGCGCTCCAAATAGGCCCGCCGCTCCGGTCCTCCGCTATGCTCCGGCCTGGCGGTTCGCCGCCTGCCTGTGACCGGTCCTGTGGTCGGCCCATCGCCCGGAACAGGTTCGGGTGACCAAGTCGGAGAATTAAAATGCCCGCCATCGGTTACGTCAGCAAGCAGTCGAACGGCAGCTTCAAAGGCCAGCTCAAGACCCTCTCGATCCGCGCCGAGGTCGAGATCATCCCCAACCGCTCGAAGACCAGCGAGAGCCAGCCCGACTACCGCGTGTCAGCTGGTGGTGTCGAGGTCGGCGCCGGCTGGGTTCGCACCGGCGAGGCGTCGGGCAAGGACTATGTCTCGCTCAGCCTCGCGGCCCCGGAGTTCGGGCCGCGCCGGCTCTACGCCAACCTCGGCCGCGCCGCGGGTCAGGACGACGATGACGCCTACGCCATCATCTGGAACCCGGCCGACTGAAGCAACATGGCCCCGCGCCTGACGGCGCGGGGCCTGTCTGCCGAGATCAGCCGTTGAGAAATGGACGCCATTTTAGGGTTGGCAGCAGCGGAAAATCCCGCGAGTCTGTCATGCATGGCGTCCAGACTCCGCTTCCTGCCGGAAGGCAAACGCGACGAACTCGATTTCGTCGTCGAGATCGTGCGCGAGGGGTTCGCTCACGCGACCGAACGCCGGACCATGCCGCATCTGCGCGACGCGCAGCTGCTCAAGATCCTTTTGTTCGGGTCCTACGCGCGGGGAAACTGGGTCGAGGATCCGGTCGGCCGCTACTTCTCCGACTATGATCTGCTCGTCGTCGTCAACCATGAGGACCTCACCGATTTCGATGTCTGGGAGAAGACCAATCGCCGTCTGATCGATGAATTGTCGGCGGGAACGCAGCTGCGCACGCCCGCGAGCCTGATCGTTCACAGCCTTGACGACGTGAACGAGAAGCTCCGGCTCGGCCGCTATTTCTTCATCGACGCGGTGCGCGATGGCATCGTCTTGTTCGAGGAAGAGGGGCACCCGTTCGCGACACCGCAGCCTCTCTCAGCGGCGCAGGCGCTTCAGGAAACGCGCGACTATTTCGAGGAATGGTTCGCGAGCGCGCGCAATTTTATGAGTTTGTCCGCGACCGCGTTGGCCAGCGACATGATGAAGGAGTCGGCGTTCCTTCTCCACCAATCCGCTGAGCGAGCCTATCACTGTTTCATCCTCACCAGCACACTCTACAGCCCGAAGACCCACCAACTGAACCGGCTGCGACGCATGGCGGAAGACAGGGAGCCTCGCTTCAAAACGATCTGGCCCAACGCATCGAAAGCCGAGCGCCGCGCCTATGCCTTGCTCCACGACGCCTATGTGAAAGCGCGCTATTCGCGTCAGTACGTGATCACCGCCGAGCAACTGGATTGGCTCGGCGCGAGGGTGAAATTGTTGCTGGAGATCGTCGACACGGTCTGCCGTGAGCGGCTGACGACGCTCGAACAGGCAGCCTGAGGCACCTTCGCGTCAGACCAGATAGGCACGCATTTCGTCCCAGATTTTCTGCTTTGCCGGCATGTCGATGGTGTGCGCCGCGCTACTCGATGGCAATGCGAGGACGGCGATCGGGGCGGATTTGCCGAACTGTTTCAGGCCATAGCGCAGCGCCGTCCCGCCATTAAAAGCGACCGCCCGCAGCTCGGGAAGCGTCGTGATGATGCCTGCAAGATCGCGAATTTCCGGCGACTCGATAGCGCTGTCGAGGCTGCCGCGACGGTGTGCCGAGGCGATTACATCCCACAAACCGACGCCGGCTCTGAGAAGCGCGTCGAGGCGATCATTATAGGCTAGGGGCGCCAGATCTACGCCGGTCACGCCCGACATCAGCCGCCAGAACTGGTTCTGCGGATGGGCATAATAACGACTCTCCCGAAGCGATATCTGACCGGGCAGGCTGCCCAGAAGTAGCACCCTTGTATCGGCATTCACGACTGGCTCGAAGGCCCGGCTCGGTGGAGATCCGTTCATCATCCCAATCCTGCCGACAGTCGGGCACCGCTTCCAGTCTCGGCAATAAGGGGTACGATTCTGGCACCCCCGATATTCGTACCTCTGCAAGACCCTCGCGCGACGGCAGCTCTTTCAGGCGCGTCAGCATCTTGCCGACGTGGTCGGCGGGGAGCCAGACATGGACGACGATATCGAGCGGGCGGAGCGCGCCAAGCGCGGCAGCCCCTACCTCAACACAGCCCAGGCGGCCCATTATCTCGGCGTCTCGGTACGGCATCTCCAGATGCTGCGTGCGCGCGGCGAAGGGCCGATCCCGCGTCACCATTCGGCAATGACGCAATATCATATCGACGACCTGCAGAGCTGGTCGCAATCGCGCGCGAAGGAGCCGCGCTCGTGACCCGCCGGCGCGATTCCGCAACCGATCTGCCGCTGATCCGGTGGGGCGAACAAATCCGTCGCGACAAGCAACGGGGACGAACTCTGAAACGGGCGCTGGCGATCAATTTCGGCTTGTGGCTGCTGATCATCAACATCGTCGTGCCGCCAGCACCGCGTTTCGTGTGGAACGCGAGCGCCAGTGCGCCGGTCGGGCTCTATATCGTGCATCCTGGCGCGCATATCACACCGGGTGACATCGTCATCGCCAAACTGCCTCTGGCGATGCGCAAACTGGCGGCGGACCGGCACTATCTGCCCAGAGGCGTCCCACTCGTGAAGCAGGTGGCAGCCGGCCCCGGCGACATCGTCTGCGCGTCGGCGACACGGATATTCGTCAACGGACTGTGGCTGGTATCGCGGCAGTCTGTCGATGCCGCCGGCCGACCAATGCCGTGGTGGAATGGCTGCCATATCCTCCATGACCGCGAGTATTTCCTCGTCATGCCGTCGGTGCCGACCTCGTTCGACGGCCGCTATTTCGGCATCACGCAGGCAAGCGATATCATCGGCCGGGCGCGTCTCCTGTGGGCGCGCTAGGTCTTCTGGGCGCGCTCGCGGTCGTGACAATCGGGGGCATGCCGCAGTCTGATCAGGTCGCGCGCTGGGGGCCGATGATTGCCGAGGCGTCGCAGCGTTTCGACATTCCCGTTGCCTGGATCATGCGCGTGATGGGTGCGGAAAGCGGGGGGCGAACGGCGCTCGCTGGCGTGCCGATCCGAAGTCGGGCCGGGGCGATTGGTCTCATGCAGCTGATGCCGTCAACCTGGGCTGACATGCGCCGAGCCTATGCCTTGGGGGCTGACCCAGATGATCCCCACGACAATATCGTCGCCGGCACCGCCTATCTCAGGCTCATGTACGACCGGTTCGGTTACCCAGGATTATTCGCCGCCTATAATGCCGGACCGACACGCTATGCGGGCGCGCTGGCGACGGGCAAGCGTCTTCCCGACGAGACACTCGCCTATCTCGCGACCGTCACGGGAAAGCCACCGGCGACGCCTGCCGTCGAAAGGCTGGCGGCAATGCAGAGGCTGTTCGTTGTCCGCCACGATCAACAGCCGGCACCCAAGCCAGAAGCGGATCGTCCGGCTGCGCCGTCGCTATTCGCTGTTGGGGGCGTCACGCCATGACTGCGAGCGTTGGAGGGGCTCGTCTCGAATGGGCCAAGTCTGACGGGCGGCGGGGCGGCTCTCAAGGCCCACGGGTGCCCCCCAATTTTCTGCGAAAATCGGTTCCCCCCATGTCCGCTGCGCGGCGCTTCGCTTCGCTGCGCGGCCCTGACAGCCGCCCCGCCGCCCGTCGTCTGAGCTGTGTTCTCAATTCCGGGAACACAGGCACGAAGGACTTGGTGATGGGAATGATTCAGACCGCGATTGGCGGTGGCGAAGCGGGTTCGGCGGACGCGGTGTCGGTATTGACCGCCGGGTTGGAGCAAGAGTTTGGGCGCGGTGCCGGACAGGCATTGGCGGAGGTGTTTCTGGCGGCGGAGGACACGGATTTTCACTGGGATGCGCGGCTCTCGGAGCGATTTCTGGGCGCGTATCACAGCCAGGACGAAGAAGACTTCGAGCTCGATCGAGTCGCGATCGTCGGTCGACTGGATGGTGTCTGGTTCACCGCGATCATCATCGTGGACGGCGAGGGACAGGCGCACGGAATGATCGCGCGCAGGGCATTTCGCAGCGAGAAAGCGGCGCGGGAGGCTTGGGCACATGCGCGGTGAAGGGCAGCAATCGTCGGAGGAGGGGCGGCACCGGTCAGGTGTCGCTTCTCCTTTTTTTGAGGCGGGGAAGGTGACGGAGAAGGGGGGTGGGGGAGTGCAAGATAAAAGCAGACCCTCGCAGGGCCTGCCAAGTGTCTGTCTGCACATCGTTTTTTCGCGAGACTCTGGGTTCGATCACGAGATTCTCGCGCTCGTGCCACAGAAATCCTGTGGTTTTCCCGCTGGATACTTGTGGTCCGACCGCCGATTTCCTGCGGCGAGGGCGCACTGATGTCGGACGAAGACTTCGAGCCGCGGCTTGGCCGGCTTCGCTCCCGGGGGTCGGCCCGAGGCCGCAAATATCTCGGGCGCGTGGTCGCGGCAGCGGCGCGGGGCGGGGCGGCCACAGGCGTCGTCAAGCGCAGCTTCGATGGCAGCCGCATTGGCCGTGGCGCGAGCATGGGACGGCTGCTCTCCAGCCGGGATCGCCATGCCGGTCTGCGCGGCCGCCGCGTCGTCGTGAAGACCCGGCTTGTCAAGCTCGGCGCCAAGGGACTGTCGGGCGCTACCGCGCACCTGCGCTATATCCAGCGTGACGGGGTCACGCGCGAGGGCATGCCGGGCGCGCTATACTCGGCCGAACGCGACCAGGCCGACGGTGAGACCTTCCTCGAACGGCAAGCCGGCGACCGGCACCAGTTCCGCTTCATCGTCTCGGCGGAAGACGCCTCGGAATATGCCGATCTGAAGCCGCTCATCCGGCGACTGATGACCCAGGCCGAACAGGACCTCGGCACGAAGCTCGACTGGGTCGCCGTCGACCATTTCAACACCGGCCATCCGCATACCCACATCATGCTGCGCGGCGCGGATGAAACCGGTCGCGATCTGATCATCGCGCGCGAGTATATCTCGAACGGCCTTCGCGAGCGCGCGGCCGAGATCGTGAACCTCGATTTGGGACCAAGGACCGACCTTGAGATCAAGGCCCGGCTGCGCCACGATATAACGGCCGAGCGGCTGACCACGATCGATCGCCGACTGCTCCGCGATCACGATGCGGACAACATCGTGATGTCCGCCGATCGCGATCCCTTCCAGCAATCGCTTCGGGCCGGCCGGCTGCAAAAGCTCGGGAACATGGGTCTGGCGGTCGATACCGGCGAAGGGCGATGGCAGCTCGCAGACGATCTGGAGGCGACGCTGCGCGCCATCGGCGAACGTGGCGACATCATTCGGACGATGCAGCGCGACCTGACCGAGGCAATGCGGTCCCGACCCGGCGTCGACCAGCGCATATTCGACCCGTTGGACGACGCAAATCGGTCGCTCGTCGGGCGCGTGCTCAAGCGTGGGTTCGCCGACGAACATCGCGATCGCCACTACCTGCTGATCGATGGCGTCGATGGGCACACGCATTATGTCGATGGGGGGCGCGGCGACACGATCGAGCCGACACCGGAAGGAGCGATCGTCCGGGTGACGGTGAGACCGAACGGAATTCGGGCTGCCGACCGTGCGATCGATGCCGTCGCACGCGCCAATGACGGTGTGTACTCGATCGACAATCATCTCCGGCACGACCCGACTGCCACCCAAGGTTTTGCCGAGACGTACGTTCGTCGCCTGGAAGCGATGCGGCGATTGACCGGTAGCGTCGAGCGGGAGCCCGACGGCAGCTGGCGGATCGCGGACGATCACCTCGATCGCGCGGCCGCGTTCGAGAAGCGGCAGGCGCGCGACCATCCGGTCGTGATCGAGACCCTTTCCGTCACGCCGATCGAGCGCATGAGCCGCGCGGATGCCGCGACCTGGCTCGATCGCTCGCTGGTCGGTGCAGTGGGCGGCAACGCAGAAGCGCCGATACGCGATGCCGGGTTTGGCCATGATGTTCGGACAGCGCAGGCGCTGCGCCGACATTGGCTTGTCGACCAGGGATTGGCCGATGAACAGGACGGCGCGATCCGCTATCGTGCCAACCTTCTTGGCGTCCTCCGGCGACGCGAGTTGCTTCGCGTCGCCGGGCAGTTGTCCGATGAGCTTGGACTGGACTTCGCCGAAGCGAAGGCGGGCGAACGCATCGAGGGCATTTTGAAGCGCCGTGTTGATCTCATCAGCGGCCGCTTCGCGCTGATCGAGAAGGCCCACGAATTCACGCTCGTGCCCTGGCGTCCGACGTTGGAGCGGCAGCTTGGCAAGCCGGTCGGCGGCATCATGCGCGAAGGTGTCATTAGCTGGCAGATTGGGCGTGATCGACAAGGGCCGGCGATCTCATGATCGTGACAGTGATTGCCGTGCTGGCTTAAGACGAGGCGCTTTGAGAACGCCGGCACCGGCGGGCGCTCTAGAGGCTTATGGACTTCGTCGCCGGCGCTGATGCATTCCTGCCTTCCGGTGGGCTGACGACCCCGTTAAGATGGCCAAGGGTGTATTGGGGGTTCGTGTGACTGATTTTGGACAAACGCCGTTCGGCGCCGCGGAATTCGCCGAGAACCCGGAGCCGCGCTGCCCGTGTCTCCTGCTTCTCGACACGTCGATGTCGATGAGCGGAGCGCGAATCGAGGAGCTGAACGCGGGGCTGGCGGCGTTCAAGGACGAGCTCGCGACGGACACGCTGGCGGCCAAGCGCGTCGAGGTCGCCGTGGTCACGTTCGGCCCGGTCCAGGTCGTGTCGGACTTCACGACGGTGACGAGCTTCTACCCGCCGGTGTTGCGGCCCGAGGGCGCGACGCCGATGGGCGAGGCGGTCCAGATGGGCATCGAGCTGCTGCGTCGGCGCAAGGCGGAATACAAGGCGAACGGCGTCGCCTACTATCGTCCGTGGGTGTTCCTGATTACCGATGGCGGGCCCACGGATTCGGTCGTTGCCGCGACCGCGACGATCGCGGCGGGCGAGGCGGCCAAGGAGTTCATGTTCTACGCGGTTGGCGTCGAGGATGCCGACATGGGGGTGTTGGCCAAGATCGCGACGCGCGCGCCGCTCAAGCTCCGGGGCCTTGCGTTCAAGGAGCTGTTCGCCTGGCTGTCGGCATCGTTGAGCTCGGTGTCGAAGTCCAACCCGGGAGAGCCGGTGCCGCTATCGAATCCGACTGCGCCGGATGGCTGGGCGGTGGCCGGCTGACGTGGGACTCTGGGCCTGGGCGGGAGCCTCCTGCCGGGGCGTGTCGCACGTCAGATCGGACACGAGGAAGCAGGATGCGTTCAGCAGCTTCGCGGTGCACGAAGGTTCGACGCTGATCGCCATCGTGTCCGATGGGGCTGGCAGTTCCACGCATGGCGGGGAAGGGGCGTCGCTCATATGCCGAACGCTGGCGACGAGCCTGCGCGGCCATTTTGCCTCCGCCGAGGCTTTTCCGTCGGACGATGATCTCTGGCATTGGTTGGATGCGGCGCGCGACCGGATAGGTGTCGCCGCGGAGCGCCGGGGGCTGGCGATGCGCGACTTCGCCGCGACGGTGGTCGTCACCATCACGGACGGGTCGCAGACGCTCGTCGCGCATGTCGGCGACGGCTGCTCGGTCGCGCGCGAGAGGGAGAGCGGCTACTGGCGCTCCCTGAGCTGGCCGGCGCAGGGGCAATATGCCTCGACGACTTTCTTCGTCACCGACGAGCCCGAGGTCCAGCTGCGCATCGGACGGTGCGATGTCGCTATCGACGCGGTCGCGAGCTTCACCGATGGCATCGAGCGTCTGGCGCTCGACTTCGGCGCCGAGCGGCCGCACCAGCCTTTTTTCCGCGGCATCATCAAACCCTTGGAGGAGCGCTCTGAGACCGGGACCGATCGTGCTCTTTCTCCCAAGCTTGCCGCCTATCTCGACAGCGCAGTGATCAACGAGCGCACCGACGACGACAAGACGCTGGTTCTCGCCGTCCTGCGATGAGCCCGCCGCCGCTCTTCGTGGGAAGTCGTCCCCTCCGGGTTGGGCCACGCGTCGGCAAGGGCGGGGAAGGCGAGGTCTACTCCATCGATGACGCGGCGGGCCAGGCGGTCAAGTTCTACACGGTCGCCGACGTGCTCGATCGGCAGTCGAAGATCGCCGCGATGATCCGGGCGGGCCTCGCCCGCGACAGCAGTCTGGTCGCCTTTCCCAGCGAGATGGTGATGGACGCTAACGGCCGCTTCGCGGGCTTCTTGATGAAGCTCGTGAGCGGCCACCAGCCGATCCACCACCTCTATTCGCCGCTAGACCGGAAGCAGCATTTTCCCGGCGCCGACTACCGCTTCCTGATCCACACGGCCCAGAACGTCGCCCGCGCGCTGGCCGACGTCCACTCCCGCAACTGCGTCATCGGCGACATCAACCACAGCTCGCTGCTGGTCTCCGATCGCGCGATCGTGGCTCTGATCGACGCCGACAGCTTCCAGGTCAGCGAGGGTGGAACGCAGTATCTCTGCAAGGTCGGCGTGCCCGAATACACGCCCCCGGAACTGCAGGGCCAGAGCCTGGCGGGTGTGACGCGGACGCCGAATCATGATGCCTTCGGCATCGCAGTGATCATCTTCCAGCTGCTGTTCATGGGCCGCCATCCGTTCGTCGGCAGCTACCAGGCGGCGGGCGAGATGCCGATGGAGAAGGCGATCGCGGAATACCGCTTCGCCTATTCGCTGAAGCGCGCGGTCGGCATGCAGCCTCCGCCGGGGACGGCGCTTCTCTCGGATTTCCCCGCGCCGATCATGCAGGCGTTCGAGACCGCGTTCGATCAGGGGACGACGCGACCGAGCGCTGCCGAATGGGTGTCGCTGCTCGAGCGCTTCGAGACGCAGTTGAGGCGGTGTGGCGACAACGAGCTCCACTACTATTCGGCGACGGCGCCGGCCTGCCCATGGTGCCGTATGGAGAAGGCGATCAATGGCCTCGTCCTCTTCCTCCCGGGATTGCCGCCACAGTCGGCGTCGGCCACCGCGCCGCTGACCGGCGCCTTCGATCTCCGCACCGTGTGGGCGGCGATCGAGGCGGTGCAACTGCCGCCGGCGACACCGCCGGATCCGCTGCTGCCGGACCTGAGCGTGGCACCGTCGGACGCCGCCGTCACGGCGGCCGGCAAGGTGACGACAAGACGCGGCTGGGCCATCGCTTTCGTGGCGGGCGGGATCGTCGGCATCGCCACCGCACCGGCGCTGACCATCCTTTGGCTTGGTCTCGGCGCGGTCGGCCTGTTCATGTTGTTCGGGACGCCGAAGTCGGCCGACGTCTATCGGAAGCGCCTGGCGCAGGCCGAGACCCAGTGGGCCCAGGCGCTGACGGACTGGGATCGTCGGTGCGGGGCGCCGGAGGTCTTTGCCAACAAGCAATTGCTGACGGATGCGCACAGGCAACTTCAGGCGCTCCCGAACGATCTTCGCGCGCAGCTGGCGAACTACGATGCGCATCGCCGCGACTTCCAGTTGAAGTCGTTCCTCGAGAACCACCACATCGGCGCCGCGAAGATCCGGGGCATCGGCCCGAACCTCACGGCGGCCCTGGCTTCATGGGGTATCGATAGCGCGTTCAACGTCACATATTCGGGCGTGCTCCGGATAGACGGGTTCGGCCCCAGCAAGGCGAAGGCGCTCGAGACCTGGCGACGTGGAATCGAGGCCCGGTTCGTCTATGATCCCCGCCCCAACCCCACCGATGCCCGCGAGAGGGATCGCATCAACCGCGAGGCCGCGCAGAAGGGGGAGCAGCTTCGCAATCGGCTGAGCCGCGGCCCCCAGGAGCTGCGCACGGGATCGCAGACGGTGCTGATGCGGTGGCGGACGGTCGACCAGCCCATCGTCCGGATGCATGCCGGACTTCTCCAGGCGCAGGTCGACAACGACATCGTCAATCCGACGATCGGTGGCCGCCTGAAGCGGATGAGCTCGCTCGCCTGGGCGATCTTGGTACTCGCCGTTCTGGCGATCGTCGTTGGCATTGCCAACATGCCGACGCGCCGGCTCTCGGCGCCGGTGGTCCAGGCTCCGCCGCAGGCGCAGGCGGCGATGGAGCAATACGATCCGCCGCGCGGCTTCGTCGTCGCACCGAAGGGCAGGATCGGCGCCGTGAACGCGCGCGAGGCGCCTGACGGCGACGCCGTCGTCGAGCATCTTCAGAGAGGGACGAGCGTTGCCGCCATCGGCCGGTCGACCGCGCCCGACGGCAGCGGCTGGATCGCCTTCGCCGGTCCGGATGGAAGGACCCTATTCGTCTCGGAGAAGGTTCTGAAGCCGGCCGGCGCGGCGGCAGCGGCGGCATGCGACGGGAAGACGGGGCTCGCGCAGGCGCTCTGCGGCGATACGGCGCTGCGCAAGCTCGACGACCAGATCGGCGGTTCATACAGGAGGCTCAGGGCCAGCCTTTCCGGAGAGGAGCGACTGAGGCTGATCGACGGTCAGCGGGACTGGATCGCGAAGCGCGATGCGTGCGCATCTGCCGCGGATGCGGCGACCTGCCTTCCGGATGCATATCGACGGCGCCTGTCGGAGCTAACGGGATTTTCGGCAGGCGCGGCCGCTCCGGACGCCGCGGCGCCATCACCGGATCCGACGTCGGCCACGCCGGCGCCATCCTACCCGATGCAATTGCTCCAGTCGGCACCACGCCCGAAAGGAAGCCCTGGAGACTGGATCACGTCCGACGACTATCCGCCTGCAGCCTTGCGGGCTAGCGAGTCCGGCCGGGTGACCGTCACCCTGCATGTCTCGCAGGCGGGAAGCGTGGACGGTTGCGACGTCACCCAGTCGAGCGGCTTCGCCGATCTCGATCAGGCGACGTGCAGGCTCATGATGCGTCGCGCACGGTTCAGCCCGGCGCGCGATCCATCCGGGCAGACTTTTGCCGGATCCTGGACGAATTCGGTGGCGTGGAATTTGCCGGGTCAATGATCATGGGCGACCGTCGGACCCCGCGCCGATGTCAGACCCCGTAGCGTTTGTTGCCGCCGCTCGTGATGCAGTAGCGGCCGCCGCGAGGTCCGATGCAAACCCCGCCGACGCCGCACGGGCAGCCGCCGTCCAGCGTCTGGTGCGATTTATGCGAGATGCGGTGGTGATGTGCGCCATAGGTTCCCAGCACCGCGCCGCCGAGAAGCGGGAGATTGCGGGCGTGGTGGCGGCTGCCGACGGTCCCGACCAGCGGAGAAGCGTCGGTCGCAGGCGATGTCGGCGCGTCCGGGGACAGGAATTGCGACAGCGCCCAGCAGTCGCCGGCACCGGCGCTCGACACCTTGCTCCAGCCGTTGGTGGTCGCGGTCGCCCTGACGGCGGCGCCCTTGTCGAGCGTTCTCACGATTGATCCTGCAGGTCCGGCGATGGAGCGGCAGTTGAGCGCGAGAGCGGTGACATACGACGTCGCGATGGGCGCAACCGTCGCAGGGCGCGCGGTCGGCGCGCCCGGTGGCGACGCGGCGAACAGGCCGATGAGGCCGAGGATGAGCACCGCGCCGATGCCCACCACCCAGCCAGCGCCGCTGGAGGGGGCGGGCGTTCCACCCACCAGGTTCGCGGGCCGCGCCGCGTGCGGAGTGAGCGTCGAATAGGAGAGGCCGGACCCGGGAATTCCGACGGTTGTGCGCGTGCCCTTTTTGCTGAGGTTCACGGTGGCGCCGTTTCTGCCGATGCTGGTGCTGACGCCGGACTTGCTGAAATTGAGGCGGATGCCGGGGATGATCCGCACCGACCTATGGAACCTGAACCCCATCTCCGCCCCTTTTCTCGGTCAGCCTTTTGCAGCACCGGCCGCCGTTTATCCAGACGGTCGCGCAAAGGCGTCGGGGCGCCATCGACGAGCCGCTCGTCGCATTGCCGGGAATTGCACTTCCATCGAACGCGAAGCCGCTTAACTGGCGTCCGGACGGAGGACCGGCGTGAGCGAAAACCAATCGAATATCGCGCCGGAGATCATCGCCTGCATGGCCGAGGGCAGGGATCCGACCGTTCATGAGTTGACCCGGCTTGCGGCCCGCATCGCGAGCGAGGTCTGGGGCCGCCGGTCTGCCTTCGCGTGGGGAGGGCTGACCAGCGATGACTCTGTGCGGCTGATCAGCCTGCGGTTGGCGCATGTGGCGCTGATCGGTCAGGTACCGGACAAACGATCGTCCGAGGGATGACCATTCCGGTGCTGAGCGTCGCCGCCGCGCGCCGGATCGCGCTCGCCGCGCAGGGGTTCGGATCGCCGCATCCCGCGATTGTCCACCAGGGGCATCTCCGTCGCACGCTGGGGAGGATCCAGCTGTTCCAGATCGACAGCGTCAACGTGCTGTCGCGAGCACATTATCTTCCTGCTTTTTCACGCCTTGGCGCCTACCCGCGGACGTTGTTGGATCGCGCGGCATGGGGTCGTAGATCGGAGCGACGGCTTTTCGAATACTGGGCGCACGAGGCGTCGCTTCTGCCGTTGGAGATCCATCCGCTGCTCCGCTGGCGGATGGCGCGGGCCGATCGCGGCGAGGCTGGCTGGACCGGCATGCGCGTCTTCGCCGGCGAGCGCCGCGCCGAGGCCGAGGCTCTCCTCGGCCGCATCCGAGACGATGGTCCCGCCTCCGCATCCGACTTCGAGGACGGGCGCAGCCGTCCCGGATGGTGGGAATGGGGTGACAGCAAGCGGATGCTGGAATGGCTGTTCTGGGCTGGGCACGTGACGACGAACACCCGCCGGAACAGCTTCGAGCGCATTTACGATCTGCCCGAGCGCGTACTGCCTGCCGAGATCCTCGGATTGCCGACACCGTCGGATGCCGATGCGTTTCGCGAGCTGGTCCTGCGGTCGGCGCAGGCGATGGGCATCGGCACTGCCACGGATCTGCGCGACTATTTCCGTCTGGGCGTCGTCGACGCGCGCGTCGCGATCGAACGGCTCGTGGACGAGGGCGCGCTGCTCCCGGTTCGCGTCGAGGGGTGGAAGCAGCCGGCCTATCTCGATCCTGCTGCGCGACGTCCCCGGCGGATCGACGCCCAGGCGCTTCTCGCGCCGTTCGACCCTCTGATCTGGGAACGGGATCGGACGGAGAGGCTGTTCGGCTTCCGGTACCGCATCGAGATCTACGTGCCGGCCGAGAAGCGCATTCACGGCTACTACGTCCTGCCGTTCCTGCTCGGGGACCGAATCGTCGCCCGCGTCGACCTCAAAGCCGATCGCGCCAACGGCCGGCTCCTGGTCCAGTCACGCCACTACGAGCCGGGCGCGCCGCCGGAGACGGGCGACCGGCTCGACGAGGAGCTGAGCCGCATCGCCGGCTGGCTGGGCCTGCAGAGCGTCAACCGGGCGTAGGCGAAGCTGGGGGCGGAAGGGCAGTTTACGATGCACCCGACTGGCGGCGACTGCGGCTATGGCACGACCAGCAGGTGCCTCCGTGGACGCCGTTGACCGCGCGCACCTAAGTTTGACCCACAGCACGAAGCCGCTGCGCGGCAGTGGTGTTTGCGGTGAGGTAGCGGGCCTGCGCTGAGGTTTGGCCGTGCGGGGGCGGCGGCAGACGATGGAGTTCCTTCAACCAGAGGAACTCATCATGGCGACTCAACCGACCGACCGACCCGTTACCCCGCTGCGTCAGCGCATGCTCGACGACATGGCGATGCGCGCGATGGGTGCGCGGACGCAGCACGATTATGTTCGCCACGTCCGCGCGTTCGCGGCGTTCCTCCGGCGCTCGCCCGATACCGCGACCGCCGAGGACGTGCGGCGCTTCCAGCTTCACCAGCGCGAGTACGGTGTCAGCGAGTCCACCATCAACGGCGCGGTGTCGGCGCTGCGCTTCCTGTTCGACGTGACGCTCGAGCGACCTGATCTGTCGCGGCGGCTGGTCCTGGCGCATCGCCCCAGGAAGCTCCCTGACGTGCTGAGCGTCGATGAGGTGGCGAAGCTGCTGGAGGCAGCACCGGGGATCAAATATCGCGCCGCGCTCGGCGTCGCTTACGGCGCGGGACTGCGCGTGTCAGAGGTCGCGCATCTCAAGGCCGATGATATCGACAGCAAGCGGATGCTGACCCGAAGCATCTCGGTGCGCGGATCGGCATCACCGCGGTCCTTCACACATGGGGGTCGGCAATGACCCACCATCCGCACATCCACATGATCGTGCCGGGCGGCGGTATCGCGCATGACGGCTCGCGGTGGATATCGTCGCGCCCGGCGTTCCTGCTGCCGGTACGTGTGCTCGGGAAGCTGTTCCGCCGCTTGTTCCTCACCCGGCTGATGGCGCTGCACGATGCCGGGCGGCTCACCTTCTTCGGCAGCCTTGCGCACCTTGCCGACCGCCGCGCCTTCCTGCGCTACCTGTCCCCGGCCCGGAAAAAGAACTGGGTCGTCTACGCCAAGCCACCGTTCGCGGGACCAGAAGCCGTGCTCGCCTATCTGTCACGCTACACCCACCGCGTGGCGATCTCGAACAGTCGGCTCCTGCGCTTCGACGAGGCCGGGGTGACGTTCCGCTACAAGGATTATCGCCGCGACGGTCCTGACCGGCAGCAGAGGATGACGCTCGCTGCCGACGAGTTCATCCGCCGCTTCCTGCTCCACGTTCTGCCCAAGGGCTTCCACCGCATCCGCCACTACGGCCTGCTCGCTGGCGCAGCCCGCAAGGTGCACCTCGACCATGCCAGACGGTTGCTTGGTGTCGCACCGCCCGCTGCGGCCGATGCGCCGATCGAGCCGGACGATGTGCGGCCGCCATGCCCATGCTGCGGCGGGCGCATGGTCGTCATCGAGACGTTCGAGCGTTGGCGACAACCCCGCGCCCCGCCGCACGGCACCGCGTCGACCGGGACTATCGCGCCATGACCCCGTATGGCTCGGCTTCACAACGCCACGCAGCTCCTGCGCTTCCGGCGACGATGCCGTTCGCGCCAGCGACCTCGCCAATCGCGCAGGCGACCCTTTCAAGCCCCGATCCTGCGCACCAGATACGCTGCACGACGCCCCTGAAGGCCACGTTCCGACCCGCCGATGCGCGTCCCGCTAGCCGGTGCGCCCGCCCCATAATGCGGCGAAAACCGAAATCTCCATAGGTCAGCACGCGTGACCCGCGGCTTCCTGCTCTGGAGGATATCGTACGCCTGACGGCATCCGATATCCTTCACATTGTCGGTCGTAGAACCGCCTCGAAGTCGATCCCGATAGCCGACCCTCGTTCATCTGGCGCTAACAGCACAAGGTGGATTACGGACTGAGCGCTTTGGAGCGGTAAACCGGCGTAAGCGGCCCGTCGTTCAGACTTGGCTGATCGGCAGCCACGCGCCCTACGGTCGAGCATGATCATCTGTTGCTCGATGACATCATGTTCCTTGGGCGCCAGCACCTCCTTGAATAGGCACGCGTTTTTCGCTCGGGAATTAGCAGCGCATCCAGGACGGGCCCTGCCGCATCAGTCCTGTCTACCCCGCGCTTGCGTTTCTCGATTCAGACCGCGCCGCCCACGGCGAGAACTCCCATCGCCGCCTCCGTCGATGCGCTTTTTTTATCTACTACTTTCTAAGCGCGTTTGATTTTTCACCGTGCATTCCTCAGTGGGCGAACCGGGATGGCTGCTGCAGCTGGACTATTGAAGGCAGATCAGTACGATACCTTGTGAGATCGATACCGTCTATCCCCGCCTCGCGCGCCAGTGCAGCATATTGCACGAACGTAGGGTTCGCTAAAAGCCGCGTGCCGCCATGCGCGCTCGGCGAGGCCGCTAGCGGCGGACCGCCGCTGTTGCCCCCGCGTCGCCGGATACGTATCTGGATCGGTGCTGCTCGAGCCTGTGTCTAGCACTGCTAGCCTTTCCCCGTCGCCGTCGCCGTCTGTGCTGCAGGCCTCGCTGGACTTGCTGTGCGGTAGCCACAGCGGTTTCGATGATCACATCAAACAGCTTGCCTATAGCTGGGAGCCCAAGAGCCATCTCCTTGACGGAAAATTCCTCTATCCGCTCTTTGGGACCGGCGGCCCCAACATAGACGCGCTGGTCGAGCATATCTACCAGGCACTGGTGCCGTTCTGCCTGCCGCGCGGCGAGATTCAGAAGATCAAGACAGCGGCGATGGCGGCCGGCGACATGAACGCTATCATTGCGCTTGGCGACCGTGCCCGCGCGATGTTCGTCCAGACGCGAAGCGCGGCGCTGACGGGGGGCGAGGCCGGCGAGTTGCTGCTGTTCCTGATCCTCGAAGCACTTGTGAAGGCGCCACTGCTTGTCTCGAAGATGAGTCTCAAGACGAACAGCAACATGAATATTCATGGCCGTGACGGTATCCATGTCCGGTTCTGCCCTGCTCTCAAAGGGCTTGTACTGCATCTTGGAGAATCCAAGCTGCACAAAGGCCTAGCAGCGGCGGTCGATGACGCGATCAGTTCCATCACCGAGTATCTAGGCGACCGCGCCCTGCGAGTGCGCGAGATCGAAATTCTTAACGCTAATATGGATCTGACCGGACTTCCCGCGGAGACCGAGCATCAGCTTCGCGCAATCCTCAATCCTTATACGTCACCGCCGCCGGTCTATCATACATCGCATACGTGCTTCATCGGCTTTGAATATGGGGCCTATGCGAAGGTCGCCGGGCTCGAGAGCGATGCGGTCGAAGCCGAATTCCAAAAACTCTATTCGAAGCGGGCTGCAGAAGTCGCCGCGCTGATCCAGGAGAAGGCGGGAACATCGCTTCCGCCACCTACGAACCTGCGCTTCTTTGTCATGCCGTTTCCAAATCTCGAGCATTTTCGCAAGACATTCGCGCAAAAACTGGGGGTGAAAGTTGATTGAGACCCTGGTCACGGAAATCCGGGAGACTGGGCAGTTCGTACGCGAATACCAGAGCCTGGTGGAACAGCGCATGACGCAGACGCTGCGCCGGGACGGTGCCTATCCCGAACCCGAGGGCCATGCGGTCGACCGGCTGATCCAGAGTGCCGGCATTCTCAGCCTAAGCAGCGATCCGGCCGCGCGTCGCGAAGCGTTCGTGATCGCGACCGCAGCGTTCCAGCTGTACGGCGAGGCAATGGGAGGCCTGGCCGACGCATTGCGGCTGGTGATGAGCCGATTGGGCAATTTCCCGAGCCTCGATTTCCGAGGCTCGCTCAGCGACCGTGCCTCGCACTTGCCGATGCCGGTGCTGTTCGAGGCCACGGGTCGACGGCTTCAGAACACCGTTGAAACAGGCGGAGGCGACCTTTCGTTGACGGACTATCAACGACTTTTGTGGAGCGATCTGACCGCGAACCACTCGATCATTTCGTCCGCGCCGACGTCCGCCGGCAAATCGTTCATGTTCCAAACCCATGTCGCGGAGCTGCTCGGACAGAACAAAATCGTGCGTGCAGCCTTCATCGTGCCGACGCGAGCCTTGATCACGCAGGTCGCGGCGAGCTTTTCGAGACTTCTGAGCAAGTTCGCGGATGTCGAGACGCGCGTCCTGACAGTCCCGCTCGCGCAGTCCGGTGATCCGCTGCCCAGCGTTTATGTGATGACCCAGGAACGGCTACAGGTTTTGCTGCTTGAGCCGGAATTCTGCGTCGATGTGGTCGTCGTCGATGAGGCGCATCTGATCGGCGACGGCGACCGCGGCATCATTCTGCAATCTGTCGTAGAGGAACTGGTTGCCCGCAGGCCCGAGACCCAGTTGCTCTTCACTTTGCCTAGAGTCAAAAATCCGGTCGAGCTCGCCCGCATCTTCCAGATCGCGAACCCGCAGGTCCGCAAGACCGATGACAGTCCGGTTGGTCAGAATATCATCCTGCTCGATGTCGTGCCATCGACTCCCGATCAGGTCCGCGCGCGTCTCTGGGACGCGGCTCCGCTACCGTGGGATCTGCTGATCGACATCGACATGTCGCTTGTGCAGCAGGACCAGAAGCTGGTCTATCTGGCTTGGTTTTTCGGGCGCGGCGCGCAAAGCATCATCTATGGCGATTCCCAGGCGCGCTGCGAAAAGCTCGCGCTCCTGCTGTGCGATGTCATCGGGGATACGGCGGACACGCAGCATGTGGCGCAGCGTGCCGAACTGGCGAAATTCATCCAGGACCATGTGCATAAGGATTTCGTCCTCGCCAAGACAGTTCTCAAAGGCGTGGGCTTCCACTACGGTCACATTCCGACCCTAGTGCGGCGCGCGATCGAAGACGCCTTTGAGGCACGAGTCCTGGATTTCATAGTGTGTACGAGCACCCTGCTCCAGGGCGTGAACCTGCCAGCCCGCAACATCTTCATGCACAAGCCCGAAAAAGGCGACGATCACCCGCTTGATACGGTCGATTTCTGGAATCTGGCTGGCCGCGCGGGGCGGCTCGGTAAGGAATTCGAGGGCAATGTATTTCTCATCGATTATGCGGAATGGAAGCATCAACCGCTTGAGCATACGCAGGAAGGTCAGGTCCAATCTTCCATGGAGCAGCAGGTGGTCGGCAACGGCACAGCCCTGCTTGCCTATATTGCCAATACGAATGTGGAGTCCGGTCGCGACACCGCTCTTGAGAATACCTTCGCACGTCTCTTTCGCGACTTTCGTCTCGAAAAACTGGACAATACGCTGGATCGTCTCGCGGTCCCGGTCGCGCATCAGGACGCGTTGCGCACGGCGATCGCCAAAGCCGCGGCGACCATCAGCGTGCCCACCGCCACGCTAACGGCCAATCCTTATATCTCGCCGCACCGCCAAGATCGGCTTTACAAGAAGCTTGTCCGGGACCTTCCGAAGAAAGGCGTCGATTATTACATGCCGCCACACCCGGCGGGCGATTGGGCCAAAACGCAAAGCCGGCTGATCAATGTCTACCGGCGACTGCAGGTCGAGCTCGATGGGCAGCCCAAAGGCGAAATGTACAAGCGCTGGGCTACATTGTCACTGCAGTGGATGCGGGGCCAAGGGCTGCCAGAGCTGATCCAGTTTGCCATCGACCGCGACGAAAGCCGGGTCGCCACCGGCCAGGCCGACGGCAAAAAGGTGCGCCGGCGTGATCCTTCCACAATCATCCGGGAGATCCTGAAGGACGTTGAGCGCGATCTGCGCTTTAAGTTTGTGAAACAGATGGGCTGCTACAACTCGGTGTTGAGGCAGGTCCTGCTCGAAACCGGGAACATCCGCGCTGCGGAACACATACCGGCCATTCCGCTCTTTCTCGAAGTAGGTGCGTCGTCGGGCACGATGCTCAGTTTCATCGACCTAGGGCTGTCGCGGATTTCGGCGCGCCTGCTCCAAAGCCGCGCGGCGAACTTCGACATGAACCGGGATACCGCCCTGGCATGGCTCATACGGCAGGATTTCACCAGCGCGTCCATTCCGGAGGTCGTTGTTCGCGACCTCGAGCCGCTACTGCGCAGAGCCTGACCGGAACACCAGACGGGGCTTCCTCGGGAAAGGACGCGCCGTCAGAGCAGGCGCGTTTCGCGTTTACAACCGTTTGGGAAAACCCACGCACATGACGCGGAGGCGATCTGCGACGCGGTGACACATCCGACGATGCGGTTTGTGCCGGTAAAGTCGCCGTAGCAGCAAGCGGCTTGGTCGATGCACCGGCGTGCGATCTGCTGGTCAAGTTGCGTACGCAACTTGTCAACATCGTGCGGACGCTGCTGGCCAAGTTTGGCATCAAGATTTCTCAGGGCGCTCGTCTGGCGTCGGAGAAGGCGCGCGAGATCGGCGACGGCGGGGCGCCGGCTGTGCCGAGGGAGGCGGTAAAGATCGTCGGAAGCTTGTCACAGCAGCGCTAATCTTAGATTTCTCAGGGCGGGGTCCAAGGGATCGGCACGATGTCTCGAGCGATATAGAGCGGATGGCTGGGCTGGTTTTGATTTGTCACCTTGAGGCATGTGAGGTCGACGCCCGCCCTCCGCGCCAGGAGTGACGCCTCGATGTGCCTTCCGCGAAAAGCTCCGTCATTGCCCCAAGCGCAAAGGATCGTCGAGCGTTCGGCTGCCGCAGCGCGAAGCACGTCTAGGATGACACCGTCGTTCTCAGGGCCGATCGGATCGGCCGAAACCTTCATGATTGACGGATCCTTGGTACGGTACGCGAAAAGGTTTATGACGGTGAGACCGCCATACCCCCAGGCGCGGGCACGCTTTTCGATCCCTTTGACAGTCGGATCGAGAACTTCGTGGTCCGCGGTGGATGGGTTCAGCATCCAAGCAACGAGATGGGGCGGATCCGCCCAATGCCAGCTCAGCTTGTAGCGATATAGAGGCGACGGTGCCTCCTCGGAGAACCAAGCTTCACACCGAATGGTCTCGTCGCTTCGCCTCTCGATCTGCATCACCGCGCTCCTTCACCGTCCGGCCCTCCTGCGCGAAAGGTCTTCTTTTTCCAATGTCCGCCTTGGGCGAGTCTTGCAACCGATCTGGCTCGGTAGAGCCGTTTTAGGGGAGAAGCTTCACATATCGGCCTGTCTGTCTTGGAGCTTTTAGAGGCCGGCGATGACTGTCGCGCGAGCCGGCGAACCATGGCGGTGGTCCGCCGCCCGATACGATCGACGTCGCAGGAAGATCGCTCGGAAGGTTGAGGTGCTTCCAGTTTTCAGAAGTTGGATTTAAGGGCGCAGGACTCGGTTTGAGATCGTGCCAGAGCGGGCGATGGTCGAGCGGCATTTGGAACGGACTGCATGGAACAAACGGTCGTGTACGACAGCTACTGGCGCTTTGCCGCCGAGCGTCACCGAATGTACCTTCGGCGGCTGAGCAACCCGGTCGGCCCGTTCACCGACGATCCGTATCTGAGCTCCTACCGATTCACGAACAGCTTCCGCGTTGCGGACAGAGTAAGCCAGTATCTGATTTCGGAGGTCCAATACCGCTCCGACCGGTCTCAGGCGCCTTCCGAGCTGTTTTTCCGAACCTTGCTTTTCAAGATCTTCAACCGCATCGAGACCTGGGAGCTCATCGAGGCCGAAATGGGCTCGGTGGCCTGGCAGTCGATCGATCTCGACCAGGTGTCTGCGGTACTCGACGGGGCAATGATGCGAGGCACGCCGATCTATTCCGCCGCCTACATCATGCCGGCACCCCGGCTCGGACGGGTAAGGAAGCACGCTAATCATCTCAGGCTGCTCGAGACGATGATGGAGGGTGGGCTTCCGGGCCGGATCGAGCGCGCACCCAGCCTGTCCGCGGTCTACGATCTGCTCAGGCCCTGGCCGGGGATTGGGGACTTCCTAGCGTTCCAGTATGCGATCGACCTGAACTATTCGAACATGATCTCCTTCGACGAAGGCGACTTCGTGGTCGCGGGTCCGGGGGCGGTCGACGGCATATCCAAGGTGTTCAACTCGACTGGCGATCGGGATGCCCGGGAGGTGATTCATCACATGGTAGACATCCAGGAAAGCGAATTTAGCCGGCTCGGCATTGATTTCCCAGGGCTCTTCGGCCGGCGTCTCCAGCCGATCGACTGCCAGAACCTGTTCTGCGAGATTGGAAAGTATGCCCGCGTGGCGCATCCCGAGGTCACGGGGAAAAGCGGGCGGACCAGGATCAAGCAGGGATACGGCGGGGAGGGGCCGCTGCCGCAGCCACGCTTTCCTCCGCGATGGCATCTCAAAGTCCCGACGTTCGACGCGCCGGCCTACGTTCCGGCACAGGGCTTTCTCCTATGACACGATCCGATCGTCCGGCTGGTCGGCGTCATCGTCTCGATGGAGAACACTAATGGCCTCCAATCCTGCGCCGAAACCGCCGGTCGGAGCCGCTTCGCCACCTTCGTCAAAGGGCATGTGGAGCAAGCAGCGGCTTCGCACCCGCCTCTCGCAGGAAAAGCTAGTGACGGACGGCGACGGCAACGACGTCTTCAGCGAGGCTCGTCTTGATCCGGCAGGGTATCGCTTGTCGATGGGCGCCGAGGTCTACGTGTCCCCAGCGACGTCCTCGACCAAAACGAGCGTGCGGCCGCTCGCGTTGAACGAAGCGTTCCTGATACCGCCGGGGCAGTTCGCTTTCCTGCTGACCGAAGAGGTCGTCCAAGTGCCTCCGGACGCGTTCGCGTTCATTGCGCTGCGGTCCAAGAAGACGAAGTTCCGTGGCCTAGTGAACGTGTCGGGTTTCCATGCCGATCCGGGCTATCACGGCCGTCTCGTGTTCGCGGTGTTCAACGCCGGTCCGGGCGACGTCCATCTGAGACGTGGCGATGAACTCTTCACGATCATGATGATGGATCTCGACCAGCCGACCGAGGCGCCGCGGAAGAAAGAGGACGGCTTCATGAGCATCCAGACGGATCTCATTGCGCCGATCGCGGGCGAGATTCAGTCGCTCGCGGGTCTGAAAGGTAACATCGACGAGGTACAGGAAGATTTGGAGGAGAGGCTTGGCAAGGTCGAGCGCGACGCCGCCATCATTCGCTGGGCGACTGCGCTGATCCTGGGCGCGCTCATCACGCTTCTAGTGCGGTCCTTCTCCGCCGGATAGACGATCGGCTGCTGAGAACATTCGGATTGGTGAGATGAGCGAAGACGAGAAAACCGCACGTAAGGACGAAGCGCTTCGGCGCACGATCGCGGCTGTGCTTTCCTTGATTGCAGCCGTGCTTTGCTTAGTCTTCCTGGTGGAGATCCGTTGGCATCACGGTCCAAGGCCGGCCGCATTCATCGAAACGCTCCTGGCGTCTGCCATGGCAGCGACGATCGTGCTGGCCGCACGGGCGATCGACGGTCCGATCGCACTGCGCTCGCGCCGACGCAGCGATGCGGCTTCCGTCGGGGCGGCGGGCATCATCGTCATGTGGCTCGGATGCTTCGCTACGCTTGAAGGCGCGTTCGTCGCGATCGACGTCATCGGTAAGGCGGGGGCGCTGATCGTCGCGGACGCGGACCGCAAAGACGGGTCTGAAGCTAACGTCGATTACAAGAAGACGTGCGGTGCGCACCGGGCGACCACCGCGAATGACCTAGATAAGAAGAATACCAAAAAGCCTTACAGTAAGACGCAGAAATCTACGGATGGTTTGTCCAAGTCCGCAGATTGCGCCTCCGGTCAGAACGTCGAAGCTGATGATGCAGCGGATATTCAGTGAGACGCAGCGATAGCGCGAAAATCGCATGGCGTCGTCGAGGCAGCGGGTCTGCATGAAATAGAAGTTGAGGCTATGAGGTCGGGCCTTGGTGCTAGGCCAGCCCGCGTTCGGTCGTCGGGCGAAGGCTTCCGCTCAGCTGCCTTATAGCCGATATAGATGCGCGGCGCTTGGTGGGCTCGATCCTTCGCGTCGTTTGGGAGTACGCGGTGCTGATCTCGGAATACGCCACGTTCGTCGCTCGAACCGACATGTCGGCGACCAAGCACCAGGAACGCTTCGAGATCGCTCTTTACGGGCTCGCGGGCGAAGTCGGATCTCTAGTGACGGCGGTCAAGAAGCGGCTACTAGCCGCAGGTCGGCGGAACTGGAATGTGCCGAACGACGAGATCGTAGAGGAACTGGGCGACTCGATCTGGTACTGCTTCGCGCTTGGCGATGCCGCCGGTCTCAGCGCGACTTTCTTCGCGTCGGACGTCCGTGCCCTAACGGCAGAGGTCGGCGCTCAGGACGTCCGCGGCGAGCGGATACGCGCTATTTTGAACGATCGCGCGCAGCGTTTCCTCGACGAAGCCCCGGGCTTCCTCGATGCTGCGCTCGTCGATGAAGCGACCATGGACCACTATCAGCGCGTCGCGTTCCTCACGTCGCGGGCGCAGGCCGACACACTGGTGGAGGTCTGCCTGGCCGTCCTTCAGCAATTGCTGGCGGAGCTTTTCAGAACCAGACTTCCCGATCTGGAGAAGGAGCTGAATCAACGCCTTCCGGATCGCGGCGTAGACGTCGTGCTTGGCGAGGTCGTCTGGCATATATCGGCACTAGCCAGCCTGTACGAGCTGAAGCTGAGCGAAATCGCGAAAAAGAACGTCGCAAAGCTGGAACGGAGGTTCGGACGGGGAAGCCCTACGCCTCTAAAGGACGCCGGTCGGCCGCCAGCCGAACAGCTACCCCGCCGCTTCGAAGTCGCCTTCGTCACCACCGGGAGGGGCCGGTCGCGGATGTACCTCGACGGCAAGAAGCTCGGCGATGATTTGACAGACAACGCCTATGCCGAGGACGGTTATCGCTTCCACGACGTGATGCATCTCGCGCTTGCGGCGAAGCTCGGATGGTCCCCGGTCCTGCGCAAGCTGATTGGCCGCAAGAGGAAGGGTGATCCGCATACGGACGAGGTCGAGGACGGCGCGCGTGCTGCCATCGTCGAGGAGGCTGTCATTAAGGCCATCCACGCAGAGGGTGTCAGACTCGCCGCCTTGGCTATCCCTGATCACGGCCAAGGGCCGATCGATCTGTTCACTGCTGGTACCGACATGTCGTTCGGATTTCTGCGCCGCCTTGAAGGCCTGGTTGCCGGATTGGAGGTGGAGAGCAATCACTACTGGGAATGGGAGGACGCGATCATAAGCGGCTTCGGCATCTTCAACCGACTGCGCTCGGCAGGGCAGGGGACCGTCGCACTTGATTTGGAGGCGCGCGCACTGTCCTTCTCAAACCCCGTGTTCATAGATCTCAAGGGTCGCACAGCGGGCATCGGCCTGGCCGAAATCCGCGCATCCAAGGACTCCGCTCCCCTTTCGAAGGGCGAGCTAGAGTTGGCTAGCACCATGGGCCTCGCTCCCATCCTGGCGCGCAAGGATGCCATTCTGTCGGCGTTGGGGCTCGATCAAAGTTATAGGTCTGAAATAGACGTCGAAGGCTGGAGGGGCGACCTTGTCGCCGTTCGAGCGATTGGAGGCGTTCGGGAGGCCATGTGGAAACGCGGGGTCGTCGCGTTCAGGGCGGCAGTGCTTGATGACGCCGACCGTACCGTCGTCAGCGCGCTCGCCATTTCAGACAGCTGACGGTGGAAGGAAACCTGCCCCGCGAAGGACGGTTTGTAGGTCGCTGCCGACAGGCCTGCACGCCGGGGCGGGGGATGCCAGCGATGAGCAACTCGGCGTCCGCGTCGCCGGCTTCAGATTCATCGATAGGCACGGCATTCTGACGACGTCGGCGGGTGCTTCTCCGCGGTCCGCTTCGCGATCTTGGCGGCGATATAACTCCGACATATCACGGATCCGAAGATTGACCGGGTGTCGAGCTTCTCAGTGGCACGGCACTCGGTTAATCTCGACCAATGACGATACTTCCAGTCGCAGCACGCGATACCATCCTGATCACACACGCGAACCCGGAGGATAATCGTTTCGCCCGTTGGCTTGCCGCGCGACTGACGATCGCAGGCTACAAGACCTGGGTCGATGTCCGCTCACTCCGCGGCGGCGACGACTTCTGGGATAGGATCGAGCATGTCCTGCGCCACGAGGCGCTCAAACAGGTCGTTATAGTGTCGGAGCACATAGGGAAACAGGGCGTTAAGAAGGAGCTCGCGCTCGGCGACGCCGTGCGGCGCAAGCTCGGGGATGAGACGTTCATGATCCCCATCCGGATTGCCGATGTCGACTACGGCGAACTCCCTACGGAGATCCTTCGGCAGAACGCCCATAACGCGTTTCCAAATTGGGCGGCTTGCCTTGAGCCGTTGTTCGAGACGCTCGACACGGCGGGAGTTCCGAGAGTCGCCAGCCCTGATGCCGCGTTGCTTTCCACGATCGTCGCAGCCCAGGAGGACGGCCGCAAGCTCGTCGCCGACGTTCCGGAGACCCTTTACAGCAACTGGTTCGAGCTGGACGCCCGCCCCGACGTCTGGGTAATGGACGCCAAGGGGACGACCGCCCAGCTGGAGGCTTGGGGCGATTTCACGCGAGTCCCGCATGTTCTGCACAACGGTGGCGCTATCGCCTTCTGCGGTCCAATCGCGATTGAAGGGCTCGACGACGCCCCACCGCCATTAAAGGCCCGGGCGAGCCTACCCTTCAATTCCGTAGTGGACGGCAACTACCTCCATATATTCGGCGAGCGATCGAACGCGCGGCGCATTGTGGTCAATCTCATGCGCCAGCATTGGGACCTTACGATGCACCGCCGAGGCCTTCTGCCCGTGAACTTTGCCTCCGGTGCGAGAGGCTGGTTCTTTCCGGACGGACTGATTCAGAAGTCGGTGAAGATGGCCCTGCCTGACGGCCACAAGGTCGACCGCGTGCTCAGCGGGAAGTTCAAGGAGCGCCGTTGGCACCTTTGCCTTGTTGCCCAGCCGAAGCTCTGGCCCGATGCGCTGTATCGGGTTCACGCCAACGTGGCAGTCACCACCGATGGCAGGACACCCTTGCCTGGTGAGCAGCTGCAACGCATCCGCCTCCGATTGACGCGCTCCTGGTTCAACGACAAGTGGCGCGACATGCTGCTAGCGGCCATGGGTTGGCTGGTGGAGGGAGCTCACACACTCGACCTCGCCGCAATGGGCGAGCGCCTGTCGGTCGCGAGCCTCCCGATGACCTTCGACTTCCCGGTCAGCTTCGTTGCGGAGGAGGACCGGCAGACGGAAGAGGACGAGACTGGCCAGATCACGCTGTCCGACGAATTCGACTCCGCGTTCGATACCGATCCGAACGTCGAGGAGGTCGCAGCATGACGATCTCAACGCATCGCATACCGGAACCATTGCTTGAGTTTGGGCACGGACAGCGGATGGAGGCGCCCAAGGATGGCCTCTTCTTGTTTGGGCCCCTCGAAGGACCGGACGGCCGCTCGCAGGTCCGGCTTGGCGTGATCGGCACTAACAGCGGCGTCGGCCTGTCGCGCCGCTGGCTGGAACGGATCAGCCTGCACATACCCGGCAAGACGGATCGGAAAGGCCACCCGACGCTCTGGGCTCCAGCTTGGCCCGGGTTCGAGACCTGCTTCGGCATCTCGATGCCGACGCGCGGCATGGTGGAGCTGGGACTAAAAAGCGGAGACATCGATCACTGCATCAAAAAGAACAACCGGGCGGATGCCGTCCGCTCGACCGTGCTACTGTTTGCCGAGGCGATCCGGGCGCATATTCGCGCCGAGGAGCGTCGGCCCGACGTTTGGCTCGTCGTTGTGCCCGACGTAGTATACCGATACGGGCGTCCCCAAGTCGCGGCACCGCCGCGGGACGAGCGCACGGCGTCAGACATAACTTCGTTCAAGGACGCCAAGCGCTTCTTTGAGCAGGGTGGCGACCTGTTCCCCGACACGGTGAAAGACGCCGAGACCTACCTTTTCTCGAACAACTTTCATCACCAACTCAAGGCCGAGCTGCTCCAGGATGGCGTCGTGCTCCAGCTGATCCTCGAAAGCACTCTGATCGATCGCAATTTAGGGGTTTCCAATGACCGCCGCCGTGGCCTTCAGGACGAGGCCACGGTCGCATGGAATTTTTGCACGACCCTTTACTTCAAAATGGATGCTAAGCCTTGGGCGTTGGCCGAGGTCCGGCCAGGCGTCTGCTACGTCGGGCTGGTCTTCAAAAACGATGACACGCCGGCGGCCACCGGTGAGGCCTGTTGCGCCGCGCAAATGTTTCTAAATTCCGGAGACGGCCTCGTTTTTCGTGGTGCGCTCGGACCGTGGTATTCGGATAAGACCAAGGAATATCACCTGTCGGAAACCGCTGCCGCCGCGCTAATGGACTCCGTCGTGGCGGGCTACAAGGCGAAGCACGACCGCCCCCCGACCCACCTATTTATCCATGGTCGCCATCGCTTCTCAGACGACGAGTGGCAGGGCTTCTCGAGTGCCGTGCCGTCCGAAACACAGCTGGTTGGAGTCAAAATTAAGCAGCTAGACGACGTGCGCCTCTTCCGCCCGGATGCCTCGGTGCCGGTGCTGAGGGGCACGGCTCTGACCGTCGGCCGCTACTCCGGTTTTCTTTGGGCTCGAGGATACGTGCCTCGCCTAGCCGCCTACCAAGGCTTTGAGACGCCTAAGCCTCTGACGGTCGACATCACTCATGGGGATGGTGACATAATCCAGGTTCTCAGCGACGTTCTTGCGCTAACGAAGGTCAACTACAATGCCTGCGACTTCGCGAGCGCGCTACCAGTAACATTGAAGTTCGCAGATCGCGTTGGCGAGATACTAATGGCTTCACCACGAACAGTAACTGCGCCGCCGCTGCCTTTTCGTCACTACATCTGAGAGGTCACACAAAGAATTGTCGGCTGTCTTAGTACGCTTCCGCAAACTTGTGCCGGAAGTGGCCTAGCCGAAATGGCCAGTTTAAGTCGCAAACCGGAACCTGAACGAATGGCCGGTGCTGGGAAGCCATGAGCGTTACGGGAATTACCGCGTGTGTGAAGGATATCGGGCGCCGGCAGGCGTACGATATCCTCCAAAGCAGGAAGCCGCGGCTGCACGCTATGCGCTATGGGGAAAGCGGTTTTGCGCGTCCTTGGGGACGGCGCTGGGCAATCTTAAGCCGGAGTTTGCAGGCCGGCAAAGGCGACCATGAGCGGTGCTATTGCCCGTAAAATAGCGGCACTCGGCGGTCGTCGAGATGTTCGCCATAGTCGCGGGCGCCATCGGGTCGAGCGGCGCCATTCCCCAAAGTGCGACGACTATGGAGCATAGAGAGATCAGGCCGTGCCGGGTCACGGGGCGCACCTCCCGGTCGACGTTCGGGGCGGTGGTGGCGCACGGGGCTGACGCCAGCGTTCAAAAATCTCGACGACGACCATGCGACCACCGCAGCAAGGGCATGGCGCGCGTATCTCGAGTGGTTCGGCTGGTACATCGACGACGGCCAGCGGCGCGACAGCGAGCAGTTGGCGCGCTCGCTCGAGACGGATCTTTCGGGTCCCGCTGGCGAGCAGGCCGTAGTGTCGGATACGGTGAAAGCCCTTCGGCAGCACATGAAGCAGGAACCGGCGGATGAATTCGTCGGCGCTGAGCGTCATCGCCTGCTGCCGCTCGGGCCCGTCGCGGCGATAATTCTTGTAGCGGAAGGTAACGCCGTCGCTATCGAACCGGATGAGGCGGCTGCTTGAGATGGCAACCCGGTGCGTATAGCGCGACAGATAGGCCAGCACGGCCTCAGGGCCTGCAAAGGGTGGTTTGGCATACACCACCCATCGTTTCTTCCGAACCGGCGACAGGTGACGCAAGAAAGCGCGACGCTCGCCGAGCCTGGCCAGGCCGCCATAGAAGGCGAGCCGGCCGGCATCGTAGAGCGCGAGCAAGCGGGTCAGAAACAAGCGTCGGAAGAGTGCGCCGAGCACGCGCACCGGCAGCAGGAAGGCCGGGCGTGCCGAGACCCAGCGTTCGCCGTCGAGCGAGATGCCGCCGCCCGGCACGACCATGTGGATGTGCGGATGATGAGTGAGCGCCGACCCCCAGCTATGCAGCACGGCTGTCATGCCGATACGGGCGCCGAGGTGTTTGGGGTCGGCCGCAATCGTCATCATCGTATCCGACGCCGCCCGGAACAGCAGGTCGTAAATCACCGCCTTGTTATGAAGGGCGATGTCGGCGACTTCGGCCGGCAGCGTGAACACCACGTGGAAATATCCGACCGGCAACAGATCGGCTTCGCGCGCGGCAAGCCAGGTGCGCGCGGCCGCACCCTGGCATCGCGGACAATGTCGGTTGCGACAGCTGTTATAGGCGACACGCCAATGGCCGCAGCCCTCGCACGCTTCGATATGACCGCCCAGAGCTGCGGTTCGACAATGCTCGACCGCCGACATCACCTTGAGCTGGTGGAGGCTCAGATGCCCGCGATGGGTCGCTCGATATGCGGGCCCGGCTGCATGGAAGATGTCGGCGACCTCGATGGAGGCGCGCAACGCCCTTCAGCCGTCGGGCGTCCTGCCCTCCATCAGCGTCATCAATCGGTCGAGTGGGCCGGTCACCGCATGGATCGTCCGGGTGGCGACCTTGGTGTAAAGCGCGGTCGTCTCGAGCTTGCTGTGCCCGAGCAGCACCTGGATCACGCGAATATCGACGTCCTGCTCGAGCAGATGCGTGGCGAAACTATGCCGCAGCGTGTGCGGGCTGACGCGCTTGCGGATCCCTGCCGCTTCGGCTGCCTCGCAGACGGCCCGGTGGAGTTGCCGTGTCGAGATCGGGTCGGTGTAGCTGCGCCCTGGGAACAGCCAGCCATGAGGCAACAGGACGCTGCGCCGCTTGCCCTCGCGCCACCACAGCCGAAGCAACTCGAGCAGTTGCGGCGACAGCATGGCGTTGCGGTCCTTGCGCCCTTTGCCTTCCTCGATCCGGATCAGCATCCGCTTGCTGTCGATATCGTCGGCTTTGAGGTGCGCGACCTCCGACACGCGCAGCCCGGCGCCATAGGCTACACCCAATGCCGTCCGGTACTTGATACCCGGTGCCGCACTGAGCAGCTTCGCCACCTCATCGACGCTCAGCACGTCGGGGAGCTTCCTGGGACGATATGCCAGCACCAGCCGCCGCGACAGATCGGGCCGCTCGAGCGTCACGTCAAACAGGAAGCGCAACGCTGACACCGAACCGTTGATCGTGGACTCTCCGACACCGTGCTCACGCTGATGAAGCTGGAAGCGGCGCACGTCCTCAGCGGTTGCGGTGTCGGGCGAGCGTTCGAGGAACGCCGCGAACGCGCGAACGTGGCGGACATAGTCATGCTGCGTGCGCGACCTCATCATGCGCATCGCCATGTCGTCGAGCATCCGCTGCCGCAGCGGGCTCACGGAACGTTCGGTGGATAAAGTAACCATAGGGAGTTCCTCTCGTTGAAGGAACTCCACCGTCCGCCACCGCCACCGCGGAACCAAACCTCACCGCAACTGCGCTACCTCACCGCAAACACCACTGCCGCGCAGCGGCTTCGTGCATTGGGCGCGTTCCTGCCGAAGGCCTGACCCTGAACGAAGGGCGGCTTATCCCTTCCGGTCTCCCCATACCGGACGGGCTGTAATCCACCATATTTTACCGAATGCAGTCCTTCCGCTTTCACCACCGCGGCAGCGCCACATCGACTGATGATAGAGCTAAAGCATTAAGCTCCCGACAGATCGAGGCGTGACAGGCTATATCTCGCGCCCTCGCGATTACACGATCGTCGTTGCGAGAGTTTGCGAGGTTCTGCGAGGAAACGGCACTCCCGCTGAACACGATTATGCCGGACTCCTGATCCGCCCGCACTGACGTTGCGACCGCGGGCGGAGAGCCCACATGACACCCACGAAACTCCTGATCGGCCAGATCCTTGTCGTGTTCGCTATCGTGCTCGCCGGCATCTGGCTGGCAACGCAGTGGGCCGCCGCACGATTGGCGTATCAGCCCGAACTCGGCCCTCCGGTCCTGCTATTCCTAAAGACGCCGATATATCGCCCCTGGGCTCTCTTCCCGTGGTGGTATCACTATGACGCCTACGCGCCGCACGTCTTCGATCGCGCGGGAGAGATCGCGGGCGCGAGTGGCTTCGTCGGATGCGGCGCCGCGATCTTCGGATCGCTCTGGCGCGCACGACAGCGGCGGCACGTCACGACCTACGGTTCCGCTCGCTGGGCCACGACCTCGGATGCGCAGAGCGCAGGGCTGTTCGACGACGCCGGTGTGTTTCTCGGCAAGCTGAACAGCCGGTATCTCCGCCACGACGGGCCGGAACATGTCATGGCGTTCGCACCGACACGTTCGGGCAAGGGTGTCGGGCTTGTCGTGCCGACCCTGCTCGGTTGGACCGGATCTGCCGTCATCCATGACATCAAAGGCGAGAACTGGCAGCTCACCGCCGGATGGCGCGCACGATTTTCGCACTGCCTTCTGTTCAACCCGACGGATGAGCGCTCCGCCAGGTACAATCCTCTTCTCGAGGTGCGGCGCGGCGCCAACGAAGTCCGCGACGTCCAGAACATCGCAGACATATTGGTTGATCCGGAAGGCGCCCTCGAACGTCGTAGCCACTGGGAAAAAACCAGCCATTCCCTGCTCGTCGGCGCGATCCTGCACGTGCTCTATGCCGAGCAGGAAAAGACGCTCTCCCGCGTCGCGACTTTCCTGTCCGATCCCCAGCGGAGTTTTGCGGACACGCTGAAGCGCATGATGGCGACGAACCATCTCGGCACCGACGAGGCGCCGCTCGTCCATCCCGTCGTGGCGTCGGCCGCCCGCGAGCTTCTCAACAAATCCGATAATGAACGCTCGGGTGTCTTGTCGACTGCGATGAGTTTTCTTGGCCTCTATCGTGATCCGACTGTGGCAGCGGTCACGTCCTCCTGCGACTGGCGCATCGCCGATCTGGTCGAGGCAGAGCAGCCGCTGTCGCTGTACCTCGTCGTGCCGCCGTCCGACATTTCGCGCACCAAGCCACTCATGCGGCTGGTGCTCAACCAGATCGGTCGTCGATTGACAGAGCACCTCCATACCGCTGAGCATGGCCGTCGCCACAAGCTGCTCATGATGCTCGACGAGTTTCCGGCACTCGGTCGGCTCGATTTCTTCGAGACGTCGCTGGCCTTCCTGGCAGGCTACGGTGTCCGCGCCTTTCTCATCGCGCAAAGCCTCAACCAGATCGAGAAGGCTTACGGCGAGCACAACGCGATCCTCGATAACTGCCACGTCCGCGTCGCCTTTGCGACCAACGACGAACGGACTGCCAAACGCATCTCTGACGCGCTCGGTACCGCAACCGAACAGCGCGCGATGCGCAACTACGCCGGCCACCGCCTCGCCCCGTGGCTCAGCCATGTCATGGTCAGCCGCCAGGAAACCGCACGAGCGCTGCTGACGCCCGGTGAGGTCATGCAGCTGCCGGCAACCGACGAGCTGGTTCTGGTGTCGGGTCTGTCGCCGATCCGCGCTTGCAAGCTCCGCTATTTCGAGGACCCGACTTTCTCAGAGCGTGTGGTGGCGCCGCCCAAGCCCTCAGATGGCCCCTATGCCGATCGCCCCACGCTGCTGCCCGACGACTGGACTGGCAAGACGCGCCATTTCGACGAGCGGCTCGCATCGCAAGAACGGGAAGACGACCAAGCGGACGCTGGCGGTCTCGAGCAGCAACGCCAGCCGGCGACGCCGGACGAGAGCCCCGTAAAGGAGCCGGAGGCCGGCGCCGTCAATTCGCTCAACCTCGATGATCACGACGCCGATCCTGCTGGCGACAGCCAAGTGATGGACACGGCGCGGGCGCCGGCGATCGCGCGGAACGCCTATGCGCTCGAAGAGGGTGACAGCCGCTCGGCGACGCTCGGGCTGGATTTCTGATGATGGTCGGCAAGATCCGCCATCAGCTCTTCCTGTCGATCGCGCTGACCGAACGACTTGAGGCGCTCGCAGCGAAACCCGGGGTGACCAAGTCGGCGATCCTCGCCGACGCCGTCGAGGCGTGGCTGACGCGAAAGGGGCGGAACGAGCTCGACGAACATTTCGGCATGCGGCTCGATCGGATCATCACGGCGCTCGGTCGCATCGAGCGCGATTGCCACGTCCAGCTCGAGACGCTGGCGCTGTTCATTCGATACGAACTCGCGATCCATGCGCCGCTGGCCGAAACCGACAAGGCCGGCCGCGCGATCGCTCGCGATCGGTTCAACGCGTTCGTCGAGCAGGTTGGGCGGCAGGTCGCGACGGGTACCCGAACGCTAGGCGGTCGCACGCCAAGTCCCTTCGGAAAGCCCGGCCAATGACCGGCACCCTGTCCGCCGAACGACGGCGCGCGATGATCCGCACCGCGCTCGGTCCCTCGATCGCTGTGGCACTGGCCGACAGCCGTATCGTCGAAATCATGGTCAATCCAGACGGCGCGCTGCGCGTCGACATATTGGGCGAGGGCAGGGTCGACACCGATCTCCGCTTCGAGCCGGCCCAGGTCGAGCGCATCATCCGCCTCGTCGCCAGCCACGCCCGCACGGAGGTCCATGGTGACGCCCCGATCGTCTCGGCGGAGCTGCCTCCGCACGCCGAAGGGCGGGCAGGGGAGCGTTTCGAGGGCGTCCTGCCGCCCGTATCGACCGGACCCTGCTTCTCGATCCGCAAACCCGCCGAGCGGCTGCACAAGCTGATCGATTATGTGACCGACGGCATGATGTCGCCGGATGCGGCACGCATCCTGTCGATGGCGGTGGTCGAACGGCGCAATATCCTCGTCGCCGGCGGAACAAGCTCGGGCAAGACCACGCTCGCCAATGCGTTGCTCGCCGAAATGGCGTCGCTCGATGAGCGCGTCATCCTCATCGAGGACACGCGCGAACTGCAAAGCCCGGCGCCCGATACAGTGGCGCTGCGCACGCGGTCTGGTGTCGTCACCATGGCCGATCTGGTCCGCTCGACGCTGCGGCTGCGCCCCGATCGCGTCATCGTCGGCGAAGTGCGCGGACCCGAGGCACTCGACATGCTCAAGGCCTGGAACACCGGGCATCCGGGCGGCATTGCCACGGTCCACGCCAACAGTGCGCCGTCTGCCCTTCATCGGATCGAACAGCTTATTCAGGAGGCGGCAGTCACGGTGCCGCGAGCGCTGATCGCCGACGCGATTGATCTCATCGTCTTTATCTCCGGCCGCGGCCTCGCCCGCCGGGTCTCTCAAATCGTGCGCCTCGCCGGCGTCGATCCCGACGGTGGCTACGGCCTCGTCGACCTCCTGCCGCCAACCCAAACCCAAGGAGACTGACCATGATGACGATTGCCCGTTCACGCCCTCAATTTGCCGTGCGCCGATCCTTGCTCGCTGCCGCCGGCCTCGCACTTGGCTTTGCCACTACCGCCCAGGCCGCCGGCACCGGCATGCCGTGGGAGCAGCCGCTCCAGCAGATCCTGGATTCAGTCCAAGGGCCGGTCGCGAAGATCCTGGCGGTCGCGGTCATCATCCTGACCGGCCTGACGCTCGCGTTCGGTGAGACCGCCGGCGGCTTCCGACGTCTGATCCAGATCGTCTTCGGCCTGTCGATCGCGTTCGCCGCGTCGAGCTTCTTCCTGAGCTTCTTCAGCTTTGGTGGCGGAGCGTTGATCGCATGACGGATAGCCGGTCTCTGGCCAGCCACCATGGCGGCGAAGCCCATATCGCGGGCTTCGAGGTGCCGATCCACGGATCGCTCGGCTCACCGATCCTCCTGGGTGGTGCGCCGCGTGGGCTCGCGATCGTCAATGGCACGATCGCAGCCGCCGTGGGTCTGGGTCTCCAGCAATGGCTGGCCGGCGTCCTGCTCTGGGCGGCGGGGCACAGCCTCGCCGTCTTCGCCGCCCGGCGCGATCCCGATTTCGCGACCGTGCTGCTGCGCCACCTCCGTCAGAAGGGCTGGTTCAGATGCTAGCGCTCCATGAATATCGTTCGTCAGCCGACAGGTTGGCCGACCATCTGCCATGGGCAGCTCTCGTGGCGCCCGGTATCGTCCTCAACAAGGACGGCAGTTTTTCGCGCGTGCTGGCGTTCCGGGGCCCGGATTTGGAGAGCGCGACCGAGGCTGAGCTGGTTTCGGCCTGCGCGCGTGCGAACAACGTGCTCAAGCGCTTCGGCTCGGGCTGGGCGCTGCATTTCGACGCGGAGCGGCGCGAGGCGCTCGGCTATCCCGACAGTCCGTTTCCCGATGCTGCATCCTGGCTGGTCGACCAGGAGCGGAGGGCGGGATTCGAAGCCGCCGGTCGGCATTATGAGAGCCGTTTCCATCTTACCCTGACGTGGTTGCCTCCGGCCGATCGCAGCGATAGCGCGGGACGCTCGCTCATCGATCGACCCGACGCAGATACCGGTCGAGACTGGCGTGCCGCTCTCGCGCAGTTCGCAGCCGAGACCGATCGGGCGCTCGACCTTTTCTCAGCCTTCATGCCCGAAATGCGGGCATTGAACTCGACCGAGACACTAACCTACCTGCACGCAACGATCTCGACCCGTCGCCATGATGTCGCGCTGCCGGACACGCCGCTCTATCTCGATGGACTGCTCGCCGACACGCCGCTGACGGGCGGGCTCGAGCCCAGGCTCGGCGATCTGCATCTGCGCACGCTGAGCGTGATCGGTTTCCCGAACCTGAGCCGGCCCGGCATCCTCGATGCGCTCAACCATCAGGATTTCGCCTATCGCTGGGTCACGCGCTTCATCGCGCTCGACAAGGCCGACGCCACCAAGGCGCTGACCAAGCTTCGGCGGCAATGGTTCAACAAGCGCAAGTCGATCACCGCGATGTTGCGCGAGGTCATGTACAACCAGCCGGCGCAGCTGCTCGACAGCGATGCCGACAACAAGGTGGTCGATGCGGATCTCGCCCTACAGGCGCTCGGCGGCGATCATGTCGCGTTTGGCTATCTGACCACGACTATCACGGTGTCGGACACTGATCGCGGTCGTGCCGAGGATAAGGTACGTGCGGTCGAGCGGATCATCAATGGGCTCGGCTTCACCACCATCCGCGAAGGCGTCAATGCGGTCGAAGCCTGGCTGTCGTCACTGCCCGGTCACGCCTACGCCAATGTTCGCCAGCCGCTCGTCCACACGCTCAACCTCGCCCACCTCATGCCGTTGTCGAGCGTCTGGGCCGGACCGGGGCACAATGCCCATCTCGACGGTCCGCCGTTACTGGTCGCGCAGACGTCGGGATCGACGCCGTTCCGGCTTTCGACCCATATCGGCGACGTCGGCCACATGCTGGTGGTGGGGCCGACCGGCGCCGGCAAGTCCGTGCTGCTGGCGCTGATCGCCCTCCAGTTCCGGCGCTATCCGAATTCGCAGCTAATCATTTTCGACAAGGGCTATTCGGCTCGTGCCGCCGTGCTCGCCATGGGCGGTGCGCATCATGCGCTCGGCATTGGCGGGGAGGTGGGGGAGGGCCTTGCCTTCCAGCCGCTGCGCCGGATCGACAAGGCCGCAGAGCGCAGCTGGGCCGCCGAATGGATCGCCGCGCTGCTGGCGCACGAGCGTGTCCTGGTCACGCCCGAGATCAAGGAAGCGATTTGGTCGGCACTGACGAGTCTCGCGTCGGCACCGGTCGAAGAGCGGACGCTCACCGGGCTGGTGCTGTTGCTCCAGTCCAATGCGCTCCGCTCCGCGCTTAGCGCCTACACGCTCGATGGCCCTTATGGTCGGTTGCTCGACGCCGCCGAGAGCGATCTCGCCTTCGCGGACGTGCAATGCTTCGAGACCGAGGCGCTGATGGGGCAGGCGGGAGTCGTCGCCCCGGTGCTGACCTATCTCTTCCATCGGCTCGAGGAACGGTTCGACGGTCGGCCGACCTTGCTGATCCTCGACGAGGCCTGGATCTTCCTCGATCATCCGCTGTTCGCCGCCCGCATCCGCGAGTGGCTGAAGACGCTCCGCAAGAAGAATGTCGCGGTGCTGTTCGCGACCCAGAGCCTCGCCGACATCGCCGACAGCAGCATCGCGCCGGCGATCATCGAGAGTTGTCCGCAGCGCATCCTGTTGCCAAACGACCGTGCGATCGAGCCGCAGGGGCGTGCGGCGTACGAGCGGTTCGGCCTCAATGCGCGCCAGATCGAACTCGTCAGCCGCGCGACGCCGAAACGACAATATTATCTCCAGTCCGCGCGCGGCAATCGGCTGTTCGAGCTGGGGCTCGGACCGATCGCGCTGGCGCTCTGCGGTGCGTCCGATCCCGCCAGCCAGCTGCGCATCGATGCGCTGCTCGCCGAGCACGGCGCCGCCGGTTTCGCAGCCCGCTTCCTGGCCGACGCCGGCCTCGACTGGGCGGCAGCCCTGCTCGCCGATTTTCCCAACCCCAGTGAAGACGGAGAAGTCCTGTGAAACGTAGCTTCCCAATTTCCGCCGCGCTCAGTGTTTTGGGCGTCGCGACCGCCGGTATTATCGGGCCGGCGACGCCGGCGTCGGCGATCATCGTGTTCGATCCGACCAATTACGCCAAGAACCTGCTCACCGCTGAGCGCGCGCTCCAACAGGTCAACAATCAGATCCGCTCGCTGCAAAACGAAGCGACGATGCTGACCAACGAGGCGAAAAACCTCACCACCTTCAATTTTCCCGAGCTACAGCAACTCACTTCGACGCTCCAGCAGATCAACACGCTGATGGGGCAGGCCCAGAATATCAGCTTCCACATCGGCGATCTGTCCGCCCAGTTCACCCGACTGTTTCCTGGGGAAGGTGGCGCCGCGTCGTCCAGCTCGATGCAGGCGCTCGAGGCCAAGGCGCGCGTGGATGGCGTGCTTGCGGCCTATCGTGAGACGATGGCGGCGCAGAGCCAGATTGCCGGCAATGTCAGTGCCGATGCCGCGACTTTGTCGTCACTCTCCTCGCGCAGCCAGAGTGCCGAGGGCGCACTGCAGGTCGGCCAGGCGACCAACCAGTTGCTGGCGCTGACCGCCAAGCAGCAGTTCCAGATCCAGCAGATGATGGCGACGCAGTACCGCGCCGAGGCGACCGAGGCCGCGACCAAGGCCCAGGCCTCGATTGATGCGCAGGCTGCCACCACCCGGTTTCTCGGTTCCGGCTCGGCCTACACGCCCCAATAGGTCTTGAGCCGGTTCGGGCAACGGCAGGTTTGCGCCGGCCTGCCGTTGCCGTCGCGGGGCGCGTTCGACGCTCCCCCGGATGCGTCCCGCGACATTTCTTCAGTGTCGGCCATCATCACCAGGAAGCAGGTCGCGATATGTCCGATCTCAACATCATCGATCAGTTCATGACCGCCTTCATCCGCTATATCGACAGCGGATTCGGGCTTCTGGGTGGCGATGTCCGCTTCCTGACGACGACACTGATCGGCATCGACATCACGCTCGCCGGCCTGTTCTGGGCAATGGGTGGCGAACAGGACGTCATCGGCCGCTTCATCCGCAAGGTCCTCTATGTCGGTGCCTTCGCCTTCATCCTGAACAGCTTCTCGACGCTCGCGACGATCATCTTCAACTCGTTCGCCAGCATCGGCCTGACCGCCGGCGGCGGGACACTCTCGGCCGACGATCTGCTCAAGCCCGGTCGGCTCGCCGGCACCGGCTTTTCGGCGGCGTGGCCGCTGCTCCAGCAAGCCTCCAACATGATGGGGCTTCGCGAGCTTCTTCGACAATTTCCTGACGATCGCGGTGCTGCTCTTTGCCTGGGCGATCGTCGTCATCGCCTTCTTCGTGATCGCCGTGCAGATGTTCGTGACGATCATCGAGTTCAAGCTGACCAGCTTGGCTGGCTTCGTGCTGGTGCCCTTTGCATTGTGGAACCGGACGAGCTTCCTCGCAGAGCGCGTCCTGGGGAACGTCGTATCCTCCGGCATCAAGGTCATGGTCCTCGCCGTGATCGTTGGGATCGGCTCGGGCTTCTTCGCCCAGTTCACCGCCGCGTTGCAGGGCCATGATCCCGATATCGGGCAGGCGATGAGCCTGGTTCTTGCCAGCCTGTCGTTGTTCGGTCTTTCCATCTTCGGCCCCAGCATCGCGACCGGCCTCGTCGCTGGCGCCCCGCAGTTGGGCGCCGGCGCCGCGCTCGGGACGACCGCAGGTGCCGTCGGCCTCACGATGGTCGGGGCCGGTGCGGCGCGCGCCATGGGAGGCGCGGCGCTTGGGGCCGTGCAAGCCGGCACCCGCATGGGCGCTGCTGCGTCCGCCGCATACACGCTCGGCCAGGAGGCGTCTGGTTCGTCATCGATCGGCGCCGGGATCGGCGGAATGGCGCAAGCGGCCGGCAATGCCGCTCGTTCTAGCATGTCGAATGCGTTCGGATTGAAGGAGGCGGCAGCAGAGGGCCGCTCGGCCGCTTGGGACGCCCTCAAAGGCGGTGGATCGGCGTCCGCACCGGGGGGCAACTCGTCCGGCGCGCAGAGCGCGGCGGGCGAAGCGCCCATGTGGGCCCAAGAGATCCGCGCCGAGCAGACCGCCCGCCACCATCGCCAGATCGCCGCCCAGGCGATCCGCGAGGGCCATAGCGGCGGTGCGTCCGCCACCCCCGACATCGACGAAAAGGAGGATTGAGCCATGCACTTCAAGCGCGGCGTCCAGCGATACGGACGCACCCCCGAACCCGAGACACCGTTCCAGCGCGCCGGCCAATTGTGGGACGAGCGGATCGGCTCTGCCCGCGTCCAGGCGCGAAACTGGCGGCTGATGGCGTTCGGCAGCCTCGGTTTGGCCAGCGCGCTGGCCGGCGGAATCGTCTGGCAATCGCAGCAGAGCCGGGTCACGCCTTATGTCGTCGAGGTCGACCGACTGGGCGAGGCGAGGGCGGTGACCCCGGCCGAGGCCGACTATCAGCCGACCGATCCGCAGATTGCCTGGCATCTTGGCCATTTCATCGAACAGATCCGGTCAATCTCGCTCGATCCGGTGCTGATGCGTCAGAACTGGCTGTCCGCCTATGACTTCACGACCAAGCGCGGCGCCCAGTTCCTCGGAGATTACGCGCGCAGCGCCAATCCGTTCGCACAGATCGGGCAAAGATCGGTCGCAGTCCAGGTGACCAGCGTGGTGCGGGCATCCGACCGGTCCTTTCAGATCAAGTGGACCGAGACCGCATACGATCACGGGAGTCTCGCGGGCACTTCGCACTGGACAGGCATCCTCACCGTGATCGTGAAGATGCCCGCCAGCGCCGATGTTCTCCGGCGCAATCCGCTCGGCCTCTACGTCGATGGCATCGACTGGAGCCGCGAACTCGAACCACCCACGGCTGCGGCACCGGCTCCGCAATCCTTTCCGCGTAGCCCGCTGGCCATGCCGTCCGCGCCCGCCGGAGCGACGGTTGCCATGCCTCTCGATCAGCCACCCGTCGAACCCACCAATCAGGAGACCCAGCCATGAACCGCGTCTTCCTTGCATCAACCGCCTGCTTCGTCGCCTTCGGCCTCGCCGCTGCGGCACCGCCACCGACCGTGCCAGTGGCGAAGGCGCCACCAGTGACCGCCCCTGCAAAGGTGGTTCGGCCGGTCACCGTGGCCGTTGCGCCCATGGAGGGACCAAGGCGACACCGCCTGCGATCGAGACGCCACTGGTTTTCGCCGGTGCTTCGCACGGTGGGTGTCGCGACCATTGCCGCGACCGCCGAGCCCGCAGCCCAGGGCTTCGTCAATGCGGTCCAGATCTACCCTTATGTCGAAGGGATGGTCTTCCATGCCTACACGGCACCAGGGCAGGTGACCGATATCGCTCTGCAACCAGGCGAAATGCTCGGCGCCGTCGCGTCGGGCGATACGGTTCGATGGGTTATCGGCGACACGACCAGTGGTGCCGGCGATACGAAGCGCACCCATGTCCTGGTGAAACCCTTCACGGCAGGGCTAGCGACGAATCTCGTGATCACGACAGATCGTCGCAGCTATCACCTTGCGCTGACCAGTACGGCTCGTACCGCGATGGCGGCACTGTCCTGGACCTACCCACAGGATACGCTCATAGCCTTGCGCGAGGCTGCCGAACAGCAGGCCGCGGCGACCCCGGTCGCCACCGGCCTCGCACTCGATGATCTCCATTTCGACTACACGTTGTCGGGCGATCAGCCGGCATGGCGGCCGCTGCGCGCATTCGATGATGGCCGCCAGACCTTCGTCGAATTCCCGACGAACCTCGCGGTCGGCGAAGCACCACCCCTGTTCATCGTCGATTCCAAAGGGGACGCCCAGTTGGTCAACTACCGCGTCCAGGGACGCTTCTATGTGGTCGATCGGCTGTTCGATACGGCCGAACTGCGGCTCGGCACGAAGCATCAGCAGATCGTTCGGATCGGTCACGCCCTCGCGGCAGCCTCCGACAAGGGGCGGAGGGCGTCATGAGCGACGAAATCCGAGAGGACGAGCCCGCCGTGCCGGTTCCTGCACAGCCGGGAGAGCCGCCAAGGAAGGTTGATCCCGAGACCCTCGCGATACGCTCGCGGCCAGATCGCGCGATCAGGTTCAAGCGCGGGGCGATCGTTGGTCTGGTGGCTGCAGGGTCCGTCAGCCTGACTGCAGTGACCTGGATGGCGCTGCGTCCCCACAGCTTCCACCACGTCATCGACCAGGATGATGCGACGCAGCCCGGCGGCAAGGCGGGGTCAGATGCGCTGAGCGGGCTGCCAACCAGCTATGGCGATGTTCCGAAGCTTGGGCCTCCATTGCCCGGCGATCTCGGCAAGCCGATCCTCGAGCAGCAGCAATCGACGCTCATGGCAGATGGCGGGGCAGCACAGCGCACCGATCAGGCCGCCGCGGCCGAGCGTGAGCGTGACCTCGCCGAGCTCAAGTCCGCGAGGGAATCCGGGGTGCTGGTCCACGGTGGCGCCGGCACCGAGACTGCTGCTGCTCCATCCGAGACAACGGTCGCTGAACCGTCGCCCGGGGCAGAGGACGTGGCCAAGTTGGCGCTCGATCCCAACGCTGACCCCAATGCGCAGCAGAGGAAGACGGATTTTGTGGCGGCCCAGGACAAGGGCGCCGACGTCAATCCCTATCGGCTGACGGCTGCGCCATCACCTTACCTGTTGTCCGCCGGCAGCGTGATTGCCGCCAGTCTGATCACAGGGCTGCGGTCCGATCTGCCGGGCATCGTCACCGCCCAGATCACGGAAAATGTCTATGACAGCCCGACGGGCAAGATCCTGCTCGTGCCGCAGGGCGCCCGGCTCATCGGCAAGTACGACAGCGTCGTCGCCTTTGGCCAGAAGCGCGCGCTCGTCGTCTGGCAGCGTATCATCCAGCCCAACGGCAGTTCGATCAAACTCGACAATATGCCGACGACCGATCCGGCCGGTTATGCCGGGCTTCAGGACAAGGTCGATTTCCACACGTGGCAGTTGCTGAAGGGCGTCGCCATTTCGACGATGCTGGGCATCGGGTCCGACCTTCAGTTCAGTGGCAATGGTGGTCTCATCGAGGCGATCCGCCAATCCGGCCAGCAGAACGTATCGCGGGCCGGCGACGAACTCACCGCCAAGGCGCTCGATATCCAGCCCACTCTGACCGTGAGGCCTGGAGCACCGGTACGGCTGATCGTCGACCGCGATCTGATCCTGGCTCCCTGGAACGCGTAGGAGGATCGTCATGCCCGATCTGAAACTCGGCAAGCTGCCCGACCGCACGCCGGTCAAGCTCAGCATCAACGTAATGCCCGATCTCGCCGAGGCGCTTGCGGCCTACGCCGCACTCTACAAGCAGACCTATGGCCGCGAAGAGGCGGTGCCCGATCTCATCCCCGCAATGCTGGCGGCTTTCCTCGAGAGCGACAGGGTGTTCGCCAAGGGCCGCAAACAGGTGGCGTCGGCGGCCATGCTCGTTGGCTGATGGGCGGATTTCTCAACGTCAGGCAGGCAGCGATCCTGCTCGGTGTCCACGCCAACTCGGTGCGCGCCTACGCCAAAGCAGGGGAGATACCGGCAGCCAAGATCGGCCGTGGGTGGCGGTTCGTCGAGGCCGATCTTGTGAACTGGCTGCGCGAGCGATATCCTGCGCGCGCACAAATGCAGCCGAGTGCCTTTCAAGAGGAGGCAATATGGCACTCTGGAAACGTGCAGACACCTACTATGTCAAACTCACAGCACCAGACGGAACGATCCTTAGACGCACTACTGGAACGACCGACCGGACCAAGGCCCAGGAATATCACGACAAGCTGAAGGCCGAGCTGTGGGATCTTGCCAGACTGAAGCTGAAGCCGAAGCGGACATGGGACGAAGCGGCGCTCAGGTGGCTCAACGAGAAGGCGCACAAGAAATCCTACCGGGATGATGTGAGCCGGGTTCGATGGTTCACCAGGCATTTGCGAGGCAAGACACTGGATCAGGTGAGCAGGGACATGATCGACGGGATCGTGTCGCGCCAGCTCTCGAAATCCTGTTCGCGCACGAAGGATCTCTATGTCGCGCTCATTCGCGCGATCTTCCGGAGGGCGCAGCGGGAATGGGAATGGATCGACCAGATACCGGCGTTCAGGATCTACAGCGTGGGCAAGGCCGTCAGGGTCAGATATCTGACCCACGATCAGGCCAGAACCTTGCTGGACCGTCTTCCTGTCCACCAACGCGAGGTTGTGCTGTTCGCGCTAGCGACGGGCCTTCGCCAGGGAAACATTCTCGGTCTCACATGGGACAGGGTCGATACGACCCGACGCATGGCGACGATCGGGCATGGTGACACCAAGAACGGCGACGCCCTGGGCGTGCCGCTCAACGATGTCGCGATTGGCGTGTTGGAACGACAAAGGGGCAAGCACAAAACCCATGTGTTCACCTACCGGGGCGATCGCCTCCGGTCGGCGAACAACCGGGCGTGGCGTGCGGCATTGAAGGCCTGCGGGATCGAGAACTTCCGCTGGCATGATCTGCGGCACACCTGGGCGAGCTGGCTCCGGCAGAATGACGTACCCACCTGGGTGCTTCAGGAGCTGGGTGGCTGGAAGTCGGAGTCGATGGTGCGCCGTTATGCGCACATGTCGGCGAAGCATCTCCAGCCTTACGCCGACAAGCTGATTTTTCCGGTCACACCGGAGGGACCAGCGGAAACGGCGGAAATGCCTGAAAGTCCAGGGCACAAAAATGGTCACACCAAGGGCCGCCCGAGGCTCTTTTTGGTGGCAAACTGAGGGCTAAGTCATTGAAATATATGGTGGACGCACTTGGGCTCGAACCAAGGACCCGCTGATTAAGAGTCAGCTGCTCTACCAACTGAGCTATGCGTCCACACCGCCGCTTTCGATCACTCGATCGCGTCGGGAGGCGGCCGGTTAGCAGGCGGTCTGGGCGTTGTAAACAGGCGAAGCGCAGAAAGTCGCCCGATCAGCCGAAGCTCGTGTGCGATCCGCGCTGACCGCGGTCGATCGCCATCAGCAGGCCCAGGATGATCAGCACCGTCATCACCGCCGATCCGCCGTAGGAGACGAGAGGCAGCGGGATCCCGACGACCGGCGCCAGACCCATCACCATCATCAGATTGACCGCGACGTAAAAGAAGATCGTTGTCGACAGACCCGCCGCCGCCAGCTTGCCGAAGCGCGTCTCGGCGCGCATCGCGACGCCCAGGCCCCACCAGATCACGATCAGGAACGCGCAGATCAGCAGCACGCCGCCGACCAGCCCCCATTCCTCCGCCATCGTCGCGAAGACGAAGTCGGTATGGCCCTCGGGGAGGTAGTCGAGATGGCTCTGCGTGCCCTGCAGAAAGCCCTTGCCGAACAGTCCGCCCGATCCGATCGCGATTTTCGACTGGCTGATATGATAACCCTTGCCGAGCGGGTCGCTTTCGGGATCGAGGAAGATCAGCACGCGGTTGCGTTGATAGGCGTGCATCATGCTCCATGCGCCGGCACCGATCGGCAGGACCGAGAGCGCGCCGCCGATGAACAGCCGCAGCGGCAATCCGGCGAGGAACATCACGGTGATCCCTCCTGCCACAACCATCGTCGCGGTGCCGAGATCGGGCTGGACGAGGATCAGCGCGGCGGGCACGCCGATCAGCGCCAGCGCGGGCCAGATCGCGTTCCAGCGGCGGATCTCGCCGGCGGGCAGCATGTCGTAGAAGCGCGCCAGAGTCAGCACGATCAGCGGCTTCATCAGTTCGGAGGGCTGCAACCGGATGATGCCAAGATTGAGCCAGCGCTGACCACCGCCGGCAACCTTGCCGATCAGTTCGGTGAAGACCAGCGCGACGACGAGGATGACATAGGCAGGAACCACCGCCGCCTTGATCTGCGCCTCCTTGAGCCGCGAAAGCGCGACCGCGCCGGCAAGGAAGGCGAAGAAACGCAACCCCTGGCCCAGCGCCCAGGGCTGGAGGCTGCCGCCAGCCGCCGAATAGAGCACGGCGAGCCCGAAGCCGGTGATTCCGACGATGGTGAGGATGATCAGCCAGGGCAGCTGCGCGAGCGGCGCGGGGACGAGCGAATTGCGGATCATCAGTCGATCGCTCCGTTGGCCGGCGCCTGACCATTCTCGGCGGATTCCACGGGCGGCGCCGCGGCGGTGGCGGCGGCGACCGGCGGCGGCGTCGCCGCATTCTCCTGCGCGCTAACGTCGCCTTCGTCGGTCGTCGTGTCCGGCGTCGCAGCCTTGGCCTGCGCGGCCGCCCACGCGGCGCGCTCGCCCTTCATCCGCGTCGCGATGTCGCCGCCCCAGCCGGGTTGCATCTTGGCGAGCGTATCGAGCGCGCGCTGCTTGTCATAGAGGAAGGTGAAGGCGTCGCGCGCCACGCCCGCGGCAAAGGTGCCGTGACCGGCATGCTCCATGATGAAGCCCGCGGCGTAGCGCGGTTGCTCGACCGGGGCGAAGGCGATGAACAGCCCATGGTCGCGCAGCTTCCATTCGCCCGTGGTGCCGCTGGTGCGCCCGGCGCGGCGATCGGCCTCGCTGATGTGGTGGACCTGCGCCGATCCGGTCTTGCCGCCCATGTCGATTCCCGGCAGCTGGATCCGCGCACCGCCTGCCGTGCCGCCCGGGCCGACGACGGCACCCATCGCCTCGTGGATCAGGCGAAGATGCGCAGGATCGATGCCGAGCGGTTCGGCGGGCTGGTCGTGCTTGCGGTGGACGAGCCGCGGCACCAGCGCACGGCCGCTCGCGATCCGCGCCGCCATCACCGCGATCTGCAGCGGGTTGACGAGCGTATAGCCCTGGCCGATCGCCGAGTTGAGCGTATCGCTGACCGTCCAGTCCTTGTGATAGCGCTTCATCTTCCATGCCGGGTCGGGCACGGTGCCGAAGCGCTGCGAGGAGACGGGGAGCGGGAACTTGTCGCCGAGACCCAGCCGCTTAGCCATCGCCGCGATCCTCGTCGTGCCGATCCGGCGCGCCATGGTGTAGAAATAGATGTCGCAGCTCTGCTGGATCGCGCGGTGCATGTCGACCGAGCCGTGGCCGCTATGCTTGTAGCAGTGGAAGGCGCTGTTGCCGACCTTGTAGGTGCCCGTGCACAGCACATGGTCGTCGGGCGAGATGCCCGCCTCGAGCAGTGCCAGCGCGTTCATCGGCTTGACCGTGGAACCCGCCGGATAGAGGCCCTGCAGCGCCTTGTTGACGAGCGGGAGATGATCGTCAGCCGCCAGCATGTCCCATTCGTCGTGCGTGATGCCGCGCGAGAAGCTGTTGGGGTCATAGGCGGGCATCGACACCATCGCGAGGATGTCGCCATTGCTGCAGTCGATCACCACGCCCGAACCCGATTGGTCGCCCATCCGTTCGGCGACATATTCCTGCAGGCCGGCGTCGATCGTGAGCTGGAGCGTCTTGCCGGGCGATTCCGGCTGGGTGGTGAGCTCGCGGACGAGCTTGCCACGCGCGGTCACTTCCGCGCGCTTGGCGCCGGGCGAGCCGCGCATGTAGAGATCGAACGTCTTTTCGAGGCCTTGTTTGCCGATCTTGAAGCCGGGGGTGATCAGCAGTGGGTTCTTGTCGCGCTTGTAATCGTCGACCGACGCCGAGCCGACATAGCCGACCAGGTGCGCGACCGCGGCGCCTGCCGGATAGAGCCGCGAGAAGCCGCGCGCCGGGACGACGCCGGGCAGGTCGGGCAGCCGCAGGTTGATCGCGGCGAACCGCTCGTAATCGAGATCCTCGATCACCTGGACGGGCTGGAATCCCGCCGCCTTGACGAGATTGTCGCGAAGCTGCTGGACGTCGTCGGGCGATAGGCCGAGAATCTGCTCGAGCAACGCGATCTCGGCATCCTTGTTCTCGAGCAGATCGGGGATGAGATCGACGCGAAAGTCCGAGCGGTTGACCGCGATCGGCTTGCCGATGCGATCGACCATCCAGCCGCGGCGCGGCGGGATCATCGTCGAGCGCGCGCGGTTGCTCTCCGCGAGCGCGGCGTAGCGATCATTCTCGACGATCGTCAGCCACGCCATCCGCCCGGCGAGCATCAGCCCGACGCCGCCCTGTATCGCGCCCAGCGCGAGCGTCCGCCGGGTGAAGGAAAAGCTCTGATGCGCCTCGGTGACGAGCCGGGGAGGGCGTTTGCGACGACCGAACCTCATGGCTTCGCGATCAGTCCGAGGCGCGGATCTTGCCGGTTGCCAACCGCCAGCGGTCGAGGATCGCGCACAGCCGCCCGATGATCGGGAAGCACAGCACGCTGGCGACGATCTGCGGGATCACGAGACGCACGGGTGCCGCACCGCCGGTCCAGCAGGCGATCGCCCAGGCGCACAGGATCGCCAGCGCGATCGCGGTCGCGGCAAGCAGCCATTCCTGCCAATAGTCGCGCCAGAGCAGCCTCACTTCCACCATGTCGGCGAGCATCAGGCACGCCGTCCAGGTCACCATTCCCGTGCCCAGCGTCTGCCCGGTCAGCAGATCGTCGGCAAGGCCGAGCGGCAGGCCAACCCAGGCCGGCCACAATTCGGGTCGTAGCAGACGCCACGCCAGCAGCATCAGCAGCCCGAACGGCGGCCAGGCCGGCGACAGCGCCACTGTCGGCAGCAGCGCGATCGCGGAGCCGGCCAGCGTCGAGACCACGGGCACCAGCTTAGCGCGCGTCTCGATCGCGCGTGTCGGCGGGGCGGAACTGCGCGGCGGCGCCATCAATGCCGGCCGCTATGTTGTGGCGGCGGCGCTATCGGCGGCGGCGGCAAGCCCGCGAACGCCTGCTCGACCATCGCATAGTCGAGCTGGCTGGGATTGGCGAGCGGCCAGGCGACCGCAACATCGCCCTCCTTGCGCACCACGACCGCGACCGGCACGTCGGGGGGATAGAGGCCGCCGGTGCCCGAGGTCAGCACGATGTCGCCACGGTTGAACGGGTTTCCACCGGCGCCCAGCGGCCGGAGCTCGATCGAGCCATCGCCGCGCCCCGCCGCGAGCGCGGGCATGCCGCCCCGTGCCATGCGGACGGGCACGACGCTGGCATTGTCGGTGATCAACAACACGCGCGACGCGATCGCACCGGCATAGACGACATGGCCGATCAACCCCTCGGCCGAGCGCACCGGCTGGCCGGGCCGCACACCCTGGTTCGATCCTGCGTCGAGCGTTGCGTAGCGGCGGCTGCTCACCCCGGTCGATCCGACGATCCGCGCCACCGCGACGGTGGCGGGTCGGTTGTCGACCAGCCTCAGCGTTCGGCGCAGCCGGTCATTCTCGAGCGCGAGGATTCGCAGGCGCACCAATGCGCGGCGATCGGCGTCGAGTTCGCGCGCCATCGCGACATTCTTCGAGCCGGCGGCGACATAGGCGGCGACACCATCGACCATATCGCCCACGCCGCGCACCATGCCGCGCTCGAGCGAGGAGATCGGCGTTGTCGCGTCGAGCGCGGCGCCGCGCACCGCGGCGAAGCCGTCTGGGTCGACATGCGCGATCGCGATCAGCCCCAGCCCGACGAGCATCCCCGTCACCGCGACGACATAGGAGAGGAACAGCCCGTATTGCGCGCGACGGGAGAAGCCCGGGCGCCGGTTCCGGGTCGGCGCCTTCATCACCGCACCTCTCGCGTCAGGCGGTGAGCAGCACGCCGCGGTAGATCGGATCCTCGAGCGCGCGCCCGGTGCCGAGCGCGACGCAGGTGAGCGGATCGTCCGCGATCGTGACGGGGAGGCCGGTCTCGTCGCGCAGCACCTCGTCGATGCCCTGCAGCAGCGCGCCGCCGCCGGTCAGCACGATGCCCTGGTCGACGATGTCGGCGGCAAGCTCGGGCGCGGTGTTTTCTAGCGCGATGCGCACGCCCTCGACGATCGAGCCGACCGGCTCGGAGAGCGCGTCGGCGATCTGGCCCTGGTTGATCGTGATCTCCTTGGGCACGCCGTTGACGAGGTCGCGGCCCTTGACGTGGATCGTCTCGCCGATGCCGTCGGCGGGCATCTTGGCGCAGCCGACCTCCTTCTTGATCCGCTCGGCGGTGGCCTCGCCGATGAGGAGGTTGTGGTTGCGGCGGACGTAGGAGGCGATCGCCTCGTCCATCTTGTCGCCGCCGACGCGCACCGAGGTGGTGTAGGCGAGCCCGCGCAGCGACAGCACCGCGACCTCGGTGGTGCCGCCGCCGATGTCGACGACCATCGAGCCGACCGGCTCGGTGACGGGCATGTCGGCGCCGATCGCGGCGGCCATCGGCTCCTCGATCAGGAAGACTTGGCTCGCGCCTGCATTGGAGGCGGCGTCGCGGATCGCGCGGCGCTCGACCGAGGTCGATCCCGACGGCACGCAGATCACGATCTCGGGCCAGCGCGGGAAGCGGCGCTGACCATGGACCTTGTGGATGAAGTGCTTGATCATCTGCTCGGCGACGTCGATGTCGGCGATGACGCCGTCGCGCAGCGGGCGGATCGCCTCGATCGAGCCCGAGGTCTTGCCCATCATCAGCTTGGCGTCGACGCCCACCGCGCGGACCTTGCGCACGCCCTGGATCGTCTCGATCGCGACCACCGACGGCTCATTGAGCACGATGCCCTTGCCGCGCAGATAGACCAGCGTGTTGGCCGTGCCCAGATCGATCGCCATGTCGTGCGACATGAACTTGAAGAAACGCGAAAAGATCATTCCGTGCCCGCTCTCGCCATGTGCCGGACGTCGCCCTACGTTCCGGCGCCCAATATTCATGTGCCGCGCCCACCGCCCCCGATAAAGCGGTAGAACCGTTGATCGTTGTGGTCGCGGAACGCCGTCGCTTGGGCTAGGAGGCGGTGCATGTCAATACGGCGCCTACCAGAGCATCTGATCAACCGTATCGCCGCCGGCGAGGTGGTCGAACGCCCAGCCAGCGCGCTCAAAGAACTGGTCGAGAACGCCATCGATGCAGGCGCGCTGAGGATCGCGGTGACGCTACGGGAGGGCGGTCTGGCGGCGATTGAGGTTGCCGATGACGGTTGCGGGATGCGTCCGGCTGAGATGGCGCTTGCGCTCGAGCGGCATGCCACCTCGAAGCTTCCCGACGACGCGATAGAAGCCGTCGAAACGCTCGGTTTTCGCGGCGAAGCGCTGCCGTCGATCGCGAGCGTCGCGCGGCTGTCGATCGAGAGCCGCGTGCGCGGTGCCGACGGCTGGCGGCGAATCGTCGACAATGGCGTGCTGGTCGAGGAGGGGCCGGCGGCGCTCCCGCCCGGTACGCGCGTGAAGATGGAGGCGCTGTTCGAGCGCGTGCCCGCGCGGCGCAAGTTCCTGCGCTCGGCGCGCTCCGAATATGCGGCCTGCGTGGACGTGGTGAAGCGGCTGGCAATGGCGCGGCCCGATGTTGGCTTCACCATCGAGCATGACGGTCGGCGCGCGCTGTCGGTGCCGCCGGGCGAGAGTCAGCCAGCGCGCGTCGCCGCGCTCACCGATCGCGAGCTCGCGCCCAACAGCATCGTCGTCGATCATCTGCGCGGCGACGTGCGGCTGGAGGGCGTCGCGGGGCTGCCGACCTTCCACCGCGGCGTCGCCGACCACCAGTTCCTCTTCGTCAACGGTCGCCCGGTGCGCGACCGCGTGCTCGTCGGCGCGGTGCGCGCGGCGTATCAGGATCTGCTCGCGCGCGACCGGCATCCGGTGGTGGCGCTGTTCATCACGCTTCCGGGCAGCGAGGTCGACGTCAACGTCCATCCCGCCAAGACCGAGGTGCGGTTTCGCGAGCCCTCGCTGGTGCGCGGGCTGATCGTCGGCGGACTGCGCGCGGCGCTCGACGGCGCGGGACATCGCAGCGTCCAGCGGCCGTCGGCGGCAGCGCTCGGCCAGTGGCAGTCCGAGCCGATGGGGGGCGGGGCGGCGGCAGTCGCGACGCTGCCCGCCGCCGAGCGCCAATATGGCGTTTGGGATGCGCGGCCGTCCTATCGTGTGGAGATGCCGGCCCCGGCAGGGCGTGCCGAGATCGCCGAGATCGCCCCGCGCCCCGCGCGCGAGCATCCGCTCGGCATCGCGCGCGGGCAGGTCGCGGGCACCTATATCGTCGCCGAGGCGGAGGACGGGCTGGTGCTGGTCGACCAGCACGCCGCGCACGAGCGCCTCGTGCTCGAACGGATGCGCCGCGCGATGGCGAATGGCGGCGTCTCGAGCCAGGCGCTGCTGCTTCCCGAGGTCGTCGAGCTCGACGAGAGCGGTTGCGACCGGCTCGAAACGCGGATCGACGAACTCGGCACGATGGGGCTCGAGCTTGAGCGGTTCGGGCCGCGCGCGATGCTCGTCCGTGCGGTCCCCGCGATGCTCGGCCGCACCGACGTGCGCGGGCTGGTGACGGATCTCGCCGACGAACTCGCCGCCTATGACGAGGCGCTCAGCCTCAGGGAAAAGCTCGACGCGGTAGCCGGGACGATGGCGTGCCACGGCTCGGTCCGCGCGGGACGCGTGCTGTCGGTCGCCGAGATGAACGCGCTACTGCGCGAGATGGAGGTCACGCCGCATTCGGGGCAGTGCAACCACGGCCGACCGACCTGGGTGAAGCTCGATCTCAAGCAGGTCGAGGCGCTGTTCGGGCGCAAATGATCTCGCGACCGTGGGCTGAGCGGGCGAGAGGATAAAGCGGCGAGCCTTGATCCATGTGAATCGCCGGAACCGCAGCAAGATCAGTGGGTTGCTTAAGGGCATATTGAAGGAAAACCCATGGTCTATTCGAGAGCCGCGGCGCGGCGTGACGAACGGAGGAACCAGCGTTTCCCCACGAATTTTGCGGCTACGCTCATCGTCGATCGCAAACCCATGCTGGTCAGGGTCGGCGATATTTCGCGGCTTGGCGCGATGCTCTACGCAGCCGGCCTGCCCGGCGTCGGCACCGAGGTGGTGCTTGCCGGGCAGGCCTTCGATGTCGTCGCAACTGTCGTATGGCGGACCGACGAGGCGTGCGGCTTGAGTTTCCACCGCGATGTCGAGCCGCTCGAAGTCGTCCGGCAGAATGTGCCCGAGATGGATGCGTTCAGGAAAATGGGCGGCGGCTGGCGCAGCAGACGGTGACGGCGAGGCGGATCGTCGAACGCGATCTCGCCTCGGCTGCCGTTCCCGGTCTCACCCCGTCATCGCGTCCGGCGCGCGCCGGCCGCGCGTGACCATCAGCTTGTTGAGCGCGTTCACATAGGCGCGCACGCTCGCCACCATCGTGTCGTGGTGTGCGCCGGTGCCGCGCGTCGTGCGGCCATCCTCGGAAAGCACCACCGACACCTCGGCCTGCGCGTCGGTGCCGCCGGTGACCGCGTGGACCTCATAGCGCTCCATCGCCGAGGCATCGTGCGGCACCAGTTCGCGGATCGCGTTGAACAGCGCGTCGACAGGGCCGTTGCCGCGCGTCGCCGCGGTCTTCTCCGTGCCGTCGATCTCGAGCGTCAGGATCGCGCGCGCGGGGCCCGTGCCGCAGTGGATCTCGACATCCTTGACCTGGATCCGGTCGTTGCCGCGCACCACCTCGTCGTCGACCAGCGCGACGATATCCTCGTCGAACACCGCCTTCTTGGCGTCGGCGAGCGCCTTGAAGCGCACGAACGCATCCTGAAAGGCATTGTCGCCGAGATCATAGCCCAGCGCCTCGAGCTTGGCACGGAACGCCGCGCGGCCCGAATGCTTGCCCATCACCAGGTTCGAGGTCGACACGCCGACGCTCTCGGGCGACATGATCTCATAGGTCGAAGAGTCCTTGAGCATCCCGTCCTGATGGATGCCGCTCTCGTGCGCGAAGGCGTTGGCGCCGACGATCGCCTTGTTGGGCTGGACCTGGAACCCGGTCACTGCCGAGACGAGGCGCGACGAGCGCGTGATCTCGGTCGAGACGATGTTGGTGCGATAAGGCATCACGTCGCCGCGCACCCTGATCGCCATCGCAATCTCCTCGACCGCGGCGTTGCCGGCGCGCTCGCCAATGCCATTGATCGTCGATTCGACCTGGCGCGCGCCGGCCATCACCGCCGCCAGCGTGTTGGCGACGCCCAGCCCCAGGTCGTTGTGGCAATGCGTCGAGAAGATCGCCTTGTCGGCATTGGGGACGCGGGCGATCATGTCGCGGAACAGCGCGCCGTAGGTTTCGGGCGTGGCGTAGCCGACCGTGTCGGGCAGATTGATCGTCGTCGCGCCCGCGCGGATCGCGGTCTCGATCGCGCGCGCCAGGAAATCGGGCTCGGTACGCGTCGCGTCCTCCGCCGACCATTCGACATCCTCGCACAGGTTGCGGGCATGGCCGACGGTGCGCTCGATCGCCGCCATCACCTCTTCGGGCGTTTTGTTGAGCTTGACCTTCATGTGCAGCGGCGAGGTTGCGATGAAGGTGTGGATACGCGGACGGCGGGCATGTCTGACCGCTTCCCAGGCGCGATCGATATCGGCGGTCGCGGCGCGCGCAAGACTGGCGATGATCGCGCGATCGGCATGTCTGGCGACTTCGCGCACCGCCTCGAAATCACCTTCGGATGCGATCGCGAAACCGGCCTCGATAATATCGACGCCCATCGCCTCGAGCTGGGCTGCGATCTTGAGCTTCTCCTCGAGGTTCATCGAGCAGCCGGGCGATTGCTCGCCGTCGCGCAGCGTGGTGTCGAAGATCAGGATGGTATTGTCGGTCATGGCGTCACTCCGCGCCCGATCGCGGCTCGGCGGGTCGGGCAAAATCCGGTCGTCTTGAAGCCCGTATGCCGGGCGGCGATCTTCCCTTAGGCGGCGGCACGGACCAAGCCCGCACGCAAGCGACGCGCCTAAGGGCGCGTAAGTCGAAGCAGGGGAAGGCGAAGCGCCAGCGTCATCGGGCGAACGAATGCGATAGCGGCGCGGCAAAGTCCAGCAATTTTCGAAGCGAGCGCCACGTTAACCGGCGGGAAATGCTTTGCGGCGAATCTCAGCGCTTTGTTTTGCTTGGAGTTTCGTGATGATCCGTCTGACCTACATCAGCACGGCGCGCGGCGATCTGGACGAGATTGCGATCGCCGCATTGTTGGCCGCCTCACGGTGCCACAACCAGCGCACCGGATTGAGCGGGCTGCTCCTGTATGACGGCGTGCGATTTCTCCAGGCGCTGGAAGGCGAAGCCGAGCCATTGCTGGCGACCTTCGCGCGCATCAAGGCCGATCCGCGTCACCGCGCCTGCGTCGAACTCGGCCGTGCCGAGGTCGCGGAGCGCGCTTTCGGCGACTGGGACATGGCATGGCAGCAGGTCGCGACGGCGGGGAGCCGCGGAACATTGGTCGACACGGTCGACCGGCTGGTCGCGCAGGTGCCCGATCCGAACACTCGCGCGCTGTTCACCAGCTTCGCGCGGCTCGATCGCCACGCCGCCTGACGCTCAGGGCTGCAGCACGAATGCAGCCGCGATCGTCAATTCGACATGATCGGAGACGAGCGCCTCCAGCTTGGTGACGCCGAACTGGCTGCGCTCGAGCATCATCCGCCCGTCAAAGCCGATCGTCGCCACCTTGCTCATCGGATTGGCACCCGCGCCGCGGAAGTGGACGCGCATCTCTGCCGGCCGGGTGACGCCGTGAAGCGTCAGATTGCCCTCGACCATGGCGAGCCCCTGTGGGCCGGGGGTCACCTTGGTCGAGACGAAGGTCGCGGTCGGGAAACGCTGCGCATCCAGCCAGTCGGCGGAGTTGAGTTCACCGTCGAGCTTGGCGCTGGTGGTATGGATCGAGGCGATCGGGATCGTCACCGACAGCTGTGTCGCGGCGGGCTTGGCGGGGTCGATCATCAGCGAACCCGACGCCTGCGACAGAAAGCCGCGGAAGATCGAAAAACCCATATGATCGACCGCGAAGATCACCTGCGTATGATCGGGCTCGACCGCATAATTACCCGCGACGATCTTGCTTGGATTGGGCATGGCGGGCGCGGATGTCGCCACCTGCGCGACCGCGCTTGTGGCGAAAAGGGCGGCGGCGAGGAGGGGCAGGGGACGCATCGGCAGACTCCGTGATCATGTGGTGCCGACCCCTAGCGGGGCGATACACGTAGCGGATAGCAGGAATATGCCGATGCGATCGTTCGAGGAAGTTGGTTAGATGGACTTCTCCCCGGCGGAAGCCGGGGCTCAGAGGGTCGCGCTCAACGCCCAAATCCAGGGGCCCGGCATCCGCCGGGCACCCAATGATTCAGTTCTTGTCCTTGTCGACCAGCGCACCCTTGCCGATCCACGGCATCATCGCGCGCAGCTGCGTGCCGACCTGCTCGATCGGGTGGGCGGCGGCCTGCTTGCGCGCGGCCTTGAGCTCGGGCTGGCCGGCGCGGTTGTCGAGCACGAAATTCTTGACGAACCGCCCACCCTGGATGTCGGCGAGCACGCGCTTCATCTCGGCCTTGGTCTCGCCGGTGATGATCCTGGGACCAGTGGTGATATCGCCATATTCAGCGGTGTTCGAGATCGAATAGCGCATGTTGGCGATGCCGCCCTCGTACATCAGGTCGACGATCAGCTTCACCTCGTGGAGGCACTCGAAATAGGCCATCTCCGGTGCGTAGCCCGCCTCGGTCAGCGTCTCGAACCCGGCCTGGATGAGATGGGTCAGGCCGCCGCACAATACCGCCTGCTCGCCGAACAGATCGGTCTCGCATTCCTCGCGGAAGCTCGTCTCGATCACCCCCGAGCGCCCGCCGCCGATCGCCGAGGCGTAGGAGAGCGCCACGTCGTGCGCATTGCCGCTGGCATCCTGGTGGATCGCGATCAGGCAGGGCACGCCGCCGCCGCGGACATATTCGGACCGCACAGTGTGGCCGGGGCCCTTGGGCGCGATCATGAACACGTCGATGTCCGCCTTGGGCTCGATCAGCCCGAAATGGACGTTGAGCCCGTGCGCGAAGGCAATCGCGGCGCCCGAACGAATGTTGGGCGCGATGTCATCGGCATAGATCGCTGCCTGCAACTCGTCGGGCGCGAGGATCATGATGATGTCGGCCCAAGCGGCTGCCTCGGCGCCGGTCATCACCCTGAAGCCCGCATCCTCCGCCTTCTTGGCGGTCGCGGAGCCCTTGCGCAGCGCGATGACCACCTCGCCGACGCCGCTGTCGCGCAGGTTCTGGGCATGGGCATGGCCCTGGCTGCCATAACCGACGATCGCGACCTTCTTCGACTTGATCAGGCCGGCATCGGCATCGGAATCATAATAAACGCGCATTGGTCATTCCCTTTTCGGCGCTGTCGTTCCCCCGCTAAAGCGGAGCCCCAGGCCCGGCCGTTGGATCTGGGCCCCCGCCTGCGCAGGGGTACAATGGATGGTGAACTCAGGCGGCCTCTCGTCCGCGCGACATCGCCGCGACACCGGTGCGCGCGACCTCGACCAGGCCCACCTCGCGCATCAGCTCGCAGAACTTGTCGATTTTATCCGGATTTCCCGTAACTTCGAAGACGAAGCTCGAAATCGTACTATCGACGACGCGCGCGCGATACACCTCGGCAAGGCGCAGCGCCTCGATACGATGATCACCCGTGCCCACCACCTTGACCAGCGCCAGTTCGCGCTCGATGTGCGGCCCGAGTTCGGTGAGGTCGGTAACCCGGTGCACCGGCACCAGCCGGTCGAGCTGCGCGATGATCTGATCGATCACCGCGGGCGGCCCGTAGGTCACGATCGTGATCCGGCTGACCGCATGATCCTCGGTGATGTCGGCGACGGTCAGCGACGAGATGTTGTAGCCGCGCGCGGTGAACATCCCCGCGATCCTCGCGAGGATCCCCGCCTCATTGTCGACGACGATCGACAGCGTGTGCCGCTCGGCGGCCTGTTCCGTGATATGCATCGTTTCAATCCTTCTCGGGGGCGAGCAGGATGTTGCCGACCATGCCGAAATGCCAATAAGCGCGGCCATCCTCGTCGTGGCGGGGATAGCTGATATTCACCACGGTAAAACCGAATCCTTCGAGCACCTTGGATACCGTTTCTCCCGCATAGCGCGAGGATAGCTTGAGTTTGTCGAAGGACTCGTCGCCGATCGCCGCGGGCCGGTCGAGATGGACCACCCAGTCCGAGAAGGCGGGCGAGCCTTGCGCGGTCCAGCCTTCGAGGTCCGCCGTGCCGCCATTATAGCGCTGGAAGTCGAACGGCTCGGCGACGTGGACGATCAGGCGTGTGCGCGGCATCAGACGAGCGCCTTCGCCTCGTCGCTCGCCTCGCCGATCACCTCTTCGGCGTGGAGGATCATGTCGGTATGCGCCGCGCCGCTCGGGATCATCGGGAAGCAGTTGGCGAGCTGCGCGACGCGGCAGTCGACCAGCACCGGACCGTCGGCGGCGAGCATCGCGGCGATGCCGTCGTCGAGGTCGCCCGGCTGCTCGATCCGCATGCCGGTCCAGCCATAGGCCTCGGCGAGCTTGACGAAATCAGGCAATGCCTCGCTGTAGCTCTCTGAATAGCGGGACGCGTAGATCAGCTCCTGCCACTGGCGGACCATTCCCATATATTGGTTGTTGAGGATGAAGATCTTGATCGGCAGACGATATTGCGTCGCGGTCGACATCTCCTGGATGTTCATCATCACCGAGGCGTCGCCCGAGATGCCGATCACCAGCCGGCCCGGATAGGCGACCTGCGCGCCGATCGACGCGGGCAGGCCATAGCCCATCGTGCCGAGGCCGCCCGAGGTCAGCCAACGATTGGGCGCCTCGAAGCCGAAATGCTGCGCCGCCCACATCTGATGCTGGCCGACCTCGGTGGTGATCACGGGATCGAGGTGGCGGGTCAGCTCGTAGAGCCGCTTGACCGCCTGCTGCGGCATGATCTCGTGGTCCGAAGCGGGGAAGGAGAGCGACTTGCGCGCACGCCAGCCGGTGATCCGGCGCTGCCATTCGCCGGTGTCGGCGGCCTTGTGTCCCTTTGCCTTCCACAGCGCGATCATGTCGTCGATCGCGCTGCCGACATCGGCGACGATGCCGAGATCGACGCGGACATTCTTGTTGATCGACGAGCGGTCGATATCGATGTGGATCTTCTGCGAGTCGGGCGAGAAGGCGTCGAGCCGGCCGGTGACGCGATCGTCGAACCGAGCGCCCAGGCAAAGGATCAGATCGGCCTGGTTCATCGCCATATTGGCTTCGTATGTGCCATGCATGCCGAGCATGCCGAGCCAATCGTCATGGCTTGCGGGAAAGGCGCCGAGACCCATCAGTGTCGAGGTGACGGGCGCGCCGGTCAGCGCCTGCAATTCGCGCAGGCCATCGGACGCGGCCGGGCCGGCATTGATGATGCCGCCGCCGGTGTACAGGATCGGGCGCTCGGCCGCGGCGAGCATTGCCACCGCCGCCTCGATCAGCGTCGGATCAGCTTCGGTCTGCGGGCGATAGGTTTTGTGGCGCAGCGGCGAGGCGGGCTTGGCATAGCGCGCGCTGGCGATCTGGACGTCCTTGGGCAGGTCGATCACAACCGGGCCGGGCCGGCCCGACGTCGCGATGTGAAACGCCTCGTGGACGATCGCCCCAAGCCGCGCGGGATCCTGCACGAGATAATTATGCTTGGTGCAGTGGCGCGTGATGCCGACAGTATCGGCCTCCTGAAAGGCATCGGTGCCGATCAATTGGGTCGGAACCTGGCCCGTGATGACGATGATCGGGATCGAATCCATCAGCGCGTCGGCAAGGCCGGTGACGACATTGGTCGCGCCCGGGCCCGACGTCACCAGCACGACGCCCGGCTTGCCCGTGGACCGCGCATAGCCTTCGGCGGCGTGCGCGGCGCCGCCTTCCTGGCGGACGAGGATGTGACGGATCTTGCCCTGGCGGAAGATGGCGTCGTAAATCGGCAGCACCGCGCCGCCCGGATAGCCGAACACGACCTCGACGCCGAGATCGGTCAATGCTTCCACCAATATGTCCGCGCCGCTTTTTTCGCTGCTCATCACGCTTGCCTCGATATGATTCCGCGCGCCTAGCAGACATTGCGGAAGGGCGCAGCTAGTCGTAACAAACTAGCGTGTCAACTATCAAAAATGGAATAAACTAACAATGTCGGCCTCGCAAACCTCATAAGGTTGCGAAATGCGCTGCCAATTGGGGGGGAGCTGGTGCCGCAGCCAGGTTCGCTGGCGCTTGGCGTAGCGGCGGCTCGCGGCCTGTGCGCGCGCGATCATGCCGTCGTGCGTCAGCATGCCCGCGCGCCACGCCGCAATCTCGGGCACGCCGATCGCCCGCATCGCGGGAAGCGCGGGATCGAGGTGGCGCGAGACGAGCGCGTCGACCTCGTCCACCGCACCCTGGGCGAGCATCGCGACGAAGCGCGCGTCGATCCGCTCGGCGAGCCAGTGCGCGTCGGGGATCAACAGCAGCGGGGCGAGCCGCACCGCGGCGCCGATCCCGCCGACGCGCACGGTCTGCCAGTCGGCGAGCGTGCGACCGGTCGCGCGCACGACCTCGAGCGCGCGCGCGATACGGGTGGTATCGCTCGGGCGGAGGCGGTGCGCGGCTGCGGGATCTTCGCGGGCCAGCGCTGCATGGGCGGCCGCCGTCGCGAGCGCGCGCACCTCGACGCGTACTCCCGGTTCGATCTCGGGCACCGGGGCGATCCCGTCGAGCAATGTGCGGATATAGAGCCCGGTCCCACCGACGAGGATCGGCGTGCGCCCCGTCGCCTGCACGGCGGCGATCGCGGCTTTCGCTTCCGCTGCCCAGGCCGCGGCATTATGCGCGACGGCGGCATCGACATGGCCGAACAGGCGGTGCGGTGCGCGCGCCTCGTCCTGTGGCGAGGGGCGCGCGGTCAGGATGCGCAGATCGGCATAGACCTGGCTCGCATCGGCATTGACGATCGTTCCGCCGATCCGCTCGGCGAGCATCATGCCAAGCGCGCTCTTGCCGCTCGCGGTCGGCCCTGCGATGAGCGCGAGCGGCGGCAATTCGGGAGTTTTCATGTTCACAGCGACGCTGATAGCAGCGGGAAGGCTCTCGCGCGGCGATATTTCGAGCGGGATCGATGCGCTGGCGCAGGCCGGCTGCCGCCCGGCGCAGGGCGCCTGGCTCGACGAGGGCGATGCGGCGGATCTGATCTTCGCGACCGACCCGCAGGCCGCCCGCGACGCGCTCGAAACGCTCGCGGGGATCGATGTCGTCGTGCAGCCGTCGCTCGGCCGTGCGAAGAAACTGCTCGTCGCCGACATGGATTCGACGATGATCACGGTCGAGTGCATCGACGAACTCGCCGACTATGCCGGGATCAAGGCCGAGATCGCCGCGGTGACCGAGGCGGCGATGCGCGGCGAACTCGATTTTGAGGCGGCGCTCGACGCGCGCGTGGCGTTGCTGCGCGATCTCGACGCGAGCGCGATCGATCGCTGCCGCGCCGAGCGGGTGCGGATCATGCCCGGCGCGATCGCGCTGGTCCGCACGATGCAGGCACATGGCGCGCGCTCGGTACTGGTCTCGGGCGGGTTCACCGTCTTCGCAAAACCGGTGGCGGCCGAGATCGGCTTCGATACCGCGATCGCCAACCTGCTCGGAATTGCGGACGGCAGGCTGGACGGCACCGTCGCCAGGCCGATCGTCGATGCGGCCACCAAGCGCGCGACGATCGATTCCGAGCGCACCGCGCTGAGGCTCGACGTCGCGGACACGCTCGCGGTCGGCGACGGCGCGAACGACATCCCGATGATCCAGGCGGCGGGGCTGGGCGTCGCCTATCATGCCAAGCCGCGGACGGCGGCGGCGGCGGGGGCGCGGATCGATCATGGCGATCTGACCGCGCTGCTCTGGGCGCAGGGCTATCCGCGATCGCGCTGGGTGGAGGCGTAGGCCAGCTGCCACACCCGGCCCCGCCGAACGCTTGGGTCCAGGGTGATGCCTTCAGAAGACGGTGTCCCTATTGCGGAGGCGCGGGGATCTGACAGGCGATGCGGAAAGCCCTCTCGAGCCCGAAGCCCGGTCGACGCCGGGCTATCCCGCCGCCCGGCTCATATCCGCGGTGATGGCTGCCAGCGCGAACGCCACGGCGGATTCGCTGCGATCGAAGGCGAGGCGCAGCCCCTCCTTGTCGTGACCCACGACCTCGCCCGAGATCGTGCCCGCTTGCGGATGGCGCAACTGCACGGGCATCCCGCAGGCGAGACGCGCCGAGGTTTCGATCCACGCTCCCGCGCCCGACACCTCGCGCAGCGCGACGGGCATCGGCCGATCGGCGAGCAGCAGACATAGGGGCCTTCTGCCTGCAGGGCGCAGCCCTTCCGTCCTGGCAAGCCAAAGCCGCGACGCCATGTCGACCCTTCCACGTGACCCGGGGCCGGATCATAACGCGGCAAGCGCGAAGGAAGCGTTAAGGCGCGACCGGGAAGCAGGCCGCGCCGCCCGATTTGGCCGCGGCGCATGCCTTTTCGGCCGCCGACTTGTCGGCCAGCGGGCCGGCGCGCAGGCGGACGATGGCGCCTGCCTTCTGATAGCTCGGGCTGAGACCGCCGAGCTTGCCGGCAAGCTTGTGCCAGGCGGCCGCTGCGCCGTCCTGCGATCCATAGGCGCCGAGCTGCACCTGCCACCGGCCGCCCGACGCGGCGACGACCGCCTCGGTGGCCTTGGGCGCCACTGGCTTGATGGTCGGCTTGACCGCCGCGGGTGCCGGGCCGGACTTGACCTTGACCGGCCTGAGCGGTGGGGGCGGGGCGGATAGGTCGCTGGGTTCGGCGGGCGTGGTCGGCCCGACCGCGATGTCCGTCCCCCCGGTGACGAGCTTGCGGCCGGTCGGTGGCACCGGCTGGCTCGCCATCTGGGTCGCGAGCTGCAGCCCTTTCTGGCGATCGTTGGCGCTCATATACTGGTCCATCTGCGCCAGGCTCGTGGTCGCCTGCGGGAGCCCCGCCGCGGCGGCGCGCGTCATCAGCGCATAGGCTTTGGGCCAGTCGCGCGCGGCGAGGTCGCCGTTGAACAGCGCCGTGCCGAAGACATATTGCGCGCGCGGATCGCCGGCGTTGCTCGCCTTTTCGATCCACGGCATCGCCGAGCGTCGATCGCCGTCCTGGAACAGCAGCAGCCCGTAATTGGCGGCGCCCTGGATGTGGCCGGCCTGCGCCGCCTTGCCGTACCAGGTCTTCGCCTGGCCAAGATCGGTGGGTACGCCGCGGCCGAGCTTATAGGCCTGTGCGAGATTGAACGCGGCGTCGCCGTCGCCGCCTTCGGCAAGCGGTCGCCAGATCGCGACGGCGCTCGCATAGTCGCCGCGCTGCCACGCATCGACGCCGTCCTTCACCGCCGCCATCGCCGGTGCCGCAACCACGATCGCCACCAACGCCCCCGCAAACGCGCTTCGCATATCATCCCTCCGCCGCAGCCCACCGTGCGCGACCAACTCGATAGCACGCGATTATCCGCGCCGTTAACTCGATCTTAGCCAGCGTCGTGGGATTTGATCGATCAATTCCGAGGGACGAAGGGTCAGGCATGCGCGTACTCGCATTGGCATCGCAGAAGGGCGGATCGGGCAAGACGACATTGTCCGGCCATCTCGCCGTGCAGGCGCAACGCGCCGGCGCGGGGCCGGTCGTGCTGATCGACATCGATCCGCAGGGCTCGCTCGCCGATTGGTGGAACGAGCGCGAGGCCGAAATGCCCGCCTTCGCGCAGACCACGGTGGCGCGGCTTTCCGCCGATCTCGAGGTGCTCCGCCAGCAGGGCTTCAAGCTGGCGATCATCGATACCCCTCCGGCGATCACCATGGCGATCCAGAGCGTCATCCAGGTCGCCGAGCTGATCGTGATCCCGACCAGGCCTTCGCCGCACGATCTGCGTGCGGTCGGTGCCACGGTCGATCTGTGCGAGCGTTCGGGCAAGCCGCTGCTTTTCGTCGTCAATGCCGCGACGCCCAAGGCGCGGATCACGCACGAGGCCGCGATCGCGTTGTCGCAGCATGGTACCGTCGCGCCGATCACGGTCCACCACCGGACCGATTTCGCCGCCTCGATGATCGATGGCCGCACCGTGATGGAGGTCGACGGCAAGAGCCGCTCGGCCAACGAAATCGTCGAGCTGTGGACCTATATCTGGGATCGGCTCGAGAAGAATTTTCGCCGCACCGTGTTCACCGCGCCGGCTGCCGGTGCTGCGATCATGGCGCCGCGGCCCGCCGGCGGCTTCGGCCGTCGCGTGGTCCAGTGAGGAGCGGCGAGATGCGCGACGCCAAGGCCTTCGCCTCGCTCACCTCCGGCCTGCTCGCCCGCAAGGGCCAGGCGCGGCCCGCGATGCGGCCGCAGGGATTCTCGCACGCGATGGGCCAAACCGAGGATCTCGGCTGGAACGACATGGGGCACGACGTTCCGCGGATTTCGGGGGTCCGCCTCCCGGCAGGGCTTGCCGGCCCGCAGCCGGCGCCGCAGCCTGTGTCGGTCGACGCGCCCGCACCGCGGCCCGAGGTGCTCCGCCAGCAGGACGTGATCGCGCGCGAATTCGTCGAGCCCGCAGCGGTCGAGCGCTTCGTACCCGCCGAGGAGATCGTGCCCGCCGAGGAGATTGCGGCCGCCGCTGAGCATGCGCCGATCGGGTTGGAGTCGCCGGCCGCCTTCCCGGGGGTGCCGGACGAGCCTGTAGCTGCTGCTGCGCGCAAGCGTCGTGCGCCCAAGGTCAGGCCGCCCGTCGCGGTGTCGCGCGAGGCGGGTCGCAAGGCGGCCTTCACGCTTCGGCTCGCGACCGATCGCCATCTTCTGCTTCGCCTCGCCTGCGCGGTCCAGAACCGGTCCGCGCAGCAGATCGTCACCGAAGCGCTGGACCGGTTGCTTGCTGATTTGCCCGATGTCGCGCGGCTTGCTGCCAGCCTGCCGCACAAGGACTGATTTCGAGGAATATGGACATGAACCGCAAGACGCTCGCCCGGATCGCGACGATGTCGCTGATGCTCGGCGTATCGACGATCGGCTGCACGCCCGGCGGGCAGGGCGGCCACCCCGCCGCGCTCGCCGGACAGGCACCCAAGCCGGACAAGCCCGCGCTGCGTCTCGCGGCGCAGGCCCGCCTCGCGCTCGCCGCGCACAAGGGCGACGCCGCGGTGGCCGCGGCCGAACAGGCGGTCGCGCTGCAGCCGAGCGACGCCGGCTATCGCATGCTGCTCGGCCAATCCTATCTGGCCGCCGGACGGTTCGGTTCGGCCGAGACGGCCTTCCGCGATTCGCTGACGCTGTCGCCCGGCCAGTCGAAGGCGCAGTTCGATCTCGCGCTGGCGCAGATCGCACAGGGCCACGGCAGCGAGGCGCAGGCCGACCTCCATGCCTTGGGCGGCGCGATCCCGGCGGGTGACGTCGGCTTGGCGCTGGCGCTTGCCGGCGACCGTCAGGGCGCGATCACGATGCTCACCGATCTGGTCCGCAGCGGCAAGTCCGATCCCCGCTCGCGGCAAAATCTCGCGCTCACCTTCGCGCTCGACGGCCGCTGGCGCGAAGCCCGCGCGGTTGCGATGCAGGATACGGCGCCCGACAAGATCGATGCGCAACTCGCGGGTTGGGCCGAACTCGCCAAGCCGACCGCGACGGGCTCGGTGCAGATCGCCTCGATGCTCGGCGTGACGCCGGCCGCTGATCCGGGCCTGCCGACCGCGCTTGCGCTGGCGACGCCCGCGCCGGCCGTCACGCCGACCGCGCTTGCCAGCGCCGACGTCGCGCCGACCCCTGCGCCTGCAACTTCGGAAGCGCCCCGAGCCGAGACCGCGAGCAATGCCGTGACGGTGCCGCTCGACGATCCGATCCCGGCGGCGACGCCCGCCGACGCGCCGGCCACCGCGGTCATGCTCGCCGCGCAGGCGCATCAGGCGCGCAGCAGTCTCGCGCCGCCGCCGTTGCTCCGCGCGCCGGCGGGTCCGTTCCGCTCGGCGGTGCTCGTCCAGCCGACGCGTTCGCCGCTGTTCCGCTCGGGCGGTTATGTCGTCCAGCTCGGTGCCTACGCCCATGCCGGTGCGATCCAGACCGCCTGGTCGCAGGCGTCGAAACTAATGCCGCGCCTTGCCGGTTTCTCTGCGGCGCGGGCCGAATTCAGCGTCTCGGGCGCGTCGCTTGTCCGACTGTCGGTATCGGGCTTCGCCGATCGCCCGAGCGCGGTGGGCCTGTGCGAGCAGATTCGCGTCAGGGGTGGCCAATGCTTCGTCCGCCAATTGGCCGGCGACTCGGCGATCCAATGGGCCAAGCGCGACACCGGCGTGCAACTCGCCTCGCGCGGCTAGAGTCTTCCGGGGGGAAAGGACAATCGGGGCGGTCAGCCGAGCGGCTGGCCGCCCTTGATTGTCTTGAGCACGCGTCCCTGCACCGGCAAGCCGTCGAACGGCGTGTTGCCGGCATGCCCGGCAAGCGCCTCGGCGACGATCTTCCAGGGCGTGCCGTCGTCGACGAGGATGAGATCGGCGACGGCGCCGCGCGTCAACGTGCCAAGCTCCAGCCCGAACAGCCGCGCGGGAGCGGCCGACAGCAGCTCGAACAGCCGCGGGAGGCTGACCACCTCGTCCTTGACCAGCGTCAGCGCCAGCGTGAGCAGCGTCTCGGCGCCCGCCATTCCCGGTTCGGCCGAGACATAAGGGAGGCGCTTGGCCTCAGGCCCTCGTGGATCGTGGCCCGAGCAGATCAGGTCGACCGTGCCGTCACGCACCGCCTCGATCGTCGCCTTGCGGTCGTCTTCCGAGCGCAGCGGCGGCGAGAGGCGCGCGAAGGTCTTGAACGGCCCGATCGCGGAATCGGACAGCAGCAGATGCGCAGGGCTGACGCCGCACGACACCTTGACCCCGCGTCGCTTCGCCGAGCGGACCAGATCGAAGGCGCGCGCGGTGGTCAGCTGGCGGAAGTGGAGGCGGGCGCCGGTCTCCTCGGCGAGCATCAGGTCGCGCGCCACCGCCATCGCCTCGGCAACGGCAGGCGCCGAGGCGAGGCCAAGCCGCGTCGGCATCTCGCCGTCGGTCGCGACCGCGCCGTGGGTCAGCGCGCCATCCTCGGCATGCGTCACCACGATCAGGTCGAACGCCGACGCATAGGTCAGCAGCCGGTGCATCAGCCCCGAATCGGCGATCCAGATCCGGCCGGTCGAGACCGCGACCGCACCGGCGCGTTTCATCAGCCCGATCTCGGCCATCTCCCGGCCGGCAAGCCCGAGCGTCGCGGCGGCGAACGGCACGACCGTCATCGCCTGGGCGGGGAAGGAGGCGGCCTGGCGGATCAGCGCGGGCGCGTCGAGCGGCGGCGCCTGGTCGGGCATCAGCAGGCTGGTGGTGATGCCGCCCGCCGACGCGGCCGCAGCGTCGATCGCGAACACGCCGACATCGACCAGCCCGGGCGCGATCAGCGCGCCCCGCGCGTCGGCCACCACGTCGGACTTGCGGAACAATCCGTGCTCGATGTCGCCGATCGCCTCGATCCGCCCGTCGCGGATCAGCACGCCGCCTTCGGTGATCGTTCCCGCGACGGGATCGACGATCCGACCGTTGCGGATCGCGAGCGTGCCGATGTCGGCCTTGGTCTTGATGCTCATGCCCAGCCCTCGATGCCGCGGCGGCGGCGGGTGAGCACGTCCAGGCAGGCCATGCGCACCGCGACCCCCATCTCGACCTGCTCGGTGATCGCCGAGACGCGCGGATCGTCGGCGACGTCGCTGGTGATCTCGATCCCGCGGTTCATCGGGCCGGGGTGCATGACCAGAGCATCCCTGCTGGCGCGGCCCAGCCGCTCGCGATTGAGCCCGTAGAAATGATGATATTCGCGGGCCGAGGGCACGAAGGCGCCGGCCATGCGCTCGAGCTGGAGGCGGAGCATCATCACCACCTCCGCGCCCTCGAGCGCTGCGTCGAAATCGGTGAAGGCGGTGACGCCCATCCGCTCGACCGCGGGCGGCAGCAGCGTCGGCGGTGCAACCACGCGCACCTCGGCGCCGAGCGTCGCGAGCAGCAGCATGTTCGAGCGCGCCACCCGGCTGTGCAGCACGTCGCCGCAGATCGTGACGATCGTACCGTTGATCCGCCCGATCCGGCGGCGGATGGTGAGGGCGTCGAGCAGCGCTTGAGTGGGATGTTCGTGGCGGCCGTCGCCCGCGTTGAGCACGGGGCAGTCGACCTTGTCCGCGATCAGACCTACCGCGCCGCTCGCATCGTGGCGGATCACGATCACATCGGGACGCATCGCGTTGAGCGTCGCCGTCGTATCCAGCAGCGTCTCGCCCTTCTTCACGCTCGATTGCGCGGCGTGCATATTGACGACGTCCATGCCCAGCCGCTTGCCGGCGATCTCGAAGCTCAGCAGCGTGCGCGTGCTGTTCTCGAAGAAGGCATTGATCTGGGTGAGGCCGGCGAGCCGGTCGTCATGCTTGGCGGTGGCGCGGTTGAGCGCGATCCATTGCTCGGCCTCGTCGAGCAGGAAGCCGATTTCCCACGGCTGGAGCCCGGCGATGCCGACCAGATGGCGATGCGGGAAGGGGTGGACGCCTTGGGGCACGGCATATTCGGACGGCGTCTCGGACATGGAGAGGCTCCTAGTCTCGCAGCGTCCCGGGCTCAAGCTCTGGCGTTTTTGGGCGGATGGTCGAGGGTGGGGTCGGGACCCGGCCCGTGGTTCGTAGCGGACGCAGCGTCTGATGAAGCGACGTGGGGCCGGGACCCAGGCTTAGCCGGGAAACGGGGAGGCCGTTCAGCCGATCCCGGCCAGCGAATCGATCGCGCCTTGCAGGATGTACGCCGCCGCCATCTTGTCGACCAGTTCGGCACGCCTGGCCCGTGAGGCGTCCGCTGCGATCAGGGTGCGGGTGACGGCGGCGGTCGACCAGCGTTCGTCCCATAGCAGGACTGGCACCGCGAGCGGCGCCAGATTGCGCGCGAAGGCGCGGATCGCCTGCGTACGTGGCGAGTCAGAGCCGTCCATGTTGAGCGGGAGGCCGAGCACCAGCCCGCGAATCGCCTGTTTCCCGATCAGGCCGGCGAGCGCGGCAAGATCGGCGCCGAATTTGGTGCGCCGGATCGTCTCGGCAGGCGTCGCGATCGTCCACTCCGAATCGCAATAGGCAACGCCGATCGTCTTGGTGCCGACGTCGAGCCCGGCAAGCCGCCCGCCGTCGGGGAGCGCGTCGCGAAAGTCGAGAGGGGCGGCGGTGATCATCGCCGGCGCGCCTGGAAGGCGGCGAGACGGTGCGCGGCGTCGGCGCGGATGTTGGCCCAGAACAGCGCATAGTCGAAAACATGGAAATCATTGCCGGGCAGCACCGCAACACCGAATCCCGAGGGTGGATCGCCGATCAGAAGCAGGCCCCGATCATCGCACCGCGCGGGCACCAGATGCGGCACGAGCGTCGCCGAATGGTAGCCGGTGTCGGGAAGCAGCGCACCGAGATTGGCCGAGGCGGGTGCCGTGCCGTCGCGCGTGCCGGTGAGCGGATTGACGCACAAAGCCGGCGTTCCCTTGCGCGGAAAGCCCGCAAACCCGCGGCTGGCATCGTAGATCACGCGCAGTTGCGCCGGGTCGGCGGGCTCTCCGAAGCTTTCCCAGCTCAACAGGCAATGCGTTTGGCGGGCGGCGGTACAGGCTGGCATGCCGAGCGCGGGAAGATCTGCGGTGGTCGAGACCGGCCAGCCGACGAGATAGGCCGCGACAACGCGCCTGGCGACCGCGTGCCCCGCCACCTTGGCGCGCAGCAGCCGGAGCAGGTGGAAGCTGCCCTGGCTGTGGCCCGCAAGGATGATCGGCGCATCGGGGGGCACCTGCTGCACGAACGCCGCGAACGCGCGCGCGACATCCGAATAGGCGAGATCGAGCGCGTGTGCGGCGTCGGGTTTCGCCGACAGGAAGGCGCCCACGGTCGCCTCGCGGTAACGCGGTGCCCAAACGCGTGCGACGCCCGAGAAGGTGCTCGCCTGGCTCGACACCAGCACGTGCGCGCGCGCGTCGGCGGCCTTGTCGTCGTACGGCGCGTTCCAGTGCAGCTTGTCGAGATAGGTGGTCGGCGGCACGAAGAAGACGACCGCGTCGGTCCGCGGCGTGCCGGGGATACCGGGGGGCAGCCAGTTCGCCGGATCGTTCGCCGCGCCCGGACGCGAAAGCCAGGCGTCGGGCTCGTTATAATCGGGCGCACCGGCCGGCGGCGGCGGCGCGAAGGCGATCGAGGGAACGAACGTCATCCGCATCAGCGCCTGCGGAAACAGCGTCCACACCGCGCCCGCCGCCAGCAGCAGGAAGATGATCGTTGCGATCACGTAGAGGAAGCGGCGGGCGGCCATGGTGGTGGGCTTAGGGGCGGGCGCTTCGCTCGGCAAGGCGACGCCATGTCGTCCCTCGCGTCACCCCGTGTCGGTCCGCGCGCAGGCGGCGGCCTGGATGCGGGGCGCGGGGGGCGCGGCGCTCGAAAGGCGAGGCGGGTCGCGATCCCCACGGGCGCGGGGCTCCGAGCTGCCGATGATCTGTTCCCCGGCACACGCCGGCGCCGGGCCCGAGGCGCGTGGCGGGTGTATCGATCGGGAAGGGGAAGTGCGGCCTCGGCCCCGGCCTTCGCTGGGAACGGGGTGACTCGCGCTTGAAGCCAAGCGGGGCGGGTGGTAGCGGCGCCTGCATGTCCGTCGACCTCGCCACCGTCCGCAAGATCGCCAGCCTCGCACGCATCGCCACCAGCGATGCCGAGGCCGAGGCGTTGCTGCCCGAACTCAACAACATCCTCGGCTGGATCGAGCAACTGGCGCAAGTCGATACGACCGGCGTCGAGCCGCTCGCCGCCGTCATCCCCAACCATCTGCGACTGCGCGAGGACAAGGTTACCGACGGCGGCATTCGCGACGCGGTGCTCGCCAACGCGCCGCAGGCCGAGCACGGCTTCTTCGCCGTTCCCAAGGTGATCGAATGACTTGCCTCCCCCTCCGTCATCCCAGCGAAGGCGGGGATCCATACGCGCAGCGCATGATGATCGAGCGTGGCGTTTATGGATCCCGGATCAAGTCCGGGATGAGGGAAGAAGAGAATAGGGGAGCACGCGCATGACCAACCTCACCGATCTCGGCGTCGCCGACATCCGTGACGGCGTCGCCGCCGGCACCTTTTCCGCGCGCGACGTCGCAACCGCGTTCAATGCCGCGGTCGAGCAGGGGCGCGCGCTCAATGCCTGGCTGGTCGAGACCCCCGACCATGCGCTCGTCGCCGCCGACGCCGCCGACGCCGCCAGGGCGTCGGGCGATCTCAAGCCGCTGTCGGGCGTGCCGCTGGGCATCAAGGACCTGTTCTGCACCAAGGGCGTCGAGACCACCGCCGCCTCGGGAATGCTCAAGGGCTTCGTTCCGCCCTATGAATCGACCGTGTCGGGCAAGCTGCTCAACGCGGGCGCGGGGATGCTGGGCAAGCTCAACATGGACCAGTTCGCGATGGGATCGTCCAACGAGACCTCCGCGTTCGGCAACGTCGTCTCGCCGTGGAAGCGCAACGACGGCGGCAACGCCGCACTGGCGCCGGGCGGATCCTCGGGAGGTTCGTCGGCGGCGGTGTCGGCGCGGATGGCGCCGGGCGCGACGGGCACCGATACCGGCGGCTCGATCCGCCAGCCCGCTGCCTTCACGGGGATCTCGGGGATCAAGCCGACCTACGGCCGCTGCTCGCGCTGGGGAACGATCGCATTCGCCTCTTCGCTCGACCAGGCAGGACCCATGGCGCGCGACGTGCGCGACTGCGCGATCCTGCTCGAGGCGATGAGCGGATTCGACGCCAAGGATGCCACCTCGCTCGACCTCCCCGTGCCCGCGTGGGAGAAGGGATTGTCGGCCGATCTCAAAGGCAAGAGGGTCGGTGTTCCCAAGGAATATCGCGTCGATGGGATGCCGCCCGAGATCGAGGCGTTGTGGCAGCAGGGCATCGCATATATGAAGGATGCCGGCGCCGAGATCGTCGAGGTCTCGCTGCCGCACACGAAATACGCGCTGCCGACCTACTACATCATTGCCCCCGCCGAGGCCTCGTCCAACCTCGCTCGCTATGACGGCGTGCGCTACGGCCTGCGCGATCTGCCCGATGGCGCCAATCTGCAGGAAATGTATGCGGCGACTCGTGCGGATGGTTTCGGCGCCGAGGTCAAGCGTCGGATCATGGTCGGCACCTATGTGCTCTCGGCGGGCTTCTACGACGCCTATTTCACCAAGGCGCAGAAGGTGCGCGCGCTGATCGTGCGCGATTTCGAGCACGCCTTCACCCAGTGCGACGTGCTGCTGACGCCGACCGCACCGTCCGCCGCCTTCGGCCTGGGCGAGAAGTCCGACGACCCGCTGGCGATGTATCTCAACGACGTGTTCACCGTGCCCTCGTCGCTGGCGGGTCTGCCTGCGATGTCGGTGCCGGGCGGGCTCGACACGCAGGGGCTGCCGCTCGGGCTGCAGATCATCGGCCGCGCGCTCGACGAGCAGGGCGTGTTGAATGCCGGGCTGGCGATCGAGGAGCGCGCCGGCTTCACGGCGCGCCCGGGGCAGTGGTGGTGAGTATGCACGCCATCCTCACACCGTTCGCACTGAGCGTAGTCGAAGTGCGTGTCCCGAACGCAGCGCTAGCTGCACGTCCTTCGACTTCGCTCAGGACGAACGGATTTCTTGAGGCGGTTTGCCATGACTGATTCACCCTATCGCATCCAGGGCGCCACGGGCGAGTGGGAGGTCGTGATCGGCCTCGAGGTCCATGCGCAGATCACCAGCCAGTCCAAGCTCTTTTCGGGCGCGGCGACCGCGTTCGGGGCCGAGCCCAATAGCCAGGTCAGCCTGGTCGACGCGGCGATGCCGGGCATGCTGCCCGTGCCCAATGGCGAGTGCATCCGTCAGGCGGTGCGCACCGGGCTGGCGCTCGACGCGCAGATCAACCGCTGGTCGCGCTTCGACCGCAAGAATTATTTCTATGCCGATCTGCCGCAGGGCTACCAGATTTCGCAGCTGTACCATCCGCTTGTCGGCGAAGGCTCGCTGCTGATCGAGCCCGAGGACGCGGCGCCCAAGACGATCGGCATCGAGCGTATCCACGTCGAGCAGGACGCCGGCAAGTTGATGCACGACCAGCATCCGACGCGCTCCTACGTCGATCTCAACCGTTCGGGCGTCGCGCTCATGGAGATCGTCTCGCGCCCCGACATGCGCTCGCCCGCCGAGGCCGGTGCCTATGTCAAGAAGCTTCGCTCGATCCTGCGCTATGTCGGCTCGTGTGACGGCAATATGGAGCAGGGCTCGATGCGCGCCGACGTCAACGTCTCGGTGCGCAAGCCCGGCGGCGAGCTCGGCACGCGCACCGAGACCAAGAACGTCAATTCGGTGCGCTTCGTGATGGCGGCGATCGAGCATGAGGCAAAACGCCAGGTCGCGGTGATCGAGGACGGCGGCACGATCATCCAGGAGACGCGGCTGTTCGATCCCGACAAGGGGGTGACGCGGTCGATGCGCTCGAAGGAGGATGCGCACGACTATCGCTATTTTCCCGATCCCGACCTGCTGCCGCTCGAATTGGACGAGGCATTCCTTGCGGACGCTCTCGCCTCGCTGCCCGAGCTGCCCGACGCCAAGCGCGCGCGGTACGAGGGCGAACTGGGGCTGTCGGCCTACAATGCCGACGTGCTCACCGCCGACGTCGAGACCGCGCGCTGGTTCGAGGCGATGCTGGCGGAGGGCGCGCCCGCCAAGGCGGGGGCCAACTGGCTGATCTCCGAGTTGTTCGGCGCGCTCAACCGGCTCGGCAAGACGATCGGCGAGAGCCCGGTGAGCCCCCGCCAGGCCGCCGAACTGGTCGCGCTGGTCGGCGACGGCACGCTGTCGGGGAGTCTGGCGAAGCAGGTGTTCGAGCTGATGCTCGAGACCGGCCAGGATGCGGGCGTGATCGTCGAGGAGCGCGGGCTCAAGCAGACCTCCGACACCGGCGCGATCGAGGCCGAGATCGCCAGGGTGATCGCCGCCAATCCCGACAAGGTCGCCGACTATAAGGGCGGCAAGGACAAGCTGTTCGGCTTCTTCGTCGGCCAGACGATGCGCGCGATGGGCGGCAAGGCCAATCCGGGGGTGGTCAACGATCTGCTCAAGAAGGCGCTGGAGTAGGCCGTCGTGCTCCGGTGGAGGCCGGAGCGTGGTGTGGCGGGGGTTATGCTATCTGCCAACGCTCCGGCTTGCGCCGGAGCACGGGGGTGGGGCGACACCTCTTACCGTCATCCCGGACTGGATCCGGAATCCATGGACGAGGCGCGTGAAGCGCACGCGTCGCATCCGACTATCGCGGTCGCGCCAACCTTCGAAGCTGCGCCTAGGGGTCCTGGCGTCCGCAGGGATGACGGGGAGGGGGTGCCGCGCCCGCTTCAGATCATCGGCACCCCGAAGGTCAGCGCCATCGCGTAACGATGGCTCTCGCCTGGCGCCAACGTCACCACCCCCGGCTTGTCGGCGAATTCGCCCGCAAAGCCCTCGTCGTCGGCGCGGCTGTGCCACGGCTCGATGCACAGATAGCCAGCGCTCGGCTTGGTCCAGATCCCCAGCATCGGCATATCGGGAAAGTCGACGCGCACCGCGGGCCCGTCTGGCACCCCGAAAAACAGGCCGCGGCTGTTCGGCGCCTCCCACACCAGCGCGTCATGCTCGAACAGCGAATCGTGCAGCTGGAGCTCATTGTCGTGAACCGGCGTAGCGCGCGCTGCCGGCGCAAACAGGCCGTCGGGCGAAATCTCGCGCAGCGGCTCGGGCTCATCGGCGTCGAAGCGGACGACGTGGTGGAAGCGCGACGCACTCCCGGTGCGGGGCAGCGGCCAGCGCAGCGCCGGGTGAAAGCCGAATCCGACCGGCATCGGCACGGTGTCGAGATTGGTCGCTTGGGCCTCGAGCGTCAGCGTCGCGCCGTCGAGACGGTGGGTGACGTCGAGGCGGAAGGCGAACGGATATTGGTCGCGGCTGGCGGCGTCCGCCTCGAGCCGGAAAGTGACACGGTCCGTCGCGCTGTTCGCCACGGCGAAGATGCGCTCGCGGGCGAAGCCGTGTTTGCCGATCGGGAAGCGCCTGCCGCCGAAGCGAGCGCCGTCGGCGCTCATTCCCACGGTCGGGAAAAGGATCGGCGCTCTGCCCGTCCACCAGCGCGGGTCGCCGTCCCACAGCCAGTCGTCGCCACGCGCGTCGGTGACCGATTGCAGCTCGGCGCCGCGCGGCGAAATGGTGACGGTGAGGTCGGGCGAAGCGATGGTGACGAGATCGGGCATGTCGCCAGGATGCCCGCAAGCGACGCGCGGTTCCATCTTATTCGCGTCGCCCTTGCCCTTGCGCGCCCGACTGCTATAGACGCGCGCCGACCGGGGGTTGAGCTCGCGGGCGTGGCGGAACTGGTAGACGCAGCAGGTTTAGGTCCTGCCATCGCAAGATGTGGGGGTTCGAGTCCCTTCGCCCGCACCAGCCCTGCCGCCGTCCGCGGGGCTGACGCCACACACGAATTTCCGAGAAAAGAAGGCTGACCATGCAGACTGTCGAGACGTTGAACGAGGGGCTCAAGCGTGGCTACAAGCTCACGATCCCGGCCAAGGACATCGCCACCGTCGTCGATCGCCAGATCAAGGCGACAGCGCCGCAGATGAAGATGCCGGGTTTCCGCCCCGGCAAGGTCCCTGCCAACCTCGTCCGCAAGATGCATGGCCCGGCGATCCACCAGGATGCGCTCAACTCGGTGGTGCAGGACAGCGTCCAGTCGCTGCTCGCCGAGCAGAAGCTGCGCCCCGCGACTCAGCCCGCGGTCGAGCTCGACACCGGCTATGAAGAGGGCAAGGACGCCGAGCTGGCGGTGACGCTCGAAGTGCTGCCCGATGTTCCCGCGCCGCAGATCGACGGCCTCAAGCTCGAGCGGCTGACCGTCGCCGCCGGCGACGACGAGATCGCCGAGCAGATCGGCAAGATCGCTGCGCAGTCCAAGCGCCACGAAGCCGCCGCCGAGGGGCATCCCGCGGTCGAGGGCGACCTCGTCGTGATGGATTACAAGGGCACGGTGAACGGCGTCGCCTTCGACGGCGGCACCGGCGAGGGCATGTCGGTCGAGCTCGGTTCGGGCCGGCTGATCCCGGGCTTCGAAGAGCAGCTCGAGGGCGTCAAGGTCGGCGAGAGCCGCGAGCTCAACGTCACCTTCCCCAAGGACTATCCCGCCAAGGAGCTGGCCGGCAAGGACGCCGTGTTCGCGGTCACCGTCACCGAGGTCAAGGTGCCGGCCGAAGGCGCGATCGACGACGAGTTCGCCAAGTCGCTGGGGCTCACCGGCCTCGACCAGCTCCAGGAGCTGATCAAGGGCCAGATCGAGCAGGAGCTCAACGGGCTCACCCGCACGCACATGAAGCGCAAGCTGCTCGACCAGCTCGCCGAAGGGCATGATTTCCCGGTGCCGCCGTCGATGGTCGAGGCCGAGTTCGCGCAGATCTGGCAGCAGCTCGAGCATGAGGCGACCCACGAGGCCGACGTCGAGGCTGCCAAGGCCGAGCTCGAGAAGGACCGCGACGATTATCGCGCGATCGCCGAGCGCCGCGTGCGCCTGGGCCTGCTGCTCTCCGAGATCGGCCAGGCCAATGGCGTCGAGGTGACGCAGGCCGAGATGCAGCGTCTGATCGCGCAGGCCGCGCAACAATATCAGCCGGCCGACCGCGAGCGTTTTGCGCAGTACGTCCAGCAGGACGCGATGGCGGCCGCGCAGCTGCGCGCGCCGCTCTACGAGGACAAGGTCGTCGACTTCCTGTTCGGCAAGGCCGAGATCAGCGACCGTGCGGTAACGCGCGCGGAGCTCGAGGCCGCGATCGAGAGCGAGGACGGCTTCGCGTCGGGCACGCATCATCACGACCATGGCGACCATGATCATGGCGCGCACGACCACGGTGATCACGACCATGGCGATCATGATCACGCCGGTCATGACCACGACCATGATCATGCGCACCAGGCTCCCAAGCCCAAGGCGAAGAAGGCCGCCGCAAAGAAGGCTGCCGAGCCTGCCGATGACGCCGTGAAGGCCGATCCGGTTGCCGAGACCGCTGAGGTCGAGGCCAAGCCCGCCAAGAAGCCTGCCGCCAAGAAGGCCGCCGCGCCCAAGGCCGAAAGCGAAGAGGCACCGGCAGCCGAAAAGCCCAAGGCTGCCAAGAAGGCTCCGGCTAAGAAGACCGAGGCCTGACGAGGCGAGGGGGCGGCATGCGCCCACACCCGTTCGTGCCGAGCGAAGTCGAGGCACCGCGGCGAGACGCGTGGCGGCCCCTCGACTGCGCTCGGGGCGAACGGAGATTGGGGGACGGCTAGATGATCGACAGCAAGTCGGCCCCGCGCATCGCCGTGATCCTGCCCTGCTATAATGAGGAGGCGGCGATCGGCCAGACCGTCGCCGCCTTCCGCACGGCGCTCCCAGGCGCGACGATCTATGTCTACGACAACAACAGCCGCGATCGCACGGCCGACTATGCGCGCGTCGCCGGTGCGACCGTCCGTACCGAGCGGATGCAGGGCAAGGGCCATGTCGTGCGCCGTATGTTCGCCGACGTCGAGGCCGATATCTATGTGATGGCCGACGGCGATGCGACCTACGATGCGTCGGCCGCGCCCGCTTTGGTTGCCCGGCTGCTCGACGAGAAGCTCGATATGGTGGTCGGCGCACGCCGCTCCGAGGTCGAGCTCGCCTACAGGCGCGGCCACCGCTTCGGCAATGCACTGCTCACCGGCATGCTCGCGCAGCTGTTCGGCCGCAGCTTCTCGGACATATTGTCGGGCTACCGCGTCTTCTCGCGGCGCTTCGTCAAAAGCTTCCCGATCCTCTCGGCGGGGTTCGAGATCGAGACCGAGATCAGCGTCCATGCGCTCGAGCTGCGTATGCCCTGCGCCGAGATCGAGACCGACTATGGCGCGCGCCCTGAAGGCTCGGCGTCCAAACTCTCGACCTATCGCGACGGCTGGCGGATCCTGCGTACGATCCTCAACCTCTACCGGATCGAGCGGCCGGTGTTGTTCTTCGGGGTGATCGGCCTCGCGCTGCTTGCGCTGGCGTTCATGCTGACGCTGCCGCTGATCATCACCTACGCGCAGACCGGGTTGGTGCCACGCTTCCCGACCGCGATCCTGGCGACCGGGCTGGTGACGCTGGGCTTCCTCAACTTCTTCTCGGGCGTCATCCTCGATACGGTGACGCGCGGCCGGCGGGAGATGCGGCGGCTGGCCTATCTGCAGCTGCCGGCGCCGGGCGAGGGCTGAGCGCTCCAGTTCCCCGGCGAAAGCCGGGGCCGAGGGTTGCAGGCGCTGCGTTCGTAGCTCCGGGCCCCGGCTTTCGCCGGGGAACTGTTGCGCATGCGGGCCGCAACCCGCCGCCAACCCCCCTTGAAGTCCTCCGGCGAAGCGCCGATGTTGGCGACCTAGAGGGCAGAAGGGACGCCGATTTCCATGACTGGGTTCACACCTGAAGGCATCTACCACAATGACGCGGCGGCGGGGCTGGTGCCGATCGTCATCGAGCAATCGAGCCGCGGCGAGCGCAGCTTCGACATTTATTCGCGTCTGCTCCGCGAGCGTATCGTTTTCATCAACGGCGGTGTCGAGGACCATATGGCCTCGCTGATCGTCGCGCAGTTGCTCTTCCTCGAGTCCGAGAACCCGAAGAAGGACATCTTCATGTACATCAACTCGCCGGGCGGCGTGGTGACCGCGGGCCTCGCGATCCACGACACGATGCAATATATCCGGCCGCGTGTCGGCACGGTCTGCATCGGCCAGGCCGCCTCGATGGGGAGCTTCCTGCTTGCCGCGGGCGAGCCGGGCATGCGCATCGCGATGACCAATGCGCGGATCATGATCCACCAGCCGTCGGGCGGTGCGCAGGGCATGGCGGCCGACATCGAGATCCAGGCGCGCGAGATCCTGCGCATGCGCCACCGGCTCAACACGCTGTATGCCAAATATACCGGCAAGCCGATCGGCGAGATCGAGCATGCGATGGATCGCGACAAATTCCTTGAGGCCGACGAGGCGAAGGAATTTGGCCTGATCGACGAGGTCTACGACAAGCGCCCCGCGCCCACCGAGGAGAAGGCGGCGGCCTGACCCGCCGCGTCGGGCTCGATCGAGCCATGGCCCCGACCTGACACATACCTGCGCCGGGCGGTGGCGATTAGGCCATTGCCCGGCGCGCCCGAGTAGCTAGACTGTCACAGATTGCCGGCCACAGCCGGCGCCAAGGAATCGACTATGCCAAATTTGAGCGGCGGTGACAGCAAGAGCACCCTGTATTGCTCCTTCTGCGGCAAGAGCCAGCATGAGGTGCGTAAGCTGATTGCCGGACCGACCGTGTTCATCTGCGACGAGTGCGTCGAACTGTGCAACGACATCATCCGCGAGGAGACCAAGTCCGCCTTGGTGTCCAAGAAGGATGGCGGCGTGCCCACGCCGCAGGAGATCTGCGACGTCCTCGACGACTACGTCATCGGCCAGAAGCAGGCCAAGCGCGTGCTCTCGGTGGCGGTGCACAACCATTACAAGCGGCTCAACCACGGCGCCAAGGGTGCCGATGTCGAACTCGCCAAGTCGAACATCCTGCTCGTCGGCCCCACCGGCTGCGGCAAGACGCTGCTCGCGCAGACGCTTGCGCGCATCCTCGACGTGCCGTTCACCATGGCAGACGCGACGACGCTCACCGAGGCGGGCTATGTCGGCGAAGATGTCGAGAACATCATCCTCAAGCTGCTCCAGGCGTCCGACTACAACGTCGAGCGTGCGCAGCGCGGCATCGTCTATATTGACGAGATCGACAAGATCAGCCGCAAGGCGGACAACCCCTCGATTACGCGCGACGTGTCGGGCGAGGGCGTCCAGCAGGCGCTGCTCAAGCTGATGGAGGGCACCACCGCGTCGGTGCCGCCGCAAGGTGGGCGCAAGCATCCGCAGCAGGAGTTTCTGCAGGTCGACACGACCAACATCCTGTTCATCTGCGGCGGCGCCTTCTCGGGTCTCGAGAAGATCATCGCCGACCGTCTGCAGGGCAAGTCGATCGGCTTCGGCGCGTTCGTCGCCTCGCCCGAGGAGCGCCGCGTCGGCGAAACGCTGCGCCAGTGCGAGCCCGAGGATCTGCTCAAGTTCGGGCTGATCCCCGAGTTCGTCGGCCGTCTGCCGGTGATCGCGACGCTCGAGGATCTCGACGTCGGCGCGCTGGTCAAGATCCTGTCCGAACCGAAGAACGCGCTGATCAAGCAGTATGGCAAGCTGTTCGAGATGGAGGGGGTCAAGCTCTCCTTCACCGACGAAGCGCTTGTCGCGGTCGCGCGCAAGGGCATCGATCGCAAGACCGGGGCGCGCGGGCTGCGCTCGATCCTCGAATCGATCCTGCTCGATACGATGTTCGAGCTGCCCTCGATGGAGGGCGTCGACGAGGTCATGATCGACAAGGACGTGGTCGAGGGCCGCAAGGAGCCGATTCGGGTGTTCGCCAAGAAGCAGAAGGAAGCGCCCGGCGCCGCCTGAGGTTTCTCGACGCTGAGATAGAGGGGCGTCCGGAGCGATCCGGGCGCCCTTTTCTTTGGCGATGGGGTGGATCATCCTCCCTCGCCAGGGGGAGGTGGCGCCCGCAGGGCGTCGGAGGGGGAGGACATCGATGCGCCTCGGAGGTTCGCAAAGCGGCGCGCGAAACGCCAAGCGCCTGCGTCAGCAGATGACGCCGCCCGAGATCGCGCTGTGGCTGGCGCTACGCCGCAACTGCGCCGGCCTGCGCTTTCGGCGCCAGCATCCGGCCGGCGACTATGTCCTCGACTTCTACTGCGCCCCCGCGAAGCTCGTGATCGAGATTGATGGCGAAGCGCACAATCGCGGCGACCGCCCGGCACGCGACAAGACTCGCGACGCTTGGCTTGGCTCGCGGGGCCTGCAGGTTCTGCGCTATCCGGCCGGCGATGTGCTGTCGAATCTCGACGGCGTGGTTCGCCAGATAAGGATCATCGCGGCCGAGCGCCGGAACGAGATAGCGGGCCGACCGCCGTCCGCCCCCTCCGTCAGCCTGCGGCTGCCACCTCCCCCTGGCGGGGGAGGATGATGATCCTCTATAAGTGGTGGTTAGCGGATCGTCTGCTTCCGGAGAACCGCCGCCCGCATAATCGCTAACCAGAGTAGGACTATCAGGGTGTAGGGCAACCATGCCCACCCATACCAACCGCGTGGTGCTGCGATCTCTTCCTCGATCAGGAAGAGAGCAAGGAAGGCCGGTACAGCCGCGCAGACCGTCACCGCAACGCTTGTGATAGGCCGGTCACTCCGCCACGCTGCCATGTCGATTGGACTTGCCCAACACCGTGTACAGAGCCACGTAATGAGGCCCACAGCCGGCGCGACGAGCGCGGCCAGTACTGCGCTCTCGAACATCGGAATGATAATCGAGTCAGCGTCAGGCGAGAGAACACCTGCTTCAAGTACCGCGGGCCAGTAAAGCCAACTTGTAAACGGAAGACCGAGCACAAAAAAAGGCTGAGCACCCAGATCCACTTTGCTGAGAGCCGCAGCTTCATGCTCATGCCACCATCATACCGCTATTTAGCATGTCCGCAACTGGGCGAAAGCGGCACCCTTCATCCTCCCCCGCCAGGGGGAGGTGTCGCCCGCAGGGCGTCGGAGGGGGCGGGTGGCGAGACGCTTTCGATCGCAGGCCTGTCGTCAACTTCCCCTCCGCCACGCTTCGCGTGCCACCTCCCCCTGGCGCGGGAGGATGAGCGGTCGGCCGTTGCCGCGAAGCATCCCGTTTGCGCACTCAAAATCCCCGCATTGATGCGCGGCCCCGGCGTCGCCATATTGTCATCGAACCGGGCGGCATCCATCGCCGTCCGCACGGAGATTGCATGACCACCGAGACGCTTCCCGTCCTGCCGCTGCGCGACATCGTCGTCTTCCCGCACATGATCGTGCCGCTGTTCGTCGGCCGCGAGAAATCGGTGGCCGCGCTCGAGACCGCGATGGCTGCCGACAAGCAGATCTTCCTCGTCGCCCAGCTCGATCCTGCCGAGGACGATCCCGATCGCTCGGCGCTGTACGATCTTGGCGTCGTCGCGACCGTGCTGCAGCTGCTCAAGCTTCCCGACGGCACGGTACGCGTGCTGGTCGAGGGGCAGCAGCGCGCGACGTTCGAGGATCTCGAGAGCGACGGCAAGCAGCTGATGGCGACGGTCACGCCGTTGCCCGACGACGCGGAGCCCGAAGGCGCGGAGGCGCAGGCGCTGATGCGCTCGGTGGTCGAGCAGTTCGACAATTATGCGCGGCTCAACAAGAAGCTGCCCGCCGAGACATCGACGCAGCTCGGGCAGGTCGAGGGCGCGGCCAAGCTCGCCGACATGGTCGCCGCCAACATCGCGGTGAAGGTCGCCGAGAAGCAGGCGCTGCTGGTCGAGGCCGATCCCCTCAAGCGGCTCGAGATGGCGTTCGCCTTCATGGAGGGCGAGCTCGGCGTGCTCAAGGTCGAGAAGAAGATCCGCTCGCGCGTCAAGCGCCAGATGGAGAAGACGCAGCGCGAATATTATCTCAACGAGCAGTTGAAGGCGATCCAGCGCGAGCTGGGCTCGGAGGGCGAGGAGGACGGCAACGAGGTTGCCGAGCTCACGCAGAAGATCGCCAAGCTCAAGCTCTCGAAGGAGGCGCGCGCCAAGGCGACGTCGGAACTCAAGAAGCTCAAGACGATGGCGCCGATGTCCGCCGAGGCGACCGTGGTGCGCAACTATCTCGACGTGCTGCTGGGGCTCCCCTGGGGCAAGAAGAGCAAGGTCAAGCACGACATACCGGCGGCGGAAAAGATCCTCGACGAGGATCATTATGCGCTCGAGAAGGTCAAGGAGCGGATCGTCGAATATCTCGCGGTCCAGGCGCGCACGAACAAGCTGAAGGGCCCGATCCTGTGCCTCGTGGGGCCGCCGGGCGTCGGCAAGACCTCGCTGGGCCGCTCGATCGCCAAGGCGACGGGGCGTGAATTCGTACGCCAGTCACTGGGCGGCGTCCGCGACGAGGCCGAGATCCGCGGCCACAGGCGGACCTATATCGGCTCGCTGCCGGGCAAGATCGTCACCAATCTCAAGAAGGCGGGCACGTCGAATCCGCTGTTCCTGCTCGACGAGATCGACAAGCTCGGTCAGGATTTCCGCGGCGATCCGGCGTCCGCCCTGCTCGAGGTGCTCGACCCCGAGCAGAACGCCAAGTTCCAGGATCATTATCTCGAGATCGATCTCGACCTCTCCGACGTGATGTTCGTGTGCACCGCGAACAGCCTCAACCTGCCGCAGCCGCTGCTCGATCGGATGGAGATCATCCGCCTCGAGGGCTATACCGAGCAGGAGAAGCTCGAGATCGCCAAGGCGCATCTGCTCACCAAGCAGATCGAGGCGCACGGGCTCAAGCCCGGCGAGTTCACGCTCACCGACGGCGGGCTGACCGACCTGATCCGCTATTATACGCGTGAGGCGGGGGTGCGCACGCTCGAGCGCGAGATCGCCCGGCTCGCGCGAAAGGTGCTGCGGCGGATCCTCGAGAACAAGACGCAGGCAGTCACGATCGACGAGACCAACCTCGCCGAATTCGCCGGCGTGCGGAAATATCGCTACGGCGTCTCCGAGGTCGAGGACCAGATCGGCGCGGTGACCGGTCTTGCCTGGACCGAGGTCGGTGGCGAGTTGCTGACGATCGAGGCGGTCACCGTTCCCGGCAAGGGGCTGATCTCGACCACCGGCAAGCTCGGCGACGTGATGAAGGAAAGCGTCCAGGCGGCCTTCTCCTTCGTCAAGGCGCGCAGTCCCGCTTACGGCGTCCGCCCGAGCCTGATCGCGCGCAAGGACATCCATATCCATCTGCCCGAGGGCGCCGTTCCCAAGGACGGCCCCTCGGCGGGAATCGGCATTGCCACCGCGATCATCTCGACGCTGACCGGGGTTGCGGTGCGCCGCGACGTCGCGATGACGGGCGAGGTGACGCTGCGCGGTCGCGTGCTGCCGATCGGCGGCTTGAAGGAGAAGCTGCTCGCCGCGCTTCGCGGCGGGATCACGACCGTGCTGATCCCGGCCGAGAATGAGAAAGACCTCGTCGACATTCCCGCGACGATCACCGATGGGCTCACCATCGTGCCGGTCAGTCATCTCGACGAGGTGCTGGCACACGCGCTGGTCTCGCCGATCGTGCCGATCGAGTGGACCGAGGCCGACGAACTCGCCGCCGCGGCGGTCGGTCAGCGTCCCGACGGCGGAAGCGATCCCGCAATTCGCCATTGATTCGGGCGGTCTGTCGCAAGTCGGGCGCGTCTGCGCTTGACTTGCCTCAGATTGTGATCGTTTCTTGGGACGGCCTGACCGTGCGCGTGGCGCGCAGTCGGATCCGTATCTGAACAGGGGGCGTCTCGGATGAACAAACAGGAGCTTATCGGTGCGGTCGCTGAGACCGCCGGCTTGACGCGGAGCGATGCGAGCAAGGCGGTGGAAAGCGTGTTCGACGCGATCGGCGGTGCGCTGACCAAGGGCGACGAGGTTCGTCTCGTCGGGTTCGGCACCTTTTCGGTGAGCAAGCGCAAGGCGTCGACGGGTCGCAATCCGCGCACCGGCGAGCCGATGTCGATTGCCGCCTCGAGCCAGCCCAAATTCAAGGCGGGCAAGGGGCTCAAGGACGCGGTCAACTAGGCGGGCAAAGGGACGACGCGAGCCGGGGGGCCGTCGTCTTTTCGACCTGTCGCATCGATCGGACGCTGGACAGACCCGGTCGGGCAGGCTAACCGCGCCACCTCCGGCGGGTAATTCCTGTCATGACGCCGGTGTCGGACGTGGGCGCGTAGCTCAGCGGTAGAGCACACCCTTCACACGGGTGGGGTCACAGGTTCAATCCCTGTCGCGCCCACCACGTCCTGCTTCGCGCACCGAAATGGAGCGCGTTTCCCGGCGCTGCGCAATCTGCCTGCTGTCGCCGCCGGACCGGCGTTCCGCCCTCGAGACTGCCCGAGCGCTCGATGACCAAACCGGTCGGGACGGGAGGGGCATATTCCTCGTCCGACGATCAGGCCAAGGGCACTCGCCAGCGGGCTCGGCGTGCCCCGACGAGCACATGCCTTGACGCATCGCCCCATGCGCTCCTATGGGGGCGCACGCTGCCGTGGACGGCTTGTGGCGACCGTAGCTCAGTTGGTTAGAGCGCCGGTTTGTGGTACCGGAGGTCGCGGGTTCAAGACCCGTCGGTCGCCCCATCGTCCCCAGCGGAAATAAGCGTGATCGGGGATGGATGAGCCGGGCTCCCATGGTCAACCGGAAGGACCGGCCATGAGGTTGCACGCGTAATGGCCCCCTGGGACTATCCTGATTTCGACGACCATGAAGGTGTCCACTTCTTCCGGGATGCCGCGTCGGGCCTGTCTGCGATCATCGCCATCCATTCGACCAAGCTCGGCCCCGCGGCCGGCGGCTGCCGCTACTGGACCTATGCACAGTCGGGCGAGGCGATCACCGACGCGCTGCGCCTGTCGCGCGGGATGAGCTACAAGAATGCGATGGCGGGGCTGCCGATGGGGGGCGGCAAGGCCGTGATCCTCGCCGATCCTCGGCGCGGCAAGACGCCCGAGCTTCTCGCCGCCTTCGGTCGCGCGGTGGACAGCCTCGGTGGCCGCTACGTCACCGCCGAGGACGTCGGGATTTCGGACGCCGACATGGTGGAGATGGCCAAGCAGACGCGCCATGTCTCGGGCCTGCCGGTTGCGGGCAAGGGCGATGCCGGCGGCGATCCCGGTCCGTTCACCGCGCAGGGTGTTTATCTGGGTGTCAAGGCGGCGGTACGGCACGGCCTCAAGCGCGACGACATGGCCGGCGTGCATGTCGCGATCCAGGGCGTCGGCAGCGTCGGCGGCGGTCTGGCGCGGCTGCTTGCCAGGGACGGCGCGAGACTGACGCTGGCAGACGTCGACAGCGACCGCGCGCAGGCGCTCGCGATCGAACTCGGCGGCGAGGCGGTGCCCGCGGATTCGATCCTGGCGATCGCGGCCGATGTTGTCAGCCCGTGCGCGCTCGGCGCGATCCTCACCGCCGAGACGATCGCCGCGCTGCGGACGCCGATCGTCGCGGGCGGCGCGAACAACCAGCTTTCGACCCCCGAGGATGGCTGGCGGCTGTACGCGCGCGGTATCGTCTATGCGCCTGATTATGTCATCAACGCCGGCGGGATCATCAATGTCGGGCTCGAATATCTGGGGCATGGCGACCGCGCCGAGGTGGAGAAGCGCATCGCCGAGATCCCCGGCCGGCTCGACCAGATCTGGGCGGAAAGCGCGGCGAGCGCCGAGCCGTCGTCGATCGTCGCCGATCGGATGGCGCAACGGCTGATCGGACGCGGCTGAGCGCGGCTGCCGTCATGTCGGCATTGCCATAAAGCCTGCTTCCCCGCCGCCGCCGCGCCGCGTAAAGCGATCCCGATCATGCATGCCTTCGCCAACCCGACCCGTTTCCTGAGCCTCGCGCGTCCGCTCACCGGCTGGCTCGGCTGGGCGGGCGCGGTGCTGGCGCTCGTCGGTATCATCGCAGGCCTCACGCTTACCCCGCGCGACTATCTGCAGGGGGAGACCGTGCGGATCATGTACATCCATGTCCCAGCCGCCTGGCTGGGCATGGCGGGGTGGGGCGGGATCGCCGCGGCGAGCGTCGCCGAGCTTGTCTGGCGGCACCCGCTGGCCGCGATCGCAGCGCGCGCGACGGCGGTGCCGGGCGCGGTGTTCGCCGCGATCTGCCTGGCGAGCGGGTCGATCTGGGGACGCCCGACCTGGGGCACCTGGTGGGAGTGGGACGGGCGGCTGACCTCGATGTTGGTGCTGTTCTTCCTCTACATCGCCTATATCGCGCTGGCCGATGCCTCGGCCGATCGCGGCGGCGGTGCGCGTGTGGCGGCGATCTTCGGGCTGGTCGGCGCGATCAACCTGCCGATCATCCACTTCTCCGTGCTGTGGTGGCGGACGCTGCACCAGGGCCAGTCGATCGGCTTCACCGGCTCGACGATCGCGCCCTCGATCCTGTGGCCGCTACCGCTCACGACGATCGGTTTCACGCTGCTCTTCACCGCGATCATTCTGATGCGGATGCGCATGCTTCTCGCCAATGCCAAGCTCGAGGCGCGGCAGCGCCGGATGGGGGGCGCGGCATGAACCCGTGGCTGTTCGTGGTCGCGGCCTATGCGGTCGCCTGCCTCGGCACGCTCGGGCTGACGCTCGCCAGCCTTGTCGCCATGCGCAGGGCCGAGCGCGCGGCCGAAAGCCTGAAGCGCCGGTGAAGGCCAAGAACCAGAGATTGGTGCTGACGCTCGCTGCGCTCGGCGCGCTCGTCGCCGCCGCGTTGCTGGCGATGTCGGCGCTGCGCAACCAGGCGAGCTTTTTCTATAGTCCCGCGGACGCGCTGAGAGATCATGTCCGCCCCGGGCAGGCCATCCGGCTCGGCGGAATGGTCGAGAAGGGGTCGCTGGTCCGCGAACCCGATGGCGTCACGATCGACTTCCGGGTCACCGACGGCGCAGCCTCGGTCGCCGCGCGCTATACCGGCATCGTCCCGGACCTTTTTCGCGAAGGATCGGGTGTCGTCGCTGAGGGGCGCTTCGTTGCCCCCGGCACGTTCGTCGCCGACACGATCCTCGCCAAGCATGACGAGAAATACATGCCGCCCCAAATTGCAGGCAGCATGCACGAGACCAAGAGCCTCAAGCCATGATCGCCGAGACTGGGCTGATCGCGCTGCTGATCGCCGCCGCCCTGGCGTTGTTGCAGGCGGCGATGGGCTTCGGCGCACTCAGGCCGGACGGCGAGTCGCTGCTCCGCGCAGTGCGGCCGGTTGCGGTCGTGCAGGCCGCGATGACGGTCACTGCCTTCGCGATGCTGCTGCTGCTTTTCTCGCAGACCGACCTGTCGGTGAAGCTGGTCGCCGAGGACAGCGCGACGACGCTGCCATTGCTCTACCGGATCACCGGCGCGTGGGGAAACCACGAAGGCTCGATGTTGATGTGGGTGACCATTCTCGCGGTCGCCGGGGCTGCGGTCGCGATGTTCGAGCGGCGGCTGCCCGAACGCACGCTCGCCGCGACGATCGGCGCGCAAGGCCTGATCGCGATGGGCTTCTTCGCCTTCCTGCTGTTCTCGTCCAACCCGTTCGAGCGGCTCCCCGTCCCGCCCGTCGAGGGTAGCGGCTTCAACCCATTGCTCCAGGACCCGGGCTTGGCCTTCCACCCGCCGACGCTTTACGTCGGCTATGTCGGATTGTCGGTCGCCTTTTCCTTCGCGGTCGGCGCTTTGCTGACGCGCGACGTCAGCCCGGCCTTCGCGCGCGCGATGCGCCCGTGGGTGCTGGGCGCGTGGATCTTCCTGACGCTCGGCATCACCGCGGGCAGCTACTGGGCCTATTACGAACTCGGCTGGGGCGGCTGGTGGTTCTGGGACCCGACCGAAAACGCCTCGCTGATGCCCTGGCTCGCCGCGACCGCGCTGCTCCATTCGGTGAGCGTGCTGGCGACGCGCGACGGGTTGCGCGCCTGGACGGTCATGCTCGCCGTCGTCGCCTTCTCGATGAGCATGGTCGGCACCTTCCTCGTGCGATCGGGCATCCTCACCAGCGTCCACGCCTTCGCGCTCGACCCGCGGCGCGGCGCGTTCATCCTGATCCTGCTCGCGCTCTACATCGGCGGCGCGCTCGCGCTGTTCGGCGCGCGGATCGCGACGGTGGCCGAGGGCAATCGCTTCGATCCGGTCAGCCGCGAGGGTGCGCTGGTCGCGAACAACCTCTTGCTGTCCGCGATCCTCGGCGTGGTGCTGATCGGCACGCTCTATCCGCTGCTGGTCGAGAGCGCGACGGGCGACAAGCTGTCGGTCGGCCCGCCCTATTTCAACGCAGCGGCGGGCCCGCTGGCGCTGATCCTGGTGGCGATCATGGCGGGGGGGCCGATGATGCGCTGGCGGCGCGACCGGCTGGTCACTGTCGGCCGGCGCGTCGCGATCCCGGCTGCGGTCGTCGTCGTCGCGCTGGTCGCGGTTCTGGGTGCCTTGCCCGGCCTGCGCATCCTGCCGCTGCTCGGTCTCGTGCTCGCGGCCGGTGCCGCGGCGGCGAGCGTGGCACCGCTGTGGAAGCGCAACCTGCGCCGCACCCCGCTGTTCACCTGGGGGATGGTGGTGGCGCATCTCGGCATTGCGGTCAGCCTTGCCGGCATGGCGTCGGAGAGCGCATTCAGCCAGGAGACGCTGATCGCGGCACGTCCGGGCGAGACGGTGCATGTCGGTCCCTATGCGATCCGCTTCGCCGCGATCGATCCGATTGCGGGGGAGAATTATACCGCGGTGAAGGCGACTCTGGTCGCGACGCGCGGGGCCAGCACGCCGATCACGCTGAGCCCCGAGCAGCGCACCTTCGACAATCCGCCGCAACAGACCGCCGAAAGCGCGATCGCGACATTGGTCGACGGACAACTCTATACAGTCGTCGGCGAGCCGGTGCCGGGCGGACGCTGGCAGCTGAGACTGTGGTGGAAGCCGTTCGTCACGCTGATCTGGGCGGGGGGCGTGCTGGTTGCGGTGGGCGGCGCGTTGTCGCTGATCGGTCGCGTGCGGCCGCGCCGACAGGTGCGCGCCGAGCGCGACGGCTATGCGAGATAGACGATGACGCTGCGCACCGTCCGTATCCTGCTCTGGTTGCCGCTGGCGGCATTCCTGCTGATTCTCGCGCTGGTGGCGGGGGGATTGATCAAGCCGCACGACGCTGCGATCCGCTCGCAGATGGTGGGCCGGCCGCTGCCCGCATTCGATCTCGCCTCGGCCCGCGGCGACGCGACGCGGATCCGAGCGCAAGGCTTCGCCGACGGCAAACCGCGTCTGCTCAATTTCTTCGCGAGCTGGTGCATCCCCTGCGTCGGCGAGGCACCGCAGCTGCTGGCGCTCAAGCGGGCGGGCGTCGCGATCGAGGGAATCGCCGTGCGGGACCGTCCGGCCGACCTTGCCGCCTTCCTGCAGCAGAACGGCGATCCCTACGAGCGGATCGGGCTCGACGACAGCTCGGGCGTGCAGATGGCGCTGGGCTCATCCGGCGTGCCTGAAACCTTCCTGATCGACGGCAGGGGCATCGTCCGGTCGCAACATATCGGCGCGATCGGACCGCAGGATGTCGGCGACATGCTGGCCGCGGTGAGGGCGGCGCAATGAGGCAGTTGCTGGCACTCGCGCTTCTGGTCGTGCCCGTCGCGCTCTACGCCGATCCGGTGATGGCGCCCGAGCCGCTCTCCTACACGCAATTGCCCGATCCAGCTGCCGAAGCGCGGGCTCAGGCGCTGATGCAGACGATCCGCTGCGTCGTCTGCCAGGGCCAGTCGATCGCCGACAGCGACGCCGATCTCGCCGGCGACATGCGCGCGATCATCCGCCAGCGAATTGCGGCGGGCGAGAAACCCGAGGCGATTCGCGCCTGGATGATTGCGCGCTACGGGCGCTGGGTGAGCTACAAGCCGCCGCTCGATCCGCTGACATGGCCGCTCTGGGCGGCGCCGGTCGTGCTCGTCGCGATCGGCCTGCTGATCGCGCGGGGCACGCTGCGTCGGCGGCGCGCGGCATGACCGGCTGGGCGATCTTTGCCGGTTTCGGGCTGGTGGCGCTGCTGCTGCTGTGGCGTCCGGGGCGGCTCGACCCGGCGGCGCTGATGCTTGTCGGCGCCGCGCTGTTCGTCGCGGCGGCAGGCTATGCCTGGATGGGTAGCCCGGGCGAGCCTGGCGCGCCGGCGGCAGGCCGCGACAAGCCGATGCGGCCCGACACGCTCTTCGCGAGCGAGCGCATGCAGTTTCTCAACAAATATGGCGAGACAGGCACGGTGCTCGCCACCGCCGATGCGTTCAACCGGATGGGGGAGGACGCAAGCGCGGTCGGGCTGCTCGCCAACATGATCGCCCGGCACCCGCGCGATATCGATCTGCGCATCGCCTATGCGCATGCGCTGCTGGTGGTCGCGAACGGCACCATGACCCCGGCTGTCCGGCTTGCCTATGATCGCGCCGAACAGATCGCGCCCACCCATCCCGCGCCCCGCTATTTCCGCGGGCTGGCGCAGGTCGAGACGGGGGATATGGCCGGGGCCGAGCAGACATGGCGCGCGCTCGACGCCAGCCTTCCCCCGGGCTCGCTGTGGAAGGCGCCGCTGGAGAAGCGGCTGTTGATCTTCGCCTTTATGCGGGCGCAGCGCGCGGCTCGATAGGTTGCCGATTCCTCGGCAATAGCCCGGGGCCCAGGCCCAGCTCGCTATGGGAACATAGCGTCCGCCAAAGACTCGGGCCTGGGCGCCGGGAAACAGCTGCTGCTACGCCCCGCGGCCGGTCTGCTGTTGCAGCGCGTCGATCCGCCGCGAGGCATCTGCCTTGCTCAGCGTCTCGTCGAAACCCTCGCCAGCTTCCTCGCTCAAGGTCTTGAGGTAGCTCGCCTGCGCGCCGGTCATCGGCTCGTCGCCGGTTGTCCAGTCGGCAGGGTCCTTCTCGGCGTTGCCGGTCGGGTGATCCTTGGGATTGGCGGCGTCGGTCATGGAACTCTCCTTCCCTGCACCAACGCCGACGTTCCCCTTGCGTTCCCTAGTTCATCGGGAGGCCGAGCGCATCCGCCACCGCCTGGTGGCGGATCTTGCCGCCCGAAACGTTGAGCCCCGCGGCCAGATGCGGGTCCGACGCCATCGCCGCCTCGGCACCCAGCGAAGCGAGTCGCAGCGCGTAGGTCAGCGTCGCGTTGTTGAGCGCGAACGCCGAGGTACGCGCCACTGCGCCGGGCATGTTGGCGACGCAATAGTGGATCACGCCGTCGATCTCGAACACCGGATCGTCGTGCGTGGTGGCATGGCTGGTCTCGAAGCAGCCGCCCTGGTCGATCGCGATGTCGACCAGCACCGAGCCGCGCTTCATCGTCCTGAGCATCTCGCGCGTGACCAGCTTGGGCGCGGCGGCGCCAGGGATCAGCACCGCGCCGATCACCAGATGCGCGTTCCTCACCGCCGCCGCGATCGCTGCCTTGGACGCGTAGGCGGTCTTGATCTGGCTCGAGAAGAACATGTCGAGCTCGGCGAGGCGATCGTTGTTGATGTCGTAGATCGTCACGTCGGCGCGCATCCCGACCGCCATCTGTGCGGCATTGACACCCGCGATACCGCCGCCGAGGATCGCGACCTTGGCCGGTGCGACGCCGGGCACGCCGCCGAGCAGCACGCCGCGGCCGCCCTGTTCCTTTTCGAGATAATGCGCGCCGACCTGCACCGACATGCGCCCCGCCACCTCGGACATCGGCTTGAGCAGCGGCAGCCCGCCGCGCGCGCTGGTCACGGTCTCATAGGCGATGCAGGTCGCGCCCGACTTCATCAGCCCCTCGGCCTGGGGCTTGTCGGCGGCGAGATGGAGATAGGTGTAGAGCAGGTGGTGCGGGCGCAGCATCGCGATTTCCTGCGGCTGAGGCTCCTTCACCTTGACGATCATCTCGGCGGTCTCGAACACCGCAGCCGCGTTGGGCAGGATCCGCGCGCCGACGTCGACATAATCCTGATCTTCGAAATCGATCCCCTTGCCGGCCTGAGTCTCGACCACGACCTCATGACCCGCCGCGACGAGTTCGGCGACCGACGACGGCGTCAGCCCGACCCGATATTCGTGATTCTTGATTTCCTTGGGGACGCCGACGCGCATGTTCCGCTCCTTCATGACAAGCCATCATAGTAGCCCAGTGACGGGTCGGCGATTTCCCGTAATGTCGCATCCAGCATGCAGATCGCCGGACGGTCTTGCGTGTCATCCGTCGCGATCGCAATATCATCCCACATGAATGCGATCGACCAGAAAATCCTCCGACAGCTTGCCCGCGATTCGGCACTCACCAATGAGGAACTCGGCGGCAAGGTGGGTCTGTCTGCGTCTGCTGCGCATCGCCGCGTCAAGGCACTGGAACAGGCCGGGCTGATCCAAGGCTATCGTGCCCGGCTTTCGCGCGAGGCCGAGGGCAATCCCTCGACCGTCTTCGTCCAGGTGACGCTGGTCGATCAGCGCCGCGCGACGATGGAAGGGTTCGAGGCGGCGCTCGCGCGAACCGCGCCCGTCCACGAGGCGCATCTCATGAGCGGCGAATCGGACTATCTGCTCAAGGTGCTCGTTCCCGAACGCGACAGCTACGAGCGCATCCACCGCGAGATCCTCGCGGCGCTTCCGGGTGTCCATCGTCTCGTCACCCAATTCACGATCCGCACGCTTGCCTCGTCCGGGAACTGACGGCGCGTCTGCCGCGCGACGCCCCGATAGGCGCGATGATCGCGGTTCGAGCATTTGCGCAAGATCGCTGTCGACGAGCCGACGTTGCAGGAGCAGGAGGGGCCATGCTAGGGGCCGCCGCGAGTTGCGTCGTGGGCGCGACACGTCACGGGATTTGGCTAAGTGGCCCATATGCGTCATAATCGTCGTCCCCTGACCATCCGATGAACGACCCCGAAGACACGGCGCTGCCGACCCCGCCGGGGGACGAGTCGCTGCTGCCGCAGGAAGGCGGGGTGCACAAGCGCGACGGGTTGCTCAAGCTCGCGACGGGTGCGGTCGGCGTCGTGTTCGGCGATATCGGCACCAGCCCGATCTACGCCTTTCGCGAGACCTTCGCGGGGCACCACCCGCTGCGGCCGGACAGCCTGCACGTGATGGGCGTACTGAGCCTGATCTTCTGGTCGATGATGGTGGTGGTGACGGTCAAATACGTCACGATCATCATGCGCGCGGACAACAAGGGCGAGGGCGGGAGCCTGGCGTTGCTCGCCCTGGTCTCGCGCTCGATCCACTCGGAGAAACGCTGGACGCGTGGGCTGGTGCTGCTCGGCGTGCTGGCGACCGCACTGTTCTTCGGCGATTCGATGATTACGCCGGCGATCTCGGTGCTGTCCGCCGTCGAAGGCTTGAGCGTGGTCGAACGCGGCCTGACGCCGCTCGTCATCCCGATCGCGATCGGGATATTGATCGGCCTGTTCGCGCTTCAAGCGCGGGGCACGGCGCGCATGGGGGCGCTCTTCGGCCCCATCATGCTCGTCTATTTCGCGACGCTGGCGGTGCTCGGTATCGTCAATATGGCGAAGATGCCGGTCGTGCTGTTCGCGCTCAACCCTTGGCATGCGGCGATCTTCTTCGCGGAGGAGCCGCTGCGCGCGTTTCTCGCCATGGGTTCGGTGGTGCTCGCGGTGACTGGCGCCGAAGCGCTCTACGCCGACATGGGGCATTTCGGCCGCAAGCCGATCCGCCTGTCCTGGCTCGTCTTCGTGCTGCCCGCGCTGATGCTCAACTATCTTGGCCAGGGTGCGATGATCCTATCCGCGGCGCCCGAACATGCGATCCACATGATCCGTTCGCCGTTCTTCCTTCTCGCGCCGGACAGCCTGCGTCTGCCGCTGGTTATCCTCGCGACGCTGGCAACGGTCATCGCGTCGCAGGCGGTGATCTCGGGCGCCTTCTCGGTCACGCAGCAGGCGATCCAGCTCGGCTTCATGCCGCGGCTCAAGATCACGCACACGAGCGCGAGCGCCGCGGGGCAGATCTACATTCCCGTCATCAACTGGACGCTGATGGTGATGGTGATCCTGCTGGTGTTCGGCTTCCGTACATCGACCAACCTCGCCGCCGCCTATGGCATCGCGGTGACGGGGGCGATGCTGATCGATACCTGCCTGCTCGCGGTGCTGCTGTTCTCGCTGTGGAAGTGGAACAAGCTCGGCGCCGGCGCGCTGATCGGGCTCTTCCTGTGCGTCGATCTCGCCTATTTCTCGGCCAATCTCACCAAGGTGCCCGACGGTGGCTGGTTCCCGCTGCTCGTCGGGCTGGTCGCATTCACGCTGCTCACCACCTGGGCCAAGGGGCGCGAACTGATGATCAAGCGATTGAGCGAGGTCGCGATGCCGATCACGGTGTTCGTCAAGTCGGCGGCCAACTCAGCCGAACGCGTCCCCGGCACCGCGGTGTTCATGACGACCGCCAAGGACGGCGTGCCGCACGCGCTGCTCCACAATCTCAAGCACAACAAGGTGCTCCATGAGCGCGTGATATTGCTGACGGTGCGGATCGAGGACGTGCCCTATGTCCCGCAGTCGCATCGCACCAAGGTCAAGTCGTTTGATCAGGGCTTCTACCGAATCGTCGTCCATTACGGCTTCATGCAGGAGCCCGACGTGCCTGCGGCGCTCTCCAACGTGCATGGCATCGGTGCGCCGCTGCGCATGATGGACACCAGCTTCTTCCTCGCGCGGCAGACACTGATCGCGGCGGCGCGGCCGGGCATGGCGATCTGGCGCGAGAAGCTCTTTGCCTGGATGCTGCGCAACGCGGAAAGCGCGATGGAATTTTTCAAACTGCCTTCGAACCGCGTCGTCGAACTGGGCAGCCAGGTCGAGATTTGAGCGGGGTCGCGGGTCCCCGCGGCGCCTTGGGCCATGGGACGCTCGTGGCCGACCCGGCACCGATCATCGTCGCGGCGGAGTTCGGCGGGGCGGATTTTGCCTGGCTCGACGGCCTGCGCCGTGCGCACTTCCCGCCCGAACGCAACCAGATCGCCGCGCACCTCACGCTTTTCCATCACCTCCCGCCCAGCCTGATCGGCGAGCTCGACGCGCGGCTCAGGGCGGCGACGCAGCGAACGTCACCGCCGGCCGCTACGATAGAGGAGGCGATGCTGCTCGGGCGTGGCGTCGCTTTACGTGTCCGTAGCGCCGCGCTGGCCCAGATCCGGGACCAGCTTGCAGATGCCTTCGACGGCGTCTTGACGCCGCAGGACCGGGCGGGATGGCGGCCCCATGTGACCATCCAGAACAAGGTCGACCCCGCCGTAGCGCGCCGGCTTCATGCCAGTCTCTCCGGCGATCCATCGATCGCCCGCCCGCTTTGCATCGCCGGCCTTGCAGCGCATTTTTACCGCGGCGGGCCCTGGGAGCTGATCGCGCGATATCGCTTCGCGCGCTGAGGCTCAATCGATCTGGCCGACGCCCGTGCAGCTCATATCGAATGCCGCGAGCCCGGCCTCGAGATTTTCGGATAGCGTCGGCATGTCGAGCAGCAGGTCGGCGACCGACTCATTGTCGGGGTCGTTTGCCTCCTCGAGCGCGTCGTCCCATTCGGTCGCGTCGTAGGTCCCCTGGCCGACCATCGCGAGCGCCAGGATCTCGGCCTGCTGGTCCTCGGCGAGATCGTCGATCGTCGTACGCAGCTCGTCCTGCACCGTGTCGTCGTCGAGTTCGTCCTCAAGCACGTCGCGCTCGTCGTCCGAATCGTTGACGGGATCGTCGTTGTCGGGATCGATGCCGGGCACCGACGCCTCGAGCTCGCGGGCGCGCTGGATGATGCGGCAGATGATGTCGAGCGGGGTTGCGAGGTCCATCTTATATTCCTGATCTGCGGCAAGGCGTGTCCGGCGAAACGAGGTGACGGGGTGGGGGTTCCGCGAAATCGCACCGCCATCCCGCTTGCGGTTGACCGCCCGGCGGTGCCTGCCTATAGGCCGCGCTTCCGAAGCGGGCGCCCAGCGCCGCGCCGAACGGGATGGCGGGGCGGAGTAGCTCAGCTGGTTAGAGCACGGGAATCATAATCCTGGGGTCGGGGGTTCAAGTCCCTCCTCCGCTACCATCCCGCCAAGAAAATCGATGTCCCGATCGATCGCCCGGAGCGGTTGCGCTGGGGGGCATCGACATCCTATCTCGGCCATGACCTTCACCCCGAAAGCTTCACGCCCATGACCGCCACGCACTCCACCCGCATGCTGATCCTCGGATCGGGCCCAGCCGGCCTGTCCGCCGCCATCTACGGCGCGCGCGCCGGCATGGCGCCGATCGTCGTGCAGGGCATCCAGCCGGGCGGACAGCTCACCACCACCACCGACGTCGAGAATTATCCCGGCTTCAAGGAGGTGATCCAGGGCCCGTGGCTGATGGAGGAGATGCAGGCGCAGGCCGAGCATGTCGGCGCGCAGATGATGTGGGACACGATCGTCGAGGTCGATCTGTCGCAGCGCCCGTTCCGGTTGGTCGGCGACGGCGGACACGTTTATCTCGGCGACACGCTGGTGATCGCGACCGGGGCGCAGGCCAAATGGCTCGGGCTCGAGAGCGAGACACGGCTGCGCGGGCAGGGCGTCTCCGCCTGCGCGACCTGCGACGGCTTCTTCTTCCGCGGCAAGAAGGTGGCGGTGATCGGCGGCGGCAACACCGCGGTCGAGGAGGCGCTGTATCTCACCAACCACAGCCATGACGTCACGCTGATCCACCGCCGCGACCATTTCCGCGCGGAAAAGATCCTGCAGGAGCGGCTGTTCAAACATCACGGCATCAAGGTGCTGTAGAACAAGGAGGTTGCCGAGTTCGTCGGCGGGGACGGCAATCAGGGGCTCGTCGGCCTCGAGCTGCGCGACACCAAGACGGGCGAGATCAGCCGGCTCGACGTCGATGGCGGCTTCGTCGCGATCGGCCATCATCCGGCGACCGAGCTGTTCGCGGGCCATCTCGCGCTCGACGAGGATCATTACATCAAGGTGACGCCCGGGACGACGCACACCAGCGTGCCGGGCGTGTTCGCCTGCGGCGACGTGATGGACAAGCTGTATCGCCAGGCGATCACCGCGGCGGGCACAGGCTGCATGGCGGCGCTCGATGCCGAGCGTTTCCTCGCCGAAGCCGATTACGAGGATGAGGCGATCGCCGCCGAGTGACCGCTGGACGCGACCGCGGACAGCATCGCCGCGGCGAGTGCCTCGAACGCGGTGGGATCGGCGAAGCTGTGCGAGGTGGTGGCGATCCGTAACGTGGTGACGATCGGTTTGGTGCCGAGATCGCGCCACGCCGCGGCGAAGCTTTGTGCGGTGCCATCGCCATCGGCGAGGACGATCAGCACCTCACCTTTCAGCGCGAGCGCGAAGCGGCGCGCCAACGTGTCGTCCGGGCGTACGGCACTGTGCATGACGCCGCGCGCAAGCCGACCGAGGTTGACGCCGCCTCGCAGCAGCCTCGCCCAGGCGCGCGGATCGACCAGTCTTTTTGCATAATGGCCGCGGATCGCGGCGGCTGGTGGCAGGTCGCCGACCGGCTCGACCACCCATGGGTTGGCGAGCACCAAGTCGGTCAGCCCCAATTGCCCACCATAGAGCGCCAAAGCGCTTGCGCCGTCGCACAGACCAAATCCGACGCGCCGCTTCACATTCGGAAAATGCGAAGTCAGCACCTCGACAGCGGCCTTGAGATCGGGGGCGCTACCCAAATAGCCGGGATCATCGCCGGTGCTGTCGCCGATCCCGCGCCGATCGATCCGCACCACGGCATGCCCGGCCTGCGCCAACCGGAGGGCGAGACGCTCGTAGAGGCGGTGGGGACCGACGCGAGTCTGCCGGCCGCCGGTGGCGAAGAGCCAGCCGACCGTCGCGTCGCGCGATCCATCGAGCGTCGCAACCAAAACTTCGCCTTCACACGATTTGGTAACGATCGTCCTCATGCCATTGCCCAAATGGCGATATCGTCGCTCAGCAATCTTGCCAGTGCAAGGTTCTGCTCGGGCTCGGGGCGACGCCAGACGGGCACGCCCTCTATGTGACGGTCGGCGGGCCGGTCGTCCGAGACGAGCCGAATTGTACGCGCATTGTCGTCTGCGCCGACATCGGCGGTCGAGAGCGGCCCCGTGAGGCCCGGCGCAAGGTGATAGCCGGCCGGAGTGGCCGGATCGCTGCCGCTCGCCAGCGCGCTGCGCCTCAGGTCGCTGAGCAGCGAACGACCCGCGGTCGGCGCGAAACGCCAGCGGCGTCCAGGGACGGCATGATCGAGCAACACACCGCCGCGGAATCCGACGCTGCCCGTGAATCCGCCGCCGATCGCCGCGACGGCCAGTGGGACAGCGTCGCACCAGTCTTGCCAGGACGTCGTGTCGAGCGCGGTCAGGCTCTCGCCGGTGCCGGGCAGGTCGGGCAACCAGCATCCGATGCCGCGCTCGCCGAGGGCGCGGCAGATCGCGACGATGAGCGCGCGCGCGCGGTTCATCTCTTCGAAAAGCGGCTGGAGCACCAGCAGTTGCGGGCCGGTCTGCGGCCCGAAGGCGAGCATCGCCTCGCCCGCGCCATAGAGGTGGACGCGCGGCGCGCCCGGGCTCATGCGCCGCTCTTGGCGCGCACGAACGCGGCGAGGCGGCCGAAGCTGCCGAGCATGTCGCCGTCGACCTCGTCGTCGTCGATCAGGATGTGCAGCCGATCCTCGATCTCGGTGAGCAGGCCGGCGACCGCCATCGAATCGAGCTCGGGCATTGCGCCGAACAGCGGCGTGTCGTCGTCGATCGCATCGGCCCGCGCCGCATCGACGCCGAGCACGTCGCGCAGGATCGCGCGCAGCTGGTCTTCGATCGTCACGGCACCGGGCATCGTTATTCTCCGTTTTGCGCGTCGCCTAGTCGAGCGGGCGGCGGCGGGCAAGACGGGCCGCGGTCTCCTGCGCGATACCTACGAGACCGCGCAGGCGGGTCGGGCGGTAGAGATCGGTCCGCCAAACGGATCGCGGTGTATCGACCCAGTCGGCCTTGTAGGGTTCGTTGCCGAGCCCGAAATCGATCCGGCGAACGCGATCCTCGTCTATCGCCGAGCGGAACATCGCCTGGCTGAGCAGCGATCCGGGCGAGCCCGCCTTGGCATCCTCGCGGTGCGCCAGCTTGTGGATCGTGGCGACGCCGTTCTCGACCAGCCAGAATTGCGCGGCGACCGCGCGACCAGCGGCATCGTGGCCGAGGCCGAGGCGCAACGTACCCGCCGCAGCCTCCTGCTTCGCCAGCGCGCGCAGAAATGGCAGCGAGCCTTCGGCGGGCTTCCAGCTCGCGGCATAAATGTCTTCATACGCGCGCCAGACGTCCGCATCGACGTCGCGGTGGATGCGGATCTCGAGCGGGTGGCTGCGGCTGCGGCGCGCGACCGTGTTCCGCACCTGCTTTGGCCGAGCAGCCCAATAGGATTTGAAATCGGGCAGCGGCAGATCGATCGTCCAGTTGGTCGAGGCACGGTCCGAATAGCCGCGCCACCCGGCCCCCGACAGCGGCGTCGCCAGCGGATGCAGCGCGATCGTATCGAAGCGCGAGGCGGCGGCGTCCAGCAGCGCGGGCAAGAGCGTCGCAGAATCGCGCCCGGCGAGGATCGGAGCGAAGCGCAGCGTGTACCAGCTGGCCAGCGGTGCGGCGGCGCGGCGCCCCGTCTCGACCAGGAACAGCCAGGCGGCGGCTTCGCGTTGACGTACGCGCAAGATCGCCAGCCGAGCCGCTGGCGCGATGTGCGTAACGGTCAGGCGGAACCAGTCGATCCGGTCGTAAAGCCAGGGCTGTGCCGCGCGATCGAGCGCGCCGGCGGCATCGGCGGCCACCGCGTCGATCGAGCTGAACCATTCCACCGAGACCGGCATCGCGCTATCCCCCGCTGCGATGCTGTGGCGTGCGAAGGGGCGAATGTGCAAGCGTTGAGCTTCTGGAGCGGGCTAGACGCCACGCCGCGCCGCCTGGATCATCTCGTTCTGCGTGGCGCGCCGGGTGACGTCGCGTTGCTCGATCGCTCGGGAACCCTCGATTTTGCGGGTCTCGATGCCGCGGTGGGCGCGCTCGCGGCGCATCTGGCCGAGCACGCCGAACCCGGCGACCGTGTCGCAAGCTGGCTCCCCAAGACGCGCGTCGCCTGCCTGATCGCGCTGGCCTGCGCGCGGGCGGGACTGATGCACGTGCCGGTCAATCCGTTGCTGAAGCGCGCGCAGCTGGCACACATCCTTGCCGACAGCGGCGCGCGGCTGCTCGTCACGCAACCCGCGCGTGCGGCGCTGCTCGAACCCGGCGACCGCCCTGACGGGTGCGATCTTATCGTCGAGGAACGGCTTGGCGAGCCGCATGCGCGGCCGTTGCCGCCGTCGACGGGCCCGACCGACACGCTTGCCGCGCTGCTCTACACCTCGGGTTCGACCGGGCGGCCCAAGGGCGTGATGCTCAGCCACGCCAATCTCTGGCTCGGTGCGGTGGCGGTGGCGCATTATCTGCGGCTGTCGGCCAGCGACCGGACGCTGGCCGTGCTGCCGCTGAGCTTCGATGCGGGGCTCAATCAGCTGCTGTCGACATGGGCGGCGGGCGGCTCGGCGACTCCGCTCGACTATCTCGTCGCAGGCGATGTGGCGAAGGCGGTCGGGCGGCATGGCGTCACGGTGATCGCAGGAGTCCCGCCGCTGTGGATGCAGATTGCCGAGGCGCGCTGGCCCGCCGAGACCGCCGCACGGCTGCGCATCCTGTCGGCGACGGGTGGACGGATGCCGGTTCCGCTCGTTCGGCGCTTGCGCGCGCTCTTCCCGCAGGCCAGCCTGCATCTGATGTACGGCCTCACGGAAGCCTTCCGCTCGACGAGCCTCGATCCCGCGCTGGTCGACGCACACCCCGAATCGATCGGCAGGGCGATACCCTTTGCCGAAATACTGGTCGCGAGGCCCGACGGACGCCTTGCCGCTCCTGGCGAAGCCGGCGAACTCGTCCACGCCGGTCCACTGGTCGCGCAAGGCTATTGGCGCGATGCCGAGCGGACCGCCCTGCGCTTCAGGCCGGCCCCGGCGAGCTCGCGGCTGGGTGGCATCGCGGTGTGGTCGGGCGACAGCGTCGTTCGCGGCGCCGACGGGCTGCTGCGCTTCGTCGGGCGCGACGACGAGATGATCAAGGTCTCGGGCAACCGCATCAGCCCGACCGAGATCGAGGAGGCGGCGATCGCCAGCGGTGCGGCGAGCGAGGCGGTCGCGTTCGGCGTCCCCGATGCGCGGATGGGGCAGGCGATCCGGCTGGTCGTGCGGGGGGCGCGGGACGAGGCGCGGCTACGCGCGCATTTCAGGGCGGAATTGCCCAATTTTCAGCAGCCTCGCGACATTCTGTGGGTCGATACGCTGCCGCGCACGCCCAATGGCAAGCTCGATCGGGTCGCGATCGCCAAGGCACATGCCGCGCCGGAGCATGGCGCATGAAACCAACCGGGGCGATCCCACCCGGCTATGGCGCGGATGCACGGGGACGACTGGTCATCGGCGGCCATGACGTCGATTCGCTGATCGCGACGACTGGCGACACGCCGCTTTTCGCCTACGACCTCGCGATGGTGCGGGCACGAATCGCGCGATTGCGTGCGGCGATGCCGGCCAGGCTCGCCATCCACTATGCGATCAAGGCCAACCCCTACCCACCGCTGCTCGCCGCCATGATAGAGCTCGTCGATGGTTTCGACGTCGCCTCCGAAGGCGAGCTCGCAACCGCGATCCATGCCGGAATGGCGGGCCGGCAGATCAGCTTGGCGGGCCCGGGCAAGCGCTCGCGCGAGCTCGAGGCCGCGATCCGCGCGGGCGCGACGATCAACCTCGAATCCGAGCGCGAGGCGGACCGCGCGCTGTCGGCCGCCGAGGCGCTGGGGCTGACGCCGCGGCTTGCGGTACGCGTCAATCCCGACTTCGAGCTGCGCGGGTCGGGCATGCGGATGGGCGGCGGCGCCAAGCCGTTCGGAATCGACGCGGCGCGCGTCGTTCCGCTCGTCCAGCGTCTGGTCGGGGCGGGCGCCGACTATCGCGGGCTGCATATCTTCGCGGGCTCGCAATCGCTCGACGGCGCGGCGATCATGGAGACGCAGGCCAATACGGTCGCACTGGCGCGCCAGATCGATGCAGAAAGCGGCACGCGCGCGCCGCTGGTCAATCTCGGCGGCGGCTTCGGCATCCCCTACTTTTCGGGCGACACGGCGCTCGACGTCGAGGCCATAGGCGCGGCATTGGCGGGGGAGATCGAGGGCGAAGCCGAGCGCTATGCGATCGAACTCGGCCGCTGGATCGTCGCCGAGGCCGGCGTCTACCTCGCGCGGATCGTCGATCGCAAGGATAGCCACGGAAAGACCTTCCTCGTCACCGACGGCGGTCTCCACCATCAACTCGCCGCGTCGGGCAATTTCGGCACGGTGGTACGGCGCAATTATCCGGTCGCGGTCGCGACGCGGTTCGCGGCGCCCCCCGGCGAGGAGGTCAGCGTCGTCGGCTGCCTTTGCACGCCGCTTGACCGGCTCGCCGACGACGTGCTGTTGCCGCCCGCGGACGTGGGTGACGTCATCGCTGTCTTCCTCGCCGGCGCCTATGGCGCGACGGCGTCGCCCGCGGGGTTCCTCGGGCATGCACCGGCACGCGAAATTGCCGTTTCCGGTCCCGATGATGCTGTCCTAACGTAAAATTCACCTCTCCCGGCGTAGGTCGACATCCGAAAGACTTACGAGCGCGTATCCACTCCCGGGTGATACCATGCTCGCGACGGCACAAGGGGATAGACGATGCGGTTCGATGGGGCTTCGAAGACGGTGCTGGCGGTGACGCTCGCCGGAGTCGCTGTATCGGGTTGCGCCGGCGGCGCGGACGGCCCCGCGCTGCCGCCTGCCACGTTCGTGTCGCAGCAGGAGCAGCCCGGCGAGCAATATGTCATCGGGCCGCTCGACCAGCTCACCATCTTCGTGTGGCGCAATCCCGAGCTTGGTGCCAAGGTCCAGGTCCGCCCCGATGGCCGCATCACCACGCCGCTGATCGCCGACCTGCCCGCCACGGGCAAGACCCCGGCACAGCTTGCCGAGGACATCAAGGCCAAGCTCTCCACCTATGTCAGCGACCCGCTGGTCTCCGTGATGGTCGACAATTTCTCCGGCACCTTTTCGCAGCAGGTGCGCATCGTGGGCGCCACCGAGAAGCCGGCGAGCCTGCCGTTCCGCGCCAACATGACGCTGCTCGATGCGATGATCGCGGTCGGCGGACTGTCCCAATATGCGGCAGGTGATCGCGCAAAGCTCGTGCGCTACGACAAGGCGACGGGTAAGCAGCACGAATACCCGCTCCAGATCGCGAAGCTGCTGAAGCATGGGGACGTGAAGGCGAACGTCAAGCTTGAGCCCGGCGACGTCATCATCATTCCCGAGAGCCTGTTCTGATTATCCGGACCCGGGGCACCAAGCGATGAACGCTATTCTCGACCAGGTTCGAGTCGGCATCCACGACATCTCGCGCCGTCGCTGGTTGGCGCTTGCCGTCGCGTGGGCGATCGCGCTGGTCGGCTGGCTGGTCATCTCGCTGATCCCCAACACCTATCAGAGCGTGGCTCACGTCTATGTCGAGCCGCAGTCGATCCTTCCCCAGGCCGTCGGGATCAATCCCAACGACCAGGCACAGGACATCGATACGGTCCGCCAGACGCTGCTGTCCGACGACAATATCGCCGCGATCATCCGCACCACCCCGCTCGCACGACAGGCCTCGACGCCGCGCGACATGGCGCTCGCGGTCGCTCGGGTGCAGAACGCCGTGACGATCAAGAGCACGACGGACAATTTCTACGAGATCGGCGTCGCGCTTTCGGGCGGCGGGTTCTCCGATTCCCAGAATGCGCATCTCGCGCAGCAGATCGCCGGCAAGCTGACCGACCTGTTCGTCTCGAGCAGCGGCGCGGGCAGCGCCGACGAGGCGAAGCGCTCGCTCGTCTTCCTCGACCAGCAGCTTGCCCAGCGCGGCGCGCAGCTTCAGGACGCCGAGCAGAAGCAGCAGGCATTCGACCAGAAATATATGGGTTCGCTGCCCGGCACGGGCTCGATCGAGCAACGCATGGATGCGTCGCGCGCGCAGCTTCAGGACGTCGAGTCGAACCTGGCCGCGGCGCAGAGCGCACTGGCAGCGGTCAACGGCCAGCTCGCGGGGACGCCTGCGACGATCCCCGGCCCGCCGATCCCGGGGACGACGGGTGGCGCGCGCCAGCAGATCGCGGCCCTGCAGGGCCAGCTCGCGCAGGATCAGGCGCAGGGCTGGACCGACAAGCATCCCGATGTCATCGCGGTGAAGAGCCAGATCGCGCGGCTTGCCGGTGCCGCCGCTGCCGAGCCCGCCGGCGGGAGCACCAGCACCAGCCAGCCCAACCCCGCCTATATGTCGATGCGCGCGATGGTCGCCGAGAAGCAGGCGACCTATGCGGCGCTGGCGACACGCCACGCGCAGATCCAGGCGGATCTTGCCGCCTTCGCGGCCAAGCAGGCGGGCGATCCCGACATCACTGCGCAGCAAGCCAAGCTCGCGCGCGACCATGACGTCCTGCAGGCGGCATATGACAAGCTGCTCACCGACCGCGAGGCGATCAAGCTGCGCGCCGACGCGCAGAATTCGGCGGGCAGCACGCAGGTGCGCGTCGTCGACGGGCCGAGCCTGTCCAGGGTTCCGGCCAAGCCCAAGCGGCCGCTGCTGCTCTCGGGCGTGCTGCTGCTCGCGCTGATCGGCGGAGCGGGCGCGGCGTTCCTGCGTGCCAAGCTGCAGTCCAGCTATTCGACGCCGGCGGCATTGGCCGCGGCGAGCGGCCTGCCCGTGCTGGGCGCGGTCAGCTACGTCCGCGGTCCGAAACAGAAGGCGCTCGAGGCGCAGCAGATCAAATGGTTCGCGGGTGCGGGCGGCGCGCTGGTCGGGGCCTATGTGCTCCTGCTCGCGGTCGAGTTCGTCCAGCGGGGGTTGATGGCGTGAGGAACCTGGGATGAGCAAGCACAGCGCGATCACGCCCGGTCCCGACGATCACGGCCGGCCCAGGGGGCCGCGTGGCCCGTCGCTCGTCGAGCGTGCGGCGAACGTCTATGATTTCGGATCCGTCCTGCGTGGCCCGGGAATGCCCGACGAATCGCAGCCGGTCGGCTATACCCCCGCAGCGTCCGTCGCGGCGGGATTCGACGCGCCCGCGGCCGAAGCGCGCCATGGCCGCGTCGCGATCGAGGAGCTGCGCGACGGTGGCTTCGTCCTGCCCGACAGCGGCCCGAGCGCGCTCGCCGAGGAGTTTCGTATCGTCAAGCGCCAGCTGCTGCGCGGCGCCGACGATCAGCCCAACGGCCGAACCATCCTGGTCTGCTCGGCGCGTCCCGACGAGGGCAAGACCTTCTGCGCGGTCAATCTCGCGATCAGCCTCGCCGCCGAGAAGGACGTCGAGGTAATCCTGATCGATGCCGATGTCGCCAAGCCCGAGATTCTCTCGACGCTCGGGCTCGAGGCTGGCCCCGGCCTGATCGATGCGATCGCCGACGCGCATGTCGATGTCGAGGCCTGCCTGATCCGCACCGATATTCCAGGGCTGACCGTGCTTCCCGCCGGCCGACAGACCAACGAGGCGACCGAGTTGCTGGCGTCGGCGCGAACGAGCGTGGTGCTCGATCGGCTGCGTGCGCGCGATCCTCGCCGCGTGATCGTGTTCGATTCGTCGCCCGCACTCGCGGCATCGTCGGCGTCCGCTCTCGCGATGCATTGCGGCCAATTGCTGTTCGTCGTGCGCGCCGAGAAGACCGGCGAGAGCGACCTGCGCGAGGCACTCGAGCTGCTGTCCGCCTGTCCGCGACCGCAATTGTTGTTGAACGGCGTCGAATTCGGCAGCGCAAGCCGGCGCTTTGGCCGCTATTACGGGATCGACGGATGAGCACCGCCCCTCACAAAGCGCTGATGCTGTTGATCGCGACGGTCGCGACTCCGGCCGCCGCGCGCACCACGATCACGCCCTATATCGAGGTCCAGCAGGTCTTCACCGCGGACCTCAGCGGGCATCAGCAGGACGCCGTGACCTATACGGGCGCCGCCGCCGGGGTCGACATCGTCCTCAACAATCCGCACCTCCACGGTCGGATCGATTATCGCTACGATCATTATTTCTCCTGGTCGAACAAATATCAGGATACCGACATCCACAACGGCCTCGCGTCGGTCGTGTACCAGCCGACGCCGGAGATCTCGCTCAACGCCGGCGGGATCGCGACGCGCGCGCGCGGGACGCTGGGCCGCGAGACTCCGGGCTTCCTGGTTGGCGATCTGACCAACACGACGCAGGTCTACGCCGCCGAAGCGGGGCCGAGCTACGCGGGCCACATCGGCGAGCTGTCCTTCAACGCGGACTATCGGTTCGGCTGGACCAAATCGACCGACAGCACGGGCGGCTTCGATCTCGGTCCTGGTCAGCCCGTCCTCGAGGACAATTTCACGACCACGGATCAGGTGCTCGACGCGGCGGTCGGCATGGCGCCGGGTTCCGGCAAGCTGCCCTTCGGCTGGCAGCTCTCGGGCGGCTGGAACCAGGACAATGTCCATTTTCTCGATGCGCGGCTGCGCGGCTATTTCGCCCGGCTCGACGTTACCGTGCCGGTCAGCAGCACGCTCGCGCTCGAGGCCGGCGCGGGCTATGGCGGCGACCGCGCCAGCCAGGCCGCGATCCTCACCGATGCGGACGGCAATGCGATCCTCACCAGCAGTCGCCATCTCCAGGCCGACAAGAGCAAGCCCCGGCTGCTCTCCTACGATCAGGACGGGCTGATCTGGGACGTCGGGGTGCTCTGGCGCCCGAGCGCGCGGACCACGCTCGAGGTTCGCGGCGGGCAGCGCTTCGGCCAGACTGTCGTGACCGGCCACTTCTCTCATCAGATATCGCCCGAAGCCAGCGTCGAGGTCGTCGCCTATGACGACATTGAGAGCTTCGGGCGCCAGCTGACCAGCGAGGTCGGCGCGCTGCCGACGGCGTTCGACAGCCTCGCCCCGGCGATCCCGACGACGCTGTCGGGCTGCGTGTTCGGCACCAATGGCGGGCAGGGCGCCTGCATCCCCGCATTGCAATCGGTCAACTCAAACTTTTATCGTTCGCGCGGCGTCTATGCCAATTATTCGAGCTCGCATGGGCCGTGGATCTACGGCCTCGGCATCGGCTATGAGAACCGCCATTATCTTGCGCCCGATTTCGGCCCGGCGGCGTTCAACTTCAGCCGCGAGGTCGACCAGAGCGTGACCATCGACGGCGTCGTCGTCCGCAAGCTTTCGCCGGTTTCGAGCCTGACGCTCAATGCGCTTGGTGCCTGGTACGACAGCAATGCGTTCAACTCGCACGGCTATTACAGCTATGGCGGCGCGGCCGCTTACAACCGGTCGTTCTCGAACCATCTCTCAGGCATGGCCTCGCTCGGCATCTTCTCGGGTTCGGGCGGCAATTCCACCAACGACGTGATCGGCACCGGGCTGGTCTCGCTGCGTTACCAACTGTAACGGGACAGGCTCGCATGTACGAAAGCCATTACGGATTTAGCGATCGCCCCTTCCAGCTGACGCCAGATGCGCGTTTCTGGTTCGAGAGCAAGACCCACCGCACCGCGATGGCCTATCTGGGCTACGGATTGGCACAGGGGGAGGGCTTCATCGTCATCACCGGCGACGTCGGCGCGGGCAAGACCACGCTCGTCGGCCATCTGATGGCCTCGGTCGACCCGCAGCGGTTGAACGCGATCCGTCTGGTCTCGACGCAGGTCGAGGACGAGGACATGCTGCGGCTCACCGCCCAGCAGCTCGGCCTCGCGACCGAAGGACTCGCCAAGGCGCAGCTGCTCGAGCGGATCGAGCGCACGCTGCGGCTCCACGCCAACGAGGGCCGGCAGACGCTGCTGATCGTCGACGAGGCGCAGAACCTGCCGCTCTCGGCGCTCGAGGAGCTTCGCATGCTCTCGAACTTCCAGAATGGCGGCAAGTCGCTGCTCCAGATCTTCCTGCTCGGCCAGCCCGAGTTTCGCGATCGCCTGCAGCGCTCCGAACATCTCGAGCAGCTTCGTCAGCGCGTGATCGCGACACATCATCTTACCCCGATGGAGGAGGCCGAGGTCGGCCCCTATATCGCGCACCGGCTGTCGCTGGTCGGCTGGGTGGGCAATCCCGACTTCGCCGACGACAGCATCGCGGCGCTCTACCGCCATTCCGCGGGCGTTCCGCGGCGGCTCAACCTGCTCGCCGGACGCGTGCTGATGCACGGTGCGATCGAAGGGCTGAGCCGCATCGATGCCGCAACTGTCGATCTCGTCGCCGCCGACATGGCCGATGAACGCGCGACCGCGGAACCGATCGCCGACGTCGAACAGCGCCGTCGCATTGCCGACGCCGCGCCACCGACCGAGGCGGCGCCCGCCGTGCGAATCGTCACGCAACAGGATCCCGAGCTGCTCGATCGTATCGCGGTGCTCGAGGAGCGGCTCGACGAGCAAGAAGCGGCGATCCGCCGCGTGCTGTCGCTCTTGATCGACTGGATCGAGACCGAAGAGTCGGTCGGCGCCGAGACGCGTTACGGCGCGCACTAGGTCGGCCGGCGATGCGCAACGCGCTCTCGGTCGATGTCGAGGACTGGTTCCAGGTCGGCGCCTTCGAGAAGGTGATCGACAAGGCTGACTGGCCGCGCCTGCAGAGCCGCGTCGCGCGCAACACCGATGCCGTGCTCGATCTGTTCGCGCGGGCGAAGGTCAAGGCGACCTTCTTCACGCTCGGCTGGGTGGCGGAACGTTGCCCCGAGCAGATGCGTCGGATCGTTGCCGACGGCCACGAGATCGCCAGCCATGGCTGGGACCATGACCGCGTGTTCACGATGACTGCCGAGCAATTCCGTGCCGATCTGCGTCGCGCCAGGACGGCGATCGAGGATGCGGCAGGGCAGGCGGTCACCGGCTATCGCGCGCCGAGCTTCTCGATCGATGCGCGCACGCCCTGGGCGCATCTGATCCTCGCCGAGGAGGGCTATGCCTATTCGTCGAGCGTCGCGCCGGTTCGCCACGACCATTATGGCTGGCCCGAAAGCCCGCGCTTCGTGTGGAAGCCCGTGCCCGGCAGCGCGATCGTCGAGCTGCCGGTCACGACCGCCAAGCTTGGCTCGCGAACGCTTGCCGCGGGGGGCGGGGGCTTCTTCCGGCTGCTTCCCTATCGGTTCAGTCACTGGGCGATCCGGCAGGTCAATATCGATGCCGAGCGTCCCGCCGTATTCTATTTCCATCCCTGGGAGATCGACCCCGCCCAGCCGCGCGTCGCGGACGCGCCGTTGAGGTCGAAGCTGCGCCACTACAGCCGGCTTTCGGCGATGGAGCGCAAGCTCGAGCGGCTGCTCGGGGATTTCGCCTGGGATCGCGTCGATCATGTCGTCGCGGGCCAGGTGCCGGCGTGAATCCGGCCGAGGCGGTGCTGCCGCTCGTCATCCGCACAGATGCCGATCCGGCGGCGACCGACGCGTTCGTTCGCGCGCGTCCCGACGGCACGCCTTTCCACCTGCAGGCCTGGCTCGACGCGATCGAGGCGGGCACGCGCCAGCGCGCGCATATGCTCGCGGCCGAGCGCGGTGGCCGGATCGTCGGCGTCTTGCCGCTGACCGCGATGCGCTCGATGCTGTTCGGCAAGGCGATGGTCTCGTCGGGATTCGCGGTCGGCGGCGGCGTGCTCGCGGACGAGGCTGGGGTCGCCGGGGCGCTGATCGACGCAGGCTGGGCACTCGCCGAAAGGCTCGGCTGCCCGAGCCTCGAATTGCGCGGCGGATCGCTTCCGGAAGGCGCTGGCTGGCAGCACAAGACCGAGAGCCATGCCGGCTTCGTTCGCACCCTCGCCGCCGACGACGACAGCGAGCTCAAGGCGATACCGCGCAAGCAGCGCGCCGAGGTGCGCAAGGCGCTGGCGAGCGATATGACGGTCGATCTCGGCACCGGCCGCGCCGAGCGCGCCGCGCATTATGCCGTCTATGCGGAGAGCGTGCGCAATCTCGGCACGCCGGTATTCCCCGCACGGCTGTTCGCAGCGGTGCTCGACCGTTTTGGCGACGACGCCGATATCTTGACCGTACGCCATCGGGGCAAGCCGATTGCCTCGGTGCTCAGCCTGTACCACAACGGGACCGTGATGCCCTATTGGGGTGGCGGCACGCGGGAGGCGCGGACGGTGCGGGCGAACGAGCTGATGTATTTCGCGCTGATGCGACATGCGCGCGGACGCGGCTGCACCGCCTTCGATTTCGGGCGATCCAAATTCGGCACCGGGCCGTTCGCGTACAAGAAGAATTGGGGGTTCGAGCCGCAACCGCTCGCTTATGCGGTGCGTAGCGCGGACGGCGTCGAGGCACGCGAGATCAACCCGCTCAGCCCCAAATATCGCGCGCAGATCGCGGTGTGGAAGAAGCTGCCGCTGTGGCTTGCCAACCGGCTGGGGCCACCGCTCGCGCGCGGGCTCGGCTGAGGTTATGGGCGACCTGCTGTTCCTCGCCCACCGCGTTCCCTATCCCCCCGATCGCGGCGATAAGATCCGCTCGTACAACATACTCAAGCACCTCGCCGAGCGGCACCGCGTTCATCTCGCGACCTTCGCCGACGACGAGGCGGACGTCGCCGCCGCCGAAGCGTTGCGGCCGCTCGTCGCGACGATGCATGTCGAGCTGCGCCGGCGCTCCAAGGCCATGGCCGCGGCGCTCGGGCTGCTCAAGCGTTCGGCGATGTCCGTGGCTGCGTTCGGCAGCCGGGACATGTCGGGCTTCGTGGATCGCGTGCTGGCCGACGAGCCGATCGAGCAAGTCTATGTCTTCTCCGGCCAGATGGCGCAATATGCGCCCGCCGACCGGCCGTTCGTGATGGATTTCGTCGATATGGACTCGCGCAAATTCGCCGATTACGCGGCGCGGGAAAGCGGGCCGATGCGCTGGGTGTGGCAGCGCGAGGCCAAGCGGCTGTTTCGCTTCGAGCGCGAGACGGCGCGCCGCGCGGTCGTCTCGCTGTTCGTCACCGAAGCCGAGGCGGCGCTGTTTCGCGAGCGCTCCGATCTCTCGGCGGATTGCGTGCAGGTGCTCGAGAACGGAATCGATCTTGCCGCTTACCGACCTGTTCCGCATCTGCCCGATACCGCGCCACTGCTCGTGTTCACGGGGCAGATGGACTATCTGCCCAATGTCGATGCCGCCTTCGGTTTCGCACGAGACGTGCTGCCGCTGATCCGCGCGCGCCATCCAACGGTGCGCTTCGCGATCGTCGGTCGCAATCCGACCGCGGCATTGACAGCGCTCGACGGTCGCGACGGCGTGACCGTGACGGGCGGCGTCCCCGAGGTGCAGTCCTGGCTGGCGCGTGCCGATGTCGTCGTGGCGCCGCTCGCGATCGCGCGCGGGGTGCAGAACAAGGTGCTCGAGGCGATGGCGATGGCGCGCCCGGTGGTCGCCAGCCCGCAAGCCTATCAAGGCATCGATGCCGAGCCCGGTCGCGATCTGATCGTTGCCGAAGGGAGCGCGGCGCAGGCCGGCGCGATCGCCGGATTGCTGGACGATCCGCTGCGAGCCGAGGCGCTCGGCGCGGCCGCGCGCGCGCGGGTCGAGGCGCGCTATGCTTGGGACGCGCGGCTCGCTCCGCTCGACGCGATGCTGGTGCGCGTGTGAGCAGCGAGACGATGATCGACGCGTTTGCGCTGCATCCCGCCTCGCGCGCCTGGCGGACCCATGCCGTCGTGCTCGGCCTCGCCGCCGCGGCGTTGCTTCTCCTGTTTGCCCGCGACGCGGCCGACATGGCGACGATCTGGTGGACGAGCTCGACCTACGAACATTGTCTGGTGATCGTGCCGATCATCGGTTGGCTGGTCGTGCAGCGGAGGCCGGTGATCGTCGATGTTCAGCCGTCCGGATGGCCGCCGGCGCTCGCCTGGGTGGGGATCGGTGCACTGTCTTGGCTGCTCGGAGACGCCGCCGGCGTCGCGATCGCCCGGCACCTCGGGCTGGTGCTGATGCTGCAGGGGCTGATCGCCGCGATCTTGGGGCGCGGCGTTACCGCGGCATTGCTGTTTCCCTTGTTCTACGCCGTGTTCCTGGTTCCGGCCGGCGACGCCTTGGTGCCTCCGCTCCAGACGATCACCGCATGGATGTGCCTCGGGCTGCTTCATCTGATCGAGGTGCCGTCGACGCTCGACGGCGTGTTCATCACCACGCCGGTCGGATGGTTCAAGGTCGCCGAGGCCTGTTCCGGCGCCAAGTTCCTGATCGCGATGATCGCGCTCGGCGTGCTGGTCGCGCATCTCGGCTTCCGGAGCTGGTGGCGGCGCGCGGCTTTCATGGCGGTGTGCGTCGCGGTGCCGATCCTCGCCAACGGCGCACGTGCGTTCGGGACGATCTGGGTGGCGCAATATCGCGGCGTTCAGGCGGCCGACGGCTTCGATCACGTCGTCTATGGCTGGTTCTTCTTCGCGGCGGTCATCGCGACCGTGCTCGCGCTGAGCTGGCGCTTCTTCGATCGCCCGGCCGATGCGCCCGCGGTCGATCGCGACGCCGTGCTGCGCGAGGCGGGGCGACAGCGGACGGCGTGGCCCGCGATCCCGTCGGCGTTCGCTGCGCTGGCGATCGCCGCGGCCGCACCGTCGTGGGCGACGCTCGTCGTCGCCACCGGCGTGACGCCGATCGCGCTCGCTGCGCCTCTTCCGCCGGTGCCGGGCTGGACGCCGGTCCCGGCGGACAGCGGCGCCCCCTGGACGCCGCGCTTCGATGGCGCGGATCGGCTATTGCTCCAGCGCTATCGTGATCCGAGCGGCGCGCAGGTCGATCTCGCGGTCGCGCTTTATTCCGACCAGCGGCGCGGGCGATCGCTGGTCGGTTACGGACATGGCGCGGTCGACCCCGATGGTGCCTGGTCGTGGGCGGCGGACACGACGCCTCCCGCCAATGGCAACGCAGAGCGCATCGTCGCGCCCGGCGATGTCTCGCGCGAGGTGGTGGGTTTCTATAGGGTAGGGACGATGGATACCGGCAGCCCCGCGCGCGTGAAGATCGAGACGCTGCGACGTCATCTGTTCGGAGGCGGCCAGCGCGCATCGGCATTGCTCGTCTCGGCGGAGGACGCCCGCGGTGGCCGCGCCGCGATCGATCGGTTCGTGGCTGCGCTGGGGCCGACGGGGCCGCTGATCGATCGTATCGCGGAAGGCCGCTGAACGATGTGCGGCATTGCCGGGATTTTCCACCTCGATACGCCCAAGCCCGTCGATCCGGCGCGCGTGAAGACGATGATCGACGCGATCGCGCATCGTGGTCCCGACGGCGAGGGTATCTGGACCGCGCCGGGCGTGGGGTTGGGGCATCGCCGCCTCTCGATCATCGATCTCGCCGGCGGCGATCAGCCGATGCACTCGCAGGATGGCCGTCTGACCGTGGTGTTCAACGGCGAGATCTACAATTATCGCGAGCTGCGCGTCGATTTGGAGGCGTCGGGTTCGCGCTTCATCACCAATAGCGACACCGAAGTCATCCTTCACGGCTGGCGGCGCTGGGGGCCCGACTGCCTCGATCACTTCACCGGCATGTTCGCCTTCGCGCTGTTCGACGCCGATCAGCAAAGCCTTTTCATGGCACGCGACCGGGTCGGGGTGAAGCCGCTCTTCTATGCCGAGCTGCCCGACGGTGCGGTTCTGTTCGGGTCGGAGCTCAAGGCGGTACTCGCGCACCCGCGCCTGCGCCGCGCGCCCGATCTCAGCGCGGTCGAGGATTTTCTCGGGCTGGGCTATGTCCCGGATGACGCCTGCCTCGTCGCCGGTGTGAAGAAACTGGCGGCGGGGCACCATCTGACGCTGCGTCGGCATCATCCCTTGCCCGAGCAGCGTCGCTGGTGGGACCTCGCCTTCTCCGCGGACGCGCGCGGTCCGGTACGCGACCTCGAGGCGCAGCTGACCGACTATATGCGGATGGCGGTGCGCTCGCGCATGGTTGCCGACGTGCCGCTCGGGGCGTTCCTGTCGGGCGGCGTCGATTCGTCGAGCGTGGTCGCGCTGATGGCGGAGGCGAGCCGCACCGCGGTCGAGACCTGCTCGATCGGTTTCGACGTCCCCGATCTCGACGAGACCGCGCACGCGCGGCTGGTCGCCGAGCGTTTTGCCACCAACCACCGCGAGCGCGTCGTTTCGCCCGACGATTTCGGGCTGATCGACACGCTCGTGCACCATTTCGACGAGCCGTTTGCCGATGCCTCGGCGCTGCCGACCTATCGCGTCTGCGAACTGGCGCGCGAGAAGGTGACGGTCGCGCTGTCGGGCGACGGCGCCGACGAGGCGCTTGCCGGCTATCGCCGTCATCGCTTCTTCGTCGCCGAAAACCGGGCCCGCGGCATGCTGTCGGCTCAGGTCAGTTCGCGCGTGTTCGGCGCGCTTGGTCGGGCCTACCCGAAGGCCGATTGGGCGCCGCGCCCGTTGCGCGCCAAGAGCACTTTCCAGGCGCTGGCCCGCGCACCTGAGGAAGCCTATGCGCGCGCCGTCGCCTTCACCACGCCCGAGCTGCGCGCGCGGCTGTTCACGCCCCAGGCGCTGCAGGCACTCGGCGGCCACCGTGCCGAAGCGCGGATCGAGACCGCGATGCGCAACGCTCCCGCCGCCGACTGGCTGGGACGCGCGCAATATGCCGACATGACGGTGTGGCTGCCCGGCGACATTTTGACCAAGGTCGATCGCACCAGCATGGCGGTCGGGCTCGAGGCGCGCGAGCCGCTGCTCGATCACAGGCTGCTCGCCTTCGAGGCGTCGCTGCCGATGGCGATGCGGTTGCGCGGCGGGCAGGGCAAGTGGCTGATGAAGCACGCGATGCGCCGCTATTTGCCCGACCAGATCCTCAATCGCACCAAGATGGGATTTGTCACGCCGATTTCGGCCTGGTTCCGCGGGCCGCTTGCCGGGGAGGCCGAGCGGATCGGCCATGGCGCGGCTCTGGGCGCGACCGGATGGTTCCGGACCGACGAACTCGCCCGGATCGCGGGCGACCATCGCGCCGGCCGGGCGGATCACGGGCGGTTGCTATGGCAGCTCATGATGCTCGACCGGTCGCTCGGCAAGCTGTTCGGTGCCTGAACGTCCCATGCGTTAGCGTCCAAAGCCAACGCCGACGCGGCCGGACCTTCGCGGGGTGCACGATCCGACCGGCCGTCCCCAATTTTCGGTTTTCTTACGCAACCTTTCGGCGCTTGCGCAGTTTGCTCCTCACCTTGGAAGAGCGTCGTCGGCGCTCGGTGGCCGGCGTGCGGGAGTTACTGGGCGATGCAGGATAAAAGCCCGAGCTCGGACACCGCTACGTCACGGACGCTCGCCCGGCTGGTGATCGGCCTGTTCTTCATCTGGGGCGGCGCGACCAGCCTCAACGATGTGCTGATCCCGAAGCTTCGGGGGCTTTATGCGCTCAGCCATGCCGAGGGGATGCTGACCCAGTTCGCCTTCTTCACCGCCTATTTCATCGTATCGATCCCGGCTGGCACGCTGGTCGCGCGGATCGGCTATCTGCGCGGCATCGTCAGTGGGCTGATCGTCACCGCGATCGGGGCGCTATTGTTCTGGCCTGCGGCATTGTCGGGCCATTATGCCGGGTTCCTGGTCGCATTGTTCGTCCTCGCCGCGGGGATCACGATCCTGCAGGTCGCGGCCAACCCGTTTATCGCGCTGCTTGGCGACGAGAAGACCTCGAGCAGCCGGCTGACCTTCGCGCAGGCGTTCAATTCGCTGGGTACGACGGTCTGGCCCTATATCGGATCGACATTGATCCTGGGCGCCGCGGCGACGAGCCCCGCGACATTGTCGGGCGCCGCGCTGGTTGCATCCCGCGAGGCGGAGAGTGCCGTCGTCGCGCACATCTATATCGGGATCGCGATCGTGCTTCTCGTCGTCGCGATGATCTTCTGGGCCCGCCGGAACGCGGTGCGCGACGAACGGCCCGCGGCCGTCAGCTTCCTCGACAGCCTCCAACTGCTCTCTCGGCGGCGCGTTCTTTTCGGCATCGGCGCCTTGTTTGCCTATGTCGGTGCCGAGGTCTCGATCGGCAGCCTCATGGTGAACTATCTGCAACAGCCGAGCGTCATGGGCCTCGACGCACAGGCCGCCGGGCATCGCCTCTCGCTCTATTGGGGTGGCGCGATGGTCGGGCGTTTCGTCGGCGCCGCGCTGCTCCGGCGGGCGCCGGCCGGCAAGCTGTTGGCGGTCTTCGCCGGCTGCGCGGGGCTCTTGGTCGCGGGCTCGATGGCAAGCGGCGGCGCCGTCGCCGGCTGGGCGCTGCTCGCGGTCGGGTTGTTCAACTCGATCATGTTCCCGACCATCTTCTCGCTGTCGCTCAAGGGGCTTGGCGCCAAGACCGCTGAGGGCTCCGGGCTGCTCTGCATGGCGATCGTCGGCGGTGCGGTCCTCCCGCTGGCGACGGGCGCGCTCGCAGACGCGACGACGATCGCCACCGCTCTGGCCATTCCGATCATCTGTTATGTCGTTATCGCGATATTCGGATTGCTCGATCCGGCGGAGGATTGAGCAATGTTCCGTCTTACCTCGGCAGCCGTCGGCCTCGTCGTGCTGTTTGGCCCTGCGGCACCCGCATGGGCACAGCGCGCCAATCAGGTGCCCGCGACCGCGACGCAGGATGCGGACACGCAGCAGCAGCCACAGAGCCCTGCCACGCTGACCGGGGAGTGGGGTGGCCTGCGGACGAAGCTGCGCGACGACGGCATCGACATCACCGCCGGTTATACGAGCGAGTTTGCCGCCAACGTCCAGGGCGGTCTGCGTCACGACGCGACCGAAACGGGGCAGTTCACCTTCGGCGCCAAGATCGACACCGGTACGCTGTTCGGCCTCCAAGGCGGAACGATCCAGGCGAGCATCACCTATCGGCGAGGCAAGGATCTCGGCGATGATGCACATGCCGGGCTGGGCAATCTGCAACAGGTTCAGGAGGTCTATGGGCGTGGCCAGACATGGCGGCTGACCGAGCTCTGGTACCAGCAGCAACTGGGTGGCGGGTTCGACCTCAAGCTCGGCCGCCTTGCGCAGGGCGCCGATTTCTCGAGCTTCTCGTGCAGTTTCGAAAATCTCTCCTTCTGCGGCGCGCCGGTCGGCAACATTGCGGGCGACTATTGGTATAATTGGCCCGTCGCGCAATGGGGGGCACGACTGCGGCTCAAGCATCCCGGCTGGTATGTCATGGTCGGCGCATTCGAGAATAATCCGAACAATCTCGACAATGATTTCGCGATCAGCCACGGCGGCGCGACGGGGGTGCTCGTCCCGGTCGAGGCCGGTTGGACCCCGCATCTGGGCCCGCATCATCTGCCCGGCAGCTACCGCATCGGCGGGTGGTACAACAGCTCAAACGCCCCGGATGTGCTGACCGGCACCGATCGGCGACCCTTCGCGATCACGGGGCTCGATCCACTGCAGCGCACGGGTCGCTATGGCGGGTATATCCTGCTCCAGCAGCAGCTGACGGGTACCTATAAAGACGATCCCGACGGCCCCAAGGCCACGCACGGGCTCAGCGTCTTTCTCAACCTGACGCAGACCGATCGCCAGACCGAGCGCACCGACAACCAGATCGCCGCAGGCCTGTTCTATGTCGGTCCGCTGGCGCAGCGTCCGCAGGACGACGTCGGGCTCGCCGTCGCGCGTACCCACGTCAATTCGCGCGCCGCGGACGCCGAATTGCTCGCTGCACCGACGAGCGAGCGGGCACGTTCCGAATATGATGCCGAGCTTTACTACAGCATAGCGGTGCGCAAGTGGCTGATTGTCCGGCCGAACGTGCAATATGTGATCGATCCGGGCGGCTATGACAGCGCCACCGCTCTCGTCATCCTCGGGATAAAGAGCGCGATCACCTTCTGAACAGGTCGCGCCGCCGGCGACGCGCGCGACGGCACAAGCGCGATATCGCCGCGTTTACCCGCGATGGCGAAGAGAGGGAGCGGACGATGACGCGTTTTCGGATCGACACGGTGGAAGATCCCGCAAGCGGCATGATCTTCGCGGAGATATATCAGGAGCCCGGCGACCAACTGATCGCGCGATCGGAAGCGATCTATCGCTCGCAGGAGGAGGCGAGCCGGGATGTGATCGAGACGATGCGGCGTTTCTGGCCCGACAAGTCGCCCTTCGCGGTGGATCCGTCGATCGGCGTCTGAGGGACGCCTGTCGTCGCGAGCGATCAGGCCGGGCAGGCCGCGTCGCTCTTCGACAGCGTTACGGTCAAGGCCTGACGGCGGAATTGCCAGTAGATCATCGCGCTCATGATCGCGGCATAAAAGCACCAGACCGAGGCAAAGGCATAGGCCCGGACGAGCTGCACGATGCTCAGCACGATGACATTGAGGATCCCATAGGTGCGAACGACCCGGTGGCTCGACAGCAGCAGCGATCCGCACGTCGCCAGTATGTAGAGCAGCGATATCGACAGGTTACCGGTCAGGGGATTGCGGTAGGCGATCGAGAAATGGTCGACGAACACCCGGCTGGGCACGAAGATCAACCCGTAGGCGTCCCAGGCACAGACGATCGCGCCGATCGCGGTCAGCCCGACGATCGCATTACGCCGCCAGCCGCGCGGCTCCATCAGCGCCACGGCGGCGGGCATGAGCAGCGGCAGGATGCCCTGCGCATAGAGCGTGAACAGGAAGGCGAAATGATCGCGCGCGAGCGGGCCGATCCGCCCGTCGAGACCGAGCCAGACCATGCCCTCGCAAAATTGGTGCAGCGCGAACAGCATCGGCACCGAGGCGAACAAAAGCGTCCGCGGCTCGCGGACGTGGCGCCAGGTCGCGCCCCCGATCGATGCGAGCAGGCCGGCGGAGACGAAGCTGGCGGTCGGCGAAAAGCACATGCGAATCTCACGATCGGGGCGGATCACCACCCTGTGCCGTGCTTCGCGCATCGTGGCCAGCCGGCTCGTCGCGCTGGCGGCGCGTTCGATCAGCCGATAGGCTACCGCGCATGAGAATCATCGATCGCTCCGCCTTCCTCGCGCTGCCTGCGGGCACCGTCTTCGCCAAATATGAACCGCACTTCTTCGCGCCGCTGACGATCAAACAGGCGAACGAGGGCGGGGATTTCTACGTTCAGGATCTGATCCCCGAATTCGTCGGTAACGAAAGCGAGGATGACTGGACCGCGACGCTCGACGCGGTGGAGCAGGGCGAGCGCTCGCCGCCGCTCGACTATGAACTGATCGGCCTCGACGGCCTGCTCGATCGCGATCAGCTGTTCGCCGTGTTCGAACCGCATGATGTCGAGGCGCTCATCGCGCGTCTGCAGCAAGCGTTGCTCGACAGCACCGCGGGACCCGTCGGCCGTTGATCGCCGGCGCGGGCATGCGTTTGTCGCGCGCAGTGGAACGGCGCGATGTCGATGAGTTCGCGCGTTACGGATGGCGCCGTGCCGTCGTCTCGGGTTTGGGATCGGCGGTTCGATGCGGCTCGCGATAGATGCCCAGCTGGATTACGGCCTCGCGGCCCCGGCCGACCTGCTGCTCGCGCTCGAGGTGGCGCAGATGCACGACCAATTGCTCGTCACCGACCGGCTCGGCGTCGCGGGGGTGGGCCCGATGCGGCCGATCGCGGCCGACGAGAGCCTCGGTCGTCGTACCTGGGCGCACGCCACCGGCCGCGTAACCGCGCATTATACCGCGATCGTCGACATCGTCCGCGCGCCGGTTGTGATCACCGGGCTCGCCGCAGACGCGCTGATGGATTTGCCGTCGCTCGTCGTCCCGTATCTGTTCCCGAGCCGCTACTGCGAGGCGGACCGCTTCGAGACCGCGGTGCGGCGCGAGTTCGGCGATCTTGGTGGCGGAGACAAGATCCAGGCGATGGCCGACTGGATTCACCATCATCTCGATTATGTCCCGGCCTCGAGCAACGGCGACACGACCGCGGCCGACACCTTCGTCGCGCATCGCGGGGTGTGCCGCGACTTTGCCCATCTGCTGATCGCGATGGCGCGCGCAGCGGGAATTCCCGCGCGGATGGTCGGCGCCTATGCGTGGCGGCTCGATCCGCAGGATTTCCATGCAGTCGTCGAGGTCTGGCTCGCTGGCGGCTGGCATCTGGTCGATGCGACGAGGCTCGCGCCGACGGAGGGGATCGTCCGGATAGGCGTTGGGCGCGATGCCACGGATATCAGCTTTCTGACCGTCTTCGGTCAGGCGCATTTTATCGGGCAGCAGGTCCGGGTCGAGCGGATAGACGGCTGATCGCCCCCGGCCGAGCACGCTCGATGTCGGCAGCATCGATCGCGCGCAGCAGATCATCGAAGCGCGGACCCATGTCGACCGGATAGACGCGCTGGAAATCCCAGCCGAGCGCGTCGAGATCGCGCGGCGCCGCGGGGCCGATCGAGGCGAGCGCACCGCCGGTGCTGCTGATGTGGATTTGCGCGTCCATCAGGGGTCAACGACCGTCGGGCCACAAAGATGCCGAGCGCGAGACCCGGCTCGTCCCGAAACCGGATCGCCGTCACTCGGCGCCCCCCCCCACCGGGTGCCCGGCGCAAAGCAATCGACCGTGCGATACATGGTATCGCCGCCGCCCGGCGCGTCGCGGTGCCGCCGCGGCGATGCTATGCCGGCATGAGAACCGGCACATGGAGAGCGTCACGTGGACATCGCATTCGAAGCCGTAAAACCCCACATCGGATCGATCGTTCATGTCGACCGCGCCGATATGTTCACCGAGGAGGTGGGGCGGCGCTGTCGCGAAATGCTCGAGCAGCGCACCGTCCTGATCTTCCCGCGCGCCAATCTGTCCGACGCCGAGCAGCTTGCCTTTACCGATCTGCTCGGTGCGCGGATCAACATCACCAGCCGCGCGGTCTCGGACCGTCCCGACGAGGAGCCCGTCTATCAGGTCACGCTCGACCGGCGGATCAACCGCCAGCCCGAATATGTGCTTGGGACCTTCTTCTGGCACATGGACGGCATCACCGTGGACATGCCGCCCCCCAAGGCGACGCTGCTGTCCGCGCGGCATGTTGCTGCGGTCGGCGGGCAAACCGAATTCGCCAGCACCTATGCCGCCTATGAATTCCTGCCCGACGAAGACAAGGCCGCGCTCGAGGGGCTGCGCGCGGTCCACAGCGTTGCCGCCAGCCTGCGCCCGATCGCCGATGCGATCCCCGAGGCGGACCGCGAGCGCGTCACCTCGATCGGCCTGATCAAGGATCACCCGATCGTCTGGAAGCGCGAAAGCGGGCGCAGCTCGCTCGTCATCGGCACTACCGCCGATCATGTCGAGGGCATGCCGATTGCCCACGGGCGCGCGTTGCTCAGCCGGCTCGTCGAATGGGCGGTGCAGCCCGACTTCTCCTACCGTCACGAGTGGGAAGAGGGCGATTTCGTGATCTGGGACAATACCGGGGCGATGCACCGGGTCATTCCCTACGATGCGGATTCGGGCCGCATGATGCATCGAACCTCGATCGCCGGCTCCGAGCCGGTCAACTGACGGCGCGCGACGATATCGGCAAGGCGGTATCCGTGGCAGGCTCGGGCGGCGGTCTGGACATGGTTTCCGGGCTGCGCAAAGCCCGGTGGCGGAGGGCGTAAATCGCCCCTGCGAGCTCAGCTATCACGCTTGGCGCCGCCCTGAGGAGCTACATGATGAAGCTCGGTTTGCCCGATGACAGCCTGCCCGTGCAGGAGATGTTCGAGCGCTTCTTTGCGACCGAGTCGACCTCGGCGAGGGTTCGTGCCGCCGAGCCGACGGGTTTCGATCCAGCCTTGTGGCGCGAGCTGGTCGCGCTCGACGCGCCGTTCATGCGGCTTTCCGCGGATGCCGGCGGCGGCGGCATGAGCCTGTTCGATACCTGTCTGATGATGGAGCAGGCGGGACGCCGGCTCGCCGCCGCGCCGCTGGCCGAGGCCGTAGTCGCGCTGCGCATTCTGGGCGAACTCGGCGGCGAGGTCGCGCGAACGTGGATCGATCGGGTCCGTGATGGCGAGACGCTGCTCACGCTCGCGCTGCACGAATCGCGTCCGGGCGAGGCGCAGCTCGTGCCGGGCGGCGCGGTGGCCGGCGCCATCCTCACCTTCGACGGCCGCGATGTCGCGATCGAGATCCCCGCTCTGCCGCTTGCCGCCCCGCCGACGCTCGGTGGGATCGCCACCGGTCTGTTCGAACCGGGCAGCGGCGATCGTGTCGTGATCGCGAGCAACTCCGACGCCGGCCGGATCTGGGCGGCAGGCATTGAGGAATGGAAGCTGCTGACGTCGGCGGCGACGATCGGCCTGACGCGCGAGGCGCTGTCGATGGCGGCGGCCTATGCGTCCGAACGCATCGCCTTCGGGCAGCCGATCGGCGCCAATCAGGGCATCGCGCATCCGCTCGCCGACGACGCGATCGACGCCGATGGCGCCGCCTTGCTGCTGTGGTGGACGCTGCGCGCGATCGCCGACGGTCGCGCCGATGCGGCGGCGAGCGTCTCGATGCTGTTCTGGTGGGTGGCTCGCACCGCGACCCGCTCGGTCGCGCACGCGCTGCACACCTTCGGCGGCTACGGGCTCAGCAACGAATATGACATCCAGCTCTATCACCGCCGCGCGAAATCCTGGGCGCTGGCGCTCGGCGATCCGCAGCAGGAACTGATCCGTGGCGGGCGCCGGCTGCTGCTGGGCGAGGCCGTCGCCCTGCCGGACGTCGGGCTCGTCGAGATCGACTTCGATCCTCCCGAAGGCGGGCAGGAATTGGCCACCGAGACGCGTGCGCTGTTCAAGCGGATTCTCGATCCGACCAAGCATAATCTGGTCGATCACAATTTCGAGGCGCATGACTGGGGCGTGCACCGCGCGCTTGGCGAGGCGGGGCTGCTCTATCCCGACTGGCCGGTCGAATATGGCGGCCGCGGCGCGGATCCGGATTCGACGCGGGCGAGCCTCGCGGTGTGGCAGGAGGTGGGCTATGCCGGCCTGCCGCGCAGCACGACGGCGATGATCGGGCATGTCGTGCAGAAGACGGGCAGCGTCGCGCTCAAGGACGAGGTGCTGCTGCGGATGGGGCGGGGCGAGATATCCGCATGTCTCGGCTACACCGAGCCATCGGGCGGATCGGACGTGTTCGCCGCCAGGACGCGCGCGGTCCGCGACGGCGACGAGTGGGTGATCAACGGGCAGAAGATGTTCACCTCGGGCGCCGAACTGGCAAGCTATGTGATCCTGATCACGCGCACCGATCCCGACGCCCCCAAGCACAAGGGGATTACCGTCTTCCTCGTGCCGATGGATACGCCGGGGATCGAGATCCATCCCGTCCACACCTTCATGGACGAACGCACCAATGCGACCTTCTACCAGGACGTCCGCATTTCCGACAGATATCGGCTCGGCGAGATCAACGGCGGTGCCAAGGTGCTCGCCGCGGCGCTGGGGCTCGAGCAGAGCGGCGGCTATTATCATTTCATGATCCTCGAGATGATCGAGGCGGTCGTTGCATGGGCCGATGGCAAGCAGCGTAATGGTCGCCCGCTGATCGAGGACGGCAATGTGCTGGCACGGCTCGCCAAGGCGCATTGCGACGCGCGGGTCGCCGAGGTGCTATCGGGCCGGCCATTGGGGATGCGCCTCGCCGGACAGCCGGACATGGCCTATGGGCCGGCCGCGAAGATATTCTCGACAGAGGCCTTCATCGTCGATTCCGCCGATCTGCTCGACCTCGCCGCGCCGCAATCGCTGCTGCGGGGAAGCGAGGGTCTGGGCATGATCGAGAAGGGATATCGCCACTCGACGGCGACCACCATCTATGGCGGCACCAGCGAAGTGTTGCGCAGCATGGTTGCGGAACGGCGGCTCGGCCTGCCGCGCAGCAGGGCTTGATGGGGTCGACGCATGGACGGGGCGTCGGCCCTGCTCGGCGCGCGAGCAGGAGGGACCGGATGGACGTGGCGGCGCGATACGGACCGTGGGCAGTGATAGCCGGCGCGTCCGAAGGCACCGGGCGCGCATTTGCCCGGCAGATCGCGGCGCACGGCGTGCCATCTGTCCTTGTCGCCCGGCGTGCGGCACCGCTCGAGGCGCTGGCCGATGAGATCCGGGTCGAGAGCGGCGTCGCCTGCGTCACCGCCGCGATCGACCTGGCCGCCGCGGATGCCACTGAGCAGGTGATCGCCGCAGTCGCGGATCGCCCGGTCGGGCTCTATATCAGCAATGCGGGCGGCGATCCCAACGGCAATGGTTTCCTCGACCTCGACGTCTCGGCATGGGTGGACCTGGTCCAGCGCAACGTCATGACGGTGCTCAAATGCACGCACCATTTTGCCGGCGCGATGCGTGCGCGCGGCAGGGGCGGGATCATCCTGGTCAATTCGGGCGCCTGCTATGGCGGGCTGGCGATGATGGGGCCGTATTGCGGCAGCAAGGCGTTCAACCTCTGCCTTGCCGAAGCGCTTTGGGCAGAGCTGCGCCCGTTCGGCGTCGATGTGCTCACGCTCGTGCTCGGCAAGACCGACACCCCGGAATTCCGCCGCTATATGGCCGAGAAAGGGATGCCGCTGCCCGCCGATTGCGCCGCGGCCGACGACGTCGCGCGGGTTGGGCTGGCGCGCCTGCCGCACGGTCCGATCAAGAATTGGGGCGAGGACGACGACGAGGCGCGGATGACCAGCCAGTCGGCAGCGCAGCGTCGCGAACGGATCGTTGCGATCGAAAGAATGACCAAGCAGATGATCGGTCAGGACGCCGTAGGATGACCGATAGCGACATGCTGCGGCAGCTCGCCGATCGGCAGGCGATCGCCGACCTCATCCACCGCTATTGCCGCGCCGTCGACCGGCTTGACGTGCCGCTAGGCCGGTCGATCTGGCATCGCGACGGCTATGCCGATTATGGCGCATCCGTCTATCAGGGCGATGGCCCCGGCGTGATCGACCATATCTGCGCGCAGCATCGCCAGACGATGCACCATTCGCACCAAGTGACCAACATCATCATCGATCTCGACGGCGACCGCGCCGGCAGCGAAGCCTATCATTTTGCCACGCTCCGCGTCGCGGCCGGCAGCGGGGTCAGGCAGATTTCGGTATGGGGACGCTACATCGACACATGGTCGCGGCGCGATCGCCGCTGGGGGCTGGACAGGCGCCATACCATCCGCGACTTCGACGAGATCCGCGACGTGACGCCGCTTGCCGACCATGATGTCGGACGGCGCGACCGTAACGACCCCTCTTATGCGGTGCTCACAACGTGACGAGGGGGAGCCGATCGCGATGAAGGCCGCCTATATCGAAAATGGCCATATTCTCGTTGGCGACATGACCGATCCCGTACCATCGGCGGGTCAGGCGCTGGTACGCACGCATAGCTGCGGCCTATGCGCGTCCGAGCAACATTTCCTCCATGCCGGCCAGAACGTGATCGACCTGTCGCGCCAATTCGGCGGCCCGTACGCGGCGCTTGATTTCACGCGGCCCTTCGTTCCCGGCCACGAGTTCGTCGGCGAGGTGATCGACTATGGCCCGGGCAGCAAGCGTACGGTCAGGCCCGGGCGGCGGGTAACGTCGGTGCCGGTGATGCGGAGCGCGGGGGGCCACGCGGTCATCGGATTCAGCCACGAATGTCCGGGCGGTTGGGGCGAGCTGATGCTGCTCGACGAGACTGCGCTGATCGAGATCCCCGGCGACCTCGACGACGACATGGCGGCGATGACCGAACCGCTCGCTGTCGGTCTGGAACACGCGCGGCGAGGGCGGCCGACCAAGGACGATACCGCGTTGGTCGTCGGCTGCGGGGCGATCGGGCTCGGCGTCGTCGCCGGGCTGCGACTGCTGGGGATCGCGCCGATCATCGCCGTCGATCCGCACCCGGGCCGGCGCGAAGCGGCGATCGCGATTGGCGCGGAAATCGCGGTCGATCCGGCCGCGTTGTCGCCGTACGAGCCCATTCCCGAGCTTGGTAACCGTCGCGCCAATCTGGTCTATGAATGTGTCGGCCGGCCGGGACTGTTGCCGCAGATGATCGCGGCGGTCGCCTTCGAGGCGCGGATCGTGATGGGCGGCTATTGCATGGAGCCGGAGACCTTCTTCGTCTTTGCCGCGCAGAACAAGCGCCTCACGATCCACTTCGCGGCGGGCGAGGAACAACAGGACATGGAGCTGGCACTGCGGTGCATTGCCGACGGCCAGATTGATGTCCGGCCGTGGCTGAGCCGGCGCATCGGCCTGAGCGGCGTCGCCGACGCGGTAGCGACGATGTCGGGACCGCTGGCGCCGATCCGCCATGTTGTCGACCCGCGACGATGGTGATCATCGTCGCCATGCCTGAGCCGGCGCCGATCGGTTATCGCCGGCTCGGCGACCCGCCTAACGGCTCGAGCATGGGGGCGGCATGAGCGACGCTTTCGCCGGGCGCTATGGTCCTGCCGCGCTTGTGACGGGGGCCTCGTCGGGGATCGGGCGGTCGTTCGCTCGGGCGCTTGCTGGGCGGGGTATCGACGTCGTCCTCGTCGCGCGCCGCGTCGATCGGCTCGCCACGCTCGCGACTGAGCTCGAGACCGATCATGCTGTGCGTGCAACGATATGCGTGGTCGACCTTGCCCGCTCGGACGCGGCGGATACCATCCTCGATGCGACGGCGGGGATCGATATCGGACTGGTGGTGAGCAATGCCGGCTTCGGCCTCAAGGGAGAGCATGCGGGAAACGATCCGCGCGCGATCGCCGACATGATCGCGGTCAATTGCACCGCGCCAGCGCTGCTCGCCAAAGGCTTCATCCCGCGCCTGCGCGCGCGCGGCAAAGGCGGCGTGATCTTGACCAGTTCGGTCGAGGGCTTGATCGGTTGCCCCTTTTCGGCGCTCTATTCGGCCTCGAAGGCGTTCGTGAACAATCTTGGCGAAGCGCTATGGGCCGAGCTGGCGCCCGAGGGACTCGACGTGCTCACCATTTTGCCGGGGGCGACCGCCACGGAAGCCGCCGGCCTCCAGGGTATCGATATCGCCCGGCTCCAGAATGTCATGTCGCCCGACGATGTCGCCGCGATGGCACTCGACGCCGTCGCCGACGGGCCGACGCTGATTACCAGCGAGCATTATGGTGAGCTGTTCGATACTCTGCTCGCAATGCCGCGGCGCGTCGCGCTGACCGCGATGGCACGCAGCATGAAAATCTGATCGCGGGTCAGATCCCCATACAGAGATATTTGATCTCCATATAGTCATCGAGCCCGTGACGCGACCCCTCGCGGCCGAGCCCGGATTGCTTGACGCCACCGAACGGCGCGACCTCTGTCGAGATCAGGCCGGTGTTGATCCCGACGATCCCGGCTTCGAGCGCCTCGGCGACGCGCCATACGCGCGACAGGTCGCGTGCGTAGAAATAACTCGCCAGGCCGAACTCGCTGTCATTGGCCTGCGCGATGGCATCGGCTTCGTCGGTGAAGCGGATGACGCCGGCGAGCGGCCCGAACGTCTCCTCGCGCGCTATCTTCATTGCAGCCGTGACCCCCGAGACGACCGTCGGCAGATAATAGCAACCGCCGAGCGGGCTGCGCTCGCCGCCCACCAGCACCTTCGCTCCGCCCTCGATCGCATCGGCGAGATGCTCCTCGACCTTGGCGATCGCGGCGGCGTCGATCAGCGGGCCGACCATGCTGCCCTCGTCCATGCCATAGCCAATCTTCATCGCGCGCACCCTGTCGGCGAGCTTGGTCACGAACGCATCATAGACGCCGTCTTGCACGTAGAAGCGATTGGTGCAGACACAGGTCTGGCCATTGTTGCGGAACTTGGACACCATCGCGCCATCGACCGCCGCATCGATATCCGCGTCGTCGAACACCAGGAAAGGCGCGTTGCCGCCGAGCTCGAGCGACAGCTTCTTGATCGTGTCGGCGGATTGCCGCATCAGCTCCCGGCCGACCTCGGTCGATCCGGTGAAGCTGATCTTGCGCACGATCGGATTGGCGGTCATTTCCGCCCCGATCGCGCGCGCGCTGCCCGTGACGACGCTGAACACGCCCGCCGGCACACCCGCCTCCTCGGCCAGCACCGCGAGCGCGAGCGCCGAAAGCGGTGTCTGCGAGGCGGGCTTGAGCACCATCGTGCAGCCGGCAGCGAGCGCCGGCGCGAGCTTGCGGGTGATCATCGCGGACGGGAAGTTCCACGGCGTGATCGCGGCCACCACCCCGATCGGCTGGCGCAGGGTGACGATGCGGCGATCGGCGGCGTGCGGGGGGATCACCTCGCCATAGGCGCGCTTGCCCTCCTCGGCGAACCATTCGATGAACGAGGCGGCGTAGGTGATCTCGCCCTTCGCCTCCGCGAATGGCTTGCCCTGTTCGCGCGAGAGCAGCTCTCCGAGCGCATCCTGATTGGCGATCATCAGGTCGAAAAGGCGCCGCAAGATGTGCGAGCGGCGGGCAGCGGTCAGCGCAGACCAGGCGGGCAGCGCGCGATCCGCGGCATCGATCGCGCGCGCGGTCTCGGCGGCGCCCATATTGGGGACCGTCGCCAGCAGCCCGGCCGTACCCGGATCGGTGACGGCGATCCTGCCCCCGTCATCGGCATCGCACCATGCCCCGTCGATATAGGCCTGCTGCTTGAGAAACCGGGTATAGGACATGGCACCAATCCGAACATGGGCGATGGCGGGACGCTTGCCGGGTGGCAATTGCCGGGTCAACCGTTGCCGAAACGACAATCGCCCGGGCGGTAGGCCCGGGCGATCACCGTCGCGGTTCGGCAGGAGACGATGTCGCCTGCCAGCGGCGCTTAGAAGTGGTAGCGGACGCGCCCGCCGAAGAAGCGCGGTTGTCCCACTCCCGCAAATTCGGCGCCCGCCCCGTTCAGCCCGCCGAGCCCGGGGATGAAGGTGTAATATTTCTTGTTGGTCACGTTGGTGGCGAACGCCGCGAGGTCGATCGGCAGGCCGACAACATTGTTCCAGGAGGCGTTCAGGTTGAGCAGATTGGTCCGGTTGATGAACTCGAAATTGCCACCATAGGCGGCGACGTCAGCCGGGGTCGAATAGACATAGTTGGTAAGCTGCTTGTCGGTATGCACGAACGTTGCGCTGACCGCGATCCGGCCGATGCCCGGATCGAGCGGCAATACGTAAGTTCCGGTCACCGCCACCTTGTTCTTGGGGGACAGTGCGAGCGGCGAGCCGGGCGCGATGTTGCCGTTCGCCGCCTGATACAGCGGATCGGTCGTGGTGAATGGCGCGATCTTGCGGATCGTCGCATTCAGATAGGTGTAGCCGACATCCAGCGTGAAGCCGGCGAAGGGAGAGATGGAGGATTCGACCTCGATTCCCCAGATCCGCGATTTGCCCGCATTGATGATCGCGGTGGTCGGCGATGCGGGCGACGGATGCCCCGATCCCAGATAATTCTGGTTGTTCTGGAAGCCGAGCTGCAGCTGCTGGTTGGAGAAATTATTGTAGAAGCCGTCGACGTTGAACGTGCCTTTGAGTGCGCCGCGCAGCGTTGTCTTGATTCCAGCCTCGAAGGCCTCGACCTTTTCGGGCGAAAAGGTTCGGTGATCGCTCGGGGCGTTGGCGAACACGCCGCCGGCGCGATAGCCGCGGGCATATTTGGCATAGGCGAGGATATTCTCGGTCGGCTTATAGTCGAGGTCGACCAGCCAGGTCGGCTTCTTTGAGCTTTGCTTGAGCGATTCCGAGCAGGTCGGCGTCTGGCTGATGTCGGTGCACGATGCGACCGGCGTGTTCGGCGCAGGGAAGACATAGGTAACGCGCTTGCTCGTGTTCGTCTGCCGATCCGACGTGTAGCGGATGCCGCCGGTCAGGCTGAGCTGATCCGTGAATTTGAAGGTTCCCTGCGCATAGGCACCCAGATCGCGATAATTGGTCCGGCCCGCTGTGTAGTTGACCGCACCCACCGTGATGGGAAAGCCTTCGAGCCTCGAAAAGTCACCGCCAATCGGATCGCTGCACTGAAGCGTCGCAACGTTGGAGCAGAGCGCGAGCGAGTAGGACTGGTTGCCCGCCAGCCCGAGCGGGGCGCTGAATTCGCCGTAGAGGCCGCCTTGATAGGTCAGCTTGTCGTCGAGCGCCGATCCCTGCAACTGCAACTCCTCGGTCGCGGTCGACTGATTGGAGGTCAGACCTCCGGGGATCGGCGAAATCTCGGTGAACTGCGGTTCGGTCCCCGGGAAAATGAACGTGCCGTAAATGCTGGGCAGATCGGCCGAATTCCAGTTGGTGCCGAACAGCGGCGAGCGCTGCTTGTCGGTGAACTGGCCATAGCTCGCGATATTCTTGATCGTCACCGTATCGCTGGCGTGCCATGTGGTTGTGTTGATGATCTGCCACTGCGTCAGCAGCGACTGCGGGTCCGAAAAATTCGCCTCGCCGTCGTAGAAGCCGGCGCCCTGCGCTTTCTCCTTGGCGAGCTGGGCGCAGGAGAAGACGCCGATGAAATTGGCCGCGCCGGCCGCGAAATCGAGCGGATCGGTGCCTGCCGAATTGCACGCGATCATCTTGTTGAAGCCGCCGTTGGTGTTCGAGCGGCTGTATGAGACGATCGTGTAGTTTTCGAGATCGGGGGTCAGATCGACGACGAGGCTGGCGCGGATGGCGGTGTAGTTGACGTCGTTATAGTCGCGCGGACCCACGCCGGAGGTGTTGTGGAGATAGCCATCGCGGCTCTGGTGGTCGACCGCGATGCGGAAGCGCGCAATGTCGCTCAACGGGACGTTGAGCATACCCTGGATGCGCTTCATGTCATAATTGCCGTAGGAGCCCTCGACATAGCCCTCGAATTTGGACGTGGGCTTTTGCGGCACGAACAGCACGGCGCCGCCGGTCGTGTTGCGACCCTGCAGCGTGCCCTGCGGCCCTTTCAGCACTTGGACGTTCTGCAGGTCGAAGAAATTGCCGGGGCCGGCGCCGTCGCCCGCCTGCGTGCCTTGCGTCGGCCCGCGCAGCGCGACGACGTCGGCGAAATATACCCCGACCGAGGGTGGGGTGCCGGCCTCTTGCACGAAGCCACGAATGGCGAAGCTCGCATTCTCGGAGCCGAAATTGGAGTTCGCCGACAGCGACGGCGTATAGGCGGCGAGATCCGTCGAGTTGACGACGTTGCGGTTGGTGATCTGCTGCTGGTTGAACACGGTGATCGAGATCGGCACGTCCTGGAGGCGTTCCTCGACGCGGCGTGCGGTGACGATGATATCGGCGGCGCTTCCATCCGGCGCCGCCGTCTGCGTGGCATGTCGTGGCGCAGCCGGCGCCGCGGGCGTCGCGGCATTTGCGTCGCCGGCGGTCTGTGCGAAGACCGGCATCGCGACGCCCATGCTGAGCGTTAATGCCGAGCTCAAGGCGAAGGCGTTTTTCAAAATCTGATGCTGCATGCCGATCCCCTCTTGTGATCCCGCCGGCTGCAACGTCTTTACGTTTTCGATCGCCGGGCGTGGATGGTGTTCGCCATTCCGCTACCACCGCATTGTTGCGCTGTCAGCGGTTCGACCGACGTCAACCACCTCGAAACCGCGTTTCGAGCATCAACATCGCTTCCGCGTTGTTTTTCCGGCAGAGTGCCTTTGCGAAGGCCTCGCTCTCCTCTTGCCGGCGCACCTGCGGCACTTGTCCAATGTCGGCGCGTCTATATCTATAGGGTAAGCGGCCGCAGCTGACCGATATCTGGTCGGCGGCTATATTGGGTATTGTATCGCAACCAGTCCGTAAATCGCAATCGATCTCGTGGCACTATGCGAGCATCAGCACACTGCGGTGGATGAAGCGAACGAGGTCCGGCTGCCCGCGTGCGCCCATCTTCGCGTAGATGGTCTTCGAATAGGTGCGCGCGGTTTCGACGGTCAGGCCGAGATCGTTCGCGGCCTGCGCGATGCTCATGCCTCGGCTCAGCGCAAGCGCCAGCCGCGCCTCGCTCGGCAGCAGGCGAAACAGGTCGGCAAGCTGCTCGCAGCGATCCGCGGACGACCAGCCGTCGCCATGGACGTAGGCGACGATCGCCGCGACCGGATTGCCGGGTACGGCCTGCCGGTGCGCCGGAACGAGCAGCATATCGAGCCACGGGTCACGGCACAGCACGACCGCGCGCGGCCGGCCGAGCGGCGCCGCGCCGATCGCCCGGATCGCCGTGGCGATTTCGCGATCCAGCTCGTCGCTGCGTGCCGCCAGCCGGCCTCCGGCCCCACGCCGCAGAATATCGCCTCGGTCGAGGATCCGCCGCCCTTCCGCGTCCGTATCGAGCAGCCGCCCGTCGGCATCGAGCGTCATCCAGCCGAACCGCATCCGCGTGATCGCATCGCCCGTCACCGACGCCTTGAAACGCTCGCGTTCCAGGGCCACGAAGCCGCGGAGCGCGCTTCGCAAATAGGGCGCAAGCGCCTCGATCAGCGTCTTGTCCCGCGCGCGAAAGCGTCCCGTCCGACGCGACGCGGTGAGCCAGACATTGACACCGCTAGGCTCGACGATCCGCATCAGGCGAATATCGTTCATTGCGCTCGGCGTCAGCAATTCCCGCCGATATCGTTCGTGCATGGGGTCGCCCGCGACCAGCAACTCGTCGAGCGCATAGACGCGGCCGTCGATGAGGCCATGATAGTCGATCGGGTCAGCTCGGTGCAGGCTGTCCCGATAGAGTTTCTGGACGAGCGGGGGCGATGCCTCACCCGAAAAAAGATGGATTTGGGCGGGGCGCGAAGGCGCCAGCGGGCGAAAGATCAGGCTGGTATAGTCGGCTCCGATCCTCGCCCTGCAGCGATCGAGAAAATTGCCCCAGGGCGGATCCTCGAACGCGCCGTCGATCAACGGCGGCAGCAGACCGGCAATATCCGCCATCGCGATCATGGCATCGCATATTCCCATATGGGAGGTTCCAAGCCGACATGCCTATGTCAGATCGGCTGCGCGGCGCAATCGGCAGGCGAGGCCGGGCCGGCCGTGGGAGGCGCTTCGCCACGCGCGCAGCGGCGGCGCCAAGACTGGAGAGACGCCCGTGAAGGTTCAGCCCGCCGCCTTTCTGCGCACCACGCTGCCGCTCGATCTGTCGGTACTGCCCACGCTCGACAGCGGGCGCTATCATTCGATCTGGTTGCCCGACCATATGGTGAGCTTCTGGCCGGATTCGATCTGGACGCCCGAATTCACCGATCTCGCTACCGCGTCGCCGTCGCCGCATCGCCATCTCGACGCGATGGCGGTTGCGGGCGCGGCCGCGGTGCTGACCCGTAACGTGCCGATTGCAACAAGTGTGGTCGACACGGTGCGCCGCCATCCCGCGATGCTGGCGCAGACCGCGCTGACGCTCGATCATCTCTCAGGCGGCCGCTTCATCCTCGGCCTGGGAAGCGGCGAAGCGGAGAATACAGTTCCCTATGGCTTTGACTTTGCCAGGCCCGTCGGTCGCTTCGAGGAGGCGCTCAAGGTCATCAAGCTGCTGTGGGAAAGCGACGGGCCCATCGATTTCGAAGGGCAGTTCTTCAGCCTGCATCATGCCCGGATGGACACCGAATGCCATGACGGGCGCTGCCCGCCCATCTGGGTGGGTGCAGGCGGTCCGCGGATGCTCGAGATCACCGGGCGCTATGCCGATGGCTGGTGGCCCGCGGGCGCCTGGTCGCCCGAGGATTATGCCCAGAAGCTCGGCGTGGTCCGTGCGTCGGCTGACAAGGCGGGCCGCGATCCGATGGCGATCGTCCCTGCCTTCATCCAGACGTGCCTGATCGGCGACGACGCCGAACTCGCCGAGATAGTCGAGGCACCGCTGGTCAAGGCGATCATCCTGCAGATATCGGCGCCCGAACTGCGCAAATATGGCCATGAGCATCCGATGGGCGAAGCGTGGCGCGGCTTCGTCGATATCGATCCAGGGGTGCTGACACGCGAGCGGATCATCGCATTTTGCCAGCAGGTGACCCCAGAGATGATCCTCGCGATCGTCCCGCACGGAGGACCGAGCCAGATCGCCGGGATCGTCAAGGATTTCTGCGACGCCGGCCTGCGCGTCCCCAAGATCATGGACTATGGCGGCATGGCGGGCCTCCAATATGGCGCGCGTTCGGCAGCGAAGGTCCGCGCGGCGGAGGACGCGCTGATGCGGCTGCTCGGCCAGCCGGTGGGCGAAGCAGCATGAGCGCGGTTCTCGACCGGCTCGCCGCCGATGCGATGCTGGCGCGAGCCGAGGCGGCGACGGGGCTTGCCGACTATGGCGACGCGACGCTGGCCGAGCGTTTCGGCCAGGCGGTCGATCACCTCAACGGTATCGACATGGACGGCGACGGGCGGGCGGCGGCAGCGGATGTGTGCCACTGGCTGCTGACCGACCGCCTGCGCTTCCACGCCGACCGCAAGCGCTATCCGGTCGCCGAAGAGACGATCGATCGGCCGATGTTCGCGACCGGCGAGCCGCGCTCGGGGACGACGCTGATGCATGCGCTGATGTCGGTCGATCCCGACGCGCGCGCGCTGCGCTTCTGGGAGGTGATGCGGCCTTCGCCGCCGCCCGGCGTAACCGGCGCCGACGATCCGCGCCGGATGCTTGCGGACGACGATTGGCGCGAGATCAATGCCAAGATGCCCAAATGGCTGCGCAGCCACCCCTATAACGACATGCTCGGTGACGGCTTGCCCGAGGACGAACGGACCTGGGCGTTCGATTTCCGCGTGATGACGCCGACCGCCTGGTGGCGCGTGCCGATGCAGACGCTGTCGATGGGGCTGCCGACCGACCCCGTGGCGCAATACCGCATCCACAAGGCGATGCTGCAGCAATTCCAATATGCGCGCCCGAGGAAGCATTGGGTGCTCAAGGGCTTCCACGGCTTTCGCCTCCGGGCGTTCTTCGATGCCTATCCCGACGCCAGTCTGGTCTATTTGCACCGTGATCCGGTGCAGGTGGCAGCGTCGCGGACGATGATGATGGCGGACATCATGGACGGCATCGTCGGCGCGATCGACCTCAAGGCGGAGGCGAGGATGCACCTGCAGATGACGCGCGCGAGTATCGCCAACACCATGGCCGACCCGCTGATCGACGATCCGCGCATCCACCACGTCCGCTATGCCGATTTCGTGGCCGATCCGGTCGGGACGATCCGCGGCTATTATGCCTTTGCGGGACGCGAGCTGACGCCTCAGGCCGAGACCGCGATGCGTCACTATCTCGCGAGCAACCGCGGCGATCGCCACGGCAAGTTCCGCTATTCCACTAAATTGCTGACCGACATCGGCGAGAATATCGATGCACTGCATGCCGAATTCGCGCCTTTCCGCGCGCGGTTCGGGGTGGAAATCGAGCAACGGGACTAATCCGGTGCCGATGCACCCGCGTCTTTCGGTCCACAGCGTCTCCTTTCCCGGCGCGTCGCTGGCCGAACTCGCCAGCTTTTGGCAGCGGCTCGGCTTGCGCCGTCTCAGTCTGATCGCCGAACAACTGGACGGAGACGGGCTCGACGCGGTTCGTCGGCTTGTCGCCGATCGCGGCTATGCCGTCGAGGCGATCACGCATGTCTTCGCGACCGGTGCGCTGCCGAGTGCCCGCGACGGGATCGCCGCCTGTCGCGAGAGGCTTTCGCGCACGATCGCCAGGGCCGAGACGCTGCGCGCGAACACGATCTACATGATCTCGGGCGGACGCGGCGCGCGTACGTGGCGGACCGCTGCGGAGCTTTTCGCCGAGGCGCTCGCCCCATGCGTCCGCGAGGCCGAGCAAGCCGGCATCGCGCTCGCGGTCGAGAATGCGTCGAGCCTCTATGTCGACGTGCACCTCGCGCATACGCTGCGCGATACGATCGCGCTGGCCGAGCTCGCCGGAATCGGAATCTGCCTCGACCATTTTCATTGCTGGACCGAAGCCGATTTTCCCGAACTTGTCAGCCGCGCGCTGCCACGCGTCCGGCTCGTTCAGCTCAGCGACTATGTGCTCGGCGACCGGGCTCTGCCGGCGCGCGCGGTGCCGGGCGACGGCGCGATCCCGATCGCACCGCTTGTCGAGCAATTGCTGGCGGGCGGCTATGCGCGCGGCTTCGATCTCGAGCTGCTCGGCCCCCGCATCGATGACGAAGGTCGCTATGCCGCGGTCTCGCGCGCCTGCGATAGGACGAGCGCCATGCTCGATGCGCTCGGAGCCTGAGGAGATGGTCGATGGCCTTCGGTGACAGCGCCGACGACGAACCGCTCGCGGCGGCGTGGAAGAGCTTTTGCGCGCGCCTGACGGCGGCGGGTGATCGCGCATTCAAGGATTGCAATCCCGCCAACCCGATCCAGCGCGCGGATGCATTCCGCTTCCTCACGCAAAATCTCGGCCAGGCGTTCGATCTTGCGCTGGAAACGAGGGATACGCGTTTCCCGCTGATACACGCCTTCTGCACGCCAACGCGCAAGCTCGGCGGCGACTGCGCGGATTTCACCTATCATCAGGCGTGGATTGACGGCCGATCGATGTATCGCGTCACGGGCGATCGGGGCAGCGCGCGTTTCTTCAACATCACGGTCCAGGGGCCCCGGCCCGAGGCGATGGCAAATGGCGCGCGACCGCTCCACGATCCCTTCGGCGACGTGCCCGAGGCGAATCTGTTCGGCCATCAGCTGCATATCGGCCGTGACGGCCGCTTCGAGCTCTATGTGGGTGGGCCCAGGCGCGGCCCGAACTGGCTGCCGACGAGGAATGGCTCGCGCAAGCTGTTCATTCGCCAGGGCTTCGATGCCTGGGACGAGCGCCCCGCGACGCTGCATGTCGAACGAATCGACATGGACGGACCGCGGCCGATGCCGACGCCCGCGACGATGATCGACGCGATGGAGTGGGCGGGCAGCTTCCTTACCGCGATGATGGACGACTGGCCGGACTGGTCGTTCTCGAACGGCGGTGTCGATCCGGCGCTGCCCAATCGCTTCCCGGCGGTGGCGGATACCGGCGAGGACCGCAAGCGCGGGCGCGCGGTGGCCGCGATGCACTGGCGGCTCGCGCCCCACGAAGCGCTGATCGTGACTTTCGACGCGCATGACGGGCTGTGGATGGTCACCAATGGCGGCGTGTTCATGAACAGCATGGACTATCTCTATCGACCGGTCAGTATCACGCCGAGCCGCGCACGCATCGACGGCGATGGACGTGTCCGCCTGATCCTCGCGCACGAGGATCCGGGTTATGCCAATTGGATCGACACGCAGCGTTTCGAGCGCGGACATCTCACCTATCGCCACATGCTCGAGGGCGCGCCGGTCAGGCTCGAGACGCAACTTGTCGACCGCGCGCAGCTTGCCGCCGCGCTTCCTCGCGCGAGCGCAACGGTGACACCGGAGGAACGGCTGGGCGAATTGCGGGCACGCTTCGCTGGTATCTGCCGGCGCTATAATCTCTGACCGCGCCACGCTACAGCGAGCCATGATTGCTATCCATCCGCTTGTCGGGATCGGCGAGATCCGGCCCGGTGACGACCTTTCGGCCATCCTCACCGCCGCGCTCGCCGCTTCCGATCTGCTGCCGGTGCGCGACGACGACGTGCTCGTCGTCACCCAGAAGATCGTCTCCAAGGCCGAGGGGCGGTCGGTCGACCTTGCTGACGTCGCACCCGACGCGGAGGCCGAGCGGATCGCAGCGATCACGCGTAAGGATCCGCGGCTCGTCGCGCTGGTGCTTGCCGAAGCGAGTGCCGTGCTGCGCGCGGTTCCCAACGTGCTGATCACGCGCAACCGTCATGGTCATGTGATGGCCAATAGCGGGATCGACCGGTCCAATATCGGACCGGGCGACACGGATCGCGCGCTCCTGCTCCCGCTTGATCCCGACAGCTCCGCCGACGCTCTGCGGGACGCGGTGGGCTGCCCCGTCGTGATCTCGGACAGTTTCGGGCGCCCCTGGCGCTATGGGGTGACGGGAGTCGCGATCGGGGCCAGCGGGCTGCCCTCTTTGGTCGATCGGCGCGGCGAACTGGACCGCGACGGGCGCCGGCTCGAGGTGACGCAGATCGGCTTGGCCGACATGATCGCGACGGCTGCCGCGCTGGCGACGGGGGAGGGGGCGGAAAGCGTTCCCGCGGTACTCATCCGCGGCGCGGCGTGGCCTCGGGGATCGTCGCCTGCCGCAGCGCTGGTGCGCCCGCTCGACGAGGATCTGTTCCAATGACGGGCAGGGTGGTGGTGCTGACGGGCGGGGTCGGCGGTGCCAAGCTGGTGCTCGGGCTTGCGCACCTGATCGCGCCCGAAGCGATCACGGCGATCGTCAACACCGGCGACGATTTTCGCCATCTCGGGCTCGCGATCTCGCCCGATATCGACACGTTGCTCTACACGCTCTCGGGCAAGGCGAATGGCGCGCAAGGCTGGGGCCGCGAAGGCGAGACCTGGCAGTTCATGGATGCGCTGCGCTCATTGGGCGGCGAGGACTGGTTCAATCTCGGCGACGGCGACCTTGCGCTGCATATCGAACGCAGCGCGGCGTTGGCGCGCGGCGAGACGCTGAGCGCGATCACGCGGCGGTTCGGCGAGGCATGGGGCGTGCGGACGCGGATGCTGCCGATGAGCGACGATCCCGTCGCGACGCATCTCGCCACCGACATTGGCGATCTGCCGTTCCAGCGCTATTTCGTCGAGCATCGCTGCGCACCGGCGGTGGGTGCGATCCGCTTTGACGGCGCGGACGGGGCGAGCCCCGCCCCCGGGGTGATCGAGGCGATCCGCGACCCCGCCACGCGCGCCATCCTGATCGCGCCCTCCAATCCCTATCTGAGCGTCGATCCGATCCTGGCCGTGCCGGGCATCCGCCGCGCGCTCGAAGCGGCCGAGGCTCCCATCGTCGCGGTATCGCCGATCGTCGGCGGCAAGGCGGTCAAGGGGCCGACCGCCAAGCTGATGGCCGAACTCGGCGTGGCGCCGACGCCGGCCGCGGTCGCGGCGCACTATGCCGGAATCCTCGACGGTCTGCTCGTCGACGAGCGCGACGCGACGATCGACCTCGTGATCCCCTACGACCGGGCGGATACGCTGATGACGACGCTCGACGACCGGGTACGCGTCGCCCACGCCGCGCTCGCGCTGGCGGAGCGACTGGCGCGCTGACGATCGGTCAGCTGGCGGCCGTGTCGGCTCCGGCCAGATTGTCCGCGCCAGCGGCATGCTTGGCCGCGACGAAACCCCACAGGAAGGAGGGGCCGACGCTCGATCCCGCACCCGGATAGGCGCGCCCCATGACCGAGGCGGTCGAGATACCCGTCGCATAAAGCCCGGGGATCACCGAGCCATCCTCGCGCAGCACGCGCGCGTCGGGATCGGTGACGACGCCGCCATAGGTGCCGACATCGCCGGGCAGGACCGGAAGCGCGTAGAACGGGCCCTTCTCGATCGAGCCGAGCGTATGCGACGGTCGGTTGTACGGGTCGCCGAGCCAATTGTCATACGCCCGCTCGCCGCGATGGAAATCCTCGTCGCGGCCGCTCGCGACGAAGCCGTTGAACCGCTCGATGGTGGCGCGCAACGTGGCGGGATCGGCCTCGATCGCGGCGGCGAGCGCCTCGAGGCTGTCGCCGCTCTTCATATAGCCCGCAGCGAGCCATTGCTTGGTCTTCCAGCCGCTCACCATGCCATTGGCGAGCCCGTATCGGGCGACATATTGACTGTCGAATACCGCCCAGCTGGGCACCGACGGCACGATCTTGTCGCGCTCGAGCATGCCCTTGCAATAGGCCATGTAGGAGCCGCCTTCGTTCATGTAGCGGACGCCGCTCCGGTCGACGAGGATGGCGTGGGGTGCCGCCGTGACGGTCTGCATCGCGGGCGTCACCATATCGTCTTCGGTGCCGGGCGGAATCATCGTCTGGTAGCCGACCATCTCCTCCATCTGCGCGACGGCCGCGCCATGGCGCATCATCTCCTCGATCATCTCGCCGGTATCGCCCGATGCGACCTGCGACCACGCCGCCTGCGTACCGGGCTGATATTGATCGCGCATCCGCTGGTTGTGCGAGAAACCACCGGCGTTGACCAACACGCCCAGGCGCGCGCCGATCCGCCAGGGCTTGCCGTCCCGGACCGTGACGACGCCGGTCACAGCACCGTCCTCGACGACCAGTTGCGTGACGGGCGCGTCGGTCCGGATGTCGACCTTGGCCTTGAGCGACGCCTGCAGCATGCGGCCCTGCAGCGCCGCGCCGGCGGATACCCAATGTTGGCCGCGCAGCTTGGCGAACAATGTGCTCAGGGCGATTTTGAGCATCATCTTGCGCCCCACCCAGCTCTGCTTGAGCGTCCTGATCTTGAGCGCATCGTCGAGCATCGCGGGCATGTTGAGGAAACCCGGCTGGAGCTTATCGCGCCAGATGCCCAGCGCATTGGTGTCGAAGACGTCGGCGACGACGGTGCGGCCCTCGACGGAGCCGCCCGGCCGATCGTCATAATAATCGGGCCAATAGGGTACGCGAGTCAGCTTTATGCCTTGCTTGATCAGGAAATCGATCATGCGCGGCGCCTGCGTGAGGTAGACGTGGCGGCGCTCGCGCGTCGCGCCCGGCGTGTCGTCATGGTCGCCGACGACGCTGTCGAGATAGGCCGTCGCCTTCTCGTAGCTGTCGTCGACGCCGTCGCGCGCCATGAAGGGGTTATTGGGGATCCACATCACGCCGCCCGAGCGTGCGGTCGTGCCGCCGATGAAGGCGGTTTTTTCGAGGATGACCACAGATCTGCCGAGCGACCGCATCAGCAGCGCGGCGCACATCGAGCCGCCGCCGCTGCCCACCACCACGAAATCCACCGTCTCGTCGAAGCCAGCCATCCGCGTCCTTCCCGTCGTTCGGCCCCAACAGGCTCTCGTCGACAAGCCTATCCGAGCATGCGCGGCGGGTGGAGGGGGCGGCCGCAGTCAGCGGTGTGGCGATAAGTGCGTGCGATATCGTGCCAGGGCCCGGCGGGTCGGGCGCGAATGCGAAGCGGCCGTGCGGGGCGTTCGGAACAGCAGGCGGAACTCGCGACCCTCAGCGTTTCGGCGTGCAGATATCGCGACGGCGGAGATGCCGTCGGTTGCTAGGCACCCCGTCCGATCTCTCGCATAGTGCGCCTCAACGAGCATGGCCGCCCGGCAGGGGCGCCGGAGAGGACGTCCATGACCAGCGTCGCCGCTGTCGATTCCCGTGCCCGATGGTATCATGGCTGGAACATCGTGGGCGTCTGCATCCTCTCGGGGATCGCGGCCAACGCATTGCCGATCAATGCCTTTTCGCTCTTCCTGCATGATTGGTCGGCGCAACTCCACGTGACCGTCAGCACGCTGCAACTCGGCATCGCGGCCTGTGGTCTGAGCTGCGCATTGTTGTCGCCGGTCGCGGGCATGCTTGCCGATCGCTTTCCGGCGCGGACGATCCTGTCATGCGGGCTCTTCGGCATGGTGCTGTTCTGCGCAGGGATCAGCATGGTCGAGCAGACATGGCAATATCTCATACTCTACGCGGTGCTGCTGCCGCTGTCGCTGATCTGCGCGACCTCGATTCCGGCGAACGCGGTGGTCTCGCGCTGGTTCGTGCGAAGACTGGGGCTGGCGCTCGGGCTGACCGCGTTCGGGCTGGGAATGGCGGGCGTGGTGATGCCGCCGATCGTCGCGGCGGTGATGCCGACGCTCGGATGGCGCGCGATCTGGCGGATCGGAGCGGGGGTGATCGCATTCGTCATCCTGCCGCTGGTGCTGTCGGTCGTCCGCGAGCGCCCGTCAGCGCGCGATGGGTTGCACTATCTCGCGCAGGACGGCGCGACAGGCGGACAGCCCCATCATGGTACTGCGCCGGAAGACGAGGCGGGCGAAGCGCTGCGCTGGCGCGATATCCTGTCGAGACGCAATTTCTGGCTGCTCGTCATCGGCTATCTGCCGATGCTCGCGCTCTATGGTGGATGCGGCAACAACCTCACACCGATCGCGATCAGTCGCGGCCTGAGCGCGCAGCAGGCTGGGCTGCTGCTGTCCGCCTTCAGCTTTTGCCAGCTCGCGGCGACGCTGGGCGGGGGGATGGCGTCGGATCGTTTCGGCAATCGCCTGCCGCTCGCCCTGCTTGCCTTCCTGACCGCAGGCGGCGGCACGGTCATCGCCTTCGGCCAGGGATTCCCGCTGATCCTGCTCGGCGCTGGGCTCGCAGGTGTCGGAGGCGGCTTCTGGCCGCTGCTTGCTGCCGCGGTCGCTATCGAGTTCGGCGGCAAGGGCGTCGGGCGCGCCTTCGGTATGCTGACCTTCTTCCTGCCCTTCGCGGTGATGTCGCCCTACGCCGTCGCCAAGTCGCAGGAGGCGAGCGGAAGCTATGGGCCCGCGCTGATGGCGATGGTGGCGTTGGCGCTCGCGGGCGGAATCGCCTGCCTGTTTATCCGCGAGCGACGTGGCGGCGGCCCCGAGCGTCTTCGCGCGGCGGCGGCAGCGCCCTAGCGACCTCGTCCGCTATTGACCCGGATGTTCGGCGCCCATTCCCGAAAAGCCGATGCAATAGCCGCCGTCGACGGGAAGCACCGTGCCGGTGATATAGGCGGCCTCGTCGCTCGCGAGGAACAGCGCAGCCGCCGCGATCTCGCTGGCGAGCCCCCAGCGATCGATCGGTATTCCCGGAAGCCTGCGCGTCCCGGCCGGCGGCACGGGGTGCTCACGCGACTGGGGAACCAGCCCCGTCCAGATGGTGCCGGGCGCGACGGCGTTCACGCGGATGCCGTGATCGGCATAATCGAGCGCGGCGGAGCGGGTCAGCTGATTGACGCCGGCCTTGGCCGCGCCGTAGATGCTGTGCCCCTTCCAGCCGACTACGCCCGATGCGGAGGTGGTGTTGACGATCGCGCCGCCGCCCGTCTTCATCATCGAGATCACGCCATATTTGATCCCGAAGAACACGCCGCGCAGATTGACCGCGTGGACGGTGTCCCACGCTTCGGTGGTCTGTTCGTGAAGTGGCGCCATGCCGCCGCCGAAGCCGGCATTGTTGCACAGGATATCGACCCGGCCGAAATGCCGTTCGGCGGTTGCGATCATCGCCTGCACATCGGCCTCGCTGGCGACATCGGCGTGCACGGCGACCGCGGCATCGCCCAGCGCGGCCGCGATCTCGTCCTGCTGGCCGCTGATATCGGAGAGCACCAGTCGCGCGCCCTCGGCGGCGAACATCTGCGCCATGGCGCGCCCCATGCCCGATCCCGCGCCGGTGATGACGGCGATCTTGCCCGCAAGCCTCATATGCTTCTCCTCGTGACGATAAGCCGGCGGCGCCGCGATCAGGGCGCGGTGTCGCTGGTCGGCCGGATCGAGATGATGTCGACATTGACGTGTTTCGGAAGCGCCGCAACGAAGACGATGGCGTCGGCGATCTCGCTGGCCTCCACCGCGCCCTCCTTGCCGACATGCGCCTGCATCGCGCTGCGCAACGCGGGATCGCTGACATGGTCGGCGACCTCGGTCCTGGTCGCGCCGGGAAGCAGCTGGCAGACCCGGATGCCATAGCCCCCAACCTCCTGGCGCAAACCTTCGGACATTGCGTTGAGCGCGAATTTGCTGGCGGAATAGGAGTTGAAGATCTTGGCGACCTTGCGCGAGGCCTGCGATGAAATGTTGATGATGTCGCCGCCGCCCTGCGCCTTCATCGGACCGATCGCGGCGCTGCAGGTATAGAGCGTGCCGAGCAGGTTGACGTCGAGCACGCGACGATATTCCGCGGTGTCGCAATTCTCGATCGTGCCCGACTGGATGACCCCGGCCGAGTTGACGAGGATATCGATCCGGCCGAAATGCGCGACGGTGCGCTCGACCGCCGCCTTCGCCGCGGCTTCGTCGACGACGTCGCCGGGCAGCGCAATCGCGCTGCCTCCGGTGGCCTCGATCCGTTGCACCAGCGTCGCCAGACGGTCGGCGCGGCGGGCGGACAGCGCGACGCGCGCCCCCGCCTTCGCCAGCGCGATTGCGGCCGCCTCGCCGATCCCCGACGACGCCCCGGTCACGAGCGCGACGCGGCCGTCCAGCAATCCCGCCATTCCATGCCCTCCCACGTGCCGATCCGTTGGAGGACCGCATCGGTCGGCACGCTTGGCACGCGCTTCGATCCTGTCAATCGCGCCGCCGTCCGCGCCGTCGGTTCATCGCACCGGCGACGTTTGGGATCACATAGGACGGATGCTGATCTCCTGCGCGGTGCTTGCGAGCAGACGCCCGGCCTCGTCATAGATCAGCCCGCGGGCGAGCCCGCGACCGTTGCCGGCCCAGGGGCTGTCGGTCTGGTGCATGAGCCACGCATCGGCGCGGACCGGGGCATGATACCAGACGCTGTGGTTCAGCGTGACGGTGGCGACGCGTTCGGCATCGCCGGGCCGGACATGCATCGCCCCGACCGTCCCCGCCATCCAATAATCCGACAGGAAGGCGAGCAGCGCCTGGTGGCCAATCGGGTCGGCCATCGCCGCGGCGGACGGCATGCGCAGCCAGAAATCGCGTTCGGGCGTGGTCAGCGATTCCAGGAACACGGCTTCGGGATCGATCGGGCGTAGCTCGACGGGGAAGGGCTGCGTGTAGAACTCGGCCATGCCGGGTGGCAGACGATGCGCGTTGCGCCGGACGAAATGCGCGGTGGCTTCGAGACTGTCCGGCGGCGGCGACGCGGGGCGTTCGGCATATTGATGATGCGGCCCCTGCTCGAGGTCATGGAAGGCGCAGAGCATGTCGAAGATCGGCTTGCCCGCTTGTGTCGCCAGAACCCGCCGCGAGGCATAGCGTCGCCCGTCGCGCACCGCTTCGACATGATAGTCGACGGGCATGCCGGGGGCGCCCGCGCGCAGATATTGGCCGCTGACATGATGGGCCGGCCATCCCGCCACGGTCCTCTGCGCGGCCGCAAGGGCTTGAGCGATCGGTTGGCCGCCGAAGATCGCGCCCCGGCCATTGTCGAGGTTGCGGACGCTCCGGAAATGAAAGGCGTCGACCTGATCGAGCGCAAGCAACGCCTGCGCGTCCAGCGCATCCATCAGGCGCGATAGCCGCGTAGCGGATGACCCGCGTCGCAATGGACGATGTCGTTGGTGATGAAGCGCGCCTCGTCGGAGGCGAGGAACAGTCCGAGCTTGACGATATCGTCCGGCCCGCCCGGCTGTTTGAGCAGCTGCATCGATTGGAGCCGTGCCCAGTTTTCGGGCGCGACGCCCTTCTTGCTCGCGGGCGTCTCCATCAGCACGGGTGCGATCGAATTGACCCGAATGCCCTGCTTGCCGAAACTGTGCGCCATGCCGAAGCTCATCGCGTTGAGCGATGATTTGGTGATCCCATAGGCGGTGGCGGGCATGTAGCTCGCCATCGACGAGATGTTGATGATCGTGCCCGGCGCCACCGCGAGCTGGTCGCGCAGCGCCTCCGCGACGAGCAGCGGCGCGATCATGTTGATCGCAAGGAAGCGCAGCCATTTCGCCTGGCCGAGCCCATCGAACCCCGTCGAGATCTCGCCATAGGCGAGGCCGGCATTGTTGATCAGCACGTCGACCTGCGGATTGAGGTTTCGCACGTCCGCGGCGAAGGCGTGGATATCGCTCTCGCTCGCGAGGTCGACCTGGTGGATCGAGCTCCGTGCGCCGAGATCGCGCAGCATCGCGGCGGTCTCCTCGAGGCCCGTGACGTCGAGGTCGGCGAGCACGAGCCGAGCGCCCTCGCGCCCGAAGCCCAGCGCGAAAGCGCGTCCGAGCCCGCCCGCCGATCCGGTCACCAGAACGACCCTGTCCCTGAAGCGCTCACCCATTTTCATCGTCCCCGTCACGCCTCGCGAAAGCCCGCGCCAATGCGTCGTTGCGGTAGCGGATCAGGGCCTGGGTCTGCGGCGCCGCCTGGCCCGCCATCGAGAAGCCGTGGAAGGCGCCCGGGATGACATGCAGCTCGACCGGAACGCCGGCACGCGCAAGCCGACGCGCAAATTCGAGATTCTCCTCGAGGAACAAATCGAGCGCGCCGATCGAGATGAAGGTCGGCGGCAGGCCGGAGAGATCCGCCGCGCGCGCCGGCACCGCGGCACGCGGAACGTCGCTGCCGCCGGGCTCCTCGCCCAGCAGCGAGCGCCAGCCGAAGCGGTTCGACCCGCGCGTCCAGATGAACTCGCCCGCGAAGCGATGGGGGTCGGGCGATGCGCAGGTGCGATCGTCGAGCATCGGGCAATCGAGCAACTGGAAGCAGACCGGATATTCGCCGCGGTCGCGCGCGATCAGCCCCAGCGCGGCGGCATGGCCGCCGCCAGCGCTCTCGCCCCCGATCGCGACGCGCGCCGGATCGATGCCGAGCGCGTCGGCCTCTCGGTGCAGCCAGGCGAGCGCGGCATAATTATCCTCATACGATCCCGTCCAGCGCGTCTCGGGCGCGAGCCGATAGTCGACCGACACGACCACGCAATCGTGCGTCAGTGCGATATCCCGGTTCGATCCGTTGTTGATTTCGGGCGTGCCCATGACGAATCCGCCACCGTGGAAATGGAGATAGGCCGGGCGCCCGTATGTCGCGGCAGGCGGCGTGTAGACCAGCACGCGAACGTCCGGCGCGCCCGCCCGGCCCGCCACGAAGCGCTCTTCGCAGCGGATCGCGCTTTGTTCGGTCGTGAGCTCGGGCAGGGGGATGCCGCGCTCGCCGGGTCGTGCCGCCCGGATCATGGCAAGCAGCGGCTCGTCGAGCTCGAGTTGCGGAAGCAGCGCGAGCGCCGGGAGCAGCTCGGGTGCCACGAGATGGCGGCTGGGTGACCCTTCAGGCATCGTCTCTCCCGCCCGGTCGCGCGTACCGCGCCGGGACCACCGCCACGCTGCCGTCAACCCCGCCGAAGGGCAAGACCGTGCCGGCGACCGGCCAGCGCCCGGCCGAATGATCGCTCAGGCGCTCATTTCGGCGAGCAGATCGAGCACCATGCGCGCGTCGCCGGGGCGCGCGATCAGCAGATCGGGCATATAGACGTCTTCCATATTATAGACGAGCGGGCGGCCGTCGACGCGCGAGCAATGCAGGCCATAGGCGCGCGCGACCGCGACGGGGGCCATGCTGTCCCATTCATATTGCCCGCCGGTGTGGAGATAGATGTCGGCCTCGCCGCGGATGATCGCCATCGCCTTGGCCCCGGCCGAACCCATCGGCACGAGCTCGGCGCCAATCCGCTCGGCGACCGCGACCGCTTCCTTGGCGGGACGGGTGCGGCTCACGACCATACGGCGGCGCTCGGGCGGCGGCGGGATCGCGGCGGCCTCGTCGCTGCGGAGCACCAGGCCGAGGCCGGGAAGCGCCACCGCGCCGATCTCGGCCACGCCGTCGACCGAAAGCCCGACATGGACAGCCCAGTCGGTGCGCCCCTCGCCATATTCGCGCGTGCCGTCGACCGGATCGACTATCCAGACGCGGCCCATGCCGAGCCGCGTGCCGTCGCACTTCATCTCCTCGGAGAGAAGCCCGTCGTCGGGGCGCTGCGCGCGGATCGCCTGGACGAGGAACTGGTTGGCGGTCTGGTCGCCCGCCTTGCCCAGCGCCTTCTCCGCGAAGACGCCGCTGTCGCGCACGGTGAGCAGGATGCGGCCCGCTATGTCGGCAAGATGCGCGGCCAGCGCCGCGTCGGTCATCCCGGTGCTGCTAGCGTTCATGGGATCAGCTTGGCGACGATCGCATCGGCGGCCTGATCGGGCGTCATGCCCGTGGTGTCGATATGGATCTCGGGCCGTTCGGGTGCCTCATAGGGGCTGTCGATTCCGGTGAAGTTCTTGAGCTGGCCCGCGCGCGCCTTGGCGTAGAGGCCCTTGACGTCGCGCTTCTCGGCCTCCGCGAGCGGCGTGTCGATATGGACCTCGATGAACTCGCCGGGCGCCAGCATCTGGCGCACCATCTCGCGCTCGGCGCGGAACGGCGAGATGAACGCGGTGATCACGATCAGCCCGGCATCGGTCATCAACTTCGCGACCTCGCCGACCCGGCGGATATTCTCCACGCGATCGGCATCGGTGAAACCGAGATCCTTGTTGAGCCCGTGGCGGACATTGTCGCCGTCGAGCAGGAAGGTGTGGCGGTTCATCCGCACCAGCCGCTGCTCGACGAGATTGGCGATGGTCGACTTGCCCGCGCCCGACAGTCCGGTGAACCACAGCACCGCCGGCTTCTGGTTCTTGAGGTCGGCGTGCTTCTCGCGCGACACGTCGGTCGCCTGCCAGTGGATATTCTGCCCACGGCGCAGCGCGAAGTGGATCATGCCCGCGGCGACTGTCGCGTTGCTGATCTTGTCGATCAGGATGAACCCGCCGAGTGACCGATTGTCGGCATAGGGCTCGAACACGATCGGCTTGTCGGTCGAGAAATTGGCGACGCCGATCGCGTTCAATTCGAGCGTCTTGGCGGCGAGCTGCTCCATCGTGTTGACGTTGGTCTGGTATTTGGGCGCCTGCACCGTCGCACTGACCGTCTGCGTGCCGAGTTTGAGCCAATAGGGCCGGCCCGGCAGCATCTCCTCGTCGGCCATCCAGACGAACGTCGCCTCGAACTGGTCCGCGACCTGCGGGGGCTCGGCGGCGATCGCGATCACGTCGCCGCGCGAGCAGTCGATCTCGTCGGCGAAGGTGAGGGTGGGGGACTGACCGGCGACGGCCTCGTCAAGATCGCCGGCCATCGTGACGATACGGGCCAGCGTCGACGTCTTGCCCGAGGGCAGCACGCGCACCGCGTCGCCCGGCTTGATCGTCCCGCTCGCGATCAGTCCCGAAAAGCCGCGGAAATCGAGATTGGGACGGTTGACCCATTGCACCGGCATGCGGAACGGCTTGGCCTGCGCCGAGGTGACGTCGAGCTCGACCGTCTCGAGATGCGCCATCAGCGTCGGGCCCGAATACCAGGGCGTATTCTCGCTCTTGGACGTGATGTTGTCACCCTTGAAGCCGGATATCGGCATCGGCGTGAAGTCGGCAATCCCGATCGACGTCGCAAAGCTCCGATAGTCCGCGACGATCTCCTCGTAGCGCGCCTGATCATAGCCGATCAGGTCCATCTTGTTGACCGCGAGCACGAGGTTGCGGATGCCGATCAGGTGCGCGAGATAGGAATGGCGCCGCGTCTGCGTCAGCACGCCCTTGCGCGCATCGATCAGGATAACGGCCAGATCGGCGGTCGATGCGCCGGTTACCATGTTGCGCGTATATTGTTCGTGGCCTGGTGTGTCGGCGACGATGAACTTGCGCTTTTCGGTGGCGAAGAAGCGGTAGGCGACGTCGATCGTGATGCCCTGCTCGCGCTCCGCGGCGAGCCCGTCGACGAGCAGCGCGAAATCGATCTCCTGGCCTTGCGTGCCGACTCGCTTCGAATCCGCTTCGAGCGTCGCCAGTTGGTCCTCGAAGATCATCTTCGAATCGTAGAGCAGCCGCCCGATCAGCGTCGACTTGCCGTCGTCGACCGAGCCGCAGGTGATGAAGCGCAGCAGCGACTTGTTCTGGTGCTGGACGAGATAGGCGTCGATGTCCTCGGCGATGAGCGCGTCGGTCCGGTAGATGGGATCGGTGGTGGTCATTGGGCGTCCTCCCAATCGAAGACGGGCAGGGGGAGCGCTCGCGGAGCGGCGGAGAGGAGATGCGGAACGGCGGACACTGCCCTTCCACCATGCTGCGCATGGTCCTCCGCCACGCGCTTCGCGCAGGGAGGATGAACGGTCGTCGCCATCAGAAATACCCTTCCTGCTTCTTCTTTTCCATCGACGCGTCGCCGCCATCCTTGTCGATCGCGCGGCCCTGGCGTTCGGACGTGGTGGTGAGCAGCATCTCCTGGATGACCTGCGGCAGCGTCGTCGCCTCGCTCTCGACCGCGCCGGTCAGCGGATAGCAGCCGAGCGTGCGGAAGCGGATCGAGCGGTCGACGGGGATCTCGCCGGGGTTGAGCCGGAAGCGTTCGTCATCGACCATCAGCAGCATCCCGTCGCGCTCGACCGTGGGGCGCTTGGCCGAGAAATAGAGCGGCACGATCTCGATCTTCTCGAGATGGATATATTGCCAGATGTCGAGTTCGGTCCAGTTCGAGATCGGAAACACGCGGATGCTCTCGCCCTTGGCCTTGCGGGCGTTGTAGAGGTTCCACAGTTCGGGGCGCTGCGCCTTGGGATCCCAGCGGTGCGAGGCCGAGCGGAAGGAGAAGATGCGCTCCTTGGCGCGGCTCTTTTCCTCGTCGCGCCGCGCGCCGCCGAACGCCGCATCGAAGCCATATTTGTCGAGCGCCTGCTTGAGCCCCTCGGTCTTCCACATGTCGGTGTGCAAGGGGCCGTGATCGAACGGGTTGATCCCGCGCTCGGCGGCCTCCGGATTCTGATAGACCAGCAATTCCATCCCAGCGTCGCGCGCCGCCTTGTCGCGCAACGCGTACATCGCCTTGAACTTCCAGGTGGTGTCGACATGGAGCAGCGGGAAGGGCGGCGGCGAAGGATAGAAGGCCTTGCGCGCCAGATGCAGCATCACCGCGCTGTCCTTGCCGACCGAATAGAGCATCACCGGCCGCTCCGCCTCCGCGACCACTTCGCGCAGGATATGGATGCTCTCGGCCTCGAGCCGCTCGAGATGCGTCAAAATCTTGGTCACCACGGTTCCGTTCGTCATGTGTCGGTTGCGATGTCGGGGCTATGCCGCGCCACCGCCAACCATAAGTGTTGTTGCACCCCCAAGCCCGGCTACTGCCGGTCGGGGGTTGCTAGCCGTCCAGCGCCTTCCCGGCGGCCGCGATCTCCGACTTCAGCCACATCGTCTCGCTGAGATTGGTGCCGCCGCCCGCCGCGAGCAACGCCTCGTGCGCAGCCTTGCTGGCGGCGAGCGCGGCGCGGTTGTCTGGCTCGGCACTAAGCGCGATGTGGGTGAGATGGACAGCCGCCAGCGCGTCGCCCGCCGCGAGCTTCGCCTGCGCACGCGCCGCCAGCCGCTCCGCGCCGCCGGCGAGCTCGACGAGGTCGGCATCGACACTGCGCGGCGACGAGCCGAGCAGTTCGCCTGTACCGTCCTCATATTTGAACCAATTGGCGTTTTCCTCCCACACCGCGCGCACCGTCCAGCGTGTATGGCCATGGAACTCGCCGATCCGCAGATCGGCGGGCAGCACGATCTCGCGCATCAGCGTGTGGACGTCCTTGCCTGCGTTCATCCCCGCGATCGTCTCGCGCTCGATGTAAGAGACCGCGGCGTGCATCGTGTCGAGGTCCGCGCGGATATGTTCGGCGCCGCGTACCGGTTCGCCGTGCCCGGTCACCACCAGCTCGGGGGCAAGCGCGCGGACGATCTCGATGGACTTGAGATAGGGCCCGACCAGTCTGGGCTTGTCGCCGCGCGTCGTGGTGAGGTTGGGCATCGCCCTCCACACCGGCCCGAACAGATTGCCGGTGAAGAGCGTCTTCTCGTCGGGCAGCCACAGGACGGCGGTGCACAGCGTCTCGCCGCCCGGCATCTTGATCACCTCGAAACGGGTCGCGCCCTGGGTGAAGGCGAGGCGGTCGGCGACCTCGATGTCGGGTACGATCGTGGGCGGCACCGGCGGCGGCCCGTTGCGTCGCGTGATCGATCCCCACAGCTTGCCCGAGCGGCGCCCCAGAAAGGGAGCGAGCCGCTGAAAATAGGCATCGGTCTCGGTGAAGCCCTGGCCGGCGATGACTTGCGTATCCGTTTCCCGCTGGCCGGGCAGCGCGCCGAAATGGTCGGCATGCGCCTGGGTCAGCACGATGCGGCGCAGCGGCCCGGTGCGGACGGGATCGAACAGCGCCTTGTTGCGTGCGTCATTGCCGATGAAGCCGGTGTTAACCATCAGGTCGCCGTCGCTGGTGGTCACCAAATAGGCGTTGGAGATGTCCTTCACCATGAAGATGGTGTCGGTGATCTTCTCGGCCTCGTCCTGGCCCGCGCCGGCGGTGACCAGCGTGCTGAGCGGCGTCTGCCTGTCGGCGGAAGCGGCGTCGGTCATGCCGGTTCCTCCATGTCGATCATCACCTTGGCCGAACTCGGCCGCGCCGCGACGTCGAGCCCGTCGAGCACGCGGCCGAACGGCAGCCGGTGGCTGATCAGCGAGCGTATCGTGTCGTCGAGTCTCGGCATCGCCGCGATCACGTCGGGCATTTCGGTCGGGTAGCCGACCGCGGTGGTGATCGTCATCTCGCTGGTCAGCATCCGCCCGACCGGGAATTCGATCGGCCGCATATAGGCGGCGGTGATGACGAGCTTGGCGTGGAACTTGGCCATCATGATCACGTCGGTCAGGATGGTGGGCGCACCCGCCGCGTCGATATAGGCATCGGTGCCGACACCGACGCGGCCATAGGACGGAACCTCGCCGTGCAGTCGCGCCAACTCCGCCTTCACATCCACCTTGGTGGGATCGAGCGCGGCGCGCGCACCGAGCGCCTGCGCGCGCGCGCGCCGTTCCTCGGCGAGGTCGAGTGCCACCACGTCCGTGATGCCGCGATCGACCAGCCAGAGGATCATGCCGAGCCCGATCGGCCCGCAGCCGAACACCACCACCTTGTCGCCGGCCTTGACGTCCGCGCGGTTGACGCCGTGCATCGAGACCGCCAGCGGCTCGCACATTGCGGCGACTTCGTAGGAAATGCCGGCGGGAATCGGTAGGATGCTCTCGCCGAGCCGCGCCTCGCGCACCAGCAGTTCCTCGGTAAAGGCGCCTTCTGGACCGCCCGAGCCGATGTTGCTCGGCGTCATCATCGGATTGACGATCACGCGGTCGCCCGCTGCGATGCCCGCGACCTCCGCGCCGACCTCGATCACGTCGCCAGCGCCCTCGTGGCCGAGCGGAGTGACATTGCGCGGATTGGGGATGCCGCCGATCCTGATATAGCTGAGGTCCGATCCGCAGATGCCGACCGCCTTCATCCTGACGACGACATCCTTCGGGCCTGCTTCGGGTCGCGTATAGTCGTCGAGCCGGACGTCGCCGACGCCGTGGATGTTAAGAAGCCTCATCGTCGCTCTCCGTATCGCTTTAGGGCCGGATCATGTAGCCGCCGTCGACCCTGATCGTCTCGCCGGTGATGAAGGAGGAGGCATCGCTGCACAGGAAGGCGCCGATCCCCTCGAAATCCTCGACCTGGCCCACCCGCTTGATCGGCACCTGCGGCCCGACCATGCCCGACAGCGCCTTCTCGTTCGCCTCGCCGCCCATCATCGGCGTCATGATCAGCCCGGGCGCGACGACGTTTGCGCGGATATTGTACGGCCCGAACTCGACCGCCATGCAGCGGATCACCGCAGCGATCGCCGCCTTGGATCCGGCATAATTCTCCTTGCCTGCAAGCCCCTGGAAGAGCGACAGGCTCCCGCATGCGACCAGCGATCCGCCTGGTTCGCCCGCCTTGGCTCGATCGACCATAAGGCGAGCCGCCTCGCGCAGCGTGAAGAACGCGCCGTGCAGCGCGACGTCGAGAAAACTGTGCCACTCCGCGGTCGGCATATCGAATACGGAGTTGAAGCGCGGCGGCCCGCCCGAATTGGCGAACACGCAATCGAGCCGCCCGAAATCGGCCTTGAGCGTCTCGAAACCCGCGATGATCTGCTCTTCGGAGGCGACGTCGACGACATAGGTCTCGACCCGCGCCGCGCCCGCGTCGAGCAGGTCTTGCTTCGCAGCGGCGTTCTTCTCGGCGTTGCGCTCCCAGATCGCGAGACTGCCGCCTTGCTTGGCGATGCCACGCGCAAAGCCCAGCCCGATGCCACCATTGCCGCCGGTAACCAACGCGACCTTTCCGGTCAGATCGAAGAGGCCCCTGGCCATCCGCATCTCCTATTGTCGTCCGTCTTCGGGACGGCTCGGTTTCGCATGGTGTCCGCCAGTCGCGCCCCCGTCCGCAATCCTCCCTGCATATCGCTAGCCGGCCGCACTGCCGATAACGGGACGCAAACCGGGGGCTGCGTTCAGGCGAGCCGCAACAGCATCGCGGCCAGCGCCTCGGGTTCGGTGATCATGATGTCATGGCCGGTGTCGATCTCCCAATTCCTGTCGCCATCGAGCTGCCGCGCGAGATGCTCGCCGGCCGAATTGGCCAAGGCCTGCGTGCAATTGATGTTGGTCCGCGGCACGCGCCGAACCGCGGCTTCGTCGGCGAGCCGGAGCGGCTGGGCGTAGCAAGCCCAGGGATGCGGCTTGAGCCGGTCGATCATCCACGCCACGTCCGCAGGATCGGTGACGCCGAAATATTGCGCCGCGAGCGCGGGGGGAAGGTGAATCACCTCGACACCGTCGATGAGTTGCATCTGTTGTCGGGCCATCGCCATCATCTCGGGCGCGACATCGGTGAGCGCCTCGCCGCTCCTCGGATGGGCGGCATCGAGATAGACGAGCTGCCCGACGCGATCGATCGCCCGATCGGCGGCACCGGTTATCACCATTCCGCCATAGCTGTGGCCGACGAGGATCACGTCGCGCAGATCGTCGAAGATCAGCGTATTGGCGATATCGGTGACGTGCATCGCCAGATCGACGGCGGCGCTCATCAGATGGACGCGCTCGCCAAGCCCGGTCAGCGTCGGGGTCAGGACATGATGACCGGCCGCGCGCAGCAATGCCGCGGACGCGCGCCAGCACCACCCGCCATGCTCGCCGCCATGCACCAGAACAAAAGTCGCCATCTTGTCCTCCTGCGACCGTCCGCCATCGTCGCCCGAGCTGATCGCGCATCGCCCGAGGTCGTCAATCGGCATCCCCCAATAGCGTGGCGGCGATGTCGATTGCGGGCCATTGTTTAGCCAATCGGCCGCGCATAGGATCGTCCCAAGGCTGCGGACCGAAGGCATGGGCGACGGGCAGGATAGCGAGATGACGGTGCAGGCGGCGCTTCGGCTGCCTTCGGCCACGGTCGAGATCGTGCGCTTCGTCCTCCCAGGCCCGGTCGATACGCTCGTGGGCGGGAGCGACGGCTACAAGCTCAACCTCTGTCTCACCCCGCGTCCGCCGCATTCGCGCGCCTGCTTCATCGAACAATGGGGGCCGCATCGCTTCGAGCCGATCGGCGACGTCTTCCTCCAGCCGCCCGGGCACCGCGTGCACATCCGCGGCGACAGCGGTCGCCAGGCGGCGGTCGTGTGCGAGCTGCGTCGCGACGTCGTCGAGCGCTGGCTCGATCGGGACGTCGATTGGACCGACCGACGGCTCGAGGCGGGGCTCGACGTGACCAATCCGCACGTGCGCAGCGTCATGGGCCGGCTCGCCGAGGAGGCGCATCGTCCCGGCCTTGCGAGCCCGGCGCTGGGCGAGATGATGATCGGGCAGCTGGCAATCGAATTGGGGCGGTTCTGCACCGCGATCGAGGACGGTCCGGCGACCGGCGGGCTCGGCGCCTGGCGGCTGCGACTGATCGATCAGCGCCTGCGCGAAACCCAGTTGCCGCCGACATTGGCCGAACTGGCCGCGCTGTGCAGCCTATCCGTGCGCCAGTTGACGCGTGGCTTCCGCGCCAGCCGCGGCTGCTCGATCAACGATTATGTGTCGCGGGGCCGGATCGAGAATGCCAAGCGGCTGCTGGCCAGCGACGAGAGCATCAAGGCGATCGCCTTTGCGCTGGGCTTCGCCTCGCCATCGAGCTTTGCCTACGCCTTCCGCCAGGCGACGGGGGTGACGCCACGCTATTTCCGCCAACGCATGGTGCGCGCCGCCGCCTGAGCGCGCCGCGCCGACAGAGTGTTGGCTGGACCGCGACACTTCGGCCCGCTGTCGAAGGCGAAAGCGATTGCCAGTGTGTTGGCGCGCGCCGCACCCTTGCCCGACCGAGAAAGATCGGGTGGCGCACGACGCCGCCCGGCACAGAGGATGGACAGAGATGGCGACCCCATTGATCGTCGAGCAATTGATCGAGGACGCGCAGCGCGCGACCGGGCTCGAGCGCTTCGACAGCGACAGCTTTCGCGAAGGGCTCGGCATCCTCGTCGCCGACATCAATGCCGACACCGACCGCCCCGAGCCGCTCGTCCAGCGCTTCCGCGGCGATCTGCTGACCGCGTTGATGCAGCGGCTCAAGGTCACCGCCTATCTCGACGACCATCCCGAGCTGCTGTCGCGGCCGATCGAGCGGCCCGTGTTCGTGCTCGGCATTCCCCGCACCGGCACGACGATGGTCAGCAACCTGCTCGCCGCCGATCCCGCGCGCCGCTCGCCGCTGACCTGGGAGATCGACGATCCCGTGCCCCCCGCGACCAGCGCGACGCTGACCACCGATCCGCGCGCGCTGAAACGGCTCGAGGAGGAGCGCGCGATGCTCGCCGCGCGGCCCGAGATGGGCAAATATTATCGCGGCTCGGCGATCTACCCCAATGAATGCGTATTCATCCACGCGCACGAGTTCCGGACGCTGATGTGGGAATCGCGCGGCAAGCTGCCCGGCTATGCCGAATACGTCCTGCAGATGGATACGACGCCGGCCTATGAATATGAGAAGCGCTTCCTCCAGCTGCTCCAGTCCGAGGCGCCCGGCGTCTGGAACCTCAAGATGCCGTCGCATGCGCTGTTCATCCCGCAGCTGCTGAAAGTCTTTCCCGACGCCCGGTTGATCTGGACGCACCGCGATCCGTTCACCGCGGTCGGCTCGCTGTGCAGCCTGCTCAGCCTCGCGCATCGGGGCTATACCGGCAAGGTCGACACCGAATGGCTCGGGCAGAATTATCCCAAGCAGGCGGCCGAGCACGCCAATCGCGCGATGGATGCGCGCGACGCGATCGGCGAGGATCGCATCATCGACGTTCATTATGCCGACATGATGCGCGATCCGATCGGGACGATGCGCCGAGTCTATGCACAGCTCGGCGACGACTTCACGACCGAGGCCGAGGTCGGGATGCAGGGCTGGGTCGACGACAACCCGCAGGACAAATTCGGCCGCCACGAATATAAGCTCGCGCAATATGGCCTGAGCGTCGAGACGCTGACCCCGCTGTTCGAGCGCTATCTCGATCGCTACGACGTCGAGCGGGAGGGCTAGGGCGGTGCTCGAGGGCCATCACTTCCAGAACGCCTATGTCACCCGGAACATCGACAAATGGGTCGCGGCGTTCGGCGAGCGTGCCTCGATCGACAGGTTGCTCACCTTCGAGGGCACTACGCCCGTCACCACCATCGCCGGCGCCGGCGAACAGACCAACAAGCTCGCCTTCATCTGGGTGGGGGATCTTCAATATGAGCTGATCCAGCCGGTGTCGGGCGACGTCGCCATCTACCGGGATGCGCTGCCCGATGACGACGGCCTGCAATTTCATCATGTCTGCATGCGCATCCCCGACTGGGACTCGTTCCGCGCGCGTGTCGACCGACAGCCCTATCCGGTGGTGCTCGAGGGCGGCAACGAGCAGCTGCGCTTTGTCTATCTCGATGCGCGCCCGTTCCTCGGCCACTATCTCGAATATGTCTGGATGAGCGACGAGCGCTGGTCGCAAATGGGCGGCCGGTCGTCGTGATCGGCGCGGACCCGCTCGATCTTGGCGGCAGGATCGCGTTGGTCACCGGCGCGGGGCAGGGTGCGGGTCGCGCGATCGCGCTGGCGCTCGCGCGTCACAATGCCGGCGGCGTCGCGGTCAACGACTTCGTCGCGGAGCGGGCGGCAGCGGTCGTTGCGGAGATCGAGGCGCTCGGCGTCAAGGCCGTCGCCGCCCCGGCGGACGTGGGCGACCATAGGGCGGTACGCACCGCGATGAATAGCGTCGCAAGCGCGCTCGGGCCCGTCACCATCCTCGTCAACAACGCCGGAAATGCCGGGCCCGACATCGCGATGGCCCCATCGCCGCCCTTCTGGGACACCGATCCGGGTGAGTGGGACCGCTATTTTCACACCAATCTGCGCGGCGTGATGAATTGCTGCCATGCCGCGATCCCGGGCATGATCGCGGAAGGCGGCGGCAGGATCGTCACGGTGGTCTCCGATGCCGGCCGGATCGGCGAGCCGCGGCTGGCGGTCTATTCGGCGGCCAAGGCGGGTGCTGCCGGTTTCGTGCGCGCGATCGCCAAGGAAACCGGGCGCTACGGCATCACCTGCAACGCGATCTCGCTGTCGGCGCTCGAACCGAATATCGATCCGGATCGCAAGGCCGCGTTCCTCGCGGGCGACCACGCCAGGACCCTGACCGCGCGCTACGCGATCCGGCGGCTGGGCAAGCCCGACGATGTCGCCGCGATGGCGCTGTTCCTCTGCTCGGATGGCGCCGAGTGGATCACCGGCCAGACCTATCCGGTCAATGGCGGCTACAGCTTCGCGGTGTGAGGAGCGTGGAGATGCAACGCGTCGTGGTGGTGACCGGCGCCAGTTCGGGGATCGGCAAGGAGACCGCGAAGACGCTCGCGGCGCAGGGCTGGCACGTGATCGCGGTCGGTCGTGATCCGGAGCGCAGCGCGGCGGCGGCGGCGGAGATCGGCGCCGCGTCGAATGGCGGCCGCATCGACATGCTGCGCGCCGACCTGTCGCTGATGGCCGATGCCGAGCGTTTGGCGCGGGATATCGCGGCGCTCACCGGCCGGGTCGACGTACTGATCAACAATGCCGGCGGCATGGCGAAGCAGAAGGTCGTCACGGTCGAGGGTCTCGAGGCGAATTTTGCGGGCAATCATCTCGGCCCCTTCCTGCTCACCAACCGGCTTCTGCCGCTGCTCCGCGCCGCCGCTGCGGACCAGCCCGCGGGCAGCGTACGCATCATCAACACCGCGTCCGACGCCAGCGAGATGATCCCCGGCCTGATGTGGGACGATCTGCAGCTGCTCGATCATTTCCGCGCGGGCCATGCCTATTGCCAGGGCAAGCTCGCCAACGTGATGTTCGCGCGTGCGCTGGCGACGCGGCTCGCGCCCGACGGCATCGTGGCGCATGCGCTGCATCCCGGAACGATCGACTCCAATTTCATCACCCACGCCGACGAAAGCTCGCAGGCGCACATCCGCACCCTCGAGGCGATGAGCCCCGCGCAGGGGTCGGATGCGCTCACATGGCTCGCGGTCGGCGACGAGGCCGCGACGGGCAGCGGGGGCTATTTCCACCAGCGCCGGCGAATGCCGCCCAATCCCTTTGCCGAGGACGAGGCGGCGGTCGAGCGGCTCTGGGCGGAAAGCGAGCGGCTGGTGATGCAGGCGAGCAGCTGAGCCTGCGCCATGCGTCGCCGGCGCGATCCGTGTCAGTGGGGCCAGGGCGTCGGCGCGCTCAGCGTCTTGGCAGGCCCGAGCACGCGATAGACCGCGGGCTTGGCTCTGGTATCCATCGCGTCCGTGATCGGCATCTTCTCGGTGTTGGTTATCGAGAAGAAATAGCCCAGCGTGCGGTCGAGATCGTCGGCCTCGAACTCGTAGATGGCGAGATATTTATAGTCCGCCGGCTCGCCGCTCAGCGTCCTTTCGATCGTCAGTCGCTGCGCGCGGTAGAAGCCCGGCACCGCCAGGACATCGTCGATATGCTGGTTGTCGTACCAGTCGTTATAGTCGGCGTCGCGACCTTCGAGTGCGTTGGAGAATACGACGAGCTGATATTGGGGCATGGGGTCTCTCCGTTTCAGGCGATTTCGTCGATCCGCACCCAGCGCCGCTCGGCCTGCGACAGCCGGATCGCCTCCTGGATCCGCTCGACCTGCCAGCTTTGCTCGAAATCGGGGCGCGCGCTGCCCTTACCCTCGATCGCGCGAACCATCGCGTTCATCGACAGCGCCATCGGATAGGCGGGTGGGATCGGGAAATCGGCGTCGATCGCGACCGCGGGCGAATGCAGCAGCGCGTCGGGGATCGCGATCGGCTCGAGCGCGCCACCCAACCTGCCGGCGTGGAGCGTCGTGTCGCGGCTGGTCGGAAAGGAGGGGGCCTGCGCGACGATCCGCCCGTCGGATCCGAACACGTCGAGCAGCCAGCCGGCCCCGAGCGGCGCGTTCCACGACACCTGGCATTGGAGCACGAGCCCGCTCCGGAAGCGCAGCAACATGCTGGCGAAATCGTTGGTCTCGGCGGTGATGACGGTTCCACCATCGGGCGAGCGCCACGCGCCGAGCAACTGCCCGTCGTGCGCGACGACCTCCTCGATCGCGCCGAACAGCCAGAGGAGCATGTGCAGCGCCTGGCTGCCGAGATTGCGGACCGCCGACACGCCCTGGCCGGCCTGCGCGAACCAATTATACGGGAATTGTGGGTTGAGCCGGTTGAACAACGCCATGTTGAACAGGCAGGTGCCGCCGAATTGTCGCCCGAGATAGCCGCCGTCGATCATCGTCTTCGCGACCTGGTGCGCCGGAATCCATTCGGAGAAGGCGTCGACGACACCGACGAGGCCGCTCCGTTTCCAGGCGGCGTGGAGCGCGCGCGCGCCATCGAGATCCTTGGCGAAGGGGATCGCGTTATAGACGTGCTTGCCCTGTTCCAGGCAGGCCAGCACCATCGGCTCGCGGATGGGCGCGCGGGTGCCGCAGTCGACGATGTCGATGTCAGGATCGGCCGCCAATGCCTGCGCATCCCAATAGGCGCGGGGAATCGCGTGCTTGGCGGCAGCGGCCTCCGCAGTCTCCTGTCGCGACGTACAGACCGCGACGACCTCGACGCCCGGCACCGCGCGCCAAGCGGGGAGATGCGCGAAGGTACCCCAGTTGGCGCTGATGATCCCGACGCGCAGAGCCACGACCGCCCTTCCTCCCGATCAATTGCCCCGTAGTCGGAGCCTCAGCCGATCGTGCCGAGCACGGTGCCGACGGTGTAGGTCTCGCCGGCTTCGGCGAGGATCGTGAGTACGCCGCTCGCCGGGGCTTCGACCTCGTTGGCGGATTTGTCGGCCTCGAGCAGGAAAAGCGGCTGACCCTCGGTCACGGTGTCGCCGTCCGCCGCCAGCCACTCGGCGAGTTCGCCTTCGTTCATCGAGAAGCCGATCTTGGGCAGCAGGATTTCGGTGGCCATGGTCTAGTGGTTCCCCTGTACGAGTGCGATCGCCGCGTCCGCGATCTTGGCGGCGCTCGGGACATGCGCGGTCTCGAGCGGCTTGGAGAAGGGCACCGGATTGAACGGCGCGCCGACGCGGGCGACCGGTGCCTTGAGCTTGCCAAACAGCTTCTCCTGCACCACCGCGGCGATCTCGGCGCCGACGCCGAACGGCACCACCGCCTCGTGGACGACGAGCAGCCGCCCGGTCTTGGCGACCGAGGCGAGCACGGTCTCCTGGTCCCAGGGCGCGATCGTGCGCAGATCGATGATCTCGGCGCTGACGCCGGCCTCGCCAAGCGCTGCCAGCGCCATCTGGCACTCGTTCATCATCCGCGCATAGCTGACGATGGTGATGTCGCTGCCCCCGACGACGACATTGGCCTTGCCGATCGGCACGCGGTGGCCGGCGTCGAAGGCGGGGTAGGGCGTCCAGTAATTGGGCATGTTCTCGACGAACAATACCGGATCGGGATCGTCGATCGCCGATCGCATCAGCCCGTAGGCGTCGGCCGAATTGGACGGGATCACCACCTTGATCCCCGCGGTGTGCGCGAACCAGGCCTCGAGAAAGTCGGCGTGCTGTCCGCCGGTCGAGAAGCCCGCGCCGGTCATCGTGCGGATCACGATCGGCACGTTGGTCTGCCCGCCCGACATATAGCGCAGCTTGGCGGCATGATTGACGATCATGTCCATCGCGACCGTCGTGAAGTTCATCAGCATGATCTCGGCGACGGGCTTGTAGCCCGCGAGGCTCGCGCCGATCGCGCAGCCGATGATCGCCTGCTCGGAGATCGGCGTCGAGCGCACGCGCGTTTCGCCGAACCGCGTCGACAGCCCCTTGGTGACGCCGGTGACGCCGCCCTCTTCGGGGTCGGCGACATCCTCGCCGAGCACGACGATCTTGTCGTCCTCCGCCATCGCGTCGGCGAGCGCCTGGTTGAGCGCCTGCAGGATCGTGACCGGTTTGGCGGTCTTCTCGGCGGGCTTTTCCGCCACCATCGCGTCGCTCATGCGGCCTCTCCATAGACGTCGCTGGACAGTTGCTCGAGCCCGGGGAAGGCGGAGCCGAGCGCATAATCGACCGCCTCGTCGAGCTGCGCCTCGGCATCGCGCTCGAAGCCCGCGAGCTGATCCTCGGTCGCGGCGCCGTCGGCGATCAGCTGCGCGCGGAAGATCGGATAGGGGTCCTTCGCGACCCATTCGGCCTTGTAGGCCTTGTCCATATAGGCATCGGCGTCACCGAAGACGTGGCCATAGTGGCGGAAGGTCATCGCCTCGATCAGCGTCGGGCCTTCGCCGGCGCGCGCGCGTTCGACCGCCTCGCGCGCGGCGCCGTACATCGCGATCGGATCGTTGCCGTCGACATGGATGCCCGCCATTCCGTAAGCGGCGGCCCGATCGGCGATCCGCGCGACCGGCGTCGTCTTGGCATAGGCCGAATGCTCGCCCCAGCGGTTGTTCTGGCACAGGAAGATCACCGGCAGTTTCCACACCGAGGCGAGGTTGAGCGACTCGTGGAACGCGCCGATGTTCGAGGCGCCGTCGCCGAAGGTCGCGACCGCGACGCGGCCGTCGCCCGACAGCTGCGACGCCCAGCCGAGCCCGTTGGCGATCGGCATCGACGAGCCGACGACGCCGGTCGTCACCATGATCCCCTTCTTGGGGTAGGTGAGGTGCATCGGGCCGCCCTTGCCCTTGCAGGTGCCGTCGATGCGGCCGGCGATCTCGGCCCAGAGCTGCTTCAAGGGCAGCCCCTTGGCGATCATGTCGTGGATGCCGCGATAGATGGTGACCAGATAGTCGTCGTCGGTGAGGTTGACCGACAGTGCGGCGGGGATCACCTCCTGCCCGCGATAGCTGTAATAGGGCATGATAAGCCGCCCGGTGCTGATCACCTTGCGGCTGCGCTCGTCATTGGCCTTGAGCAGCGCCATCCGGCGAAACATCTCCACCTGCGTCGCCGCATCGGGTGTGTGGCTGTTGGTCAGCATCGTGTCCGCCCTCTCCGTGTCGCGGCGGACGTTCGATCAATCATCGCCGCTTCTCAAGCGGGCAGCGCCGCCACGCCTCCGGTATCGAGTCCGCGATGTTGCTCAGGGGGCGCTCAAGCGAGCTTGGCGATGACCTCCTCGCCCATCCGCGCGGCATTGTCGCACCATTCGGCGACGCTCTCGCCCTCGACCGAGACGCCCGCCGCCACGACGCCCATCGCGCGATAGGTGCCGGCCTGATCGACCAGCTCCTGGTAGGAGCAGCGCTGCCCCGGCTTGTTGAGCCCGCCGAGCACGACTTCGGGCGGCTCGGCGCGGCCGATCTTCTCGCAATGCGCGAGCATGTAATCGATGCCCTTCTTGAGGTCCTCTTCGCCGGTCATGTCGAAGGTCCGCGTCGTCGCCGTCGACAGCCCATCGGTGAAGAAGGGATACCAGGCATCGCCCAGCTCGACCGCGCGGCGGATCGCGCGCGGCGCGTTGCCGCCGACCAGGAAGGGCGGGTGCGGCTTCTGCACCGGGCCGGGCTGGATGCGGTTGCCATACGCCTGGTAGCCGGTGCCCTCGAACGCGAATTCCTCGCCGGAGAGCGCCAGTTTGAGCGCGTGCATATATTCGTCCATCAGCTCGTTGCGCTGCTCGAAATCGACGCCGAGCGCGCGATATTCGCCCTTGAGGTAGCCCGCGCCAAAACCGAGCAGCACGCGTCCGTTCGAGAAGAGATCGAGCGACGCGACCGAGCGCGCGACGATGAACGGGTTGCGGTACGAGAGCACGAGGATGCCGGTCTGCAGCTTGACCTTTCTCGTCGCCGCCGCGACCAGCGAGAGCATCACGAACGGATCCTGCGCATTGTGACCGCCGCTATCGAGCCAGCGGCCGGTAGGCGCGGGATGATCGGTGACGCAGGCGGCGTGGAAACCCGCCTTCTCGATTGCGGCACCAACCTTTGCGACGGCATCGAGCGTGTAGAATTCGCTTGCGCCCGCGAGGCGGTCGAAGGGGAGCGGGATATTGATCTTCATCGGTGCAAGCCTTTCTCGGGCAAGGTTCGGGATCAGCTGTCGCTGCTGCCGCGCGGCGCATAGCCAGCGGTATCGTGGAGCGCCCAGCCATGGCCGTCCCGCGTGCGGAACCAGCCCGACGATGCCCAGGAGCCACCGTCGACGGGCAATACGATCCCGGTGACGTAGCTGCTCATCGCGGAGGCGAGGTAGAGCGCCGCCTTGCCGCACTCGTCGTCGATGCCCGGCCGGCCGAGCGGGATCCGGCGCGCGGTCGCGGCCTCGTGCTCGGGCGAGATGGTGGGCCATTTGGATGGATCGACCGGGCCGGTGACATTGCCCCGCGTCCCCGGCGTCACGGTATAGTCGGGCGCGATCGCGTTGACGCGGATGCCATGCTCGGCAAGCTCGAGCGCCATCGTGCGGGTGAAGCTGTTCATCCCCGCCTTGCACGCCGCATAGACCGCGTAGCTCGGCGCCGCGCGCGACGCCTCGATGCTGGTGACGTTGACGACCGCGCCGCCGTGCGCCTCGCGGATCATGATCGGCACCGCCGCCGATGTCGCAGCGAACAGGCTGATCAGGTTGAGATCGATATGCTTGCGCCACGATCGCTCGGACTGGTCGAGAAATGCTTTGCCGCTGACGCCGCCGGCGTTGTTGACGAGGATGTCGATGCGGCCGAAATGCGCGTCCGCTTTGGCGATCATCGCCCGCACCTGCGCAGTATCGGCCATGTCGGTCTGCAGCGGCAGCGCGGCGCGACCCGTTTCGCTTATGCGCGCAGCCGTCTCGTCGCAGCGCTCGGCTATGATGTCGGCAATGACGATGTCGGCGCCCGCCGATGCCAGCTCCAGCGCGATCGCGCGGCCGATGCCGCCGCCTCCGCCGGTGACGACGGCAACCTTGTCGGTGAGGAGATAATCGGCTGGCTGCACGTCGGCGCGCCTCTCGTTTCGCGGGATCCGCTGTCTGCGGGGATCGGATTGGCTTGCCCCGAATGTCCGGGTCAAGCGAGGCGGTGGTCGATCGCCGGGGCGATGCGGCTGCGCAACGGGCGCTCGCCAACATCGCGGGACGGATATCGAAACCGTCGCGCAGCCACCTCGATTGACTCGCTTCGGGCGCCAACCCCATCAGCCGCTAGACCCCTGACGCCTCGAACGCCGGAGCCTAGCTGCATGTTTTCCGCGATCCTGATCGACAAGACCGATGCCGGGCTCCAAGTCGCGTTGACCCGGCTCGACGAGGCGCAGCTGCCCGAAGGTGACGTCACCATCGCGGTCGAGTTTTCGACGCTCAACTACAAGGATGGGCTTGCGATTACGGGCAAGGGACCGGTCGTGCGCAAATATCCGATGGTGCCCGGAATCGATCTTGCCGGCACCGTGACCGAGAGCAGCCATGCCGACTGGAAGGCGGGCGACAGGGTGGTGCTGAACGGCTGGGGCGTGGGCGAGGGCCATTGGGGCGGGCTCGCTCAGAAGGCACGGCTCAAGGGCGACTGGCTGGTGCCGCTGCCGCACGCGTTCACGCCGCGCCAGGCGATGGCGATCGGCACCGCCGGCTATACAGCGAGCCTCAGCGTCGAGGCGCTGCTTGCCGCGGGTGTCGCGCCGGGACAGGGCGAGATCCTCGTCACCGGCGCCACCGGCGGAGTCGGCAGCGTCGCGATCGCGCTGCTCGCCAAGGCGGGCTTCACCGTCGTCGCCGCGACCGGCAAGGCGGCCGAAGAGGCCTATCTCAAGGCACTCGGCGCGACGTCCGTCGTCGATCGCGGCGAACTTTCGACACCGGGCAAGCCGTTCCAGAAGGAGCGCTGGGCAGGCGCGATCGACTCGGTTGGCAGTACCACGCTCGCCAACATCTGCGCGGCGACCAAATATGGCGGGGCGGTCGCCGCGTGCGGGCTGGCAGGCGGATCGGATTTCCCGTCGAGCGTGATGCCCTTCATCCTGCGCGGCGTGCGGCTGCTCGGCGTCGACAGCGTCATGGCACCCAAACCGGCGCGGATCGCCGCCTGGGCGCGACTGGCGCGCGATCTCGATCCGGCGGCATTGGAGACGATCGCCACCGAAATCCCGCTCGGCGAGGCGATCGCAGCGGCGGCCAAGCTGATGGACGGCACGGTGCGCGGGAGGTTCGTTGTCGACGTCAATCGCTGACGTGGGTCCGGATCGCGTGAGCATGGAGGGAGAGATGCGTCCGCAGGCTATTCCGCGCCCCTCGATCATATCGGGGATGCCGCTCGACGACGAGACCGGCATCGGCGCGCTGACCCTCTCGGGCTATCTGCGTGAGGTGACCGAACGTTATGCGGACAACGAGGCGCTCGTGATCCACGAGGCGGGCAGCGTCACCCGCTGGAGCTACGCCGAGCTGTGGGATCAGGCGATGGCGGTGGCGCGCGCGCTCGCCGCCTGCGGGGTGGCCAAGGGTACGCGCGTCGGCGTGCTGATGACCAACCGACCCGAATGGCTCGCCGCGACCTTCGGCACCGCGCTTGCCGGCGGGATCGCGGTCGGCCTGAGCACCTTTTCGACGCCGGCGGAACTCGACCATCTGCTGCGGGCCTCGTGCGTATCGGTGGTGCTGTTCGAGCGCCATGTGCTCAAGAAGGATTTTGCCGCGATACTCGGCGTTCTGGTGCCGGAGATCGCATCCGCGAGCCCGGGCGCGATCGAGAGCTTCGATTATCCCTATCTGCGCCATCTCGCGATGTGCGGTCCGAATGCGGGCGACGGCGAGGCGGCGATCGAGGGGTGGGAGAATTTCCTGGCGCGGGGCGCCGCCGTGTCGCCGGCGCTGATCGACGCGATGGCCGCGACCGTGCATCCGAGCGACCCGGGGCTGCTGTTCTTCTCCTCGGGCTCGACCAGCAAGCCCAAGGGCATCCTCAACGCGCATCGCGGCGTCTGTCTGCAGCTGTGGCGCTGGGTGCGTTTCTATAATTACGAACCGGAGATCGTGATCCGCTGCTGGTCGGCGAACGGCTTCTTCTGGTCGGGCAATTTCGCGCAGGCATTCGGCGGCGCGCTGTCGACCGGCGGTAGCCTCGTTCTGCAGCCGACCTTCGTCGCCGACGAGGCGCTCAGACTGATGGAGGCCGAGCGCGTCACGCTTCCGGTTGCCTGGCCGCACCAATGGAAGCAACTTGCCGACGCCGCCAATTTCGCCGCCACCGATCTGAGCGCACTCCATTATGTCGGGCACACCACGCCGCTCGGCCGGCACCCGACGGTCCATACCTCCTGGCAGGATCCGATGGCGGCCTATGGCAATACCGAGACCTTCACGATCAGCTCGATCTTCCCCTCGGGCACGTCGCCCGAGCGGATCGGCAGGAGCCACGGCGAACCGCAGCCGGGCATGGTCTTCAAGATCGTCGACCCGATGACGGGCGCGGTCGTCCCGATGGGCGAGCGCGGCGAGATCGCGGTGAAGGGCCCGACGCTGATGCTTGGCTATGTCGGCATCCCGCTCGACGAAACGCTGGACGGCGAGGGCTTCTTCCGCACGGGCGACGGCGGTTATGTCGATGCCGACAACCGGCTCTATTGGGAAGGGCGTCTCACCGACATCATCAAGACCGGCGGCGCCAATGTCTCGCCGCTCGAGATCGACGACGTGCTGTCGACCTGTCCGGGGGTCAAGATAAGCATGACGGTGGGCGTGCCCGACGAGATGCTGGGCGAGATGGTGGTCGCCTGCATCATCCCGTTCGAAGGTGTCGTGCTCGATGGCGGCGAGATCCGCGAATTCGCCCGGCGCAAGCTGGCCAGCTACAAGGTACCGCGTCGCGTGCTGTTCTTCCGCGAGTCCGATTTCGCGACCACCGGCAGCAACAAGATCAAGTCGAGCGACCTGCGCAAGCTGGCGGCCGCGCGGCTCGAGCCGGCCTGATCGCGCCGGTCCGCACGAGACGCCGCACGAGGGGATGAACCGATGACGGCCAACAATGCCGGATGGACGGACCTGGCGGGCCGCGTCGCGATCGTCACGGGTGCGGCGAGCGGCATCGGTGCGGGAATCGCCGAACTGCTGGCGGAATCGGGTGCCACCGTGATCGTCGCCGATCGCAACGAGGCCGGGGTACGTGCACAGGTCGCGCAGCTTGTCGAGGCCGGACACGCGGCCGATGCGATGATCGTCGATCTCGCCGACGAAACCGCGATCGAGCGAGCGTGCTCCGCCGCCGTCGAGCGCCACGGCGCGCCCTGGCTGCTGGTCAACAATGCCGGCGTCCATGATCGCCAGCCGCTGCTCGAGGTCACCGTCGCCGAATGGGAGCGGGTCAATGCGGTCAACGCGCTCGGCCCGTTCCTGATGATCCGTGCGCTGGTGCCGTCGATGATCGCGCGCGGCGAGGGCGGGCGGATCGTCAACGTCGCCTCGAACGTGGTGCTGGCGCCGATGGTCGTCGGCCACATCTCCTATGCGGCGTCCAAGGCGGCGCTGCGGGCGATCAGCCAGACCGCGGCATTCGAGCTGGTCGAGCATCGGATCACGGTCAACACCGTGCTTCCGGGCGGTGTCGATACGCCCGGCGCGCGCGGCGCGCAGGGTCCGGCACCAGCCGGCCCGGCGTCGTCGCGACGACCGCCGCTCGGTCTGTCGCAACCGCGCGACGTCGCCGCCGCCGTGCTGTTCTTCGCGACGCCCGCCGCGCGCGCGATCACCAATCAGCAGATCGCCGTCGACGGCGGTTTCTCGCTGACGTGAACAAGGGGAACGTCATGGCCGAAATTGCCTATATCGAGGACTTCATCGCGATCAGCCAGGTCAAGGCGCGCTACTGCCGCTGCCTCGATACCAAGGACTGGGTCGGCTACGCCGACGTCTTCACCGAAGACCTCGAACTTGATACGCGCCCGGCGGGTGGCATCGTCACCTATAGCCGCGACGAGGCGCTGCATATGGTGCGCGCAGCGGTAGAGACCGCGGCGACGTGCCACCATGTCCATTCGCCCGAAATGACGATCGACGGCGATAGTGCGCAGGTCGTCTGGGCAATGCAGGACCGCGTGGTGTGGGGCGCGGATCGCGCGCCGCGGATGGGCAATGCCGGCCACACCGGCTTCGGCCATTATCATGAGCAATATGTCCGCCAGGATGGCCGCTGGCGGATCGCCAAGCAGGTGCTGACCCGCCTCCACATGGACGTCCATCCGCTCCCGACGAGGTAAGACATCATGGCGCTCTATACGACGATCCATCTGCACAATGTGCCCGCCGGCCGCGAGGACGACTATGCGCGCTGGTTCGATGGGCCGCACCGCGCGGCGCTCGCCGGACTGCGCGGCTTCGTCTCCGCCGATCGCTTCGAGGTGACGCCGCAGCAGATCATGGCCGACATCCCGCAGCCGTGGCGTTTCCTCAGCCTCTACGACTTCGACCTGCCCGACCCCAAGATCGACCTGCCCGCGCTCGGCCCGCTGATCGCCGGGGCACGCGACGGTGGGCTGGTCGCCGACGACGAGACCGAGCGGCTCTACAGCTACGCGATGTACTCGGACTGGAAGGGCAGCGCGAATTGGCGAATCGGGGAGCCGCTGTCGGGGGTCAGCATCATCCTCGCCAACTTCATCCCGGGCCGCGAGGCCGAATATCACAGATGGTATGACGAGGTGCACAGCGTCGAGGTGAGCAATGTCCCCGGCCATGTCGCGATGAAGCGCGGCCGGTTGTCCGATCTGCAGATCGAGCCCCGCCATTATTGCCCAGGCGACCAGCTCGTGCTGTGCGCGCAGCAGACCGACGACCTGCTCTTCACCGTCCGCGATTTCAGCGCGCGCGCGCGGGGTGTCTCGCCGAGCGGGATCGCTATGGCGCCGCGCTCCTCCTCGGGATCGACCGCGCGGACCGTCCACTATTTCGCCAAGATCAGCGGCGACCGATTTTGGCCCGGCGGGATCGCCTATGCCGGCGATCTGTCGGTCTATCCGCGCGACTGAACGGAGGTATCGCCGGCACGATGCGGAGCCCCTTGCCCTTGCCGGGGCGGCGGGCGAACCATGCGGAGACGGCCCTTGAGCGGCCGGGCGCGGAGCGGAGTCGGATTTGGCCAGGACGATCGTCATCACCGGAGCGGGGGCGGGACTGGGGCGCGCGCTCGCGCGGCGTTTCGCGGCGCTGGGCGAGACCGTCGTGCTGCTCGGGCGGACCTTGGCCAAGGTCGAGCAGGTCGCCTCGGAGATTGGCGGCCATGCCGTTGCCTGCGACGTCGGTTCGCCCGATTCGGTTCGCGCGGCATTCGCGGAGATCGGTGACCGGTTCGAGCGGATCGACGTGCTGATCAACAATGCCGGCGTGTTCGAACCATTCCGGATCGCGGACGCGACCGACGCGCAGATCATGCAGACGGTCGCGACCAATCTTTGCGGGCCGCTGCTGTGCGTCCGCAGCGCGCTGCCGTCGATTGGCGCAGGTGGCCATATCATCAACGTGAGCAGCGAATCCGTCGCGCTGCCTTTCCCGCATCTGCTCGTCTATCAGGCGACAAAGGCCGGTATCGAGCGCTTTTCCGAAGGGCTCGATCGCGAACTGGCGAGCGACAACATCCGCGTCACTTGCGTCCGCGCCGGACAGATGATGGATTCGGATTCGACCGGGCTCGCCGTCTCTCCGGAGGTCGCGATGCGGTTCGCGCAGGCGGCGATGGCGAACGGGCTCAATCTGCGCGAGCGGCCGATTTCCCAATATGCCTCGGTGACCGAGGCGTTCGTGGCGATCGTCAACATGCCCGCCGACATCCATATGGGGCTGGTCACCCTGTCAGCCCGCAAACCCGACGCCTGACCGCGCGGGCACGAGAGGAGATCCATGATGGACGCCAGCCTAAAAGAGCCCTCTGCAAAGCCGAATGCGGCGGCATCGCCCGTGCTGCCCGAAGCGCTGCTGACGATCGACGGCGTCGTCCGCAAGGCGGCCGGGGGCAAGACCTACGACGTCATCAATCCATGGACGGGCACGCCTGTCGGCCAGGCCGCCGACGCATCGGCCGAGGATGTCGACGCCGCGATCGCCGCGGCGCGCAAGGCGTTCGACGAGACCGATTGGTCGACCAATCACGAGAAGCGGTATGCGCTGGTCAAGAAGCTGCGCGCGCTGTTCGAGGACAATCGCGGCCGGCTGTCCGATCTGGCGCGCTACGAGGCAGGCGCGGCGATGGCGGCGGTGAACACCGCGCATGTCGGCATGGCGCTCAATTGCTGGGACGATCTGATAGCGGTCTTTCCGCAAGTAACGTGGGAGGAAGATCGGGGGATCAAGCACGTCTATGGCGCTGATCACCGCCGCATGATCGTTTACTCGCCGGTCGGCGTGGTCGGCGCGATCACGCCCTGGAACGTTCCACTCTACGTCAATGTCGGCAAGGTGGTGGCGGCACTGCTGGCGGGTTGCACGGTGATCCTCAAACCCGCGCCCGACACACCGGGAATGGGCGCGATCTTCGGCGAGCTCGCGGTCGAGGCGGGTTTCCCCGCCGGCGTGCTCAACGTGATCACCGCGGCCGATCCCGTCACCGCAGGCGAAACGCTGGTGACCGATCCGCGCGTTGATCTGATCACCTTCACCGGATCGACCGGGGTCGGCCGACGGATCATGGAAAAGGGCGCTGCGACGCTCAAGCGCGTCTTCCTCGAGCTTGGCGGCAAGTCGGCCAAGATCATCCTCGAGGATACGCCCAATTTCGCGCAGGACGTCGCGATGACGCTGCTCGCCTATCATGCCGGGCAGGGCTGCGCGGTGCAGTCGCGGCTGTTGGTTCCACGCAGCCGCTACGACGAGGCCAAGGCCGCGCTCAAGGCCGCCTATGCTGGTTTCGGCGACAATTGGGGCGATATCGATTCGCCCACCCACATCATGGGACCGGTGGTGTCGCGGAAGCAGCTCGATCGCATCCTCGGCTATATCGACATCGGCCAGAAAGAGGGCGCGACGCTGCTCGCCGGCGGCAAGCCACGCCCCGACAAGGGAACGGGCTATTTCGTTGAGCCGACCTGCTTCGTCGACGTCACCAACGACATGCGGATCGCGCAGGAAGAGATATTCGGGCCGGTGCTCTCGGTGATCGCCTTCGACGACGACGAGGATGCGATCCGTATCGCCAACGACAGCGACTATGGCCTGTCGGGCGGTGTCTCGTCGGGCGATCCCGCGCGCGCGATGGCGATCGCGCGGCGGATCCGGACCGGATCGATGAGCGTCAACGGCGGTATGTGCATCATGGGCGATCTGCCCTTCGGCGGGGTCAAGGGCAGCGGTATCGGCCGCGAATGGGGCATCGAAGGCATCGAGGAGTTTCTCGACTCGAAGGTCATCGCCGTCCGTCTCTGATCGCGAATGCCGGCAGCCCCAACGCTGCGGCCGGTGCCGACCGGCGCTACGGCCGAGCGTTGGGGCGACGATAACGGTGTCGCGCATCGATGTGTTGGGTGTTAAGGGCGCCGCCGATCAATCGGAGACACACGCGTTGAGCAAGATGGCGATGCCCAAGGTCGATTCGGCGGACCTCAGCCACAATCTGCTCGGCCAGCGGCTCGGCCGAAAGGGACGGGGCACGCGGGAGCGCATCATCGCGGCGACCGAGCGGCTGCTTGCGGACCCCGCGACACCGCTCTCGCTGAGCGCCGTCGCGCGCGAGGCCTCGCTCGCGATGACGACGTTGTATCTCTACTTCAGCGATCTTACCGAGCTGCTGCTCGCCGTACTCGATCCGATCATGGCGTCGGCGGAAGAATCCTACATGGCGCATATGCGCACGCGGTGGCCCGACGAGTCGCTCGGCAGCCATTGCCTCGATTTCGTCAATGCGTTCCACGACTTCTGGGAACGACACACGCGGGCGCTGCATCTGCGCAACAGCCACACGGCCGGCGACGCGCGGATGGTGGAGCATCGCGTCGCATCGGCACGTCCCGTGATCGATCTGCTGATCTTCCAGATGGACGGCGATCCCGCTGCACCCCGTTCGTTGCGCACGGGCATGGCGACCGCGCTGATCACGGGGATCGAGCGCCTGGTGACCGTCACCACGGACGCCGACATGACCGGCAACATGCCGCAAAGCCCCAAGCCGAACGTGCCCAATCTGCTCCAGGGTCAGGCGCGCGTGCTCGAACTGGCGATCAGGGATCGTCGCGCGAGCAGTGCTGCCGGCGCCGGCTAGGCTAGGCTAGGCTAGGCTAGGCTTTCGGCTCCTTGCTGCCGAATCCGCTTTGGACGTAGCGCTCGATTCCAGCCAGATAATCGGGATGCAGCATCAGCGCACTGTTCGCCAGCCGCTCGACGGTGCGCGCCTGCGCGAGGCCCACGTCGTGGGCGAGTTCGATCGCGATCTTCGCGGTACCCATCTGCTCGGCATTCTGCTCGGCGAGATGGCGGCAGAACGCCATCACCTCGGCCTCGAAGCTCTCGTCGGGGAAGACCTGGTGGACCAGCCCCATGGTGTACGCCATGTCGGCGTCTGCCGGCTTGTTGGCCATGATCAGCCAGCGCGTCCAGTGCGTGCCGATCATCCGCGACAGCCGGCTGACCCCGTTCGATGCGGGAAGCGTGCCGAATTTACCCTCGGGGAAGGCGTAGCCGGCGCTTTTCGCGGCCAGCCGGAAATCGCAGGACAACGACATTTCGAGCCCGCCACCGACGCACATCGCATGATGCGCGACGACGATCGGCTTCTCGATATGCTCCATCTCGTCATAGATGCGGTGCATGCCGTTGAGCTTGGTGCGGTGGGTCTCGCGGATGACCGAACCGGCGCGGCGCGGGTCCATCGATCCGCTCCGCATGTCGGCGCCGGCGCAGAAATAGCGGCCCGTGGCGCGGATCAGCATCACCTTGAGATGCTGCGCGTCGCGGAACCGATAAACCGCCTCGTCGAACAGCTCCATGAGTTCGCGGCTGAGCGCGTTGAGCTTCTCGGGCCGGTTAAGTGTGACGATGAGAATGGCACCATCCTCCTCGGTGAGAAGGTGCGGAGCGTCGCTCATCTCGTCATCCTCTTGTTGGCCGCGCCGGCAGCGTCGATCAGGCGCTCGCCTTGGCCTTGCCGATCATCTTGCTGATGTCCACCTGCCCGGTGGTGAGACCGCCCATGAAACCGCCGTCGACCGGCAGCACGATGCCGTTCACGACCGACATCGCATCGCTGCACAGCAGGACGATCGGCCCGGCCTGCTCGGCGGCGGTGGTGTAGCGGCCGAGCGGCTCGGCGGCGGCGTCCACGACGTCCTTGCCCGATGTCGCATGGAAGGTCGCCATCATCGGAGTCTGCGTCGGCGAGGGCAGCGAGCAGTTGATCCGGATCCCCTTCTTGATCAACTGCGCGCCCATATATTGCGTCCACACGATGATCGCCTCCTTGGAGAAGGCATAGCCTTCGGAGACCTGGTCCATATGTGCTTCGGCCCAGTCGAGCGCGCCCTGGAAGCCCTCGGTCTTGAGCAGGTCCATATGGACCGGGATGCGACGGCTCCACCCGAGCCCGCCGGTCGAGGCGATCGAGACGATCGCGCCGCCCCCGGCCATCAGCGGGAGGACGCATTCGGTCAGATGCCGCGTACCGATGAAGTTGACCTTCATCGTATCCATCGCCGGAAAGCCGCCGCCGCCGGGCAGCCCGGCGCAGTTGAACAACGCGTCGATCCGCCCGCCGAGTTTGGCGACTGCGGCTTCGATCGAGGCGGGATCGCGCAGATCGACATTAGTGAACGAGGCAAGCGGCAGCGCGCTGTCCTTGTAGTCGAAGCCGTGCACCTCGGCGCCGAGATCGAGCAGCAACCTGGCGGTCGCCTCGCCCATTCCCGAAAAACAGCCGGTGACGATGACGCGCTTGCCCTTATAACCCAGAATGTCGGCCATGCGTTGCTCTCCAGCTTGATCCGCGGGCCTATCCAGCGCTGCGGTTGCGTCTCGTCGTCAATCGTCGTCCTCGACGAAAATGATCCGTTCGGGGCACGCCTTCGCGCCGCGCCGCGCCATCAGCTCTTCGCCGGGCGGCACCTCGAAACCGTCGATCGCGATATAGCCATCGTCGTCGAGCGGATAGAGATGCTCGGCGACGGCCGCACATCGCGCATTGCCTACGCAGCGCGCCCTGTCGATGCGGATCCTCATGCCCCACTCCCGGACTGATCCTCCGTGATCGGCATCATCATCGTGCCGGGCGGAAGATCGCTGCGGCCTTTGCCGCCCGATGTCGACCCGGTTAGAGCAGTCTTTCCGGCGGGATCAACCGCGCGCTCGCGCGCCGGCCTAGACATGCCGTGACAATCGCGTGGGCGTTATTCGTCCGGACGGGCGGGCGGCGGATTGTCTTCGCCCGGCTGCACGGGGAGATGTGATCGCGATACCGTGCAGCGATGCCGCGGACGTCGGTTCCGCCGCACCGCGCCGCGCGTCCCTTGGGAGATCGAGATGTCCGAAACCGCCACGCTCAGCCCGGCCGTGCCGAAACCCGCGCATGTCGGCGATCGTTTCGTCTATGACTTCGATACGTTCCACGACCCCGCCTACCTCGACGATCCGCACGCGCGCATCGCCGAGATCATCGGCGAGGCGCCCTCGGTGTTCTGGACGCCGCGTAATGGCGGCCACTGGATGATCATCGGTCACGAGGCGGTTTTCAAAGCCTCGCGCGACGTCGAGGGATTTTCGAGCGAGTTCGTGCCGCAGGAGATGATCAAGGCGATGATGTCGGCGATGCCGGCGGGCACGCCGCACATTCCCCAGCCGCTGCCGATCAACGTCGATCCGCCCGAGCACACCCTGTATCGCGCGCCGTTGCAGGGCGCCTTCTCGCCCAAGGCGATGCTCGCGCTCAAGGACGACATCCGTGCGCTCGCCGCGGGCCTGATCGATGCGATCACGCCGCGCGGCCACGCCGAGTTCATGGCCGAGGTGGCCGAGCCGATGCCGGTGCAGGTGTTCCTCAAGATGTTCGGCCTGCCGCTCGACAAGCAGGCGCAATACCGCGAGATCGTCAGGGGACATTTGTCCAACCCCGAGCCCGACCCGCGCGAGAGCATGAAGAAACTCGTCAACATCGCCGCGGTCATGCACGACACGCTGATCGCGCGACGCGACAACCCGCAGAACGACATCATCAGCATGTTGTGGAAGACCGAGATCGGCGGCAAGCCGACCACCATCGACGACATGGAGAATTACTGCGTCGTCCTGTTCATCGCCGGGCTCGATACGGTGATGAACGGCATGGGCCATGGCGTGCGGCATCTTGCCGGCAATCCCGCGCTGCAGGCCGAGTTACGCGCCAATCCCAAGCTGATCGCAGACGCCTCCGAGGAAATGCTGCGTCGTTACACCTTCACGGTCCCGCCGCGGATCGTCGGCAAGGACCTGGCGTTCGAAGGTGCCGAGATGCGCAAGGGCGAGCGCGCCTTCCTGTTCCTGCCGGCCGCCGATCTCGATCCGCGCGAGTTCGAAAATCCGCAACTCTTCGATCTCAAGCGCGAGAACAAGGTGCATATCGCATTCGGCACGGGGCCGCATCGCTGCCTGGGCTCGCATCTCGCACGGATCGAGCTGCAGGTGCTGTACGAGGAATTGCTTGCGCGCCTGCCCGAGTTTCGGCTCGATCCGGCGCATCCGGTCCGTTACCATGGCGGCCACGTCGTCGGCCCGGACACGCTCCACCTGCTTTGGGACGTCTGATCCGATGCCACGCCCGGTACCGCGCCTCGATTCAGACAATCGCCCGTTTTGGACGGGCGGCGCGGTCGGCGAGCTCCGCTTCCATCGCTGCGCGGATTGCGGCAGCTTCATCCACCCGCCCAGACCCGTGTGCCGCGTCTGCCTGTCGGACAATGTCGCGCCCGAAGCGGTCGCGGGAACCGGGGTGATCGACAGCTACACCATCAACCATCAAGCTTGGTATCCCGGGCTTGAGGTGCCCTTCGTCATCGCTCGCGTGGCGATCGACGGCGCGCCCGGCGTCTATCTGACGAGCAACATCGTGGGGTGTCCGGTCGAGGCGGTGGACTTTGGCGACGCGGTGCGCGTCACGTTCGAGCAACAGGGCGACATCTTCTACCCGCTGTTCGAGAAGACCGGCTGATGGCGCAACCCGAAGCCTATATTTCGGGCATCGGCCAGTCGGAGATCGGCCAGCGGCTGACCCGGCACCCGCTGCTGCTGACGCTCGACGCGGTGAAGCAGGCGCTGGCGGAGGCCGGCCTCACCATCGGCCAGATCGACGGGGTCTCGACCTATCCGGGCAAATCGACCGGCTATCTCGGATTCTCGCCGGTGGGCGCGGACGAGCTGGTCGACGCGCTCGGCATCCGCGCGACGTGGCATCAGGGCGCGATGGAGATCAGCGCTCAGCTCGGCGCCGTCGCCGCCGCGGCGATGGCGGTCAGGACGGGGCAGGCGCGTCATGTGATCTGCTTCCGCACCGTCTATGAGGCGGCGGCGATCGCGCGGCCCGAAGACTATCCGTCATCGCGTGGCAAGACCGTCGAGGGCTTCTCGCAATGGTTTGCGCCGTTCAACGCGATCTCGGCGGCGTGCTGGGTCGCGCAATATGCGGCCCGCCACATGCACCGCTACGGCCTCACCCGTGAGCAGCTCGCGCAGATTGCGCTCACCGATCGCGCCAACGCGCTGCGGAATCCGGCGGCGCTGGTCCGCGAACCGCTGACGATGGACCAATATATGGCGGCGCGGATGATCACCACGCCGCTCTGCCTCTATGATTGCGACCGTTTCACCGACGCCTCGACGGTGCTGATCGTCTCGGCGGGCGATGCGCTCGACGAGGTCGGCTGCACGCCGATCCGCATTGCCGCGATGGCGGGCAGCGTCGAGCGGCACAGCTGGGATCAGGCCGAGTGGATGGCGAGCTACGCCACCGGCCCTGACCTGTGGAAGCAGACCGACTATAGCGTCGCCGACGTCGATACCGTGCAATTCTACGACGGCTTCAGCTTTCTGGCGCTCAGCTGGTTCGAGGCCCTCGGTTTTTGCCCTGTGGGTGAGGGGGGGCACTTCATCGAGGGGGGGCGACGGATCGCGCTCGATGGCGAGCTTCCCTTCAACACCTTCGGCGGCCAGATCGGCGCGGGCCGACTACATGGATTCGGCTTCGCGCATGAGGCCGTCACGCAGTTGCGCGGGCAGGGGGGCGAACGCCAGATCGCGGGCGATCCGCGTGTCGCGGTGGCGACCTCGGGCGGCGGTCCGCTCGCCGCGGCGCTGCTCTTGGCGCGGGACTGAGGGTGCGCGCGGAACCGGTCCCGATCGACACGCTGCCGGGCTACCGTCGCCGCTTCGTGGTGACGCCGCATGCCGGCTGGGTGCAGGCCGAGCTCGAGGACGATTATCACTGCATGAGCGTGACGATCCGGCATGCCGGCGGGATCGCGACCGCGATCGAGCCGGCCGTATATCGCGCGCCCTGGACCACCTGTCCCGGCGCCGAGGACAAGCTGATCGACACCTTCACCGGCGTGCCGCTCGACGATTTCGCGGCGCGCGGCGAGAAGCCGTCGAACTGCACCCATCTGCACGATCTCGCAACGCTGGCGGCGGCGCATCATCGCGACACGCGCGCGACGCTGTACGATGCGCTGGCGAGCGATCCGCTCGATGGACGCACGCGCGCCGAACTGCGCCGCGACGGGGTGCCGGTCTTCGCCTGGACGCTCGATCGCTTCACGATCGTCGCGCCGGCCGACGTGGCCGGGATCGACCTGATGAACTTGAAGCCGCTGCTCGAGCGGCTCGATCCTCTCGGGCGGGAGTCCGCCAAGATCCTGCGATGGGCGATCATGGTCGGCAGCGGACGCATGATCCCGCTCGAAAACCAGTCGGATGCCACCAAGATGCCGCCCAATTGCTTCACCTTCCAACCCGCAATCAGGGGCAAGGCGAGGCGCGTCGGCGTCATCCGGGATTTCAGCGTGGGCAATGCCCGGTTGCTCGACGGACAGCATCATCGCGCGCGCTGACGCGCCGCACCCGGCCATATCGCCGCGATCCGATATGCCCGACGCCACGCGGCCCCGGCGTGGCCAGCGGCGATATGAGCCGAATGTGAGACCGCTCGGCACGATCGAAATACCGCATCGCAACATCAATGTTGACAGCGACCGACTCGAATGCTAAGCGACGTAACCATTAGCAGGGTCGGCCTAATCGGAGGCGGGTCCCGTTTGGAGACGCACAGTGAATAGGATCCTCATCGCCGCCGCTCTTTCGCTCGCTTTCGCCGCCGCGCCCGCGATCGCCGGCGATGCGCCCGCCACGCCGGTCACCTCGGTCATCCCCGCCAAGGGCAAGATGCTGCTCGCAGCGGACGGTGCCCGCCTGGCGCCGGTCTATCGTGTGGGTGACAGCGGACCCCAGATCATCCTCGACGGCCGCATGGTGACGGTGCCCGCAGACACCGTCGCGCTGGTCGACGGCAAGCTCACCACCACGCTCAGCAAGGCGCAGGTGATCGCGCTGCCGTAACCACCTTCCACCTCCCGACTCCCCCCTTGCCCGATCCAGCAAGCGCTGGGTCGGGCACGTTTCGTGCGCAGGTGAGAGCGCTGCTTGACAGGCCCACGGCCGCTCATGAAGATGAGAGTCTCTCAGCGACGACGAAGGCCGGACGCTGGACGGAGAATCCGGGAAGTCGGCGGCGCGATCCATGCGGCCGGGAAACACCGCCGCGTGGCGTCCCAGTTGAGGATGTCAGCGCGGGTCGTAAAGCTTGCGGGATGGGTCTCGGCGGGGCGGGGGAGCAGCGGAATGATCAAGCAGGTGGTTTTCCTGAGGAAGCGCGCGGATCTCTCGATGGAGGCGTTCCTCGATTATTACGAAAACCAGCACTCGCAATTATCGAAGAAATTGGGTGCGAAACCGGCGCTGCCCAACGCCCAACGCTATGTCCGGCGCTACATCACGCCAGAGCAGAACCCCTTGACCGGCGAGGTGATCGACTGCGGCTATGATTGCATCATGGAAATATGGTGGAACAGCCGCGCGGATTTCGAAGCTGCGATGAAGGGGCTTTCCGATCCCGCGATGCTGGAGATTCGGATGGCGGACGAACGCAAATTATTCGCCTCCAACAGCAATCCCGTCTGTACCGTCGAGGAGCATGACTCGCCGGTCGGACCGGACAACCGCATTCCGCGCTGCGTTCCCGAATTCGTCAATTGATCCGGTTTAGCTGGTGAAGCGCGCGATCGGCGCGATCGGCTTCATCATGATCAGCGGGATCTGGCGCGAGGTCGAGGCCTGATAGTTCGTATAGGGCGGGAAAATCCCGGTGACGAAATCCCAGACCTTCGCGCGCTCGGCGTCATCCGCCTCGCGCCAGGTCGCGCGGAACGCCTGCGTCGCGATCTGGAACTCGATCTCCGGGGTTTCGAGCAGGTTGAGATACCAGGCCGGATGATGATCCGCGCCACCCTTCGATGCGACGATCACGACCTCGCCGCCGATATCGCCGTAGATGAGCGGCGTAACGATCGTTCGGCCACTCTTCCGCCCGGTATAGCGGAGCAGCAAGGTGGTGGTGAAGGCGCGCCCGCCAATGTCGCTGACATCGACGATATGCCCCTGGGCGCCGCCTGAATTCATGTACATTTCGAGATGCTCGGTCTTCCAGTCGCGGCGGGCGACCGCAATCTCAGCGCTCGTTGAATCGGTCATCGGGCTTCCCTCCGCACGGTCCTCGCCGTCTCGTTCGCGCGTCGCTCAGCCGTAGCCGAGCATGCTCTTGATCTCGACATATTCGTCAAAGCCGAACTCGCCCCATTCGCGACCATTGCCGCTGCGCTTGTAGCCGCCGAACGGCGCATGAAAGTCGAAGCCGCCGTTGATCGATATCCAGCCGGTGCGCATCCGCTTGGCGACCGCACGGCAAAGCTCGGTATCGCGTCCGTTGACGTAACCCGCGAGGCCGAACTCGGTGTCGTTGGCGATCTCGATCGCGTGGTCGATATCGTCATAGCCGATGATCACCAGCACCGGGCCGAAGATTTCTTCGCGTGCGATGATCGTGTCGTTGGTCGTGACGAACACGGTGGGCTTGACGAACCAGCCCCTGTCCAGGCCTTCGGGACGCCCGAGTCCGCCGGCTACGAGCTCGGCGCCCCCGTCCAGTCCCCTGCCGATATAGTCCTGAATGATGTCGTACTGCGCCATGGAGACGACGGGCCCCATCGCGACATTGCCTGTCGGGTCGCCGACGCTCACCGCGTCTGCGGCCGCCGCGGCGGCGGCGGTCGCCTCGTCGATGCGCGCCGCCGGGACGAGCAGCCGCGAGCCCGCGCTGCAGGTCTGGCCGCTATTGCCCATCATACCGGCGGTGGCACCCGTCACGTTCGCGGTGAGGTCGTCGTCGTCGAGCACGATGAACGGGCTTTTGCCGCCGAGTTCGAGCCCGACGCGCTTGACGGTCTGGGCGGCATCCCTGCTGATCTGCACGCCGACCGGCTCTGAACCGGTAAACGACACCATATCGACGTCAGGGTGCGTCGACAGTGCGGTACCGATCACGCTGCCGGCGCCCTGGATCATGTTGAATACACCCGCGGGCACGCCAGCTGCATCGAGGATTTCGGCCAAGATCTGCGCCGAGTAAGGCGCGAGCTGCGGAGGCTTGAGGATCATCGTGCAGCCGGTCGCGAGCGCGGGAAAAATCTTCACGCAGGTCTGGTTCATCGGCCAGTTCCACGGTGTGATCAGCGCGCAGACGCCGATCGGCTCGCGCGCGATCATCGTGGCGCCGCGCTGCTCCTCGAACCTGTAGTCCTTGAGTATCTCGATCGCGGTCTGGAGATGGCCCGCACCCAGCCCGACGTGGAAGCCGTTGGCGAGCGAGGCGGGCGCCCCCATCTCCTCGGTGATCGCCTCGCCGAGTTCGGGCTGGCGGCGGGCATATTCTGCCTGGATTGCGCGCAGCAGGTCGAGCCGTTGCTCGCGCGTGGTCAGCGACCAGCTTGCGAATGCCCTGCGCGCCGCCGCGACCGCCAGTTCGACGTCGGCCGCGGAGCCCAGCGAGATCGTGCCGCTGACCGCCTCGGTCGCCGGATTGACGACCTCGGCGGTCCTGGGGTGGGCCGGATCGACCCACCGGCCATCGATGTAGAATTGCAGATATTCGCGCATGACATCCTCTCGCAATCGCTAGGCAGGTCGGCTCCCGCAGGTCTCGCGCCCGCGATTATTGCGTGCCTTCGGCATACCAGGTTCGGAACTCGGCATATTTCGGCATTTCCTCCGAATTCGCCTTCGGATCGATCACGACATGGACGACGCCGACCTTGCCGCTGGCGTAGCAGCGTTCGATCGCCGGTCCGATGTCCGCCGCCTTGGTGACATATTCGCCGTGACAGCCGAAGCCTTCGCCGATCTTGTCGAAGCGCACGTCCTTGCTCCAGTGCGTGCCGGTCTCCTCGGTGCCCTGGCCGAAGGTGCGCTTGTAGACGCCGACCTCGAGCCCCCATTGATTGTCGACGCCGACGACGCAGACCAGCGGCAGCCTGGTGCGCGCCGCGACCTCGAGCTCGGCGATGTGGAACATGAACGAGCTGTCGCTGGAGATCAGCATGCCCGGGCGCTGGACGCCGGTCGCTGCATGGTCGGCGAGCATCGCGCCCGTCGCATAGGGCAGGCCCGTGCCGATATGGCCGAAATTTTGGTTCCAGATGACGTGGTGCGGTTTCGATTGCGAATAGGTCCATTGGTAGATCACCGTGGCCCCGCCGTCGCGGATCAGGATGCCGTCCGTCGGAAAGGCCTTGCTCGCCTCGACGACGAACCGAGACGGATGCATCGGCACGTCGCCGCTGCCGTCGGCGCGGGTGCTCGCTTCCTCGGCAAGCTCGTCGAGCTCGGCCTGGCCGTCCTTCATGAACGCCGCGAGGCCGGCGGACGGCGGCAGCGGCGTGTCCTTGAGCGCGGCGACGAGTTGCGGCACGACGCCGCGCAGATCGCCGACCAGCGGCACGTCGATCGGGCGGTTGACCCCGATCGCGGACGCATCCTGCTCGACGTAGATCCATTTGCGGATCGCCTCGTTCTTCATCCAGTATCGCCACTTGCCGAAATGCACAGGCTCGCCGAGCTCGGTGCCGAGCGCGAGCACGAGGTCGCTTTCGGTCACGGCCTCGATCGACGCGTTTGAAAAGACATATTGGAAGGTGCGATCCTCGAGCCCCGCTATGTAGGAAGTGCCGCCCGAGGTCTGGATCACCGGGCAGTTCATCAGCAGTGCTAGCTCCTTGACCGACTGTTCGGTGCGCGACGTGTGCACGCCGTGGCCGACCAGCAGGATCGGATTCTTGGCGGCCCGGATCAGCTCGGCGGCTTCGTGCACGCGGTCGATGTCCGCGCCCTGGTTGACGAGGCGGTAGCGTGCCGGCGGCAGCACCTCGGGAAGATCGAGCTCCTCGAGGATGATGTGGCTCGGATATTCGATATAGACCGGCCCCGGCGTGCCGCCGAGCGCCTTGCGGATGCCCTCGCGGATGATCTCGTCGGTCTGGTCGGCATATTCGATCGAGGCGGCGTATTTCACGCTATTCTCGAACAACGGCATCTGCTTGACGAACTGGATGCGGCCGCGGCGGACGCGCTGCTCGGTGACGCGCGCGCGTTGGCCCGAAAGGAAGATCACCGGCGAATTCTCGACCAGGCAGCATTGGATCGCGGGGGCCGCATTGGCGATGCCCGGCCCGAGCGTGCCGATGCACACGGCGGGCTTGCCCGTGATGCGCGAAGCCGCCTCGGCCATGAACCCCGCGGCCGCCTCGTGATGCGGTGCGACGACGGTCCATCCGCGCCGTTCGGCGGCCAGGAACATATGCACGAAATTCGGATCGGGAATGCCGAACAGCGTATTGATGCCTTCGGCCTCGAACAGGTCCAGAATGCGCTCGTAAACGGGCACGGGCATGGTCGAATCTCTCCCCTTGGATGGCGCGGCCTACCGGCTTTCGGAAGGCGGTGATCTGCGGTGTCGCTTCGCCTATGACATGGATCGATGCCGACGGTCTTGGGGAGGCGCTTCTTATCGCCGTGGCGAATATCGCCATGGCGAAGACGGCCGATCACCAAGACGGTCTCATTTAATGCTAATCGCTTCTCCGTCAGGTCGAGAACCGCGCCGAGAGGATGCCCGAGCATGAAGCAGATCGTGAAGTGTGGACCGAGCGATACGCCCCACGATATCGACATCCCCGCGCTGCGCGAACGCTATCGTCTCGAGCGCGACAAGCGTTTGCGCCCCGAGGGCGGCGACCAATATGTCGAGGCGTCCGCAGGCTTTGCCGATTATGCCGACGTCGATCCGCACACGCCGCCCGTCGAGCGCGCGGCGGTCAGCGAGGAGATCGACGTCGCGATCGTCGGCGGCGGCTTCTCCGGGCTGATGGCGGGGGCGCGGCTCAGCCAGAACGGCGTGACCGATTTCCGGATCCTCGAATCCGGTGGGGATTTCGGCGGTGTCTGGTATTGGAATCGATATCCGGGAATCCAGTGCGACAATGAATCCTACTGCTATTTTCCGCTGGTCGAGGAGCTCGGCTACGTGCCCAAGGCGCGGTTCTCCGACGGCACCGAGATCCAGGCGCATTGCAAGCGGATCGGCGAGCATTTCGGGCTCTACGCGAACGCGATGTTCGGCACGCGCGTCACCTCGATGGCGTGGGACGAGCGGATCAAGCGCTGGCGGATCGCGACGAGCAATGGCGACGACATTCGCGCGCGTTTCGTCATCATGTGCGTGGGATCGACCAACAAGCCCAAGCTGCCCGGCATCCCCGGTATCAAGGATTTCAAGGGCCACAGCTTTCACAGCGCTCGCTGGGACTATGACTATACCGGCGGCAGCTGGGAAAATCCCGTGCTCGACAGGCTCGGCGACAAGCGGATCGCGGTCATCGGCACGGGTGCGAGCGCGATCCAGATCGTGCCGTTCGTCGCGCAATATGCCAAGGAGCTCATCGTCTTCCAGCGGACGCCGTCGTCGGTCGACCGCCGCGGCAACGTGCCGACCGATCCCGAATGGGCGGCCGGCCTGCAGCCCGGCTGGCAAAAGGAAAGACAGCGCAATTTCCACCAGTGGAGCTTCGAATTCGTGCCGCCCGGCCCGGTCAGCGACGACGCGATCTGCGACTTCTGGACCGAGATCAACCGCAACATGGCGGCGCGGATGGAGGGGCAGAAACCGCAGGAGTTCGTGCTCGAGCAGTTCCTCGCGGCGCGCGAGGAAGAGGATTACCGCGTCATGGAGCGGCTGCGGCGCCGCGTCGACTCGATCGTCGAGGACAAGGCGACCGCGGAAGCGCTAAAGCCCTATTACCGGATGGGCTGCAAGCGCCCCTGTTCGAACGACAACTTCCTCGAGACGTTCAACCTGCCCAATGTGAAGCTGGTCGACGTGTCGGACAGCCAGGGGGTGGAGCGGATCACCGAGACGGGCGTGGTCGCGAACGGAATCGAGCATGCGGTCGATTGCATCATCTATGCGAGCGGTTTCGAGGTCACCACGAGGCTGGACCGGCGGCTCGGCATCGAACCCTATACCGGGCGTGACGGCCTGTCGCTTTACGACCATTGGGGAGAGGGGCTGAAGACCTTCCACGGCATGACGTCGCACGGCTTCCCCAATCATTTCTATACCGGGTTCACCCAAGCCGGGGTGGGGGCCAATATCACGGCGATGTACGACCAGCAGGTCGGGCACATCGCCTGGATCATCAAGCAGACGCTCGATCGCGGCGCGGTGGTGATGGAGCCGACGCAGGAGGCGCAGGACGACTGGGTCAGGACGATCCACGAGACCGCGATCGACAATACCGAATTCCTGCTCGAATGTACGCCGGGCTATTGGAACGGCGAGGGTGGCGGCGCGGGACCCGATCGCGCCAAGAAGCTCAGGTTCATCTTCGGCGAGCCCTATGGCCCGGGCTTCTATGCCTTCGATCAATTGCTGCAGGATTGGCGAGATCGCGGGGATATGGCGGGGCTGAGGCTCGAGCCCGCTTCGGCGGACGCCACCGACGGCGTCGTGCAGCCGGCATGACCGGCGTCGCCGCCATCGAGCGAAAGGAAGCGACGTCCCGATCGGCGCTATGGATCGGTCCGGGGCACGCCCGTTGCGATATCCAGTCGACAGCGAAGACGAGGAGGATGTCATGAACAAGCCGGTCAACATCAGCCCGGGCGACGTCGCGCTCACCGAAGACGATCTGGCCAAGCCGTTGACCTATCCGGTCGATGCCTTCCTCTCGTCGGACTACGCCGCGGCCGAGAAGCGCCTGCTTTGGCCGAAAGTCTGGCAGGTCGCCGGCCGTGTCGAGGAAATCCCCGAGGTGGGCAATTTCATCACCTACGAGATCGGCGACGATTCGATCATCGTGCTGCGCAGCGCACCCGACCAGATCAGGGCATTTCACAATGTCTGCCCGCATCGCGGCCGGCGACTGGTCGACACACCGTGCGACAGGAACGGCGCGTGCGGTTCGAAGCGCCGCTTCGTCTGCGGCTTCCACGGCTGGACCTTCGATCTCGAGGGCAAGAACGTCTATGTGCTCGATCCGCAGGACTGGCAGGGTGCGCTCACCGAGGAGCGCACCGGCCTGTCGCCCGTGAAGGTCGATCAATGGGGCGGCTGGTTGTTCATCAACATGGATCCGGACAGCGTGTCGCTGCGCGAGTTTCTCGAGCCCGCGGCGGGGATTCTCGACGCGTTCGAGCTCGAGAAGATGCGCTTCAAATGGCGCCAATGGGTGATCTATCCGTCCAACTGGAAGACCGCGCTCGAGGCCTTCATGGAGCCCTATCATGTCGCGGGCACGCATTCGCAGCTGCTCAAATATGGTCAGTTCTACGCCTACAGCAAATCTTACGGGTTGCACGGCGTCAGCGGCTTCGACGAGCGCGATCCCGCGCTCAAGATGAGCCAGAGCAGTTCGGTCACGCGTGCGGGCAAGGGCGGCGATCCGCGTGTCTCGACTTACGAGCTGGTCCGCGAAAATTATGAGACGGTCAATTTCGCCGCCTCGACCGAAACGCTGGTCAACGCCGCCAAGCGCCTGGTCGACGAGCTACCCGAGGGCACGCCCCCGGGCGAGGTGGTCAAGCATTGGCTCGCCTCGGCACGCGCGGACGACGCCGCACGCGGGGTCGAATGGCCGACGATCAGCCCCGAAAATGTCGCCGAGGCGGGGCTCGCCTGGCACGTCTTCCCCAACATGTCGCTGCTCCAGGGGCAGACCTTCGCGCTCTGCTACCGCGCGCGGCCCTATGGCGACGATCCGGACAAGTGCATCTTCGAATCCTACGCGATCGAACGCTATCCGGAGGGGGAGGAGCCCAAGACCGAATGGGTCTATGCCGAGCCGACCGCGGAGAAGTGGGGATCGGTGCTGGCACAGGACTTCGCGAACATGGAGTGGGTGCAGCGCGGCATGAAGTCGCGGGGCTTTCGCGGGCCGCTTCCCAACCCCCACCAGGAGCAGAAGATCACCAACTTCCACCGCAACCTAGCCAAATATATGGGCATGGGTTCGCCGCGATTGCTCGATCCGCCCGCCTAATCCTCGCTGCACAATTGCCGGGAAAGGGCCCTCGCATCGGCGAGCAGCGCCTGTTGCAGGCCGGGCAGCCCGGCGCGCCGCAGCGCGCTGCCGATGCCGATCGCGACGAGCGCATGGCTGAGCCTGTCGCGTGTCTTCCATACCGGCGCGGCGACGACCGTCACGCCCGAGATATAATGGCCTTCGTCGACCGCGAAGCCCTGCGCGCGCGTCTCGGCGATCTGCATCTGCCAGTCCGCGAAACTGGGCGGCTCGTCCCAACGGAGGCTGCGGAAGCGCGCCGCGATCGTGGCATCGTCATGGTCGCCGAAGGCGGCGATGCAGCGCCCGGTCGCGCTGATCAACGCGGGAAAGCGGCTGCCTATCTGTGCGCTCAGCTGGAAATCGCCGCCCGACTGCGCGGTGGTGACGACGATGATGTGATCGAGTCCGACGATGTGGACGCCGAGCATCGTCACGTCGAACGCCTGGCTGATCCGATCGAGCAGGGGCTGGGCGAGGTCGTTGAACCGGTCGCGACGCAGCCAGTGCCGTGCCAGCGTGAGCACGCCGGCTTCGAGCGCATAGCGTTTGGTATCGGGATCGAACGATGCCAGCTCCTCGGCGACCAGCGCGCGCAGGACGTACAGGCAGGTGCTCGGCACCAATCCGAGTTCGCGTGCGACGGTCTGCAGACCCAGCGGCACATCGCTCTTGCCAAGCAGGCGGAGCACCGCGGCGGCGCGGGCGATCGCGGGTGCCCGGCTTGCCGCCACCACCTTGGCGAGGTCGCGATCGGGGCGCTGTGTGGCGGGCAATTTCGTCATCAGGCAACGCCCTCGCGATGTTGAACTCATTCATTATAGTGAACAGCATTCACTATTTACAATCGGCTGCCGGAGGTGGGATTCGAGCACGGCAACGGACGACAGGGGCGATGACGAAACTCACCGAATTCACGCGCTATGCCGACGCGCAACGCCATGCCAATTCGGACGCGCTGTGGGATCTGTTCGATGGCGACCGCGACGCGTTCAACATCGCCAACGAGTGCATCGTCCGTCATGCCGACGGCTCGGGCCGGACGGCGGTACGGCTCTGCAATGCCGACGGCAGCGACGAGCGGTTGAGCTTCGACGACATCGCCGCGCGCTCGGCATGCTTCGCGCATTGGCTCGACGCCAACGACGTCCAACCGGGCGACCGCATCGCGTTCATGCTCGAGCCGTCGCTGCCCTTCTACGTCTGCCTGTTCGGTGCGATGCAGACCGGCGCGATCAGCGTTCCGCTGTTCACGCTGTTCGGCCCCGATGCGCTGCGGCTCCGCATCGACGACTGCCGCCCCAAGATCCTGATCACCAATTCGGAAAAGGCCGAGATGGCGCGCACGATCGAGGACGTGCGCGTCGTCGTCGCGGACGCCGGCCTGCTCGACGAGATCGCGCACTATCCGACCAGCTATACGGCCAGGACCAAGGCGGGCGACATGGCCGTCTTCCAATATACGTCGGGCACCACGCGCGAACTGCCCGAAGCCGTCAAGCATACGCACCGAACGCTTGTGACGCTGATGTTCGCCGCGCTCTATGGAACCGGCATCCGCCCGGGCGACGAATTCTTCTGCCCCTCCTCGCCGGCATGGGGCCACGGCCTGTGGCACGGCACGCTGGCGCCGCTTGCGATGGGCGTCACGACGGGCACCTTCGCGGGTCGATTCGATGCGGTGCGGCTGATGAAGGCACTGCAGGATTACAAGATCACCAACATGTCGGCTGCCGCCACCCATTATCGGATGATGAAGAATTCGGGGCGGGCGGCGGCGTTCAGCTTCTCTATCGCGAAACTCTCCTACACCGGAGAGCCGATCGATCCTGCCACGCTCGACTTCATAGAGACGACGTTCCACGTGCCGGCGTGCAGCATGTACGGCACCACCGAGATCGGCGTCGTGCTGGTCAATTATCCGGGTGCCGACGACTACACGGTCAAGCCGGGCGCACTGGGCAAGCCCGTACCCGGCCTCAGGCTCGAGGTGCAGAATCCCGACGGCACACGGTCCGCGCCGGGCGTGATCGGCGAATTGATGGTCTGGCGGCGCGATCGCTGGGAAACCACCAAGGATCTCGCGAAGATCGATGACGACGGCTATTTCTATCATTGCGGCCGCGCCGACGACGTCATCATCTCGGCGGGCTGGACAATGAGCGCGGTCGAGATCGAAAACACGATGCTCAAGCATCCCGATGTCCGCGAATGCGCGGTGATCGGTGCCCCCGATGCGACCCGCGGGCTGGTGGTCAAGGCGTTCGTCGTCACCGATCGCGCACCGAGCGATGCCTATGTGAAGGAACTCCAGACCTTCACGCGCGACAGGCTGGCGCAGCATGAATTTCCGCGGATCGTCGAATTCGTCGGCGAACTGCCCAAGACGCCGGCGGGCAAGGTCCACCGCAAGATGCTTCGCGATCGCGAGGCCGCCAAGGCGCTCGCGCCCGCACACTGACATCCCAGGAGAAGATCAATGGCAACCGTCCTCGAAAAACCCGGCAATCGCTTTCCCAAGATCACCGAGGAAGGGCTCGACGATCTGCGCAAGCGGATCGGGATCAGGATCGAGAATACGATCGAACCGTGGAATTACGAGGCGACCCGCGATGCGATCCGCCATTATGCGCACGGCATCGGCGACGATAATCCGCTGTGGTGCGACCCGGCCTATGCCGAGAAGACACGATATGGCGCGCTCGTCGCGCTGCCGAGTTTCCTGTTTACCACCAGCCGCATCATCTCGGGATATTGCGGCGGCCTGTCGGGCGTCCACGCGATGTGGGCGGGCGCGGACTGGACGTGGCACAAGCCGGTGCTGCGCAACGACACGATCCGCACCGAAGCCTATCTCAAGGATCTCGTCGAGCACCAGACCAGGTTCGCGGGGCGCTCGTTCCAGCAGATCTATCATGTCGATTTCTTCAATCAGCATGGCGACAAGGTTGCCGAGGCCGAAAGCTGGGTGTTCCGCACCGATCGCGACGAAGCCCGCGAGCGTGGCACCAAATATACCGAGGCGCGCGGCCGCGTCGAACGCTATACCGAGGAGGAGCTCGCCGAATTCACGCGCCTCTACCAGGCCGAGGAAATTCGCGGGGCGACGCCGCGCTATTGGGACGATGTCCGCGAAGGCGAGGCCTTGCCGCGCATGATGAAGGGGCCGATGACCGTCACCGGCTTCATCTGCTACGCGCAGGGCTGGGGCGGGCTCTACATCCGCGCCAACAAGCTCGCCAACCAGATGCAGCAGGCGCATCCGGGGCTCGGCATCCGCAATCGCTTCAATGTGCCCGATTGTCCCGAGCGCGTCCATTGGGACGAGGCCTTCGCGCTCGAGGTCGGTGCGCCCGGCGCCTATGATTACGGCCCCGAGCGCTGCTCGTGGCTGACCCACCACGTCACCAACTGGATCGGCGACGCCGGATTCCTGCGCCAGAGCAAGTGTCAGATCCGCCGGCACAATCCGGATGGCGACGCGATCTACATCGATGGCAGCGTGATCCGCAAATATGAGGAAGGCGGCAGGAAGCTGGTCGAGATCCAGCAGGTCGCCAAGACGCATCGCGACGAGGTTTCCGCGTTCGGCACGGCGATCGCCGAACTGCCCAGCCGCAGCGCCTGACGATCTCCTCCGGGAGCGTGGCTCCCGTCGCGTACTGTGGGGGTCGCGCGGCGGGAGCCCTGACCGGCAAGTGCGACGGAACGAGGACATCGGGCGGAGAGTCATGGCGCGATACAGGTTCGACGGACGCGTGGCGGTCATCACCGGCGGAGGCCGGGGATTAGGGCGCGCCTATGCTCTGCTGCTGGCCGCGCGCGGCGCGCGGATCGTCGTCAACGATATCGGCGCCGGGATGACCGGCGACGGTCATGACGCCGGCCCGGCGGCCGATGTGGTGCGCGAGATCGAGGCGGCCGGGGGCGAGGCGATCGCCTCCACCCTCTCGGTCGCGACGCCCGAAGGCGGGGAGGCGATCGTCCGGGCAGCGCTTGATCGCTTCGGCCGCATCGACATCCTGATCCACAGCGCGGGCAATGTCCGCCGCGCGCCGCTCAAGACGATGTCACCGGCTGATTTCGAGGCGGTACTCGACGTGCATCTGCGCGGCGCCTTCCATGTCGTGCGCGCCGCCTTCCCGCTGATGTGCGCCGCGGGCTATGGCCGGATCGTGCTGACCGGGTCGATCAACGGCCTCTACGGCAAGTCGGAGGTCGCCAATTACAGCGTCGCCAAGGCCGGGCTGATCGGGCTGTCGCACACGATCGGAATCGAGGGCGCGGCCGAGGGCGTGACCAGCAACGTCATCGTCCCCGCAGCGGTGACGCGGATGTCCGAGGGTGTCGACACCAGCGCCTTCCCGCCAATGGATCCGGATATGGTGGCGCCCGCTGTCGCCTGGCTCGCGCACGAACGCTGTTCGCTATCCGGGGAGATACTCGTCGCGATGGGCGGCCGCGTCGCGCGTGCGTTTATCGCCGAGAGCAAGGGTGTCTATCACCCATCATGGACGATCGAGCAGGTCGCCGCCGACATCGATGCGATCCGAAGCACCGACGACCCGCTCGTCTTCGCGCCTGTCCCCGATGGTCAGCTCGACCATCTGCGACACGGTTTTGCGATGGCGCGCAGCGCCAGCGACTGATCGGCGGGCAGCGGTCGCGCGCGGTCACGTTCGCTGCTTGGCGAGCGCGGCGATCCGCTGGCGCAGCGCCTGTTTGAGCGCGCGCGCCCAGGGCGATTGCGACCGTCGCTCGAGCGAATACATGATGACGTCGACCCCGCGCGTTTCGGCATCGTCGGGTCGCGGCAGCTCGCATAGGCGCCCGGCGCGCAGCTCGTCGATCACCGCATAGGTCGACGAGAACCAGATCGCGTCGGATGCCGCGGTGATCGCCGCCAGCGTCCCGAAATCCTCGATGATGTTCGCGGTGCCGCGGATCCGCTGCTGGATGTCGGGCGGGAGCGGCAGCCCCGACCAGCTCGACCGCACCACCGGATAGCGCGTGCCAGGGCAATCGCCGCTGAGCAGGGGATGACCGGCGCGCACGATGAAACTGATCGGGAAATGGCCGAGTATCTCGGCGCGCGGCGCCGGCGAGTCGAACGCGAACCCGGCGTTGGTGACGAAGAACTCGATCTCGCCGGCGAGCAACAGCGCCCACAGCGCATCGGCATCGCGGACCACCACCTCGTTGGTAACTTCGGGCAGATCGCGCAACCGTTCGGACATAACCGCCGGCAGCAGCGCCAGCGCCGGCATCGGCGCCATGCCGAACCGGACATGCCCGGCCTCGGCGCCCACGCTCAGCAACAATTGCCGCTCGAAATCCTGCGCGTCGGCGAGCAGCACCATCGCGCGCTTCGACGCCATCCGTCCCTGCGGCGTGAGCGTCACGCCGGACCGGTCGCGGTCGAACAGCCGCATGCCGAGCTGGTTCTCCAGCGAGGCGATCGATCGACTGAGCGCCGACTGCGAGAGGCCGAGTTCCTCGGCAGCCCGCGCAAAGTGCAGTCGATCCGCAAGCGTGACCAGATGATTCAGGCTGCGGAGACTGAGCATGATGCACCAAACTCATCAAAATCGATCACGAAACACATTGGGCGCAAAGCGCTCAACCTGCAATAAGCACTGATCGGCTTTGCGGAGCCGCAAGCCCGGCGCATCGACTGGCGCAGCAACAGGCGACGCCGACCGGGATCAGCCAGGAGGAGGCGAACATGGCCGTCGGTTTGGTTCTCGATCCTACAGCGAGGCGCGAAGACGACATCGCGCACGCCGGCCCCGACGCCGGCTCTCTGGTCGGCAAGCGCGTCGGCTTTCGCCTCGACCGGATGTGGCGCGCGTGGGACTGGATCAGCGAATTGTGGGCGGAGAAATTCCGCGAAGCCGGCGCCGAAGTCGTCTTCTGGCGCTCCGCGGGCCGCACGGGCGACGAAGGCGAGCGGTGCGAACGCGAATATCAGGCGTTCATCGAGTCGATCGACGTCGCCGTCGTCGGTCTCGCCAATTGCGGTTCTTGCACCGGATGGACGGTTCGCGACGCGATCACGGCCGCCAATGCCGGGCTGCCGACGACCGCGATCGCGACGGCCAATTTCGAGACGTTCGCGCACGAGATCGCCGCGCGTGGCGGCCGTTCCGGCTTGCGCGTCCATGTCCTGCCCTATCCGCTCAACGAGCAGCTCAAGCAGGACGTGCTGCCGATCGGCGAGGCGCATTTCGAGGGCGTGCTGCGGACGATGGGCGCGAGCCTGGCCGCGCGGGAGAAGGCGGCATGACGATCGAACTGATCCGGCCCGGCGCGCACCGCGCGGCGCCGGTGCTCAAGCCGCTGGTCAGCCGCGATTGCGGGCCCGAGGGTTGCGAGATCGACTGGCTGGCGAGCCGTCGCCACGAGGCCGAGCTCGACATCGAATCCTTTGGGCGCTTCGCGATGGCGCAGGGATGGGGCGACGGTCTTCCGCTGGTCCCGCCCACCGACGCGCGCGTGCGCACCTTCCTTTCGAGCAATGATCGCTACCCCGACGAGGTCGTCGGCACGCTGCCGGGCAACGTGCCGTGCACGGTCGAGAAGATCGTCATCAACGCGGTGATGGCGGGCGCGCCCGCGGAATCGCTCGAGCTGTTGATCGCGATGATCGCCTCGATCGCCGATCCCGATTTCGAGCTCTACGGCGTCAATGCGACCACCGCGCCCGTCTATCCGGCGTTCGTCGTCAACGGCCCCGTCCGTCACGCGCTCGATATCCCGATGAGCTACGGATGTCTTGGCGGCGTCCCCGGGATCTCGGCCGCGGTCGGCCGCGCCGTCCGCCTGATCATGCGCAATGTCGCGGGGCAGACCGCAGGCGGCACGTCGCAGACCACCTTCGGATCGCCGGGGCGCATTGCCGGGATCGTGACGGGCGAATGGGAGGAGAAATCGCCCTGGGCGCCTTTGGCCGAGCGGCGAGGCGTCGCGGGCGATGCCGTCACCTCGTTCGGAACGATGGGCACGATGAACGTGCTCGATACCACGTCGCACAGTGCGAGCGATTTTCTCGAGATGGTCGGCAAGTCCTACGCCTATGTCGGCTGCAACAATTTTTCGGGGGCGGTGCCGTTCGGCGAAGCGCTGATCGCGCTCAATCCGATCTGCGCCGAGATCGTCGGTCGCGAAATGCCCGACATCGAGGCGGTGCAAGAAACGCTCTGGAAATATGCCAGCGTCGATGCCCGCTATCTCAACCGGCATCATCGCGACCAGCTCGATGGGCAGGGCCGCATCCGTTCCGATGGTCGCGTCTATGCCGCGCCGGAGCCCAAGGACGTGCTGGTCTTCGTGGCCGGCGGCCTGGGCGGACTCCACGCCGCCTGTTTCCACACGTTCGGGACGTCGCTGTCGCAGACCAAGCCAGTCGCGAGCGTGCAATCGGCCGCGCATTCGGCCGCCGCCTAGCCCGGATCCGATCGGCAAGGCACTCGGCCTTGCGCCGTGCGCCTGGCGAGAGTCTGTTGGTCCGGGGGAGTCGACGATGCGCGTCACCGGGGTGTTCCGGCCGGACGACTATCCCGGCGAACCCGACGACCAGACCCGCGCCGAACTGGCCACGCTGTTCGCCAAGCTGTTTCCGGGCGCGTACGATCCCGCATTCGACGCCGACCATGCCGGCATGGCGGTGGCTGCGCTCAGTCCGCGGCTCGCGCTCGGGCTGGCCGGGCTGAGCCGTCAGATTGCGCTCGACCTGCCCTGGTGCGCCCGTGCCGATCTGCGCGAACTCGCGATACAGGTGGTCAATCGCCACTTCGGTGCCCGCTATGCCTTTCGCGCGCGGGTCGCCGGCGCGAAGGCGGCGGGGCTGAGCGCCGCGCAGCTCGCCGCGCTGAGCCACTGGCGGACCAGCGCCCTGTTCGACGACGAGCAGCGACTGGTGATCGAATATGCACTCGCCACCGTATCGGGCACGGTTCCGGGGCCGCTCTTCGCGCGCGTCGCGGCGCGCTATGGCGAGCGCGGCACGGTCGAACTCACCGCGCTAGCCGCCTTCTTCGGCTTCTGGGTGATGTTGCTCAACGCGACCGCGCCGGACCTGTGACGCGCTGATCGGGCGCTCAACTGCCTGGCGAATAATGCCCCCACGTCGAATATTCCTGATAATTGGGCGCCTCGGTCGCGTTGGCGTCCGGATCGACGGGCACCTGGATCACCGCCGGCCCGCCCTTCGCCAGCGCACGCCGGATCGCGGGACCGATCTCCTCGTCGCGATCGACATATTCGCCGTAAGCGCCGAAGCCCTCGGCGATCTTGTCGAAGCGCACGCCGCTGCTCCAATGCGCCTCGGTCTCCGGCGAGTCGGCGCCGAGCATCCGGCGATAGACGCCGACCTCGAGGCCCCATGAATAGTCGCAGCTCACCACGCAGATCACCGGCAGCTTCTTGCGCACCGCGGTCTCGAGCTCGGAGATGTGGAACATGAAGCTGCTGTCGCCGGTCAGCAGCATCGCGGGGCGCGTACCGCCGGTCGCGAGGCAGGCGCCGATCGCATAGGGTAGGCCGGTGCCGAGATGGCCAAGATTCTGGTTCCACATCACATCGTGGGGGCGTGCCTGCGAATAGGTCCAGGTGAAGATCGTGATCGATCCGCCGTCGCGGACCATGATGCCGTCTTGCGGGAATGCCTTGGTCGCCTCGATCACCAGCCGCGCCGTGTTGATCAGCGGCTGGCCGCGCGGCGCCTCGTCGTCGAGCGTGATCTTGAGATCCGCCTCGGCCTTCACCCAGCGATCGAGGTCGACGGACGGCGCGCGCGGCTTGTCGGTCAGCGCGGCGACGAGTTGCGGCACCGCGTCGCGCAGATCGGCGACCATTGGCACGTCGATCCGGCGATTGACGCCAAACGCGAGCGGATCGCGCTCGATGTAGATCCACGCGCGCGCGGCGTCTCCCTCCGCCCAATGGTGGGTAAGGCCGAGATGGACGGGCTCGCCGAGCTCGGTGCCGATCGCGATCACGCAGTCCGACGCCTCGACCGCCTCGACCGCCGAGGGCGAGAAGCCGTAGGAGAAGGTGCGATCCTCGAGCCCGGGAATGAAGCTGGTGCCCCCCGACGTCTGCACGATCGGGCAGCCGAGCAGCCTGGCGAGTTCGCCCACCCGCGCCTGCGCACGGGCGGTGTGCACGCCTTGGCCGACGAGCAACACGGGCGCATTGGCGGCGCCGATCAGTGCCACCGCCTTGTCGACATGCGGCGCGGCGGCGGGGATGTGGACGAGGCGATAGTCTTCGGGCGCGAGCAAAGGCCCCCATTCGGGGGTCTGATGCAGGACATGGCTGGGGATCTCGACATAGACCGGGCCCGGCTTGCCGGACTGCGCGACGCGCAGCGCCTCGCGGAGGATGTCGTCGGTGCGCTCGGCATATTCGATCACGCCGACATATTTCATCGAGGGTTCGAAATATCTGGTCTGGCTGATATATTGAATGCGGCCGCGCCTGACGCGATGCTCCTCCGAGCGCGCGCGGTTGCCCGCCAGGAAGATCGTCGGCGAATTCTCCTTCGCGGCGACGATCGCGGCCGCCGCGAGATTGGCGACGCCGGGTCCCATCGTCCCGAAGCAGACGCCGGGCTTTCCCGTCATCCGGCTCCAGGCGTCGGCCATGAACGCGCCGGATTGCTCGTGATGCGGTGCGACGACCTGCCAGCCCCGCGCTTCTGCGGTCACGGCCATGTGGACGAAGCCCGGATCGGGGATGCCGAACAGCGCATCGATCCCCTCCGCCTCGAGCAAATGGAGAATGCGTTCATATACGGCGACGGCCATCTTCGATCCTCTTCACCTTCGTCGCGCCGAGCATAGGGCGAAGCACATCCGACACCTCCTGCTGCGTCGACGCGCGCGCGGCTGATCGCACGTGCGATGCGTCGTGCAGCGGGAGTTGCGGCCGCCCCCTCGGGCACGCCACAACAAGCCGGGCAGCGATGACCTGCATGCGCGACAGGAGAGACTATGCCGAGGTTCACCCCGGGAACGGCGGAATCCGTTGTCGAGATTCAGCAACTGATCGCGGAATGGTGCCGCGAGCTCGACATCAACGGCGGCACCGATATCGCCAGCCTGTGCACGGAGGACTGCACCTACATTCTGGCGGGCAAGCCTCATATCGGCCACGCTGCGATTCGCGCCTTCTATGCCGCGCGCAACGAGCGCGTCCGCGCGCAGCAGCGCGACGGGGTGCGCACCCAGCGCCATGCCATCTCCAATTTCCTGACGACGTTCGATGCGCCGGACTCGGCCAGCGTCGCGTTCACGCTGGTCAATTATTCGGGCGAGGGTAAACCACCGATCGTCAATCTCGTCGGGCCGACGATCGTCGCCGATTGCCGCATGGCGTTCCAGCATGGCAGCGATGGCGCGTGGCGGATCTCGCTGTTCGACAGCACGCCGATCTTCATCGGCAACGATCCTTTCCTCAATGCGTCGGTCGTGCCCAAAGCGGCCGCATCGGGAGATTGACATGCTGCTCGAACGCACCGAACTGCTGGCAAGGGAAGGCGCAGGCGCCGAGATGATGGCGGTGATGACCGAGCGCGGCGTGCCGCTGCTCGCCCAGCTGCCCGGGGTACGCTGGGTGCGTTTCGGTCGGGGCGTAGAGAATCCCGAGAAATTCCTGTTGTTGATCGAATGGGCCGACATGGCGGCGCACACCGCGTTCAACGAAGCGCCGGCAAGTGCGGCGTTTCGCGCGCTGGTGATGCCAGTCTCGCGCGGCGGCGCGATGGAGCATTTCGTGATCGACGGCCCGGCGGTCGCGTAAGACCGCCGCCGGGCCGCAATCAGAACGGCAGATTGTAGAGCTTGACCGCGTTGGTCTCGAGCACCTTCTTGCGGATACCATAGTCATAGCCGCCGAGCGTGTTCATGATGTGCGCCTGCACGCCCGGATAGAGCGAGGTCGGATGGGGGAAGTCGGTCTCGAACAGCACATTCTCGACGCCGATCGTCTCGAGCAGCAGCTTCGGCCCGATCGTTTCGAACCAGAAGGTGCAATGGAAATGGTCGCGGAAATATTGCCACGGCCGGCGCGTCAGCACGTTCGACATCGTGGGCAGCATCTCGTCGAACTGATGCTCGAGCGCCTCGAGCGCGAAAGGCACCCATCCCATGCCGCTCTCGATCAAGCCGATCTTGAGCTTGGGATATTGATCGAGCCTGCCGCTGACCATCCAGTTGCCGAGCGTTGCCGCGTTGCCGATCGAGAACATCGTCGCGACCACGGACAGCGTCTGCTCGAACTGGAAACCTTCCCAGGTCAGCGTATTGGGATCGATCGCTGCGTTCAGATGGAAGTTCAGCGGCATGCCCGTGTCGTTGCATAGCTGCAGGAATTCATCCCAATAGTCGTGCGTGAACGAGGGCACGCCGATGCGCTCGGGCGTATCGGGCAGGACGAAGCCCTTGATGCCCATGTCGACGCAGCGCCGCGCCTCTTTTTCCATCTCGGCCTTGTCCCAGATCGGCAGATGGCCGAGCGTGAACAGCCGCTCGCCCGAGGCTTTCTGGCGTTCGATCGCAGCGTCGTTATAGGTTTTGATCACCGCGACCGCGAGCGCGTTGTCGCCGAGCGACATCAGCGATCCGGCCTGGGTGACGCCTGAATTATGATAGCAGATCTGCGCATAGACGCCCATGTCGTCCATCGCCTGCAGCCTCGGGGCGATCTCGTGGCCGCCGGGATGCGCCTCGTCGAGCGTCGGAAAGGCGAGCCGACCGAGCAGCTTGTGATTGTCGTTGCGGATCACGTTGCCACCGAGCGTGCCGAAGTCCCGATCGCCGACGAACCAGCGATCGGTGCCGTTGACCCGTTTTACGTGCGGCATCCGATCCTTGAACTTTGCCGGCGCACGCGAGGTGAAGAGATCGGGTGCCTCGGTGATGTGCGTGTCGCAATCGACGATCTTGATCCCGGCCAGCGCGGGATCGAGACCCGTTGACTGGGAGGCATAATCGACCTCGCGCAAGACGCCGCCGGGCTTGTAGCCGTCCGCCGACCAATATTTGCGCGCGGCGCTCGCGACTTCGACGTCATCATCGGCCATCATGCCCTCCAGCGATCAGCATGTGATTATCGCAGGGTCCGTCGCCGCCTCCAATCGCCCGCCGCACACATCGCCCGTGCGGTGTCGAATGCGGATTGCGGAGCCGCTGGCGATATCGATCGCTTTGTCGCAGCATTGGCCGCAACCGCGACGGATCGGGGTGGGAGAGCAGGATGGATCGCGACCAGCAGGACCCGGGCATCGCGGCGAGCGGCGTCGACGCGATCGCCGAGCGCGTGCTCAAGCTGGCGGGCGAGCTCGAGGCGTCCGGCGACGTCAAGGCGCAAGGCGGCGAGCTCGAACGCGCGCGCGCCGCGCTGCACCGATGGATCGACGACGCCACGGGCTTCGTCACGACGCCCGCATTCGGTCGCGTGACGGTCATCCATGGCGACGGTCGGCAGTCGAGCATCCAGTCGCCCGACCTGTCATACCGGATGAGCCTGCCGGACCAGGCTCCGCCGCACGCAGACGGTTGATGCGGTCAGCGGGCCGCCAGGCCGATATTGCCCTCCATCAGCCGAACCCGGAGCGAATTCTGTACGAAGGCGACGCCCATATATTGCGCGACGAGGATTGGCAGCTCGATCAGCTGCTGATGGTCCAGCCGCTCGGCCAGCCTGTCCCACGTCGGTTGGGAGATCATCGCGTCGTCGCGTAGTTCCTCGACGGCGCGCAAGATGGCGCGATCGTGATCGCTCCAGCCGGGTGCCGCCGAGCCGACGATGACCCATTCGATCTCCTCGTCGGTCACGCCGGCGACGCGCTTGCCCATCGCCACATGCTCGCCCCATTCGAACGGCGCTTCGCACAGCCAGCCCGTCCGCAACACCGCCAGTTCGCGATCGCGGGCTGAAAGCGCGCCCTGGCTCATCAACAGGATCGCTAGCGCGGTGTGCGCGCGGTAGAGCGTGGGGTGACGCAGCGCCGTGGCGACATATTCGGGGATCGGGGCGTCGGGCGGCAGCCCCGCCGCACGCCGCAGCGCGCGCGTCGATTCGTGCATCTCGTCGGTGAATTCCTCGGGATCCATCGGTGGGATACGGGGAGGGTGACCGGTGATCGCCGCCTCCCGCGCCTGCAGGCGCTCGGCCTCGGAATTAACAATGTCGGACATCCTGGCTCCTCATCGCTGCCAGTCGTGGACTATGGGCCGTCGGGCGCAGGCCTGCACTGCCCGGCAGGCGCAAGGCGGAAGCCATCGCCGCGGCGATCAGGCCCGATCGACGCGTGTGGCTCTGGACGCGATGTCGCGGCGGTATCCTATTGGCGATATATTCGCGCGATCGCCGATCGGCGTTGCGGTGCCGCGCGGCACCGATAGGCTGCGCGCATATTCAGAATCGAGAGGTGTCCGATGGCAGAGGCTGATCCATCGCTGGGGCGGGTGCCATATCCGGTGATCGACCCCGAGCGCATTCCGACCAAGCGCTATTATGACGAGCAATTCTACAAGCTCGAGACCGAGCGACTCTGGCCGCATGTCTGGCAGATGGCGTGCCGGCTCGAACAGATTCCCGAGATCGGCGACTGGATCGAATATGCCAATCTCGGTAAGTCGGTCATCGTCGTACGCACCAAGGATGGCGTGCGCGCCTATCACAACGCCTGCCGGCACCGCGGCGTGCAGCTCGCCGAGGGTCATGGCAATTGCAAGGTCAAGGGCTTCATCTGCCCGTTCCATGGATGGCGATGGAACGCCGAGGGAAAGAGCACCTTCGTCTATGGCCGCCACATGTTTTCCGAGACCCAGCTCGACCCGGACGATCTCGCGCTCAAGCCGTGTCGGGTGGAGGAATTCATCGGATGCGCCTTCATCACCTTCGACGACGAGGCGGTGTCGCTGCGCGAGTCGGTGGGGTCGCTCGCCGCCGGGCTGGACGCCTATAATGCCGACACGATGCGCGCCGAATGGTGTTTCGCGACGGTGCTTCCGGCCAATTGGAAGACCGCGATGGAAGCCTTCATGGAAGGCTATCACGTGATGCGCACGCACCCACAGCTCCAGAACATGGTGCCGATCCTCTACAACAGCATGTACGGGCAGGATACCGGCGGCATCGGCCAGCCGATCAATCCGAACCTGAGCATCCGCGACAATATCGAGGCGCAGGTCAAGCATATGGAGCTGCTCAGCGAGGGCATGGCCGGCATGTGCCACCGGAAGGACGTCGCGATTGCTCAGACGATGCTCGACGTCGATCTGCCCGAGGATCCCTATCAAGCAATCATGACCTGGTTCGGCATGCTCAATCATCAGGTCACCGAGCAGGGACGCGCGCGCGGCGAGGCGACGCCGGACCTCAACGCCATCGCGGTCAACACGCCGGTCAAGGCGGTCGAGTTCCTCTTCCCCAATTATTTCCTGTTGCCGTTTCTTTCGAGCATGGCCGCCTACCGAATTCGCCCGCTCGGGCCCGAAAGCTGCATGTTCGAGCTATGGTCGCTGGCGCATTTTCCGGAAGGGCAGGAGCCGGAGGTACCGATGACCCCGGTGATGCTCCCCTATGACAGCGACAAATTCCCGACGATCCCGCAGCAGGACTATTCCAACATCCCACGGCAACAGATCGGTCTCCATGCCGAAGGGTTCGATTTCATGCGGCTGTCGAAGGCGGTCGAGGGATTGATCAGCAATTATCAGCAGCTGATCGACGGCTATCTCAAGGGCGCCACGCCCGCGCAACTCGCCGAGGGCATGGCGAAGCTGAGTGGCGGGTTCGACGGGCCGATCCTGAACATGCAGATGAGCTGAGCAAAACGGGGCAGAAACGGGTTGTCCGTCTCTGCCCTGAAGCTTCGCTCGGCTTTTTTGCGTCGATGGTTCAGGCGGCGTTGGCGATCGGCGACAGCCTATCGATCCCGCCGGACGGAGCCAGGCATTGATGTACCGAGCGCTCGAGCACCGCGATCAGCGAGGTCGGATCGACATCGTCCGCCTTGTTATAGACAAAGCCCAAAGCCATCGGCCGTTCATTGGGTTCGCTCGGCAACAGGACGGCGGCGAGCGACGCCGAAATATCGAACCCCATCGGGCCGATCGCATAACCCTCGCGGTCGCATTCCTGGATGCGCCCGCTCATCTCGCCATGCGCGAATTTGCGGTCGTCCGCTGCTTCCGCATTAAGCCGTCGGAGCAGTCCCTCGCGCCGTTGGGTCGGCAGCGTCGAGAGCAACAGCCAGCCCGCTGCGGTGTCGCAGAGCCGATCCTGCACACCGCTGAAGAGGCCTTGGCCGGCGATCGATTCGAGCGGCCGCACGCCGGGCTTCCAGCGGAAGATCTGGGCGTTGGGCCCGACCATTCCGACGAGCACGACGCCGTGCCCGGTCTGGCTGCGAAGATCGTCGACAAGCGTGGAAAGCACGCCGTCCCGCACGACGCGGGGTTGGGACAGCGAGCCGAGGATCGCGGCCCGCGGGGTGAGCGTGTAGGAACGCGATGCGGCGTCCTTGTAGAGCAGGCCGAGGTCGACCAGGCTAGCAAGCAACTCCGACGTGCTCGATTGGGGGCGATTATAGCGTCGGGCAATGTCCATCACGGATGCTTGGCGATGCTGCTCGTCGAAAAAGTCGAGAACTTCGATCACGCGTTGCGCGGCCTTGGCTTTCGCCGGCTTCAGAACCGTAGCCATCTCTCTCTCTCCTTGTTTTGCAGCATGTTCCGTCAGGCGCCGAGCAGAGTCAACAATAAATGAGATGGTCTCGGTTGCGTTGCGGCAGGATATCAGGCCGGCTGTCGCCGATCGTCGAACGAACCGTTATCGGTATACTGGACGATTATCGCCACGCGCGGGCATGAAGAGATGGGTGGTAGGGAAAGAAGTGAAGCGGCGATGAGCAGCCAGACAGCAGAGCATTTGGCGGGCGCCACCGACACGCATGGCGACGCGGCTCGCTGCGTCGCACTGATCCGGCTCGACAAGTACGTGACCGATGCAGGCTTTGCCGCGCTGCCGCCCGTTCCGCTTGTCGGGATCGGCAGGGGCGAACACCCATCTGTGCCATGGCTCGACGCCATCATCGAACCGCCTGTGTCCGCCGGTCGCCTGGTCGCGAATATCGAGCGCGCACCACGTGCTGCGGCGGCTGTCGTTCAGATGCTGCGCCGCATCGAAACATGCGATCCGGAGACGGCATTGACGCTTGAATCGATGTGTCTGGCGATGCTGCAGGGAAGTGCGGAGCACGCCAACTGGCTCTCCACCCGAATCGCCAAGCCGCCGATCGCCCCGGGGCGTGTGCATCTCGATCGGACGGGGGACTGGCTGTTCGTCACGCTCGATCGTCCATCGGCACGCAATGCGATCGATCGCGCGATGCGCGACGATCTGCATGCCGCGTTCAGCGTTGCAGCGCTCGATCCCGATATCCGCAGGCTGAGCCTGCGCAGCATCGGCCCTGCGTTCAGCGTCGGCGCGGATCTCGCCGAATTCGGCACGACGCGCGATCCCGCAACCGCGCATGGTATCCGGATGCGCACGCTTCCCGCCCGCGCGCTTGTCGGTTTTAGCGGCAGCTTCGACGTCCATGTGCAAGGCGCCTGCGTCGGCGCCGGCCTCGAGATCGCAGCGTTCGCCACGCGGCTGACCGCGACCCGCTCGGCCTGGTTTCAGCTGCCCGAGTTGGCGATGGGGATCATTCCCGGGGCGGGCGGCTGCGTCTCGGTGACACGCCGTATCGGACGCCAGCGAGCGGCGCTTATGATCCTGTCCGGTCGGCGCATCAACGCGGAGACGGCACTACGCTGGGGGCTGATCGATGCGATCATCGATCCGCCGACCGTCGACGAAGACCGCGCGAACGTCGCGGGATGAGAGCGAGGTGCGCGCTTCGCGCCAGGGCCGATGCAACAGGCAAAGGTCGGCGACCGCGCCGACGCCGACCTCGCGCCGCCGGTCGAGCGCGACCGGATCGCACAGATAGAGGTCGAGCGCCTGCTCCGGCGTCAGCGCCTCGTCGGCACCGATGACCGCACCGCCACGTGTCGTGCGCGATACCGCGGCGGCCATCGCGGCCCAGGGGTCGGCGTTCCCGAAAGGCGCGTCGCTCCCGCCCGCGAGCGTGACGCCGGCGGCGGTGAAGGCGCGCAGGCGGTAGAGAAGCGGTTGAACGTCGGTCTCGACGTCTCGGCGATAGGAATCGCCGCGTTCGGCGATGAAATGCGGCTGGGTCACCACCGCGAGGCCTCGCCGCGCGATCTCGTCGAGCGCGAAGTCGGGCGTCACCGAGGCATGTTCGATCCGGTCGCCCGCTGCAATACCCGCCTCGTCGAACAGCGCCAGCGTATAGAGGAGCTCGACCTCGGTCGCACAGTGCACCGCAACGACACGGCCCTGGGCATGGGCGGCGGCGACGAAACGGGCCGCCTCGTCCAGTGCCGCGAGCCTGGCCTCGTGGAGGTGCAGCTTGGCGGGGCCGAGCGTCAGGCGGGGGGCGACGTCGGCAATCTTGAGACCGAGGCTTCCGGCAAGCAGCACGCGCTGCGGCAACGCGCCGCGTGCCATCTCGCGGGCGAAATGCCGCGCGATCACCGCGTCGTTGGCTGGCGAGATCTCGGTCACGCCGGTTACCCCCAACCTGGCGAGCATCGCGCCCACGGCGGCGAAGGAGGGCGGGCTGGCGGCAAGCACGGTCCTGAGCCAGGCGTCGCCTTCGAACAAACGTCCGGTAAAACGGCCATGTTCGCGTTCCAGCCCGGGCGGCGCATCGCGTCCCTCGAGGATACGCGCCAGGCCCTCAGAATTGAGGAACCACATCCGGCCCGAGCGATGCTGGATCCGGATCGGCCGATCGGCGACGAAGTCGTCGATCATGCGTGCGTCGAGCAGCCCCGCGACGCTTTCGTGATAGCCCGTGCCGCGCAGCCACTCCGTTCCCGGGGCGGCGCGCAACGTCTCTTCGAGCCCGCTGGCATCGACAATGTCGGGCGGACCGCAGCGGACCGACGAGAGCGAGGCGGCAAGCGCAGCGACGTGGATGTGGTGATCGTGCAAACCGGGCAGCAAGAGACCGCCGGCGGCGTCGAGCAAGGCTTCGCCGGGGTGCGCAGCGAGCGCGCCCATCGCCACGATCATGCCTTCTTCGAGCCGCACGTCGACGACGCGTCCGTCGAGAAGCTCGGCGCGCCGGATCAACATCGCGCGGCGATCGCAGTCCATCTCCCCGGGCCCGAACCGAGCGTCGCGGCCGGCACGGAGCTTCGGGGGCGATGGTGCGGAAAGCATCCGCCTTCGCCGGCGGTCCAGTAGACGAGCGTTCGTCGCCAGGCAAGCGGGTCGCGCTCGCGCTCGTACGCGGCGCAGATCGCGGCGACGTCGCGCATGGCGATGCCGAACCGGCCACCGCTGCCGCCTCGCCACATCTGCCAGCCGACCTCCGCTGCACGGATGCCTGTCAGGGGATCGGCAATCGCGTCGCCGACAAACCCGACACCACCGGTCGCGTCATACAATTCGGCGCTTAGCCCGGCGGCCACGCCGACATCGTCGCCGAAGCCCACCCAGTTGGCGGCCTCGCCAGTGGTGCCGTGCGCGGTGATCGTGAGCCAGACGAGACCGGGCGTCGCTGCCACGATCGCCGCGGCGTCGATCCCCAATTGCGCAAGTGCGCGGGGGCGCGCGGCCTCGATGACGATGTCGGCATCCATGATCAGCGCCAACAGCGCCTGCCGGTCTGCCACGTCGCGAAGATCGAGCGCGACGCTCTGCTTGCCCTGGTTGAGCAGCGCGTGGAACGCTGGCTGTCCGTCGCGCATCGCGTCGGGCCGCTGCGTGCTTTCGACCTTGATGACCTCGGCACCGGCCAGCCATAGAAGATGCGCCGCGAGCGGGCCTGCCCACAAGGCCGACAGATCGAGCACGCGCGGCCGGCCGCGGCGTGTTCCGACGAACGCCAGACCCGGGCAGAGCAGCGAATGGGATTGGGGGCGAGCGGGGCGGCATTCGCGCATCGTCGCGATCGGCAGCCCCATCGTCCGCCCGCGCGCGACCAGAGCGGCCGCCTCCCGATTGCCCACGCGGTGTGCGATCGCCGCGTCGTCGTCGGGATCGAGCGCGGCATCCTCGAACAACGCCGGCATGAGTTCGCGATCGGAAGGCCGCGCGAGATTGAGCGCGACGAAATCGTCTCGCGCGGCGATCAGCCGGCACGCACCACCCGCCGAAATGCGCCCGGGTATCGACGCACCGATCAGGATCGCACGCTCGCCGAGCAGCGTCCCGCCATCGAGCGCCGCGATCGCGGCGCTTGCGGTTGCGCGGGCAAGCCGTGCCAGCATCGCGTCGGCCGCGCGGGACAGCGGGATGACCGGCCCGGCTGCGACGATCTTCACGCCTGGAATAATTTGCGGACCTCGCGCCGTAGCAGCTTGCCCATCTCGTTATAGGGCAGCGCATCGCGCACCACGATCCGCTCGGGCACGCGCGACGACCGCAGCCGGTCGCGCACCAGCGTACGAAGCTCCGTTTCGCTGGGCGCCGCGCATCCCGGCTTCACGACCAGGGCGACGCCCACGGCCTCGCCCCATTCGACCGAAGGCACGCCGACCGCGGCGACCTCCGCGACGGCGGGATGGGTCAGCAGGACATCCTCGATCTCTCCCGGGGAAATATTCTCGCCGCCGCGCACGATCACGTCGTCGGCGCGACCGGTGAGGAAGAGATAGCCCTCCGCGTCGAGCCATCCTGCATCACGCGTCGGGAACCAGCCCTCGGCATCGAGCGCGCTGCGTTCCTTATATTCTCCGGATACCTGGTCGCCGCGGACGTAGATTTCGCCACGTTCGCCGGCGGGGAGGGGGCGGCCCTCGTCGTCGCGGATCTCCAGCTCGATCGTCGGCAGCGGCCTGCCCACCGAACCCAGGCGCGCGCGCACCGCGGGATCGCCGGCACGATGCGCGACGCGATGCTCGTCGGGGCCGAGCAGCGCGATCGTCGAGCTGGTCTCGGTCAGTCCATAGGCGTTGGTGAAGCCCGTGTCCGGAAAGAGCGAGAGCGCTCGGTCGATCATCTCGGCGGGCATCCGGCCACCGCCATAGGCGATAGCGCGTAGCGACCCGAGATCTGGCTTGGCCCCCTCGTCGATCCGCGCGATGATCCGCGAAAGCATCGTCGGGACGACGAAGGCGTTGGTCGCGTGTTCGGCGGCAGCCAACGCGAGCCAGGCATCGGGATCGAACGCGGGCAGTAGCAGGATGCGTCGCATCGCGTAGATCGAGCTGAGCAGCGCGGCGATACCCGCGATATGATAGGGCGGCACGCTGACCAGCGCGGCCTCGTCCTCACCCGCGGACATGAACTCGACGGTGCCGAGGATATAGGAAAGCAGGTTGGCGTGACGCAACACCGCCGCCTTCGGCGCCGCCGTCGTCCCGCTGGTGAAGAGCTGGACGGCGATCGGCTCGTCTGCCTCGGGCGGCTCCGCCGCGGCCTCGCCGAGCGTCTCCGCCTCGGCGACGAACGTCGGGCGCGTCAGAACCACATGTTCCGCATGGTGGCCGAGCCGCTGGACGCGATCTGCGTCGCCCACGATGTAGGCGGGAGCGATCCGCGCCACCAGCGACGCCAGGTCGGCGTCGGCCAGCCTGTAGTTGAGCGGGACATAGGGAATGCCGGCGAGCGCCGCGCCGAACAGCGCAATTGCCGCCGCCTCGCTATTCTCGTCGAGCAGCGCGACGTGGCCGCAACCGCTTTGGGTGATCATCTCCGCCGCGCCGATCGCCGCGCGCCACAGCTCGCCATACGTCCAGCGCCGACCGTCGCAGACCAGCCCGATCATATCGGGGCCCGCCTCGGCGGCCATTTGGAGGATCAACGACAGGTTCATCGGCACATATCAGTCGGAGGAGGGAAGCGGCTTTGCATCCTTGGTCGAAAGCGCGACGCCGTCGAGCGACAGCGAACCCCTGCCAGGCTTGACGCAGAGCAGCTCGACGGTGCCCGCGGCGTCGACATAGCGTTTGCCGATCTTGCTGCCGGCCGCGAAGGCCGGGTCGATCGCGAGCAGTTCGGCAGGCCTGGTATCGACCATCGGCGCGCCGCCGCACGACACCATGGCGGCGCCCCCCTTGATCACCATCACTTCGGTGTCGCACACCGCACTTTTGAGCTTGGTTCCCGGCTTCATGCGGTCCTCGATTGTTGGACGGAACGGATCAGGCGATCGCCCCGGCAGCCTTAAGGCTCTCTATCCTATCCCATTCGAGGCCGATCTCCATCAGGAAGGTCTCGGTATGCTCCGAGGCCTGCGGCGAGCGCGTCGTCTCGACGGGCTCGTGATCGAACTGCACGGGGTTGCGGACCAGCTTCAGCGGCTTGCCTTCGTCCATCTCGACCTCGACGACCATGTCGTTGGCGAGCGCCTGCTCGTCGCTGAGCAGGTCCTTGAGGCTCTGGATCGGCGCCCATTGGCCCTTGAGCGTCTTGAGGTGCGTGCGCCAATAGGCGAACGGCTGCTTGGCGAATGCGGCGACGAGGATGTCGCTTGCGGCGCCTGCATTCTCGATCAGCTTATGAACATCGGCGAAGCGCGGATCGTCGGCGGCCTCGGGGACGCCGACATGCTCGAACGTGTCGCGGATCAGACCCGTCGGGCTCACCATGCAAAGATTGATCGTGCCGCCATCCGACGTGCGGAAATTGCCCATCAGCGGGTTCCGCGCCGATCCGCCCGAGACGGGCATCCCGTTGCGCGTCATGATCCCCGTCTCGGCAACCTGTGCGATCAGCGCGCCCGACGCCCACCACGCCGCGCTGAGCAGCGACATATCCATCTCGACCGCCTCGCCGGTCCGCTCCCGGTGGAACAGCGCGCCGGAAATGCCTCCGGCGATGAACATGCCGCCGATCGAATCGCCAAATGCCGGAATGCCCTGCGTCAGCGGCCCCTCGAGCGCCTCGGGGGTCATCGAATAGGCGATCCCGCTGCGCGACCAGAAGGCGGTGCCGTCGAAGCCGCCGGTCTCGCGCTCGGCGCCCTTGTCGCCATAGGCCGAGCCGCGTGCATAGATGATCTTGGGGTTGACCGCGCGGATATGCTCGATGTCGAACTTGTTCTTCTGGCGGACCTGGGGAAGATAGTTGGTCAGGAACACGTCCGCCGTCGCGGCGATCTCGTAGAGCAGTTCCTGACCCTCGGGGGTGGACAGGTCGATGCCGACGCTGCGCTTGCCGCGGTTGGGATGTTCGAACAGCGTGTGCCGGGCGGGGTCGAGCGTGACGCCGCCCATGTTGAGAAAGCCGCGCTGCGTGTCGCCGCGCACCGGGTGCTCGATCTTGATCACGTCGGCCCCCCAATCCGCGAGCACCGCGCCGGCGGCGGGCACGAACGTGAACTGCGCCACCTCCAATACCCGCACTCCCTTCATCACCTGCGTCATAACTCTCCACACCCCCAATCTGTCGGCCGCGGCGACGGACGACAGCGCTTGCGCCTGCTCGGCGCTGCGATTGGGAGAAGATTAGCCGCCGCCTTCCTAAAAGGCATTACCGCAAAGGCCCGGCCGGTGGTTCTGCGCCACGGCGATATTCCACCGCGCCCCCGCGATATGGCGGCCGCCGATGCCGCATCGCCTTGCCGCGCCGGGCCCGGCCTGCGAACATTGCCCGGCACATGGAAGGGCACCGGTCACCGGCGCCGCGGGGAGCGGGAAGGCACAGCATGAAGATCGATTTCTCCACGTCGGCGGTCGTCACCGGTGGGGCTTCGGGGCTCGGCAAGGCCAGCGTCCAGGCGCTCGCGGCGGCGGGCATCAAGGTCGCCATCTTCGATCTCAACGAAGCGGCGGGTGAGGCGATCGCGGCGGAGGTCGGCGGCGTTTACTGCAAGGTCAACATCCTCGAGGAGGATAGCGTGCTCGCCGGGTTCGAGAAAGCGCGCGCTGCGAACGGGCAGGAGCGGGTACTCGTCCACTGTGCGCAGGTCTGCAAGGGTGCCAAGACCGTCAGCCGCAAGAAGGACAGCGGCGAGCTCCGCCGGATGACGACCGAGGATTATGTCTTTTCGGCGCAGGGCGTGCTCATCGCCAGCTACCGCGTCGCCTCGATCTCGGCCTTGGGGATGGCGGCGCTCGAACCGCTGGAGGATGGCGAGCGTGGTGTCGTCACGCTGACGTCGAGCGCGGCTGCGCAGGACGGTCAGGTCGGCCAGGTCGCCTATGGATCGCTCAAGGCGGGCGTCAACGGGATGGTCCTGCCAATGGCGCGTGACCTCATGGATTTCGGCATCCGCGTCAATTCTATCATGCCGGGCATTTTTGCGACGCCGCCGATGCTGGGGGTGCCCGCACCGATACTCGAGTCGCTCGCCGCCTCGGTGCCGTTTCCCAAGCGGTTGGGGAAGCCGGAGGAATTCGGCTCGCTGGTGCTCGAGCTCGTGCGCAACAGCTATTTCAACGGTCAGGCGCTCCGCCTCGACGGCGCGATCCGGATGGCGCCACGCTGATTTGCCGGTAGAGAAGGACGGGACGGCTGGTCCCGCATATTGGGGGATGCATGGCCGAGACGTCGCAGGCGCAAGGCAAGCCGCGCTGGAAGGCGCTCGAACCGCTTCGCGACGCGACCTTCCGCAACATCTGGACGGCGAGCCTGCTGTCGAATTTCGGCCAGCTCGTGCTCGGCGTCGCCGCCGCGTGGGAGATGACCCGGCTGGCGTCCGCCGGGATGGTCGCGCTGGTCCAGACCGCGCTGATGCTGCCGCTGATGCTGGTCGCGGTCCCTGCGGGCGCGATCGCCGACATGTTCGATCGCCGCAAGATCGCGATGACGGGGCTCGCCTTCTCGACGCTCGCGGCCACAACGCTCACATTGCTGTCGACCGCGGGGCTGGCGGGCCCCCGGGTGCTGCTCGCCTTCTGCTTCCTGATCGGCGGCGGCGTCGCGCTCTATAGCCCGGCGTGGCAGGCATCGATCAGCGAGCAGGTGCCCCCCGCGCAACTGCCCGCCGCCGTGTCGCTGGGTTCGGTCAGCTACAATATCGCGCGCAGTTTCGGTCCCGCGCTCGGTGGCATGATCGTGCTCGCTTTGGGAGCCAAGGCGGCGTTCGCGACCAACGCCTTGCTCTACCTGCCGCTGCTCGGCGCCTTCTTCCTGTGGCGTCGCCGTCACACGCCGCCGCGGCTCCCGCCGGAGCGCCTGCCGCGCGCGATCGTGTCCGGGCTGCGCTATGCCATCCACGCCCCGGCGGTCCGCACCGTGATGCTTCGCGCCGTCGCGTTCGGACTGATGGGTGCCGCAACCGCGGCGCTGACCCCGCTCGTCGCGCGCGACGTGCTGCACGGCAATGCGGCCACCTACGGCCTGCTGCTCGGCGCGACCGGCGTCGGCGCGGTGATCGGCGCGTTGCTGGTGAGCGACCTGCGCGATCGGCTGTCCCCCGAGATTTCGGTCCGGATCGCGACCATCGCGGTCGGGTTGATGGTGCTGACGATCGGCCTCAGCCACCATCTGCTGCTGACGATGGCGGCGATGGCGGTGGCGGGCGCGGCCAATATGATCACGATCTCGATGCTCAACGTGGCGATCCAGCTCTCTGTGCCGCGCTGGGTGACCGCTCGCTCGCTCGCCTGGTATCAATCGTCGCTGACCGGGGGGCTGGCGGTCGGATCATGGTTCTGGGGGCAGGTGACGACGGATCACGGCATCGCAACGGCGCTGATCGCCTCCGCCGTCGGCCTGCTGCTGCTCCCCCTGCTCGGGCTCTTGTTGCCGCTGCCGGCGGCAATGGACGCCGACGTCGGTCTCGTCGAGCTCACCAACGAGCCCGATATCCGGCTGGCGATCACGCATCGCAGTGGGCCGATCGTGGTCGAGATCGACTATCGCGTCGAGCCGGCAGAGGCGCGCAATTTCTACGATGCGATGCTCGCGCTGCAGGGGGTGCGGCTACGCAACGGTGCGTTCGACTGGTCGATCGCACGCGATCTCGGCGACGTCGCGTTGTGGACCGAGCGCTTTCACTTCCCGACATGGCAGGATTATCTGCGACAGCGCACCCGTTTCACCCAGGCCGATCTCGCGGTGCAGGCGGCCGCCGACACCTATAACGGACTTGCAGCCGGCGAGCGCATATTGAGGCGGCGGCTCGAACGGCCGCTGGGCTCGGTGCGCTGGCGCGCCGAGACGCCCGATCCGCAGGGCGCGCCGACGCTCGGCATATACGCGCCATAACGCCTAACGTCGCGCGGCAAGGATCATCGCGGCGCCCTTCTCGGCGATCATCACCGTCGGCGCGTGCGTGTTGCCCGACGTGATCGTCGGCATCACCGACGCGTCGACGACGCGCAGCCCGGTTACCCCGCGGACACGAAGCTGGTGATCGACGACCGCGCCCATCGCGGCGGTGCCGACCGGATGGAAGATGGTGGTCGCGATCCGGCCGATCGCCCGTTCGATCTCGGCATCGCTCTCGGTATCGGGCCCGGGACGAAACTCCTCGGAGTGATAGCGTGCCATCGCCGGTTGCGCGACGATCCGCCGGGTGAGGCGCACCGCCGCGATCGCCGTACGACGATCGCTTTCGGTCGCGAGATAATTGGGCCGGATCGCGGGCGCCGCCGCCGGATCTGCGGACGAGATATGCACGCTGCCGCGGCTTTCGGGGCGCAGGTGGGCAACGCTCGCCGTGAAGGCAGCGAAGGCATCGAGCGCGCCGCCGAATGTCGCGAGGCTGAGCGGCTGGAGGTGAAATTGAAGGTCGGGGGTCGCGCAAAGGGGATCGGAGCGCGCGAAGATGCCGAGTTGAGAGGGTGCCATCGCCATCGGCCCCGATCGGCTCAGCAGATATTCGAGCGCGATCCGCGTCTTGCCCAGCCACGATCCGGCCCGGATGTTGAGCGTGTCGGCGCCTTCGACGCGATAGGCGCAGCGGATCTGGAGATGATCCTGAAGATTTTCGCCGACCCCGGCGAGATGATGGACCGGCGTCACACCAAGGGCCTGGAGTCGGGCGCCGTCGCCGATCCCCGACCGCTCGAGCAATGCGGGCGATCCGATCGCTCCGGCCGACAGGATCACGTCGCCTCGTGCCAGCGCGACCCGGCGTCGTCCGCCGGCGTCGTAGAGAAGCCCCATCGCGCGGCCCTCGTCGAACAGCAGGTGATGCGCCGTGGCGCCGGTCTGGACCCGCAGGTTGGGACGGTGCAGCGCCGGACGCAGGAAGGCGCGCGCCGCGCTCCAGCGCACCCCGCGCCTCTGCGTCACCTGAAAATAGGACGAGCCGAAATTGTCGCCGGTGTTGAAGTCCGTCGTCCGCGGGATGCCGGCCTGCTCCGCCGCGTCACGGAAGGCGTCGAGCAGATCCCAGCGCAGCCGCTGCGTCTCGACGCGCAGTTCGCCGCCGGACGCATGGAACGGCGTCGAGCCCGCATAATGATCCTCCGACTTCAGGAACCAGGGGAGCACGTCGTCCCAGCCCCAGCCGACATGGCCGGCCTGGCGCCAGCCGTCATAGTCCGCGCTCTGGCCGCGCATGTAAATCATGCCGTTGATCGCGGACGAGCCGCCGAGCACGCGTCCGCGCGGATAGTTGAGCGCCCGCCCGTCAAGCCGCGCCTCGGGATCGGTCCGGTAGAGCCAGTCCGCGCGCGGATTGCCCATGGCATAGAGATAGCCGACGGGGATGTGCAGCCAGATCCAATTGTCGCGCCCGCCAGCTTCGAGCAGCAAAACGCGGTTCGCGGGATCGGCGCTCAGCCGATTGGCGAGGACGCAGCCGGCGCTCCCCGCACCGACGACGATATAGTCATATTCGCCATCGTCCTCCGCGGTTGGAAGCATCAGGCGAAATCGATGACGATCTTGCCGAAATGCCGGCCGGTCTGGAGATGGCGCAATGCGTCGGGGAGTTGCTCGAAGGGGTAGTGACGGTCGATCACCGGATGCAGGTGGTGGAAGGCGATCGCGCGGTTCATGTCCTCGAAGTCCGCGCGGCTGCCGACGCGGACCATGGCGAGATCGACGCTGCTCGAGAAGATCGCGCCCGATCCCTGCGGCCGCCCGGTCAGCAGGCCGACCACCGCCAGTCGCCCGCCGACGCGCGTCGCCCGCATCGCGCGGTCGATCGTCTCGGCGCCGCCGACGTCGACGGTGAGGTCGACGCCGGTTCCGCCGGTCAGCGCGCGCACCGCCTCATGCCAGTCGGGATCGGCGCGATAGTCGATCGTCTCGTCGGCGCCGAGCGCGCGAAGCCGGGTGCAGCGCGCCGGGCTCGACGAGGTCATGATCACCCGCGCACCGAACAGCTTCGCGAACTGGAGCGCGAAGACCGAGACGCCGCCGGCCCCCTGGAGCAGCACCGTCATGCCCGGCAGAAGCGGCGCGGCACCGCACAGCGCATGCCATGCCGTGACGGCCGCGCAGGGCAGGGTGGCACCCTCGGCGAAACTGAGGTGCGCGGGCAGCACCACCGCTTCGGACTGATCGACGACGATCTCGTCGCGCATCACGCCCTGGATCGCGCCGCCACGTCCCACGGCGCCGGGCGTCGGCCTGAACGCGCCGCCCTGCCAATCTGGGTTGAATGTCAGGGCGACACGGTCGCCGAGCTTCACCCGCCAAACGTCGGGTGCGACCTCGGTCACTTCGCCCGCGCCATCGGAACATGGCACCAGATCGGGTCGCGTGATCGCGCGCAGTTCGCCCGTCACGGTCAGCAGGTCGCGATAGTTGATCGACGCGGCGCGCATCGCGACGCGGACCTGCCCCGCTCCCAGAAGCCCCGGCCGCGGAACGTCCTCGATCGTCAACGTGTCGATGCCGTCGAGCCGGTGCGAGAGGAAGCTGCGCATGATCGTCCCGCTGCTGTTTCCCGACCCTATCCGCCCACATTTATGACGGCAACCGCGCGCGGTCCGAGTCATGCGATCATCGCGGCCGCGAATTCGGCGGGCACCGACCCTCTCGCCGATGCCGCGGCGCACCAACGTCCTTGACAACCGCATGGCCGAATACCAACCTAGCTTATCATTGTCGTGGTCGACATCGGCCCATATCGCGGAGACTATGCGTGCTCAAAATCGCTGTCGGCCTGGCCCTCTCGCTGGCATCGATCGCCGGCCCCGCGCTCGCCGAGGATCCCGCCACCCCCGCCGCATCGGCGCTGACCAGCGCGAAAGGGAAGATGCTCGTCGCGGCGGATGGCGCCCGCCTCGCGCCGGTCTATCGGGTCGTCGACGAGGGCGCGCAGATCATCCTCGATGGACGCATGGTCACGGTGCCGGCCAACACGGTGTCGCTGGCGGGTGGCAAGCTGACCACCTCGTTGACCAAGGGTCAGGTGATCGCGCTGCCCTGATCGCCGATCCACGCTCGGGTGATGTGCCGCGTCCCCGAGGCGCTCAGGACATGCCCCGGCCGCCGGCCAGCGGGATATCGTGAAATGCCTTGCGGTCGCCCGTCTCGCGGCGGGTGTTGCCGAGATGCAGCGACAGCTTGTCGAGCAGCGCGTTCATCGTCGCCAGCTCGGACTCGTCCATGCATGCGAACATTTCGCGCTCATAGGCCTCGGCGGCAGTGGCCAGCTTGGCCATCACGGGCTGCGCGGCAGGGGTCAGGAAGATCCGATAGGCGCGGCGATCATGCGGGTTCTCGCGGCGCTCGATGAGACCGTCGGCGCTGACGCGATCGATCATCCTTCCAGCCGTGACGTCGGACACTTCGAGCTTCGCGGCGATCTCACGCTGGGTGGTGCCCGGGTCGCCGGCGACCGCTGCGATCAGCACCCATTTGGCCCGCGTCACGCCCATCTGCTCGACGCGTTCGTCGAAGCGCTGGCGCATCTGCCGCGCAAGCACCGCCATCTTGAGGCCGATCTCGCGACGCGGATTGGACGGCTCCTCGATCACCATCCCTTGGGTCGCAACGACGTGGCTCATATGCGCTCGATGATCATGGCCGGAGCCATACCGCCCGCCGCGCACATTGTCACGAGCCCGCGCTTGAGGCCGCGCCGCTCGAGCTCGTCGAGCAGCGTGCCGATCAGCATCGCGCCGGTCGCGCCGATCGGATGGCCGAGCGCGATCGCGCCGCCATTGACGTTGACCTTGTCGCGATCGAGATTGAGATCGCGGATCAGCTTCTCGATCACCACCGCGAACGCCTCGTTGACCTCCCACAGATCGATGTCCGCGACGGTGAGCCCGGCGCGTTTGAGCGCCTTCAGCGCGGCGGGGCCGGGCCCGTTGAGCATCAGCGTCGGATCGACGCCGACATTGGCGGTGGCGACGATGCGCGCACGCGGCTTGAGCCCGTGCGCTGCGGCATATTCGCCCGATGCGAGCAGGACCGCCGCCGCACCGTCGACGACGCCAGACGAGCTGCCGGCGTGGTGGACGGGCTTGATGTCGACATCGGGATAGCGGCGGTTGATCAGTTGCCGATAGGTGCTGCCGTCCTTGTCGGCGGGCATGTCGGCAATCTTCTCGAAACTCGGCTTGAGCGTCGCCAGCGTCTCGGCGGTGGTCTCCGGCCGCGGGAATTCCTCGTGATCGAGGATGACGTTGCCATCATCGTCCCTGACCACGATCGTCGACCTGTCGAAGCGCCCCTCGGCAATCGCGGTCGCGGCGCGTTTCTGGCTCTCGGCCGAATAGGCATCGAGCGTCGCCCGATCGATCCCCTCGATCGCCGCGATGGCGTCTGCGGCGACTCCTTGATGCGATTGCGGATGCTTCGCCTGGAGACGCGGATTGCTCGCGCCCATGCCGCCGCCGTGAAGCCCCGCCGCGATCTGCTCCTGCACGGTCTGGTTGACATAGGACATCATCTCGGTGCCCCCTGCGAGCACGAGATCTTCCATGCCGGCCATGATCTGCGCCGCGCCAAGCGCGGTCGCGCTGAGCCCGCTGCCGCAGAAGCGCGACACGCCGATGCCGGGCACCGAGACGTCAAAATCGGCGTCGAGCGCGGACATGCGCGCGAGCGAACCCTGCTTGCCCATCGGCGCCCCCACGCCCCAGATCACGTCGTCGATGTCGGCGGTGTCGAGGTTGTTGCGCTGCACGATCGCCTTCATCACGGTGGCGGTGAGATGTTCGGGGTGCATCGCCGAAAGCGCGCCCTTGCCGACCTTCCCGATGCTGCGGGGCGTGCGGACGGCGTCGATGATATAGGCCTCTGGCATCGTCGTTCCCGTGTAGGTCGCGGCCGCCGACATTGCGGGGCCGGCGAGCGGCGGACATCTCGCACGTCAGGTTACCGGGGTTTTTGAAGGCGAAGCAGCCCCCATGGGGGACATAACGCACCGGCGATGTCGGCCCGCCCGAACTGCCTGCGCCTGGCAAAGCCGGCTCGTGACCACGCCGTTTTCGCCAGGAGCGCCGTGCAGCATGGCGCGCCCCCGAGCGACCGATCGCCATACTCCCCGACCGTCCGGATGGACCGACAAGTCAAGCGCGCGCCGCGACTGCACGGGATGCAGCACCGGGGCGATATCGGGCGTGTTCCGGCATCCCCAAGCTTGACGAGCGCTGCCGCTATTGTCGATGCCTGCGGCACGATCGATGACCCAATTTCCGCAAGCCCCCGCCAGCGCAGAGGACGCGACGAAGCCCGAGCCGTGCGAGAGATTGACCGTCATCCTGCGCGGCGAACGCCATGTGCTGACGCCGGCGGGCGACGAGACGATCGTCGAGACGGCCTATCACGCCGGCCTGCGGCCGCCCGTCTCGTGCCTGATGGGATCATGCGCGACCTGCGCCGCACGCGTCACGCAGGGCAGCGTCGCGATGCGCTGGAACGACGTTTTGACGCCGGATGAGATCGCGATGGGATTCGTGCTCACCTGCCAGGGCCGGCCGAGCGCGCGCGCGGTGACGATTGTCTATGATGACTGAGACGTTCGCGCGCCGCGATGAGCGGCGCCGCAAAACCGAGGCGGGAGCCCAGGCCCCGTCTCCAGCACGAGGGATGAAGCAATGACACAGAAAACGGCTCTGGTGACCGGTGCTGCGGCGGGCATCGGGCGGGCGATCAGCCTGCGGCTGGCGCGAGAGGGCATCGCGGTCGGCGTGCTCGACCTCGATCTCGACGGCTGCAAGGCCGTGGTCGCAGAGATCGAAGCGGCAGGCGGCAAGGCGGTGGCGCTGCAGGCGAGCATCGCCGATCGCGCGCAGGTGACGGCCGCGGTCGAGACGCTGCGCGCCGCGCTCGGGCCGGTGACGATCCTGGTCAATAATGCCGGCATATCCAACTTCATCGCGTTCGAGGACCTGACCGAGGCGGACTGGGAAAAGATGCTCGAGATCAACGTGATCGGCACGTTCATCTGCACGCAGGTGGTGCTACCCGACATGAAGGCGGCGCATTGGGGCCGGGTCGTCAATATCTCGTCGTCGAGCGCACAGAGCGGCAGCCTGGAACAGGTCCATTATTCGGCGTCGAAGGGCGCGGTGGTGTCGATGACGCGCTCGCTGGCGCAGGCGCTCGGCCCGATGGGCGTCACGGTCAACAATATCCCGCCCGGATCGGTGATGAACACGATCATGTCCGAGGCCAATCGTCACCGCTTCCAGATCCCGCCCGAGACGCTCGCCAGGTCGCTCCCCGTCGGCCGGCTCGGCGAACCGGAGGACATCGCCAACGCCGTATCCTGGCTGGTCTCGGACGATACCAGCTATGTCACCGGCCAGACGATCGGCGTCAACGGCGGACGCGTCGTGTCCTAAGTCCTCGGCCGCCGACATTTGGGGTTGTCGGCCGGTCTCCGGTGTGCCTATCGCAGCGCAACGAAAAGGGACGGGAGGATGACGGCGTGAACATCGAAGCGATGGCGGCGATCGTGACGGGGGGCGCATCGGGGCTCGGCAATGCGACCGCGCGGATGCTGGCGGCAGCGGGTGCCAAGGTCACGATCTTCGACATGAACGCAGAGGCCGGTCATGCTGCCGCAGCCGAGATCGGCGGCCTGTTCGTGCGTGTCGACGTCGCCGACGATGCCAGCGTCGCGGCCGGGCTCGACGCTGCTGAGGCCGCGCACGGCACCGCGCGCATCCTCGTCAATTGCGCCGGGATCGCGCCCGCGGTGAAGACGGTGGGCAAGGAGAATGCACCGCATCCGCTCGACAGCTTCGCCAAGACAGTCACGGTCAACCTGATCGGGACATTCAACGTCATCTCGAAATTCGCGGCGCGGTGCGCTGCGGCCGACGAGATTGGGGGCGAGCGGGGGGTAATCGTCAACACCGCCTCGGTCGCCGCCTATGACGGGCAGATCGGCCAGGCCGCCTATGCCGCGTCGAAGGGCGGGGTCGTCGGCATGACGCTGCCGATCGCGCGCGATCTGGCGCAGCACAAGATCCGCGTGATGACGATCGCGCCGGGGATCTTCCTGACGCCGATGCTCGAGGCCTTCCCCCAAAATGTCCAGGATGCGCTCGGCGCGCAGGTTCCGCATCCCAGCCGGCTCGGCAAACCCGCCGAATATGCCCAGCTGGTCGAAGCGATCCTGCGCAATCCGATGCTCAACGGCGAGGTGATCCGCCTCGATGGCGCGATCCGCATGGCGCCGCGGTGAACGCCCAGCCCTCGCTGATCGTCGAGGTCGCGGATGGGGTTGCGCAGCTGACGCTCAACCGCCCCGACGTCGGCAATGCGATCGACCTGCCGCTTGCACGCGCCTTGCTCGAGGCGGCGACGCGCTGTGCCGCCGATGCGTCGATCCGCTGCGTCGTGCTCACCGGGGCCGGCCGGTTGTTCTGCGCGGGTGGGGACGTCGCCATGATGCGGGCGGCAGGCGGCGATCTGCCGGCGGTGCTGAACGAACTGATCGGGACGCTGCACGCGGCAGTCGTCGGTCTTGCGCACAGCGCCAAGCCGCTGGTGACGCTGGTCAACGGCCCCGCCGCCGGTGCGGGTCTTAGCCTTGCGATCCTCGGCGACATCGTCTTGTCGGCGCGCTCGGCGCACTACACGCCGGCCTATGGCGCGATCGGGCTGACCGCGGACGGTGGGCTCAGCTGGCTGTTGCCGCGGCTCGTGGGCATGCGCCGCGCGCAGGACATCCTGCTCACCAACCGCCGCGTCAAGGCCGAGGAGGCCGAGGCCATCGGCCTCGTCACCCGCGTCGTCGATGACGCGGCGCTTGCCGACGAAGGGCGCGCGCTGGCCAGCCGTATGGCCGATGGCCCAGTGGCGGCGCTCGGGGCCGTTCGTGAACTTCTGTACGAAAGCTTCGAGAGTGATTTCCATGGGCAACTCGATCGCGAGCAGCGATCGATGACCATCGCTGCCGACGCCGAAGCGAAAGAGGGGCTCGCCGCCTTCTTCGGCAAACGCCCGCCGAATTTCAGAGGAGAGTGATCCGATGGCCGAGGCCTATATCGTCGAAGCGCTGCGCACGCCGGGCGGCCGCGCGCGAAAAGGCGGGCTGATCGACGTCCACCCCGCCGATCTGGGCGCGACGATCCTCGACGCGCTGGTCGACCGCACCGGCGTCGATCCCGCGGCGATCGAGGACGTGATCGTCGGATGCGTCACGCAAGCGGGCGAGCAGGCCTTCGCCTTCGGCCGCAATCTCGTGCTCGCCTCGCGCCTGCCCGACAGCGTGCCCGCGGTCACAATCGACCGCCAGTGCGGGTCCTCGCAGCAGGCGCTGCATTTCGCCGCGCAGGCGATCATGTCGGGTACGCAGGACATCGTCATCGCCGCGGGTGCCGAGAGCATGACGCGCGTGCCGATGATGTCCAATTACACCTTGCACGCGCAGGCAGGCGTCGGCACCGGACCTTGGTCGAAGGCGATCCAGAACCGATACGGTGTCGCCGAATTCAGCCAGTTCCACGGCGCGCAGGCGATCGCGAACAAATATGGTTTCTCGCGCGAGGACATGGATGCCTATGCGCTCGCCAGCCACGCCAAGGCGGCGGCCGCGATCGACGCCGGAGCGTTCAGGGCCGAGATCGTTCCGGTGACGACCCCCGGCGGTCATGTCTTCGATACCGACGACGGCGTCCGCCGCGGTGGCACGATGGAGGCGATGGCGGCGGTCAAGACGCTCGAGGAGGGCGGCACGATCACCGCGGCCAATGCCAGCCAGATGACCGACGGCGCCGCCGGCGTGCTGGTGGTGAGCGAGGCGGCGCTCAAGCGCTTCGGGCTCACGCCGCTTGCACGGATCGTCAATCTCACCGTCACGGCGGGCGATCCGGTGATCATGCTCGAGGAGCCGATCCCGGCGACCAGGAAAGCGCTCGCGCGCGCCGGCATGCGGCTCGAGGACATCGATCTGTTCGAGGTCAACGAGGCGTTTGCGGCGATCCCGATGGCATGGCTGAAGGCGCTCGGCGCGGACCCGGACAAGCTCAACGTCAACGGTGGTGCGATCGCGCTCGGCCACCCGCTCGGGGCGTCGGGCGCCAAACTGATGGCGACGCTGATCCACGCGCTGAAGGCGCGCGGCAAACGCTATGGCCTGCAGACGATGTGCGAGGGAGGCGGCGTAGCCAACGTCACCATCATCGAGGCGCTCTGATGCTGCGTACGCGCTTCTCGGATCTGCTCGGGATCGACTATCCGATCGTGCAGGGGGGCATGATGTGGGTCGGCCGCGCCGAACTGGCCGCGGCAGTATCCGAGGCGGGCGGGCTGGGCATCCTGACCGCGCTCACCCAGCCGACGCCCGACGAGCTGCGTCGCGAGATCGATCGCTGCCGGGCGCTGACGTCCAAGCCGTTCGGCGTGAACCTGACGATATTGCCGTCGGTGTCGCCGCCCCCCTATGCCGAATATCGGCGCGCGATCATCGACAGCGGCGTGACGATCGTCGAGACTGCCGGCCACAAGCCGCACGAGCATGTCGACGATTTCAAGGCGCACGGGATCACGGTTCTGCACAAGTGCACCGCGGTCCGCCACGCGCTCTCGGCCGAGCGCATGGGGGTCGACGTCATCTCGATCGACGGCTTCGAATGTGCGGGCCACCCGGGCGAAGACGACATTCCCGGGCTGATCCTGATCCCGGCCGCGGTCGACAAGCTCTCGATTCCGGTCATCGCCAGCGGTGGCTTCGGCGACGGGCGCGGGCTGGTCGCGGCGCTCGCGCTGGGCGCGGAGGGGATCAACATGGGCACCCGCTTCTGCGCGACGGTCGAGGCGCCGATCCACGACAATGTGAAGCAGTTCCTCGTCGCCAACGACGAGCGCGCGACCAACCTGATCTTCCGTCGCTTCAAGAATACCGGCCGCGTCGCCAGAAACAGCGTGTCGGACAAGGTCGTCGAGATTTCGGCCGGTCGCGATGCCGTGTTCGCCGACATCCAGCCCTATGTCGGTGGCGCGCTCGGCCGCAAGGCGCTCGAGACGGGCGACCTCGATGCCGGGCTGATCTGGGCGGGACAGATTCAGGGCCTGATCCATGACGTCCCGACCTGCAAGCAGTTGATCGACCGGATCATGTCCGACGCGGCGGCGATCATCGCCGGGCGGCTGGCCGGATTGCTGCCGGAGACGGCAGCTCCGCGATAAGCGCCGGCTGGCGGCATCGCGCCGATCCGCCTAAGGCGCTGCGATGATCCGGATAACCGACCTCAGACTTCCCCTCGGCCATGAGGACGGCGATCTCGCAGCGGCGATATGCCGGCGGCTGGCGGTCCCTGCCGGCGCGGTGCGGGAGATGCGGATCGCGCGACGCGCCAATGACGCGCGCCGCAAGTCGGCGATCGTGATGGTTTATTCGGTCGATGTCGCCATCGATGACGAGGCGGCGGTCTTGGACCGGTTCGCAACCGATCCACATGTCCGGGCCACGCCGGATACCGACTATCGCTTTGCGGTGCCGATCCCGATGGCGCCCCCGCCGGTCCGGCCCGTGGTCGTCGGCACGGGACCGTGCGGCCTGTTCGCCGCGCTGATCCTCGCGCAAATGGGCTTGCGGCCGATCATCCTTGATCGCGGCAAGGTGGTGCGCGAGCGCACCCGCGACACGTGGGGCCTGTGGCGCCGCGGCGTTCTCGATCCCGAATCCAACGTCCAGTTCGGCGAGGGGGGCGCTGGCACCTTCTCGGACGGCAAATTGTGGAGCCAGGTCAAGGATCCGCGGCATCTCGGCCGCAAGGTGCTGACCGAGTTCGTAACGGCGGGCGCGCCCGAGGAGATACTCACCGAGGCGCATCCGCATATCGGCACCTTTCGGCTGGTGACGATGGTCGAGCATCTGCGCCGAACGATCGAGGGGCTCGGCGGCGAATATCGCTGGGGCCACCGCGTCGACGATCTCGAGATTGAGGCCGACGCCGACGGGACGCGCGTGCTGCGGGGCCTGCGCCTGTCGACCGGCGAATATCTCGCCGCGGATCATGTCGTGCTGGCGATCGGACACAGCGCGCGCGACACCTTCGCGATGCTGCACGAGCGCGGCGTCCATATCGAGGCGAAGCCGTTCTCGATCGGCGTGCGGATCGAGCACCCGCAATCGTGGATCGACCAGGCCCGCTTCGGCGCGTGCGCCAAGCATCCCGATCTCGGCGCGGCCGCCTATACGCTGTCGCACCACTGCGCCAATGACCGCACGGTCTATAGCTTCTGCATGTGTCCCGGCGGTCGCGTCGTTGCCGCCACGTCCGAGCCGGGCCGCGTCGTGACCAACGGCATGAGCCAATATTCGCGCGCCGAATTCAACGCCAATTCGGGGCTCGTCGTCGGGATCGATCCCGAACGCGACTTTCCCGGCCATCCGCTCGCCGGGATCGACCTGCAACGCCGGCTCGAGGAGCAGGCATTCGTCGCGGGCGGATCGAGCTATGCCGCGCCGGGCCAGCGATTGGGCGACTTCATGGCCGGGCGCCCCTCGGTTGCGCTCGGCGACGTCACGCCCTCCTACAAGCCCGGGGTGACGCTGACCGATCTCGCAACCTGCCTGCCCACCTTCGCGGTCGAGGCGATCCGCGAGGCGCTGCCCGTTTTCGGGCGGCAGATCGCGGGCTATGATCATCCCGATGCGATGCTGACCGGCGTCGAGACGCGCACCTCCTCGCCGATCCGGATCACCCGCGGGCGCGACTTCCAAAGCCTCAACACGCGGCGGCTTTTCCCGGCGGGCGAAGGCGCGGGCTATGCCGGTGGCATTCTCTCGGCGGCGATCGACGGGATCAAGGTGGCCGAGGCCGTCGCACTCAGCATCGCTGCGAACGCGGGATAGGGCGCGGCACTCGCCGATGCGTCGACATGCCTCTGAAAATGTTCGGCTTTTCGTCCCGCCGCCGTTGACCGGATCGCGGTCGATCGGCGCGCAGCAGGATATCGCGCGCAGCTCCTGTCGCCCACGCGCGTGCATGCCCTCAGGCTCAAGGCCCCTGGCTTCATCGGCCTAAAGCAAAACTCCTCTCGCATATCCCTAGCTGTGGACTAGGAATAAGCCATGGCCAGTTTCGCTGCTCCCTTCCGCCGCACGGACCGTTTCGCGCCAGAGCAGCGAAAGCCGGTGATCGGCGTCTTGTGCAGCAATCGCTCGCTCGACGGGCGCGCCGCGCAAGCGGTGGCGACGCGGTTCGTCGAGCCGCTCGTGGGGTTGGGCGGGATGGCGGTGCTGCTCGTTCCCGCCGTGCCCGACGCGGTCGATGCGATCGGCTTTGCGCATCGCCTCGATGGATTGCTGCTGACCGGCGCCTGCTCCAATCTCGACCCCTCGCGCTACGGCGGGGACGGGCAACCCAGCCGATGCGACCAAGGGCGCGATGAGGTCGCGCTGCATCTCGCCGGGCGGATGATAGAGGCGGGGCGGCCGGTATTCGGCATCTGCCGCGGCCTTCAGGAACTCAACGTGCTGTTCGGCGGCTCGCTCGCGACCGACGTCGGCGCCGCCGGTCATCACCGCGAGGGCGACGGTGGACACGGCGACGTACTCGACGTCGACGACCTGTTCGATCACCATCACGACGTGGAGGTCGATCCGGACGGATTGCTTGCCGCCGCGATCGGACACGGCGCACACCGTGTCAATTCGGTCCATCACCAGGGGATCGCGCGCGTCGGCGCCGGGCTCGTCGTCGAGGCGCGGGCGTCCGACGGGCTGGTCGAGGCAGTTTCGGCCGTTCCGTGCGGTGCACCGGTGATCGGCGTTCAATGGCATCCGGAATGGGATGCCGGATCGAACCCGGCAAGCCGGGCATTTTTCCGCATGATGGGCGCGATGGTGAGCGGTTCCGCCGCAGATCGGGCATGACGCGGCGAAGAGACTGGCCGTGCGCTTTGCCGGCGGCGGCATCGTCGGCGTGATCATGGATGGGGGCCGGCATTGACCGCCGCCGAGCACTACCGGGAGACGGCACGATGACCGAAGAGGAGGATATCGTTCTGGTCGATGGCCAATATTGGGATATCGACGCGCTCGCCAGCGATCTGCGCGCGGCGCGTGACGATTGGCGGACGGCGCACCGCAGCCATGCCGAACATGGCGACGTCGGCTTCCCCTCGCGGCTCAGGCTGGAGAAGATCGTCGCCGCGCTCTGTGGCGCGCTGTTCCCGCTACGCTTGGGGCCGAGCTTTGTCCGCACGCACAATGAGGAGGCGTTCGTCGCCGAGACGCTGCAGACCGCGCTCAGCCGGCTCTACGGGCAAATCCGGCTGGAACTCGGCTATTCGTTGCAGGAGACGGCGTCGGATGCACGCGAGACGCAGGCCGCGCGGATCATCGGCGGCTTCGCGGCGGCGCTGCCGGGGCTCCGGCGCCTGCTCGATCGTGACGTCGAGGCCGCCTATGCGGGCGATCCCGCCGCTCAGAGCGTCGACGAGGTGCTGCTTTGCTATCCGGGTGTGCTGGCGATCATCCACCACCGGCTCGCGCACCGGCTCTATGCGCTGGGTGCGCCGCTGGTCGCGCGGATCATCGCCGAGATCGCGCATGCCGAAACCGGGATCGACATCCATCCGGGCGCCACGATCGGCGCGAGCTTCTTCATCGATCATGGCAGCGGCGTGGTGATCGGCGAGACCGCGGTCATCGGCGATCGCGTCCGGCTCTATCAGGCGGTGACGCTCGGCGCGCGCAGCTTCCCCTCGGATGCGACAGGGGTCCTCACCAAGGGGCTCGAGCGGCACCCCATCGTCGAGGACGACGTCGTCATCTATTCGGGCGCGACGATCCTCGGCCGCGTGACGATCGGCCGGGGCGCGGTGATCGGCGGCAATGTTTGGCTGACCGAAAGCGTTCCCGCCGGTAGCGTGATCCACCAGGCGTTCGCAGAACGCGAGCAGAGCACGGGCGGCGGTGTCCCGCTCGGACACGTCAATCTCGAGGCGGCGGCGATCTGAGGACCGGCTTCGCTTGCTCCCGCGGGGCGATCCTTACCAATGCCGGAACGCCTTGACGTATAGGACAGCAGCGGCCCACAGTCGGGCAAAAGACGCGATGTTCAGGGGAGAGTCGGTGATGGCGAAGCGTATCGTAGGGGCGTGCGCGTTGATGGCGGCGGCCGCGCTTCCGGCGACGGCGCAGGCAGCGGCGCCGAGCCCGTTCACCGGCATCACCGTGTTCGGCGACAGCCTGAGCGACGGCGGCAATTTCGCGCTGCTGACGGGTCTTCCTGCGGGGCAGCGGTTCACCACCAATCCCGGCCTGACCACGATCGAGAACGTCGCTGCCTATTATGGGCTGCCGCTCGGCGCGTCGCTCGCCGGCGGCACCAACTATGCGTTCGGATCGGCGGGCGTCACCACCAATTCGCCGGGCGCGCCGGCCGGCATCCCGACCGAAACGCAGCAGATCACCGCCTATCTCGCCGCCCACCCGCTGCTCGATTCCAACCGGCTCTATTCGGTCTGGGGTGGCGCCAACGACATCTTCTATCATGGCACCGCGGCGGCGGCAGGCCAGGTCGCCGCGCAGATCACCGCGGCCGCAACAGCCGGGCTGCCGCCGGAGCAGGCGGCAGCCCTCACCGCATCGATCGACGCCGCGATCGCGCGGCTCGAGGGGGTCGCGGCGCTCGAGACGCCACAGCAGGCGACGAGCGCGATCGCCAGCGCCGCAACGCAGGAAGGGATGCTGATCGGCAGCCTCAATCATGCCGGTGCGCGCTACGTCCTTGTCTTCAACCTTCCCGATATCGGCCGCACGCCCGAGGCGACCGCAAATGACGCAAGCGTCCCGGGTGTCGCGGCCTCGCTCACCGGACTGTCGAAGACGTTCAATGCGACGCTCGACGGCACGCTGCTCGGCAGGACGGGGGTCATCCCGGTCAACACCTTCGCCTTCCTCGACGAGGTGCTGGACGATCCCGCGCTGTTCGGCATCGTCAACACCACGGTGCCGGCCTGCACGACGTCGAGCTCGATCCTCTGCACGCCGCAGACGCTCGTCGCCGCCAATGCGGCCAGTTCCTATCTCTTCGCCGACGGTGTTCATCCCACGACATATGCGCACGCCATCCTGGCGCAGCTGGTCGAAAGCGAGATCACCGCGGGGCAGCAGGCCAGCCTGCTTGCCGAGGCGCCTCTGGTGACGCTCGAGTCCGAGCGCAACGCGGTCGGCCGGCAATTGCTGCAGGAACAGATGAGCGACCAGACCGGCATCCGCCTGTTCACGACGGGCGGGTTCGCGCGAGAAACCTTCTCGGATCAGGCGATCCGGCCGGCCGATCATGACGACTGGCTGATCACCGCGGGGCTGATCGATCGGATCACACCCGAGCTGACGATCGGCATCGCCGGCACCGGGGGTACGCAGCATCAGACCATGAACGCCCAGCTGCGTCATTTCCACACCATCAGCTATATGGGTTCGCTGTTCGCGCAATATGCGCGCGGTCCCGCCTATATGAGCGCGTCGGCGGGCGGGGGCGGGCTCTCCTATCGCGACATCCAGCGCAGCTTCGCGCTCGGCCCCGCCACGCGCATCGAGCAGGGCTCGACCAAGGGCTCGACGGTCTCGGCGAACGTCACCGCAGGATTCTGGTTCGGCGACCGGTCGTTGCGCGCCGGGCCGTTCGTCAGCGGCATTTACGAGCGCGTCCATGTCGACGGCTATGGCGAGGTCAGCGGCGACAGCAGCGCGATGCGCTTTGCCGGCCAAACCCGCAAGGCGATGATCGGCGAGGCGGGAGTCCGTCTGCAGGCGTCGCTGCCGGCGGGGAGCGTCGAGCTCCGCCCCTATGCCGAGGCGGCCTATGCGCATGACGACGCCGCGCATGCGCGCGGGGTGCTCACCGGGCTGACGACAATGAACGGAGAATTCGCCATTCCCGGTTACGCGCCCGATCGCAATTGGGGCGAGGCCCAGATCGGGGTCGATGCCGTGTTCGGGCCGCGCGTCACCGCGTCGCTTGGCTATCAGGGCCGGTTTGCAGGCAAGTCGAGCGCCTATAATGGCGCCAATGTCGGGCTGCGCTTCAGCTTCTGATCGGCATGTCGCGCGGTGCTGCGGCACACGGTCGGGCGCGTCGATCCGCGGCGCCCGGGGCTGGCGCTACTTCGCGACGGGCGACTTGGCATAAGGAACGAACGGTCCCAGAAATACGAAGCCGCTCGGGATGCGCGACGTGCGATCGAACAGCTTGACCGTATCGATGCTGCACAGTTCCGGGGTCGTGTTCTCGGTGACGAGGATATCGTCGCTGTTGAGTGACGCGAGCCCCGAACGCGGCCGATTGACATAGAGCGCTCCGCCGATCGTCCGGTACAGTATGGCGGTGTTGTCGAATATCTCGGTCGAATCGATGTCGTGCAATGCGATGCAATCCTGCGGCTTGCCCGCGACGCGTCCGGCGAGCGCCTTTTCAAGGCTTGCTTCGGCACGCGCATTCGTCGTCGTGGCAGCCGTCGCCGGTCCCGTCGAAGCAAGGAGCAGGCCGGCGAGAAGGATCGAGTTGGACCGCATGGCGCTCTCCTGGCCCGTTTGAACATTCGTTATCGCCGAAACCGTCTGAATGGCAGCTGAGCGGCCGGCAATATCGCCCCGCGGATCGCACGCGGGCCGCGCTTGCCGCGCGCCGCGCTGCGCGCCACAGTGTCGCTTAGATCTCGGGCGGATGTGCCATTCCGATGCCGGGGAGAGGATGCATGATAGGCACGAAAGCCGGATTCGAGCCGCTGGCACGGGGGTTCTACCTCGAAGGGCTGCTCGTCGACGGTGACGATATCTGGTATACCGACGTGGTCGTCGGCGGCGTGCAGCGGGTCGGCAGCGACGAGGTGCTGCTCCGTGATCGCACGCTGATCGGCGGGTTGCTGGGCAATGAGGATGACAGCCTGCTGGTCGCCGGCGCCGGCGGCATCGCCTGGGCGAATCCCGTCACCGGCGCCTCCGGCACGCTCGTCGATGGTTTTGCCGGCACCAACGAAATGGCGGCCGACCGCGATGGCGGGATCGTCTTCGGTACCATCGACCTGCCGGCGATCATGCGCGGCGAGCGCCCCGGGCCCTCGTCCATCTATCGCCTGGCGAGGGATGGACGTCGCACCGAGCTCCATGCCGGCTTGGCTTTCGCCAATGGCCTCGCGATCGACTCGGCAGATACCACGCTGTTTTTCAACGAGAGTTTCGCAGCGAGCCGGGCCTTCCCGATCGGCGAGGATGGCGCGCTCGGCGAGCCGCGGCTGCTAGCCGACAAGCCCGATTGCGACGGCATGGCGCTCGACAGCGAAGGGCATGTCTGGATCACGGGCTTCGCATCGAGCGCGCTGCTCTGCCTCCGCCCGGACGGCACCGAGGTTCGCCGGGTCGCGCTGCCGGGCAAGGCGGCGACCAGCTTGCGCTTCGGTGGGGCGGACATGCGCGATCTCTACGTCAATGTCGTCGATCCGGCAGCGGCTCAGGCGCTCGCCGACGGAACGCCGATCGCCGAGCAGTCCTCGGTCCTGTATCGGACGCGAAGCCCGGTGGCAGGCGCGCCTGTGCCCCGTGCGCGCTTCAGGCTCGATCGGTGAGGATCGTTCGGTGATCGAGTCGCGGCCCGTCGCGGTCGTCACCGGCGCCAGCCGCGGCGCCGGCAGGGGGATTGCAGTCGCGCTCGGTTCGCATGGCTGTACCGTGTACGTCACCGGCCGCTCGCAGCATGAAGGCGACGCCTCGATGCCGGGGACGATACATGCCACGGCGGATGCGGTGACCGCCGCCGGCGGCAAGGGCATCGCGGTGCGCTGCGACCATGCCGACGACGCGCAGGTGAAGGCGATGTTCGAGCAGGTCGAGCGCGAGCAGGGTCGGCTCGACATCCTGGTCAACAATGCCTGCGCGATCCACGACATGCTGCCGGCACCCGGCAATTTCTGGGAAAAGCCGATCGAGATCGGTGACATGATCACCGTCGGCGTTCGGAGCGGCTTTGCCGCGAGCTGGCATGCGGCGCCGCTCATGGTCCGCCAGGGCAGGGGGTTGATCCTGTTCACCTCGGCGCCGGGCGCGGTGCATTACTGCTTCGGCCCTGCCTATGGCGCGCACAAGGCCGGCGTCGACAAGATGGCGGCCGACATGGCGGTCGATTTCGCCGACGCGGGAGTCGACGTTGCCGCCGTGTCGATCTGGATGGGCTCGCTCGCATCTGAACGGCTGCTCGAGATGATGGCGGCGGCACCGGAGACCTACCGCCACCTCGAGGGCACCCTCGAATCGACCGAATATACCGGCCATGTCGCCTGGGCGTTGTTCAACGATCCGCACATGATGGCGCTGAGCGGACGCACGCTGATCGGGGCGGAAATGGGCGTGCGCTATGGCATCGTCGATCGCGGCGGCAACTATCCGCCATCGGTTCGCGACCTCCATCGCTGCGCGCCGCGCGAACAATATGGCTATAAGGTGAAATAAACGCGCATCATCGACGAGGTCAGCGCATGATGATCGATTCCACGCAGGACGAACCCGCCGCCTTCGCGGTCTTCCGGATGGAGGATGCACGCCCCGAGGCAGGCATTCCGATCATGCGGTACGAGCCGCTCACCGACGATGGCCGAGGGTGGCAGACGACTGACCGAGGCGGGCGTCGCGGACGGTTCGGAGAACCGCCTGCTCTTCTCCGGCGGCGGCTACAGCCTGTCCTACGCCTGGTTCAAAAGCGGCTTCCCCTTGCCCCGCCATTCGCACGATACCGACTGTCTCTATTACATCATTGCTGGATCGCTTCGGCTCGGGCGCGAGGATCTGGGGGCCGGGGACGGCTTCCTGCTGCCCGGCGGCACCCCCTATACCTATACGCCGGGGCCCGACGGCGTCGAGATCCTCGAATTCCGCAGCGGCGGTCCGTTCAACATCAAGCTGCTCGCCAACAATCCCGCATTCTGGGACAAGGCGCTGACCATCGTCGGCGCACAGCGCGAGCGCTGGAAGGATCAGCCAAGGCCCTCGGCCGCGACACGGTAGCGTCCGCGCGCGCGGCCGTACCGCGAAGCGAGCCAAGCGGCGCGGTCGCCGCGCCGGACCATGCGCGTCCGATGCGTGCCGGGCGCACCACGGCGTCAATCAACCTCGGTCTCGGCAAGACATCGCACGGGCGTTTGCGGACCCGTTGTGATCGAACAGCTGCCATTATACTCAAGAAAAAAACCCGGCGCTTCGCGTGAACTGGCAGCGGACGGGCACATGACATGGGGAGGCTCGCGATGAACATCGTTCATTTGGATCGGCGCGTGCTTGCGGGCAGCGCGGCAGCACTTGCGATCATCATTCCGTCTGCCTCTCTCGCGGCGCAGACCGTGGCGCCGGCTACGCCCGCCGATACCGGCACCGCCCAAACCACTCCCGCCCCGGCGCCATCGGCGCCGGACCTGGCCAATGGCGAGATCGTCGTCACCGCCCAGCGCCGATCCGAGCGCCAGGTCGACGTGCCGATCTCGATCGCGGCGATCGGCCCGCAGCAACTCGCCACCGCCAACGTCCAGAATCTGGCCGACATCAGCAAGGTCGCGACCGCGGTGCGCTTCGACAACCAGGCCGCGTTCGTCCAGCCCTCGATCCGCGGCATCGGCACCGGCATCACCACCTCGGGCGGCGGCGCCAATGTCGGTATCTACATCGACGGCTTCTATTCGCCCAACCCGCTCGCCGCCGACTTCCAACTGCTCAACGTCGCCAGCATCCAGGTGCTCAAGGGTCCGCAGGGAACGCTGTTCGGCCGCAACACGACCGGCGGCGCGATCCTCGTCTCGACCGCCGATCCCAGCGAGACCGCGGCGTTTCAGGCGAAGGCCACCTATGGCAGCTACAACGCACAGCGCTATCAGGGATACGCCACCTTCGGAATCGCCAAGGGGATCGCGCTCGATGTCGAGGGTATCTATGCCAAGGGCAACGGTTTCCTCACCAATATCGTCGACAACGACCATCATATCGGCGCCTACGAGAACTGGACGGTCCGTACCGGGCTCAAGATCGAGGTCTCGCCCGCCGTCTCGATCCTCGCGCGCTACATCCACTCGCGGATGGACGACCCGTCGACCCAGCTCACCAATTCCAACACCGACACGACCATCGACCTGACCACCGGCCAGCCCTGGGGCGTGCAGACACAGACCGTGCCGGGCCTCTACACCACCGATCCGGACAAGGTCGCGGCCAACCTGCCGCGCTATACGCGCGTCGACAGCGACATCGGGCAGCTCACGATCCGCGCCGATCTCGGCTTCGCCAACCTCGCATCCTATACGCAATATCGTCGCGAGAATTCAGATCAGTCCGAGGATCTCGACCAGACCGGGCTTGCGATCTTCCAACTCGGCCTGCCGATCAAGGACACGACCGTGACGCAGGAGTTCCTGCTGACGTCGAAGCCGGGGCCGCGGTTGCAGTGGACAGCCGGCGCCTTCTACTACAGCAACAAGGATGCGTGGTTCACCTATATCGACAATTACGTCGGCACGCCGGTCGGCCGGATCCGCCTCGGCGGCTCCGGAACGACGACCGAGAGCATCGCCGGGTTCGTCGACGCGACCTATCGGTTGACCGATCGGCTGTTCCTGACCGGCGGCGTCCGTTACTCGCACGATGTCGTCAAGGACGATTATTACAACGCGCAGTTCGCGACCGCAAAGACCGCCGTGCCCGGGATCAGCGGCAACAAGGCGACGCCGCGCGCGGTCATCCGCTTCAAGCCCGACGAACACAGCAGCGTCTATGCCTCCTATACCAAGGGCTATAAGGCGGCGATCGTCGACGTCGGGGGATCGTGCCAGGATCCGCCCGCCTTCACCTGCAATCGGATCAAGCCCGAGAGCGTCGACGCCTTCGAGGTCGGCTACAAATATGCCGGGCACGGATTTTCGTTCGAGACCGCGGCCTATTATTACGACTATAAGAATCTGCAGGTCTCTGAATATCTCGGGGCGGCGCTCGCCTACATCATCAACGCCGCGAAATCGCAGATCTATGGGCTCGAGGGCTCGGTTCACTATGATTTCGACCGCCATATCTCGGTCGATCTCGGCGGATCGTGGAATCATGCTCGCTACAAGACCTTCGGCACCACGGCGGCCGACGGCACCGTCATCGGCGCGCCCATCTATGCCAGCTGCCCGACCGGCGGCGTGACGCTACCCGCCAAATATGCCGGTTCGTGCGGCCCCGGCGCATTCGACTACGTCAACACCGATACGATCCTGCACAATAGCCACATGCAGCACACGCCCGATTTCACCGCCAATGCCAACGCGCGCTACACGACCGGGATGACGCGATCGGGCGAATATTCGCTGTCTGGCAACCTATATTATACGTCGGCGATCTATTTCAGCCCGTCCGGAACGCAATTCCGTCAGCCCGGCTACGCGACGCTGGCTTTGCGCGCGCAGTGGGAGGACAGGTCGCGCCGCTTCACCTTCGCGGTGTTCGGCGAGAATGTCACCGACGTGCGCTACCGTACCCAGGTGCAATTCAACGGCTTCGGGATCGGCGCCGAGTGGAACCAGCCTGCGACGATCGGCGTGGAGGCCGGCGTCAAATTCTGATCGCGTCGCGGCACGCGACCAGATCGGAACGACGGCGTCGACCGCAGCTTGGCGTGCTGCCGCCGACGCCGGGGCGTGAATCAGGATTTGAAGAAGGCAAGCAGGTCCGCGTTGATGACGTCGGCATGCGTTGTCGGCATGCCGTGCGGATAATCCTTGTAAACCTTGAGGGTGGCATTCGGCAGCAGCTTGGCGGATAGCGGCCCTGAGTCGGCGAACGGCACGATCTGGTCGTCCTCGCTGTGCATCACCAGCACCGGTACCGTGATCGCCTTGAGATCCTCGGTGTGATCGGTCTCCGAGAAGACCTTGATGCAGTCGTAATGCGCCTTGGTGCCGCCCATCATGCCCTGTCGCCACCAATTGTCGATCACGCCCTGATCGATCTTGGCGCCCGGCCGGTTATAGCCGTAGAACGGCCCTTCGGGCACGTCGCGGTAAAATTGGGCGCGATTGGCCATGCCGGCGCGGAAGCCGTCGAACACCTCGATCGGGGTGCCGCCAGGATTGGTCTCCGACTTGACCATCACCGGCGGGATCGCGCTGATGATCGCCGCCTTGGCGACGCGACCTTCGCCGCCATAGCGGGCGACATAGCGGACCACCTCGCCGCCGCCGGTCGAATGGCCGACATGGATCGCGTCCTCGAGCCCGAGATGCGCGACGAGCGCGGCGCTGTCGGCGGCATAGGTGTCCATGTCGTTGCCGAGATCGGTCTGTGTCGACCGGCCGTGGCCGCGACGGTCATGCGCGATCACCCGGTAGCCCTGGGCGAGGAAGAACAGCATCTGGCTGTCCCAATCGTCGGCGCTCAGCGGCCAGCCATGGTGGAAGCAGATCGGCTGGCCCGCGCCCCAGTCCTTATAGAAAATCTCGGTGCCGTCGTCTGTCGTGAACTAGCCGCTCGCCATGATATGCGCTCCTGGTCGACGTGATTGCGTGGAATGACAGCCCTGCCATCCGGGCAAATTAGCGCGATCCGCATGCCGCCGCCAGCCCGATGTCCGCGGGCTCGCGGGGGCGGCCTAAAGCGCCGCTGTGTCCAGTCGTAATAAGGTCGCGTTTCTGGAGCCGTACGTGACCGTCCCCAACATTAGCACGAGCAAGCCGCTTCTGACGCGCCTCGAGGCCAACGGGCTGTCGGCCGACAAGGCGAAGCTTGTCGGCAGCGACCTTGCCGCCGCGGTCAAGTCGGCCGCGCTCGAGATGGGATCGACGGCGACGACGTCGGCCTCGGTCCGCGCGGCGCTCGATGCAAAGATCGCTGCCGACGTCGCGTCGGGCAAGCTCACGCAAGGCGATGCAGCGGTGGTCAAGAAGACGCTGGACGGCATCGACGGCCAATCCGGCGGATCGGGGATTACAAGCCAGGCCGCACCCGCCGCAGCCGCATCGGCGGACGCGGCTGGCTCGGCCGCCGCCGCGGGCGGACAAGGGCGGGGCGATGGCGACGGCGGCGGCGGCGGCGGGGGCGGCGGCTCGAGCAAGACCGAGCGATCGGAGACGGTGACGGTCGTCGGGTCGACCAAGACGACGGTGATAACCTACACCGATGATACGACATCGACGTCGACGACGACCGCGACCGACGCGGACATCGCGAAATATGCAAAGGCCTCCGTTGCCGCCGCGATGCCGGATGTCGCGGGCAGCTATCTGTCGACGATCGAAGCCGGAACATTGTTCAGCCAAACGGCGTAGCGACGGACGGCTCATGCCCGCCGGGCAGGCCGACGGCTGCCGCTCGCCCGTGCGTGTGTCCAACACGGTCCGCCGAGATAGTGTCGCACGTCCTCCCCAAGCGCGGTTCCCTGCGGTTCCGGGCGCAGCTCTCGCCCGTCTTCCCGACGTTGCGCGCCCGCACGGAACGACTGCGCCCGGAACCGACTGGAAGCGGGGGCGTATTGCTATCGTACATACGGATGGCGCAATGAAGAAACCGGTTACTTTCAGAATGGATGCCGATCTGCTCGAGCGCGCGCGGCGCTTGGCTGATGCGGACAACCGATCGCTGACCAACTATATCGAAACCGCTTTGCGGCGGGCGATCGAGCCCGCTGCAGCCGACAGAAACCGGAAAGGTGATGCGTGAACGGACCTGACATGCGTGCATCGTCGGCGGGCGGGGCTTTGCCCAAGTGCCTGACCGGCATAAGCGGCCTGGATGACGTGACGCTGGGCGGTCTCCCCGCGGGCCGCCCGACGCTCCTGTGCGGCGCTGCCGGATGCGGCAAGACGCTGTTCGCCATGACGTTCCTCGTCAACGGCGCGACACTGTACGGCGAGACCGGCGTCTTCATGAGCTTCGAGGAGCGTTCGCATGATCTGATCGAGAACGTCGCGTCGCTTGGCTATGATGTCGAGGCGCTGGTTTCGGACGGCCGGCTCGCGATCGATCATGTTCGCGTCGAATCCGCCGAAATCGAGGAGAGCGGCGAATATGATCTCGAGGCGCTGTTCGTTCGGCTCGGCTATGCGATCGACCGGATCGGCGCCAAGCGCGTCGTGCTCGATACGATCGAGGCGCTCTTCTCGGGTTTCACCGACCAGGCGGTGTTGCGCGCCGAGCTACGCCGGCTGTTCGGCTGGCTGAAGGACAAGGGCGTCACCGCGATCATCACCGGCGAGCGTGGCGACGGCCAACTGACCCGCTACGGCATCGAGGAATATGTCTCCGACTGCGTGATCCTGCTCGACAATCGCGTACTCGACCAGGTGACGACGCGCCGTTTGAGGATCGTCAAATATCGCGGCTCGGCGCACGGCACCAACGAATATCCCTTCCTGATCGACGACCAGGGCATCAGCGTGATGCCGATCACCTCGGCGGGGCTCGAGCACCGCACTTCGTCCGCCGTAGTGCCCACAGGGGTCGCCGGGCTGGATGCGATGTTCGGCATCGGCGGCTTCTACCGCGGCTCGAGCGTACTGCTCTCCGGGCTTGCGGGCACCGGCAAATCGACGTTCAGCGCAAGCTTCGCCGATGCGGTCTGCAAGCGCGGCGAGAAATGCCTCTATTTCGCGTTCGAGGAATCGCCCGACCAAATCATCCGCAACATGCGCTCCGCGGGGATCGACCTGCAGCAACACCGCGACAGCGGACTGCTCCACTTCGAAGCGGCGCGACCGAGCCTCTACGGGCTCGAAATGCACCTCGCGCGGATGAACCGCGACATCGAGGATTATGGCCCGGATGCAGTGGTGGTCGATCCGATCTCGGCATTCCGCGGCGTCCAATCCGAAATCCACGCGACGCTGTTGCGACTTGCCGACATTTGCAAGGCGCGTGGAATCACCGGCATCTTCACGAGCCTGTCGCTGGCGGCAGATCATGTCACCGAATCCGATCGCGGGGTCTCCTCGCTGATGGATAGCTGGATCTCGCTCACCGACGTCGAGGCGAGCGGCGAACGCAATCGCGTGCTTTACGTGCTCAAGTCGCGCGGAATGAAGCACAGCAACCAGATGCGCGAATATCTGCTGACCGACCACGGCATCGAACTGATCGAGCCCTATGTCGGGGTGCAGGGCGTGCTGACCGGCGCGGCGCGGCTCGCGCAGGAGGCGGCGGAGCGCGATGCCGCACTCGAGCGGGCGCAGGCGCGCGAGCGCCGCCGTCGCGATCTGCTGCGCAAGCGCGTCGCGATCGAACGACAGATCGCCGAGATGCAGGCATTGCTGCAGGCGGAGGAAGAAGAGGCGGCGTTGGTGCGCGCGCATGAGGCCGAACATGAGGGGGTGCTCACCGAGGATCGGGCGGCGATGGCCATCAAGCGTGGAGCGCCCGCATGACCGAGACACGGATCGCCGAGGATCCCGCCATTCCGGGCCACTATAATCTGCGGCTCTATGTTGCCGGCCAGACCCCCAAGTCGCTCACCGCGATCGCCAATCTGAAGGCGATCTGCGAAGACCATCTCGCCGGCCGCTATACGATCGAGGTCATCGATCTGATCCAGAATCCGCAGCTCGCCGAAGGTGATCAGATCCTCGCCGTACCGACGCTGGTCCGCCGCCTGCCGCCGCCGATCAAGCGCGTGATCGGCAATCTGTCGAATACACACCGCGTGCTCGTCGGGTTGGATATCCGCCCGCTCGACGACGTGCCTTCATGACGCAATCGGACGGCCCGCTTTATGTGCTTCGGCTTTTCGTCTCCGGCACCACCAGCCGATCTCAGCGCGCGATCGCCAACGTGCAGCACGTCTGCGAGGAGAGGCTGGCGGGCCGTTACGACCTCCAGGTCGTCGACGTCTATCAAGATCCCGAGGCGACGAGAGACCTCCAGGTCGTCGCCACGCCGACGCTCGTGAAGCTCGAACCCGGGCCGATGCGCCGGATCGTCGGCGATCTTTCCAATCGCTCGAAGTTGCTTGTCGGGCTCGAACTACCGGAAAACGCCGGCAAGCGCGGAGCGGCATCGTGACCGCGCCGATCGACGCCATGCGCGCGCGGATAGAGCAGCTCGAGCAGCAGCTTCGCGAGGCCAACGAGACGCTTGACGCGATCCGCAACGGCGAGGTCGATGCGGTCGTCGTCGGCGGCCCCGAGGGTCAGATCGTCTATACGCTCGAAAATGCGGACCGGCTCTATCGGGTGCTCGTCGAGCAGATGAAGGAGGGCGCGGTCACGCTCGGCGGCGACGGCATGATCCTCTATTGCAACAACAGCTTCGCGACGCTGATCGGTCGTCGTTTCGAGGATGTCGTCGGCTCGAGCCTGTTGGATCATGTCGCCGATCAGGCGATGGTCGAGCGGATGCTCGCCGCGCCGGATGCGATCGATGCGGCGGAGGTGACGCTCAAGGGTGTCGCTGCGCGCACGATTCCGGTCAACATGTCGATCGTCGAGCTGAACGTCGAAGCCGGAGCGCCGCGGATGCTCTGCGCGATCGCGACCGATCTGAGCCACAATTATGCGCGTGCGAGAGAGGTCGCCGAGGCGAATGCGCGGCTGGCAAGCGAGGTACAGCAACGCTCTCGTGCGGAGGAGAGCCTCGCGATCGCGCTCGATGCCGCCGACATGGCCAGCTGGGAGCTTTCCGGGGGCACCGAGATGACGACGTCGTGGGGCTTCGCGGTCGGCGTCGAGCAATTTGTCGAGGACGACCGGGCCGCGGTCGCATCGGCACTCGATCGGGCGCGGCACAGCGGCGCGCTCGAGTTTGAAAAGCGCATCGTGCGACCGACCGACGGTGCGCTGCGCTGGATCTACGTCAAAGGCCGGGGGCTGGCCGGACCCACGGGGCGCGACCGTCTCGCAGGCATCATGCTCGATGTCACCGAGCGGCGGCTCGTCGACGAACAGCTCCGCCAGGCCCAGAAAATGGAGGCGGTGGGCCAGCTGACCGGTGGCATCGCACATGATTTCAACAATCTGCTGATGATCATCGGCGGAAGCCTCGAAATCGTCGCGCGGCGCACGACGCTCGACGAACGCGGCCGCAAGCTGATCGACGCGGCGCAGATCGGCGTCGCGCGCGGCGCCAAGCTCAACCAGCAACTACTCGCCTTTGCGCGCCGCCAGGATATGCGCGTCGAGACGGTATGCATCAACAATCTGCTCCCGGACTTCGAGACGCTGCTCGACCGTGCTCTGGGGGAAGCCGTTCGCGTCCGGATCGAGCGCGGCCAGGATCTATGGCATTGCAGCACCGATCCGCATCAGCTCGAGACCGCGATCCTCAATCTCGCCATCAACGCGCGCGACGCGATGGAGAATGGAGGCGCGCTGACCTTGGTTACGGGCAATGTCGTCGTTGCGGGCGAATTCGCCCGGCGCTGGGATGCGACGCCGGGCGATTATGTCGTGACGTCGGTCACCGACACCGGATCCGGCATTGCGCCCGAGATCGTCGCCCGCGTGTTCGAGCCGTTTTTCACCACCAAGGGTGTCGGGCGCGGTACCGGCCTGGGATTGAGCCAGGTCTACGGATTCGCCAGGCAATCGAGCGGGTTCGTTTCCATCGAGAGCAAGGCCGGGGTCGGCACGACGGTGAGCATTCACCTGCCGCGCGTCGTCGCGCCGGCCGCGGCCCCGCCCGCCGCTCGCATAGCGCCCGAGATCGAGCGTGCGCATGGTAAGATACTCGTCGTCGAGGACGACGGCGAGGTTCGCGCGGCAACCAGCGCGATGATCGAGGAACTGGGCTATACCGTCACCCCGGCCGCACAGGGTGCGCGCGCGCTCGAACTGTTGGTGGACGACGACACGATCGACATCGTCTTCACCGACGTGATCATGGCGACGGGCATGTCGGGGATCGAACTCGCGCGCGAGGTCCGCCGCCGCCGGCCCGATCTGCCCGTGCTGCTGACCTCGGGCTACACCGCGCAGCATCTGCTGCCCTCGACGGCCGGCGAGGATTTTCCGCTGCTGCGCAAGCCCTATACGATGGCCGACCTAGCGAAAGCGCTGCGTGCAGCGATGGAAGGGGTCGGCGAAACGCATCTCTGACGGTATCGGCAAGCCGCTGACCCTCCGTGCGATCCGCGACCGCGACGCCGTGACGCTCGATATGCTACGCTGCCGCTATGTCGCCGCTTCGCCCGATCGCCGATCTCGACACGCACGAGGTCATCAACCAACCGCCGCCCTTCGAGGACGTCGACCTCTTCGCCACCGATCGCGCCTTGGCGGACGGTGTCGCCAAGGCGGGCGGCGCCGGGCACGCCGCGCGGCTCGGCATGATCGGCCGGCGTTCCGGCTCGGCCGAGGTGATCGGCTGGGGCGTGGAGGCCAATCTCCACCCGCCCGAACTCGACACGCACGACCGCTGGGGGCGGCGGATCGACGAGGTCCGCTTCCACCCGGCGTATCACCGGCTGATGGCGCTGGGGCTCGAGGCGGGGTTCGCGAGCGTTGCCTGGGACGGCACCGCCGCAGGTCAGGTCGCCCACGCGGCGACGCTGTTCCTCACCGGCCAGCCCGACGCGGGCACGAGCTGCCCGATGACGATGACCTATGCCGCGGTTCCGGCGCTCGCGACAGAGCCGGCGGTGCGCGATGCATGGGTCCCGCGGATCCTCGCTGCGCGCTACGATCCCGCGGTGCGGCCGGCGACCGAGAAGACGGGCGTGACGATCGGCATGGCGATGACCGAGAAGCAGGGCGGCTCCGACGTCCGCGCCAATGCGACCCGCGCCGAGCCGGTCGCCGACGCGGCGGGCTGGTATCGGCTGACGGGGCATAAATGGTTTTGCTCGGCGCCGATGTGCGACGCCTTCCTGACACTGGCCTATGCGCCGGGTGGCCTGACCTGCTTCCTGCTGCCGCGCTGGCTGCCCGACGGCGCGCGCAATGCGGGCTTTCGTGTCGTCCGCCTGAAGGACAAGCTCGGCGATCGCTCCAACGCGTCCTCCGAGGTCGAATATCATGGTGCGCTCGCGCAGCGGATCGGGGAGGAGGGGCGCGGCGTCGCGACGATCATCCGGATGGTCCAGCATACCCGGCTCGATTGCGTCGTCGGATCGGCTAGCCAGATGCGCGCCGCCCTAGCACAGGCGCTGTGGCATGCGGCCCACCGCTCGGCCTTCCAGAAGCGGTTGATCGATCAGCCCGCCATGGCGGCGGTGCTCGCCGATCTCGCGATCGAAAGCGCGGCGGCGACCGCGCTTTCGCTGCGGATCGCGCAGGCGTTCGACGACGACGATCCGCTGACCCGCCTGCTCACGCCGATCGCCAAATATTGGGTGTGCAAGCGCGCGCCCGGAATGGTCGGCGAGGCGATGGAGTGCCATGGCGGCGCGGGCTATGTCGAAAGCGGGCCGATGCCGCGGCTGTTCCGCCAGTCGCCGCTCAACGCGATCTGGGAGGGATCGGGCAACGTCATCGCGCTCGATCTCCTGCGTGGGATCGCGCGCGAGCCCGAGGGCGTCGCTGCGCTGCGCGATTGGCTCGCGGCAGCACGCGGACGCGACACGCGCTACGACAGGTGGGAGGAGACGATCGACTTCTCAGTCGGCGAGGCGGGGGCGCGGCTATTGGCCGAGCGCCTTGCGCTGGCGTGCCAGGCGGCGGTGCTGCTGAGGTGGGACGATCCGCTGGCCGAGGCCTTCTGTGCGCTGCGCCTGGCGCCGCGCGGATCGGCTTATGGCGCGTTTGATGGAGACGTGTATACGCGGGCGATCATCGCACGCGCCACGCCGGCCTGACCGGAAAACCCCGGCAGGCAGGCATGGTCTGCTCAATGCGCGCTGATCGTCATCACGCCGTCTTCGATCACGATCCGGCCGAGACGTGAGATTTCGGTCTGGCCGAGCAGCGTGTAGGGGATGCCCGCCTGACCGATCACAGCGCGAAATCCGCCCAGTTGCTGGCCGCCGACGTTCATCGATCGGACGCGGGTGACGTTGAGCTGCGTGTAGCCGCCGATCCCCGCCATCGTTTCGGAGTGCGTGATGTCACGGTCTGCGCCCGTCTGGCGGGCGTCCTCCACCGACAGGATCGTGCATTGCGCACCCGTATCGATGATCGCCCGCACGACCACGCCGTTCATCAGCACGTTCGCGACGAACGAGCCATTCTGGTCGCGACGGATGTGCATCGTCTGTGACGCATCTTCGGGTAAGCCTTCCACAGCCAGGCTCGCGGCGACCTGCTGCCGCTGCGCGGCGGATGTCCGGCCGAACGTGCGATCGGACAGACTCGGGGGGGGTAGGGACGAACGCCTCCAGCGGGACATAGGCATTGCTGCCGACGAACAATAAGGCCAGCAGCGAGATACGCGCGGCACGCCCCAACTTGCCGACGGGCAACCGGTCGCCGATCCGCACTTGCGGAGACTCGCCCGGCTTGGCGATATTCATGGTTCTACTTCCGGCAATTGCCGTATAGTGGCGCTCATTCATCGACGTTATCCTTGGTTTTTGTCGAATAAAGGGCACTACCATCTCTGCTGAATGGCCGGGTTACCGATATGCGAGCGAAGCAAATGCTTCAAAAAACACAACATATCTTTAGTAAAAACGTTCCTCATTAATGAACGGGATTCGGTAAACTTGCTCCATGTTATCTAGATAACTGGAATTGCGTAGAATTTTTCGATCGCTATAATTTGACAGTATATGGCAAATAAAGCGCTTTTTCAGCTAGAAGCGAGGTAATTCTGCGCCGACTGGGATCGCAACGTAGAAGGCCCGGCCCACGGTTACGGCCGACGACAACCTAGATCGCGACGACGCGCTGCTCGCCCGTGGCGGGAGGCCCGGCAGGCGCCGGCGGACCGAAACGGATCCGGCTCTCACACATCGCGATCGGACGGATCGGTTGGGACGCGACCGCTCAGCGCGCGGTCGTCGCCGCTTTTCCCCGCATCGTCGCGTAATAGAGCGGGCCGACCACGACCAGGCCCGCAATCCACGAGAGGTCGGCGCCGCCTAGCAGGCCGACCATCGGCCCCGAATAGAGCCCGTTCGATACAAACGGCAGTTGCACGAGAATTCCGATCGCGTAGCAGATCAGCGCCGGGAGATTGAAATGTCCATAGATCCCGCCGTCGGATCTGAAGAAGGACGGGACGTCGTAATAGCCGTGCCGGATAAGATAATAGTCGACCAGGTTGATCGCGGTCCACGGCACCATGACGTAGAGCAGCAGCAGCAGGAAGTTCGCGTAGCTTTCCATGAAATGTGGCCCGGCGAACAATGCCATCACGACCGCGACCAGCGCGAGCGCGATGGAAAGCGACGCGCGCGCGCGCGACCGCGGCTGCCAGGCCGGCACGAAGGTCTGGACGATCGCGATCGTCGACAGCACCGCGCAATACAGGCTGATCGCGCTCGCCGCGGCGATGCTCAGTGTCAGAGCCGGGATCGCGAAATCGGCGAACCAGCCGGTCGCCGCAACGAGGCTCTCCGATATGTCGAGATGCGGAAACCGGCTCCCTAGCAGCGCGCCGAGCGCCATCGGAGCGATCGAACCGAGCGCGCATCCCCAATAGCTCGCCCAGAACGCCGATCGCGTGCCCGTCTCGCGGGGCAGATAGCGGGAATAGTCGGAGACATAAGGCGCATAGGCGACCTGCCACAGCACCGAGGTCGAGATCGCACCGAGAAGCGCCCCCCACGCGAGCGGTGGTGCCGCCGGCGCGGGCAGGGGATGATACCACAACACCCAACCGAAGCAGCCCGCAATCGCAACGCCGCACAGCCAGCTCATCACGCGCGTGAAGCCGTGGATGAGATCGTGCCCGAAGATCGTGGCCAGCGTGCCGATCAGCGCGACCGCCGCGACCGCCATGTCCGGGGTGGTGGCAGGAAGCGCACGGTGCAGCGACTGCGCGCTCAGCACGAGGTTGGAGGCAAAGAAGCCGACGTCCATGGTCGCGACGAAGGCGATCACGGCGAGCGCGCCGCGCGCACCGAACTGGCCGCGCGTCTGGATCATCTGCGGCACGCCGAGATGCGGGCCCTGCGCCGCGTGCAGCGCCATGAAGACCGCGCCGAACAGATTGCCGAACAGGATCGCGATCAGCGAGGCGGCGAGCGAAAGATGGAACACCGAGGTGCAGAGCGCACCGGTCGCGACGGTGAGCATGGTGAGATTGGCGCCGAACCACAGCGTGAACAGGTCGCGCGGCCGCCCATGACGCTGGTCGAGCGGAATCTGCTGGATGGTACGCTGTTCGATCTGCGCGACATGCTCGCCGCCCCCCATGGTCGATGGCGATGGATCCAAGCCACAGTCCTTCCTGATAACCGACGCCCCGACGCAGGAGGCCCCGCGCATCCCCCGTCATTAGACGATGACGCGGCGCGCGCGATCGGCCAAGCGGCAATCGCGCCACAGTTTTTGCCAAAGCGGGAGGCACGATATTGCCCGTGGGGGGCGATGAGCTACAGGTTCACTGTCGCGCCATCGGCCTGGCGGGGCGGGGAAGGGCGTGCGCGGATGAGACAGGAGCCTATGGGCACGCTCGAGGTGGCGCTCGCGCACAGCCGGCGCCTGCTCGCCCGCGATCCGGCGATGGCGGCAGAGCAGGCGCGGGAAATATTGCGCGCCGTGCCCGGCCATGCCGAGACGATGCTGCTGCTCGGCGACGCCTTGGCGCGCGCCGGTCGTGGCGAGGAGGCGCTCGCCGTGCTGGGCGACGCGACGCGCCGCGATCCGCGCTCGCCGCACGCCTGGCGGCTGCTCGGCGACCTGCTCCACCGCGGCGCGCGGTTCGTCGAGGCCGATCGCGCCTATCTCCACCATGTCGAGGCGGCGGCGCACGATCCGCGTCTGCGGCAAGCCGCGCTGGCGCTCGCCGGCCAGGACCTGCCGACGGCCGAGCGGCTGCTGCGCGCGCATCTCGACGAGCATCCGACCGACATCGCGGCGATGCGGATGCTGGCCGAACTCCACGGTCGTCTTGCGCGCAACCGCGAGGCCGAGGAACTGCTCCGCCGCGTGCTCGATCGCGCGCCGGGCTTCCACATGGCGCGCTACAATCTCGCGATCGTGCTTCACCGCCAGCACCGCGCCGGCGAAGCGATCGTCGAGATCGATCGGCTGCTCGAGGTCGAGCCCGACAATCCGTCCTACCGCAACCTCTCGGGCGCAGCCCGCGGCGGCATCAGCGCGCATGACGATGCGCTCGGCGAGTTCGAGAAGGCGCTGCACGGGCGGCCCGACAACGCCGCGATGTGGATGAGCTACGGACACACGCTCAAGACGCTCGGACGGCGCGACGACAGCATCGCTGCCTATCGTCGAAGCATCACGCTGCGCCCGGCGATGGGCGAGGCATGGTGGAGCCTTGCGAACCTCAAGGCGGTCAGCTTTTCGGCCGCCGACATCGCCGCGATGCGCGCGGCGCTTGCGGGGGAGCAGAGCCAGCTCGGCTTCGACGATCGTTTCCACCTCCATTTCGCGCTCGGCAAGGCGCTCGAGGATGCGGGCGACTTCGAGGCCAGCTTCCGCCACTATCTGCAGGGCAACCGGTTGCGCCGCGAGCGGGTCGATTACGATCCCGACGAGATCCACGAGCAGGTTGTCCGCGCCGAGGCGGTCTTCACACCCGGCTTCTTTGCCGCACGCGCCGGGCAAGGCTGCCCTGCGCCCGATCCGATCTTCGTGCTCGGCATGCCGCGATCGGGCTCGACGCTGGTCGAGCAGATCCTCGCCAGCCACAGCCTGGTCGAGGGCACGCGCGAGCTTCCCGACATCCAGGCGCTCGCCCACCGGCTCTCGGGCCGCAGGATGCGGAGCGATCCGTCGCGCTACCCCGAGGTCATCGCCGAGCTCGATCCGGCGGCGCTGCGCGCGCTCGGCGAGGAATATCTCGAGCGTGTCCGCGTCCATCGCAAGACCGACCGGCCCTATTTCATCGACAAGATGCCCAACAATTGGGGGCATGTCGGGCTGATCCATCTGATCCTGCCCAATGCGAAGATCATCGACACGCGCCGCCATCCGCTCGGCTGCTGCTTCTCCAACTTCAAGCAGCATTTCGCGCGCGGCCAGAACTTCTCCTATTCGCTCGTCGAGCTCGGTCGTTATTACGGCGATTATGTCCGCGCGATGGCGCATGTCGACGCGGTGCTGCCGGGACGCGTCCACCGCGTCGACCATGAAGCGATGGTCGATGACACCGAGGCGCAGGTGCGTGCTCTGCTCGCCGCCTGCGGACTCGCGTTCGAGCCGGCCTGCCTGCGTTTCTGGGAGACCGAGCGCGCGGTCCAGACGGCGAGCTCCGAACAGGTCCGCCGGCCGATCTTTCGCGAGGGGCTGGACCAGTGGCGCCACTATGCGCCGTGGCTCGAGCCGCTCCGTTCGGCGCTCCGATCCTCGCTCCCGGCGCGCTTTTCGGCCGTGCTGTAGCCGCGCTGCAACAACCGCGGATTGACGGGGGCGAAGCGACAGGAGAGGCTGTCTTCCATAATCGCTGCGCAACCGCAGCAAGGGGGATATGACATGGTGACTCGCATCGGCGGCGTAACGAAGAATCCCATCCGGATCGCCATGCTGCTTGCGACCAGCGCGCTGGCGATGCCGGCGATCGCGCAGACCGCCTCGGTGGCCGCACCCAGCGCCGGACCGACGAGCGGCGATGCGCAGAATGGCGAGATCATCGTCACCGCGACGAAGCGCGCCGAGAACATCCAGAACGTGCCGATCAGCATCCAGGCGCTCGGCAACGTCACGCTCGCCCAGCATCAGGTCCAGAATTTCGACGATTATGCCAAGCTGCTGCCCAGCGTCAGCTATCAGTCGTTCGGCCCCGGACAGAGCGAGCTCTATTTCCGCGGTATCGCAACCGGCGGCGACGGCATCGCCTCGGGCCCGCTGCCGGGCTCCGGCCTCTATGTCGACGAGATCCCGCTGACCACGATTGGCGGCGCGGTCGACTTCCACGTCTATGACATCAACCGCGTCGAAGCGCTGGCGGGGCCGCAGGGCACCTTGTTCGGCGCGAGCTCTCTGTCGGGCACGCTGCGCGTCATCACCAATCAGCCCGACACGTCGCGCTTCTCGGCTGGTTACGATCTGCAGGGCGACAAGTTCGGCGGCGGCAATGCGGGCGGACAGGCCGAAGGTTTCGTCAACGTTCCGCTCGGCGACCGCGCAGCGATCCGCCTCGTCGGCTTTTACGACCATGAAGGCGGCTATATCGACAACACCTATGCGACGCGCACCTATGAGCGGCCGAACGACTACACGCCTGACGGGTCGGTGGTAAACTCGCCGCTCACCGTCAACAATGCGCGATATGCCAAGAATAATTTCAACGACACGGATTCCTACGGCGGGCGCGCGCTGCTTAAGCTCGATGTCGGCGACGATTGGACGATCACGCCGGGCATCATGTACCAGCATCTGAAGGCGAACGGCACGTTCCTCTACGATCCCCGCGCGGGCGACTTGAAGGTCCACGACTTCACGCCGGACAAGGACAAGGACAAATGGTATCTCGCGTCGATGACCGTTCAGGGCAAGATCGGCAATTGGGACGTCACCTATGCGGGATCCTATTTTGATCGCAGGGTCGATCTGACGCAAGACTATTCCTATTTCACCGTCGCCTATGATGGCACGACGGACTATAATTTCTATCAGGACGCCACTGGCCACAATATCGATCCCACACAGATCTATCATACCAATGATCATTACACCAAGATGTCGCACGAACTGCGCGTGAGTTCGCCCAAGGAGGATCCGGTGCGGCTCACCGCGGGCATGTTCATGCAGCGCCAGACCGACAAACATTATGCCGACTACGAGATTGACGGCCTCGCCAACGCCGCGGTCTATTATGATACACCGGTGCCGGGCGGCAATCCGAACGACGTGTTCTTCACCGATATCAAGCGCGTCGATCGCGACTATGCAATGTTCGGCGAAGCCTCGTGGGATATCCTGTCCAACCTCACGCTGACCGGCGGCATCCGCGGATTTATGGCGAACAACTCGCTCGACGGCTTCTCGGGTGGTTCCTACACATTGGCGCAATTCGGCTGCACGACCACCGCGCAGGCCTGCCATTCGATCAACAAAAATTATCAGCAGGCCGGCGAGACGCACAAGGTCAACCTGACCTGGAAGATCGATCCGACCAAGATGGTCTATGTCACCTATTCGACCGGTTTCCGCCCCGGCGGCAATAACCGCCCCGCCTTCGCGCTCGGCCAGGTGCAGAATCCACCGCCCTACAAGGCCGACACGCTCACCAACTATGAGTTCGGCTGGAAGACGAGCTGGTTCGATCATACGCTGCGCGTCAACGGTGCGTTGTTCTGGGAAGACTGGAAGAACGTCCAGTATAGCGAGCCCGGCATCCTCGGCATCTATTACACGGTCAACGCCGGCAAGGCGCGCTCGCGCGGCGTCGAGGGCGACGTCAGCTGGACGATCGCGCATCACCTGACGCTGTCGGGCTCGGGGACCTATGTCGACGCCAAGCTGACCACGCCGTTCTGCGCGCCGTCCGGATGTGTGGCGACGGCGGCGACGCCCGATGCCGCGACCTTCGCGCCGTCGGGTACGCGTCTGCCGGTAACGCCAAAGTTCAAGATCACCGGCACCGCGCGCTATGATTTCGAGGTCGGTGCGTACAAGCCGTTCCTCCAGGCGACGGTCAACCACCAGAGCGGCACGACGCAATATCTGACGACAGCAGGCGAAGCGCTGATCGGGCCGACGAAGGGTTTCACCACCTTCGATTTCTCGGGCGGAGTATCCTATGCCAATTGGAACGCGTCGCTATTCATCCAGAACGCCTTCGACAAGCGCGGCATCCTGAGCAAGAACCTGGTCTGCGCGCCGGGATTCTGTGGCCAGTATGACCGTTTCTATCCGATCAAGCCGCAATATTTCGGCGTCAGGTTCGGCCAGAAATTCTGATCAGGAAGGGGCGCCGCGGGCGTTCCCCTCCGCACCGTGGCGGCGTGGTCGGCTTGGCGGATGCGGCCGACGCGGCCGGCCTCGGATTGCCGCGCCCGTCTTCCGGCGAGCAGCCGGATGTCGCCGACGGTCTGTCGCGATGACGCCGCTCGACCGAATATGGTTGCGCGTCGGGGCACAGTCGGCGATCCAGCGGCGACAAGCAGAATAGACGATCGGAACATGTGCACGTGACGTCAGCATCGAATCGTGCCCTCTCCGCCATGCTGTTCGCGCCGGCCTTGCTGGCCGCAGCACAGACGCCCGATACGGTTCCTCTGCTCAGCCCGTCGCCGCCGCCCATGTCGTCACCGGCGGCGGCGCCCGTCCCGGCGATGCCGCGTCTCTCGGCCCAGCAGATCGGCGCGCTTCGCGCGATGCTCGATGGCGCTGCGGCTGAGGGGATCGCGGCGGGCGGCGAGACGAGTGCCGCGCCGACCGAGGCTGGCGACGACGCGGTTGTGCGTGCGGCGCTGGACTATGCCAGGGCGCTTCATCACGGTCGCCTCGGCGAGGGCGATTTCATGGGCAATTGGGGGCTCAGGCCGCCATCCTATGACCCGAGGCCCGGCTTCGTCGCCGCGGTGCAGGCCGACAGGATACCCGCATGGATCGCGTCGTTGCCGCCGCCATGGGCGGGATATGATACGCTCAAGAAGGCGCTCGCTACCTATCGCGCGATCGACAAAGCCGGCGGCTGGCCGACGCTCGCGGCCGGCGCCGATCTCGCGCCCGGCGCCGTCGGCGATCGCGTGGCGCTGCTCCGCCAGCGGCTTGCGGTCGAGGACCATGCGCTCAGCGAGGGCCCCGCGCGCTACGATGCAGACGTGGTTGCCGCCGTCCAACGCGCGCAGCGCCGCTACGCCTTGGAGCCGAACGGGATCGTCGGCAAGGCGACGCTGGCGGCGCTCAACGTCAGTGCGCATGATCGCGTTCGCCAGATCGAGGCGAATATGGAGCGCTGGCGCTGGCTGCCGGCCGAACTGCCCGCGCACCGCGTCCAGGTGAACATCGCGGCCGCCGTGCTCACCGTGTTCGACACCGACAATCCGGTGATGTCGATGCGCGCAGTGACCGGGCGGCCGGGCGACGAGACGCCGATGCTGTCCTCGACGATCCGCAGCATCGTGTTCAATCCGCCGTGGAACGTGCCGAGTTCGATCGCGGCGAAGGAATTGTGGCCCAAGGAGCGCGCCCATCCAGGCTATCTCGCATCGCATGGCTTCAAGGTGATCGGCAGCGGCAGCGGATCGCGGCTCCAGCAGAGCCCGAAACGGAGCGCGCTGGGCAAGGTCAAGTTCGATTTCGACAACCCTTACGGCGTCTATCTCCACGACACGCCGACGCAGGGCACGTTCGGCCGCTCGAGCCGGCTCGCCAGCCACGGATGCGTGCGGCTCGCGCATCCCGTGGAGCTCGCCAAGCTGATGCTGCACGACGATCCGCTGTGGACCGCCGACGCGATCGACGCGGCGATCGCGAAGGGCGAGACGGTGCGCGCGCCGCTCGCCGAACCGGTTGCGGTTTTCCTATTCTACTGGACCGCCTATGCCAGCGCCGACGGCAAGATGACCTTCCTCGGCGATCCCTATGGCTGGGACGGTCAACTCGCCGATCGCCTGACCACCAGCGCCGATCGCGCAAAACAGATGGTTGCCGCCCGATGATCGATATGCCCAAGCGTCCCAAGCTGACCGTCATCGCGCTGCTCCTCGGCGCCTCGCTGCTCGGTGCCTGCGGGAAAGGCGACGATCAGCCGCCGGCGAACCAGGCAAGCACGGATCGATCGGTCGACGCTCCACCCCCGGCGGTGCCGGTGCCGGCGCCGACGCCGGTGCGCGCGCCCGAAGCAGAGCCGCAGCCGCATCCCGACGCCAATGTCGCTGCGCCCGCGAAGCCGGCCGAACAGCCGACCGCCGATCAGCAGATACTCGACGATGCCGATGCGACCGGCATGACCAGCCACGCACCGCGCCCGGCCGATCCGTCGGATCTGCCCGGCAACGGGCAGCGATAGCATGGGCGACGATGATTATGTGTATGACGAGGCGAGCGGCGAGTGGTTGCCGGCGTCCGCGCTCGGCGCGACCGCAGACATTGCCACGAGCGCGGTCGTCGAAGTGCGCGATGCGGTCGGCAATCTGCTCGCCGACGGCGATCAGGTGACGCTGATCAAGGATCTGACGGTCAAGGGCGCCGGACAGACGCTCAAGCGCGGGACGCTGATCAAGTCGATCCGGCTGACCGGGGACGCACAGGAGATTGATTGCCGGTACGACGGGATCAAGGGGCTCGTGCTGCGCGCCGAGTTCGTCCGCAAACGCTGACGGGGGTTCGGGCCACACGCCTAGGAGGTGCCGCCGCGGCGCACTGCGAATTGCGCTTGCTCAAACGATAGTCCCGACTATGGTTGCTGCATCGCCAACATCGCTCTTGGGGGGCCGATGTATAGGAACCATGTCCGTTTCGCCGGCATAGTGCCGATCCTGCTGTCTGCCAGCGGCGTGTCCGCGCAGACGCCGCCGCCGCCCGCAGCGCCGGTACCCCAGATCGGCGAAATCATCGTCACCGCGCAGAAACGCTCCGAAAGGCTTCAGGACGTGCCGATCGCGGTTACGGCGATCAGCGGCGACGCGATCAGGAACCGCCGGATCGCCGATATCGTCGATCTCTCCAATCAGGCGCCGGGCGTCCAGATCAAGGCCGATGACAGCGCCGCCAATCCGCGCATCTTCATCCGTGGTGTCGGGGTCAACGATTTCAATCCGACCACAGCGAGCGCGGTCGGCATCTATGTCGACGGCGTCTATGTCGGCTCCCCGCTCGCCCAGCGCGCCGGCTTCTTCGATCTCCAGCAGGTCGAGGTGCTCCGCGGACCTCAGGGTACGCTCTACGGACGCAACACCACAGGTGGCGCGATCAACCTGACGACGCGCAAACCCGGCGACACGCCCGAAGGCGATCTCTCGATCGATTACGGCCGGTTCAACTCGGTCGATGTCCAGGGCGGCATCAGCGTCCCGCTGTCGAAGGAGCTTGTCTCCTTCCGCCTCGCCGGTCTCTACCAGCGCGATGACGGCTATTCGCTCAACCGGCTGACCGGCGACCGTGGCAACAATGCCAAGCGCTGGGATCTGCGCGGCACCTTCCACGTCACACCCGCGAGCAACGTCACCGATGACCTGACGATCAGCGGCGGGCATTCGCGCGGCAGTTCGATCTTCGCCTACGAGCGCTCGCTGCTTCCGCAGACGGTTGCTGCGACCGGCGCCGACGGACTGTGCGCGCCCGCCTATTATACGTCGGGCCAGTGCACCAACATCCTGGGTTACGCCAATACCAGCAAGGATCTGTACCAGGGCGACTATCGCTTCGAGGGCAAGGACCACGTCAATCTGTTCGGCGTCACCAATACGCTGACCTATGATATCGGATCCGCCAGCATCGTCTCGGTCACGGGGTTCCAGCGCGCGACCCGCGACGACCTCGAGGAGACCGACGCCAATCCGCTCGAGGTGATCGCCTCGCGCTATATCGCGGATCAGGACACCACCAGCCAGGAGTTGCGGCTCCAGTCGAACGGCCACCCCCGACTGCGCTACGTCGCAGGCCTCTATTATGCGCATGATACGCTGCGCAGCACGTCGGACTATGACGTGCTCCCGCCTCTGCAGCCGTTCTTCTCGCTCGCCGACCAGGCGGTCATCGGACTTGGTCATATCTACTGGCCGTTTCGCCAGACCAGCGACAGCTATGCCGCCTTCGGACAGCTCGACTATGATCTGACCGACAAGCTCAGCATTACCGGTGGATTGCGCTATTCGGCCGACCGCAAGCGATTCCACTATGTCAGCGAACTCAATGAGGCCACAGGTTCGCTTATCCTGTTCACGTTCGACGATGCCCAGACCTTCAGTTCGGTGTCGGGTCGCGCGGGCATCCAATATAAGCTGGGCGCCGGCGCCAATATCTACGCCAGCTACGATCGCGGCACCAAGAGCGGCGGCTTCTTCAGCGGCGAGACGACCGACATCAACGAGATCGGCCCGTACAAGGACGAAACCGTCAACGCCTATCAGGCCGGCGTGAAGACCGAGTGGTTCGACCGCAAGCTGCGCGCCAATCTCGCAATCTTCTACTATGATTACCAGAATCTGCAGGTCTATCAGACCGTCGTCCACGGTCTCGTCACCGAGCAACTCTTCACCAACGCCTCCGCTGCCCGGATGTATGGTGGCGAGCTCGAACTCGAGGCGACGCCCGCGCACGGGCTCGACCTTGCCGTCAACACGGCGTTGCTGAGCGCGAAATACCGCAATTTCCAGTCCGAGGGCGCGAACTATTCGGGCAATATCTTGCCGTCGGCGCCAAAGGTCAGTCTCCAGGCGTCGGCGCATTATGAGCATGCGCTCGCCAGCGGAACGTTCGTCGGCGAGATCGACGTCGCCTATCGCAGCAAGATCTATTTCGACACCTCCAACGCCGCGCGGCTGAGTGATCCCGGCCGGACCTTCGTCGATGGCCGCATCGCTTGGCGCCTGCCCGGCGACAAATATGAGATTGGCCTCTGGGCAAAGAACATCTTCAACGAGACCAACATCAGCGACATTACGCCGGTCGCCAGCCTGGGCTTCGATCAGGTCAATCCCGGCCCACCGCGCACCTTCGGTCTCTCGCTGCGGGCGCGCTATTGACGGTGGATGCCGCCGGCGCTGTGGGCGGCTGGGTCGGGCCGCCTCCACGTCCGGCCGAGCGGTGCGCAACGCTGTTCGTCGGCGTCGCGGGGCTGATGTTCGCCGGGGTCGGCCCGTTGCTGCTCGGCGCGCTCGAGGCGGCGCACCGGTTGAGCGCGGCGCAGATCGGGCTTGCGGGAACCGCTGAGCTGTTGGCGATGGGGCTGGCGGCCGGGCTGACCGGACCGCTGCTGGGCGTGGTGCGGCTCCGCCCGCTGGCCGTGACGTGCGGCTTGCTCATGGCAATCCTCAATCTCGCCACGATCACGGCCAGCGGCGGATGGCTGATCCTGCTGCGTGCACTCAACGGCCTGCCGAGCGGGAGCCTGGTATGGCTGATGACGGGAATGATCGTCCGCGCACCGCATCCCGAGCGCTGGGCGGGGCTGTATCTGACGCTCCAGACGCTTGCGCAGCTTGCCATGGTCGCGGTGCTGACGGCGTTCGTGCTGGCGCCGTTCGGTGTCGATGGCGGCTTCAGCGCGCTTGCCATGCTCGGCGGGGCTACCGCGCTCTCCGGCCTCGCGGTGCCGAGCTCCTACGCGCCGCTTCGCGACGATAGCAAGACGCATGGCGGCTGGCCGGGTGCGCGCGGCTGGTGGGCGCTCGCAGCGGGATTCTGCATGCTTGCCTTCATCCTGGCCGTGTGGATGTATCTCGCGCCGCTCGCGCGGCAGGCGGGATTGTCCGAGGAGCTTGCCGGCACGGCGATCGCGATCTCGCTCGGCGCACAGGTCTTGGGAGGCGCCGCCGCAACGCTTCTCGCGGGGCGGCTGGCGTGGTTTGCGACGCTGATCCTCTCCATCGCCGGTCTGGTCGGTGTGATGGTGCTGCTCGCCTGGCAGCCGGGGCCGCTGGCGTTCCTCGCCTGCGTCGCCGGTTTCGGCTTTCTCTGGCTGTTCTCGACGCCATTCCTCGCAGCGCTGGCGATCGATGCCGATCCGAGCCGCCGCGCCGCAGCGCTCGGATCGGGCGCGCAATTGCTCGGCTGCAGCGGGGGCCCGCTGCTCGCGTCGCTGGTCGTGCGTGACGGCGAGGTGCGCGGAAGCCTCGTGCTGGGCGTCGCGCTGGCGCTCCTTTGCACCGTCATCGTGATCGGGCTGCGTTTTACCGCTAGACGCAGCCGATGACCGCCGTTCCACCCAAACGCTTCCGCCTCAAGGCCAAGCTCCAGCCGACGCAGGCGCGGGCGCAGGATACATATGAGGTGATCCTCGCGACCGCCGGCGAGATGCTGCGCGATCGGGGGTTCGAGCAACTCACCACCAACGCGATCTGCCAGAGGGCTGGGCTGACGCCACCCGCGCTTTATCGGTATTTTCCGAACAAATATGCGATCCTCAAGGAGTTGGGCGATCGACTGATGGCCGCGCAGGACGAGGAGATGATCGGCTGGATCGAGTCGGGCGGGCTTGCCGGCGCGACGTTCGACGAGCGGCTGGCCAGCATCGTCGCGATCCAGACGCGCATGGCCGAGATCATCCGCGCATTTCCGGGCGGCATCGCGATCGGCCGCGCGTTGCGCGCCGTGCCGATGCTCCAGAAGCTGCGCTTTGCATCACGCGACATGGTGGCGACCGAGCTCGCCGCTGCGATCGGCCCGCTCTATCCGCGCGTGGACGGGTCGCGGCTCGCGGTTGCGACGCGGATGCTCGTCGAGCTCAGCTATGCGGCGACCGAGATGATGGTCGAGGAGCCCGATCGCGACGTCGACCGGCTGGCGGTCGAGGTCTGCCGGATGTTCGTGCTCTATTTCGACGATCTGGGTTGACGCTTGTCGCGTAAGATAGCTTTGACTATCGTCTCCGCGAGGGAGGATTCGCATGCAGTGGAGCAACTGGTCGCGCAGCGTATCCGCAACCCCGGCGCGGTTCACGCGGCCGCGGACACATGCAGAGCTGGCATCGCTGGTACGGGCGTCGCGCAAGCTTCGCGCGACCGGCGCCGGTCACAGCTTCATGCCATTATGCGCGACCGACGGGACGCTGCTCAGCCTCGCCGACTTTGAGGGGACGATCGAGATCGGCCCCGATCGCCAGACCGCCTGGGCGCCCGCCGGCTGGGGGCTCGATCGGCTGACCGCCGCGCTGTGGGCGGAAGGGCTGTCGCTGATCAACCAGGGCGACATCAATCCCCAATCGCTGGCAGGTGCGACCGCGACGGGAACGCATGGCACCGGCGAGACGCTGGGCAGCCTCTCGACGCAGGCCTGCGGCTTTCGCCTGATGCTTGCCGACGGCAGCGTCATCGAATGCGATGCGGACCGGAACGCCGAATTGTACGAGGCACAACGCCTTTCGCTCGGCTTGTTCGGCATCGCGCTCTCGATCCGTATTCATGTCCTTCCGGCCTATTATCTCGAGGAGCGGATCGAACGCCGCCCGCTTGCCGAGATGGCGGACCGCCTTGACGAACTCGCCGCCGCCACGCGCCATTTCGAATTTTTTGTCTTTCCCTACTCCGATTTCGTGATCTTCAAGACGCTCCACCCGGTCGAGCCCGAGGGCGGTTTCGTGCCCGGCACCGACGTCGACGAAGGCATTTTCCGAGCCGCCTGCCAGATCGGCAAGGCGGTGCCGTTCGCGATTCCTGCGATGCAGCGTTTGATGATGCGCCTGTCCGGCAAGCCGACACGCCGCGTCGGGCCGGCCTATGCGATCTTCCCGTCGGATCGCACCGTCCGCTTCGAGGAGATGGAATATGAGATGCCCCGCGCGACCGGCATGGCGACGCTGCTCGAGGCGATCGCCTATATTCGTCGCAAGCGCCTGCCGATCGCCTTTCCGTTCGAGTTTCGCATCACCGCCGCCGACGATATCTGGATGAGCCCGTTCAACGCCGGCCCGTCGGCCTCGATCTCCTTCCACCAATATGCCGGCATGCCGTGGCAGGCGCCGTTCGCTGAGATGGAGGCGATATTGCGGGCAGGGGGTGGGCGTCCGCACTGGGCCAAGCGCCACACGCTGACTCCGGAGGATGTCCACCGGCTCTACCCCCGAACATCCGACTATATGCGCGTGCGGGAAGCGGTCGATCCCGCGCAAAAATTCGTCAATGCCGATCTTGCCAGGCTGTTCGGGCTCGCCGCGCCGCAAAAGGATTGACCGATGACCGACGAGGAACTCCATGCCCATCTGATCGACCAGCAGGGCTCCCGCGGCGATCTCAATACGCCGGTGCTCGTCGTCGAACTCGATGCGCTCGGCCGCAACATCGCGAAGATGGCCGCGTTTGCAGATATGCACGGGGTCAAGCTGCGCCCGCATGCCAAGACGCACAAAAGCCCCGAGATCGGGCGTCGCCAGATCGAGGCGGGCGCGATCGGCCTGTGTTGCGCCAAGATCGGCGAGGCCGAGGTGATGGCCGACGCGGGATTGACCGGCCTGCACATCACCTCGCCGGTGGTCTCACCGCCCGCGATGACGCGCCTCGCGACGCTCAACCTGCGCAGCGAAGCGCTGATGTGCGTCGTCGACGATCCCGCGAACGTCCGTGCGCTCGGTACGGCGGTGGTGGCGGCAGGTGAGGTGCCGCTGTCGGTCGCGATCGATATCGACCCTGGTATCCGGCGCACCGGTGTGCCGACGCCAGAGGCTGCGGTCGCGGTGCTCGAGGCGATCCGGGAGACGCCGTCGCTGCGATATCGCGGCGTGCAATGCTATTGCGGCTTCCAGCAGCATATCGCGGGTTTCGCCGAACGCGAGGCGGCGATGCTCGATCGCGCGGCATTCGTCCGCAGCGTGATCGCCGCGTTGAGCGAGGCCGGCGGTCGACCCGAGATCGTGACGGGCGGGGGCACGGGGACGCACCGCATCGACGTCGCGCTCGACCTGTTCACCGAGCTCCAGGTCGGCTCCTATGTGTTCATGGACAGCCAGTATCTCGCTTGCGACCTGACGGGAGACGGGGGGGGGCCGCCATTCGAGACCGCGCTGATGATCGATGCGCGCGTCGTCAGCGCGACGGGGCCCGCGATGGCCACGCTCGACGCGGGCTTCAAGGCGTTCGCAACCGACGCCGAGCCACCGCAGATCCTGAGCGGCGCCCCGGACGGCGCCAAATATTTCTTCATGGGCGACGAGCATGGCGCGATCTTCTCGATTTCGGGCGTGCTGCCGGGACTCGCCGAGGTGGTGACGCTCGCCGCGCCGCACTGCGATCCGACGGTCAATCTCTACGACACCTATCACGTCGTCCAGGGCGATACGCTGCGCGCGCTGTGGCCGATCGCCGCGCGGGGGCGTTCGCGGTGACCGAGATCGATGACGCACGACGGCTGCTCGCGCTGCAGCGCGCTGCCCATCGCCGGGACGGGACACCCGATGCGGCGGTGCGCCGCGATCGGCTGAGGCGGCTCGAACGATTGGTCGGCGATTATTTCGATCGCTTCGCCGCCGCGATCTCGGACGATTTCGGCAATCGATCACCCGTCGAAACGCTGCTCCTCGAGACGATGGGCGCGGTCGGCGCGATCCGCTACGCCCGCCGCCATGTCGCGCGCTGGATGAAGCCCGAACGTCGGCGGGTCGGGCGCAACTTCTGGCCCGGCCGCGCCTATGTGCACCATGAGCCGCTCGGCGTCGTCGGGATCGTCTCGCCCTGGAACTACCCGCTGCTGCTCGCGCTCTCGCCGCTGGTCGATGCGATCGCGGCGGGCAATCGAGCGATCCTCAAGCCGTCCGAGCAGACCCCGCGTTTCTCGGCGCTGTTGGCGAGCGCGATCGGCGCGACGTTCGCGCCCGAGGAGGTCGCGGTCGTCATCGGCGGCCCCGATGTCGGCGCCGCCTTCGCGGCACTCTCCTGGGATCATCTGCTGTTCACCGGATCGACGGCGATCGGGCGCAAGGTGGCGCTGGCGGCCGCTGACGGGCTGGTCCCGCTGACGCTCGAACTCGGCGGCAAATCGCCCGCGATCATCTGTCCGTCGGCGTCGCTCGCCAAGGCCGCCAACGCGATCGCGTGGGGCAAGTTCGTCAATGCAGGGCAGACCTGCATCGCGCCTGATTATGTCCTCGCGCCCGCCGGCGAGGTCCACGCGGCGGCGGAGGCGATCATGCGTGAGGTCCGGCGCTTCTACCCCGATCTCGGACCGGACTATGGCGCGCTGATCGGCGAGCGCGCGTTCGACCGTGTCAGCATGCAGGTGGAGCAGGCGGTCAACTCCGGTGCTGCGGTGATCACCCATGGCACGCCTGCGGACCGTGCGGCGCGACGCTTCCCGCCGACGATCGTGATCGAGCCGCCGCTGGATGGTGCATTGATGCGCGAGGAGATCTTCGGGCCCGTGCTGCCGATCATCGGCTATCGCGATCTCGACTCGGCGCTGGCGTTCGTCGCCGATCGGCCGCATCCGCTGGCGCTCTATTGTTTCGCCGAACGCCGCGCCGAGATCGACCATGTCCTCGGCCGCTCGCAATCAGGCGGCGTCACGGTCAACGGAACGCTCGTTCATATCGGCCAGGAAAGCCTGCCGTTCGGCGGCGTCGGGGCAAGCGGCATGGGAAGCTATCATGGCCGGGCCGGATTCGATCGCCTCAGCCATGCGCGCGGCGTCTTCCGCGTCGGCCGGTTCAACCCCGCCAAGCTGCTGTTTCCGCCCTATGGCAGGGGCACACGCCGCCTGATCGGCTTGCTGATGCGATAAGAACGCGATCGCAGCGACCCGGCGATCCGGCGCGCGTGCACTCGGATTGAGGGCCCTAGGCAGCGATAGCGCATCCGAACAAGACAGCCGAATTCGACGGCCCGCCGGGGATCGATGGGCCTCCCTCCCGCATTGAGACGCGGGGGCCAGGAGGCGACGATGGTGAAGTTTGGATACAAGCTCATGACCGAAGAGCATGGGCCCAAGGCGTTGATCGAAAATGCCGTGCGCGCCGAGGCGGCGGGCTTCGACTTCGTCTCGATCTCGGATCATTTCCATCCATGGCTGGAATCGCAGGGCCATGCGCCGTTCGCATGGAGCGTGATGGGCGCGATCGCGCACGCAACCTCGCATATCGGTATCGCGACCGGGCTCACTTGCCCGATCATCCGCTACCATCCGGCGGTGATCGCGCAGGCTGCGGCAACTATGGCAGTGATGAGCGACAACAGGTTCACGCTCTCCGTCGGCGCCGGGGAGCGACTCAACGAACATGTCACCGGTGCGCGCTGGCCTTCGATCCCCGAACGCCATGCGATGCTCGGCGAGGCGATCGACATCTTCAGGACGCTGTGGAAGGGCGGGGCACATAGCTGGAGGGGCGAGCATTTCGTTCTGGACCATGCGCAGCTCTACGATCTGCCCGACGTCCCGATCGATATCATGCTGGGCGTCAGCGGCCCCGCTTCGGTCGCGCTCGCCGTCGACAAGGCCGATGGCATCATGACCACCGAGCCGAACGCGGATCTGGTCGACGGCTTTCGATCGCGCAAACCGGGTCCCGCATATGCGGAAGCCGTGCTGGCCTATGCGGAAACCGAGGCGGCAGGGCTCGAGCAAGCGCGGGACAGCTTCCGCTTCTCGGCGCTGGGCTGGGCGGTGAACAGCGAATTGCCCACGGTCGCCGGCTTCGAGGCCGCCAGCCAATATGTCCGCGCGTCGGACATGGCCGATATGGTCGCGGCCGGCCCGGACGTGGCGGTGCACCGCGCGCTGATCCGCAACTATGTCGATGCCGGCTATGATCACATCGTGCTGACCTGTCCCGGCCGGCAACAGGCGCGTTTCATCGAGTTTTTCGAAACCGAGCTGCGGCCGAGCCTCTAGTCGGCGCAGGCGCCTTCGGCCGGGCGCGTCGACCTAGCGCGCGGCGGACTCGATCCGCTGCTCGACCTGCCTCAGGATACGGTCGAGGTCGAGCAGCAACGGCTCCTGATCACGCCGGGCGGCCGTACGGATCTGGTCCACGATCCGCTCGATCGCCACCTCGGCATAGGCGAAGAAATTTTCCGGCAGCTCGACTTCGTCCACGACACGCTTCGCAAGCGCCGCCATTGCAGCTCGCTGTTCGACGCTGGGCGACGTGCGCGGCACGACATCGATCGCGCAGAGTGCGCCGAGCCGCGTGCCGTCGGCGGTCTCGATCGGCACCGCGAAGACGGAGCGCATGAACGGCGACCCGCTGACCATCGCATTGGCCGCGGTAACCGGATCGCCACCGAGATCGGCGACATGATAGCCCGCCGCAGGCAGCGCGGCGACGTCGCCATAGACAGCGATGGCGCGCGCCGTTTCCGTCATGTCGAGACCAACCGCCGACGGAAACCATTGCCGGTCGCGGTCGAGGACCGAGATCGCTGCCATGGGAACCGCCATCAGCGTCGCGACCGCATCCGTGATCGCGCGAAACTCATCATTGCCGCGCATCGACAGGATGCCCGAGGCAAAGAGACGAGCCTGCCGCAATTGCTCCCGCACCTCCCAGTCCGTCGACGGGCGACCGACGTTTTCCATTATCTTTTCCATACTGAAACGCTGTGATGGTCGACGAGTAGCGCGATATCGTAGCCGTTGTCGCCTCGGGGTAACTACCTAGCGCGCGCCAAAATGCGCCATTATTGGCGGGCTCCATGAACAACTGCCAGTGACGAGGCAGTCCAAGCGCAGATATTAACCAGATAAGCCAATCTGAAGACGCGTCTTGTCGTGTAAGAGAGCGGAACACAAATTTGGCATAACGACAAAAGGCGTCATCCTATATGCGTTGCTTTGATACGCACGACGACGTCTTTGCGCGCGCGATCGGCATTTAGTTAACCATTCTCACCGGACGGATATCGCGGACGTTATGACCCGTCGCCGGATCGATCCGGATACGCCCAGAGCGCACTCTAATAGGCTAACGCCGGGCCGCAAACTGTAGATATTGATGTAGGTTGTTCGCGACGGTCTTAGTCTTGTTTAGCATAATCGCCGATTAGCCTTCCCGCGATCCATCGCGACACGTCTCGTTACGCTGCGCCATCTGAACCAGATGCGCCTTTGGCCACAACCGAGCCCCGACAATCATTCCGGCGCGCGAGCGGCGCGTGGCGGTCGTCACGCTCCTGTCGACGCGCGGATCGCACCTTAAGGGAAAGCCCTGAGTTCCCTTCGGCGACCCAATAGGCTCAAGTGCTGATCGAGATGCAGATAGACCTAATTATGTATTAACAGAATAGTCAGGGTTTATACGCAGCGTTATGAGATTAGATAAACGGAAACGATCTCCATTATGAAAAACTATAATGTCAGAGATATGCGATCATATTACGCAGATCCCGTACCAGTTTCCGCTTGGCAAGATCTCGAGACTATACGCTCCACGGATGTTCAGCCGCACCGCTATTTAGATCGGGCAACCGAAAGCCTGTCGCTTCGCCAAGCTGCGGTCATCGAGCTTCATTATGTGTATGGCACACCCTTATCGGAGGTCGCCGACATCCTCGGCCTCAATCCCGTCGAGGTGTGTATCGCCAAATACAGCGCACTCAGAACTATTTCTGCGATTCCGCAAAAGCACTGATCATTGGATTATGCAGTAATTAATATTAATCGATATATGTTCAACACACTAAGCGTGTGTATGTCCAAATACATTAATGGGACTGGACATACTTAAGCTAGTTTCTTTTCCTTTGGTCTATCGGTCGCAGCCGAGGCGGCCTCCGTTATGACCCAGTATTGCGTCTTGTTCGAGTTGCTCATGCGTAGCCCAGCTTTCACACGGGAGGTTTTGATGAATATCGTTAAAAGCTCCGGCACACCCCGTCTTCCATGGCGCAAGCTCGGGGCCGGAGCGATCAGGTCGCTGCCTCCCGCGCTTCTCGCGGTGGCGCTGGGGTCGGTGCCTGCGGGATCCCAGGTCCGCGTCATCGTGGATGGGCAACTCCAGGAAGTCCCATATGGCGTCGTCCGCACGTTGGTCTATTCGCATGGCGGCCCCCAGACGGCGCGGGACGAGACGGTCGGCGGGACCAACATGCCGGGTATCGCGCGGGTGATCACGACGCGGACGACGGGCGAGGACGGCGACGGCAATCCGGCCGGCACGCGATTCGTCACGCGGATCGAACCGATCCCCGTCGGCTTCGACGGCCGCCCCGTCGCGCAGGGGACCGCACAGCGGCCGCGGCTGTCCCAGCCATACACGGATCGCGACGAAGGACGGGCGCAGGGCGCCCAGGATACCGCCGACACGGCCAGGTCGCTCCGGATCCCGCGCGATCCCCGCAGCGGGCAATTCGTCGCGAGGGTGCGGATCAATGGCGTTCCCGTGCTCGCGATCATCGACACCGGTGCCGACAGTACGGTCCTCTCCGCGCGGGATGCGCGGGCCACCGGCGCGATACGCGATGTCACCCACTCGGAGCCGATGGCCGGCATCGGTGGCGTAACGATGCTGGATGTCACGCGCGTCCGTTCGTTGAACGTCGGCGGGCAGGAGCTGAGCGGTTTCCCCGCCACGATCGGCGCGGAAGGCATACCCTATACATTGCTCGGGCAAACCGAGATTGCGCGTCTCGGCCGGATCGTGATCGATCACGGCGTAATGACGATCAGTCCCAGCAGCTGACCAGGACACGAGGCTCTATTCGTCGGGGTCGACGCGCATGTTGCACTAGCGAACGCCGCGATAAGAAGCGCGATCACGCGACGACCTCTCAACCAGCTAAAGACAGCTGTTATGCTTAATTTTTAGCTTCAATGATAAGCCATTGAATGAAGGGATTTTTCCTCGATACTATTTCGCTATTATAATGCCTCTTGACGTCCTACAACTGTTGATCAGGGTAGGAGAGGTTGGTCATGATTATCCCGGCCGCAACGTCATCAGTCAAAATGATGGTCTCTGGTTTTTGTGGAATTGAGATGCCGGATACAGGATCCGGTTCGCAGATTGCCGGCTTCGCGACGATGCTGAAGCCGCGCGCGGGAGCGCGGCATATCCGACAAGGCTTGTGGGCGCAAAGTATCGCGCGAGGCCGACGCTCCGGTCGAACACATGCACGACCGCCGCTTCAGCGCATGTGCTTGTCCGATAACCGTATCACCCTGTCCGTCATGCGGGTCTGCAATGTCTAGGATTGTCTATGTCGTCGACGACGACGATGCGGTCCGGTCATCGCTCGAGCTGCTGCTTGGATCGCAACCGGATATCGTGGTGCGGGCCTATTCCTCGGGCGAAGCCTTTTTGGCCGATCTCGAAACGCTCGAGCCCGGCGTTGCGCTGCTGGATGTCCAGATGCCCGGCCGATCAGGCATCGACGTGCTCGCCACCATCGTGAAGCGACGCCTCCGGATCGTCGTGATCATGGTGACGGGGCAGGGCAATATCGAAATGGCGGTGCGCGCGGTCAAGAATGGCGCGCTCGATTTCATCGAAAAGCCCTATGCGCACACGACGCTGATCGACACGATCAAACACGGCTTTGAACAGCTGGATCGCGACAGCCTGGTCGGCGACCGCGAGGCGGACGCGCGCGCGCGGATGGCGCGGCTCTCGCCAAGGGAGGTCGAGGTGATGATGGGGCTGATCGCGGGACGCCCGAACAAGATCATCGCCTTCGAACTCGATATCAGTCCCCGCACGGTGGAAATCTACCGGGCGAACGTGATGACCAAGCTCAACGTGCGGAGCCTCTCGGAAGCGCTGCGGATCGCCTTCTGTTCGGGACTTGTCGAGATCTAGGCGCAGCGCATGCGTCGCGCTCGAAGCAGACTTATCCGGCGCGAGCGGGGGCGGCATACCGCTTAGCCGGGCGTTCGCGGGAGGCTAGCCGATCGCGGCTTTCATCGCCCCGGCGTAGCTGCGGCGAGGTGTCTGGACACGTGCGGCGAGTTGGGCGACGACCCTTGCGAAGAGGGATAGCGCCGTGAAGAGCCCGACCAGCGTCGCCATACGAACGCACTGCAAGATCTGCACGAATCAGTGCGGCGTGGTCGCGGAGGTCGCAGGCGGCGAGATCGTCCGGGTGAAAGGCGATTTCGAACACCCGCTGAGCAAGGGCTATACCTGTCCCAAGGGCCGCGCGATCGGCAGGCTCCACCATCATCCGGAGGCGATCACCCGCCCGATGATCCGTCTGGATGACGGGCTCGTGCCGGTGGACTGGGAACGGTGTCTCGACGATCTGGCGGCGAGGCTCAAGACCGTGATCGACGAACATGGCCCGAACGCGGTCGGCTTCTTCTTCGGCAGCGGGCTCGGCATGGACGCGTCGGGATACCGGATGGGGGAGACGTTCTACAAGGCGCTCGGCGCGCCGCCAAAATTCTCGCCGCTGACGATCGACGGCACGGCGAAGGTCCTGGTGAACACGCTCGTCGGCGGCTTTCCCGGCCTCAGCGGCAAGACCGACTACGTCCATGCCAAGATGCTGCTGTACGTCGGGATCAACCCGATGGTCAGCCACGGCCACAATACCGGCATGTTCAGCCCGCCCAGCATCCTCCGCGCGATGACCGCACGCGGCGGCGAGATCTGGACGATCGACCCGTTGCGCACCGAGACCGCCAATTTCTCGACCCGCCATATCGCGCCCTATCCGGGAAAGGACTATGCGATCCTCGCCTGGCTGGTGCGCGAACTGCTCGACGGCGGACCGGTGACGCTCGCCCAGCCCGTCACCGGGCTCGACGAACTCAGGGCCGCGCTTGCCGGGTTCGATCGCGCGACCGCTGCCGCCATCGCTGGTGTCGACGAGCAGACGCTCGACGAGCTGCTGGCCGCGATCCGGCGCCACGGCGAGGTCGTGGTCGAAAGCGGCACCGGCCTGACCATGGCGTCGAGCGCGAACGTCACGCAGTGGCTTGCCGCGGTGCTCACGATCCTGACCGGCAAGATGAACCGCAAAGGCGGCGTCTGGTTTCACCCCGGCTTCATCACGCGCTTTGACAGTTTTCCGCTGCCGGTGATGGACAATCCCTATTCGCCCGGGCCGCCGACGATGCCGCAGGTCTCGGGTTTGATCGGCGACTGGCCATGCGCGGCGCTGGCCGGCGAGATCGCCGCGGGCAATATCCGCGCCTTGGTCAATCTGGGCGGAAGCATGATACGCTCCTTCCCCGACGCCAACACGCTCGTTCCCGCGCTCGAAGGCCTCTCGGTGTTGGCGACGCTCGAGGTCGTCTCGAACGAGACCACCGCGCTGTCGACGCATGTGCTGCCGACCAAGGATCAGGTCGAGCGCCCCGACCTGTCCGTCTGGGACACGCTGAGCGCGAGCGTGTCGATGCTCTATTCGCCGCCGGTGGTGCCACCGATGGGCGAGCGGCGTTCGGCGTGGTGGATCCTCTCGCAGCTGATGCGGCGATTGGGCTTGCCCGTGCCGGAGCATGTGCCGCCTGACGACCGCGCCGACGGGGCCGACGATGCGATGCTGGCGACGCTGCTGGCCGGCGCGCGCTGCGGCTTCGAAGAGGTGGCAGCGGCCGGCCAGGTCTCGCTGCCGCTCGAGTTTCCCGCGCGCTGGGTCGACGCGCATGTCGAGCGCATGGGCGGCTGGCGACTGGCACCGGCCGAGCTCGTCGCGATGTGGCACGAGATCCGCGCAGCCGACGAGGCGACGATGCACGCGCCGCCGCCGCTGCGCTTCATCTCGCGCCGTCAGCGGCGCAAGCTCAACGCGTCGCTGAGCTTCCTCGGCAGCCCCGCCGACATCATCCTCCACCCCGACGACGCTGCCGCGCATGGCGTCGAGCATGGCCAGCGCGTGCGGGTGTGGACCGACCGCGGCGAGATCGTGCTTACCGCCAACGTCACCGATATGATCCGCCGCGGCGTCGCCTCGATTCCGCACGGGCATGAAAGCGCCAACGTCAATCTGCTGACCAGCGCCGAGCAGGTCGACGCGTTGACCGGCATGGTCCGCTACACGGGGATTCCGATCAGCATCGCGGCCGCGTGACGGGGGCGTCGCGGCGTCGAACGGCTCGGCACGCGCACCCGATCACAGATGCGAGTCGAACCAGTCGAGTACCCGCTGCTGGACATCCTGCTGGTGCGCGGGCTCGTGAAACCAATGCGGCTCGCGCGGATAGCGGATCATCTCGGCCTCCTTGCCCAGCATTCTAAGCCCACGATAGAATTCCAGGCCGAGCGTGGTCGGCACCCGGCTATCCTGGTCGCCGTGGAGCACCAGCACGGGGGTGGTGACCGCGGTGCTCAGCGCGCGTACCGAGCTGGTGTCATCGAGCTGCGCCAGATGATCCTCGATCTGGCCATAATAGCCGAGCGGGAAATCGGGCGTATCGGTGATCCGCGCCATCGCGGTCATGTCGGTGGGGCCGGCGCCGACCACCGCCGCCTTGAAGCGGTTGCCATGCGTCACCGCCCACGCCGCCATGAAACCGCCATAGCTCCAGCCCCCGATGCCGAGGCGGGCAGGGTCGGCGATCCGCTTCGCGACGAGCATGTCGACGCCGTCGAGAATGTCCTGATAGTCCATACCGCCCCAATCGTTGCCGACCGCACGGGCAAAGGCGGTGCCCTGCCCATCCGACCCGCGCGGGTTGGGCAGGAAGACGACATAGCCGTGCGTCGCGAGCATCTGCGCCCATTCGTGCCAGCTTCCTAGCCAGCCCGACCACCATGCCCATTCCGGTCCGCCATGGCCTTGCACGACCATCTTGGTCGGCGTGCCGGGAACATAGCCTGGCGGCGTCACCAACACGCCGTAGATGGTCTGTCCGTCCCTGCTGTTCTTCCAGGCGACCTGCTCGACCTTGCCGAGCCTCCAGGCGGCGACCTGTGGATTGATCCGGGTGACGGGCGTCGCCCGGCCGCCGCTTACCGTCCAGACGTCCGCCGGGCGATCGGGGCTCGACAGCGCGGCCGCGAAGCGCTTGCCGTCGTGGCTTGCGGTCACGCCGGACGCCTCGCCGTCGAAGGCGAGGATCGGCACGACATGTCCGTCGCGCGCGTCGATCCGGACGAGCCTGGAGCGCGTCTGCTCGAACGACAGCGCGACGATCGAGCGGCCGTCCGGCGCCCATTGCGCGTGGCTGATTTCGCCGGGATAGGCATCAGCGAGCTTCGTGACCCGCCCCGAGGCGGCATCGATGGTGCGCACCCCGATGCCGATGAAACCGGGCGTCAATATCTCTTCGAACAGGATCGAGCGTCCGTCCGGCGACCATTTCGGCGCGGCGGCGACATGATCGTAGAGCGGGTCGCCGATCGTGCCGGTAGCGGGATCGAGCAACGCGAGTTTCGAATGATAGAAGAAGTCGTTGATGCTCGTCGAGTCGGTGAACGTCACCGCCAGCCGCCTGCCGTCGGGCGACCAGTCCATCGCGCCGATATTGACGCCCGCGGGCGAGACGCGCCGCGCGACATGGGCGGCCAGATCGAGGATCCATAGCCGCGTGGCATGCAACGGCTTGTCGACCTCGACCCAATCGCGTTTCGCGGCCTTGTCGGCCTTCTCGTGCGGCGTCGGCGGATCGGCGCTGAGGAAGGCGATGCGCTTGCCGTCGGGCGACCAGGCGATGTCGCCAATATCGCCGGGCAGCGCGGTCAGCGGCACCGCCTCGCCGCCCGCGACGGGCATCAGCCAGATCTGGCGCGAGGTTTCGCCGAGCGCGTCGGTTGCGGGCGGCGGCAGCGTTCCGGCGGGGGTGCCGGGATCGGAGGCGCCATCGACCTTGAACTCGAACCCGGTGTCGGCGCCGCCCGAAAGCGGATTCTTGCGGTTGGAGAGAAACGCGACCCACTTGCCGTCGGGCGACCATCGCGGTGTATCGTCGGTGCCCGCGCTGACGATGAAGCGCCGCGCCGCCGCGCCGCCGTCCGCGGGCACCGACCAGATCGTCGAATGCTCGGGCGAGAAGGTCGACATCTGCTGTTGCACGGTGAACAGGATGGTTGTTCCGTCCGGCGACATCTCCGCCTCGCGCATGTCGCGCAGCGACATGATGTCGGCGGGCGCGATCGGCCCGCCGACATCGGCATGGGGTGCAGCGCCGCGCACCTGCTGCGGCGCCGCCGCGATCGTGAGCGTGGCGGCGGCGGCGAGCAGCAGCGATTTCATCACAGGCTCCAGTCGATCCTCAGGCCGTAGGTGCGCGGGCGCACGATCGAATAGGCCGGCGAGGTCTGCGAGGCGAAGGGCCCGCTGAGAATGCCATATTTGTTGGTCAGATTGTCGACGAAGCCCATGATCCGGAAATGATCGCGCAGCGTGAAGGCAATGCGCGCGTCGAACAGGTTGAAGTTGCCGCGCATGAAGTCCGCGCCGAACGCCACCGGCGCGCTCGACAGGTAGCGGTGGGCCAGCCCGATCGACGGCTTGCCCGGAAGCTCGGGCAGATCATAGTCGATATTGTTCGAGATCGACCATTTGGACGAGCCGGGCAGCGTCGAGCCGGACGCGTAGCCGCCGCCTGCGGTGAAGGCATAGGGAAGAAACGCCGTCAGCCTCGCGTCCTGCAGGGTGATGCTGGTGCTGAGCGTCAGGTTGCGTACCGGTATGACCGAAGCGGCGATTTCGACGCCGGTGACGTTGGCCGACGCCGCGTTCAGCACGTAGGAATAATAGCTTGGCGCGGGGCCGAACTCGCGGGCCTGGATGTTTTTCCACACCATGTCGAAGACGGTGACGTCGGCGGTGAGACGGCCGTCGAACAACGTTGTTTTGACGCCGGCCTCGTAATTGTCGACACGATCGCTCTTGTAGGAAGACGGGATTTCCGGGAGCAGGCCGGCATTGGGATTGATCCCGCCGACGCGATAGCCGCGCGAATAGGTGAAATAGGCGAGGAGATGGGAATTCGGGCGTACCGCGATCGATGCCTTGGGCGTGAAGCCGGTATCCTTCTGATCGGTCGAGCCCGAGAGATCGACGGTGCTCCCCGAGAGATAGCTGGCCTGGTTGAGCACGAACCCCTCGGCGCGGGTATGATAATAGCGGCCACCGGCGGTGAGCTCGAGCCCCTTCACCGGCTTCCACGTGGCCTCGCCGAAAATGCCGAAGTCGGTGTTGAGGGTGCTGGTCTCATAGCCATAGATGCGATCGCCCGGCGCGAGCGCCGACCCCAGCACGGCCTCGGCGCCGGCCGCAATCAGCTGGTCATAGCTGAACTTGGTCGAGCGCATGTAGCTCGTGCCGATCAACCAGCGCAGCGTGCCACCATTGTCCTTCGAGGCCAGCCGTGCCTCTATCGTCTTGATGTTGGCGTGCGCGTTGGTGAAGTCATAGGGCGCAAGCGAGCCCGTGCTGTGACCGGTCAGATAGCCATAGAAGCTGTCGTCGAACTGGGTGAAATTGGTCTTCTTGTCGACCGATCCGAGCACCGTCAGCGTCGCGACGTCGCCGACGTCCTGATCGAGACGGAGGCTGTTGAGGAAAAAGCTCGTCTTCTGCGGCTCCTCGTGCGGCGTGAACCGATCATAGGTGTGATTGACGCTGATATAGGTGCCGTCGTCGAGCCGGGTGTCCTGATACGCACCGAGATAGGTGAGCTTGGTGCCGTCGAGCGGGGTCAGCACCACCGATCCGCGGACGCCGCGCGTGCGGAAGTCGTTGGTGCCCTTCTTGATCGGATCGAACGCGGTGTTGTCCAGATAGCCCGCATCGAAGCGCTGCAGGGCCATCACACGTACCGCCAGCTTGTCCTGGACGATCGGGACGTTGACCATCACCTTGCCCGCATAGTTGAGCTGGCGATCGGCATTCTTGGTCGAACCGACAAGCCCCTCGGCGGCGAGATCGAACTTCGAGACGTCCGCTGTCTTGGCTACGTAATTGACGGTGCCGCCGAGCGCGGACGAGCCGAACAGCGTTCCCTGCGGCCCGCGCTGAACCTCGACGCGATCGAGATCGAACGTATCGATGTCGGGTATGCCGATCGGAAAATTGGGTTCGACGATATTGAATTCGTTGAGATAATAGCCGACCGTCGTCTGGCCTTGCTCATGGTAGGTCGTCGCCGCGATGCCACGGATCACGACCTCGGAGACGCCCGGCTGATAGTCGTTGAACACCACGCCCGGCAGGCGATTGATATAATCCGACAGGCTGTTGGCGTTCATCCGTGCGAGCTGGTCGCCGGAGATCGCGCTGATCGGCGCGGCGATCTGGCGAATGTTTTCGCGGCGCTTGGTGGCGGTCACGATGATGTCGGCCTGGCCACCGGCTGCGGTGGCGTCAGCGGGTTGGCCTGCATCTTGGGCCAGGGCAGGGCGGGCGAGCCCGACCGCAAGCGCGCTGGCAGCGGTCGCGGCAATCAGCAAATATCGCGAATCGAGCATCGATCATCTTCCCCAACACCGCCCACGGCCCCGCGCCGCGTGCAAGATGTCCTCCCCGCGCAAGCGGCCGGGTCGCGTCATGCGCGCCTGGTCCGCAATGACCGGCCGTGTCGTCGAGCCGTGTCCGGCCGCAGCTTGGCGCATAAGGCGGGCGCCAAAACATCCAAAATGCCGAGCGCGACGGGACCAAGCCGATTGGACCCGCCCGCGGGCGCGGATTGGATGTTTATCGGGCACCGTCGTATCGCCGATCCCGGGTCCGCCATCGTCCGGAGATAGATATGATAAGCCGTCGTTTGTTCGTGGGAGGTGCCTCGGCCGCCGCACTGACGCTGGCCGCTCGGCTTGACGCGCTGGCGACCGATCATGGCCTCGATGTCGCGCTGATCAACGCCAACGCCTGGACGGGACGGGTTGGGGCGCCGCGCGCCGACGCGATCGGCATCCTGGGCGATCGGATCGTCGCGCTGGGGTCCGGCGCGGTCCGCCAGCGCATCACGCGCGCGACCCGCGTGATCGACCTCAAGGGCGCGTTCGCGATGCCCGCCTTTACCGACGGCCACACCCATTTCCTGCGCGGCGCGACCAACCTGATCGAGCCCAACCTGCTCGACGTGCGCTCGCGCGAGGAATTCGTCGCCGCGGTCGGCCGCGCGGCGCGGGCGCGGCCCGGCAAGTGGATGCTGGGCGGCCCGTGGGACGAGCAGCGCATGGGCGGCGTGCTGCCCGCGCACGACTGGATCGACGCGGTCACGCCGGACACGCCGGTCGCGATCCCCCGCACCGATCTCCACAGCTATTTCCTCAATGCCGTGGCGCTGAGGCTCGCCGGAATCACCCGCGATACGCCCGATCCTGCGGGGGGGCAGATCGTGCGCGACGCGCAGGGCAATCCCACCGGCGTCGTCAAGGACAATGCCAAGCTGCTCGTCGATCGCATCGTCCCGCCACGCAGCGACGCCGAGGTCGACGAGATCATGCGCAAGGGCATCGCGCACGGCCTCAGCAAGGGTGTCGGCCAGGTCCACAATCCCGAGATCGACTGGAGCGTCTTTCCGTCGCTGCGCCGGCTGCGCGCGGCGGGCGAGACCGACATGCGCTTCTACGCGTTCGTGCCGGTCGCCGACTGGGAGCGGATGGCGAAGATCGTCGCCGAGGAAGGGCGCGGCGATGACTGGGTGCGTTGGGGCGCGGTCAAGGCGCTGGCCGACGGCTCGCTCGGCGCACGGACCGCAATGCTCTACGCGCCCTATACCGACGTGCCGAGCCAGACCGGGGTGCGCGTCACCAGCCTCGCCAATCTGCGCGAATGGATCGGCCAGGCGGATGCGCATGGGCTCCATGTCGCGACCCACGCGATCGGCGACCGCGCCAATGACGACGTGCTCGACATCTATCAGGCGGTCGCCGACGCCAACGGGCCGAAGGACCGGCGTTTCCGCATCGAGCATGCGCAGCATCTGCGCCCGTCGACGATCCCGCGCTTCGCCAGGCAGAAGGTGATCGCCTCGATGCAGCCCTATCACGCGATCGACGATGGGCGCTGGGCGGTGAAGCGGATCGGCGATGAGCGTTTGAAGGGGACCTATGCGTTCAAGTCGATGATCGACAGCGGCGCGACGGTGGCCTTCGGCTCCGACTGGCCGGTCGCGCCGCTCGATCCTCTGACCGGCGTCTATGCCGCGATCACCCGACGGACGATCGATGGAGCCAATCCCGACGGCTGGTTGCCCGACCAGAAGATCACCGCCGAGCAGGCGCTCCACGGCTATACCGTCGCCAACGCCCATTCGGGCTTCATGGAGGATCGCACGGGACTGCTGGCGCCGGGCTATTATGCCGACATCGCGGTCTTCGACGCCGATCTCACCGCGATCGACCCGCTCAAAATCCCGAACGTGGCGGCGCTGCACACCTTCGTCGGCGGGAAGCAGCGGTTCACGACAGGCGGATAGGAGGCGACGCCCGCGGTCGGCTCGAACCCGCGGGACGTCGCATCCGGCGACGCTTGAGCCAGAGATAAATGCCCGTACCCGCCTGCTCGAGCGTCGCGAGGCCGAGGACGAGATCGAGCAGCACGCCCGGCGCTCCGATCATCTGCCCGGTGTGGAGCGGATAGAGCGCGCGCGCGACCGCGAAGCCGGCGCTGTCGCGATAGGGGTTGTCCTCATGCACGAAGCGACCGCTTGCGCCGTCGAACCAATAGGTGACCGGCCCCAGCCCGCCATAGTTCTCGCGACCCGTCGCGGTGAAGCGGATGCCCGCCAGATCGCGATCCTGATCGAACTGGAAGACCGCCGGCTGCCACAGAAGGTGGTGCGCCCGGGCTCGTTCGTTCGCCGCGACCAGCACGGCATGCATGTCCGGTGGAGTGACGCTGCGCCGCCCCGTGGCGGGAACGTCGAAGGGCGATGGCGAGGGCGGGGACAGCCGTTCGACCACGGGCATCAACGCCTCGCTGAAGAAGCTCATCGCCGCCGAGGTGAATGCCAGCACGGTGAGCGGCGCGAGCAGCCACAATCCGCTCGCACGGTGGATATCGAGCAGCATCCGCGGCAGCGGGCTGGACCGGCGAAACACCCAGCTCCTCTTCCAGCTCTTCCAGAAGGGCCGGCGGGCTGGCCAGGTGAGCCAGACTCCGACGAAGTTGCTCAACAACCACAGCACCGCCGTTATCCCCATCAGCCAACGCCCCACGCCGCCGATGAGGAGGTCGCAATGAAGCTCGTAGATCGCACGCATCAGGTGCGGCCGATCCCAGCCGGCGCCCGATTGCCGCGTGCCGACGACATGCCCGTCGCCGCTGTCGAGAAAGACCTCGTCGAAATCGAGCGACGCGGGGCCGCGTGGCGCGACGCTGATCGTCATGTTGCGGCGCGGATCGGCCCGAACCGGATAATAGGTTGCGATCAGGCCGGGATTCGCATGTTGCATCGACGCCACCGCTGCTTCCGGGTCGGCGTGCCCGGCCCGGCGCGGGGTGAACAGCGCCGGATTGAGCCAGGCGTCGAGCGGGCGCTCGAAACTCAGCAGACATCCGGTCAACGCCGCGATCCCCAGGAAGATCGTCATGGCAAGCCCCGTATAGCGATGCAGGGCTATCCAGAATTGGCGCGTCACGCGTATCGTCTCCACCTCGATGATCCGAGCCGGCGATGAAGCATGGCTGTGTCCTCGTCACCAGCCAGTTCGACGAAGCGCAGGGAGCCAAGCCGGTGGTGCGACGCGCTGCGCAGGGCAAGATTGCGGGCTGCGCAGGAGCGGGTATGGCGGGCATATGGTGCCCGACATCGACCCGTTCCATGCCATTGCGATCAGCCGCCAGGCGCACCGGCTCGCCGCCGGCGGACGCTCGATCATCCATATGGAATTCGGGCAGCCGTCGACGGGCGCTCCGGCGGCTGCGATCGAGGCCGCGCATCGCGTGCTCGATTCGGACGGCATGGGCTATTGGGAAAGCATGCCGCTCAAGCTGCGGATCGCCGCGCATTATCGGGAAAGCCAATCCGTCGAGATCGATCCCGAGCAGGTCATCCTGACCTGTGGCGCCTCGCCCGCCTTCGTGCTGGCGCTGTCGTGCCTGTTCGTGCCCGGCGATCGGGTCGCGTTCGCGCGGCCCGGCTATGTCGCCTATCGCAACACGCTCAAGGCGCTCCATCTCGTTCCCATCGAAATCGCGTGCGGCGCGGAGCAGCGTTACCAGATCAGCGCGGCCGCGATCGAGCGGCTCGATCCGGCGCCGCAGGGGCTCATCCTCGCAAGCCCCGCCAACCCGACCGGAACGATCATCGCCGATTCCGAGCTCGCCGCCATCGCCGAGGTCTGCCGCCGCCGCGGCATTCGGATCGTGTCGGACGAGATCTACCATGGGCTGAGCTATGTCGGGCCGGCCCGGTCGATGCTGTGGGACGCGCCGGATGCGCTCGTCGTCAACAGCTTCTCCAAATATTTCAGCATGGCGGGTTGGCGGCTGGGCTGGCTGATCGTGCCGCCCGCCCTGATCGACGCGGCACGTGCGCGGATGGGCAATCTCTTCCTGACGCCACCGTCACTCGCCCAGCATGCCGGGCTCGTCGCCCTCGACTGCCGCGACGAGCTGGAAGGTCATGTCCGCACCTATGCGCGCAACCGGGCCTTGCTGCTGGATGCGCTCCCGGCGCTCGGGCTGCGCCGGATCGCGCCGCCCGACGGCGCCTTCTACATCTATGCCGATATCGGACATCTGACCGACGACAGCATGGCCTTCTGCATGCGCCTGCTGATGGATACAGGCGTCGCGACCGCGCCGGGGATCGACTTCGATCCGGCGGATGGCGGCCGCTTCATCCGGTTCAGCTTCGCGGTATCGACCGACCGGATCGCCGAGGCGATCGAGCGCATGAAGCCGTGGTTCGCGGCCGCATCCGATCAACGGGCGGATCCCCCGCTCACCGTGTGAGCGCGTCCGCCGACCGGACCTGCGCGGCGAGCAACGCGACCGCGCGCCCATATCCGGGGCCACCGCAGACGGTCAGCGCCTGTGGAATGTGGAGATGATGCGCGGGGGGTAGGACCCGGTCGAGCAGGGGATGCCGCACCATCGCGCCGCTCCGGTCGTCGCCCGCGCGCGTGCCGTCCTCGGTGACGACGAAGTCGGGCCTGGCAAGTGCCAGCTGCTCGAGCGGGATCTGCGACAATGCCGGGCGGCCGAGGCGCACGGCGACGTTCACCAGCCCGACGCGTCGCATCATCGCATCGACGAGCGTCCCCGTGCCGGTCAGATAGCCCTGGCGCTGGTAATAGGCGGCGCTGCGCCCGCGCCCCGGCGGATCGCCGATCCGGCCAAGCGCGGCGTGGATCGCGGCGATCAGCGCGGTTCCGCGGTCGGGATGGCCGAGCGCACCCGCCACGACCCGGATCGACTCGTCGCTGCCCGCCAGGCTGTCCTGTTGCGGCAGATCGATCATCCTCACCCCGCGCGTGGCGAGCGGCCCGAGCATTTCCCGCGTGCGATAGGGGGCGTCGATCACCAGATCGGGCCCAAGCGCGACGACCTCCTCGGCGCTGCGGTGCGTGAAGGGAAGGTGCGCCGCCCGATCGGCATAGATGGAAAGCTGCGGGTCGCGCGCCCATTCGGTCAGCGCGGCGATCTGCGGTCGATCCGCCAGCGCGATCACCAACTCGTCGGCGCACAGGCTGAGCGAGACGACCCTGCGCGGCGGATGCACCGTCGCTGGTCGGTCGGGCGGCTGGGCACCGCCCAGCATCGGCGCGACCAGCACGGCAACGACGGATTTTCGCAAGCGGGACACGAAGGCCTTTCATTTGGGACGGCGCTACGGTTACCAGATGCGCCGAACGCGTCGGTGGCACAATCGCTGCGGACCGCATCATCTGGACGAGATCCGCCGTGACATATTCCTCGGGACGCGGCCGCATGTCGCTCCTCCTACCGCTGTTGCTCATGTTCGCACTGCTGAGCGGACTGCTGTCGATCGCGGTCGGGCCGGCACATATCGGGCTGCCCGCGATGGTGGCGGCGATCGAGGGAAAGGGCGACCCGATCGTCCGCGCCATCCTGCTCGATCTCCGGCTGCCACGCGCGATACTGGGGCTGGTCGTCGGTGCGATGCTCGGTGCCGGCGGTGCGGCGCTGCAGGGTTATCTGCGCAACCCGCTCGCCGAACCCGCGATACTCGGCATATCGAGCACGGCGGCGCTCGGCGCGGTGATCGCGATCTATTTCAAGCTCGCCGACACATATTCGTGGCTCGTGCCGCTGTTCGCGGTGATCGGCGCGGTGCTTGCGCTGATCCCGCTGCTCGCTCTGTCGGCACGCGGCGAGAGCGCGCTCACGCTGATCCTGGCGGGGGTGGCGCTGAGCACGCTTGCGGGGGCCGGGATCAGCCTCGCGCTCAATCTTGCGCCCAACCCCTTTGCGGCGATGGAGATCACCAGCTGGCTGCTTGGCTCGCTCGAGGATCGCTCGTTCAAGGACGTGCTCATCGCCGCACCGTGCGTCGCGATCGGGCTGGCCCTGCTGCTCGGCCAGGGCCGCGCGCTCGATGCGCTATCGCTCGGCGAGGATGGCGCGCGGTCGCTCGGCACCGATCTCAGGAGAACACGGCTGCAGATGCTGGCCGGCATCGCGATCGGCGTCGGCGGCGCCGTCGCGGTCTCGGGAGCGATCGGCTTCGTCGGGCTGATCGTCCCCCATCTCGTGCGGCCGCTCACCGATCGCAGCCCTTCGGCGGTGCTCCTGCCCTCGGCGGTGGCGGGCGCGCTGCTGCTGACCACCGCCGACATTGCCGTCCGCCTCGTCCCGACCGCGATGCCGCTCAAGCTCGGCGTGCTGACCGCACTCGTCGGTGTGCCGTTCTTCGTCCGTCACCTCTTGCGGGAGCGGCGGTTATGGTGACGATCAGCTGCCGTGATCTGGATGTCGATCTCGGCGGACGGCGGGTGCTGTCGGCGATCGATCTGGACTTCGCGGCCGGCGCGCTCGTCGGCGTGATCGGTCCGAATGGTGCGGGCAAATCGACCCTGGCGCGCGCGATGCTCAATCTCGTGCCGACGGCGGGCGGATCGGTCGCGATCGACGGCGCCGAGCTTGTCGGCCTCGCCCCGTCGCATGTCGCGCGCCGCGTCGCCTATCTGCCGCAGGGTCAGGAGATCCACTGGCCGCTATCCGTCGAGCGACTGGTCGGGCTCGGCCGCCTGCCGCATCTCGCGCCCTTCTCGCGGATCGGGCCGGTCGACCAGGCCGCGATCGAGTCGGCGATGGCGCAGACCGGCACATTGCCGCTTCGCGAGCGGATCGCGACCGAGCTGTCAGGCGGCGAACGCGCGCGGGTCATGCTCGCCCGCGCCCTGGCCACCGAGGCGCCGGCGCTGATCGTCGACGAACCGCTCGCCTCGCTCGATCCCGGTCACCAGATCGAGGTCATGGCGCTGCTTGCCGCGCGGGCGCGGGCGGGGGGGCTGGTGCTCGTCATCCTGCACGACCTCGCTGCGGCGGCGCGCTATTGCGATCGCCTCGTGCTATTGCACCATGGCCGCGTCGTGGGCGATGGTGCGGCGGGCGACGTCTTGTCCGATGCGGCGCTCGATGCCGTCTATGGCATCTCGGCATGGCGCGGCGAGGCAGAGGGCGCGCCGCTGTTCGTCCCGCTGCGCCGTCGTGACTGACCGGGCGAATGCCCCCCGTCGGACCGATCGACGCAAGCACTGATCAATCCGACTAGCCGACCGGGATCGTTTCGGTTATCGCCGCGATCGGAACCCGATCCTGTCGGGCTCCATGATCGCGCCGGTGCCCGGAGACGGGCCTTGAGGGAATGCGGTGAGGGCGGGTTGCCGCCTCAATCCGCAGCTGTCCCTGCAACTGTAAGTGGCGAGCGCGATGCACATCGCCCGTTCTTCGGACGGGCAGCCACTGGGCCGGACGCATCATCATGCGGCGACCTGGGAAGGCCGTGCATCGCGTGATGACCCACGAGCCAGGAGACCTGCTGGCGCACCGGTCGCTCTTGCCTGGTCCAGGGGATGGTCACGGCACGGTATTCCGTCTGAGCGACGAACCATGCGGCTGGGGCCGCATCGGTGTGCGCCGACGGTGCTCTCGCGCCCGCCGCCGTCGCGCGCCGACCGTTCGCTCGAACGGTACGCCCCCGCCGCCGACGTTGCTCGGGCGCTAAGGGGAATACCGTATGAATATCCGTTTCATCACCGTCCTGGCGGTGACCGTCGCATCGCCGGCGATCGCGCAAGGCACGCTCGGTCTGGCGTCCGGCGATGCCGCGGCGCGCGACGATATCGTCGTCACCGCGACGCGCTCGGGCGATGCGATCGCGACCGATCTGGTCGGCTCCTCGGTGACCGTGCTCGACGATCAGGATCTGCAGGATCGCCAGACGCGCATCCTCTCCGACGCGCTTCGGGACGTGCCCGGCGTCGCCGTCAGCCGTTCGGGCGCGGTCGGCGATCTGACCGAAATCCGCATTCGGGGCAGCGAATCGAACCATGTCCTCGTCTTCGTCGACGGCATCAAGTCCGACGATCCCTATGACGGCGAATATGACTTCGGCACGCTGATCAATGACGAGGCATCGCGCGTTGAGGTGCTGCGCGGGCAGCAGAGTGCGCTCTACGGGTCGGACGCGATCGGCGGGGTGGTCAGCTATACCACGCTGTCCGGTCGCGCGCTCCCGGGCATTTCGCTGCGCGCCGAGGGCGGATCGATGGGCACCTATGACGGCGGCGCGCGCGTCGCGGGCGTCTCGGGCGACTTCGATTACGCGGTGTCCTCCTCCTATTACCACACCGACGGCTATCCGATCGCGCCGGGCGGCAGCCGCGACATCGGCTCGAACAATCTCGGCGCCTCGGGCAAGTTCGGTTGGACGCCGGCACCGAATCTCAAAATCACCGCCGTCGGCCGCTACGGCTGGACCAAGGCGGATGCGGACGATCAGGATCTGGCCGCCAATTCGCCCGTCGTCATGGGCTATCCGGTCATCACGACGGTCGATACGCCGGGCAATTACTACACCAATCGCAGCTATAGCGGCCTGCTCGGCGCGCAGTGGAGCCTGTTCGACGACGCCTGGACAAACTCGGCGACGGCGACGATCGCCGACACCACGCGCGACGGCTATGATTTCGGCGCGCTCAGCTATGGCGACCATGGCCGCCGATATCGGGGTTCGTTCGACAGCACCGTCCGCTTCGGCACCGATCGAATCAAGAACCGCTTCACCGTGGCGCTCGACGCCGAGCGCCAGGACTTCGCCAACACGTCGCCCGGCGGCTTCTCCGATAATCGGGCGCACCGCATCGACACGCTGGGCTTCGTCACGCAATATGATCTGACCGTCGACGACCGGCTGGCGATCAGCGCGTCGGCGCGGATCGACGATAATTCGCGGTTCGACGACGATTCGACCTATCGCGCGACCGCCTCCTATCTCTTTGCGACGGGCACGCGCCTTCATGCCGCCTACGGCACGGGCATCAAGGATCCGTCGGCCAGCGACCTGTTCGCCTATGCGACGGGCGAGTTCATCGGCAATCCCAATCTCAGGCCCGAGCGCTCGAAGGGCTGGGAAGCGGGTGTCGAGCAGAAGCTGCTCGGCGACCGCATCAAGATCGGCGCGACCTATTTCGACAATCGCTTCGTCGACGAGATCGATTCCACCTACACCTTCGTCGACGGCGCCTATGTCCAGACGACGTACAACAATCCCGACCGGTTCACGCAGCGTGGGCTCGAGGCCTATGGTTCGGCGCGCGTCGGCGCGGTCCGTGTCGACCTAAGCTACACCTATCTGCATGCGCCGCAGACGACGATGGTGATCGCGGATCCCGCGCCGGCCGACGGCAGCTATCAATTGCCCGTGCCGGTCACGACGCAGGCCTATCGCCGTGCCAAGAACATCGCCAGCGCCAACCTCACCTGGGCACCCAGGACGTTGCCGATCACCACGACCCTGACCGTGCGCTATAATGGCAAGCAGACCGACTATGCGTTCAATTCCGACTTCAATCGTCTGATCGTGCTGTTGAAATCCTACACGCTGGTCAATCTCAACGCGACCTATGATGTCACGCGCAACGTCCAGATCTTCGGCCGCGTCGAGAATCTGCTCGACCGCAAATATCAGGAGGTTTTCACCTTCGCGACCCCGGGGCGGGCAGTCTATGGCGGTGTCCGCGTCAAGATCTAGCGTGTCCGGCGGCGAGGGAGGGCGTCCGTCGGCGCACGGGCAGCGGATACGCTCCGATCCGGCTAGCAGCGCTGGCTCGCCAATCGGCGCATCATCGGTATGAAGTCGGCGAAGTGGCGCGTTGCCGCTTCGTCGCTCTTCCCGCCATCGTCGAAACGACGCAGCGCGACGGCCTCGCGCCAATAGGAAAGGCGTTCGAACGCCTCGGCTTCGGCCGGCTCGAATGCGCCGCCTTGCACGTCGAGCGACATCTGCGATGCTCGGCTCAGCGCCGGAAAATAATCCCGATCAACCGCGCAGAGATAGCGCTTGGCCGGCACGTGGAGCGCGACGGGGCGCGACACCGCCGCCCCGAACATGTCCGCAAGCGCCTCGGCGCCGACCAGTTCGTGGTGATCGTCGATGCTGAAATCGGCGGTCTCGTCCGGATGGACGACGAGATGCCCGACATCGTGAAGCAGCGCGGCGACGATCAAGGCGTCCGACGCGCCGCTCGCCTCGGCAAGCACCGCACATTGGACCGCATGTTCGACCTGCGTGACACCCTCGCCATAGCGGAGGCGACCACGCGCGCCATAGAGATCGACAATGTCGTCGACGGTCGTGACGGTGATCATGGCGGTGCTCCGGATCGGTCTCGCCGAACCCGTTAGAGATCGTCCGCCGCAAGCGCCAGCGCGGCATGGAGATAGGCCGCGAAGGATCGCCAGGTCTCGATCCGGAATTCGGCCTCGCCGGTCCGCCACAGCACGATCTCGACGCCGTCGTAGAGCGTTCGCGTGACCTTGCCGGGGGGAAAGGTCGCGAGCGACAGGTCGAGCGCGCACCCGCATTGGATCAGCGCGGCGGCCCGATCGCCAGCCACCGTCAGCCCGACATTGCGGTGTCCGATGTCGGTCAGGGCGTGCAGCGGCGCGATCGTCGGTGGTTGCGCGCCGTCGGGCAGGATCAGCAGCCATTCGTCGGGGCCGAGAGCGAGCGCGTGGCCATCCGCGAACCGCGCGCTGGCGAGCAGCCTCGGCAAGCCGCTCGGTACGCGCGTCCGCAGGCTGTAGCGGACCGCCGGCGGCGTCCACGCGATCGCGATGCCGTCGCGGACGACGGGCTCGTCGGCAAGAAGCGCATCAGCCATCGAGTCGCGCTCCCTCTCGATCGTAGAAGAGCGGCTCGCTGACGGTCACACGGTGGGTCTTGTCCGCCATAGGCACGAACAGCGTCTCGCCGATCCGCGCCCGCCCGCCCGCGACCACCGCGAGCGCGATCGAACGGCCGAGCGTCGGGCTATGGTAGGAGGAGGTGACGTGGCCGATCATCGGCACGGGCACCGGCGCGTTCGGAACGTCGACGATCTGCGCGCCCTCTTCGAGGACATAGTGCGGATCGTCGGTCAGCAACCCGACGAGTTGCTTGCGATCGGGCAGCAGCATGTCGGGCCGCGCGAGCGAACGGCGGCCGACGAAATCGAGCTTCTTCTTGCCCACCGCCCAGCCGATCCCGGCATCGTCGGGAGTAAGCGTCCCATCGCTGTCCTGGCCGACGATGATATAGCCCTTTTCGGCGCGCAGCACGTGCATCGTCTCGGTCCCGTAAGCGGTGATGCCATGCCTCTGGCCCTCGGCCCACAAGGCCTCCCACACCGCAAGGCCGTGCCCCGCGGGGACGTTGACCTCGAAGCCGAGCTCACCGGTGAAGCTGACACGGAACAGCCGCATCGGCACGCCGCAGATGCGGCCCTCGGCATAGGCCATATGCGGCAAAGCCTCGGGCGACAGGTCGACACCCTCGACATGGGGGGCGATCACGTCGCGTGCGCGCGGACCCTGCAGCGCGATCACCGCATATTGTTCGGTGGTCGAGGTCAGCCAGACGTCGAGATCGGGCCATTCGGTCTGGAGATAATCCTCCATCATGCCGAGCACGCGCGCCGCGCCGCCCGTCGTGGTGGTGACGTGGAAGCGATCGTCGGCGAGGCGGGCGGCGACGCCGTCGTCGCGGATGAAGCCGTCCTCGCCGAGCAGCAGGCCGTAGCGGCAGCGACCCGGCGCCAGCGCCTTCCATGGGTTGGTGTACATGCGGTTGAGGAACTCGGCGGCGTCGGGGCCGACCACCTCGATCTTGCCGAGCGTCGAGGCGTCGAACATCCCGACTCCCGTGCGCACCGCGCGGCACTCGCGCGCGACGGCCGCGTCCATGTCCTCGGATGCGCGCGGAAAATAACGCGCGCGGCGCCATTGCGCGACATTCTCGAACACCGCGCCTTGGGCGTGCGCCCAGCTGTCGATCACGGTTTTGCGCGTCGGCTGGAACAGCGCATCCTTGGCGCTGCCGGCGAGCGCGCCGAACGTCGTGGGCGTATAGGGTGGCCGGAAGGTCGTCAGCCCGACCTGCGGCGCCGTGTTGCCGAGCGCCCCCGCCGCCACCTGTAGGCCGTTGAGGTTCGAGGTCTTGCCCTGGTCGGTCGCCATGCCGTTGGTGGTGTAGCGCTTGATGTGCTCGATCGAGCGGAAGCCCTCGCGGACCGCGAGCCGGATATCGCGCGCGGTAACGTCGTTCTGGAGATCGACGAACGCCTTGAAGCTTGCCGGATCGCGCGGGCTCCACAGCGCCTCGGCATGGACGCCGTGGCCCGGATCGATCGCGCCGGCGCAGGCACCCGTGCACGTCACCCGATCCATCTCGCCCTCGGGCACGAACGCGCCGAGCGCTTCGTCCCAGCCAAGCTTGCCCTTGCCGTGGCTCCACAGGTGCACGGTCGGCGTCCAGCCGCCCGCCATCAGCAGCGCGTCGCAGGCAATCTTGCGCACCTGTCTGCTGCCGAGCGGAGCAAGGGTGATGCCCGTCACCGCCTTCGCGCCGTGCGTGCCGATCACGACCGCGTGCGGGATCAGCTCGAGCCCGAGGTCGCTGGCGCGTGCCTTGAGAGACGGGTCGAGATCGGGCCGGGAATCGACGATCGCAGCAATCCCGATGCCCGCCTCGGCGAGATCGAAAGCGACCTGGTAGCCGCTGTCGTGCGTCACCATCAGCGCAACGCGTTTGCCGACCGCGACGCCGTAGCGATGCAGATAGGTGCGCGCGGCGCTGGCGAGCATCACGCCGGGGCGATCGTTGTCGGCGAACACCAGCGGACGCTCGATCGCGCCGGTCGCAAGCACGATCCGCGCCGCGCGGATGCGATGGAGCCGTTCGCGGGGCCCGGTCGCGGTCGCCGGGGGAAGGTGATCGGTCAGTCGCTCGACCGCACCGACGAAACCATCGTGATAAAGCCCGATCGCCGTGGTGCGCGAAAGGCAAACGACCCCCGCGTCGTCCAGCCGCGTGAGCGCTCCCGCGAGCCAGTCCCACCGCGCGGGGTTGGCGAGCAGCTTGCCGCCGAGCTCGGGCTGCTCGTCGATCAGCATCACGCGCTCGCCGCTCGCCGAAGCCGCAAGCGCCGCCTCGATACCCGCCCGGCCCGCGCCGACGATCAGGAGATCGACGAAATCATGCCGCGCCGTATAGCGATCGGGGTCGATCGCATGAGGCGCCTTGCCCAGCCCCGCCATGCGACGGATGGCGGGCTCGTAGAGCGTCTCCCATGCGCTGCGCGGCCACATGAAGGTCTTGTTGTAGAACCCTGCCGGGAAGAGCGGCGACAGCAAATTGGTCGCGGCGCCGAGATCGAAGCCCAGCGACGGCCAGCGATTTTGCGTCTCGACGGTGAGATCGTCGTGCAGTTCGATCGTCGTCGCGCGGACGTTGGCGGTATGGCGCCCGGGTCCGCGATCGACGCCCATCAGCGCGTTGGGTTCTTCCACGCCCGCGCCGAGCAGGCCGCGCGGGCGATGATATTTGAACGAGCGCCCGACCAGGTGCACGCCGTTGGCGAGCAGCGCCGAGGCCAGCGTGTCGCCGGCGGCGCCCGTCATCGCTTTGCCGTCGAAGCGGAAGGCGACGGGGCGGGCGACATCGATCCGGCCGCGACCGGGGAGGCGGAAGGCGCTCATACGATTCCGCCCGTGTCGCCGGTCCAGCTGTCCGCCTCGCCGGGGCGCGCGACACCTGCCTTGTAGGTCCGCTCGAACGTGTCGGTGACGGTGTCGCGGACCGCGTTGAAGAAGCGCCCGCAGCCATGGACGTGGCGCCATCGCTCGAAATGTCGCCCGCGCGCATTGGTGCGGACGAACAAATAGGTTTCCCACTCGGCATCGCTCAGATCGTCAGGATTGATCGGACGCGCGATATGCGCCTCGCCGGCATAGCCGAACTCGATCTCGGGGCGCGGCTCGTCGCAATAGGGGCAGTGGATCAGCAGCATGTCAGTGTGCCACCGCGGCCGCGGCCGCTTCGTCGATCAGCCGTCCGCTGCGGAAGCGATCGAGGTTGAAGGGGGCATTGATCGGGTGCGGCTCGTCCTTGGCGATCGTCCAGGCGAGCAGGTCGGCGGCGCCGGGCGTCGCCTTGAAGCCGCCCGTTCCCCAGCCGCAATTGACGTAGAGGCCCTTGACCGGAGTCTTGCCGAGGATCGGCGAGCGATCGGGTGTCACGTCGACGATGCCACCCCAGTTGCGCAGCATCCGCATGCGGCGGACGACCGGAAATATCTCGCAGATCGCCGCCAGTGTATGCTCGACGATGTGGAGCGCGCCGCGCTGCGAATAGCTGACATAGGCGTCGGTGCCAGCGCCGATCACCAGCTCGCCCTTGTCCGATTGGCTCATATAGGCGTGCACCGTGTTCGACATCACGACGCAGGGGAAGAAGGGCTTGACCGGCTCGGAGACCAGCGCCTGCAAGGGAAAGCTCTCGAGCGGGAAGCGCAAGCCCGCCATGTCCATCAGCACCGAGCTGTTGCCCGCTGCCGACACGCCGATCTTTCTGGTTGCGATGAAGCCGCGTTCGGTCTCGACGCCCTCGACGGCACCGTCGGCGCCGCGACGGATACCCGTGACCGCGCAATTCTGGATGATGTCGACGCCGAGCGCCGCGGCGCCGCGGGCATAGCCCCAAGCCACCGAATCGTGCCGCGCCGTGCCGCCGCGTCGTTGCAACGCGGCGCCGAGCACGGGATGGCGCGCATTGGGGTCGATCGAGAGCGGCGGGCAATAGGCCTGCGCCTCCTCGGCGGTCAGCCATTCGTTGTCGACGCCGTTCAGGCGGTTCGAATGGATGTGGCGCTTGAAGCTCTGCACGTCGTGGACGTTGTGCGCGAGCATCAGCACGCCGCGCTTGCTGTACATGACGTTGTAGTTGAGCTCCTGGCTGAGGCCGTCCCACAGCTTGACCGCGTGATCGTAGAGGAACGCGCTCTCGTCGTAGAGATAGTTGGAGCGGATGATGGTCGTGTTGCGGCCGGTATTGCCGCCGCCCAGCCAGCCCTTGTCGATCACCGCGACATTGGTGATCCCGTGCTTCTTGGCCAGATAATAGGCGGCGCCGAGCCCGTGCCCTCCGGCTCCGACGATCACCGCGTCGTAAGATGGCTTGGGCGCGGCATCGGGCCACTGCGCCGGCCAGCCCTTGTGGTGCCCGATCGCCTTGGCAAGCAGCGTTGCCGCGGAAAACCGCGTCACGCCGCCCGCCCGCCGAGCGCGCGCTGTGCACGGCTGGTATAGAAGGTCTTGAAGCTCTCGACGAGCTTCTCCTCGGTCGAATAGGGGCCGGGGCGATAGCCGTCGCCGCTGATGCCGAGATGGTTGATGTGGGCGAGCCACGAATCCTGCGCATTGGTCGCCCGCCACACCGCGGTGAGATTGTCGACGTCGTAGTCGACGCCTTCCTCGGCATCCTCGCGCACCAGCCAGCTCGTTCGCAGCAACGTCCGGTCGGGTGCCAGCGGGGTCAGCGAAAAGGTGACGACATGGTCGCAGCAGAAATGGTGCCAGCTGTTGGGCTGCGTCCATACCGAGAGGCTGGAGGTGTTGGGTTCGGTGAACGGGCCGAGCAGCTTGCGACAGGCGACCGTGCCATCCATCGTCTGAGACACGGCACCGTTGGCGAGCGGCAGGCGCGCGACGCGATGCCACCAGTCGTCCGGAAACTCGATGAGATCGTGATAGATGCCCAGCCTTTTCCACTCCTCGCGCTCGGCGCCGACGATGTCGATGAATGTCGTGTCGTCCACCACGCCGGCCGCGCCCGCATCCTCCGGCAGGCCCTTGCCGAACCCGTTGGTGCCGAGACAGGCGATCAGCTCGGGATGGTTGCTATCGCAATGATAGCATTCGCGGTTATTCTCCATCACGAGCTTCCAATTGGCATGCTCGACCAGCTCGTCCTGCGCCACCACCTTGCAATGATCGAGATCGTAGATCGAAACCTGCTCGGCAATGTCGGCCTTGACGCGATCGATCGGCGGCGGCGTGTCGGCAAGGCACACGAACAGCAGGCCGCCGATATTCTCGATCGCGACCGGCAGCAGGCCATGATCGGCCTTGTCGAACTTGTCGCCCATGTTGCGCGCGGCGAGCAGCCTGCCGTCGAGCCCGTAGGTCCAGACATGATAGGGGCACATCAGTCGCGACGCGCTGCCGCTCTGCTCCTGGCAGATCCGCGCGCCGCGATGCCGGCAGCTATTGTGGAAGGCGCGGACCTCGCCATCGCGGCCGCGGACGATGATCACCGAATTATTGGCGAGCTCGAACAGGAAGAAGTCGCCCGGCTTCTTCACGTGCGCGACGGTACAGGCGTAGAGCCATACCGACTTCAGCATCACCTGCGTGTCGAAGTCGAAGGCCTGCTGGCCGACATAGAGCTGCTGGGGGAGGGTATGGCCGGGCCGGGCCTCCGCCAGCAGGGCAGGGATGGTCTCATAGGCGGACATGCGGCCTAGCTCCTGAGCGCGATGTTCTCGGGATCGAACGGCGAATCCGCGATCACGGTTGCCGCATGACGCTCGCCGAGGATGATGATCGACAGCGCGGTGCCCGGGGCGGCGAGATCGGGGCGGACCATCGCGAGCGCAAGGCTCTTGCCCGTCCGCCAGCCATAGCCGCCCGATGTCGCGCGGCCGACCATCTCGTCGCCGAGCAGGATCGGCTCGGCGCCGCGCGCGTCGGCATCGGTGACGCCGTGCACCTCGAGCGTGACGAGCGCATTCGTCTCGCCCGCGTCGCGACGCGCGAGCAGCGCATCCTTGCCGAAGAAGCCCGGCTTCTTCTGCCCGATGAAGCGCCCGAGACCGCTTTCATAGGCGGAATATTCGACCGACAGTTCGCGCGGGATCAGCTTGTAGCCCTTCTCCAGCCGCATCGAGTCCATCGCGCGGATGCCGAAGGGCTTGAGGTCGTCGCCGCCGGCCGCGAACAGCAGGTCGAAGATGTAATTCTGCATCTCGATCGGATGGTGGATCTCCCAGCCGAGCTCGCCGACGAAATTGACCCGCAGCGCCTCGACCTGCGCGACGCCGATGCTGATCCGCTTGCCGGTCAGCCAGGGGAATGCGGCGGTCGAGAGATCGGTGTCGGTCAGCTTGGCGAGGATCTCGCGCGACGTGGGGCCGGCGAGCACGAGCACGCCCATCGCCGTCGTCTGGCGCTCGAAGCTGACCGAGCCGTCCTTGGGCATTAGCTGCCGCAGATAGTCGTGGTCATGCTTCTCGTAGGCGCCCGCCGAGACGAGGAAGTAACGCTGCGGCCCGCGCTTGTAGACGGTGAACTCCGAGCGCACCCCGCCGCGCGCGGTGAGCAGATAGGAAAGGGTGACGCGGCCGATCGCCTTGGGCACCGCGTTGGTCAGCAGCCCGTCGAGCCAGGCCTCGGCGCCCGGCCCCGAAATCTCGCATTTGGCGAAGGCGCTCATGTCGAGCAGTCCCGCCTTCTCGGTCACGTGGCGGCATTCGGCGCCGACATGCTCGAAATAGTTTGAGCGGCGGAACGACCATTTCTCGAGCACCGGATCGTCGCCGTCGGGCGCGGGGTAGTTGTGGTGGAGCAGCACGTCGGGGCTGTTCTTCTCGCCCTCGGTGAGCTGATAGCCTTCGGGGGCGAACCAGTTCGGCCGCTCCCAGCCGAACACGGTGCCGAACACCGCGCCCTTCGCCTTCATCCGATCGTAGCAGGGCGCGCGGCGCAGGCCGCGGGCGCCTTCGCGCTCCTCGTCCGGATAGTGGACCGAGAAGACCTTGGCATAGGCTTCCTCGTTCTTGGCCTTGAGATAGCCGAAGCCCGCATAGTCGCCGAAGCGGCGCGGATCGACGCCGGTCATGTCGATCGTCGGCTCGCCATCGACGATCCAGTGCGCGAGCTGCCAGCCGGCGCCGCCCGCCGCGGTGATGCCGAAACTGTGGCCCTCGTTGAGCCAGAAGTTCTTCAGCCCCGGCGCTGGGCCGACGATCGGGCTGCCGTCGGGCGTATAGGCGATCGCGCCATTATAGACGCGCTTGATGCCGACCTCGCCGAACGCGGGCACGCGCGCGATCGCCGCCTCGACATAGGGCATCAGCCGGTCGAGATCCTCGGGGAAGAGTTCATATTCGGACTGCGCGTCGGGACCATTGGGGTAGCAGATCGGCGCGCCGATCTCATAGGGCCCGAGCAGCAGCCCGCCGGCTTCCTCGCGCATGTAATAGCTGGCGTCGCTCTCGCGCAGCACGCCCATTTCGGGAAGCCCCTGGCGCTTGCGTTCCATGATCGCGGGATGCTGTTCGGTGACGATATATTGGTGCTCGACCGGGATCACCGGCACGTCGAGCCCGACCATCTGGCCGGTCTGGCGCGCGAAGCTGCCCGTTGCGGAGACGACATGCTCGCACAGGATATCGCCCTGGTCGGTCGAGACCAGCCATTCGCCGCTCGGCTGCTGCACGATCGCGGTGACGACGGTGTTGCGGTGGATCGTCGCGCCCATCTGCCGCGCGCCCTTGGCCAGCGCCTGGGTGAGGTCGGCGGGCTGGATATAGCCGTCGGCCGGGTGGCGGATCGCGCCGAGCACGCCGGTGGTGTCGCACAGCGGCCAGATCGCCTTGAGCTCGTCGGGGGTCAGCATGTCGACCTCGACGCCGATCGTTCGCGCGACGCCCATATAATATCGATATTCGTCGAGCCGGTCCTGCGTGCAGGCGAGGCGGATGTTGGACACGTTCGAGAAGCCGACGTTCAGCCCGGTTTCGGCCTCGAGCGAGGGATAGAGCGCGACCGAATATTGGTGCATCTTGCCGACGGAATAGCTCAGGTTGAACAGCGGCAGCAGGCCCGCCGCATGCCAGGTCGAACCCGAGGTGAGCTCCTTGCGCTCGATCAGCATCGCATCGGTCCAGCCGAGCTTGGCGAGATGGTAGAGCGTGCCCACGCCGACCACGCCACCACCGATCACCACCACGCGCGCGCTTGTCTTCAAAGGTCGACCCACCGTCTTTTTCAGGCGTGATGATGATCGTCACGCCGGCGCCTTGTCGAAGCCGGCGGCTCGATTGGCGAGATTAGTCTTGCTTATCGAGCCCGGCCGAGGGGACGGGGATGACCGCGGGCGAATGGCCCCAGGCGGCAAGCGCCTTGACGAGGTCGGCGCCAGACAGCCCCACGGTCGCTATGTTTTCCAGGGGGTGGACGTTGACGCGCGGCGCCGAGGCGACCGTCGCGTCGAGCACGACCGATACGGTGCCGTCGACATCGTTGATCGCCGCGAGCGGCGTCACCGCGCCGGGCGACACACCCAGCAGCCGTTCCATGTCCTCGGCTTTGCCGAAGGACAGCTTCTTCGCGCCGATCGCGGCCGGCAGCGCCTTCAGATCGACGCGCGCATGCGCCTCGACCGTGACCAGCCAGAAGCGCCCGTCCTTGTCCTTGAGAAACAGATTCTTGGTATGAAGACCGGGGATGGCGGTATGCAGGCCCTCGCTCTCCTCGACCGTGAAGACCGCGTCATGGCGGATGTTGTCATGCGCGATGCCCAGCGTGTCCAGCGTAGCGAGCAGCGTGGCTTGGTCGTGCATGTTCGTCCCGTTTTCGCCGATTTCAGACCGAGGGCCTCTACCGCCGGGCCACGTGACGTGCGAGCAGTCAGCTGACAGCATTAGTATCTCTAATCCTCGATCGCGGGCATCGCCGGCGACCGAGCCCGATCGAGCGGGCAGCATTGGCCAACGCCGCGCCGTTGCGCTAGGATCGCGCATGGCGACTGGACCCGCAGCAGCGGGCCGCGGGGATGGGGATGCGGGCGGTCTTTGGAAAGGGCTTCACCCGAATATGAAATTGCCACCCGGGTTCGATCTCAGCTCGATCGAGGTGTTCATGCTCACCGCCGAACTCGGCGGCATGACGCAGAGCGCGGTCCACCTCGGCATGACTCAATCCGCCGTGTCGCAGACCATTTCGAAGCTCGAGACTGCGCTTGCCACCAAATTGTTCGACCGCACGATGCGCCCGCTCGCGCTGACGCCGAGCGGCAAGCTGCTGCTCCAGGACGGCAGTCGCCTGCTCGCGGCCGCCAAAGGGCTGGCGATCGAGGTGCGCGAGGGCAGCCAACGCCCGGTCGATTGTGTAACGATCGCGATGGCGGAGAGCATCGCCAACCATCTGACCGCGCCGCTGCTGCTCGGCCTCGGCGACCGCGCGCTGCGCTGGCAGCTGCGCTCGGGAATCTCGCTGCTCCAGCATCACGAGTTTCTGAGCCGCAAGATCGACATGCTGATAACCGGAAGCAGCCAGCTCGAGAATTCGGACGACGTCGATCACTTCCCGATCATGACCGAGGAATTCATCCTCGTCGCGCCGGCCAGCTATGCCGGGCTGCTCGATCCGATCGATTCGCTGGCGACGCTTCCCTTCATCCGCTTTTCGCTGCTGTCCGCGATGGGCCAGCGTATCGAGCGCCAGGTGGCGCGGATGCGGCTCAACCTGCCCAACACCGTCGAACTCGATTCGACCGGCCAGCAGATGACCGCGGTCGCCGCCGGCGTGGGCTGGACGATCACGACGCCGCTGTGCCTTGCCAGCCATCTCGATCTGCTTCCCAAGCTGCGCGTCGCGCCGATCGTTCGCGCGCAATTCCGCCGCACGATCCACCTCGTCGCACGGCGCGGCGAATTCGGCCTGCTGCCGCGCGATATCGCAGCGCTCGCCGCGCACAGCCTGCGCCGGAGCCGATTGATCGAACTGGCGCGGCAACTGCCATGGCTCGATGGCATATTGGGCTGGCCTGCCGAGCCGGCCGCGCGTGATACCGCCGCCTGAGGCATCGGCAGCGCGGTCTAGGCCATGCGGCCGTCCACCGCGCGGATCAGGCCCTGGACGGTCAGGCCGCCGTGCAGCGCGCCGGCATCGACGTGCGGCGCATAGACCAGCCCGATGTCGCGGCGGAACGCGAAGTCGGGCAGGTGGGGGCGCACGACACCGTCCGCCACGAAGCAATCGGGCATGACGGTGACGCCCAGGCCCGCGCGCACATAGGCGAGCGCCCGCGCCTCGGATGTCGTCCGCGCCGCGAAGAAGGGACGGATGCCCCGTGCGGTGAAGTAGCGGCTGGTCTCCGACAACAGCTCGCAATTCTGCCGGACGATCATCGGCTCGTTCATCAGTGCGTCGGGCGCAATGACGCTGCGATCGGCGAGACGGTGCGCGCTCGACATCGCCAGCGAATAGCCTTCGGAAAATAGGATCTGCTGCGCGTAGCGCGCATGATCCGCGCGGATGATGGTCAATGCGAGATCGAGGCGCCCGCGGGCCAGCCGCTCGAGCAGGTCTCGCTCGCGCGCCTCGACGATCTCGACGCGCTCGGACAGAGCCGAGCCAGGGCGCGCGGACAGGAAATCCTCGATCCACCGCGCCGGCGTGGTGAGCAACACCCCCAACCGGATCGTCCCGGCAACGTCGGCGCCCGCGACTTCGCGCTCGGCGAGCGCGAAATCGGCCTCGATCCGGCGCGCATGCGACGCCAGCCGCGCGCCGGCGTCGGTTAGCTCGACACGGCGGTTGGTGCGCAGGAACAGCGTCTGCCCGAGCATCTTCTCGATCTTGGCAATGCCGACCGACAGCGTCGGCTGCGACACGTTGCAAACCGCCGCCGCCTTCGAGAAATTGCCCTGGTCGATCACCGCGAGGAAGTAGCGGAGGTGATAGCGGTCGATCATAGTTTTTCTCTATGCTGTGCTTCACGAAACTTCAATTTTCCATGCAGCGCATCATCGCCTATCGCAGCCATAAAGGATTGGGAGAGAATGGTGGCCGAGCTGGACTTCGCGCTGGGCGAAATGGCGGACATGATCCGCGGCACGACGCTTCGCTTCGCGACCGACCGCATCGCGCCGCTGGCCGCGCGGATCGACGCCGAGGACCGTTTTCCGCGCGAGCTGTGGCCCGAAATGGGGGCGCTCGGGCTGCATGGCGTCACGGTCGCCGAGCAATATGGCGGTCTGGGCCTCGGCTATCTCGAGCATGTCGTCGCCTGCGAGGAAATCAGCCGGGCCTCGGCCTCGGTCGGCCTGTCCTACGGCGCGCATTCGAACCTCTGCGTCAACCAGATCCACCGCTGGGGCAGCGACACGCAGAAGGCCCGATATCTACCCAAGCTGGTCTCGGGCGAGCATGTCGGCAGCCTCGCGATGTCCGAGGTCGGCGCGGGGTCGGACGTCGTCTCGATGAAGCTGCGCGCCGACAAGGTCGAGGGCGGCTTCCGACTCAACGGCACGAAGTTCTGGATCACCAACGCCGCCTATGCCGATACGCTGGTGGTCTATGCCAAGACGACTCCCGATGCGGGTTCGAAGGGCATCACCGCCTTCCTGATCGAAAAGGATTTCGACGGTTTCTCGATCGGCCAGACGATCGACAAGATGGGGATGCGCGGCTCGCCGACGGCGGAGCTGGTCTTCGACGACTGTTTCGTGCCCGACAGCCAGGTGATGGGTCCGCTCGACGGCGGTGTCAAAGTGCTGATGTCGGGGCTCGATTACGAACGCGTCGTGCTGTCTGGCATCCAGCTCGGCATCATGCAGTCGTGTCTCGACGTCGTCGTGCCCTATGTGCGCGAGCGCAAGCAGTTCGGGCAGAGCATCGGCGCCTTCCAGCTGATCCAGGCCAAGATCGCCGACATGTATGTCGCGCTCAATTCGTCGCGCGCCTATGTCTATGCGGTGGCGCGCGCGTGCGACGCGGGGCAGACGACGCGCTTCGACGCCGCCGGCGCGATCCTGCTGGCGTCGGAGAATGCGGTGAAGGTCGCGGGCGAGGCGATCCAGGCGCTGGGCGGCGCGGGCTATACCAAGGACTGGCCGGTCGAGCGTTATTGGCGCGACGCCAAGCTGCTCGATATCGGCGCAGGCACCAACGAGGTGCGGCGGATGCTGATCGGCCGCGAACTGATCGGCCACGACGCGCCGAGGGCGCAATAATGCGCGCGCTGGATACGCTCATCGATCCCGCGAGCGAGACGTTCCAGGCCAATGCCGCGCACAATGCGGCGCTCGCGGACGAACTGCGCCAGCGCATCGCGGTCGCCGCCCGCGGAGGGTCGGACGCGCACCGTGACCGTCATGTCGCGCGCGGCAAGCTGCTGCCGCGCGACCGCGTCCAGCGGCTGCTCGATCCGCTCTCGCCCTTCCTCGAGGTAGGAGCGCTTGCCGCCGACGGCATGTATGACGAAGACGGACGCGGCGGCGCGCCCGGCGCGGGCATGATCGCCGGCATCGGCCGGGTCTCGGGGCGCGAGTGCATGATCCTCGCCAATGACCCGACGGTGAAGGGCGGCGCCTATTTTCCCATGACCGTGAAGAAGCATCTGCGCGCGCAGGAAATCGCGCGCGAGAACCGGCTGCCGTGCCTCTATCTGGTCGACAGCGGCGGCGCCAATCTGCCGCACCAGGCCGAGGTCTTCCCCGATCGCGAGCATTTCGGCCGGATCTTCTACAATCAGGCGCAGATGTCGGCGGAGGGCATCCCGCAGATCGCCTGCGTGATGGGCAGCTGCACGGCGGGCGGCGCCTATGTCCCCGCCATGTCCGACGAGACGGTGATCGTGCGCAACCAGGGGACGATCTTCCTCGCCGGCCCGCCGCTGGTCAAGGCGGCGACGGGCGAGGTGATCTCCGCCGAGGAGTTGGGCGGCGCCGAGACGCACGGCCGCAAGTCGGGCGTGGTCGATCATGTCGCGGAGAATGACGAGCATGCGCTGCTGATCGTCCGCGACATCGTCGCGACGCTCAACCGGCCCAAGACGGTCGACATCGAGATCGCGGCGCCTGCGCGCCCCAGGCTCGATCCGGCCGAGCTCTACGGCATCGTGCCCAGCGACGTGCGCGCGCCCTACGACGTCCGCGAGGTGATCGGGCGGATCGTCGACGGCTCCAAGCTGCACGAGTTCAAGGCGCTGTATGGCACGACCTTGGTCTGCGGCTTCGCGCGAATCTGGGGGATGCCGGTCGCGATCCTCGCCAACAACGGCGTGCTGTTCTCCGAGAGCGCCTTGAAGGGCGCGCATTTCATCGAGCTCGCCTGCCAGCGCCGGGTGCCGCTGCTGTTCCTCCAGAACATCTCGGGCTTCATGGTCGGCGGGAAATATGAGGCCGAGGGCATCGCCAAGAACGGCGCCAAGCTGGTGACGGCGGTCGCGACCGCCTCGGTGCCCAAGATCACCGTGCTGATCGGTGGCAGCTTCGGCGCGGGCAATTACGGCATGTGCGGTCGCGCCTACAGCCCGCGCTTCCTGTTCAGCTGGCCCAATGCGCGGATCAGCGTGATGGGCGGCGAGCAGGCCGCCGCTGTGCTCGCCACCGTCCACCGCGATGCGGAGAGCTGGACGCCCGAGGAGGCCGAAGCCTTCAAGGCGCCGGTCCGTCAGAAATATGAGGACGAGGGCAACCCCTATTATGCCACCGCGCGCCTGTGGGACGACGGCATCATCGATCCCGCGCAGACGCGCGACGTGCTGGGGCTCGCCTTCTCCGCCACGCTCAACGCGCCGATCCCCGAACGGGCGACGTTCGGCCTGTTCAGGATGTGATGCGATGATCGAAAGCCTTCTCATCGCCAATCGCGGCGAGATCGCGCGGCGAATCATCCGGACTGCGCGGCGGCTCGGCATCCGCACGATCGCGGTGCATTCGGATGTCGATGCGCAGATGCCGTTCGTGCGCGAGGCCGACCAGGCGGTCTGCATCGGCACCGCGCCGGCACGCGACAGCTATCTGCGGCAGGACCGCTTGCTCGAAGCCGCGCGCGAGACCGGCGCGGAGGCGATCCATCCGGGCTACGGCTTCCTCTCCGAAAATGCCGAGTTCGCCGAGGCTGTCGTGGCAGCCGGTCTGGTCTGGGTCGGTGCGCCGCCTGCCGCGATCCGCGCGATGGGGCTCAAGGATGCGGCCAAGGCGCGGATGATCGCGGCCGGCGTTCCCGTCACGCCGGGCTATCTCGGCGAAGATCAGAATCCAGCACGGTTGCAGGCGGAGGCCGATGCGATCGGCTATCCGGTGCTGATCAAGGCGGTCGCGGGTGGTGGCGGCAAGGGGATGCGCAAGGTCGACGACGCCGGACAGTTCGCCGAGATGCTGGCGAGCTGCCAGCGCGAGGCGGCCGCCGCGTTTGGCGACGACCGCGTGCTGATCGAGAAATACATCCTCTCGCCGCGCCATATCGAGGTGCAGGTGTTCGGCGATACGCACGGTCAGGTCGTCCACCTGTTCGAGCGCGATTGCTCGCTTCAGCGCCGTCACCAGAAGGTGATCGAGGAGGCGCCCGCGCCCGGAATGGATGCGGCGACGCGCGAGGCGATCTGTTCGGCCGCGGTCAAGGCGGCGCAGGCGGTCGACTATGTCGGCGCGGGCACCATCGAGTTCATCGCCGATGGATCGGAAGGGCTGCGCGCCGACCGCATCTGGTTCATGGAGATGAACACGCGTCTGCAGGTCGAGCATCCGGTCACCGAGGCGATCACCGGGCAGGATCTGGTCGAGTGGCAGCTGCGCGTCGCCTCGGGCGAACCCTTGCCCAAGTCGCAGGACGAGTTGGCGATCAATGGCTGGGCGATGGAGGCTCGCCTCTATGCGGAGAATCCCGCCACAGGCTTCCTGCCGTCGACCGGTCCGCTCGACCGGCTGCGCTTCCCCCGCGACGCGCGGATCGACAGCGGCGTCGAGGAGGGCGGGGCGGTGACGCCCTATTACGACCCGATGATCGCCAAGATCATCGTCGCGGCGGAGACGCGGACGGCGGCGGCGGCCAAGCTGTCGCGCGCGTGCGCCGCGGTCGAGGTCTGGCCGGTCCGCACCAACGCTGCCTTCCTCGCACGCGCCGCCGCCGACCCCGATTTCGTCGCGGGCCGGATCGACACCGGCTTCATCGAACGCCACGCTGACCGGCTGATCCCATCGCCGGAACCGTCCGCTGCCGTACTTCAGGCGGCGGCAGCCGCGATCGTGCCGCCGCCGGCCAACGATCCCTGGTCGGCCTTGTCGGGTTTTCGCGCCAATGCGCCGTCGGCGCGGCAGGTCGAGGTGGAGGTCGCGGACAAGCCATATCTGGTCGAACTCGAGCCGCTCGCGCCGCCCGCTTCGGTCTCCGGCGGGGTGCTGTTTCTCGGCGGCGAGGCGTGGCGCTTTGGCGGTCGTCGCGCCGATCATGCCGGCGGCGGCGCGTCGACGGGCGACGGTGCGATCCTCGCGCCGATGCCCGGTCGCATCGTCTCGGTCGAGGTCGCGCAAGGGGCGACGGTCGCCAAGGGGCAGCGACTGCTGGTGCTCGAGGCGATGAAGATGGAGCAGGCGCTGCTCGCGCCGTTCGACGGGATCGTCGCCGAGCTCGCGGCCATCGCGGGCGCGCAGGTCGCAGAAGGCAGCCTGCTCGCGCGGATCGCGCCGAAAGACGGCTGACCGCGCTCATGCCGGCTTCCCGTTTGGGCGGGATCGCGCAATAGGGAAAGGCGCCGGCGCGGCGTGGGTTGCGTCCGGCGCGTCCTCCCACGGCAAGGGGCCTGGAATGACCACGACGTTCGACAGCAGCGAGTTCCGCCGGATATTGGGCCATTATCCGACCGGCGTCTGCGCCGTCACCGCGATCGTCGACGGGGCGCCCGCCGCGATGGTCGTCGGATCGTTCACCTCGGTGTCGCTCGATCCGCCGCTCGTCGCCTTCCTTCCCGACCGCCGCTCGACGAGCTGGCCGCGAATCGAGGCGGCCGGCCGCTTCTGCGTCAACGTGCTCGCCGCGCAGCAGGAAAGCCTTTGCCGTACGCTTTCGTCGAAGGCCGCGGACAAATTCGAGACGGTCTCCTATCGCCTGTCGGACTCGGGGCTGCCGATCTTCGAGGGGATCGTCGCGTGGATCGAATGCGATCTCTACGCGGTGCACGAAGCGGGCGACCATTTCATCGCGATCGGCCAGGTGAGGGCAATGGACATCGAGCATCCGCACCGCCCGCTGCTGTTTTTCCAGGGCGGATACGGGCAATTCACGCCGCTCGCCGAGGAGATTGCGTGACGTTGCGGCGCTATCCGATGATGGTGCGATAGAGGCCGATATAGGCGTCTGCCATCCGGTCGACCGAGAAGCGCTCGACCACCGCCCGGCGACAGGCGGCGCGATCAATCTCTCCGATCCGGGCGACCGCGGCGACGGCTTCGGTGGCGTCGTCGACGAGAAAGCCCGTGACGCCATGCTCGATCAGCTCGGGCATCGCGCCGCGGCGCGTTGCGATCACGGGCGTGCCGCAGGCCATCGCCTCGATCACCGACAGGCCGAACGGCTCATCGAAATTGATGAGATGCAGCAACGCGCGGGCGGTCCCCAGCGCCGTCGTTCGCGCCGCGCCGCCGACCGCCCCGTGATAGCGGATCGTAACGCCGTCGGCGGCCGGCACCACCTCGCGGTCGTGATACCCCGTGTCCTGAACGATGCCGTACATGTCGAGCGGCAGCCCGAGCGCGCGTGCGACCGCGATCGCCTCGCTGGCGCCCTTGTCGGGATGGATGCGGCCGAAGAACAGCAGCGAGTCGCCGCCACGCGCATCGAAGGGGAAATCCTCCAGCGGAATGCCGTGATGGATCGTCGCGGCATAGCGTAGCGCGGGATGGCGATCGGCCTCGCTGATCGCGACATAATGAACGCGGTCCTGATAGGGCAGGTACATCGGCAGGATGCGATCGGACGAAAAGCCGTGGATCGTCGTCACGATCGGCGTGTCGGTCAGCCGCGAGAAGGCATGGGCGGGAAAGTCGGCCTGATTGTGGATCAGATCGAAGCGGCCGGCCTGTTCGAACAGATGGGCGAGATGGCGGAACTCCCAGACCTTCGCGTCGATCCGCGGATCTTCCGAATAGGGCGCGGGGACTACGCCGTCGAGCGTGGCGCCGGTCAGGCTGTCGCGCGTCGCAAACAGCGTCACGTCGATCCCGCGCGCGACCAGCGCCTCGGTCAGCAGGCTGGTGACAAGCTCCCACGGCCCATAATGACGCGGCGGGGTGCGCCAGGCGATCGGCGCCAGCATCGCGATCTTCATGCGACGATCAGCCCCTCGTCGGCACGCAGTGTGCCGGGCACGGGTGCGCCATCGCGCGTCGAGAGCAGCGGCACGCCGTGCCAGTCCAGACCGATCGCCTGCGAGGTCAGATTGAGCAGGACGAGCAGCTGGCGGCGATCATCGGTGCGCCGATAGGCGAGCACGCCGTCGGGCGCGTCGACCAGCACGATGTCGCCGAGTTCGAGTGCGGCCTCGCGCCGGCGCAGCCGGAGCAGCGCGCGATAGAGCAGCAGCATCGATCCGGGATCGCCATCCTGCACCGTGACGTTGCGCGTCGGCCAGTCGGGATTGAGCGGCAGCCATGGCTCGACCGCGCTGAACCCGGCGAAGCGAGTCGTATCCCACGGCATCGGGGTACGCGATCGGTCGCGACCGATGCCGATCCCGGGCTGGCGCAGATCCTGCGGATCGCGGACGCGGTCGGGCGGTATGACGACCTCGCCGATCCCGATCTCGTCGCCCTGATAGAGCGTCGGCGTCCCACGCAGCGTGAGCAGCAGCATCGCGGCGACGCGCGCCTGCGCCTCGCCGACGCGTGCGGCGATGCGCGGCGCGTCATGGCTGCCGATCACCCAATTGGGCCAACCATGCGCCGGCAGCGAGGCTTCATAGTCTGCGATCAGTCGGCGCAGCAGCGCCGCATCCCAGCCGGTCTCGATCAGCTGGAAGTTGAACGGCAGATGGACCTGCGGCCGCTCGAGCGTGCCATACCAGCGCGCATGGCGATCGTTGGGCAGGAAGATCTCCCCGATCAGCACGCGCTCGTCGCCGGTCTTCGCGCCATATTCGTCTGCCAGCGCCCGGAATTCGGCCGCGATCGCGTGTGCCTCGATCTGGTCGGTCGAGTGAAGCTGGATCAGCCGGTCGCGCTCGGTGATGCCGGGATGCCAGGCGGGATTGACCGGATTGTCGGGAAAGCCCTCCGCCTTGACGATATGCCACAGCACGTCGATCCGGAAGCCATCGACGCCGCGGTCGAACCAGAAGCGCAGCACGCGCATCATCGCCGCGCGGAGCTGCGGGTTGCGCCAGTTGAGGTCGGGCTGCGATGCGAGGAAGGCGTGGAGATAATATTGGCCGGTCGCCGCATCCCACTCCCACGACGAGCCGCCGAAATCGCTGATCCAGTTGTTCGGCGGACCGCCACCGGGCGCAGGGTCGCGCCAGATATACCAGTCGCGCTTGGGGCTGCTTCGGGACGAGCGGCTCTCGATGAACCACGGGTGCCGGTCCGAACTGTGATTGGGCACGAAGTCGAGCAGCAGCTTCAATCCGCGCGCGTGGATCGCCGCGAGCAGCCGGTCGAATGCGGCGAGGTCGCCGAACATCGGCTCGATGCCGGTATAATCCGCGACGTCGTAGCCGAAGTCGGCCATTGGCGACGGGAAGATCGGCGACAGCCAGATCGCATCGACGCCGAGCGCCACGACATGATCCAGCCGACGCTCGATTCCGGCAAGGTCGCCGACGCCGTCGCCATTGCTGTCCTGAAACGAGCGGGGATATATTTGGTAGATGACGCCGCGTTTCCACCAGGGCGCAACCGGTCGCGCTGTCATCTCATGCCCTCGGCGGTTCGACGGCAAGCGTCGCGGCGCCGGCGAATGGGTGGAAGACCAGCTTCCACCGCGATCCGTCCGTCCCCGTGCCGCCCAGCACGAGCAGCTCGCAATCATGGCGATCGAGCCAATCGAGGATATCCCCGTCGGTAACCGAGCCGCGGGGATCGATCAGGCGCGGAGCACCCTGCTCGTCTCGTAGGAAGGCCGTGCAGATATCCCCGCGGCGCGCGGCCGTCCGCGCGAACGCCGTCTCGAGCGTCGTTCGCGCCATGCCGCCGACGATCCAGGCCGGCGGCGGCGTCCGCTTGGCGGCCCGGGACGGCGCGGGACCGGACGGGGTGGGACCGGACGGCGCGAGACTGGGCGGGTCCGGTGCAGCCACGGCCGCCGGCGGCGCCGGGTCGGCTGGCGAGGGCGCAGCGGCGGCTGCGATCAGGGCCGAACGGCTGGGTAGCTCGACGAGCAGACCTTGCGGCAATGCACTGGCGGGGATCTCGTTCGGTGTGCCGCAGAAGCGGCAATCATATGCGCCGTCGCGTCGCGTGCCGCCACCCTTGTTGGGCACCACGACATGATAGAGAGCGGGAAGGCGCACCTCCTGAACGCGGCGGCACTGCGCGCACCGGCGCTGCAAGGGCCGTAACAGACGGGAAGCGAGAGGCATGGCGGGGGGCACTCGGAGGAACAGCGGGCTCCACCCTAGCGCAGTCGTCGGGCAATTGCATCGACCCTCGCCCCGCCGATCGCACCGCCGCGAGCCTCAGCCTAGAGGCTTGGCCGCCAGCCAGACGATATGGTGTGCGCCCTTGCGTCCTCCCGTCGAACGGACCTTGCGTTCGTCCACCACGAAACCGGCGCGCTGAAGGCGATCGGCAAAAGCGCGATCGGGATATGCCGACCAGATCGCCAGAATTCCCCCCGGATTGAGTGCCGCATAGGCGGACCGCAGCCCCTGGCCGCCATAGAGGCGGTCGTTCGCCGCGTGGATCAGGCCATCGGGTCCATTGTCGACGTCGAGCAGGATCGCGTCATAGCCTACGCGCGCTGCGCCGATGCAGTCGTGCACGTCGCGCAGCGCGATCTCAACGCGCGGATCGGACAGGCTGTCGCCGAACAGATGCGCCAGCGGCCCCTTCGCCCAGGCCAGGATTTCGGGAACGAGCTCGGCCACGACCACCGTCGCCGAGCGTGGCAGGACGCCCAGCGCCGCGCGCAGCGTGAAGCCCATGCCGAGGCCGCCGATGAGGAGTCGCGGCGCCGGTCTGGCCCCGAGCCGTTCGCAGGCGAGCGTGGCCAGCGCCTCTTCCGAGCCACGCAGACGGCTGCTCATCAGCTCGTTGCGGCCGAACAATATCGAGAAATCGCCGCCGCGCCGCATCAGCCGCAGCGTGCCGCCGTCCGGAAGCGCCGCGGTATCGACCAGTTCGAGCGGAATCATGCGCGGTCCGCTATTTGGTCGACGCGACGATGGCGAGGATGATCATGGCCGCCGGTCATGCGCGCGTTCCGTCTGCAAAGGTGTGGAGCGCGCGACTAGCGCATCCGCAAGGGGGCGTCGACAGAGGCGATGCCTTGCGCCGCAGCTGACCGGTCGATCCTCCGCGACGTCGGAGCCGATTGCGTGGTCCTGCGTATAGGTCGAGGCAGAGGGGACGGTGGTGCACGTGCGACGATCGATCCAGGGCAGGCGGTTCGGCCACCACCACCTGCAGCCGTTCCACTGGCGCGAAGCGGGATTGTGCCTGCCCGCCATGCCGTTGCTGATCATCGCGGGCCAGGCGCTGGGCTATCCGATCCAGGCGGCGACCGCGGCCGGCGCGGCGTTCGCGGTGGCGTTCGGCGCCGCGCGCGAGCTTCGCGGGCGACGCTGGGCGGCGATGCTGTCGGCGACGGTCGGCATGGCGCTGGCGGCGCTGCTCGGCACGCTGCTCGGGCAGAACGACGCTGCCTTCATCGTCGCCGCAGCGGGCTCCGCGGCCGCTTGCGCGGCGCTTGCGTTGTACGACGAGGATCTCTGGTGGGTCGCGCTCCAGGTCGTGATCACCTTTTTCGTGGCGGGCTATTATCACGGCGGCGTCGGTGCTGCCGTCGAGCGGACCGCGATGGTCCTGACCGGCGGCCTGGTCGAAATGGCGAGCGTCATGGTGCTCGCCTTGCTGTTCCCGCGCGCCGCCGCGCCGCTGTTCGAGGCCGGCGTCACGCCGGAACGCCATCGTGCGCTGATCGTCGCGCACACCGCACGCGCTGCGCTCTGCGTCGTCGCCAGCCTCGTCGTCGGCCGCCATTTGCGGCTCGCCAACGGCTATTGGGCGCCGATGACTGCGTTGATCGTGCTCAAGCCCAAGCTGCGCGACACGCGCGTGCGGGGGCTTGCGCGGCTCGGCGGCACCGTCGGGGGATGCCTGCTCGCAACGCTGTTCGCGATGGCGTTCCGGGAACAGCCATGGGCGCTGCTCGCCGGCATGACGCTTGCCGCGGGCGCCGCGTTCGCGCTCCAGAAGGCGCATTATGCCGGACTGACGGCATCGATCACCGCGACGATCGTGCTGCTGACGTCGCTGGGCAACAGCAGCGCGATCGGCAATGCGGAGCACCGGATCATAGCGACGCTGATTGGTGGCGGCCTGGCGCTGCTGAGTGCGCTGCTCGTCCCGCATAGCATGCCGCGCCGCAGACCGCGATCGGACCGCGTCGGCGGATAGCCGGATCGGTGCTCAGGCGGCGCGCAGCTGCGAGAGGAAGCGCGATGTCGCGGCCTTCAGCGATGAGGCCTGCTCCGCCACCTCCTGCGCCGTATCGCTGACGCGCACGGTCAGCGCGTCCGAGTCGGTGGCGCCGCGCGCGAGCGTCGTCATCCGGTCACGGACATCGTCGGCGTGGAAGGCTACCGCCTGCGTCTCGCGGCTGATGTCCTCGGCCGCCAGTCGCTGCTGGACGATCGAGCCGGCGATCGATGTGGCGATCGCCGCGACGCCGCTGATCTCGGCTGCGGTATCACGCATCCCGGCGGCGGCCGACCCGATCCGCGCGCCGATGCTGTCGACCTGCGCGGTGATATCGCGCGTCGCCTCGCCGGCACGCTGCGCGAGCGATTTGACCTCGCTGGCGACGACCGCAAATCCGCGCCCGGCTTCGCCCGCCCGCGCCGCCTCGATCGTCGCGTTGAGCGCCAGCAACTTGGTCTGCGATGTCACACTTTCGATCAGCGTCACGATCCGGCCGACCCGCATGGCCTCGTCGCTCATCGCGGTGATGCGCGTCTCGCTGCTCTGGACGAGCTGCTGCGCGCGTGCGCTGAGCGTGGCGTGCTCGTCGACCTGCCGTGCGATCGACGCGATCGCGATCGTCAACTGCTCCGCGGCCGTGGCCAGCGCGGTCACCGACGCCGAGGTGGCGATCGAGCGGTCGGCAATGTCGCCGGCGGCATCGACGGCCTGCTGCGACATCCGCGCGAGCGACACCGCGGAGCCCTTGAAGTCGGCGACCGCGGCGGACAGCGTATCGACGACCGCGACGACGTCTCGCTCGAACCGCTCCGCGAGCGCCACCATCTCGGCGCGCCGCGCGCTTTCGGCCTCGCGCGTGATGACGATCGTGCGCTCGACCTGCCGCATCTCGGCCGCCGCGCCCTCGCGCTCGGTCTCGCGCTTGAGTTCCTCGGCTTCGAGCAACCGCTCTGCGGTTCGGCCGGCCACCACGAACATCCGGCTCTGATCGATCGACGTCCGTGCGAGAATCGAGACAAAAACGGGCATCAGCGGCGCCAGCAGCAACGTGCCGTCCTCGACGCGGACGAAGACCAGCATCATCGGAATCACCACCGGCCCGGTGAAGGCGAGGAACGCGATGGGAAGGTTGAGATAGAGGATCAGCCCCATGCATGCCGCCGCCACCTGGAAGGCGACCACGAGCAGCATGACGCGCGCGTCGGCCCCGATCGCGATCCCGCTCATCATCACGCTCCAGCCGACGCCGAGCGCGAAGGCGACGCGCGCGTGGCGCAGCACCGCCGAGCGGATCCGCGTCGGATCGACGCGACGCGGGAGCTTGCGCGCCGCATAGCCGCAGGTGAGGGCGACCATCAGCGCGCCGACGAGCAGTATCGGTCGCGCCGCGGACGCCCAGAATAGCGGGATGATGATCGCGAGGATAAGCCCGAGCACGATCGCCATCGAGCGAAGCGCGCGCGTCGTGGCTTCGATCTGTTGCGCGAATATCCGCTCGCGCACGGCGTCGCCCGGCGCATCGATCCTGATCAGATCGTGCCAATAGTGCCGGATATCGAGGCGTGCGGCATCTGCCCAAGCGCGGTTCATCTGGTCATCCGAGGCACTGCAACATCCGTACGGCTTATGCCCATATGGTTAGTCGATCGTTAACTCGCGCCGCAGGCGTTCGGAACGCCGGCCACCACTTCAGAAGGGGCGGGCGACGTTTCCGCTACGGCACCGGAATATTTCCGGGCGAATCGGCGCTCGCCGGGCTGCGGCCGGGATCGACGACCGGGGCTGCTAGAGACCCAGGCCCAGTTGGGCCGCCACCGGATCGCCGGGCTGATCGAGCGCCGACAGCGTCAAGCCGAGCAGCCGCACGGGCCGCTCGACCGGGCACAGCGCGAGCATCAGCATCTTGCCCGCCTCGGCGAACTGCGCGCGGCTCGCGATCGGCTCCGCGAAGCTCCGCGCACGCGTGATCTGGCGGAAATCGTCATATTTCACCTTCAGCGTCACGGTGCGCCCGCGTGATCGGGATGCCTCGATCCGCGGCCAGACCGTCTCGACGATCCCGTCGAGCGCCTCGAGGAGCTCGGTCGGGCCGCGCAGATCGGTGAAGAAGGTGTTTTCCGCGCCCACCGACTTGCGGATCCGATCGGGGCGGACGGGGCGATCGTCGAGCCCGCGCGCTGCGTCGTGAAGATAGCTGCCCCAACTGCCGAAATTCGCCAGCAGCCAGTCGCGCGACCTGGCACGCAGATCGGCGCCCGACGCAATGCCGAGCCGTGTCATCTTCTCGGCGGTCTTGGGCCCGACGCCATGGAAGCGCTTGACGGGCAGCGCCGCGACGAAATCCGGCCCGCGCGCGGGCGTGATGACGCACTGGCCATCCGGCTTGTTCTGGTCCGAGGCGATCTTGGCGATGAACTTATTGTAGGAAATGCCGGCCGAAGCGGTCAGCCCGGTCTCCTCCTTGATGGCGGCGCGGATGGCGAGCGCCGTGGCGGTCGCGCTGCCCATGCCGGCGATATCCTCCGTCACGTCGAGATAGGCTTCGTCGAGCGACAGCGGCTCGATCAGCGCGGTATAGCGCGCGAAGATCGCGCGGATCTGGCGCGAGACGTCGCGATACACCTCGAAGCGCGGACGGACGAAGACGAGATCGGGACACAGGCGCCGCGCGGTGACCGACGGCATCGCCGACCGCACCCCGAAGGTTCGCGCCTCGTAGCTGGCGGCGGCGACGACGCCGCGCTCGCGCGAACCGCCGACCGCGACGGGTCTGCCGCGCAACGCCGGATCGTCGCGCTGCTCGACCGAGGCATAGAAGGCATCCATGTCGACATGGATGATGCGGCGCGCTGGGGCGCCCGGGGCGGGCGGCTGGTCGGTCACGGCGCGTGCATGTCAGAGATGAAGGTCGCTCGGCCCCTCCAGGTGGAGATAGGTGGCGTCGAATTCGCCGATCGCGACCAGCGCCTTCCAGTCGAAGATCGTCACCGAGCGCCCGCCGAACGCGATCAGCCCTTCGTTGCGGAACTTGGCCATCACCCGGTTGGTGTGGATCGGCGTGATGCCGAGCGCGTCGGCGATGTCGGTCTGCGTCAGCGGCAGCTCGAAGCTGCTGCCATTGACCAGCCCGACCCGCTTTAGCCGGACCGCCAGCTCGCAGAACAGATGCGCGGTCCGCGCCCGCGCATCGCGGCGGCCGTTGTTGAGCAGCGCCTCGCGCTGGATCGATGCATCGAGCAGCGTATCGTACCAGAAGGCGCGCGCGAGGGCGGGATATTCCTCCGCGGTCTTGAGGATGGCCGTGTGGGGGATCAGCACGATCGCGCTGTTGCGGACGGTTTCGATGGTGTGATCGGCGACCTTGAACAGCACCGTATGGAGATCGACCATGTCGCCCGGGACATGGAAGGAAATGATCTGCCGTCGCCCGTTTGCGGCGATCTTGGAACGATAGACGATCCCCTCGACGACGGTGCAACAATGCGTGGGGGTCTCGCCTTCCTCGACAAGACGGCTACGCGCCGCTGTCTGGACGAGCTTTTGGGGCAGGCCGGTGAGCGCGTCGCGCTCATCGCCGCTGAGCGCGTCGCGCGCCTCGATTTTATCGATGAAGCGATCGAGATAATGGCTGACCGTCTTGTGCATCATTGGCCTTTTTCCCCGCCGCTTCCTTGCCCCCAAGCACGGCTCGAGCGCAAGCCTTCCGATGGAACTGCGACGCCGACGGCGCGTCTGGCGGACAGAGGAGAATGGAATGCTCGGCACGTTTGCAAAGTCGCTGCTGGTGGGTGCCGTACAGAAGGGCACCGGCGTCCCGCAATCCGGGCCGATCTCGACCGCGTTGCTGACGACGGGGGTGTCGCTTCTGCTGATCCGGGGGCGGCGCCCGGTGGGACTGGCGCTCGCGACAGCGGGTGGACTGCTGCGCTGGTACGAACTCGATCAGGAGCGCCGGATCGCCGCGACGACGATCACGACCCCGCCGTCGTCCGGCGATGCTTCTGCGGCCAAAGCACGGCGTTGACGGTCGCGCCGAGCAGGATCGCGTAGGCCGACACGTAGAACCACATCAGCAGCACGACGACCGCGCTCAGCGAGCCGTAGGTCGCGTTATAGTTGCCGAACCGCGCGACATAGAAGCCAAGACCGACGGTCGCGGCAAGCCACAGCAGTGTCGCGATGCCCGATCCCATGCTGATCCATTGCCACCCGGCCGGCGCGCGGTTCGGGCCGAACCGGTAGGCGCCGCCGATCGTCGCGCTTGCGAGGATCGCGGCGATCACCCACGTCCCCAGCTTGATCGCGAGCAGAGCGATCGGGCCGAGTCCGCCGAGCACCGACTGGAGCCACCCCAATATCGTCGCCGCGAGCAAGCCGGTGATCGCGACCAGCACCGCGCCGACGATGATCGCCATCGACACGAACAACCCCATCACGAAGCTGCGCGGATGCTCCTGCTGGGCGTAGATGACATTGAGCGCACTCATGATCGATGTCGAAGCCCGCGTGGCGCCGTAGATCGCGAACAGGATCGCGACGATCAGCCCGAAGCCGGTTTTCCCCGACGACGTCGTGACGACCGCGACCAATTGGTCGAGTATGAGCTTGGCGGCATCGCGCGGGACGATCGAGACGATCATCTTGATATGGTCGGCAACCGTGCTGGGGTCGGCGATCAAGCCGTAGCTCAGGATCACCGCGGCAAGCAGCGGGACCAGCGAGAGGAAGCAATAGAAGGCGACCCCGGCCGCCATGAGCGTGATATTGTCCTGCCCCATCTTGATCCACAGCTTGCCGAGGAACCCGGCCGCCGCGCCTTCGGCCTTGCGCGCATAATGTTTTGCGCGGTGGACCTGGCCGCGATCGCCTGTCGCGACGGGATCCGGCAGGGAGCGCTGTTCATATTGCATCGCGTTTCAACCCGCGACGCGCGAAATATGTCCCGCAGACGATGGCATCGACGAACCGCGCATTGCCGGGAACCGCTGGACCGATCTGACGTTTGCTACGGGATGCGTCGTCGCGACGCCGGGCGGGGGAAGAGAGTGCGTTCAGGGCGGGTGGACCAGCTGCGGCCCGGCGCACCGGTCGGTTTTTCGTTGCGCATGTCGGTGTGTGGGCTCGCGATCATGGCGTCCGCTGCTGGCGCTTCGCGCCCGGTGTCGCCTGACATGCCAGCCCCGCCACAGCAGGCGGTCGACCCGGCCTCCGATCCTTCGTTCAACGCCGCGCTGCCGCCGCTCGACAGCCTCGCGCCGCCTCCCGCGCTCCCCGTCTCGACTGCACCGCCACCGACCGCACCGGTCACCGACCCCGCATTGGCGCAGCCGCTGCCCCCGCTCGCCGGTTTCGACCCGACGCCCGATACCAGCAAGGCGACGGTTCCAAGCGGCGAGGATACGCGCATCCGCTACACCATGCAGGTCGAAGGGCTGAAGGCGATCGGGCTCGAGAACCAGTTCCGCAGCCTATCCGAACTCGAGACGGGCAAGAAGAAGGCGGCCAATGCGGCGCAGGTGTCGGCGCGCGCCGCCGACGACGTCCAGCTCGCCGAGCGCCTGTTGCGCTCGGAAGGCTATTATGACGGCGCGGCGTCATCGACGGTGGCGCCCGTGCCGGGTCAGCCGGGCCAGATCGTCGCCACGATCAGTGTCACCCCGGGGCCACGCTACACCATGTCCGCTATCGCGATCACGCAGGCCGACCCCGATCCGACCCGCCGCGCGACAGCCGCGCTCACGACGCAGGTCAAGGTTGGCGACCCGATCCGCTCGATCGCGGTAGAGGGCGGCGAGGCGCAGATCGCACTGGCTTTGCCGCAGCAGGGCTACCCCTTCGCCAAGGTCGGCCAACGCGACATCCTGCTCGATGGCGACACGCACGGCGGTGCCTATACGCTGCCGCTCACGGCCGGCCCCCGATCGAGCTTCGGCGGCATCGAGACCAAGGGCGACCGGATCTTCTCCGTCCAGCATCTTTCAGTCTTCCCGCGCTTCGATCGCGGCGACCCCTATGACAGCCGGATGACCGACGACCTCCGCCAGGCTCTGGTCGGCACCGGAATCTTCTCCAGCGTCGCGATCGAGCCCGTCGATACCGGAACCAAGGCGGCGGACGGCACCGAGGTGGTGGACCTGCTGGTGACGCAGGACAAGGGGCCGTGGCGGAGCTGGGCCGCGTCGGCGGGCTATGGCACCGGACAGGGGATCAAGGCCGAGGCGAGCTGGACCAACCGCAACCTGTTCCCACCCGAGGGCGCGCTCGTCGCGACCGTGATCGGCGGGACGCAAGAGCAGGGCGCGAACCTCGCCTTCCGCCGTTCCAATGCCGGCCAGCGCGACAAGACGTTCCAGATCACCGGCGGCTTCGATCGCACCAACTACGACGCCTATCAGGCCAACACGCTCAGCCTCGCGGTCAACTGGTCCCGCCAGAGCACGCCGATATGGCAGAAGCGCTGGAGCTACACCTATGGCGCCGAGGTCCTCGGCACCAACGAGCAGGGCGCCGCGACCGATCTCACCGGAGATCGGCCGCGCCGCAACTATTTGATCGCCGCCTTGCCCGTCGAAATCCTGTACGATCGCTCGAACGACCTGCTCAACCCGACCAAGGGTTTCCGCCTGCTCGCCCGCGTCAGTCCCGAGGCCTCGATCCGCAGCGGCTTCAAGGGCTATGCGCGGCTGACCGCACAGGGCACCGCCTATCTGCCGATCGGCGCATCGATCGTGCTGGCGGGCCGCGCGATGGTTAATTCGATCGAGGGCGTCGGCGACATCACCGAGATCGCGCCGTCGCGGCGGCTCTACGCCGGCGGCGGCGGCTCGGTGCGCGGTTTCGGCTACCAGCAGCTCGGACCGAAGGACGTGCAGAACAACCCGATCGGAGGGCTGAGCTCGACCGAGCTCGCCTTCGAGGCGCGGTATCGCTTCGGCAATTTCGGCATCGTGCCGTTCTTCGACGCGGGGCGCGTCGGCGAGAAGTCGACGCCCGGTTTCAGCGGCCTGCGCTACGGAGCGGGCATAGGCGGGCGCTACTACACCAATTTCGGCCCGCTGCGCTTCGACATTGCGACGCCGATCAACCGCCAGCCCGGCGAGTCCAAGATCGCGCTCTATATCTCGATCGGCCAGGCCTTCTGATGGCGGCCGAGGACGAGACCGTCGTGATCGTGGAACGTCGCCCTTTGTGGGCGCGGATCGCGAAATGGGTGGCGATCGCATTGGCGGCCCTGCTGCTGCTCATCGCCGCCTTGATCGTCGGGCTGAACACCGGTCCGGGCAAGCGCTTCATCGCCGGTCAGCTTGCCGGCTATACGACCGCCTCGGGCATCACCATCCATGTCGGCGAGATCGAGGGATCGATCTACGGCCACATGATTCTCCACGATCTCGAGGTCCGCGACGCCAGGGGCACGTTCCTGACGTCGCCCGTGATCGACATCCACTGGCATCCCTTTGCCTATATCCACAGCAAGATCGATCTCGACAGCGTGGCCGCGGCCGAGGTGCGGATGCTGCGCAATCCCGCGCTCAAGCCCGTGCCGAGCGATCCCAACGCGCCCACCATCCCCGATATCGATCTGACGCTCGGCCATCTCCACGTCGACCGCTTCCTGCTCGAGCCGCCGGTGACCGGGCAGCGCCACATCGTCCGCATCGACGGCGGCGCGGTGATCGCCGACCGCCGCGCGCAGCTCACTGTCGACGCCGATGCGATCGTCGCACCGGGCGTCAAGGGCGGCGACACGCTTCATCTGAAGATCGACGCGGTGCCCTCGCAGGACCGGCTGCTCGTCGACGTCAAGCTCGCGGCCCCCGCGGGTGGCGTCGTCGACAGCTATGCCAGGCTCGGCCGATCGCTGACGCTGTCGGTCGGCGGGCAGGGCGACTGGCATCATTGGCAGGGTCTCGCCTCGGCGACCGCGGGCGGCCAGCCGCTGATGAACGTCGCGCTGACCGCGCAGGACGGCACGTTCGGCGCGAAGGGCGGCGTGATGCCCGGCATCCTGCTCAGCGGCCCCGCCGCGCGGATGACCGAGCCGGCGATCCACATCGACGCCACCACCACGCTCGACAAGCGCAAGGCGAACACGACGATCGCCTTGTCCTCCTCGGCATTCGTCGCGCAGGCGCAGGGGCTGCTCGACTTCGCGCAGAGCCGCTTCGGCAATTTCAAGCTGCAGGCGCGGCTGCTCACCCCCGGCGCGATCGCGCCCAATCTCGCCGGGCGCAACGTCGCGGTCACCGCCGCGCTCGACGGTCCGTTCGCGACGCCGAGCGTCGCCTACAGGCTGTCCGCCGACGCGGTCTCCTTCGGCGCCAACGGAATCGAAGGGCTCGTTGCCGAGGGCAATGCGACGGTCGGCAAGAAGATCCTCGTGCCGATCCACGCGACCGCACGCCGCGTCACCGGGCTCAACGCCGCGGCCGGCGGCCTCGTCACCAATCTCAAGGTCGACGGCGACATTGCCTATTCGAACGGGCAGCTCTTCTCGGACAATCTGCATCTCCGCTCGGACCGGATCGACGCGACCGCGCTCGTCCTCGCCGATCTCGCCCGCGGCACCTATACCGGCGCGCTCAAGGGCCGGGTCAACGACTATGACGTCAACGGCCTGGGCCGGATCAATCTGGTCACCGATGCCAAGCTGGTCACCGCATCCGGCGGCGGGTTCGGGATCAAGGGCCATGTCCGCATCGACACGAGAAAGATCACCAACGCCAGCCTCGCACAGCAGCTTGGCGGCAACGCGCTGATCACCGCCGACGTCGGATACGATCCCAAGGGCGGCGCCAGCGTCACCAATTTGCGGCTGACCGCGCCCGATCTGCGCATCACCGATGGTGCCGGCAGCTATCGCCTCTCCGACGGCGCGATCCGCTTCCGTGCCGATGCCTGGTCGCGCAGCTATGGCCCCGCCAATGTCGTCGCGAGCGGGACGGTCGCCAATCCGGTGGTCGTGCTCAAGGCGGCGCATCCCGGCGTCGGCATCGGCCTCGCCAATCTCGACGCGACGTTGACCGGCTCGGCGGCAGGCTATCTCGTCCGCGCACGTGGCGGCTCCGACTATGGTCCGTTCACCGCCGACGTGCTGGTGCGCGCGGGCAAGGGGCCGCTTGCGGTCGACATCCACCAGCTGTTGATCGCCGGCATCGGTGTCCACGGCAGCATCGTGCAGACCGCAGCGGGGCCGTTCGCGGGCAACCTGTTCGTCGCGGGCTCGGGTCTCAACGGGCAGGTCGCGCTGGCGGCGGCGGGCAAGAACCAGAAGGCCGACGTCAACCTCACCGCCAATGGCGCCAAGCTCCCCGGCAAGACGCCGATCACGATCGGATCGGGTCTCGTCCGCGCGACGCTGGTGATGCTGCCGGGTGGCCCCTCGGTCGCCGGCTCGGCGGCGATCGTCGACCTGCGCTACGGCAGCCTGCTGCTCCGCTCGGCGCGCGCGAAAATCAACTATGCCGGCGGCCACGGCCAGGCCGCGCTGACCGCCTCGGGCACCAGCGGCGTGCCGTTCGACCTCGCCGCGCAGGCCGCGTTCACGCCGCAGCGCATCCTCGCCAATCTGCGCGGCTCGGCGAACGGCATCGCCTTCCACCTCGCGCAGCCCGCGACCGTCCTCGTCCAGGGCAAGGATTATGTCCTCCAGCCCGCGACGCTGGTGCTGCCGCAGGGCAGCGTCGACCTGTCGGGGCGCTATGGCGCCACCATCCAGGCGCACGCCAGGCTCGACGGCATGGACCTGTCGATCGCGCAGGCGTTCGCGCCGACGCTCGGGCTCGGCGGCCGCGCGACCGGGACGGTCGACCTGTCGATGCACGGATCCTCCGTCCCCGACGTCCGCGCACGGCTCGACATCGCCGGCTTCACGCGCACCGGCGCGCTGGTCATCTCCGATCCGGTCGACATCGCGATGCTCGGCACGCTGAATGGCGGCGGCGGCGCCATCAACGCGCTGATCCGTCGGGGCGGCAGCGACATCGGCCGCGTCCAGGTCCGCACCGGCCCGGTCGCGAGCACCGCAGCCTTGATGCAGGCGTCGATCAGCGGCGGCATCCGCTACAACGGCCCCGCCGAAGTGCTGTGGACGCTGACCGGAATCGGCGGCCAGACGCTCGCCGGCCCGATCGCGATCGGTGCCGACTTCTCGGGCCGCATCGGCGCGCCGCAGGTCACCGGCGTGATCCGCGCCAACCAGCTGCGCTACGAGAACGCGACCACCGGCACGACGATCACCGATATCGCGATCGACGGCCGCTTCACGCAATCCCGGTTCCAGCTGAACCGTCTGACCGGCAAGGCCGGGCCCGGCACGGTACAGGCCTCGGGAAGCGTCGGCTTCGCCGCCGACAGCGGCTTTCCGATCGCAATCACCGCGACGCTCGACCATGCCCAGCTCGCGCATTCGGACTCGATTGGCGCGACCGTCTCGGGCTCGGTCGCGGTGACCAATTCGAAGGCGGCAGGCGGGCTGATCAAGGGTGACCTCAACCTGCATCAGCTTCGCTACGCGATCGTGCGCAACGACGCCGCGCAGATCACCGACCTCAGTGGCGTTCGCCGCAAGGGCGAGGCGGTACAACAGGTGGCAGCGGCGGCCGGCCCGGCGCCGAGCAACTGGAAGCTCGATATCGGTATCCGCGCCGACAACCAGCTGTTCGTATCGGGCATGGGGCTCGAATCGGAATGGAGCTCGCGCATGCATGTCGGCGGCACCGCGACCGCGCCGACCGTCGTCGGCAAGCTGCAGGTCGTGCGCGGCACCTACAGCTTCGCGGGCCGCCGGCTCGAGCTCGCCGACACCAGCACGGTCCGGTTCAACGGACCGCTGCTCGATCCCGACCTCGGTATCGAGGCCAATACGACGGTCGAGGGCGTCACCGCGATCATCGACATTGGCGGGACCGCGCAGCACCCGCAGATCACCTTCACGTCGACGCCGACGCTGCCGCAGGACGAGGTGCTCTCGCGGCTGCTGTTCGGCAGTTCGGTGACCTCGCTGAGCGCGAGCCAGGCGTTGCAGCTGGCCGCGGCGCTCAACTCTTTGCGCTCGGGCGGCGGTGGCGGCGGCGGGCCGCTCGGCAAGCTGCGCAGCTCGACCGGGCTCGACCGATTGCGCGTGCTCGGCGCCGACAAGACGACGGGGCAGGGCACGTCGCTGGCCGCGGGCAAATATATCTCGAACAACATCTATGTCGAGGTGGTCACCGACGCCAAGGGCTTCACGCAGACGCAGCTGACGATCGCCCTGTCCAAGGCGCTCAGTATCCTCAGCCAGGCAGGCGGGGTGACCGGGCCCGCGGTGACGCTCAAATATTCGAAGCAATATTGAGGGGGCGACGCGCTGCCGCCTATCGACCCGGGCGTCCGCGGGGTCGACGGCTGCAGGGCGATGGCGAGTGATCGGTTGCCCGCCGAATCGGCGGAGGGTTCAGCGGGGCCCCACCGTCGCCCAGATCGGCAGATGGTCGCTGGCGCGCTTGGCGAGCGCCGAATGATGCGTTCCCGCATCGAGCACGGCGAGATCGGGGGTCGCCATGATCCGGTCGAGCCGCGCCACCGGACGGCGCGCGTGGAAGCTCGGCGCGGTCGGCGCGAACGCGAAATGCGCCGAGAAATCGCGCAGGCAACCGCTTGCCAGGCTCCATTCGTTGAGATCGCCCATCAGCACCGTCGGCATCGGCTGCGCGCACGCCTCGACGTGCGCGACGATCGCGCGCGCCTGCTTGCCGCGCCACAAGCCCGACAGATCGAGATGCATCCCGACGACCCGCAGCGCCTGCCCGCCGACGACGAGCTCGGCCATCACCGCGCCGCGCGGTTCGAGCGTCGGCAGGTCGAGCGGCCGATGGGCGAGGATCTCGATGTCGCGCCGGACGAGGATGGCGTTGCCGTGCCACCCCATCCCGCCGGGGCGGATCTCATAGGGGACGGCGCGATAGGGCGTGGTCTGCGCGATCAGTTCGAAGGGGATCGCGCTCAGCCGCGTGCCCGTGCGCCGGTCCGCCTCCTGCAGGCACACGATATCCGCATCGAGCTCGGCAAGCACGGACAGGATGCGGTCGGGCCGCCTCTGCCTGTCCGTGCCCACGCACTTGCGGATATTGTAGCTCGCGATCTTGATCGGTCGCGCGTCGGTTTGGTTCACGCGTCCGTCTTATTTCGCCGGCTCAGCGCCAGCCAGCCGAGCGCCGCGCCGGCGATGCCCGCGGCGAGCAGGATCAGCGCGCTATTGTCGCCGGTCGTGCGCGTGACCGCCGCGGCCCCGCGGCGGACATAGTCCCGCCCGGTATCGACCGCCTCGCGCGCCGCGGTCGGTGCCTCGTCGATCAGATCCTTCACCTTGTCGCGGACCTTGCCATAGCCATCCTGCACGGTGCCGACCGCCTGGTTGAGCTTGCCCTTGCCCTCGAGTTGCTCGTCATTGGCGACTGCGCCGATCGCCTCCTGCGCGGTGCCGACGACTTTCTTCGCGGTGCCTTCGATCCGGTCTTCGTTCATGAGCGTTTCCTTCCGATGGATATACCCTATCGACGTAACGAACGCCCGAACAGTGCCGGGGGTTCGACGATCTCGCGGCAGAACGAAAGGAACCGACGAAATGCGTGTTTGGACGGCCAGTGCGATCGGATTGTTTCTTGCGGCCCCGGCCCTGGCCGCGCCGGTTGGCCAGGCTAACCCCTTCAACGCCAAGCTGTTGCAGCTTCGCCCCGCCGATCGCCAGGGAGCGCTCGACCGCGCCATCGTCGACGACGGCCAGCGCTGCGGACGGCTGACGCAAAGCGCCTATCGCGGCCCCTATGGCAATCTCGGCATGTGGGTCGCGCGTTGCAAGCCGGGCGGCGACTATGCGGTGTTCGTGGGGCCGGATGGCAGCGTGCAGGTGCGGCCATGCGCGGATCTCAAGGGTCTCAAGCTACCCGAATGCGGCAAGCTCGACTGATCGCTCAGGCCTCCGCCGAGGCGCGGTCCGAAACCGCGGTGGTCCAGCCGAGCGCCGGCAGCGCGATCGCCCGGCCGCCGCGCAGATCGATCCGCACGACGATCGCGCCCTGCGCCTCGAGGAAGCTCAGCAGGCGCCGCGCGCGGCCGGTCGAGTGGCTGCCATAGACGCGCGCGATCGCGGCGTCGCTGGGGCAGGTTGCGCGATCGAGCGCGGCGCGCGCGATCAGCAGGAACACGCCGCGCGAATCCTCGGGCAGCGCTTCGGCCTCGCGCGCCGCCTCGGCCATCGGATCATCCGCACCGATCCCCGCATAGAGACCCGCACGCGCGAGCGAGAGGCGTGTGCGGAACGCCGCGAGATCGAGCTTCGAATCGGCGAGACCGCGCATCCGGCAGCGCACGCCGAAATCCTGGAAGAGAACCGCCGCGGGCCGAAAGCTCTCGCCTTCGTCGGCGACGATCTCGGCGAGGCAGGCCGCGACGATCGCGGCGCTGTCCTCGGCGCTTGGCTCGGCACGCGCGCGGGAATCGTCCCCGATCGGAGTGGACGGTGCCTCGATCGAGCGGAGCAGCTGCTCCATGCTCGGCCGCGGCGGCTGCGGCGGCGCGGGAATCGGAAGATCGAGTTCGGCGGGCTTGTCGAACAAGGCGGCGCGCGCCTGTTCGTCGGGCGCGCCGGGCATCGGCATCAGCTTGGGCGAGGCGCTGCGCGCCGACGTCTCGACCGACCCGATGCGGATCGCGAGCGGGCGCCGCGACAGCGCGGGGCCGAGCGCGATGAAATGGCCGCGCGCGAGATCGCGGAACTGCTCCGCCTGACGACGCTCGAGGCCGAGCAGATCGGCGGCGCGCGCCATGTCGATGTCGAGGAAGGTGCGGCCCATCAGGAAGTTGGAGGCTTCGGCGGCGACGTTCTTGGCGAGCTTGGCGAGCCGCTGCGTCGCGATCACGCCGGCGAGCCCGCGCTTGCGGCCGCGACACATGAGATTGGTCATCGCCCCCAGCGACAGCCGCCGCACCTCGTCGGACACCTCGCCGGCGACCGCTGGCGCGAACAGCTGCGCCTCGTCGACCACGACGAGCGCGGGATACCAATGTTCGCGCGGGGCGTCGAACAGCGTGGCGAGGAAGGTCGCGGCGGCACGCATCTGGCCCTCGCTCTCGAGCCCCTCGAGCGTCAGCACCACCGAGACGCGCTGCTCGCGCACGCGCAGCGCCAGCCGGCGGAGCTCGACCTCGCTGTGCGCGCCGCCATCGACGACGATATGGCCGAAGCGATCGGAGAGCGTGACGAAGTCGCCTTCCGGGTCGACGATCACCTGCTGCACCCACGGCGCGCTGCCTTCGAGCAGGCGGCGCAGCAGATGCGACTTGCCCGACCCCGAATTGCCCTGAACGAGCAATCGGGTGGCAAGCAGTTCCTCGAGATCCATCTGGGCCGGCGCGCCGTCCGGCGCGGTGCCCATATCGACGGCAACGGTCATCGCATCGCTCTTAGGTGACCGGTGCGCCGACGCCAAGCGAGTCGCGCGGATCGCTCCACAGGAAACGGGCCGGCGCTCGCGCGGAGCACCGGCCCGTCCTGTCCCGACTAGAAGTGGATCGTCGCCGAGGCGCGGTAGATCTGGTAGCTCAGATCCTGGCGGCCGAAGACGGTATCCGCGGAGGCGCCGACGTCGATCTGCGACCCGACGATCGTCAGCCCGCCGCCGACCTCGCCCCAGTTGCGATCCCGCCCGAACGAACCGAAGTCGGCATCGGCGAGGCCGGCCCCGGTCGCGCCGGTGAAGTGCGCGAAGATGTCGGCGTTGTTCTTGCGGAAATCGTGGACATAGGCGGCATCGACATGCGGATGGATATTGCCGCTGTCGAAGGCGATGCTGCCGCCGACGCGCGCCTGCAGGCTGTCGAAATCGCGCTTGGCATAGGTCAGCGAGCCGATCCCACCGGTCTCGACGCCGCCCTCGAAGGCGAGGTGGCTACCGCGCAGCGACGCCGTCGGGGTCAGCTTGAACCCGGCCGCCTTGAGATCATAGCCGATCCCCAGCTCGCCGGAGACGATCGGCTCGCTCTCGGTGTTGGCGAGGTTCGCCTTCGCGGTATCGAGCGCGAAGAAGCGACGCGTGTGCGTCTGGATCAGGCCGGCCGTGGCGGTCGCATTGATGAAGGCGTTGCCGAGGCTGTACACGCCATACGTCGCCAGCTCGTAGAGATCGCTGCGTGCGCGCTCGCCAGTGGCGACGTCGCCCTTGCCGTGCGAGTAGCTTGCCGAAAGCCCGACCGACAGCCTGTCGTCGATGCGCTTCTCGATGCCGCCTGCGACATACCAGCCCGACAGGTCGTCCTTCTTCGAGAAGAGCAGGTTAGGCAATGGCCTCGACGAACCGTCGAGATAGCCGCCCGCGACATAGGCGCTGACGCCCTCGGGCAGCGCCGTCGCGGTCGCCTGTGGCGTCGGCGACCCTTGTACGAGCCCCTGCGCGATATCGGATGCGGACTGGTAGCCCGTGCGCACGACGCCGAGGGGATTGCCGATCACCGCGAGCGATTCGGTCGGCTCGGCATTGCGCAGCGTGCTCAGCCGGTCGCGATAGAATTTCGCGAGCGCCTCGTCCTGCATGCGGGCAAGCGACACTTCGGTCTGTTGCGCGTAGGGCGCGGCTGCCTCGAGCGTCGCCTGCAACGGACCGGCGGCGAGAACGTCGGTCTGATAATAGAAGGGCGCGAGCGTGGACGACGCGCGGCTCGAGTCGAGCAGGCTCGCATAAGCCCGCTGGATCCGCGACGCCGAGTTGATCACGCTCGCATAGGGTCGCGCCGCGATCCGGATCGAGACGCTCGTGCTTGTCTGGGTCAGGACCGGATAGAGCACCCCGAAGAACCCGGTGACCGCGTCGAAATGGTCCATCAGCCCACCGGTCGCGGTCAGCAGCGTGAACTTGTCGCCATAGGTCGGGCGGTATCCCGCAACCGGGTTGAGCGCCAGGATGCCACCGAGATCGGCGACCCCCGTAAGGCCACCGACGGCGGGATCGATGAAGGGATTGGCGACGACGCTGAGCGTATCGGACGTGCCGCCGGCACCGATGTCGAAATAGGTGCGCGCGCCTGACGACAGGATGATGTTGCCCGCGATCGTGAGATTGCCGATCGTGCCCAGCCGCCCCGGCGCGATCGCGCCGAGCACCGAGACGACGTTGGGCGCGATCACCGTGCCGCGGCCCTGCAGCAGGCCGCCGATGAGGTCGAAATCGCCGATCGAGACATATTGGCCGTCGACCGTCATCGTCCCCGCGCTGACCGTCGTGTCGATCAGGCTGGCGAGCCCCGCATCGGCGGCGATCGTCAGGCCCGCGCCGCCGCCCGCGATCGTCAGCCGGTCGATGACCTTCTGCGCGCCGGCCAGCGTGGTGGTGCCGTCGGCCGACAAGGTGACGTCGTAATAGCGTGCCGGCGCGCCGGTCGCGATATTGCCGTCGGTGTCGTTGGGGACGAAATTGGACGAGCCGGGGGCTCCCTGGACGACTTCGCCGCCGACGGTCGCCGAGCCTTCGGGCGCGACCTGCGCCGCATTGACCATCGCGTCCGGCGCAGATTGCGCGCTGTGGGTCGCGCTGGCGTCCACGGCGAGCACCGCGCCGCCCTTGTCGTTGCTGAGGGTGGCGGACTTGCCGGTCGTGCTGGTCGAGGCGCTCGCCGGGTTGGTCGGCGTATTGCCCGTCGTCACCGCGCCCGTCGCGATGTTCTCGCAGATATCATAGTAGCAGACATTGCCGAATTTGGGGCTGGTACCGTTGACCCCGGCCGCCGGCGTCGTCGGCAGGCCGTTGACCAGCTGGCCGTCGGCGCCGATCACCTGGTAGATCGGATCGAGATTGATCACCCAATGATTGGGATCGGTCCAGCTGCCGTCGCCGGCCTTGGCCGAGACATATTTGTATGGATTGTTCGCGACGATCCAGTCCCAGAACAGATAGAGCGGCTGGTAGAAGCTCGACGTGCCGTAGGACGAGCCGGGCTGATTGAGATAATAGCGGCTGCCGCCCGACAATACGCCCGCGACGACGGGCTTGGCGAACGCCTGGTCGATCAGCAGCGGGCCGCCCGAATCGCCGGGCGCGGTGATGCCTTCCTTGGCGAGCGCCTTGTCGCCGAACAGATCGAAGTCATAGGGATTGGCCGCGGCGGTGCCGAACTTGGGGTCGTTGAAATCGAGCTGGTAGAGATTCTGCGGCAGGCCATCCGGCGAACCGAACAGGAAGGTGTCGACGTCATCGAGCGAGCCCAGCACGCTGACGATGTTCTCGGCGACGCGGCGCTTGAAATCGATGTTGCTGCCGTCGCTTCCCGTCGTGCCGGTGCCGTTGCCGCCATAGCCCGTGATCGTCGCGTGGACGGGGCCGGTCAGCGGGCTGAACAGCAGGTCGGTCGTCGGCACGCCCGAGACCGGCGTGTCGAACGCGATCATCGCGACGTCGCCCTGCAGGAAATTATTGTTCGGCCCCAGCGCGAGCGACTGCGGATTGTAGGTGACGTAGCTGCCGTTGTAGAAATAGTCGGCAACGCTGGTCTTGTCGCCGCCGAACAGCCAGTTGCGCAGCGGCCCGAGATTATTGGCCTGGAAGCCGACACCGATCGCGATGCCGCCCTGCGCGCTGCCATAGGCGTTCGCCGGCGCATCGTTGACGCAGTGCGCGGCGAGAATGACTGTGCGGGGATTGATCAGCGTCGCGCTGCACAGCCCGATGAACCCGTTACCCTCGTCGACGACCATCTGGCCGACGCCGGTGATGTTGGTCGGATCGACCGCCCTGGCGGGCGACGAGCCGTCCGTCACGACGATCGCCGAGGCGGGCGCGGCCACGAGCGCCGCGCCGATCGCGGCCATTGCGGTTGCACCAAGCGCCCTGCGACGCGCGTTCATCCCTGTCATGATTGGCTCCCCCTCGACCTCTACCCCGATCAATCATTCTAGATTGTCCGGCGCCGGGTAGCGGTCAACCGGCTCTGGCCGGCAGCTGAACATCCGATGAACATTGTTGCACGATTGCATCAACCCATCGCAATGCAATGGACAGACGCGCAGCCGGCTGCGATCGTCATGCCGAGGTGAGGCGATGATCCGGGCGAGACTGATGGGGGCGACGAGGCTGGGAGCGCTTGTCTGGCTCGGCGCGGGATCCGCGCTGGCACAGACGGCGACCGAACCGCCCGCTACGTTGCGGCTCTCCCCAGAGGAGAAGGCGGCGATCCTCGACCATCAGACCGAGGAATCGGTCGACGCGGCGCGCGCCGGGCCTGCGGGTCGCGGCGATGAACATGCGATCCACGGCGAGATCGGCGCGGCGGTCGGGACGCGCGGGATGCACGACATCTATGGGGCGGCGGCGATCCCGCTCGGCGATCACGCCGGCATGATCGTCTCGTTCGAGAACCGGCGCTACGACCCGCACCGCTAGATCGTGACCTCGGCGTCGCGCGGACCGCTTATATTTCAGGCGCGACGCGAAGCCGCTGACGAAGCGGTCGATACCAGCGACAAGCGGCATGCGATGAACGCCGGCCGCAACATCCCGCGCGCAGGGTGGCCGCGCGTCCGATGTCCGGACCCAATGGGAGACTCCGTTTGAAAGCCATTCACCTGCTCGCCGCGACCGCCCTGGTCGCCACGCTCGGCCTGGCGTCCGCCGCCGACGCCCGTCACGACGATCACCACCCGCACCGCCATTGCACGACGACATGGGTCCACCACCACAAGGTGACTCGCTGCCGCTGATCGGGATCTCCGCCCGGCACGATGCCGGGCGGGGCCTCGCACCGGCCACTGATCGCGGTCGACCGGCCGAACGATGACGAATGACGCGGAAAGCAGGCGCCGGTAGCCGGCATTACGCCGTCGGTGCTGGACCGGGCTCAGGCTGGACCGGGCTCATAGTGCGACGTATGGGGCGTCCCCCGTCGATCCGCGGCGAACCGGCGGACCCAACCAGATGTGGCGCGACGGATCGGGCTGTGGGGCGTTGTATCGTCGCACCCATCCCGCATGACATTATCCGGTGTGAGACTGTATGACACGAGAATTGCTTGGTTACGCGATCCTGTTCTTCGTCGCGGTGCTGCTGTGCTGCTATATCGCCCTGAGACGCTATAACGCCCATGACCGCAAGATCGCGCGCAGGAAACGGCGCGAAGAGGCGCGGCTCCACGATGCGTCGGGGTCGGATGCCGGCAATGGCGCCTAACGCGGTGGCTTGAGCTGCCGGTCCGTTAAGAAGTCACCCTCCGGATCATAGGGCCGCCACTTCTGATCGAGCGCATCCTTGATCATCGGCGTCCCGCAGCGGATGCACGTCGATCGCCAATCCATGCTATCGTGCCATGCCCGGTGACGATCGGGCTTGTGGCCGCGGATCGCGCAGATAAAAGCCATTCGGTGTCCCCCCGGTCGCTTTTACATCGCGACGAGCGGGCATTGCCGATCCCGCATCAAACATCAACGTTGGTTAACGTTAATTATTTGATAGGGAAAAGCGGCCGCCCCGACGGGGCTGTAACTGCGGGGGCGAGGGCCGTGCTCGGGCCGGCGCCCGACCAGCGGCGGCGTGGCGCAGCGCAGCTAAAAAAATGGCTCCCCGGGCAGGATTCGAACCTGCGACCATTCGATTAACAGTCGAACGCTCTACCACTGAGCTACCGAGGAACATGCCCGTAACCGGGCGAGGCGGCGCCTATGCATCAGGTCGGGAGCGGTTGCAACCCCGCTCGGCGCACCGCCCTCAACAAAGGTTAGACGGCGAACTGCTCCATCGTGATGCGGTCGTCGAGCGCATGTTCCGGATCGAACAGCAGCGTCAGCGCGATCGATCGATCGATCGAGATGGCGACCGTCGCGACGTCGCGTATCTCACGCTGATCGGCGACCGCGCTGACCGGCCGTTTGACCGGATCGATGACACGGAACGAGATTTTCGCATTCTCGGGCAGGATCGCGCCGCGCCAGCGCCTCGGCCGGAATGCGCTGATCGGGGTGAGTGCGACGAGCCCAGATCCAAGCGGCAGGATCGGCCCCTGAGCGGACAGGTTGTAGGCGGTCGAGCCGGCGGCGGTCGCTGCCATGACGCCATCGCACACCAGTTCGGGCAGCACGACGCGCCCGTCGACGCTGACTTCGATCCAGGCGGTCTGCCGGGTTTCGCGCAGCAGCGAAATCTCGTTGATCGCGGGGCTCGAAAAATGTTCGCCGTCGATCGTATCGGCCTCCATCCTGAGCGGCGTCACCGAGAAGGCGCGTGCGCGGTTCAGCCGATCGGGGAGTGCATCGAGCTTCCACTCGTTCATCAGGAAGCCCACCGTGCCCAGATTCATCCCGAAGACGGGCCGGATGTCGTGCCGGTCGAGCATCATGTGCAGCGTCTGCAACATGAAGCCGTCGCCGCCCAGTGCGACGACGATGTCGGCCTCCCCGATCGGCACGCTTTCGTAACGCTGGCGCATTTCGGCCTCGGCGGCGCGCGCCGCGGGGGTCGGCGACGCCACGATCGCCAGCTTGCGGGGCTCGCGCCGCGCATCGCGGCCCTGGCGATCCGTCATGCCCTGCCGCTCATCCGCCGGTGACGCTCATGTGGCGTGCGACCGCGGGCGCGGCGCCACGCCCGGCGATCTCGAAATGATGCCGCTCGGGCTTGCGGAACAGCGCCTCGTCGATCGCCGCATCGAGCGCGGCCCGCCCGCCGTGGCGCAGCGCCTGCTTGAGATCGACATCGTCGGCATGGCCGAGGCACATTGTGAGCCTGCCCTGCACGGTCACGCGCATCCGGTTGCATCCTTCGCAGAAATTGTGCGTCAGCGGCGTGATCAGCCCGAGCCGGCCGCCCGTCTCGGCAACCCGAACATAGCGCGCCGGGCCGCCGCTCCGATGCGGATCGGGGCTCAGCGTGAAGCGCTGCTCGAGATCGCGCCGGACGCCGTCGAGCGGCAGATAGCGATCGGTACGGTCCTCATCGACCGCGCCCAGCGGCATCGTCTCGATCAGCGTCAGGTCGAATCCCTGCTCGCCGCACCACAGCAGCATGGGGGCGATCTCGTCCTCGTTGAGGCCCTTGAGCGCGACCATGTTGATCTTGATCGCCAACCCCGCCGCCTTGGCCGCGGCGATGCCGGCGAGCACCTGCGCCAGCTCGCCGGTGCGCGTGATATGGCGGAAGCGATCGGGATCGCGGCTGTCGAGGCTGACGTTGATTCGACGCACGCCGGCCGCGACCAGCGCCTCGGCATGATCCGCCAGCCGCGTCGCGTTGGTGGTCAGCGTCAGTTCCTCGAGCGCGCCGGTCGCGAGATTCCGGCCGATCATCCGGGCAAGATCGGTCAGGCCGCGCCGTGCCAATGGTTCGCCGCCGGTGAGCCGGATCCGTTTGACCCCGCGCGCGATGAACGCATCCGCGACGTCGGCGATCTCCTCGAGGCTCAGCAGCGCGCGACGCGGCAGGAAGCTCATCGCCTCGCTCATGCAGTAGCGGCAGCGCAGATCGCAGCGATCGGTCACCGAGATACGCAGATAGTCGATCCGTCGCCCGAACCCGTCGCGCATCGTCGCGGCGGTCGTCGGCGCGGCGGGCGAGGGGACAAGCGTCGTCATCGCTATCAGCTAGGGCTTGGCGACGACCTCGGCAAGGCCGGCTGCGCCCAGTGCGGGACAGGCGGAGCGATGATCCCCGTTGGCGCACCGCCGTGCTGCGTCTAGCGTATCCGCGATCGGACCGCGCATCCGCGGCCGACCGGGGAGATGCCTCATTCCTACCACGATCGACGCTCCGGCCGGTTCGGCGCCGCTGTTCCTGCTGTCGTTCCGGCAGCGCGACGAACTTGCGCATATGGCGGAGCGTGCCGGCTGGGCGGCGATCGCGGCGCGGCGCAGCGACGGGCTGGAGCGGCGGTTCCTTGCCAGCGGCGCGTCGGTCGCGGTCATCGATGCGCGCGATACGCTCGCCGAAGGATTGGCCGCGGCGCGCGTTCTCGCCGATGCGGTGCAGGCCAATGGCGCGGCGCTGCTGTTGCTGATCGGGCGACGCGAGGCATCCGCGGTCGCCGCGGCGTTCGAGGCCGGCGCCACCCATTATCTCGCCGCGCCCTTCGCCGAGGGCGAGTTCGCGCAGGCGCTGCGCTTCGCCGCGCGCCATGCCGAGCGGCTTGCCGGCGGTCATCGCGCCGCGGCCGGGCGTGCGCGGCTGGTCGCGAGCGAAGCGATGACGTGGCGCTGGTCGCCCGACCGTCCCGCGACATTGGCGATCAGCCCGGCGCTGGCGCAGGTCGGCGGGCTACCCGACGCGACCGACGCGGTGACGCGCGGCCACGCCCGCCAATTGCTCGGCCGCGCCGGGATGCGCGCCGCGCTCAACGCGGTCGGCCGGCTGCGCGACGAGGGCGGGATCGCGCCGTTCGCGCACAATGCGCAGGACGGCCGCCGGATCGCGCACCACCTGACGCTCGAGGACGGCGTCGTGGTCGGGCATGTCGAGCCGCTTGACGGCCTCCCGGCGGGTTCGGACGCGGCACCGCGCGATCCGCTCACCGGGCTCGACGATGGTCATGGCGCACGCCGTTGGATCGAGGCGCGGCTGGCGGCCGGGCAGGGGCCGATCCTGCTGGTCATCGGGCTCAGCCGCTTCGACATGGTCAATGCCGCGTTCGGCCGGGGGGTCGGCGACGCGATCATTCGGTCCGTCGCGCGTCGCATCGAGCGGCTCGCCGGCGCGGGCAACGGCCGTCGTCGGCTGGTCGCGCGTCTGGCCGGCGCCGAATTCGCGGTCGGATTGCCGGCGCCGACGTCGCTCTACGAGGCCGAACTCCTCGCCGGCGAGGTGCTCGCATCGGTCGGACGACCGTTCGTCGCGGGCGAGCATGTCGTAACGCTCAACGCGCGCGTGGGGATCGCGTCGAGCGAGGCCGGCGGCGGCGGCGACGCCGCCGAGCTACTCCGTCGCGCCAGCCTGGCGCTCGCCGACGCGCGCGACAACGAGGCGGCGCGGGTGCGGATCTACACCAAGGGCGAACAGTCACGGCAGGCCGAGAACCGCCAGCTCGAACTCGATCTCCGGCTCGCGCTCGACGAGGATCGGATCGAGCTATTGTGGCAGCCGCAGGTTTCGGTGGCGACCGGGCGGATCGTCGGCGTCGAGGCATTGGCGCGCTGGCGACACCCGCTGCTCGGCGAACTCGGCGCCGAGGCGCTGTTCGCCGCGGCCGAGCGGTCGGATTATCTGATCGAGCTCTCCAACCACGTCCAGCGCAAGGCGATCGGCATCGCCGCGGGCTGGACGGGCGAACTCGCCGCGTTGCGCGTCGCGGTCAATGTCACCGCCGCCGACATCGCCGAACCGGGCTTCGCCGGGCGGATCCTCGCGCTCGCGCGCGAATCGGGTCTGCGCGCCCGGCTCACCGTAGAGGTCACCGAGAACGGGCTGATGGAGGATCTCGCCGCCGCCGCCGATCTGCTCGCCGAACTGCGCTCGGGCGGGCTGAGGGTCGCGATCGACGATTTCGGCACCGGCTATTCGAGCCTCGCCTATCTCAAGGCATTGCCGCTCGATACCATCAAGATCGACCGCCGGCTCGCGCAGGACATTGCCGGGAGCCCGCGCGACCGCATCGTCGTGCGCTCGGTGATCGACATGGGGCGCTCGCTGGGGCTCTCGGTGATCGCCGAGGGTGTAGAGACCGAGGAGCAGCTGACCCTGCTCGCGCAGGCGGGCTGCAACATCTATCAAGGGTTCTTGTGCGCGCCGCCGGTCGACGTCCGGACACTCGAGGGGCTGGTGCGGGGGTAGCGGAGGCGATCGGGCTCGGATCGTTGCCGCCGCCCGCCGCCAGCGGACGGCGGGCCGTTGGCGCGAGCGGCTCGACTCCGCGGTCGCGACCCGGCAAAGCGCCGCGCCATGACGCAGCGTTTTGCCTTTACCATCGCCGCCACCGACGGCGCCGCGCGCACCGGCGCGATCGCCATGCAGCGGGGCACGATCCGCACCCCCGCCTTCATGCCCGTCGGCACGGCGGCGACCGTCAAGGGCATGAAGCCCGCCGAGGTCGCCGCGACGGGCGCCGACATCCTGCTCGGCAATACCTATCATCTCATGCTGCGCCCGGGCGCCGAGCGGATCGATCGGCTCGGCGGGCTCCACGGCTTCATGCAGTGGGACAAGCCGATCCTCACCGATTCAGGTGGTTATCAGGTGATGTCGCTATCCGCTCTCACCAAACAGAGCGAGGAGGGCGTCGCCTTCCAGAGCCATCTCGACGGTTCGCGGCACATGCTCAGCCCCGAGCGATCGATGGACATCCAGCGGCTGCTCGACAGCGACATCGTGATGGCCTTCGACGAATGCACGCCCTATCCCGCCACCTGGGCGCAGGCCGAAACGTCGATGGAACGGTCGATGCGCTGGGCGCGGCGGTCGCGCGACGGCTTCGACGGCGGCGGCGCGCATGCCGATCGCGCGGCGCTGTTCGGGATCCAGCAGGGATCGACCTTCGAGGATCTTCGCCGCCGCTCCGCCGACGCGCTGACCGGGATCGGCTTCGATGGCTATGCGGTCGGCGGGCTGGCGGTGGGCGAAGGACAGGCCGAGATGCTGCGCACGCTCGACTTCGCGACCGCGATGCTGCCCGCGGACAAGCCGCGCTATCTGATGGGGGTCGGCAAGCCCGACGATATCGTCGGCGCGGTCGAGCGCGGGATCGACATGTTCGATTGCGTGCTGCCGACGCGATCGGGCCGCAACGGCCAGGCATTTACCTGGGACGGTCCGCTCAACATTCGCAACGCGAAATTCGCCGAGGATCAGACGCCGCTCGATCCGGCCAGCCCGACCGCGGCGTGGAGCAAGGCCTATCTGCACCATCTCGTGCGGTCGGGCGAAATGCTCGGCGCGATGCTGATGACCGAACATAATCTATGGTTTTACCAGCAGCTTATGCAGGCATTGCGCGATGCCATCGCAGAGGGGCGACTGGCCATGTTCGCCGCCGCATTCCGCGCACGATACGGACGCCCCGCCGCGCCCTCCGCCTGACACGACAAAGCCGGCCGACGCTTGCGTCGACCGGCTTCGCGGCACCGGGTCGGGTGGCTCGGGGCGTTACTGGCCGAGCAGCTTGAGCACGCCCTGCTGGCTCTGATTGGCCTGGGCGAGCATCGCGGTCGACGCCTGGTTGAGGATCTGCGCCTTGGCGAGGTTGGTCGTCTCGACCGAGAAGTCGGCGTCGGCAATGCGCGACTTGGCGTCGGTCAGGTTGTTGACCTCGCTGGTCAGGTTGTTGACGACCGAGCTCAGCTGGCTCTCGGAGGCGCCGAGACCGGCGCGGACGGTATCCACCTGCTTGAGCGCGTCGTCGAGACCGCCGGTCGCGGCGAGCGCCGTATTGGCGTCGGCGCTGGTGTCGACCTTGAGCGTCAGCGCGGCGCCGACGGCATCGAGCTTGCCGACGTCGATCGTCACGGTCTGCCCCGCGGAGGCACCGGTCTGGATGTTGGTCGACGTGTCCGCGGTCGTGCTGAACAGCGCGGTACCGTTGAACTTGGTGTCGCTCATGATGTTGGTGATCTGGTTCTGCAGCTGGGTGACTTCGGCCTGCATGTTGGTGCGGTCGGCGTCGCTGTACGTGCCCGAAGCCGACTGGACGGCGAGCTCGCGGATGCGCTGCAGATTGTTGGTGACCTCGGAGAGCGCGCCGTCGGCGGTCTGCGCCAGCGAGATGCCGTCGTTCGCGTTGCGGACGGCCTGGTTCATGCCGCTGATCTGCGACGCCATCGAATTGGACACCGCGAGGCCCGCGGCATCGTCGGACGCGGTGTTGATACGGCTGCCCGAGGACAGGCGCGCCATTGCGGTCGACAATTGCTGATTGGCGAGGCGCGAGCCGTTCTGGGCACGCATCGCCGCGCTGTTAGTGTTGATTACCGTCATCGCTTGCTTCCTTCGTATCCAGCGCAGGCGAAGATGGGTCGCCGGCTCAAGACGGGGAAGTAGAGATTGATAGTTAAGATCGCGTTGATGCGGCAATACGGGCTAAACGAAGTCCGATCGCGGTCGTTACAGTATGTTTTGGTCCGATCGGGAGCGCGTCGGCAGCCGGCATCGGCGTCCTCTCGTGATGAACCGCAAATGGCGGTTGCGCGTTCGTGCGGGGAGAGGAGACGGTCCATGCCCCGCGGTGATAAGGACAGCTATACCGACAAGCAGAAGCGCAAGGCCGCGCATATCGAGCAAGGCTATGAGCGACGTGGGGCGGCCAAGCCCGAGGCCGAGCGGCGCGCCTGGGCAACCGTTAACAAGGAATCCGGCGGGGGCAACAAATCGGGCTCGGGCCGCGGCAAGCCCGATTCGCACGTCTCGGCGTCGCGGGGCGGCCGGGCGCACAAATCGGGTTCGCCCGAACAGCGATCGGCAGCGGCGCGCAAGGGCTGGGAAACACGCCGCCGCAATCAGCGCTAGCGAAGGGCAGGGGGGAGAGGTCGTCGCCGCCCCGACCGCCGCGCCCCGCCGCGCCTTCGCACGCGTTATCCCGCCCGCACGCGTTCGCCGGCCAGGCGCCGGTCGCTGCTACGCCGGTCGACAATGTTCGATCACGGCTTGGCGCGGGGCGGGGGGCCTGTATGGAGGCGCCGGTCAGCGCGAAGGAGACGATCGATGCCGGGTGCCCAATTGTTCGAGCCGCTCGCGCTCGGCGACCTCCACCTCGACAACCGGATCGTGATCGCACCGATGTGCCAATATTCGGCGATCGACGGCGCGATGACCGACTGGCATCTGATCCATCTCGGCCAGCTGGCCCTGTCCGGCGCCGCGCTGCTGACGATCGAGGCGACCGCGGTGCTGCCCGAAGGGCGGATCAGCCATGGCGATGTCGGTCTGTGGAACGATGCCACGGAGGCGGCGATGGCGCGGACGCTCGACGGCATCCGGCGCTGGTCCGACATGCCGATCGCGCTGCAGCTCGGCCATGCCGGCCGCAAGGCGTCGACCCAATTGCCGTGGAAGGGCGGCGCGCAGATCGCACCCGGCACCGCCAATGGCTGGCAGACCGTCGCGCCATCGGCGCTCGCCTTCGCCGGCGGAGAAAACGCGCCCGAGGCGCTCGATGCCGACGGGCTGCGCCGAATCCGCGACGCGTTCGCCGACGCTGCGGTGCGCGCCGCGCGGCTCGGGATCGACGCGGTGCAGCTGCACGGCGCACATGGCTATCTGCTGCACCAGTTCCTCTCGCCACTGTCGAACCGGCGCGACGACGACTATGGCGGCAGCCTTGCGAACCGGATGCGCTTTCCGCTCGAGGTCTTCGACGCGGTGCGCGCGGCCTTTCCCGCAGCCAAGCCCGTCACGATGCGCGTTTCGGGCACCGATTGGGTAGCGGGTGGGTGGGACATCGACCAGACGATCGCCTTCGCGCAGGCGCTCGAGCAGCGCGGCTGCAGCGCGATCCATGTCTCGAGCGGCGGGCTCGATCCGCGCCAGTCGATCCCGGTGGGGCCGAGCTACCAGGTGCCGCTGGCGCGCGCGGTCAAGCAGGCGGTAACGATGCCGGTGGTCGCGGTCGGGCTGATCACCGATTTCGATCAGGCGGAGGCGATCGTCGCCACGGGCGACGCTGACCTCGTCGCGCTTGCACGCACGATCCTCTACGATCCGCGCTGGCCATGGCACGCCGCCGCACATCTCGGCGCGCGGATCAAGGCGCCCGACCAATATCTCCGCTCGCAGCCACGCCGGTATCGCGATCTGTTCATCAGCGACGCGACGTCGTAGCGCAATCCGCGAGGGCATCGCGCGAAGCCGCTAGGCCGCTCGCCGTCGCCGTCGCCGTGCAACATGCGGCGGTCGAACGAAGGAGCGAGCATCGCAATGGCGCCAAACCCAGGCTGCACGGATCGCGTGCGATGAGCAGCGACGATATCCCGCCGACGGGATCGCCGCGCTCTGCGATCGTCGTCTGGCTGCAATTGCTCGGGCTGATCGCCGCGGTCGGGCTGTTCGGATGGATCATCCTGAGGCTGACGATGGCGCTGCGCCACTGACCGTGCGGGCATGCGGCGTCTGGTTTGCACGTCTTCTCGTCGCGCCAAGGGCAGCAAGCCGCCCGACCGCGGAGACGGCAACGCCTGGCGGCTCCGCCGACCGAACGCCGCAACCGAGCCTCGATATTAGTTCAACTTAACATAATGTATATTATCGGATCGTAGGGTTACGAGCAGGGGCGTCTCCAGCCCGACTTGGCGCGGCATAGGCGCGCGCACGCCCGACCCCGTCCGTCTCGCGCGCGTGGAAGCGCGGGCCGCCTGCATGGCGGCGGTCTCGCGACGATCGACGATCAGCCGTCGAACGGCCGTCGATCCCCCCTTGCCGGAAGATCGCCGCCTTGTGTCTCGCGCCGCACCACCTAGATCAGGCCGCCACAGGAGCGTGTCATGGTGCAACTCTCGATCCTCGATCTCGTCCGCGTCCGGCAAGGACATACGCCGCGCGACGCGCTCGACGACGCGCGCGATCTTGCCGCGCACGCCGAGACCCTGGGCTATCGCCGCTTCTGGGTCGCCGAGCATCACAACATGCCGGGCGTGGCCAGCGCGGCGACGTCGGTGGTGATCGGGCATATCGCCGCGGGCACGACCAGCATCCGCATCGGCGCCGGCGGGATCATGCTCCCCAACCATGCGCCGATCGTCATCGCCGAACAGTTCGGCACGCTCGCCCAGCTGTTCCCAGGCCGGATCGATCTTGGCCTCGGCCGCGCGCCGGGCACCGATCAGGCGACGATGCGCGCGCTGCGCCGCTCGCTCACCAACAGCGATGCCTTCCCGCAGGACGTGCTCGAGCTCCAGGCCTATTTCGCCGAGCCGCAGCCGGGACAGGCGGTTCAGGCCGTCCCCGCCGGCGGCACCGACGTGCCGCTGTGGATCCTCGGATCGAGCACCTACGGGGCGCAGCTCGCCGCGGCGCTCGGCCTGCCCTACGGCTTCGCCTCGCACTTCGCGCCCGATCTGCTCGGCGAGGCGCTCGCCATCTACCGCGCGCGCTTCCAGCCGTCGCAGCAGCGCGATCGCCCCTATGCGGTGGTTGGCGTCAACATCATCGCGGCCGACAGCGACGCGGAGGCGCGGCGTCTCGCGACCACGCAGCAAATGTCGTTCGCCAACATGTTCCGCGGCGCGCGCGGGCTGAGCCAGCCGCCGATCGACGATATCGACGATTATTGGTCGCCGATCGAGAAGGCGCAGGCGCAGCGGATGCTGGCGCGATCGATCGTCGGATCTCCCGAGACGGTCGGCGCGGGGATCGCGGCATTGGTCGCCGAAACCGGCGCCGACGAACTGATGATCGTCTCCGACATATTCGATCGGAGCGCGCGTCGGCGTTCGTTCGCGATCATCGCCGAGGTCGCATCGAGCGGATATGGCCGCGCTGCCGCTGCCTGATCGGGCCGGCGCGCGTCTCTCGCGCGGATCGCCGCGCGCTGCTAAGGCCCGTCGATGATCGATTCCGCCAGCACCGCGATCGCGCCCCGCGCGCGGGGTGCCGGTGAACCCAGGACACCGCGGCCGATCGTCCAACTGTTCGTCAATCCGCGCGCGGGCTCATGGCGGCGCCGGCGTATCGCGCGGCTCACCGCAGCGTTCGAGGCGGCGGGCGCGCGCGCGATCCTTACGCCGAGCCTGCGCGGACGGCTCGATATAGCGCCCGGCGTCGATCATGTCTGCGCGGTCGGGGGAGACGGTACCGTCCGTCACGTCGCCGCCGCGGTCGCGCGCGATCCGCGAGGCCTGCCGATGAGCGTCTATCCGCTCGGCACGGTCAATCTGCTCGCGCGCGAATGCGGCTATTCGTCCGATCCGACAGCGTTCGTAAGCCGGGCGCTGATCGCCCCGCCCCGGCGCCACCATTATACCGGGCTGATCGGCGACACGCTGATCCTCAACTGCGCGAGCGTCGGGCTCGACAGCATGGTCGTCGATCGCCTGTCGCCGCGGCTCAAGCGGCTGATCGGTCGGGCCGCCTATGGCGTCGCGCTCTGCCAGATATTGGGGCGGTGGCCGCGCCATCGGCTCAGCGTGGTCGCCAATGGCGAGATCACCGCGTGCGAGGCGGTCTATGTTGCCAAGGGGCGCTATTTCGCGGGCGACTGGAGCTTCGCGAGCGACGCCGCGGTCGACGAGCCGCTGCTCCATGTCGTCGCGCTGCCGCGCGCCACGCGCGTCGCGATGCTCCGCTTCGCATGGGCCTTGCTGCGCCGTCGCGATCCCGGCGATGCGATCCGCTTCACCTGCACCGCGCTCAGCATCCGCGGCGATGCGCCTTGTCCGGTCGAGGCGGACGGTGACGTGGTCGCGCATCTGCCGGTCGACATCATCGTAGCCGACGCGACGCTCGCCTTCGCCTGACGCTGCCGATCAGGCCATCAGGCGGTCAGGCGCGCCAGCGCGGCGCGATATTCGCGGGCGAGGCGCGCGACCAGTTCGGCGGCGGGGACGATCTGGTGGATCGCACCGATCCCCTGCCCGCATCCCCAGATGTCGCGCCAGGCCTTCTTGCCCTCGGCGAGCGCTGCGAAATCCATCTTCGACGGGTCGGACGTCGCCAAGGCATCGGGATCGAGCCCCGCCGCGACGATGCTCGGCTTGAGATAATTGCCGTGAATGCCGGTAAACAGGTTCGAATAGACGATGTCCTCGGCCTCGCTGTCGACGATCATCTGCTTGTACGCAGGCGACGCCACGGCCTCCTCGGTCGCGATGAACGCCGAGCCGACATAGCCGAGATCCGCGCCCAGCGCGCGCGCGGCGGCGATCGCATTGCCGCTGGCGATCGCGCCCGACAGCGCGAGCGGTCCGTCGAACCACTCGCGAATCTCCTGGATGAGCGCGAACGGCGACAGCGTGCCGGCATGGCCGCCTGCCCCCGCCGCGACCGCGATCAGGCCGTCGGCGCCCTTCTCGATCGCCTTGTGCGCGAAGACATTGTCGATGACGTCATGGAGGACGATGCCGCCATAGCTGTGGACCGCCTCGTTGATCTCGGGACGCGCGCCGAGCGAGGTGATCACGATCGGCACCTTGTACCTGACGCACAGCGCCACATCCTCGGCGAGCCGATCATTGCTGCGATGGACGATGAGGTTGACCGCGAACGGCGCATCGGCCGGGGTCAACTCGTTCGTCAGCCGCTGCAGCCATTGCTCGAAGACCCCCGATGGCCGGGCGTTGAGCGAGGGAAACGATCCGACCACGCCCGCGCGGCACTCGGCCAGCACCAGATCGGGCTGCGAGATGATGAACATCGGCGCGGCGATCACGGGAACCGAGAGGCGATTTTCGAGCAGCGCAGGCAGGGTCATCGGGTCGGGTCCTTCGTGGTCGCGACGCCTCCTATCACGCCGGGCGCGATTTGCGACCCCTGCCGCTTGCGCCCGCTGACGGACCGCGACGGGTCTGCTAGGAGGCCGGCGTCATCCGCCAGGACAATCGTCATAGCCACCACCCCGCTCCCGATCCGCGTCGTCGCGCTGTATCGCTTCACGCGCTTTCCCGACTGCGAGGCGATCCGCGGGCCGCTCGCGCACGCCTGCTGCGCGCACGGCGTCAAGGGAACGCTGCTGATCGCGCCCGAGGGAATCAACGGAACGATCGCGGGAAGCGATGCCGCGATCGAGCATGTCGTGGCGCATGTCCGCGCGCTGCCGGGCTGCGCCGCGATCGACGTCAAGGAGGCGCGCGCGCACGAGATGCCGTTCCATCGCATGAAGGTGCGGATCAAGCGCGAGATCGTCACGATGGGGCAACCCGATATCGATCCGCTCGCCGACGTCGGTCACTATGTCGCGCCGGCCGACTGGAATGCGCTGATCGACGATCCCGCGACGATTCTGATCGACACGCGCAACGACTATGAGGTCGCGGTCGGCAGCTTCGCCGGGGCGATCGACCCGCGCACGAGGACGTTCCGCGACTTTCCCGGCTGGTTTCGCGCCAATCGCGACGCGCTGCTGCGCGAGACCGCCCGCCCCCGCGTCGCCATGTTCTGCACCGGCGGGATACGCTGCGAGAAGGCGACCGCCTTCCTCAGGGCCGAGGGCATCGACGACGTCTATCACCTCGAGGGCGGCATCCTCGCCTATCTCGCGACCGTGCCGCCCGAGCAGAGCCGCTGGCAGGGGGAATGCTTCGTGTTCGACGAGCGCGTGACGGTGACGCAGGGGCTCGCGCCGGGGAGCCACCAGCTCTGCCGCGCCTGCCGGATGCCCGTCGGCGACGAGCAGCGCAGCTCGCCGCTCTATGCCGAGGGTGTCAGTTGCCCTGCCTGCCACGCCGAACGCAGCGACGAACAGCGCGCGGGCTATGCCGAACGCCATCGCCAGGCGGCACTCGCCGAGGCGCGCGGGCGCCGGCATGTCGGCGCGGCGCCGCCGGGCGACGACTGAGCGGACCGCTCACGATACCGCTTGGCGCGACGGCGCCATGCCGCCGCCCCCCGCCGCGCGATACCGGGCCGGCATTGCCGGCGCGAGCAGATGGATGCGCGTCCGCAACGACGTATCCGCCTCGCGCAGCCGCGCCGCGACGATCAGCAGGACGGCGCGATGTGGCGACTCGGTCATCACCGAGGCGGTATATTCGACCTGCCGCGCGGTGCGCGCGATCAGCTGCGTGGCGTCGGTCGCGACGATGCCCATGCCGTCGCGCGGCCCGGTCGACGTACCCCTTCGATTCTGCGCGTCCCCGACCGCGCGAAGCCGTCCGATCGCAAGACGATAGACCCGCCGTCTCCGCCGCGAGCGAACGCGGCTCAACCGCGACCGGAGATGCTGCTCGGCATAGTCGCCATGGTCGCGAACCGCGTAATAGGCGCGCTCGCCCGCGGCGATGCGATCGGCTGGACTGGCAAGCAACCACATGTTCAACATGACCGGTCCCGGGACGCAAGCGGACACACGGGTTCGACCCACGCGAGACGGTCGCCCGGCGGGTACCCATGACGAAGGATATCGCAAACCGCGCGCGCCACCGGACCGGCGGCGACGGGCAGCTCTGCCGCCGGAACCGCGTCCAACGCGTACCCTTACGGCCATACGACTTTCGTCGAAGATGATTGATAGGAAGTGACCAAAGATGGTTAAGAATGCGTTGCGCCGGCTCCGGGACGTCCGCGGCGCGGCGCGATGCGCGCGCCGCCGTGCGCCGCTATCGGCGCAGCGCCCGTCTGACCACCGGCAGCATCCGCGCGACGACGACCGCGACCCCGGCCGGATTGGGATGCAGCCCGTCCGACTGGATCAACGCGCGCCTGCCCGCCACACCATCGAGGAAGAAGGGATAGAGGTCGGCATGGTAGCGCCTGGCGAGCGCCGGATAGATCGCATCGAAGGCACGGCGATAGGCGATGCCGAGATTGGGCGACGCCTTCATCCCGGCGACCAGCACCCTGATATGGCGCTGCGCCAGCGTCGCCATGATCAGGTCGAGGTTGCGCGCGGCCTGCGCCGGCGGAAGCCCGCGCAGCATGTCGTTGGCGCCGAGCTCGACGATCACCAGATCGGGCCTGGCACCCAGCCCGCGCAGCCCCCACAGCAGCCGCGCACGGCCCTGCGCCGCGGTATCGCCCGATATGCCGCCGTTGCGGACCGTCGCCGCCACGCCCGATCTACGAAGCGCGCGCTCGAGCTGGCTGGTGAACCCGTCGGCGGGTGCAAGGCCGTATCCCGCGGTCAGGCTGTCGCCGAACGCCCAGATCAGTGGTCCCGCGGCGATCGCGGGGGCGCCCGCCAGCCCGAAAAACAGCAGCGCGAGATGGACAAGCGCGCGGGCTGCCCCATATCCTCGATATCGTGCCATTTTCCGCCCTTCCCTTACCCGCCGGATCCGATCGACCATCCCGCGATAGCAGCGTGATCGCGGTGCGCAATCTGACGCTCGCGCTCGGCCGCGCGCCCGCGCGCGTCGAGATATTGCGCGGCATCGATCTCGACGTCGAGGCGGGCGAAAGCGTCGCGCTGCTCGGGCCGTCGGGATCGGGAAAATCCTCGCTGATGGCGGTGATCGCCGGGCTCGAGCGGCCGACCGGCGGCAGCGTGCGCGTGACCGATCTCGATTTCGCGAGGCTCGACGAGGATGCGCTCGCGGTCGCCCGCCGCGGCAGGATCGGGATCATCCTGCAGGCCTTCCATCTGCTGCCGACGATGAGCGCGCTCGAGAATGTCGCGGTCCCGCTCGAACTCGCCGGCGAGCCCGACGCGTTCGGTCGTGCCGCGGCGCAACTGGCGAGCGTCGGGCTCGCGCACCGGCTGCATCACTATCCCGCCCAGCTTTCGGGCGGCGAGCAGCAGCGCGTCGCGATCGCGCGGGCGCTGGCGCCGCACCCCGCCCTGCTCTTCGCCGACGAGCCGACGGGCAATCTCGACGCCGCCAACGGCGCCGCGATCATGGACCTGCTGTTCGAGCGCCATGCCGATACCGGCGCGACGCTGTTCGTGATCACGCATGACGTCGGGCTCGCCGAGCGCTGCCAGCGGATCGTCGAGCTGAGAGACGGCCTGATCGTCGCGGACCGGCGCGCCGCGTGAATCTCGCCTTCAGGCTGGCGCTGCGCGACCTCAAGGCAGGCGGGCGCGGTCTCTGGCTGCTCGCGCTCTGTCTGTTCCTCGGCGCCGCCGCGCTCGCCGGGATCGGCAGCCTGTCGGCGAGCATCCTCGCCGCGCTCGACACGCAGAGCCACGTCATGCTCGGCGGCGACCTCGAGCTGCGCGTCTCGCAGCGTCTGGCAACCGTCGAGGAAGGCGCCGCCCTCGCGCGGATCGGCACCGTGTCCGAGACGGTACGGATGCGGGCGATGGCGCAACCGCTGGGCGGCGGCACGCCGATCCTGGTGACGCTGAAGGCGGTCGACGCGCGCTGGCCGCTGGTGGGCCGCTTTGCGCTGGCGCCGGGCGCCCGCGCCGCGCGCCCGCATGGTCTCGAGGTGGCGATCGCGCCCGCCTTGGCGGACCGCATGGGGATGCATGTCGGCGATGCGCTGCGGATCGGCGCTGCACGGCTGACCGTGATCGGCCTCGTCGCCAGCGAACCCGACAAGCTGGGCGAAGGCTTCGCGCTCGGCCCGCTGGCGCTCGTCGACCGGGCCGGGCTCGATGCGACCGGGCTAGTCCAGCCGGGTAGCCTGTTCGAGAGCCGCTATCGCCTGCTGCTGCCACCAGGAAGCGATCCCGTCGCGACCGGGGACGCCTTTCTCCGCCGGTTCGTCGATGCCGGATGGACCGCGCATACCCCGGACGGCGCCGCCGACAATCTTCGCCAGGGCATCGCGCAGCTCGGCCAGTTCCTGCTGCTCGTCGGGCTCGCCGCGCTCGCCATAGCGGGGGTCGGAGTCGGCAGCGGCGTCAGCGCCTATCTCGCGGGCAAGACGCGGATCGTCGCGACGCTCAAGGTGCTCGGCGCGCGGTCGGGGACGATCGCGGCGATGTTCCTGTTCGAGCTCGGGCTGGTTGCCGGCGCCGGCATCGCCGCCGGGATCGCGCTCGGCGCGGTGCTGCCCGCGATCGTCGCGGCGGTCGCGGGCGACCTGCTGCCCGTGCCGCTGCGGCTCGGCATCTATCCCCGCCCGCTGGCCATCGCGGCGGGGCTCGCGCTGCTGGTCGCGCTGCTCTTCGCGCTGCCGGCGCTCGCGCGGGCGCGCTCGGTGCCCGCGGCGACGCTGCTCCGCGACGCGGTGGCGGGCGCCGCGCGGCCCAAGGCGATGGTGGTGATCGCCATGGCGGGGCTGTTGCTCGGCATCGTCGCGCTCGCGGTGCTGACCGCGAGCGACCGCGCGATCGCGCTGGGCTTCGTCGGCGCGACCTCGGGCCTGATCGCCGCACTCTGGCTCGTCGGCGTGCTGCTCCGGCTCGCGCTCGCGCACCTGCCCAGGCCGCGCCGCCCACTGCTCCGCCTTGCGCTCGCCAACCTGCATCGCCCCGGGGCGCCCACCGATCGGCTGGTGGTGGCGCTCGGGCTCGGCTTCTCGCTGTTCGTCGCGCTCGCGGTGATCGACACCAGCCTGAGCGCGGAGATACAGGGTGCCGCCCCGGTCAAGGCGCCGCGCTTCTTTGCGATCGACCTCCAGCCCGAGGATGCCGCGGCGTTCCGCGACGCGGTCGGACACGCGGCGCCGGGGGCGACGATCGAGGCGGTGCCGTCGCTGCGCGGCGCGATCGTCGCGCTCAAGGGCGTGCGCGTCGCCGACATGAAGGCGCTGCCCGCCGGCGCCTGGATCCTCAAGGGCGACCGCACGATCACCTGGTCGGCGACGCTGCCGCCGCGCAACATGGTTACCGCGGGGCGCTGGTGGCCCGCCGGCTATCGCGGCCCGCCGCTGGTCTCGCTCGAGGACAAGGCCGCGCAGACGCTCGGGCTTCATGTCGGCGACAGCATCACCGTCTCGGTGCTCGGCGTCGACGTGCCGGCGCGGATCGCGGCGCTGCGCAAGGTCGACTGGGGCGGGCTCGGGCTCAACTTCGCGCTGGTCTTCTCGCCCGGCTATATCGAGGAGGCGCCGCACGGTCTGCTCGCCAGCGTCTACGCCAAGCCGGGCCGCGACGACGCGATCGCACGCGCGGTCGGCGATGCGCTGCCCTCGGTCTCGATGATCCGCACCGGCGACCTGATCGGCACCATATCCGATCTGCTCGGCCACATCGCGGTCGCGATCCGCGCCGCCGCCGCGATGACCGTCGCGGCCGGTATCGTCGTGCTGATCGGGACGGTGACGTCGGCCGCGCAGGCGCGGCGCTACGATATCGCGATCCTAAAGCTGCTCGGCGCCCGGCGCCGCCAGTTGCTGCTCGGCCAGGCGATCGAATATGCGCTGCTCGCCGGACTGCTCGCTATCGTCGCGCTCGGCGTGGGCGGCGCCGGCGGCTGGTATGTGGTGACGCACGTCTTCGCGCTGCCCTGGGCGCCGGATGGGCGCGTGGTCGGCGCGACGCTCGCGATGGCGATGCTGTCGACGCTGGGGATCGGGCTTGCCGTCAGCCTCTCGACGCTCTCGGCGCGGCCGCAGGCGACGCTGCGCGGCGACTGAGCTATTGCGGCGCCCAGTCGCCGCCGTCGGCGCCCTGGCACCAGACATGATCGCCCGACTGCCTGCGGTCGTCCGCCGTCCCCATCGTCGCGGTGACGGTGCGGCAGCTGCCGTCCGCACCGTCGTCCTGCGGCGCGCTGACCGCGACATCGCCCTCGAGCCCATCCTTGTGCCAATGCGTCGGTGCGCCGCTGTCGAGCGCGGCGATCGTCGCCCTGCGGACGGCCGCCGCGATTTCGCGACGCGCCTGCGCCTCGGCATCAGGATCGGAATCGTTGCGATCGGCGCGATTGGCGCGATCGTCGGGCTCGTCGCGCGAACGATCCGCCGAATCGCCATGCGACATGTCGGTGTCGGCCGGCATGGTGGCGTTGCCGGGCGTCGCGACATTGCCCTGTGCCGGGTCCGCCGGCGCCGCGGGCACCGAGGCTGCGGGCAGCGCGCTCGCGACATTGTCGTCGGGCAGGCCCGATATATCCGGTGGCATGGCGGCATTGTCGAGATTGTCGACGACCGCCTGCGGGATGGCGCGCGATCCCAGCATATAGCCGAGCAGCACCACGATCAGCACCGCCGGCGCCAGCGCGATCAGCCATTTCCTCATCCCAGCCGCATTCCCTCAGCTCAGGCCGGTGCGACGCCGAGCACGTCGACCAGATCGCCCGCGACGAGTATCCCGGTGACGCGCACGCGCTTCTCGATCCGGTCGACGGGGACGCGGTGCAGGTCGAGCCGATAGTGGCCGCCAAGATCGCGACGCAGCGCGAAGCCGCCGCCGTCGCGAATCAGCGTTCCGGTCTCGTCGATTTGGCTCTCTCGCGCGGACATCGCCACCGCTATACGCCGCCCGTGCCGCTAGCACAGCCATTTGCGCGGCTGGCGTCGCGCCGATTTATCCGGCATCGCAGACGCATGGCCATCGAGATGCTGATCACCCGATATGGACTGCTCGCGCTGTTCGTCGGATCGGGGCTCGAGGGCGAGGCCGTGGTCGTCACCGGTGGCATCCTCGCGCACAAGGGTATGGTGTCGCTGTCGGGCGCGATGCTGGTCTCCGCGCTCGGCTCCTGCCTCGCCGATCAGCTGTGGTTCTTCGCGGGACGCTATTGCCGCCACTATCGCTGGGTGCAGACGCTGATCGCGCGGCCCGCCTTCGCGCGCGCGGTCGGCTTCCTCGAGCGTCATCCGACCGCGTTCATCTTCGGATTCCGCTTCATCTACGGCATGCGCACGGTCAGCCCGATCGCGATCGGCACGACGCAGGTCGAGACGCGCAGGTTCGTGCTGCTCAACATGCTGTCGGCGGCGATCTGGGGCCCGCTGTTCACGCTGCTCGGCTATGCGTTCGGACGCGCGATCGACCCGCTGCTGCATCGTATCCGCGCCGGATTCGCAGACGGGCTGATCGGCCTGGCGGTGATCGTCGCGATCGGACTGGTCGTGCTGTGGGCGGTACGGCGCTTCGCCGCGCCGCATCGGGCGGGGCATGCCGAGCTGGACGACGCATCGCCACGACCGGTATCGGACGACATATGACCCCCGACCCGATTTCTCGCCCCGACCCGGATCCCGACAGCGACGCCGCCGCCGCGCTGCGCCGGCTCGCCGCGATCATGGCGCGGCTCCGTGACCCCGAGACGGGCTGTCCGTGGGATGTCGTGCAGGGTTTCGCGACGATCGCGCCCTATACGATCGAGGAAGCCTATGAGGTCGCCGACGCGATCGCGCGCGCCGACATGGCGGATCTGTGCGGTGAACTCGGCGACCTCCAACTCCAGATCGTGTTTCACGCGCGCATCGCCGAGGAAGCGGGGCATTTCGCACTCGCCGACGTGATCACCGGGATCGCCGACAAGATGGTGCGCCGCCATCCGCACGTCTTCGCCGACGCCTCCACCGGCGACGCGCGGCCCGATCCGCGCGCCGAACGCGCCGGCTGGGAGACGATCAAGGCCGAGGAGCGCGCGCGCCGCAACGAGACGGGCGCGCTCGCCGGCGTCGCGCTCGGTCTTCCGGCGTTGCTGCGCGCCGAAAAGCTGCAGAAGCGCGCCGCGCGCACCGGCTTCGACTGGCCCGATGCCGACGGGCCGCGCGCCAAGGTCGCCGAGGAGATCGCCGAGATCGAGACCGCCGCCGACGCCACCGCGCGCGCCGAGGAGATGGGCGACCTGCTGTTCGCCGTCGTCAACTGGGCACGCCATATGAACATCGATCCGGAAGCCGCTCTGCGTGCCGCGAACAGCAAGTTCGAGCGCCGCTTCGCCGCAATGGAGAAATCGGCCGGCGACGGCTTCGCGGCGCTGTCGCTCGTGGCCAAGGAAGCGCTGTGGGATGCGGCCAAGGCGGCGGGGCTCTAGCCGCGCACGTCGCGCGCGCGCCCCTTGTCTCCGCCATTGACGACGACGCGCCGCGCACGGCAGAAGCGGCCATGACCGAAGCCGTCGATTCCGCGCCCCTTCCCGTTCCTGCCGAGCCTGCCGCCGACGATCGGCGCCGTCCGCACGAGGTCGAGACGCAGCGTCGCGGCGTGTTGTTCGTCGTCTCGTCGCCATCGGGCGCGGGCAAGTCGACGATCTCGCGGATGCTGATCGAGGCGGACGGGCAGATCGAACTGTCGGTGTCGGCGACGACGCGGCCGATCCGCCCGGGCGAGGTCGATGGCCGCGATTATCGGTTCGTCGACACGCCGACGTTCAAGCAGATGGTCGCCGACGACGAATTCCTCGAATGGGCGCATGTCTTTGACCATCGCTACGGCACGCCGCGCGCGCCGGTCGAGGCGATGCTTCACCAAGGCCGCGACGTGCTGTTCGACATCGACTGGCAGGGCGCGCAGCAGCTCTACCAGCAGGCCGCCGGCGACGTCGTGCGCGTGTTCATCCTGCCGCCCTCGATGGCGGAGCTCGAGCGCCGGCTGCGCGGCCGCGGCACCGACAGCGCCGACGTCATCGATCGCCGGATGGAGCGCGCGGTCGCCGAGATCGGTCATTGGGACGGCTATGACTATGTGCTGGTTAACGACGATGTCGAGCGCTGCTTCGCGCAGGTCCGCCTGATCCTGCGCGCCGAGCGGCTGCGCCGCCATCGGCAGCTCGGGCTGATCGGGTTCACGCGCAAGCTGATGCGGGGGTGACGACCGCCCTCGCCGCGATGGCGAGGGGCTCAGCCGCGCGCCGCGAACCGCGCCCAGTCGATGTCGCTCAGCCGCACGTCGAGCCGGGTCATCGCCTCGCCCGTCTCGCTGGCGAGCACCTCGCCATGCTGGTGCAGCCACGCGATCGCTGCGCCGTCGCCCGGATCGATCCGCACCGTGTGGACGCGCGAGCCGCGGCTGAGCGTGTCCGATATGACCCGCGCGAGCGCGTCCACGCCCTCGCCGGTCAGCGCCGAGATCGGCACGGCGTCGTCGCGCCGCGATGCTTCCTCGCGCACCGCAGCCGCGGCATCGTCATCGAGCGCGTCGATCTTGTTCCACGCCTCGATCACGGTCGCGCCGCCCTCGCCACCGATCGCGCCGATCTCGGTGAGCACCGCGGCGACGTCTTCGGCTTGCGCATCGGTGTCGGGGTGCGACAGGTCGCGGACGTGGACGATGATGTCGGCGGTCACCACCTCCTCGAGCGTCGCGCGAAAGGCGGCGACGAGCTGCGTCGGCAGATCGGAGACGAAGCCGACCGTGTCGGAGAGGATCGCCTTGTCGATTCCCGGCAGACGGATGTGCCGCATCGTCGGATCGAGCGTCGCGAACAGCAGGTCCTTGGCCATCACGTCGGCGCCGGTCATGCGATTGAACAGCGTCGACTTGCCGGCATTGGTGTAGCCGACCAGCGCGACCACCGGCCACGGCGCACGGCGCCGCCGATCGCGATGCAGACCTCTTGTGCGAGAAACCTGCTCCAACTCCTTGCGGAGCTTGGCCATCCGGTCGCGGATGAGGCGCCTGTCCGCCTCGATCTGGGTTTCGCCTGGGCCGCCCAGAAAGCCGAAGCCGCCACGCTGCCGTTCAAGGTGCGTCCAGCTGCGGACCAGCCGCCCGGCCTGATAATCGAGATGCGCGAGCTCGACCTGCAGCCGCCCTTCGGCGGTCGCCGCGCGTTCGCCGAAAATCTCGAGGATCAGCCCGGTGCGGTCGATCACCTTGGTGCCGATCGCCTTCTCCAGATTGCGCTGCTGGATCGGCGTCACCGTCGCATCGACGACGACGAGCTCGGCATCGGCGATCCGCGCCGCCTCGGCGAGCTGCTCGACCTGGCCCGATCCCAGTAGCGTCGCCGCCTTGGGGCTGCGCAGCCGGAAGGCGACGCGTTCTACGACGTCGAGCCCGATCGCCGCGGCAAGCCCGGCGACCTCGTCGAGCCGCGCTTCGGCGCTGCGGTTATGCGGTCCGGTCTCGGGCAGCGTGACGATCGCGCGCGCGCCGCGGACGATCCCGTCCTTCTCCTCGCGTCCGAACCCGCTCAATCGGCGTCCGCTTCGTCGTCGTCATCGTCGTCGACCTCGGCGAGATTGACCGGATGGAGCGGCTGCACGGTCGAGATGGCGTGCTTGTACACCAGCTGGCTCTGCCCGTCGCGACGCAGCAGCAGGCAGAACAGGTCGTAGGCGGCGACCTCGCCCTGCAACATCACCCCGTTGACCAGGAACATCGTCACCGGCTCGCGCGACGATTTGACCGCATTGAGGAAGATTTCCTGGAGCAATGCGCCGCGCTTGCTCTCGGCGAACGCCCTCTCGATCGGGGCGAGATCGAGCGCATGCGCGGGCATCACGGTCGAGATCGCATGCTTGTAGATGAGCTGGCTCTGCCCGTCGCGGCGGAGCAGCACCGAGAAATTGTCGAACCAGGTGATGATCCCCTGGAGCTTGACGCCCTTGACCAGGAACATCGTCACGGGGGTCTTGGACTTCCTCAGAGCATTGAGGAACATATCTTGGAGATTATTGGGCTTTTCGGCCATGGACCTGTCTCCGGTCGGATTGGCGGGACGTAGCCCGCATGCGCCGTTCGTTGGCGTTTCGCACCCCTGCCGAATGCCGGGGCGCGGTGAATGTAGGTCGCGGGCCCGATCGCGGCAAGGCCGCGCGCGCAGGCTTATTCGTCGCTGTCCTTGATGTCGACCAGCCCGAGCGACTTGAGCTTGCGGTGCAAGGCCGAACGCTCCATCCCGATGAAGGTCGCGGTGCGCGAGATATTGCCCGAGAAGCGCCGGATCTGGACGCGCAGATATTCGCGCTCGAACGTCTCGCGCGCCTCGCGCAAGGGGGTGCCCATGATCGACTTGGCGGCATTGCCGGGTGCCAGTTGCTGCTGGTCGGAGACGACCTCGGCGGGCAGCATGTCCGCGTCGATCCGCGCGATCCGGTCGCCCGGCGCCATGATCATCGTGCGCTCGACGATGTTGCGCAGCTGGCGGACGTTGCCGGGCCAGTCATAGGCCTGGAGCGCGGCCAGCGCCTCGGCGGAAATCTCCGGATTGGCGACACGGCGTTCGGCCGCATAACGCGCGGCGAAATGCTGGACAAGCGCGGGAATGTCGTCGCGTCGCTCGGACAGCGACGGAAGGACGACGGGCACGACATTCAATCGATAGTATAAATCCTCGCGGAAGCGACCCGCCTCTATCTCGTCCTGCAGGATGCGCGAGGTCGCCGAGACGACGCGGACATCGACCTTGACCATCTGCGAGCCACCCACGCGCGTAAAGCTCTGGTCGGTGAGCACGCGCAGGATGCGCCCCTGCGTGTTGAGCGGCATGTCGGCGATCTCGTCGAGGAACAGCGTCCCGCCATGGGCCTGCTCGAGCAGGCCGGCGCGGACCTGTTCGCCGCCCTCCTCCGCGCCGAACAGCTCCTCCTCGACGCGCTCGGGGGTCATCCGCGCGGCCGACACGACGACGAACGGCGCATCGGCGCGATTCGACCAGAGGTGGAGCAGCCGCGCGGCGACCTCCTTGCCGACGCCGGCGGGCCCGGTGATCAGCACGCGGCTGCCCGTCGCGGCGACGCGCTTGAGCGTCGCGCGCACCGCGTTGATCGCGGCCGACTGGCCGTTGAGCTCCTCGTCCTGGCCGATTTGCGCGCGCAGCGTCGCATTCTCGCGCTTGAGCCGCTCGGTCTCGGTGGCGCGCGCGACGAGCAGCAGCAGCCGCTCGGCCTCGAACGGCTTTTCGATGAAATCGGCCGCGCCGCGCCGGATCGCGGCGACCGCGGTGTCGAGATTGCCATGCCCAGAGATCACCAGCACGGGCAGCGATGGATCGCGCCGCTTGATCTCGTCGAGCAGCTCGAGCCCGTCGAGCTTCGAGCCCTGCAGCCAGACGTCGAGCAACACGAGGCTCGGCCGGCGTTCGCGGATCGCGGCGAGCGCCGAATCGCTGTCGGCCGCGGTGCGCGCGCCATAGCCCTCGTCCTCGAGCACGCCCGCGACGAGTTCGCGGATGTCCAGCTCATCGTCGACGATCAATACATCCAAAGGCATGGGTCTATCCGGCTTTCATTCGGGTGAGTTCGGTGGGACGGGCTTCGTCGCCGGAGCCATGCTCCTCGAGGGCGCCGGCAAGCGGTGCGAGCGTCGCGGTATCGAGCAGGATGCGGACCACGGTTCCGCCACCCGGACGGTCGGTGAAGGCGATCGTGCCGAAATGCTCCTCGACGATCTTCTTGACGATCGCGAGCCCGAGACCGGTGCCACGCGCGCGCGTCGTCATATAGGGTTCGGTCAGCCGTTCGCGCTCGGCGGGGAGACCAATGCCGGTGTCGGCCAGCTCGATGGAAAGACGATCCGCCTGCTCGCCGATGGTCATGCCGACCTCGGCGTCCGGAGAGATGTCTCCCTTCTCGTGAATGGCTTCCACCGCATTCTTGACGATGTTCGTCAGCGCCTGGCCGAGCAGGCGGCGATCGCACACGACGACCGGCGAGGGATCGGGCGCATCGAGCGTGAATCGGATCCCCGGGTGCGCGACCTCGTGCAGGAACAATGCCTGGCGCGCGATCTCGACGATCGGCTCGGGCCGGAACACGGGCTTGGGGACGCGCGCAAAGGAGGAGAATTCGTCGACCATCCGACGCAGGTCGCCAACCTGTCGGACGATGGTCTGCGTCAGCCGCTCGAACACCGCGGGATCGCTCGTCACCTCCTTGCCGTACCGGCGCTGGAGCCGCTCGGCGGCAAGCTGGATCGGGGTGAGCGGGTTCTTGATCTCGTGCGCGATGCGGCGCGCGACGTCGGACCAGGCGGCGCGACGCTGATCGAGCAATTGCTGCGTGATATCGTCGAAGGTGAGCACGTGGCCGCCGTCCGATGCGACCAGCGTCACCGCAAGCGTGCGCATTTCGCCCCCGCTGGCGAGCTGCACGATCGATTCGCGGCCGCCCTCGCCGATCAGCCGGTCGAGCTCGGGTGCGAGTTCGCCCAGCGGCCGGCCGATCACGCTCTGGTCCCCCGCGCGCAGCAGCGTGTCGGCGGACTGGTTGGAGAGCCGCACCCGGCGTTCGGCATCGACCGAGATCACCCCCGCGCTGACCCCGGACAACACCGCCTCGGTCAGCGCGCGGCGCTGGTCGAGCTGCAGGTTGGCGCCGACCAGCGCGCCGGTCTGTTCCTCGATCCGCCTCGTCATCCGGTTGAACGCGGTGGCGAGCGCGCCGACCTCGTCGCGCCGTTCGGCGGGCGCGACGCGCACCGAGAGATCGCCCAGCGTCACCCGCCGCGCCGCGCCGACCAGCGCGGTAATCGGCCGCGTCAGCCGATCCGCGACGGTGAAGGCGATCCAGATCGCCGCGGCGACGATCAGCAGCGAGACGACGAACAGCGCGGCGTTGAACTGCAGCTGCAGCGAGCGCGAGCGATCGAGCAGGCTGACATAGTCGCCGAGCGCGCGCTTGGCGCGCAGCGACTGGATCAGCACCAGCGGATCGACGTGGCGCGACGCATAGAGATAGAGATGCGTCTTGGGATCGATCGCGATCCGCGCCTCCATGCGATCGGCGACCGCCGCGGTCTGGATGGCGCCGCGATTGAGCACGGGCAGCAGCGACGTCGGAAGAAGCTGCGCGACGGGGCGGTCGGAATTGAGATTGGTGAACGCAAGGAGCTGCGGCGCGCCGTCGCGGCCGAGACCGATCAGCGCGATCTCCGAAAGTTGCCGGTTGGTGATCTGCTCGGCGAGGAACGGCGGAAAGCGCGGATCGTCGAGCGACGAAGCGAGCGCCAGCGCGTTGCGGAAATCCGTCGCCATCGGGACCATGTCGCCCTCGATCCGCTGGCGGTTCTCGCCGACATAGGCCTGCGCGACGCGATCGGCGTTGACCAGCACGGTCCGCGCCGAGTCCGAGAACCAGAAGGCCACGCCATATTGGAACAGCAGCGAGGCGAAGATCACCACCAGCAGCGTCGGGAAGGCGGCGATCATCGAGAAGATCGCGACGAGACGGACGTGCAGCCGTCCGCCGCTGCTGCCCTCGATGCGCTTGCGCGCGAGACGGCGCGCCAGCAGCACCATCACGCCGATCCACGGCAGCAGATTGGCGACGAGCAGCAGCGCGACCAGCGGCGGCGTCAGCAAACGCTCGGGCGTGCCGCCGTCGACGACGAAATACCAGCTCGCCGCGAAGATGCCGAGCGCCACGATCACGGTGCCGATCTCGATCAGCGCCATGATCGTGCCGCGGCGATAGGCCACGGTCAGCCGGCGCCGCCAGCGGGGCAGCCGGGATACCGGCCAGGATTCGGAACGCGCCATCAGTGCCGCCATCGTGGCTATCCTACCACACAGCGTTGCCGAGACAACACGTTTGACCGCATGCTGGCGGCGAAGGTCGCCCGATTCAGCCGCTTCGTCGCGTCATCGCGGGATCGATGCAGCGATCGGTAAGCTTCTTGCGCAGCGTGTTGCGATTGATGCCGAGCAGGCGCGCGGCGCGGATCTGGTTGCCCTTGGCGGCGGCGAGCGCGATCCGCAGCAGCGGCGCCTCGATTTCCGCAAGAAAGCGGTCATAGAGCCCGTCGGGCGGCAGGTCGCGCCCGAACGAGGCGAAATAGCGCGCCAGATGCAGCTCGACCGAGCCGACCAGCCCGCCTTCGGCCTCGATCGCCTGCGCGGGCTCGCACGGCCCCGCGCCGCCGAGCTGCGCCTCGATCGCGGCCATGCCGATGCGCTCCTCGCGGACCAGCGCGGCGAGCCGGCGCATCAGATTCTCGAGCTCGCGGACATTGCCCGGCCAGCCATGCCGCGTCAGCCGCATCACCGCGGCCTCGTCGAGCGTCTTGCGCGGCAGCCCGTCGGCGGCCGCGCGCTCGAGGAAATGGCGCGCGAGCTCGCCGACATCCTCGCTGCGCTGGCGCAGCGCGGGCAGGCGAACCGGAACGACGTTGAGCCGGTAATAGAGATCCTCGCGGAAGCCGCCCTCGGTGACGAGCCGCTCGATATCCTTGTTGGTCGCCGCGATCACGCGGACGTCGGCACGGATGCGCCGGGCGCCGCCGACCGTCGTGAACTCGCCCTCCTGGAGCACGCGCAGCAGGCGGGTCTGCGCCTCGAGCGGCATGTCGCCGATCTCGTCGAGGAAGAGCGTACCGCCCGCCGCCTGCTCGAAGCGACCCGCGGTGCGCTGCGCCGCGCCGGTGAACGCGCCGCGTTCATGCCCGAACAGCTCGCTTTCGATCAGCTCGCGCGGGATCGCCGCCATATTGACGGGAACGAACGGATGGGCGCCGCGCGGGCCGAGATCGTGGATCGCGCGCGCGACGAGCTCCTTGCCGGTCCCCGATTCGCCGAGGATCAGCACGGTCAGATCGTTGGCGACGACGCGCGCTATCGTGCGGAACACCAGCTGCATCGCCGGCGAGCGCCCGATCAGCGGCATCTCGTGCGCGCCGTCGCTGACCTGTTCGGGCGACGCGATGCGGCCCGCCAGCGCACCCGTGACCGCCCGCGCCAGTTCTTCCAGATCGAACGGCTTGGGGAGATAGTCGAACGCGCCCTGCTCGGTGGCGCGCACCGCGGTCGCCAGCGTGTTGCGCGCCGACAGCACGATCACGGGGAGGCCGGGATGGCGGCGGAGCAGATCGGGAACCAGCTCGAGCCCGTCGCCGTCGGGCAGCATGACGTCGGTGACGAGAACGTCGGGCGCGAAATCGCCCAGCGCGCGACGCATGTCGGCAATCGTCCCGACGGTCTCGACGGTGTGCCCCTGGCGACGCAGCGCCTCGCGCACGACGGTGCGGATCGCGGCGTCGTCGTCGACGACGAGGATGCGGCCGGCGAGCATCGCGGTCATGACGCCGGCACCGCGGCGGGGCGCGGCGCGCGCGGGAGGAGGACGCGGAAGACCGTCCGCTCGGGCTCGCCCTCGCGCGCATATTCGACGATCCCGCCCATCCCCGTCACCAGCTTGTCGACGAGCGCCAGCCCGATCCCGCTGCCCTTCGCCTTCGAGGTGATGAACGGATCGAACAGATGCGGCGCGAGCGCCGGCGGCGCGCCGGGGCCGTCGTCGATCACGCAGAATTCGATCGGCAGCGCCATCCGCTCCGAACGGCGGTTGAGCGTGGTGATCGAGACGCCGTGCCGATAGGCGGTGGTCAGTGTGATGGTGCCCCCCTCCTCGGTTGCCTCTGCCGCATTCTTGAGCAGGTTGAGCAGCACCTGCACCAGGGCGTCTCGGTTGCCCAGCACATCGGGCAGCGAGGGATCATAGAGTTCGCGGATCATGCGATGCTTGGCGAAGCCGGCGCGCGCCACCTCGCGCGCATGACCCAGCACGGTGTGGATGTTGAGCGCCTCGCTCGGCCGCGTCCGCGTGTCGGACAGACCCTCCATGCGGTCGATCAGCCCGGCGATGCGATCGACCTCGCCGGTGATCAGCTGGGTCAGCTCGATCTGCTCGGGGCCGGCGCCGCTCTGCAGCAGTTGCGCCGCACCGCGGATCCCCGACAGCGGGTTCTTGATCTCGTGCGCCAGTAGCGCGGCGGCGGCGGCGGCGGGCATACCGCGGCTGCTGCGCTCGCCATGCCGCGCGGCGATGTCGTGCGTGGCGCGGCCGTGGATCAGCACGATCCGCCAGCCGGGACGTTCGGGCAATGGCGCGACGGTCATGTCGGCGCGATACGGGCGGCCGACGGGCACGATCATGTCGAGATCATAGGCGGCGATGGGCTGATCGGGCGCGACAGAGGTCAACGGATGCCCGGTCATCTCCTCGATCGTGCGGCCGATCACCGCGCTGCGCGACAGGATGAGAAGCGCCTCGGCGGCGGGGTTGCAGTCCCGCACGCAGCCGTCTGCGTCGATCACAAGCATGGCGGTCGGCAGCGCACCGAATAATTCGGTCGCACCGGGCGCGTCCGCCTCCCCCGCCCCCCGGCGTGCGAAGCGGATCAGGCGGCCGCCCGGGATCGCCATGGCGCGTAGAAATCGTCGAGCATCGCCAGCACGCGCTGCGGGTCGGCGATCTGGTTGACGCTGTTGCGGAACTCGGCCGAGCCCGGCAGTCCCTTGGTGTACCAGCCGAGATGCTTGCGCGCCATATTGATCCCGGTCTCGGTGCCATAATGATCGAGCATCATCCGATAATGCTCGACGATTACGGCATATTGCTCATCGAGGGAGGGATCGTCGCGACGCTCGCCATGGGTCAGCCAGCGCATCGTCTGGCCGAGCAGCCATGGCCGGCCATAGGCGCCGCGGCCGATCATCACGCCGTCGGCACCCGACTGGCGCAGCGCCTCGGCGGCGTCGTCGGGGGTGAGGATGTCGCCATTGGCGATCACCGGAATCGAGACGGCGTCCTTGACGCGGCGGATGAACCCCCAGTCGGCGGTGCCCTTGTAGAGCTGGCAGCGCGTCCGGCCGTGGACGGTGACGAGCCTGACGCCGAGATCCTCGGCGATCCGCGCCAGCTCGGGCGCGTTGAGGCTGTCATGATCCCAGCCCATCCGCATCTTGAGCGTCACCGGCACGCTGACCGCCTTGACCGTCGCCGCGATCAGCGCGGTGGCGAGCGGCAGGTCGCGCATCAGCGCCGAGCCCGCGTCGCCGTTGACGATCTTGCGCACCGGGCAGCCCATGTTGATGTCGATGATCGCCGCGCCACGATCCTCGCTAAGCCTCGCCGCCTCGCCCATCTCGCGCGCGGTACAGCCGACGAGCTGCATCGACACCGGCTCCTCGACCGGATCCCATGCCGCCTTCTGGATCGACTGGCGCGTCTCGCGGATCGCGGCCTGGCTCGCGATCATCTCGGTCACGTTGAGCCCCGACCCGTAGCGGCGGACGATCTTGCGGAACGGCAGGTCGGTGACGCCGGTCATCGGCGCCAGGATCACCGGCGTGTCGATGACGATCGCGCCGATCTGGATCGGCCCGATCGCCGGCGTAATGGGCACGTCGCTTCGCATCGGTCTCGGGTTGCCTGAAAAAGAGGCAATCTCTAGACCGAAACCCGCTGGCGGGCAAGGCCGCGCTGGGCTAACGCCGCCGCGATGAACCAGGACACGATCGTCGCGCTGATCGTCGCGGGCGGTAGCGGCATCCGCGCCGGCGGCGACATCCCCAAGCAATATCGTCGGATCGGCGGCCGCGCCGTGATCGCGCGCGCTTTCGATGCGCTGGCCGCACATCCCGCGATCCGGGCCGTGCACATCGTCGTCGGCGCCGGGCAGGAGATGCTGCTCGACGAGGCACTGGGCGAACGGCGCCCCGCGACCGTCACCCCCGGCGGCGCGACGCGGCGCGCGTCGGTGCTGGCGGGGCTCGAGGCGATCGCCGTGGTCCCGCCGACGCATGTGCTGATCCACGACGCCGCGCGCCCCTTCCTGCCGGCGGGCGTGATCGACCGGCTGATCGCCGCGCTCGCGGACGCGCCGGGCGCGGTCCCCACCCTGCCCGTCGTCGACACGCTGGTCCGCGTCGACGCGCAGGCGCTCGGCGACAGCGTGGCGCGCGAGGGGCTGGCGCGCGTGCAGACGCCGCAGGCGTTCCGCTTCGATGCGATCCTGGCCGCGCACCGCGACTGGGCGCAAGCGGTGGAACCGACCGACGATGCGCAGGTTGCGCGTCATGCAGGCCTTGCGGTCGCCGCGGTGCCGGGAGATGCGATGCTCGACAAGCTCACCCACGAGGCCGATCTGGTCGCCGCCGAGGCGCGGCTGGCGGCGGCCATGACGTCACGCACGGCGATGGGCTTCGACGTCCATGCCTTCGCCGACGGCGATCATGTCATGCTGTGCGGGCTGCGCATCGCGCACAGCCATGCGCTGGCTGGGCATAGCGACGCCGACGTCGGTCTCCACGCGATCACCGATGCGCTGCTCGGCACGATCGCCGACGGCGACATCGGCAGCCATTTTCCACCCTCCGATCCGCGCTGGAGAGGCGCCGATTCGGCGACGTTCCTCGCCCACGCCGCCAGTCTCGTCGCCGCGCAGGGCGGGATCGTCGATCATGTCGATCTGACGATCATCTGCGAGGCGCCCAAGGTCGGCCCGCACCGCGAGGCGATGCGGGCGCGCGTCGCCGATATCCTGGGCGTTGCTGCCGCCCGGGTCAGCATCAAGGCGACGACCACCGAACGGCTCGGCTTCACCGGCCGCGGCGAGGGCATGGCGGCGCAGGCGATCGTCACCATCAGGGCGCCCGAGGCATGAACCGCGCACTGCTCGCACTCGCCGCGCTGATCGCCGGCCAGACCGCACAGGCGGCAAGCGCCGAGCGCCCGGCCTGCATTCGACCGCACGACATGCGGACGCTGATCCGCATAGCGCTGCCCGATGCGGTCGATGCGCTCGCCGACCGCTGCAGGCGCGCGCTGCCGGACGACGCCTTTCTCCCCAATGAGGGCAGCGGGCTGGCGCAACGCTTCCGCCACGAGGCGCCCGTCGATCCCGCCCGCGCGCGCGCCGCGATCGAGGCGGCGACCGGGCAGGATCTGTCCGACTTCGCCTCGAACGACACGATGCTGACGATCGCGCGCGGGTTCGTCGACGATCAGATCGGGCGGCGCGTCCCGCTCTCGGATTGCCGGTCGATCGACGACATGATGCAGTTCGCCGGCGCGCTGCCCGCCGACGCCGTGGCCGAGGCGATCCTCGCCGCGATCGAGGTCGCCGGGCCCGAGCAGACGAAGGGCCTTGCGATCTGCCGCCCGAAGGAGGATGGGGCGGATCGATGAGCGACGACCCCATTTCCGAGCCGATCACCGAGGGTGCCAACCTGCCCCAGGTGCTGATCGATGCGGCACGGCGCGTGATCGACGAGAATCGCGCCGCCGGCCTGCGCATCGCGGTCGCCGAAAGCTGCACCGGCGGGCTCGTCTCGGCGGCTCTGACCGAGATTGCGGGATGCTCGGAGGTGTTCGAGGCCGGCTTCGTCACCTATGCCAACGACGCCAAGATGAACACGCTCGGCATCGCATCCGACGTGCTCGAGACGTTTGGCGCGGTATCCGTCGCGGTCGCCTGGGCGATGGCGCAGGGCGCGATCCAGAAGACGTCGGCCGATGTCGGCGTCGCGATCACCGGGATCGCCGGGCCGGGTGGCGGCAGCGAGAAGAAGCCCGTCGGCACCGTCGTGTTCGCGCGCGCGAGCCGGTCGGGGGATCCCGACGACGTGATCGCGGACAAGCGCGAGTTCGGCGACCTCGGGCGCGCCGGGATCCGGCTTCAGGCGGCGCTGTGTGCGCTCGAGCTGCTGCTCCCCGCGTCACCGCCCGGTATCGGCGAGCCGCTGGCGCCCGCGCTGTAAAGCGCGGCGGCGCGGCTTTCGAACGCGCCGATCATCTTGCGGAGCGCGCGATCGAACATCTGCCCCGCGAGCAGTTCGAACAATCGCGACTTGAACGCGAAGTCGACCGCGAAGTCGACCAGCGTGCCGCCGGCGCCGTCGGGCCGGAACGCCCATTCGTTGCGCAGATAGTCGAGCGGACCGTCGAGATATTCGACGTGCAGCCGCTCCGGCCGCTGCTTGGTCACCTTCGAGGTGAATTTCTCCGAGATGCCTCTGAAGCCGACGACGAGGTCCGCGATCATGTCGGTCGCGCTATTCTCGCGCACGCGCACCGCGACCACCCACGGCAGGAACTCGCCATAGCGGCCGACGTCGGCGACCAGATCGAACATCTGCTCGGGCGTATAGGGAAGCTGGCGGGTCTCGGCGTGGCGGGGCATGGCGTTACGTCCTCCCCATCAAGGATGGGGACGGGGACCGCTCGCGCAGCGAGTGGTGGAGGGGAAAGGCGACGGGCGAAGCGTCCGTGTCGCTGCCCCTCCACCATGCCTGCGGCATGGCCCCCCTTCCCCCGCTTCGCGCGGGGAGAATCATGACCGCGCCAGCTTCGCCTCGCGCGCGCTACGCAGCCGCGCGAAATCGTCACCGGCGTGATAGCTTGAGCGCGTCAGCGGCGACGCGGCGACGAGCAGGAAGCCTTTCGCGCGCGCAATCGCCGCATAGGCGCCGAACTGCTGCGGCGTCGTGAACTCCTCGACCTTGGCGTGGCGAGGCGTGGGCTGGAGATACTGGCCCATGGTGAGAAAATCGATGTCGGCCGAGCGCATGTCGTCCATCACCTGATGCACTTCGAGCCGCTGCTCGCCCAGGCCGGTCATCACGCCCGATTTGGTGAAGATCGACGGATCGTGGCGCTTGACGCTCTCGAGCAGCCGCAGCGAGGCATAGTAGCGCGCGCCCGGGCGGATCGTCGGATAGAGCCGCGGCACCGTTTCGAGATTATGGTTATAGACATCGGGCCGCGCCGCGACGATCGCCTCGACCGCGGCCTGCGCCTTGTTGCGGAAATCGGGGGTGAGGATCTCGATGGTCGTCGTGGGCGTCGTGCGGCGCAGCGCCTCGATCACCTTGACGAACTGCGAGGCGCCGCCGTCGGGCAGGTCGTCGCGGTCGACCGAGGTGATGACGATATGCTCGAGACCGAGTTCCGCTGCCGCATCCGCGGTGTGCTGCGGCTCGAGCGCGTCGACCGCACGCGGCATCCCCGTCTTGACGTTGCAGAAGGCGCAGGCGCGCGTGCAGGTGTCGCCGAGGATCATCACGGTCGCGTGCTTCTTGGTCCAGCACTCGCCGATATTGGGGCACGCCGCCTCCTCGCAGACGGTCGCGAGATTGAGCCGGCGCATCAGCGCCTTGGTCTCGGCAAACGCGCTGCCGCCGGGCGCCTTGACGCGGATCCAGTCGGGTTTGCGCGTGCGCGGCGGGCGGGCGTCGGCGCCGATGGACGACAGCGGGGCGATCAGCGGCTCGGTCATGTCGGCCAGATAGCGATTCATGCCCCGCGCGACAACCATTCGTCCGGCGCTTGTCGAAGGGGCGGTATTTCTTCTAACGACGACGCAAGAGACGCGCCGCGCGAGGAAAGGCCCGGCGACAATGGAGAGAAAAGTGTCCGGTTTCGACGACCTCCTCGACGGCTATCGCCGGTTCCGCAAGCAGGACTGGGCGCGGCAGCGCGCGCGCTGGGCCGAGCTTGCCGACGGCCAGAGCCCGCGTACGCTGGTGATCGCCTGCTCGGACAGCCGCGTCGATCCGTCGCAGATCTTCGACGTTTCGCCCGGCGAGATCTTCGTCGTGCGCAACGTCGCCAATCTGGTGCCGCCGTTCGAGCGCGATACCAGCCGCCACGGCGTCTCGGCGGCGGTCGAGTTCGCGGTGACGCAGATCCCCGTGTCCGAGATCGTCGTGCTCGGCCACGAATATTGCGGCGGCTGCAAGGCGGCGATGACGCGCGCGTTCGCGGGTGCCGAGCCCGGCGAAGGCGGCTTCATCGCGCACTGGGTCGACATGCTCGACGATGCCCGCGACACCGTGGTCGCGCACCACGGCCATGACGACGCGGCGGAGCGCGCGCTCGAGCATGAGGCCGTCAAGGTCAGCCTCGCCAATCTCCGCTCCTTCCCGTTCGTCCTGGCTGCCGAGACGGCGGGGACGCTGCGGCTGCGCGGCGCCTGGTTCGGCATACGCGAGGGCGAGCTCAAGCTGCTCGACGAGGCGAGCGGCACGTTCCACCCGGCGTGAGATCGGCGCGGCCGGACCGCGCCGCGTGAGCCGCGACGATCGCACGATACGGCATCGGCGCACCGCGTAGCACGGGGCGTCGCACGAAGCTTCGCGCCACGCGCCGTTACGGCCGCGCCGGGACGCCCCCGGAACGACCCGACAGCCCGGTCGTTAAGGCCGTCATCGCTGGGAAAGCGATCGAAGGAGAGTATCGATGACCCGTATCCACCTCGCCCTGATCGCCGCGGGCGTGCTCGCCGCGGCTTCTCCGGCCTACGCGCAGACCGATCCGCACCAGCCGACCAACGACGGTTCGGCCGCCGCGTCGATGACGGTGCCGCCCGGCCAGGTCGCCCCTGGCGTCGACCCCGGCACCTCGTCGGCCAATGCCGGCGTCAGTGGCATGATCCAGCAGAACCAGGCGAGCAACGCCGCCGGACAGGCGCAATACCAGTCCGATCTGGCTGCCTATGACGCCGCGATGCAGGCGCACGGCCATGCCGTCGCGCGGCAGGACGTGCATTATGCGCATCAGCAGCAGGCCTATGCCAGCGCGATGGAGGCCTGGCGCGTCCAGACCGCGGCGTGCAAGCGCGGCCATCAGCGCGCCTGCGACGCGCCCACGCCCGATCCCGCCGATTTTTATTGATCGTGCGGCGGGGGCGGTCTCGGCCGCCCCCGCAGCGTGTCAGCGCGTCAGCTTCTTGTACGCACCGGCCCCGGGCCGATCGGCGCTGTCGCCCAGCCGGCGGCGCTTGTCTTCCTCATAGCTCTCGAAATTGCCCTCGAACCATTCGACATGGCCGTCGCCCTCGAAGGCCAGGATGTGCGTGGCTAGGCGATCGAGGAAGAAGCGGTCGTGGCTGATCACCACCGCGCAGCCCGCGAAATTCTCGAGCGCATCCTCGAGCGCACGCAGCGTGTCGACGTCGAGATCGTTGGTCGGCTCGTCGAGCAGCAGCACGTTGCCGCCCTTGGCGAGCATCTTCGCCATGTGGACGCGGTTGCGTTCGCCGCCCGAGAGTTGCCCGACCTTCTTCTGCTGATCGACACCCTTGAAGTTGAACGCGCCGACATAGGCGCGGCTCGGCACCTCATGCTTGCCGAAGGTGAAGCGCTCATTGCCGCCCGACACCTCTTCCCAGACATTCTTGTTGGCATCGAGCGTGTCGCGCGACTGGTCGACATAGCCGAGCCGCACCGTCTCGCCGATCTTGATGCTGCCCTCGTCGGGCACCTCCTGGCCGGTGATCAGCTTGAACAGCGTCGACTTGCCCGCGCCGTTGGGACCGATCACGCCGACGATGCCGCCCGGCGGCAGCGTGAACGACAGGTCGTCGAACAGCAGCTTGTCGTCGAAGCCCTTCTTGAGATTCTTGACCTCGATGACGTTGCCGCCGAGCCGCTCGGGCACCTGGATGAGGATCTGCGACTTGCCGGGGCCGCGCTCGTTCTGCTTCTCGACCAGCTCGTCGAACGCGCGGATACGCGCCTTGCTCTTGGTCTGGCGCGCCTTGGGGGTCTGGCGGATCCAGTCGAGCTCGTCGCGGATCGCCTTCTGGCGGCCCTCCTCCTCGCGCTCCTCCTGGCCGAGCCGCTTGGATTTGGCCTCGAGGAAGCCCGAATAATTGGTGTTGTAGGTGTAGTAGCGACCGCGATCGAGCTCGAGCACCCAGGTCACGACGTTGTCGAGGAAGTAGCGATCGTGGGTGACGAGGATGACGTTGCCGGCATAGTCGATCAGATGGCGCTCGAGCCAGGCGACGCTCTCGGCGTCGAGATGGTTGGTCGGCTCGTCGAGCAGCAGGATGTCGGGCTTTTCGAGCAGCAGCTTGGTCAGCGCGACGCGGCGGCGCTCGCCGCCCGACAGCGTGTCGATCGCGCTGTCGCCCGGCGGGCAGCGCAGCGCTTCCATCGCGATCTCGAGCTGGTTGTCGAGCGTCCAGCCGTCGACCGCGTCGATCTTCTCCTGGAGGACGCCCATCTCCTCCATCAGCTTGTCGAAATCGGTGTCGTCGGTGGGATCGCCCATCTCGGCCGAGATCGCGTTGAATCGGTCGACGAGGTCGGCGACGCCGCGCACGCCGTCCTTGACGTTCTCCATCACCGTCTTGCTCGGATCGAGCTGCGGCTCCTGCGCAAGATAGCCGACGGTGATCCCTTCGGCGGCCCAGGCCTCGCCGCTATACTCGGTGTCCATCCCGCCCATGATCTTCATCAGCGTCGACTTGCCGGTGCCGTTGACGCCGATGATCGCGATCTTGGTGCCCGGCAGGAACTGCAGGCTGATGTTGTTGAGCACGGGCTTGGGGGCGCCGGGGAAGGTCTTGGTCAGGCCCTTCATGACGTAACTATACTGGACGGCCATGGGGTCGCTCGCTTTCGCAGGGGATCGGTGGGTCGGAGGTCGGCGTCTATCTAGCGACGGGGCGCGGCTTTGCAAAGCGCTCCCCGTCGCCCCGGCGAACGCCGGGACCCAAAGACGGCGGTTTGCTCGCTCCGTCAGCCGTACCGCGTCCATGGGTCCCGGCTTGCGCCGGGACGACGGAGCAAGATGGCCGCGCCCTCACACCATCGAGGCGACGAGGTCCTTGATCGGCACGAAGGCGAAGCCGACCGCGCTGTCGGCGACGCCGTAGGGCATGAACAAAAGCTCGCCGTGGCGCAGCGCGCCGCAGGTGTAGACGACGTTGGGGACGTAACCCTCGCGGTCCTCGGCGGCGGCCGAGATCAGCGGCACCGGGGTGCGCGCCAGCACCTTCTCGGGATTGTCCTTGTCGAGCAGCACCGCGCCGACCGAATATTTGCGCATCGCGCCGACGCCGTGGGTGAGCAGCAGCCAGCCCTCGTCGAGCTCGATCGGCGATCCGCAATTGCCGATCTGCACCATCTCCCACGGATAGCGCGGGGTCAGCAGCAGTTCGCCCTCGGCCCACTGCGTGAGCGACCTGGAGCGGATCAGATAGAGATTCTCGCCGTCCTGCCGCCCCGCCATCACATAGTCGCCGCCGACCCGGCGCGGGAACAACGCCATGCCCTTGTTGCGCGCGGCGGGGCCGCTCATCGGGGCGAGCTCGAAAGTGCGGAAGTCGTGCGTGCGGATCAGCTCGGAGCGGATCGATTCACCATTATAGGCGGTGTAGGTGCCGAGCCATTCGACGTCGCCGTCGTCATGCGTGAACTCGACGAGGCGAAGATCCTCGAGCCCTTTGGACTGCGCCGCGGTCATCGGGAAGATCACCGTGCCGCTCAGCGTCGAATCGCGGTTGCGGCGGACCTCGATCGCGCCGTTGTCGAGTTCGCGTGCGCCGTCGACCGCGGTCGCGAAGGGCGGCTCGGGGGCCAGCTCGAAGCGCGCGCCGGGGGACTGGATGCCCTCGCGGAACGCGATCGACGAGATATGGCCCTCGCCGACGGTGCGCAGCGACATCACGATCCGCGACGACCCCTCCGACAGCCCCGACTGGTCGGGATGGCGGACGATCGAGGGGTTCATGATCGCGGCGGCGGCATAGCTATATTCGTGGCAGAAGAAGGCGCCGATCAGCTGCTGCTTGACCTCGGGGATCGCCGAATCGTCGAGGCTGAGGCCGTTCGAAATTTCGGCATAGCGCGTCTTGAACACGCTGCGCGTCTGCCAGTGGCGCGCCTCGAAATCCTTGAGCACCGCGACCAGCTCGCGCTGCGCCGCCTCGTCGTCCATCTCGAGCACGCCCTCGACGATTCGCCGCGGACGGCTCTTCTCGCCATTCTTCGATTCGATCGGAATATGGAACGGCCGCACGACGACGCGGGACGCGTCTGCCTGCAGCCGCAACGGCCAATGCATCACGAGATCGAGCAAGCTGCCTCCCACCCCGGCAGGTCGTCCACCCACTTCAGGAGACGACGGAGCCAGCTTTCAATAAAGACCCGTTCCGATCGGCCTTTCCGGCCATTTCGAGCATAGCGCAACAGGCAAATTGAAACGCCAGCACGGATTCGGCCCCTTGGTTGAGATTGACACGGTCGCTCATCAGCCCGTCGAAACAGCCACCGTCGATCGCCGAGCCGAGCGGAAGCCCCAGATCGTTGCCGCCGACATACCAGGCGAAGGCGCGATGCGCCGTCGCGATCCAGCGCTGGTCGCCGGTCAGATCGTGCGCGACACGCGCCGCATCGATCGTCGCCCATCCCTCGACGGGCTGCTGGTCGAATGGCAGCGGCGGCTGGCGTACGCGCCCGAAACTGTCGGTGCCGACCGCGCGGAACTGCCCCTCGGCATTGGTCTGGATCGCGTCCAGCCATTGCAGCGTGGCTATTCCGTCGGCGCCGAGCTGCGTGTCGCCGAGCCGTCTGCCGGCACGCATCAGCGCCTCGGGCAGGCGTGCATTGTCATAGGCGAGCACCTGCTCGTACCAGTCCCAGCCCGGACGGCGGGCGGCATGGAGCTCGGCCTGCAGTCGGCGCGACTGATCGCGCAGCATCGCCATCGCGACCTCGTGGCCGGGATGCGCGTCGAGCATCGCATCGGCGGCGAGGATGCAGAACGCCCATGTCCGCGGGCTGGCCAGCGCGTGCGCATGCGGCGCGACCTGGTCGAACAGATGCGAGGCCCACAGCCTGAGCTCATGCGAGCGCGCCCGCGCCGCGGTGTCGCCGAGCGACCAGAGCGTGCGCCCGAAACTGTCCTCGGAGCCCTGCTCCTCGAGCCAGCCGCGATCGAACGCCATGAAATTGCGGAACCGGCCCTGATGACCGTTCCAGGCATGTTGGACGAAGGCGGCATAGACGATGGCGAGCTGGTCGGCGCGCGCGGCCGCGGCGGCGGGCAGGCGGTGCATCAGCATCAGCGCGCGGCAATTATCGTCGACGCAATAGCCGTGCAGGCGGTCGGGCACCGTGAAGATCGAATGCTGGATGATCCCGCAGCCATCGGTAAGCCGCTCGACGGCGCCCAGATGCGGACGGATCGGATCGGATCGGCGGTCGCCGCTGACCAGCCGCGCCGGCTGCGTCCGCACCGCCTCTTCGAAGATCGCGACATAGGCGCGCGCGAGCGCGGGCCATGTCATACTGCGCCCCACCGCCCAGGCCTTGCGGCTCATCGTATCGAGCATGTCGGGCTTGTCGAGCAGGTCGCAGATGCTCGTCGCGAAGGCGGGGCTGTCGCCGAACGGGACGACGATCCCGACACCGTCGGCGAGCAACTCGACCGCATGCCAATAGGGCGTCGAGACCACGGGCTTGCCCATCGCGACCGCATAGCTGAGCGTCCCCGAGGTGATCTGCGCCTCGTTGAGATAGGGCGTCACATAAATATCCGCAGCGGCGATATGATCGATCAGCGCCTCCTTCTCGACGAAGCCGTCGATGAAGCGGACATGCGCGCTGACGCCGAGTTCGGCGGCAAGCGCCACCAGCCCCTCGCGATAGGCCTCGCCCTCGTGCGCGACGAGATGAGGGTGCGTCGCACCGAGCACGACATAGAGCGCGTCGGGATGGCGCGCGACGATCGCCGGCATCGCGCGGATCATCGTATCGATGCCCTTATTGGGCGACAGCAGCCCGAAGGTCAGCAGCACGCGGTGACCGGCGAAGCCGAAGCGCGCCTTGAGCGTCTCGGGTGCCGCGCGCGGACGATCGGGCGCGCCGTGCGGCACCACCGCGATGCGATCGTCGGCGACGCCGTGGACCTCGCGCAGGATGCGGCGCCCCTTCTCGGCCATCACGATCAGCTTGGCGGCGCGGCGCACCAGCGCCTCGATCACGCCGCGCTGCTCGGGATTGGGCTGCTCGAGCACGGTGTGCAGCGTCACCACCACGGGCATCGTCACGCGGTCGAGCAGCTTGAGCAGATAGGCCCCCGCCGCGCCGCCGAAAATGCCATATTCGTGCTGGACGCAGACGATGTCGGCGCCGCTCGCGTTGATCGTCTGCGCGGCGCGCGCATAATCGGCGAGGTCGTGCTGGTCGATCGCAGCGACGACTTCGGGCGGATAATCATAGCGCGCGTCGCGGTCGTTCATCGCGTAAACGTCGACCGCAAGCTGCGGAAACGCCGCGATAAGACCTTTTCTCACGTCCTGCGTAAATGTTGCGATGCCGCACAGACGTGGCGGGCTGTTTCCGATCAGCGCGACGCGGTGCAATGTCGTGGCGGAGATGGCGGCCATGATGCGTTCCCAAACGGCGCGCCACGAGGGCCTGACAGCTACCATCGACGGACGCAAAAAAGCGGAATAATCGATAAATGCGCCACCGCGACAAAGGTTGCGCCATGCATTGTGCAGCCGCGAAGATATGCGCCAACCCGAACAAGTCCAGCCATTTTTGCCGTTGACCCGTGCCGACGGTGCGCTATGCCGTCGGTCCGGGGACGGTTTCAGCCGGGCCCGCGATATTGTTTGTCTAGAAGACTTCTAGGAGCGCCCGAATGAAGAAGCTTGCTTTCGTCCTCGCCGCCGCCGGCCTGATGACCGTCGCCGCCTGCCACAAGACGGACCAGGCCGCTGCCGTCGACAACGCCGGTGACAACGCCGCCGCCGCGCTCGACAACCAGGGCGACATGCTGTCCGCCGCCGCCGACAACGCGTCGAACGCCGCGACCGCCAACGCGCTCGACAATGCGTCGGACGCCGCGCACAACTCGGCCGACGCCGTCAAGGCGGACGCCTCGAACAAGGCCGACGCGATCGACAACGCGGCCAAGTAATCGGGAGCGATCGGCCGCGCCTGCGGTCGTCGAGCCAAAATAAAACGGGCGTTTCCTCGCGGAAGCGCCCGTTTTTCTTTGCGCGCGGGCGCGATCGCGCGGATCGCATGCGAAGTCCGTTGCCATCTGCCGTCAAGGCGGGATAAGGCGGCGCCGTCGGGGAGTGGCGCAGCCTGGTAGCGCATCTGGTTTGGGACCAGAGGGTCGCAGGTTCGAATCCTGTCTCCCCGACCAACACATCGCCTCGCCGGACCGCGCCGCCCGCGCCTGCCCCCGCGCGCCTGCTGCGACGCCTAGGTAGTTTTCCGTCTTCAGCCGCCCCCGAGCGGACGGCTAAGCTCGCGCCAGATCACGACGATCGGGCCGGACCGCGGGGAGGTTTCCGATGCACGCCATGCTGCTGACGGCGATCGGGCAGCCGCTCCGCTGGACCGAGCTTCCCGATCGCCTGCCCGGCCCCGGCGAGATCCGCGTGCGGATCGCCGCCTGCGGCGTGTGCCGCACCGACCTGCACGTCGTCGACGGCGAGCTCGCGGAGCATCCGCTTCCGATCATTCCCGGTCACGAGATCGTCGGCCGCGTCGACGCGCTGGGCGCCGGTGTCGACACGCTCCGCGTCGGCGAGCGCGTCGGCATCCCCTGGCTGGGCCATAGCTGCGGGGTTTGCCCCTATTGCCGCTCGCACGCCGAGAATCTGTGCGATCGGCCGCTGTTCACCGGCTATACGCGCGACGGCGGCTTCGCGAGCGCGGTCATCGCCGATGCGCGCTATGCCTTTCCGCTCGGCGAAACGGGCGAAGATGTCGCCTTGGCGCCGCTGCTCTGTGCCGGGCTGATCGGATGGCGCGCGCTCGGCAAGGCGGGCGATGGCAGGCGGCTGGGGCTCTACGGTTTCGGCGCATCGGCGCACATCGTCGCGCAGGTCGCGGCGTGGCAGGGACGCTCGGTCTATGCCTTCACGCGGCCCGGCGACGTCGCGACGCAACGCTTCGCGCGGTCACTGGGCGCGGTGTGGGCCGGCGGGTCCGACGAGCGCCCGCCCGATCTGCTCGATGCCGCGATCATCTTCGCCACGCTCGGCGATCTCGTGCCGATCGCGCTCGACGCGGTCCGCAAGGGCGGCCGCGTGGTCTGCGCGGGAATCCACATGAGCGACATACCCGGCTTTCCCTATTCGGCGCTCTGGGAGGAGCGGCAGATCCTCTCGGTCGCCAATCTGACGCGGCAGGACGGGCTCGATTTCCTCGGGCTCGCGCCGAGGATCGGGATCGTCACGACCACGACGCGCTATCCGCTCGACCGCGCCAACGAGGCGCTTGCCGACCTGCGCGCAGGTCGCTTCGAGGGCGCCGCCGTCCTGCTGCCCTGAGCCTCGCCGCGACGCGACCGTCCGCACTACGTAGTGACACGTATTTCCAGCGGATTGCACCACGTGCAACCGACCGCCAATGCCAAGGAACGGTGAATGAGCGGCGAGCTACGGCGATCGACCAGCGACGCGGGTCGTCGACAGGGCGCCGGCGCGCGGCCCCGCGACGACGCGGCGCATGGTGCCGATGGATAAGCGGATCGTCCATGTCGTCGACGACGAGGAGGCGATCCGCCGCTCGATCGGCTTCCTGCTCAAGACCTCGGGCTTCGTCGTCCATGGCTATGCCTCGGGCGACGACTTCCTGTCGGCGGCGAAGACCGCCGAGGCGGGTTGCGTGCTGATGGATATCCGCATGCCGGGCATGGACGGGCTCGCCGTGCACGAGGAAATGCGTCGCCGCGGCATCACGCTTCCGGTGATCTTTCTGACCGGCCACGGCGACATCTATCTCGCGGTCCGCGCGATCAAGGGCGGTGCGGTCGATTTCATCGAAAAGCCGTTCGAGAAGGCCGCGTTGATCGCGGCGATCGACGAAGCGTTCCGCCGGCTGGACGAGGCCGGGCGCGAGCATGTCGATGCCGACATCGCGCGGGCGCAACTCGGCGCGCTGACGCCGCGCGAGCGCGAGGTGCTCGAGGGACTGGTCAAGGGGCTGCCCAACAAGACGATCGGCTATGATCTCGGCATATCGACGCGGACCGTCGAGGTGCATCGCGCCAATCTGATGACCAAGCTCGGCAAGCACACGCTCTCGGACACGCTGCGCATCGCGTTCGCCGCAGGGATCGGCAAGGCGGCACCCGGCTGATCGCGGCAGGCCGCATCGACGCGCGGACGAGGCGGCGCGGCACCCATTCACACCACAGGAAGGATCATCATGAGTTCGAGCCGTTTGGGCCGCTTCGCCGACAAGTGCATGAGCGCCGATGCCGCCGCCGCGCTGGTCGCGTCGGGGAGCACCGTCGGGATGAGCGGCTTTACCGGGTCGGGCTATCCCAAGGCGGTGCCGCTGGCGCTCGCCGGGCGTATCGAGGCCGAACATGCCGCGGGGCATCCGTTCAAGCTGCGCGTCTGGACCGGCGCCTCGACCGGCCCCGAGCTCGACGGCGCGCTCGCCAAGGCCGACGGGATCGAGCTTCGCCTGCCGTATAATTCCGATCCGATCGCGCGCGAGAAGATCAACGCGGGCAAGATGGACTATCTCGACATGCATCTGAGCCAGGTCGCGCCGATGGCGTGGCAGGGCTTTCTCGGCCCGCTCGACACCGCGCTGATCGAGGTCTCCGGAATCCGCGCGGATGGCTCGCTGATCCCCTCCTCCTCGATCGGCAACAACAAGACATGGCTCGATCGCGCGAGCCAGGTGATCCTCGAGGTCAATCACTGGCAAAATCCCGCGCTCGAGGGGATGCACGACATCTATTATGGCACCGCGCTGCCGCCGCACCGCGTGCCGATTCCGCTGATCCGCGCCGACGACCGCATCGGCGAACCCTTTTTCCGCTGCGATCCGGACAAGATCGTCGCGATCGTCGAGACCGATTCTCCCGATCGCAACGCGCCCTTCACGCCGCCCGATGCCGCCGCGCTCGGCATTGCCGGCCACCTGCTCGAATTCTTCCGCCACGAGGTCGCCAGGGGGCGCCTGCCCGCCTCGCTGCTGCCACTCCAGTCGGGCGTCGGCAACGTCGCCAATGCGGTGCTGACCGGTCTGATCGACGGCCCGTTCGACAATATGACTGCCTATACCGAGGTGATCCAGGACGGGATGCTCGATCTGCTCGCCTCCGGACGGCTGCGGATGGCGTCGGCGACCGCCTTCTCGCTCAGCCCGGAGGCCGCCGCCGCGGTCAACACCGACATGGCGCGCTACCGCGACACGATGATCCTGCGGCCGCAGGAGATCAGCAACCATCCCGAGATCATCCGCCGGCTGGGCTGTCTTGCGATGAACGGACTGATCGAGGCGGACATCTACGGCAACGTCAATTCGACGCATGTCATGGGCTCGCGCATCCAGAACGGGATCGGCGGATCGGGCGATTTCGCGCGCAACGCCTATGTCTCGATCTTCATGACGCCGTCGACCGCCAAGGGCGGCACGATCAGCGCGATCGTGCCCTTCGCCAGCCATGTCGACCACATCGCGCAGGACGTGCAGGTGCTCGTCACCGAACAGGGGCTCGCCGACCTGCGCGGGCTGAGCCCCAAGCAGCGCGCCAGGCTGATCATCGCGCGCTGCGCGCACCCGGCCTATCGCGATGCCCTCGCCGACTATTTCGAGCGGGCGCAGCACGGCGCCTACGGGTTGCAGACGCCGATGCTGCCCGCCGAGGCGCTCTCCTGGCACCAGCGCTTCATCGAGACGGGGACGATGCGCCCGGCATGAGCGGCGCGTGCCAGCCATGCCTGAGGCGTGGAAACCCCGTACGGTATCAATACGTAGCGACGCGATCCCTCGTTTCGGCGCACGACGGGCTGGACCGGACGTGAGCCGAGGCAGGACGACGACGACGATGACCGATGTGCGGACGGCAAACGACGCGGGCCACCCGATTCCCGCGTCGATCGATCCGAGCAAATTGCTGCTGGTCGAGGACGACCCCGCCGTCCGGCGTTCGCTCCAGCTGCTGCTGCGCGGCCGCGGCTACAATGTCCGCGCCTACGCCGATGGTCGCCAGATGCTCGACGATCCGGCGGCGATCGATGCCGCCTGCCTCATCACCGATTATCGCATGACGAGCCTGAACGGCATCGACCTGCTCAGGGACCTCCGCGCCAGGGGCTGGCAGCGCCCCGCGATCCTGATCACCGGCTTCCACGGCGCAGCGCTGGCCTCGGCGGCGCACGACGCGGGCTTCGACGTCGTCCTCGAAAAGCCGCTGCAGGATCAGGCGCTGATGACGATCATCCAGCGCAAGGCGCCGCTCGACTGAGACGCGCGCGCGTCCTGGGCCCCGGGCCCGAATTGCAAGCCCGGACCGCAGGATGACGCGGCCGCGCCACCCTGCGCCCTAAGACTAGGCCAGCACGAGGTCGGGCGTGGCAGCAACCGCGGCCGTCTCGAAATCGAGCACGATACGTCCTTCGATCTCGCCGCGCTCCATCCGGCCGAACACGTCGTTGATATTGTCGAGGCTGTCGGTCGTCACCGTCGCGCGAACCTTGCCGTGCGCGGCGAAATCGAGCGATTCCTGCAGATCGAGCCGCGTTCCGACGATCGACCCGCGCACTGTGATCCCGTTGAGCACGGTATCGAAGATCGACAGCGGGAAATCGCCGGGCGGCAGTCCGTTGAGCGAGACCGTGCCGCCCCGCCTGACCATGCCCATCGCCTGCGCGAAGGCCTTGGGCGATACCGCGGTGACCAGCACGCCCTGCGCGCCGCCGATCTGCTTCTTGATGAACGCGGCCGGGTCGGTGGTGAGCGCGTTGACGGTCAGCGCCGCGCCCAGTTCCTCGGCGAGCCTGAGCTTGGCATCGTCGATGTCGATCGCGACGACGTTGAGCCCCATCGCCTTGGCATATTGGACGGCCATGTGGCCGAGGCCGCCGATCCCCGAGATCGCGACCCAGTCGTCGGGCTTGGTGTCGGTGACCTTGAGGCCCTTGTAGACGGTGACCCCCGCGCACAGGATCGGCGAGATCTCGACGAACCCGATGCCGTCGGGCAGGTGGCCGACATAGTTGGGATCGGCGAGCACATATTCGGCGAAGCTGCCATTGACCGAATAGCCGGTGTTCTGCTGCGCCTCGCACAGCGTCTCCCAGCCACCGAGGCAATGGACGCAGTGGCCGCAGGCGCTGTAGAGCCACGGCACGCCGACGCGGTCGCCCTCGCGGACGTGACCGACGCCCACACCGACCGCGACGACATGCCCGACCCCTTCATGGCCCGGGATGAACGGCGGATTGGGCTTGACCGGCCAGTCGCCATGCGCGGCGTGCAGGTCGGTATGGCAGACGCCGGTCGCGGCGATCTTGACGAGGATCTGCCCCGGCCCGGGCATCGGCACGCTGACCTCCTCGATCACCAGCGGCTTGCCGAATTCGCGGACGACGGCCGCTTTCATGGTCTTCTGCATGATGCACTCCTCGGCGGGAAACGACGGATCAGAAGACGGCGTCGATATCGACGACGTCGATCAGCTTGTGATTGACGAACTCGTTGATGCCGAGGCCGAGCAGCTCGCGCCCATAGCCCGAGCGCCGCACCCCGCCGAACGGGAGGTCCGCCTTGACCATCGTCGGATGGTTGACGAAGACCATGCCCGTCGAGATCCGCTTGGCGACCTCGGCGCCATGTTCGGGATCGGCGGTGAACACCGACCCGCCCAGGCCAAAGGGGGAATCGTTGGCGATCCGCACCGCATCCTCCTCGTCCTTGGCGCGGAACAGCATCGAGACCGGACCGAAGAATTCCCAGTATCGCGCGGGATTGTCCTCGCCGACGTCGGTCAGGATGACCGGCTGGACGAACGCGCCCTGATTGGGGACGTCGGGGCCGACCGGGGTCGCGGTGGCGCCGCCCTCGACCGCCTTGCGCACCATCTCCTTGAGATCGTCCGCCGCCTTTTGCGACGACAGCGGCGCGAGCGTCGTCTCGGGATCGGACGGATCGCCCATCCGCAGCGCGGCGACGCCCGCGGTGTAGCGCGCGAGAAAGGCATCGTAGAGCGAATCGACGACGATCATCCGCTTCGACGAGACGCAGACCTGCCCCGCGTTCCAGTGGCGCCCGAACACCGCCCACCGCGTCGTCTTGTCGAGATCGGCGTCGGCGAGCACGACGAAGGCATCGGCACCGCCCAATTCCATCGTCGATTTCTTGAGCGCCCTGCCCGCCTGCGCCGCGACGGCCGCGCCCGCCGCCTCCGAACCGGTCAGCGCGACGCCGCGGACGCGCGCGTCGGCGATGATGCGCTCGACCTGATCATGTGAGGCGTAGAGGTTGATGAACGCGCCCGCGGGGAGCCCGGCCTCGCGCATCAGCGCCTCGAACGCCGCCGCGCTCTGCGGCACGTTGGCGGCATGTTTGAGCAGCATCGTGTTGCCCGCCGAAAGCTGCGGCGCGATGATCCGGGCGATCTGGTAATAGGGGAAATTCCACGGCTCGATCGCGAGCAGCACGCCGAGCGGCTCGGTGACGAGCGTCGCCCTGCCCTCCGCCGGATCCGCGACGGGCAACGCCTGCGGCGCAAGCAGCGCCTCCGCGTTGCGCGCATAATATTCGAAGATCGCCGCCGACAGTTCGACCTCGCCGCGCGCCTCGCTCGCCAGCTTGCCCATCTCGAGCGTCAGCAACGGCGCGAACCGATCGCTGTCGCGGCGCAATAGGTCCGCGGCCCGCTGCATGATCGCCGCGCGCGCCGCGAAGCTGGTGTCGCGCCACGACTGGAACGTCTCGTGCGCCCGCGCGATCGCCGCGTCGACCTCGTCGTCGGTCGCGGTGGGGAAGCTCTTGACCATCTGTCCGGTATAGGGATCGGTGCTCGCAAAGATCATCGCGCTGGTCCTTCTGTACTGGGCGGCGCGCCGCTTGGTCTGAGCGCTAGCCGCCGACGCCGGTCGGTCCGGGACGACCGATGCCGCCGCAGATGAACTTCGCCGCTGCGCTGCTCCATTGGGTGTTCTACGTAAGCCGGTGTGCGGCGCGCGGTCGCACCGCCGGAGAGCGCCGATGTCGGGTACGATCCTCTGCCTCAATGCGGGTTCGTCGAGCCTCAAATTCGCGCTGTTCCGTGCCGACGACGCCGCGGGCCTGACCGCGCTGGCGCACGGCAAGATCGAAGGCATCGGGATCGCGCCCCATCTGGTCACGCGCGACGCGCGCGGCCGCGTGATCGCCGAGCGCCGCTGGGCGCGCGGCGACGGCGAGACGCACGAGAGCTTGCTGCAGGGACTGCTCGAGCAGATCGAGCATGATGCGGGTCGCGATCTCGTCGGTGTCGGTCACCGCGTGGTGCATGGCGGATCGGACTTCTTCGCCCCGGTGCGGATAGCGGGCGACGTGCTCGATCGGCTCACCGCGCTGTGTCCGCTGGCGCCGCTGCACCAGCCGCACAACCTCGCCGCGATCCGCGCGGTGACCGCGCTGCGGCCGGCCCTGCCGCAGATCGCCTGCTTCGACACCGGCTTCCACCACGCCCAGCCCGCGGTCGCCCAGCGCCTCGCGCTGCCGCGATCCTTGGCCGACGAGGGGATGCGCCGCTACGGTTTCCACGGTATCTCCTACGAATATGTCGCGCGCCGGCTGGCGGAGATCGATCCGACGCTTGCGGCAGGCCGGGTGATCGTCGCGCATCTGGGAAACGGCGCGAGCCTGTGCGCCATCGACGGCGGCCGGAGCATCGACACGACGATGGGCTTCACCACGCTCGATGGGCTGGTGATGGGCACGCGCTGCGGATCGATCGACCCGGGGGCGATCCTCTATCTGTTCCAGCACAAGCGCATGACCGCCGAGGCGGTCGAGCATCTGCTGTACGAACAATCGGGCCTGCTCGGCGTGTCGGGCGTATCGAGCGACATGCGCGTGCTACTCGACAGCGCCGATCCGCATGCGCGCGAGGCGGTCGAGCTGTTCGCCTATCGCATCGCGCGCGAGGCCGGCGCGCTGGTCTCGTCGCTCGGCGGCCTCGACGGGCTCGTCTTCACCGCGGGCATCGGCGAGAATGCGCCCGAGCTGCGGCTGCGCGTCTGCGCGCGTCTCGCCTGGCTGGGGATTGCGATCGACGCCGACGCCAACCGCCGCAACGACCCGCTGATCAGCACGGCGGACAGCCGCGTGGCGGTTCGCGTCGTCCCCACCGACGAGGAGCTGATGATCGCGCGCCACGCCGCCGCGCTGCTGGCGCACGACGCGAACGCGCCGACATCGGGATAGTTACGTATCCTTGATGCTTTGCGGACGGGCTATCGACTGCGGCACCCAGTCCGCCCGGCGCCACGCTGGCGGCCTCCATTGCGCAAAAAGAGGCGATAGGCCGTGAAGATCATCGCATTGCTCGTCCATGACGACGAAGGCCAGGACGCGCGGCTCGCGGTGGCGCTCGACCTCGCCCGCGCGGTCAACGGCCACCTCAGCTGCATCGAGATCGCGGTGCCCGAGCCTGTCGGCGTGCCGTTCGGCGGCGTGGCGTCCGTGCTCACCGTGGCGGAGCTCGAGCGCGAGGGCGCCAACCGCTCGCGGATCGAGGCGCGGCTCGAGGCCGAACTGGTCAGCACCGACTGGATCGAGATGGTCGGCGATATCGCGACGTCGCTGGTGCAGGTCTCCGCGCTGGCCGATCTGATCGTGCTCGACCAGGACGTCGAGCGGCTCCGCCCGAGCCATGTCAGCAGCGCGGCGAGCGAAGTGCTGGTCAGGACCGGCCGGCCGATCCTCGCTGTCTCGGCGCAGACGCGCGGATTCGACGCCGGCGGACACGCGCTGATCGCCTGGGACGGGTCCGCATCGGCGGTCGCCGCGATGCGCGCGGCCGTCCCGTTGCTGCGCCGGGCGCATGCGGTGACGCTGGTCGAGCTCGACGACGGCTCGGTCACGATCCCCGCCGACGACGCCGCCGTCTATCTGGCCCGGCACGGAATCCTCGCGACCGTGCAGGCCGAGCGCCCGCTTCGGGAGACCGCCGGCGACGCGTTGCTCGAGCGGGTCCGCCGGCTCCGCGCCAGCTACTGCGTGATGGGCGCGTTCGGGCATAGCCGCGTCCGCGAACGCCTGTTCGGCGGCGTGACGCGCACGATGCTCGCGAGCTGCCCGGTGCCGCTGCTGCTGGTGCACGCCGCGACGGCGTGACGCACCGCGACCCTGCCCGCCACCGAAAGGAGCTCGCCTTGTCCCAACAGCCCGCCGTCTATGCGCCGCGCCACGTCGTCATCCTGGCGCATCCCGATCCGCACAGCTTCAACGCGCTGGTCGCCGACACCTATTGCGCCACGGTGCGGGAACGCGGCCAGGAGGCGATCGTGCGCGATCTCTATGCGCTCGGCTTCGATCCGATCCTCAAGGATGCCGAACGGCCGCACGATCAGGGCTTCACGCTCGCCGACGACGTCGCGGCGGAGCTGAGGATCATCGACGGCAGCGACGCCTTCGTGTTCGTCTATCCGATCTGGTTCGGCATGCCGCCGGCGATGATGAAGGGCTATGTCGACCGGGTGCTCGGCGCCGGCGTCAAGGTCCGCCAGGTCCAGGAGCGGAGCGCGAAGACGCTGATGCGCGACAAGCGCCTGCTCAGCATCACCTCGTCGGGAGCGAGCAAAACGTGGCTCAGCCAGCAGGACCAGATGGATTCGCTGCGCAACGTGTTCGGCCGCTACCTGCTCCACGCCTTCGGCCTCAAGGCGTTCGAGAATCTCCACTTCGGCGAGACCATCGACGGTCTTCCGCCCGAATTCGTCGACGCCAATCTGCGCCAGGTGACGAGCCACGCGGCGGCCATGTGCGACGCGCTGATCGCCGACGCGGTGCCGGCCCAGCTGGCCCCGGCCTGATCGCGCGGCCCGGCACCTCCGTATCATTGCGGATGCCGGCCGACCCCGCGCGATCCTAAGCCTCGCGACGATCCACCCTTGGAGGCGACACCGATGAAGAACATCCTTCTGCTGGTCCACGACGACGCGGGTCAGGAAGCCCGCTTCCAGTCCGCGCTCGATGTCTGCCGCGCGGTCGGCGGGCATCTCAAATGTCTCGACGTGGCGGTGCTCCCCAACGTCCCCGGCGACATGTACGGCGCGACCGCGATCCTGCTCGCCGACGAGCGCGAGCGCGAGAGCGCGAACCGGACGCGGCTCGAGGCGCGGCTCGCGGTCGAGGACGTCTCCTGGGATTGGCGCGACATCACGGGCGGGCTCGCGCTGTGCCTCGCCGAAACCGCCGAGCTCGCCGATCTCATCGTGATCAACCGCAGCCTGAAGGATGCGTTCGGCCCCGACATGCGTACGGTCGCCGGGCAGGTGCTCACGCAATGCGACGCGCCGATCCTCGCCGTCCCCGACACCGCCAGATCGTTCGATCCGTGCGGCGACGTGCTGATCGCGTGGGACGGATCCGATGCCGCCACCGCCGCGCTGCGTGCCGCGGTGCCCCTGCTCAAGCGCGCGCGGACGGTGACGCTGCTCGAAATCCATGGCGGCGCGCCCGCCACCGGCGAGGATGCGGCGATCTACCTCGCCCGCCACGGCATCGCCGTCGAGATCGTCGTCGTGCCGCCGCTCGCGGGCGACATCGGCGCGACGCTGCTCGCCGAAATGCGCAGCCGGAAACCCGATTATGTCGTCATGGGCGGCTTCGGCCACAGCCGCATCCGTGAAGCGCTGCTCGGCGGTGTCAGCCGGACGATGCTCGCCGAAAGCGACGTGCCGCTGTTCCTCGCGCACTAGCGGCGGACCGGACCGGTGGCGATCGCCGCCGGTCACCTAGGTAGAATCACGGAGAGCGAGGCCGACGACCGGCGAATAGGGTCGCGCGAAAGGGAGACGTCCGATGTCCGCTCAGCCCGCCGATGCCCAACCGCGCCACGTCGTGGTGCTGGCCCATCCGGCGCAGCATAGTTTCAACGCCTCGGTCGCCGAGACCTATTGCGAGGCGGTGCGCGGCTGCGGGCAGGAGGTGCTGGTCCGCGATCTCTACGCGATGGACTTCGATCCGATCCTCAGGGATGCCGAGCGACCACGCCGTCATGCCGGTCACTTGTCCCCCGATGTCCGCGCCGAGCTCGATCTGATCGGCGGTGCGGACATCTACACGCTGATCTACCCGATCTGGTTCGCCATGCCGCCGGCGATGATGAAGGGCTATATCGACCGGGTGCTCGGCGCGGGGGTCACCGCCGCGGACGTGCAGGATCGCGCGGGCAACAGCGTGCTCTCCGGCCGCCGGATGCTCAGCATCACCAGTTCGGGCGCGCGCGAGATCTGGCTCGACGAGCAGGCGCAGGTCGAATCGCTGCGCAACGTGTTCGGACGCTATCTCTTCCACGCCTTCGCGATGAGATCGTGCGAGCATCTCCATCTCGGCGGGATCGTCGAGGGATTTCCCAAGCGCTTCGTCGACCAGACGCTGCAAGACGTCCACGAACGCGCGCGCAAGGTCTGCGCGATGCTCGCCGCCGACCACCATCGCGGGCTCGCGCCGCTCTCGGTCGCGGACGGAAGTTGAGGCGGGCGTCGCCGCCGCCGGCCCGCACCTGCGCTCCTGCCATGGTTACAAAGCACGCGCCGCGTAGAGCGGTCTCGCGATATGTCCTTCAGGAGATTGCATGAGCCAGACCGCATCGATCGGCGTCGCGCCGCTCGCCGACGACGAACTGGAGCGCATCGACGCCTGGTGGCGCGCCGCCAACTACCTCAACGTCGGCCAGATCTACCTGTCCGCCAATCCGCTGCTCCGCGAGCCGCTCAAGGTCGAACATATCAAGCCGCGGCTGCTCGGCCATTGGGGCACCTCGCCCGGGCTCAACCTCATCTACGTCCACCTCAACCGGCTGATCCGCAAATATGATCTCGACGCGATCTACATGGCCGGGCCGGGCCACGGCGGCCCCGCGCTGATCGCCAATGTCTGGCTCGAGGGGAGCTATACCGACTTCTATCCCGCGATCACGCGCGACGAGCCGGGCATGCTGCGGCTGTTCCGCCAATTCTCGACCCCGGGCGGCGTTCCCAGCCATGTCAGCGTGCCCACCCCCGGCTCGATCCACGAGGGCGGCGAGCTCGGCTATGTCCTGCTCCATGCCTTCGGTGCGGTGATGGACAATCCCGATCTGCTCGTCACCGCGGTGGTCGGCGACGGCGAGTCCGAGACGGGGCCGCTGGCGGGCAGCTGGAAGAGCATCGACTTCATCAATCCGACGCGCGACGGCGCGGTGCTGCCGATCCTCCACCTCAACGGCTACAAGATTTCGGGGCCGACCGTCTGGGCGCGGCACAGCGACGCCGATCTCGCCAAATTCTTCGAGGGCCAGGGCTATGCGCCGCTGTTCGTCGAGGGCGACGATCCGGCGGTGGTCCACCAGCACTTCGCGCAGGCGCTCGAGACCGCGGTGCTCCAGATCCGCGCGATCCAGGCCGATGCCCGCGCCAACGGGCTCGGCGCGCGACCGTGCTGGCCGATGATCGTGCTGCGCACGCCCAAGGGCTGGACCGGCCCCAAATTCGTCGATGGGCTCAAGATCGAGGGCACCTTCCGCGCGCATCAGGTTCCCGTATCGGAAGTGCGCACCAACCCGGACCATCTGCGCATCCTCGAGGATTGGATGCGCAGCTATCGTCCCGAGGAGCTGTTCGATGAAGGTGGCCGATTCCGTCCCAAATACGCCGCGCTCGCCCCCGACGGCGCGCGGCGCATGGGCGCCAATCCGCACGCCAATGGCGGGCTGCTGACCGTACCGCTGAAGCTGCCCGAATATGCCGACTATGCCGTCACGTTCGAAGAACGCGCGCACGCGCGCGTCGGATCGACCGCGGTGCTCGGCCGATATCTGCGCGACGTCTATTGCGCCAATCCCGCCAATTTCCGCCTCTTCTGCCCCGACGAGACCAATTCCAACCGGCTCGGCGCGGTGTTCGAGGTGTCGGACCGGTGCCTGGTCAGCACGATCGAGCCCGGCGACGACCATCTCTCGCACGACGGCCGCGTGATGGAGGTACTCAGCGAGCATTGCTGCCACGGCTGGCTCGAGGGCTATACGCTGACCGGCCGGCACGGGCTGTTCGCCACCTATGAGGCGTTCGCGATGATCGTCGATTCGATGGCGATGCAGCATGCCAAGTGGATCGAGCATGCCCGGCGCGTGCCGTGGCGCGCGGACGTGCCGTCGCTCAACTATCTGCTCACCTCGACCTGCTGGCGCAACGACCACAACGGTTTCAGCCATCAGGGGCCAGGCTTCATCGACACGATCATCCACCGCAAGCCGATCGTCGCGCGCGTCTACCTGCCGCCCGACGCCAATTGCCTGCTGACCGTCGCCGACCATTGCCTGCGCAGCCGCAACTATCTCAACCTGATCGTCATCGACAAGCAGCCGCAGCTGCAATGGCTGACGATGGACGAAGCCAAGGTGCATTGCGCGCGCGGCGCAGGCGTGTGGGACATGTACAGCAACCGGCCCGAGCAGCCCGACATCGTGCTCGCCTGCGCGGGCGACATCCCGACGCAGGAGACGATCGCCGCCGCCTGGCTGCTGCGCCGATATGCGCCGACGCTCAACGTCCGCGTCGTCAACGTCGTCGACCTGATGCGGCTCTGCCCCGCCGATCGCCATCCGCACGGCATGTCCGACGCCGCGTTCGTCGACATCTTCACCGCCAACGCGCCGGTGATCTTCGCCTTCCACGGCTATCCCGGCGTGATCCACGACCTGCTCCACGGCCGCTCGGCGCACGATCGCTTCCACATTCGCGGCTATCTCGAGGAGGGCACCACGACGACGCCGTTCGACATGGTCGTGCTCAACCGGATGAGCCGGCTGCATCTGTGCCTCGACGTGCTGCGCTACGTTCCCGGCCTGCTCGCCGACAGCGGCGATCTTCTGGCGCATTGCAACGCGCTGCTCGAGGCGCATGACGTCCATATCCGCGCATGTTTCGACGATCTGCCCGAGATCAGCGACTGGACCTGGTCGCCATGACGCCGCGGCGCGCGCGATGCTGATCCGCCGCGGCACGGCGCGCGACGATGCCGCCGATCGCCGCCTCGCGACCGTGCTCGCCTCGGTCGCCGGCGCGCTCAACGCCGCGGTGTTCCACGCGGTCGGCTTCTTCGCGGCGAACATGACCGGCAACGTCTCGACGCTGTCCAGCCTGATCGCGCTCGGCGGCTGGAGGCACGGGCTCGGCTATGCCGCGGTGGTGCTGACCTTCATCGGTGGCGCGGCGGTCTCGACGCTGGTGATCGACGCCGGGCTGCGCCGCCGGATCGACACCGTCTATGCGATGGTCGTGTTCGTCGAGGCGGTGCTGCTCACCGCGCTCGGCGTGATCGAGCTCGACGTGGCGGCGCCCTCGGGGATTCCGCTGATGATCCTGGGGCTGAGCTTCCTGATGGGGCTGCAGAACGCGATCGTCACGCATATCTCGGACGCGCGGGTGCGCACCACCCATGTCTCGGGCATGTCGACCGACATCGGCATCGGCCTCGCGCGGCTGATCGCGATCGCGGGCGGCAGCGCGTCACCCGAGACGCGACCGGCGGTGCTCGCCAAGCTGCGGCTGCACATGCAGACGGTGGGCTGCTTCCTGCTGGGGGGGATTGCCGGGGTGCTGCTCTATCGCGCGGTCGGCAACGTCACGCTGATCCTCGTCGCGATCCCGCTGCTGCTGGTCTCGATCCCCCCTTTCTGCAACCGCGGCGCGCGGCCGATGGCTAGGCCGCGGGATCGGTAGCGCTCAACCGATCAGCAGCCGTGCGCCGAGCGCGGCGGCAAGCGCGGGGATCATCGTCACGCCGCCGACCTTGAGAAACCGCCAGAAGCCGACATCCGCGCCCTCGCGGCGGATCGCCTGCAGCCACAGGATCGTCGCGAGCGAACCGGTGATCGACAGATTGGGCCCGAGATCGACCCCGATCAGCAGCGCGTCGACGATCAGCCGCGGCGGATGCGCCTGCGCAGCGGCGGTCCTCGCGATCAGCCCGGCGGGGAGGTTGTTGATCAGGTTGGATCCGAAGGCGAGGATCGTCGCGGCGAGCGCCGCGCCGCGCGCCGGATCCGCCGCCGCCGTGCGCAGCGCATCGGCGACGTGGCCGATCACGCCCGTGCGCGCGAGCGCCTCGACCAGCACGAACAGCCCCGCGACGAGCGGCAGCACGCTCCACGACACCGAACGGAGGAGCGCGATCGGCGATCGCCGCGCGAAGACCGAGACGCCGAGCATCGTCGCCAGCCCGGCAAGGCAGGTCGGCAAGCCGAGCCCGCGGTCGAGCGCCGACATCGCGAGCAGCAGCAGCGCGGTCGCCGCGATCCCCGCGAACGCCGCCTTGCCGCCGTCCGACAGCGGATCGCGCGCGACATCGGATCGGCATGCGCCGGCGAGCGACTTGCGCTCGGACCAGCGCAACGCGGCATAGGTCACGCCGATCGCGGCGAGCGAGGGCAGGCCGAACGAGCCGAACCATTGGCCGAGCGGCGGCATCTTGCCGCCATAGAGCACGAGATTGGCCGGGTTCGAGATCGGCAGCACGAAGCTCGCCGCATTGGCGATCATCGCGCAGGCGAACAGCAGCGGCAGCGGCGCGGCCTTGCTCGTCTTCGCCGCCGCATAGACCGCGGGCGTCAGCACCACCGCGGTCGCGTCGTTCGACAGAAACGTCGTGACGACGATCCCGGTCAGATAGACCAGCAGGAACAGCCGCGCTGTCGATCCGCGGGCGTGGTTCGCGGCGGTCGCCGCTATCCAGTCGAACAGCCCGTGCGCGCGCGCGGTCTCGCTGAGCAGCATCATGCCGATCAGGAACAGATAGACGTCGGTCCCCTTCGCCACTGCCGCGAGCGCAGCCGACGCCGGCAGCAGCCCGAACAGCAGCAGCAGCGCCGCGCCGAGCACCGCCCAGACCGCCTCGGGCCAGCGCCACGGGCGGACGACGACAGCCGCGGTCGACGCGGCACAGACCGCCCAGGTCACGGCGGTGGCGAGGATCATGCGTCGCGAAGCCGGCGCGGATCGGGTCGCGGGGGCGAAACGCGACGGTCGCTGGTGGATTCGAGGATTACCGACACCCAGGCCTCCTGCACGCGGAAGGCCTGGCTGGGGCGGCAGGGATCGAACCTGCGAATGCCGGCATCAAAAGCCGGTGCCTTACCGCTTGGCGACGCCCCAAGGCCGGCCGGTCCTTAGCGGGGGTTCGGCCGGGAGGAAAGCCCGATGCGTCGGATCATGCCGCGGCATCATCTCGCGGCATCATGTCGCGCAAGGCGCCGCGGCGATCAGCGCGCGGACCGCGGAGAGATCGGGAAGGACGGCATGCGCCAGCCGCGCCGCATCCGCGCCCGCCGGCACGAGATCGGGCACCAGCACCGCCATCATCCCCGCCGCCGACGCCGCCGCGAGCCCGTTGGGCGAATCCTCGACCGCGACGCAGTCGCGCGGATCGACGCCGAGCCGCATCGCGGCGAGCAGGAAGGCCTGCGGATCGGGCTTGGGACGCATGACGTCGCTGCGCGTCACCACCACCGCGAAGAAATCGAGCAGCCCGGCATGATCGAGCCGCTGCTGCGCGAACGGGCTCGTCGTCGAGGTCGCGATCGCCATCGGCAGGCCGTTCGCGGCGAGCCATGCGAGCGTCTCGCGCGCGCCGGGGCGCAGCGGCACGCCCTCGCGCCACATCGCCTCGAATCGCGAATCGGCGTCGCCATAGAAGGCGTCGACCGGGAAATCCTCGCCGAAATGGCCGATCAGCTGGCGCGTATTGGCGTCGCGGTGCACGCCGACCAGCTCGAGGAACAGCGCGTCGGGAAATTCGAGCCCGAGCTCGCTTGCGGCGGCCTGCATCGCGACGCGGTGGACCGCCTCGGTGTCGAGCAGCGTGCCGTCCATGTCGAACACGACCGCGCGCGGGGCACGCGGCAACGGGGCGGCGGGCGCAAGGGCAGGCACGATCCGGTCTCCACGCAAAGCGGCGCGAACGCGCGCTTGCCCCGCCTAGGCAGCCGGATTAGGCGGGTCAACATGGCCGCCCCCTCGAGCCCCGCCTCCCCGCTCTTCCTGCGCGAAGCCGAGATCCGGCGCGGGATCGAGCTGATGCATTTCGGCTATGGTCGGCTGCTCGGCGCGATCGACGAACGGCTGGCGGCGGAGGGCCTCGGCCGCGCGCACCACCGCTCGCTCTATTTCATCGCGCGCCAGCCCGATCTGACGGTGAGCACGCTGCTCGCGCTGCTCGGCATCACCAAGCAATCGCTCGGCCGCGTCGTCAACGACCTGACCGCGCGCGGCCTGGTCGAGAGCCGCGTCGGGCGCGACGATCGCCGCCAGCGGCTGCTGCGGCTGACCGCGGCGGGCACGACGCTCGAGACCGAGCTGTTCGAGATACTGCGCGCGCGGATGTCGGCGGCCTATGTCGAGGCGGGGCCGGCGGCGGTGGCGGGCTTCTGGCTGGTGCTCGAAGGGCTGGTGCCCGCGGCGGAACGGCCGATGCTCGCCAAGCTCAGGGGATAGGCATTGACGGCCCGGCGCCATTCGGCGTCGTTGCCGTCCCGGCTCACCCGATCGATCGCCGCGGCGCAAGGCTGGTGGACACTGCGATCGGCGCGATGATCGCCGAGCGTGAGGACCGGAATTGGTGGATTTGCGACAGGCCGCTTATGGCGGCGGACGACCGATAGCCGCCTTAGCCCGCATCTTCCGCGATATAGCTATTTGTCTCAAAGTCGCGCATTAGCGCGGTTCCAATCGGCGCATCGATATGGCTTACCCAACTGTCATCTCGATTGAGAACGGCACCTATCGCCACGTATTCGAGTTTGCGCGCCTCTAAATCCTCGTCTGTGCTGTCGCCCATTCGACCTCGAACGCGCCATCCACTGTCAGGATATTGGTCGCCCTTCTGCGCCATGTCGGGCTCTTCTCGGTAGATGAACTCAACAGGCTCCTCACCATCGAGCACGCACTTATCGACCAGACAGCGATCCCAGTATTCCCGATGGACGGTTGGTCGTGGAGCCGCCTCTGGATGAGCCCATCGTATAGAAAGAATATTGTGACGCGAAAAATGGATCGTATCACCTACTTTTAACTTCGATGTTGGCTCGAATGGTTCGTTATCGAGCTGACCTAATATTAGACCGTCTTGTATGTCATTCACAATCACCCACATGCGCTCTATCCCCCACTTTTCAATGTCGTGGGTATACTCGAACATCAGTTTGGCAAGATCGCCCCTGCCAACAGAAGCAAGCTCGGCGGCGTTTGGCAGGAAGAACGTATAGCGAGCATCTGCCGCATTGGGACGTGGATCGAGTATTATGTAAGATGGCGCTTCGTTCATAGCTGCTACCGTAACGAGCAAGGCATCGTAAGCAAGTGGCCGCTTTCGGGATCAGACGCCGCTGCCAAGAACGACCACATCTGGGGCGATTACAGGCCAACAGCCTGTAGCGCCGCGCCAAGGCCAAACAGAACAAATAGGGCCGTGCAGAACCAAAACCATCCCGGCTGCACTGAACGCAACGGGCTATCGACTCGAAAGCCGCCCGGTCTTCCTGTCGCCAAAGAACGCCACGATAACCAGAACCACCAAGCGGCCATCATCCCGCTCAAGATAGCCTTGGTGACAGGGTTCACGTCTTCCTCCCAATGTCAGGTTTCGGGGAAGGTATCGGATGCGTGCTATGGCAACGACTGGGCGAATCTCGCCCTACCATTTACAAATGATGCGGTTCGCATGCGATGCCATCGCCATCGCCGTCCATATCGGAGCGATAGCCGGGCTCTCCCTCGTATATTGGTGCCGTCCCGGCGGCGCGAGCCTCATCGCATCCATTCCAATAGTCGCCAGTTGAGGGAGACGACGGCGAGCGAGGCCCGCGCTATGGTTCGTGAACACGCTGCTCGCAATCGCGGCGATTGGCAGCATGGCAGCTATCGTCCACTGCTTTAGCGACGATGCTCTGTGTTTTGATCGGGTGTCTAGCTGTGCCATCCTCCCCCGCTTATGGGGTAATAGTAAAGGTCTTGTTATGGGCCGATAGTAGTCATATCCCTTCGTCATTCCGGACTTGGTCCGGGATCCATATACGCCGCGTCCGTCAGTCAGGCGAGGAACACGCTCGTCATCGTCCCGCCGCGCCACGAACACCTCGTTCATGGATGCTGACCTTCGTCAGGATGACGATCATAGAAGAACGATCCGCGTACCTCTTGACATGACGAACCATATGGGTTATACGCCACACCCGTCCGCTGTCGCCTCCGATCAGGGCGACGCAGCGGGCGGGACGGGGTGGCGGTGCGATCGGCCGCCCGAACGGCCGGCGTGCCGGGCATCCGGAGGGACAAGCCCGCTACCCATGTTCAACCAGGCCAGCGCCTGC
>CAIQHF010000037.1 GCA_903871605.1 uncultured Sphingomonadaceae bacterium
GCAGGCGCTGGCCTGGTTGAACATGGGTAGCGGGCTTGTCCCTCCGGATGCCCGGCACGCCGGCCGTTCGGGCGGCCGATCGCACCGCCACCCCGTCCCGCCCGCTGCGTCGCCCTGATCGGAGGCGACAGCGGACGGGTGCAGCGTATAACCCATATGGTTATTAATGTCAAGGGCGAGGCGCGGCCGCCGCTAAAGCCCGTCATCCTGACGAAGGTCAGGATCCATAAACGCGACGTTCGTGGCTTGGCAGGACGATGACAAGCGCGCGCTCTGCCGAAGTAGCAGGCGTTGCGCGTATGGATCCCGGATCAAGTCCGGGATGACGAATAGGAAGGAGGGGCGCTCCTCAGCACTCCACCACATTCACCGCCAGGCCCCCCAGGCTGGTCTCCTTATATTTCGACTTCATGTCCTCGCCGGTCTGGCGCATCGTCTCGATCACCTGGTCGAGGCTGACGATGTGCCGCCCGTCGCCGTGCAGCGCCAGATACGCCGCATTGATCGCCTTGATCGCGCCCATCGTGTTGCGCTCGATGCAGGGGATCTGGACCAGTCCGCCGATCGGATCGCAGGTCAGCCCGAGATTATGCTCCATGCCGATCTCGGCGGCATTCTCGATCTGCGCATTGGTCGCACCCAGCGCCGCCGCAAGCCCCGCCGCCGCCATCGAGCAGGCGACGCCGACCTCGCCCTGGCAGCCCATCTCGGCCGCCGAGATCGACGCGCGCTTCTTGTAGAGGAAGCCGATCGCCGAGGCCGTGTAGAGAAAGGCGCGCGAACCGGCGGGGTTTGATCCGTGGACGAACGCCTCATAATATTTGAGCACCGCGGGGATCACGCCGGCGGCGCCGTTGGTCGGCGCGGTGACGACGCGGCCGCCCGCCGCATTCTCCTCGTTGACCGCGAGCGCGTAGAGGCTGACCCATTCGAACACCAGCCCCGGATCGGAGCGCGGCCCGCGCTCGAGCAGCTTTTCGCGGATCTTTCGCGCACGGCGCGGGACGTGCAGCCCGCCGGGGAGTTCGCCTTCGCCCCCGCAGCCGCGATCGATCGAGGCGAACATCGCCGCGCGCACCGAGGCGAGGAAGGCGTCGGTCTCGGCCTCGTCGCGCCACGCGCCCTCGTTGGCGCGGACGATCTCGGCGATGCTCAAGCCCGTCGCCGCACCGATCGCCAGCAGCTCGTCGCCCGATCCGAAGGGGTAGGGGAGCGCCACATTGGCGCGGACCGGCACCTCCCCCTCCATCCGGATCGCGCCGCCGCCGATCGAATAATAGCGGCGGGTGATGCGGCGACCGTCGGCGAGCACCGCGGTGAACGCCATGCCATTGGGGTGGCCGGGGAGGAAGCTTGCGTGGAAGACGAGGTCCGCGGGCTCGTCGAACGGCACCTCGACGCCGCCGCCGAGCGGGAGCGTGCGCGTGGCACGGATGCGCGCGACCAGCGAGTCCACCGCATCGGGATCGACGCCCTCGGGGGTCTCGCCGGCGAGCCCGAGCAGGATCGCGCCATCGGTGCCATGACCGCGCCCGGTCAGCGACAGCGAACCATAGAGGTCGCATCTGAGCCGCACCGGCAGCACGCCGTCCTCGACCAGCATCCGCGCGAAATCGAACGCGGCGCGCATCGGGCCGACGGTGTGCGAGCTCGACGGGCCGATCCCGATCGTGAACAACTCGGTGACGCTGATCGCGGGGCTGTCGGGCGGCGGGGTGTCCATCGCGACGCTATGCCCGAGCGCGGCGCGGGGGCGCAATGCGCGACGGCTTATGCCCACCCTTCTTCTTCCTCATCCTTCTTCTTCGTCATCCCGGACGTGATCCGGGATCCATAGGCGCCGCGCCCGCTTATGAAGCGGAGAGCGCGTTCGTCATCGTCCCGCGAAATCGCAAGCGCCTCGGTTATGGATCCTGACCTTCGTCAGGATGACGGGAGAAGGGCGCGCGAAGGAAGATACGCCTCACACCCCCGCATACCATTGATAGCCGATCGCATCCTCCCAGGTGCCGCCCTTGCCGCCGGCGATCCCGGCGAGCGACGCCACCGCCTCGACGCGCATGACATATTTGGCCTGCTTGTAGCCGAGCTGCCGTTCCACGCGCAGCCTGAGCGGCGCGCCGTGGCCGACGCCGAGCGTCTGGCCGTTCATCCCCCACGCCAGCATCGTCTGCGGATGGAAGGCGTCGATCAGGTCGATCGACTCATAATAGGGCGCGTCGCGGAACAGGTCGGCGCAGTGAAAGACGATGTATCGCGCCTGGGGGCGGAGGCCCGCTTCCCTGAGCAGCATCCCCAGCGGCAGCCCGGTCCACTGGCCGATCGCGCTCCAGCCCTCGACGCAGTCGTGGCGGGTGATCTGCGTGCGGCGCGGGCGCTGGCGGATCTGCGCGAGCGACAGCGCCAGCGGGTTCGCGACCAGCCCGTCGACGGCGAGCCGCCAGTCGGCGAACCCTGCGGCGACGTGCGCCGCGTAGTCGGGCGTGGCGGGGTTGGCGGTGCCGTTGGTGCGGAAGACGGGCGACATCTCCGCCGCCGAAAATTCGGGTGCGAGCGCGGCGCGGTCCGAGACGAGCCGCTGCGCGTGCAGGTTGAGCGGCTCTGCGAGCCCGAGGATGCGCTGGACGCCGGGGGCGGCGTCGATCTTGTCGCAACCCGCGAGCAGCAGTCCGCCGCCGCCCGCGGCGAGGCCGCCGAGCAGGCCGCGGCGGGTGAGACGCGCGCTCATTCGCGCTTCTCCCGGGGCAGGCGATAGCGGCCGGTAATCATCGACCGCACCTCGTTGATCGGGCCGGCGAGCAGCACCATCACCAGATGGACGAGGATGAACAGCGCCAGCCCCATCGCGCAGAGGAAATGGATCGAGCGCGCCGATTGCCGCCCGCCGAACAGGTCGAGCAGCCAGGGCCAGGCCGCGTCGATCGCGGGCGACATGGTGAGCCCGGTCAGCACGATGCCGGGGATCAGCAGGAAGATCACCGCGCAGTAAGCAAGCTTCTGCAGGACATTGTAGCGGCGCGCCGCAGCACCCGTCGGGAAGCGCAGGCGGGCATGCTGCGCGATGTCGTGCGCGATGTGCGACGGGCGCAGCTCGTCGAGTGTCGGGGCGAGATCGCGCCGCACATGGCCGCGCGCGAAGCCCCAAGCCCAGTAGAGCAGCCCCGGCACGACCAGAAGCCAGGCGAACGCCAGATGCCATACGCGCGCATGCGCCAGATTGTAGCTCGACGGGATGGTGACCAGCGGCGGGAAGGCGACGAAGCGCCCGCCGGCGGGGGTCACCCCCAGCAGCCCCGGCGTCGGGACGATCAGCGAGCCGAGCCGGAGGTGGCCGGGGGTGATCTCGAGCCAGCTATGATCATGGTTCGCGCCGTAGCTGCCCCAATAGAGATGCGGATGCGCGTTGAAGATCATCAGCCCGCTCATCAGCATCACGATCACACTGAGCGCGTTGACCCAGTGCCAGAGGCGGACGGGCAGGCGGTGACGGTAGATGATGTCGCCGCCCCGTGTCTGGCCATCGTCCGCCATTGCCGTCTCCCACCGCACCGTCATGCGTCCATTCGCAGGGCTGGGTCGCGTGGTTACCGATCCGCCCGCCAGACGCAAATTATGCCGCTGGAAGCGCGACGCCATCTCCGTCACCCGGGCTTGACCCGGGGTCCCGCTGCGTCGCACGCCGGAAGGCGAAGCGGGACCCCGGCGCGGGGGCCGGGGTGACGGGATATGACGATGGCTGTGAGCGAACGGAATGGGCGACGCTCGGCAAGCCTATGCCTCGGTATCGCCGCGCTGCTGTTTGCGCTGTGCCTGTGGCTGATGTGGCCCGGTATCGCCGCCTACGACACGATCAAGCAATATGAGCAGGCGCTTTCGGGCCGTTATGACGATTGGCACCCGCCGATCATGGCGCGGCTGTGGGCGCTGCTGCTGCGGGCGGGCGGGCAGGGGACGGCACCGATGCTGGCGCTCCAGCTCGGCGGCTATTGGCTCGGCTTCGGGCTGTTCGCAGGGGGGCTTACGCGGATCGGCGCGCGCCGGGCGGCCGCGGCGACGGGGATCGTCGGCCTGTCGCCGATCATGGCCAATTGGCTGCCGGTGATCGTCAAGGATACGCAGATGATCGCCGCGCTCGTCGCGGCGACGGGGATCGTCGCCTGGTATCGGCTGCCGGGCGGGCGCGTGCCGCGACCGGCGGCGCTGGTGGTCGCGCTGCTGCTCGCCTATGCGGCGCTGGTGCGCGCCAATGCGGCGTTCGCGGTCGTCCCCTATGCGTTGATGCTGACCGGCTGGCTGGGCGTCCGGCGTGCGTGGCAGCGCGCGCTGCTGATGGCGCTGGCGACGCTGCTGGTGATCGGCGCCTCCGATCCGATCAACCACCGGCTGTTCGGCGCCGAACGCTCGGGCGTCGCGAGCACGCTGCCGCTGTTCGATCTGGTCGGCATCGCGCACGACGCGCCGCTCGCCGCGCCGCCCGGGCTCGCGCCGCCTGTCTGGGCGAAGGCGGAACGGGCGCATTGCTACACCCCCTTCTACTGGGATCCGTTCGGCGACGCGAAGCGCTGCGCGGCGATGGGCGACGCGATCCTCGACGACGGCGACGGGCGCCCGCCGATCCTGCACAGCTGGATCAGGACGATCGCCGCGCATCCGCTCGCCTATGGCGAGCACCGCCTCGCGCATCTCGACGCGACGCTGCGCGTGGCGACGCCGAACGACGAGAGGAGCGCCGCCGCGCCGTTCCGCTCGGACCCCAACCCTCATGCGCTGGGGGGCGGCGCGACGCCGCTCACCGCGTCGCTCAAGACGATCGCCGTGCTGATCGAGCGGACCCCGCTTGGCGCGCCGGTGGTGTGGCTGATAGCCGTCTGCGGGATCGGCTGGACGCTGCTCGGCACCGTGGCGCAGCCCGCGCGCGACCTCGGGCTGGCACTCGCCTTCTCGGCGATGATGATCACTGCAAGCTTCGCGGTGGTCAGCATCGCATCGGACCTGCGCTACCATCTCTGGCTGATCACCGCGACGGGATTGGCGACAGTGGCGCTGGCCGGCTGCGGGGGCATCGCGCAGACCCGGCTGCGGTGGACGGTCGGCGTGACGGCGGCGGCGATGGTCGCCTCGGTGCTCGGGCGCTGGCACGGTATCGCGCTCGGCTATTAGGCGCCGCGGTCTCGCTCGGCGTCGCCGCGCCTACAGCGCGTTCGCCTGCGCGATCGTGCCGAACAGGCGCGCGCTCGGCTTGGGGCTGCGGCGGAAGCTGGCGCGATCGACCGCGACGAGGCCGAATTTGGGGCCGTAGCCCGAGCTCCACTCGAAATTGTCGAGCAGCGACCAATGGACATAGCCGCGCACGGGCACGCCGTCCGCGATCGCGTCGTGCAGCCCCGCCAGCGCGGCCGGGATATAGTCGGCGCGATCGGCGTCGTGCGGCGTGTTCAAGCCGTTCTCGGTGACGATGATCGGCTTCTGCACCTGCGCGTGGACGTAGCGCACCACCGCGCCCAGCGAGGCCGGATCATTGTCCTGCCCCGAATAGCCGAGCCGGACCCCGGCGGGCGCCGCGGTGGTGCCGTGCGCGCCGATATACATGCGCTCGTAATTCTGCACGCCGACGAAATCGTCGTCGCGCGCCGCCTCGAACCACGGCGCATAGACCTCGGCGCGCTTGAGGTCGCGGATCGAATCGCGACCGACCGCGACATCGTCCTGCACCGCGAGGCTGACGCCGACGGGCAGCGTCGATCGCGCCGCCTTGATCGCCGCGCGACCCGCCTTGTGGCCGGCGATCAGCAGCGGCGTCATCACCGCGATATCCTCGTCGTTCGCCATGTTCGCGGCGCAGAATTTGGGCGTGCCGCACGCGACTGCGGCCACGGCGAGCATGTCGCGCAGCTTGCTATGGGGCTGCGGCCTGAGCCGCCAGTTGAGCAGCGGCAGCAGATCGGGCTCGTTGAGCGTGGTCGCATGGACGATGCCGTCGGCGAGCGCGCGCGCGGCGCGATCGCAGAATCGGCCGAACAGCTCGGGGGCCTGGCGGTTGGTCCAGCCGCCCGCCGCGGCGAACCAGCGCGGCGTGGTGAAATGGTTGAAGGTGACGATCGGCGCCAGGCCGTGGACGTGGCAGGCCTCGACGATGCGGCGGTAATGATCGAGCATCGCGACCGAGAACTGCCCGCGCTCGGGCTCGATCCGCGCCCATTCGAGCGAGAAGCGATAGGCGTTGAGCCCGAGGCTGCGGACCAGTGCGAGATCGGCCGGCCAGAGGTCGAGGCTGTTGCACGCGTCGCCCGAGCGATCGTCGAAGATCGTCGGCCGGCACTGTTCGAGCAGCCACATGTCGCTGCTCGTATTATTGCCCTCGGTCTGATGCCCTGAGGTCGCCGCGCCCCACAGGAAGCCGGGCGGGAAGGCGCGGGGTATGCGGCGCGCGGCGCCTACCGAGCCGGTGGCCAGTCCCGTTGCCATGCCGGCGATCACATGGCGTCGCGACGGCGTCGCTTGTGGGGTTGTCATCGCATCTCCGTTGCGAAACTCCGTCTCCAACGCGCCATCGCGATGCAGGATGCGGGGGCATGGACGAATGGCCTTCGCTTCACTATATCGATCGGTATGGAAAGCACCGAAACCCTCGTCGCCCCCCGGGGCAGGCCACGCGAGTTCGATGTCGATGCGGCGCTCGCAGCGGCATTGCGCGTGTTCTGGCAGCGCGGTTACGAAGGCGCCTCGCTGACCGAACTGACCGAGGCGATGGGCGTCACGCGGCCCAGCCTCTATGCGTGCTTTGGCAACAAGGAAGCGCTGTTTCGCAAGGCGCTCGACCTCTACGAGCGCGAAAAGCTCGCCTATATGGAGGCCGCGCTCGATGCGCCGACCGTGCGCGGCGTCGCCGAGCGGCTGTTGCGCGGCGCGCTTCGGCAGCAGAGCAGCGCGTGCGATCCCAAGGGTTGCCTGGGCGTGCTGTCGAGCCTCGCCTGCGGCCCCGAGGCCGAGTCGATCCGGGCGGAGGTGATCGCGCGCCGCGCGCCGGCGCATGCCGCGCTGATCGCCCGATTCGAGCAGGGCAAGGCCGCAGGCGACCTGCCCGACCATATCGAGCCCGATGCGCTCGCGCGCTATCTCTATGCGGTGGTGCAGGGGCTTTCGGTGCAGGCGAGCACCGGGGCGAGCTGCGCGGATCTGGGCAGCCTGGTCGAGACGGCACTCGCGGTCTGGCCGGGCCGCTAAATAAATTACCGACCGGTATAGATATCGGTTGACGGACTCGCGATCGCGGCTTTATATACCGCTCAGTACGAAACGATGCGGCGCCCCGGCGCCCCCCTGAGACGAGGAGCCGCCCATGGCCTATCTCGATGTCCGCGATGTCGCCGCTGCGGCGTCCTATGTCACGCCCGCGGTCGAGCCGGTCGGCTTCACGCGCCGCGAATGGCAGGTGATCGTGCTCGCGCAGCGCGACGGCCTGTCGAGCCTGCGCGCGCCGGGCCGGCTCGCCAAGCTGATGGGCTGGTTGTTCGGCGAGGGGATCAACCCCCGGCTCGCCGATCCCCGTCTCGAGGCGTTGCGCCGGCTGGCGGTGCTGGCCTGGCAGGACAGCTATGCGGTGCCGGTTTCGGCGATCAAGGCGATCAAGGCGTTCGGGTTCACCGGCGACCAGGTCGAGCTGTTGCTCGCCAGCATCGCCAACGGCCGGTCGAGCAAGTCGGGCAATGCCCGGCGCGTCGCCGCGCTAGCGTAGCGCGGCTGCGCGATCGACCGCGCGGCGCGCGAGCCTGGCCAGCCTGTCGAGCTGTGCCGGGCTCGGCGCCTGGCCGCTGACGCGATCGAGCACGCATAAGGCACCGAGCGGCTTCCCGCAGTCGGCGATCAGCGGCATGCCGGTGTAGAAACGGATTTGCGGCCCGGCGAGCACCAGCGGATTGCCCGCGAAGCGATCGTCCGCGGTCGCGTCGATCACCGACATCGGCTCGCCGCCATGCTGCATCGCATGCGCGCAGAACGAGGCGTTGCGCGGAGTCTCGCTGGTGCCGAGCCCGATTTCCGCCGGAAACCACTGGCGATCGCCATCGACGATCGAGATCGCCGCCATCGGCGTGCCGAACAGCGCGGCGGCCTCGCGGACGATGTCGGCGAGCGCCGGGTCGCCGCCTGCGTTGAGGAATCCCGAACGGTCGACCGCATGCTGGCGATCGGCTTCGTCGGGCGCGCGCGGTGCGGGCGAATAGAAGAGCGTCATGCGACGCCTCCCACCGGCAGACCTGGCGGCGCGCGGCGCGGCCGTGACCGCGCGGCAGGCTGGAGATCGCCGCGCGCGATGCGCAGCGCATTCTTGCCCGAGCGCTTGACCTCGTACATCAGCTCGTCGGCGGCATCGATCAGCGGATCGATGTGCGTCAGACCGCGGCTTTCGAGGATCAGCGCGCCGACGCTGCAGGTCACGCCCAATCCCTCGTTGCGCAGGATCGTGGTAAGCCGGGCATGAAGCCGTTCGGCGGCGATGTCGCCCTGCGCGCAGTCGTCGACCAGCAGCAGCGCCATGAACTCGTCGCCGCCGACGCGCGCGAACAGGTCGTCGCCGCGGATCGCGTCGGCGGCGGCGGCGGCGAAGCGGCACAGCAGCGCGTCGCCCGCGGCATGGCCGAGGCCGTCATTGACCGCCTTGAACCCGTCGAGATCGATATAGGCGATGACCAGCGCCGCGGCGCGGCGCGGCGTGCGCGTCACCAGCGCCTCGGTCTGGCGCATGAACGTCGCCTTGTTGAGCACCCCGGTCAGCCCGTCGGTCGAGGCGCGCCACCGCGCGACGTCGAGCGCGCGGCGCAGCCCGCTGGCGAGCGCGACGAGCAGCGCGATCGAGAGCAGCCGCCCGCAGGTGTTCCACGCGGTCGCGACGCTGGGCAGCGCGAGCCCCTCGTTGGGAAAAGCCGAGCCGAAGCCGTTGATCCAGCCGGTGAGCAGCACCGATACCGCACCGATCGCCATGCCGACGCGCTCGCCCAGGCACCAGGAGGCGAAGCAGGCGATCATCAGATAGACCAGCACGAGATTGACCTGCGGCCCGGTCACCTCGTCGACGAGGAGGGCGACGGCGAGCGCCGCGAGCGTCACCGCCCAGGCGCGCGCGCGCGGCAGCCGCGTCGCGGCATCGGCAAGCATCGCGAGAAGTCTGGAAAGGGGCGAGTTAGCCGGCGGCCGATTATGCAACGCTCATTCTCCGGTGACGGGACGGCGCTATCGGCGAAGGCTTAACAGCGTGTTGACGATTGTGGCGCGTCCGTAACGGTCCCGGACGGCGCGGGCAGATGGTCCGGCCTGAGCGCCACGCCCGCGCGGTTGCGACGGGCGTGGCGGGACCGGACGACGATCTGGGCGTGTCGGCCGGGCTTCGCGAGAAGCGCGCGGCCGCCACATACGGCCCGTGATCAGCCGTTGAGCTTGTCCTTCACCGCCTTGGCAGGCGCGAAGCCGAGCTTCTTCGAGGCAGCGATGGTCATCGCCGCGCCGGTGGCCGGGTTGCGGCCCTCGCGCGCGGGGCTGTCCTTGACCTTGAACTTGCCGAAGCCGCTGATCGACACTTCGGTGCCGCTGGCGGCAGCCTCGGTGATCGCGGCGAAGACGGCGTCGACGACCTTGCGGGCATCGGCCTTCGACAGGTCGTGGCCGGCAGCGATCTGCTCGGCGAGCTCGGAATTGTTCATGGAAACCTTCTCCTCCTTGACGGAAGCGCTGCCATAGCCCCTCAAATTGGCGAAGGTCCAGTGGTTGCGCGCTTTTCGGGCGTTTCAGGGCAAGAGGATCGTCGAACCGGTGGTTTGGCGCGCCGCCATGGCGCGCTGCGCGTCGGCGGCATCCGCGAGCGGAAAACGCTGCCCGATCCGTATCTTGACGGCATTTGTCGCGATCTTGTCGAAGAGGCTCGCGGCCAGCGCGCGGCGTTCGGCGGCGGTCGACGCATAGTCGGCCATCGTCGGCCGCGTGACGAAGATCGATCCGGCGCGCATCAGCGCGAGCATCTCGACCGGCGGCACGGCGCCGCTGGCATTGCCATAGCTGACGATCAGCCCGCGCCGCGCGACCGCGCCCAGCGACGCCGCCCAGCTCGCCTTGCCGATCCCGTCGAAGACGGTGGCGACGCCCGCGCCGCCGGTCAGCGTCCGGACCGTGTCGGCGAGATCGTCCATCGGGCCGCTCAGCGCATGCGCGGCGCCGAGCGCCTCGGCGTGCGCGGCCTTTTCGGGCGTCCCGGCATGCGCGATCACGCGTGCGCCGATCGCTGCCAGCCATTGCACGAGGATCGAGCCGACGCCGCCGGCCGCGGCGTGGACGAGCACCGCCTGGCCCGGCTCGACGCGCGCGCAGGGGCCGACCAGATAGGCCGCCGTCCCACCCTTGAGCATCGCCGCAGCCGCGGTCTCGTCCGAGATCGCATCGGGCAGCGGCACCAGCAGGCCGGCATCGAGCGTCCGCACGCTCGCATAGGCGCCGGGCGGCCCGCCCGCATAGGCGACGCGGTCGCCGACGCGGATGTCGTCGACGCCCGCGCCGATCGCCTCGACAATCCCCGCCGCCTCGCCGCCCAGGCCTGCTGGGAGGTCGAGCGGATAGAGACCCGAGCGATGATAGATGTCGATGAAGTTGAGCCCGATCGCGGTCTGGCGGATGCGGGCCTGACCCTTGCCGGGATCGGTCGGCGTAATCGTCTCGCGCTCGATCCGCTCGGGGCCGCCGGTCTGGCGGATCAGCATGCGATAGTCGGTCATCTTGGTCTCCCGCGTCGCTCAAACGGTCTTCCCTGCGCCTGCCTGCGCAGGTGTACGGAAGACGATGGCTAGGACGATCTCAGTCCGGTATCGGCGCGGTCGAGACGATCTCGATCGCCTCGGCCTTGCCGCCGAAATCGATGCGCTCGCCTGCATATCCCCCGATGAGCACGCGCGCGAGCGGCGCCGAGAAGGCGATGCGCCCCGCGGCGGGATCGGCCTCGTCGTCGCCGACGATGTCGATCGTGCGCGTCTCGCCGGCGAGCCTGAACACGACGCGCGATCCGAACGCGATCTCGTCCGCGGCGGGGGGCGGGGTCGGCTGCGCGGTCGCGAGCCGCGTCCGCCAATAGCGAAGCGTCCGCAGATGCGCGGCGCGCGCATCCTCGGTCATTGCCGCCGCCTCGATCGCCTCGAGTTCGGCGACCTTCGCCTCGATCGCGGCAAGCCCGCGCGCGGTCACCAGATTGGGACCGCTGGGCAGCGGCAGCTCGAACTTGGGCTCCTTATGCTCGTCGTCGCTCTCGCGGCGGAACGCTACGCTCACGTCATTCTCCTGCTGTGCTCGGGCAACCGGGCAGCGCCGCGATCGTTCCGCATCAGGTCACGATGCCGCCCAGGCGGCACGGATCGCGTCGCCGAGCGGCACGAGGTCTGCGGGCGAGGCGAGCGACGCCTGGCTGGTCAGCCGCTCCGACCAGACCACGCGCGGCGGCGCGACAAGCCCCAGCGCGGCGTCGGGAGGCACCGCCAGCCCGAGCAGCACAATCCCCTTGGCGGGCCGCGCGGCGGCGAACTGAAAGCCGCGCGAAAAGGCGGTATAGCCCTTGCGCTGGCCGATCACGACATCGTCCAGCGTCAGTATCTCGGCCTTGATCGCGGCGAAGATCGCGCGGAGCGCCGGCTCGGCCCACAGCGCGTCCGCAAGCGCGTCGGGCGCGCCCCAGCCGGCGGTTGCGGGAAAGGCCGCGCCGAGCACCACCGAGGCGCGATTCTGCCCGAGCCCGTGCTGCTGCTTCATCCAGGTCAGACGCGCGCGATGCTTGGTCTCGGGGCAGCCGCGCGCGATCTCGGCCCATTGCTCGAGCGTCCTGCCCGTCTCGGTGACGAGATTCTCCTTCACCGAAGCGAACCAGGCCTGCTGGCGCGGCGTCATCGTGTCGGGCGTGGGCATTGTGCGCCTCCTCTCCATGGTCGCGCCGGCGAGCATAAACCGCTAGAGGCCGTGACGGAACAGCCGGGAGCGACGGGTGAGCAGGGCCGACAAGCATTTCCACGCGATCCATGCGCATGGGCTGGTGCGGATCGCCGCCGCGACGCCGATCGCGACCGCGGGGGATCCCGCCGCCAATGCCGAGGCCGCGCTGACGCTGGCACGCCAGGCGCATGATCAGCATGTCGATCTGCTCGTCTATCCCGAGCTCAATCTCTCCTCCTATGCGGTCGACGATCTGCATCTGCAGGACGGGTTCCGCGATGCGGTCGAGACCGCGCTGGCGGCGGTGGTCGCGGGCAGCGCCGAGCTCAGCCCGGTGCTGGTGCTGGGCGCGCCGCTGCTGCGCAACGGGCGGCTCTACAATAGCGCGGTGGTGGTCGCGCGCGGTCGCGTGCTGGGGGTGGTGCCCAAGAGTTTCCTGCCCAATTACCGCGAATATTACGAGAAGCGCTGGTTCGCGAGCGGCGCGGGGCTCGCCGGTCTTTCGATCGACATCGCCGGAGAGAGCGTAGCGTTCGGCACCGACCTGCTCTTCGCCGCCGACGACCTGCCCGGGCTGCTGTTCGGTGTCGAGATATGCGAGGATTATTGGGCGCCGACCCCGCCCTCGACGAAGGCCGCGCTCGCCGGCGCGCTGATCCTGTGCAACCTCTCCGCCTCGAACATCGTCGTCGGCAAGGCGCGCGAGCGCGCGCTGCTCGCCGCGGCGCAATCGGCGCGGACGTGCAGCGCCTATGTCTTCGCCGCCGCCGGACCGGGCGAGAGCACCACCGATCTCGCCTGGGACGGGCAGGCGTTCGTCCACGAGCTCGGCGTCGAGCTCGCCACCTCGCGGCGCTTCTCCGACAGCGCCGAGCTGACCGTCGCCGATGTCGATGTCGGCCGGTTGCGCGCCGAGCGGATGCGCTTCGGTACGTTCAATGATGCCGCCGCCGCCGCCGGCCATCCCGAGACGCGCTTCCGCCGCATCGGTTTCTCGCACCGGCCGTCCTTCGCGGACATCGGCCTGCGCCGCCCCGTCGCGCGCTTCCCCTTCGTCCCCGACGACCCGACGCGGCTCGACGAGGATTGCTTCGAGGCGTTCAACATCCAGGTCGAGGGCCTGCAGCGCCGCGTCGCCAATGCGGGCGCGAGACGGCTGGTGGTGGGTGTCTCGGGCGGGCTCGATTCGACGCATGCGCTGATCGTCGCCGCCAAGGCGTTCGACCGGCTCGGGCGGCCGCGCTCGGATATTTTGGGGTTCACCATGCCGGGCTTCGCGACCGGCGCGGACACCAAGGCCAATGCCTGGGCGCTGATGGAAGCGCTCGGCGTCACCGCCGCCGAGATCGACATCCGCCCCGCCGCGACGCGGATGCTCGGCGACATGGGGCACGGCTTCGCGGATGGCGAGCCCGCCTATGACGTCACCTTCGAGAATGTGCAGGCGGGTCTGCGCACCGACTATCTGTTCCGCCTCGCCAACCAGCGCGAGGGGCTGGTGGTCGGCACCGGCGACCTCTCCGAGCTGGCGCTGGGCTGGTGCACCTACGGCGTCGGCGATCAGATGAGCCATTATGCGGTGAATGCGGGCGTGCCCAAGACGCTGATCCAGTTCCTGATCCGCTGGTGCGTGCGTACCGGCCAATATGACTCCGCGACCGATGCCGTGCTGACGCGCATCCTCGCCACCGAGATCTCGCCCGAGCTCGTGCCCGCAGGCGCCGACGGCGCGATCCAGTCGACCGAGGCCAAGATTGGCCCCTATGCGCTCAACGACTTCTTCCTCCACCACATCGTCCGCTGGGGGATGGACCCGGCCAAGATCGCGTATCTGGCGCTGCACGCCTGGGGCGATGCCGGGGCGGGGGCGTGGCCGGCGGGCGTGCCCGAGGCGCAGCGCGTCGGCTATGACCTGCCGACGATCCGGCATTGGCTCGAGGCGTTCCTCAAGCGCTTCTTCCAGACCAGCCAGTTCAAGCGCTCGGCGATCCCCAACGGGCCGAAGGTGTCGACCGCGGGCGCGCTGTCGCCGCGCGGCGACTGGCGCGCTCCGTCTGACGGGACCGCGGCGCCGTGGCTGGCGGGGCTGGAGCGGGTGCCGAAGACATAGAAACAGCCGTCATTCCCGCGGAGGCGGGAATCCATACGCGCTACGTTTGACCGTCGGGCGCCGCGTCTATGGATCCCGGATCAAGTCCGGAATGAAGACAAAGAACGTGACCGAACAAAGGCAATCGCCTTACTTCTTCGTCAGCGCCTCGGGCTTGTGCGCCGCCCGCTTGCCCTCGTTGGTCTCGACGAGGAACTGCGGATCGTCCTTCGTTGCCGCCACGGTGTGGCCCTTGATGTGCGTCTTGGTGGTCACCTTCCTGACCACCTTGCCCTCGGCGGTGCCGCCATGCGACTGCCATGTCACCTTGTCGCCGGTCTTCACGTTCGCCATCGCTCTCTCCTTGATGGCATAGGAACGGGCGGCGCGCGGGCGGCGTTCCCCAGGCGAAGGAGCGCCCGATGCAGCAGAGCGACGACTATCTGATCTTCGGCCCGGACGATGTCGACCTGACGCGCTCGCCGCTGCGCGCGTCGCTCGACGCGGAAACCTTCGTGCTGGGCGCGTTCAACCCCGCGCTGACCCGGCTGCCGAGCGGCAATCTGCTGCTGATGGTCCGCGTCGCCGAGGCGCTGTCGCAGCCGGTCGAGGGCGAGCATGTCCACGCGATCCGCTGGACGCCGCAAGGCTATGTCCGCGATCCGCACCGGCTCGACCGCGTCGACCTCACCGATCCGCGCTTCTTCCTGATCCGCGGCACCGCCTATCCGACGATGGGGCTGACCTCGCTGTCGTGGCTGCTCCCGGTCGAGCTGACCCCCGATGGCCGCGCGATCGTCGCGGTCCATTACGATCGCGCGATCGCGCCCAGAGCCGCCTATCAGGATTACGGCATCGAGGATCCGCGGATCAGCCTGATCGACGGGCGTTATCACATGACGGTCTGCGCCTGTTCGGCCGAGCGCCACGGCACCGCGCTCTACACCTCGGACGACGGGCTCGACTGGACGCTGCACGGGCTGGTGCTCGACCACCAGAACAAGGACATGCTGCTGTTCGAGGGATTGGTCGACGGCAAATTCTGGGCGCTCACCCGCCCGCTCGGCGAGCTCTATTTCGCCTATCCCGAGACGTCGGACTTCGCTGCGGGGCCCGCAATCCAGTTCGCCTCGTCGCCCGACGCGCTGCACTGGAAGCCATGCGACCGACCCGGGCTGTGCGCGCGCAAGGAGTCGAGCTCGGCGATGAAGGTGGGCGGCGGCACCCCGCCCATCCTGACCGATGCGGGCTGGCTGATCCTCTATCACGGCGTCGAGCGGCGCGAGAAGGTCGGCGTCTATCGCACCTTCTGGGCGCTGCTCGACCGGGACGATCCCTCGGTGCTGCTCCGCGTCGAGGATGGCGAGGCGTTGATCGAGGCGGATCCGGCGCTGACCGCGCCGATCGCGGACCGGCTCTATCTGCCGACCCCGGTCGTCTTCACCACCGGCATCGTCGCGGCGGGCGCGCATTATATCGTCGCCAGCGGCGAGGCCGATCTCGCCTGCCGCATCACGCACGTCGCCAAGACGCGCCTGGCCTGAACCCCGTCCCGCAGCGGGACGCGGCGGCGCCATAATCGCGCTTCGCTATGGCTAATGAATCGTTAAGATGTGCGCATGATCACCGCATCGCGCACCCTGTCGCCGGCGTCGCTCGCCCCCGCGATCATCCGCCGCCGCGCGCGACGCCCGCTGATGCTCGCGCCGCCCGCCGCTTATGCCAAGGCGCCCCCGCTCGCTCGCGCCGACCGGCCGGTCGCCGCCGACCGGATGGCCGACCTGCGCTTCTTCGTCGGCTGCTACAGCAGCGGCCTCGTCTTCTTCCTGATCATGCTGAGCTGAACGCCGGCCCGCAGGCGCGGTGCAGCCGCCAGGCGATCGCCGCCGCCGCGATGCTGCCCAGCGCGGTCGCGATCAGCGTGTCGGCGACCGGCACGCCGACGTGGATCAACCCCGCGAACAGCAGCGCGCCGAGCACCATCGCGCCCGAATTGACGATATTGTTCGCCGCCATCGTCCGCGCGGTATGCAGCTTGTCGACGGTGGTGGTGAGGAAGGCGTAGAGCGGCACGACGAACATCCCCCCGAACACCGCGACGCCGAACAGGTCGGCGAGGATGTGGCGGGCATGGTGCAGGGCGAGGAAGGCGCGCCAGCCGACGACGACGTCGGGGGCGTCCCAGTGCGACGCGACATGGTGGAGATCGAGCAGGAACATCCCCATCAGCAGCGCCGCCGCCGGCGCGTAACGCGCCGAGACGGTGCCGCCGAGCAGCCGGTTGATCGTGATCGAGCCGACCGCGACGCCGATCGAGAAGACCGACAGGAACAGCGTCGCGACATGCTGGTTGGCCTCGAGCACATTCTTGACCAGCGGTACGAACAGCGCGCCGAGAATCGCGGCCTGCATCCAGAAACAGCTGATCGCCAGGATTGCGAGGAACAGCCGGGGGACGTGCAGCGTCGCCGCGACGAGCCGGATCGACGCGCGGACGACGTGGAAGTCGACGCTGTGATCCTCGATCACCGGCGGGGCGGGGGGCACCTGCTGCCCGACGATTCGGCCGATCAGCGCCACCGCCATCACGGTCGCGGCGGCGGCATCGGCGGGGATGATGCCCCCGACGATGATCCCGAGCAGCACGCCGCCATAGGTGCCCGCCTCGACCAGCCCGGTGCCGCCGAGCACCTCGTCGCTGTGCAGATGCTGCGGCAACAGCGCATATTTGATCGGGCCGAAGAAGGTCGAATGCACCCCCATTGCGAACAGCGCGGCGAGCAGCAGCGGCACCGAATGGATCAGCAGTCCGACGCCGCCGACCGCCATGATGCCGATCTCGCAACTCTTGACGACGCGGATGATCCATGCCTTGTCGCGGCAATCGGCGAGCTGGCCGGCGAGCGCCGAAAACAGGAAGAACGGCAGGATAAACAGCGCGTTGACCGCGGCATTGAACGACGCCTCGAGCTTGTCGTTCGAGAAGATCTGGTAGGTGACGAGCATCACCATCGCGGTCTTGAACAGGTTGTCGTTGAACGCGCCCAGCATCTGGGTCGCGAACAGCGGCAGGAATCGCCTGTGCGCCAGAAGCTTCAATGATGCCTGCATAGACGGAAACGACGACCCGGTTAAACCACTCTCGCGGCCGCCATAGCGCAGTGCAGCGCGCGCGCCAAATCGCGACGGTCGATGCCTGTCGAGGGCCGCAGGCGGTTCCCCGGCCTTCGCCGGGGGTCCAGGCCCCACCTATGGTATCGAGCGCCGCGCTCGCCATATGCTCCGGGCCTGGGCCCCGGCCTTCGCCGGGGAACGGCGAGAGCAGCAGGGCGCTGGCGACGTCGCGCTCGCCATATTCCGCCGGCGAACGGCAAGTTTATCCCATCGCGCTTTGCCCGCCGGCCGATCGGATGTATCGCGGCATCATGCTGTCGCTCCCCAACATCCTGACGCTCTCGCGCATCTTCGCGGTGCCGATCCTCGTCGCGCTGCTCTGGCACCCCGGCTGGGTGGGCTATGTGCTCGCCTTCCTGCTCTACAGCCTGGCGGGGATCACCGACTATTTCGACGGCTATCTCGCGCGCGCGCAGGGAACGGTGTCGAAGCTCGGCATCTTCCTCGATCCGATCGCGGACAAGATCATGGTCGCCGCCGTCGTGGTGATGCTGATCTCGACCGAGCAGGTGATCGGCGGCCACCCGGTGATCGCGGGCTGGCACGTCATCGCTGCGCTGATCATCCTGCTGCGCGAGATCGCGGTGTCGGGCCTGCGCGAATTCCTCGCCCAGCTGTCGGTGTCGGTCCCGGTCAGCCGGCTCGCCAAGTGGAAGACGACCTTCCAGATGGTCTCGCTGGGCGCGCTGATCCTGGCGGGCGCGCTGCCCAACTGGCCGTGGGTGCACGACGTCGGGCTCGGCTTCCTGTGGCTGGCGGCGGCGCTGACGCTGGTGACCGGCTGGGATTATCTGCGCGTCGGCCTCAGGCATATGGACTGAGCATGGCGGTCTCGATCCTCTATTTCGCCTGGGTGCGCGAGGCGATCGGGCGCGACGGCGAGACGCTCGAGCCGCCCGCCGAGGTGCGTGATGTCGCCGCACTGGTCGACTGGCTCGCGGCGCGGGGCGGCGGCTATGCCGAGGCGTTTGCCGACCGCACGCGGCTGCGTTGCGCGATCGACCAATATTTCGTCGACTTCGACGCCTCGATCCTCGGCGCGGGCGAGATCGCGCTGTTCCCACCGGTGACCGGCGGATGAGCGTGCGCGTCGCCGTCCAGCTGGGCGATTTCGACATCGCCGCCGAACTCGCGCGGCTCGAGGCGCTGGGCGGGGGCGGGGTGGCGAGCTTCACCGGGATCGTGCGCGGCGGGGACGGGGAGCATGGCACGCTCGCCGCGCTGCATCTCGAGGCCTATCCCGGCATGGCGCAGCGTGCGCTCGACGATGTCGCCGCGCAGGCACAGGCGCGCTGGCCGCTGCTCGGGCTGACGCTGATCCACCGCCACGGAACGCTCCGCGCGGGCGCGCGCATCGTGCTCGTCGCGACCGCGGCGCGGCACCGTGGCGCCGCGCTCGCGGCGTGCGGCTTCCTGATCGACTGGGCCAAGACGAGGGCACCGTTCTGGAAGCAGGAGCGCTTCGCCGACGGCACGTCGCGGTGGATCGAGCCGACCGCCGCCGACGTCGCCAGCGCGGCGGTCTGGGATGCCAGCGCCGAACATGGCCGGCCCTGACGCCGGCGGGTCCGAGGTGATCGGCCGATGATCTATATCTGCGCCGTCCTGTTCGTCTCGCTGGTCGCGATGCTCGCGCTTCGCGGGCGGCCGCTGCGCTGGCGACTGGTCGCCGACGCCGGGCTGCTCGCGCTCTACAGCACGACCTTCTGGCTGCAGGGCGCCAACCCGCTGCTGCTCGCACGCGCCGGAATCAGCATCCCGGACGGGCCATGGGACAAGGCGCTGGCGATCGGCTGGTGGGTGCTCGCCGCGCGGCTGCTCGCGGTGCTGCTGCGGCTGTTCCTGGGTCACGACCGCCATTCGCGCGAGGCGCGGCTGTTCTCCGACCTCTTGTCGGGCAGCATCTATGTCGGCACGCTGCTGATCATCCTCAATTTCGTGCTCAAACTGCCGATCGGCGGCGTGCTCGCGACATCGGGCATAGCCGCGATCGTGCTCGGCCTCGCGCTGCAGAGCACGCTCGCCGACGTCTTCTCCGGGATCGCGGTGGGGGTCGAGCAGCCCTTCCATGTCGGCGACCGGATCAAGCTCGGCGACCATATCGAGGGGCGCGTGGTCGAGGTGAACTGGCGCTCGATCCGGCTGCAGACCGACGAGGACGATGTCGCGATCGTCCCCAACAGCGCGGTCGCCAAGGCCGAGATCGTCAACCGCAGCTTCCCGACCGTGCAGCGCAGCGGCAAGGTCGAGATCAGCTGCACCGCGCTCGCGCCGCCCGCCCAGATATCGCGGCTGCTGCGCGAGGCGGCGTTGCTCTGCCCCGAGATCCTCCCGCATCCGACCCCCAGGGTGCTGCTGACCCGGCTGGGCGAGCGCAGCAACGGCTATGCGATGGTCTTCTCGGTCGCCGATCCCAATGAGTTCGGCAGCGCGAAAAGCGCGCTGCTCGAGCAGATGCGGCGACTGCTGCATCACGCCGGGCTGCTGCTCGCCGATCGCGGCAAGGACGGCGCGCAGCCGGGCCCCGCGGGTGCGGCCGACATGCTGCGCCAGACGATCGTGTTCGAGAGTCTCGACGAGGATCAGATCGCCCATCTCGCCGAGCGCGTCGCCTATTGCCGGCTCGAGGCGGGCAGCGTTCTGTTCACCGAGGGCGAGGTCGACGCGACGCTCTACATCGTCGCCGACGGCGTGCTCGAGATGAGCCGCAAGCGCCCCGACGGCCGCGACGAGACATTGGGCCGGATTGGCGTCGGTGACTATATCGGCGAGATCGGGCTGCTCACCGGATCGGCGCGCGCGGTCACCGCCAGGGCGATCACCAACGCCTGCGTCCACGTCCTGCGCAAGGAGGCGATCGCGCCGTTGCTCGAGACCGAACCCGCGGTCGCCTCCGCGTTCGAACAGTCGGTGCGGCGCGGCATGACGCTGCTGCAGCGCGACGTCGCCGCGCAAACCGATCGCGACGATGCCACGGCCGGGCCGCTGCTCGCGCGGATCAAGTCCTACTTCCACTTCTAGGCGCGCCGCCTCAGCGCAGCGTCGTCTTCGCCAGCTCGACCAGTTCGTCGCCGCGGCCGTTGATCACCGCCTTCAGCGCATAGAGGCCGAACCCCTTGACCTGCTCGAGCGCGACGGTCGGCGGCATCGCCAATTCCTGCGTCGCGGTGCTGACCTGGACGAGCGCGGGGCCGTCATGCGCCAGCGCGCGGCGCAGTGCGTCCTCGAGGCCGGTCGAATCGGCGACGCGGATGCCGAACAGGCCCGAGGCCTGCGCGATCGCGGCGAAGTCGGGATTGTCGAGATCGGTGTTGACCGGGAGATAGCCGCCCGCCTTTTGCTCCATCGCGACGAAGCCGAGATTCTTGTTGTCGAACACGATCACCTTGACCGGCAGCGCGAGCTGCCTGAGCGAGAGCAGGTCGCCGAGCAGCATCGCGATCCCGCCGTCGCCCGACATGGTGATCACCTGACGCCCGGGCGCCGCCGCCTGCGCGCCGATCGCCTGCGGCAGCGCATTGGCCATAGAGCCGTGATTGGCCGAAAACAGCAGCCGGCGGCGGCCGTTGGCGGTGATGTAGCGCGCCGCCCAGACCACCGGCGTGCCGACGTCGGCGGCGATGATCGCGTCGTCGTCGGCGAGCTCGTCGATCAGCCTGGCGAGATATTGCGGGTGGACGGGATCGCCCGCGGGCGCCGGCCGCGCCAACGCGTCGAGACCGTCGCGCGCCTTCCGATAATGGTCGCGCGACGCGGCGAGGAAGCTGCGCTTGGTCGTGCGCGCGATCCGCGGCAGCAGCGCGCGCAGCGTCTCGCCGACATCGGCGTTGATCGCGAGATCGAGCGGCACGCGCTTGCCGAGCGCGCCGGGATCGCGATCGATCTGCACCACCCTGGCCTTGGTCGGGTAGAAATGCCGATAGGGAAAATCGGTGCCGAGCATCAGCAGCAGCTCGCAGTTCATCATCGCGTGATAGCCGGACGAAAAGCCGATCAGCCCGGTCATTCCGACATCGAAGGGATTGTCCCACTCGACATGCTCCTTGCCGCGCAGTGCGTGGACGACGGGCGCGCCCAGTGTATCGGCGAGCGCCACGACCTCGTCATGCGCGCCCGCGCAGCCGCTGCCCGCGAGTATCGTGACCTTGAGCTCGCCGGTCAGCAGCGCTGTGAGCCGGTCGAGATCGGTCTCGGCGGGGACGAGGCGGGGGGCGGCGAGCGTCGGCCAGTCGGGGTTGCGCGCGTCGGGCGCGGCGAGCGAGGCGACGTCGCCGGGGATGACGAGCACCGACACGCCCTGCCGGCCGATCGCGGTGCGGATCGCGCGGTGCAGGATCTCGGGCATTTGCGCGGGATTGGAAACAAGCTCGCAAAAGTGACTGCATTCGCGGAACAATTCCTGCGGATGCGTCTCCTGGAAATAGCCGAGCCCGACCTCGGACGAGGGGATTTGCGCCGCGATCGCGAGTACCGGGACGTGATTGCGGTGGCAATCGAACAGCCCGTTGATCAGATGAAGATTGCCCGGGCCGCAGCTGCCCGCGCACACCGCCAGCTTGCCGGTGATCGCCGCCTCGGCACCCGCGGCGAAGGCGGCGACCTCCTCGTGGCGCACCATCATCCACTGGGGGTTGCCGCGGCGGCGCAGGCTCTCGTTCATCGCGTTGAGGCTGTCGCCGGTGACGCCCCAAATGCGATCGACGCCGACCTCCGCCAGCGTGGTCACGATGAGATCCGCGATCGTCTGCTTCGCCATGACGGCACTCCGGTTCGATGGGGTCCGTTCGACAGGGAAGCCCGGTGGAGACGCGTCAAACCGGCAGGCGCGCGCTTGTTCCGCGGAACGGTCTCGATCCGATGCCGGACGAGCCCGCGATGGCGAGCCGGGTGACGCGCGCGCCACCCTCAGCCGGGACGAAGCGACGGCGATCGCTCAGCGCATCGGCTGGTGATCGTCGTCTGGCCCGCCCATCCCCGGGCCGCCCATGCCCGGGCCACCCATCCCAAGGCCGCCCATGCCCGGGCCACCCATCGCGTGACCATCCATGCCATGATGCCATGGACCAGCGTGCATCAGGTGCATCATCGCATCGAAGCGCTGCTGCTGGTCAGGAGTGAGGCTGGAATAGAAGCGCTTGGTGGCGGCGATCCGCTGCTTGGCGTCCGCATCGCGTTCGTCGATGTCCTGGGTCATGCGATCGAGCGCGGCGACGGTGCCTTCGGGCGCCGCCGGCTGTGCGTCGCCGCGCATCCGGTCATGATCGCGGGCATGCTCGTGCCGCGCGGGGCCGTGCGCCTGCGCAAGGAAGCTGTCGAGCGCGGCGCGCTGATCCGCGCGCAGACCGAGCAGCAGCGCGATATCGGCGGCGCGGCCGGCCTCCATCGCCGCGTGGTGTGCCGCGATCTGCGCGGGGCTCGGCCGCTGCCAGCCGGCGCCCGGCGGCGACTGGTCGGCGAGAAGTGGCGCGGTGCCGCCCAGCAGGACGACGAACGAGGCGAGAATGGCGAGACGCATGGGTCTGTTTCCCTGAAAGCGGTGGGAACGCCGCTGTCGCGCAGATTTGTAGCAGGCGCATTTCATTGGACCGGCCCGGCCGACATATTCGTTTCGCCCGCGCATTTTATTGGTCGCGCTGCGGATCTGCACGGCGCGGGTATACTTCATTCAGCTGACCGACAGCAAGCGTGTGGCGCAGGGGCGGCCGACCAGCGAGGGCCCCCACAGCATGATTTTCGGAAGCACCGTCGCGCTCGGGCCGATCCTCCCGGTCGACATGGCGAGCCTGTTCAAATGGTCCGACGACGTCGAGGATGCGCGGCTCAACGAGCCCTATCGGCCGCTCAACTGGCACCGGCAGGAAGCCTATTGGATGAATGCCGAGGCCGACCCGTCGCGGATCTTCTTCGCGATCCGGGCGCGCAGCGCGCCCGAGATCCTCGGCTATGTCCAGCTCCGCGACATCCATCCCGTCCACCGCTCCGCGCAGATCGGGCTGCGCATCGGCGAGGCCGCGCATCGCGGCCAGGGCAAGGGCGGCGAGGCGCTGCATCTCGCGATCCGCTATTGCTGGGACCATCTCAATCTGACGCGTCTCGCGCTGACGGTGTTCGCGCGCAACGAGCGGGCGATCGCGCTCTACCGCGCGGCGGGCTTCCGCGAGGAAGGGCAGATGGAACGCGCGCTGTTCATCGATGGCCACTGGGTCGATCTGGTCATGATGGCGCTGGTCCATCCGCTCCGGGTCCAGGCGCGTTAGCCGGCGGACCGGCCATCGGCGCGCGGCGCGGTCCCGCGACATGACAAATACTTATTCTGCGATACAGCTTGCGGCCATCGCCCGCGCCGCATGCGCGCCGCCCGATCCGTAGCTGTCGATCCGACACGCGACAGGGCGACGGCAGCAAGGCGATGTTTGATATGTATGGTGTTGGTCTGGGTGTGACGGCGGCGGGCCGGACAGCGCCCGCGGCGCGGCGCGTCGCGCTGCTGCTCGCCGTCGGCTCCCCGACGGGAATCGCGCAGGCGCAAAGCGTCCCTGCGGTCGCGGTACCGGCGTCGCGCGGCGCGGCCGATGCGGACGATGCCGCGCAGGCGGCGGACGACGCGCAGGCGACGATCGTCGTCAAGGGTCAGCGGCCCCGCGGCTCGGTCGCGAGCGAGGTCCCCCCCGAGGTCAGCATCGGCGCCACCGCGATCACCGCGCTCGGCGCTGCCGATCTCGACGAGGTGTTCGAGGATCTCGCCCCCGAAATCGGGTCGGGGGGCAATGGCGCCGCGGCGCGCGTGCCGGCGGCGATCGTGCTGGTCAACGGCCAGCGCATCGCGGGCTTCTCGTCGATCAAGGATTTTCCGCCCGAGGCGATCCAGCGGATCGAGATCTTCCCCGAGAAGGTCGCGCTGCAATATGGCTATGGCGCCGGGCAGCGCGTCGTCAACATCGTCCTGCGCCGCCAATATCGGGCGCTGACGCTGCTCGCCCGCGACACGCTCGCGCCCGACGACTGGCGCGGAATCTACCGCGCCAAGATCGATCTGATCCACATCGACGACAAGACGCACTGGAACATCGATCTCGATTATCGCCACGCGGATCCGATCTACGCGGACAGCACGCTGGCGGCCGCGTCGGCGACGGCGGCCGCCGCGACCGACGTGCCGCGGCACAGCTATGCCGCGCAGGACGACCATCTGACGACCAGCGGCGCACTGACCCGCCGCCTGGGCGGAATCCAGGCCGAGCTGACCGGCAGCCTCGATCTCGACGCGATGCAGAGCCGGCCCGGGCTGTCCGACGAGGATGGCGCGCTGCTCGCCGGGGAGGGGCTGTCCGCGCTTGCGACCGGTCCGCTGACGCGCATCGACCGCACCGTCGAGGCGCAGACCAACCTGACGCTCGGCGGCAGGATCGACAGCTGGCACTGGTCGCTGATCGGCAAGCTCGACGACACCGCACGGGTGACGCGGACCGACGACGCCACCGCGGTCGCCGGGCTGTCGACGGTGCTGCTGCCTTCGCCCGCGCTGCTCGGCGCGCACTGCCGCGCGGGCGCGGACGATTGCGTCTCGACGACCCTGCGCACCGCGAGCGGCGACGCCTATCTCAACGGCAATCTCGCCCAGCTTCCCGCCGGCCCGGTGACCGCCGCGCTGCGATCGGGCTTCGTCGTCTCGGGTATTCGCAGCGAGTCGCCGAGCGATCCGGCGGACGGTGTGCACGACCGCAGCGAGGGCAATGCGCAGGCCAATCTCGATCTCCCGATCACCGCGCGCGCGTCGGCGATCGGCAAGTCGAGCGTCGGCGTCAACGGCGAACTGCGGCAGCTCTCGGACTTCGGCACGCTCTCGACGATCGGCTCGACGCTGGAATGGTCGCCGATCGAGGCGATCGACCTGCTCGGTACGTTCAGCGACCAGCAGGATGCGCCGAGCCTCGCCCAGCTCTATACCGGCGCGCTCGCGACACCCGATCTGCGCGCATATGATTTCGTCCAGGGCAATAGCGCGATCGTGACGCGGACCGACGGCGGCAACGACCAGCTCAGGCGCCAGAGCACGCAGACCGAGAAGCTACGGCTGCAGGTCGATCCGCTCCGCGCGGCCAATCTCCAGCTGTCGGCCGAATATATGCGGCAACGCGTGCGCGATCCGATCGCGAACCTGACCGCGGCGACGGCAGCGGCGATGGCGGCGTTTCCCGATCGCTTTACGCGCGACGCCAATGGCTATCTCACCGCGATCGACGTCAGCCCGGTCAATCTCGATCGCCGCGACCAGCAGCAGATCCGCTGGGGGCTGACCTATTCGACCGCGTTCGGGACGGCACATTCGGACCTGAACGCAAACGGCACGCCCAAGCCACCCGCGCGCGACCAGTTCCAGATCGCGCTCTATCATACGTGGCGGCTGCAGGACGACGTCGTGTTGCGCGAGGGCCAGCCCAGGCTCAACCTGCTCGGCGGCGACGTGATCGGCGACACCGGCGGCACCCCCCGCCATCAGATCGAGCTCCAGACGACGGTGTCGACGGGCGCCTGGAGCGCCGATATCAATGCGGTCTGGCAAAGCCGCACCAGCGCCAGCGCAGGGCTGCTGGCGGACGAGCGGCTGACCTTCTCGCAGGGCATCACGCTCAACGCGCGGCTGCAGATCAATCTGTCGGATCAGCGCTGGCTGGTCAGCCGGCTGCCGTTCCTCAGCGGCAACCTCAACCTCTCCGCGGACAATCTGCTCGGCGCGCACACCAAGGTGCATGATGCGGGCGGCGTGGTGCCGCTCGCCTATGCCGAATCCTATCTCAATCCGACCGGGCGTACCTTCCGGCTGACGCTGCGCAAGCGCTTCCGCTGAGGCCGGCGCCCGCTCGCGCATCGGTTGCGCCCGGTCGCGATCGCATTGCGCCATTATGGAGATTGACCCGCGGGCGAAGGCTTTGAAACGGATGCGAACGCTATGGATCGGGCGGCCGATCCATGATGATAAAAGCCTCGTTCGCAGATACGCGAAACGCGTTCGACAGGAGAGAGGCCATGGCGCAGCACAGCCAGCAACAGTTCGTCGAATTGCTCAAGAACGATCCCACCAAGCGCGCCGCGGTCATCGCGGACATCAAGAACGTGCTCAAATCGCACGGGCTTGCCGACGCCGATCTTCACGCCTTCGCGGACGACGGCGGCGACGTCGCGGTCACCGTCTATCGCGACGGGCCGAGCAAGTCGCAGTGGGTGGTCAGCTGAGCGATTGCGCATCGGCCAGGCCGGCGCGACGGCGATGCGGGGGATGCCATGGACGTCGAGCGGCAAGACGATGCGTCCGGCGCGCCGGTTCGGGACACGCGCCCGTTCCATCCCGCGACGCTGCCCTTCATTAGGCAGCGCGCCGCGCGGCTCGAGGCCGAGCAGCGTCTCGACTATACCGCGTTCGTGCTGTCGGTCACCGATCGCTGCAACATCAAATGCGATTTCTGCTGCCATCCCTATCTCGATTCCGAGATCGCCGAGGCGGACGCGTTGCGCCTGGTGCGCGAGGCGCGCGCGCTCGATTTCGACGAGATCGGGATCACCGGCGGCGAGCCCTTCCTGCGCCGCGCGTTGCTCGTGCGGATGGCCGCGCTCGCGCGCGAGGCGGGGATGGAATTTGGCGTCATCTCCAACGGCTATTGGGCGAAGACGCCCGCGCGCGCGCAGGCGCTGCTCGGCGAACTGGTCGATGCGGGGCTGACCCGGCTCACCATCTCATGGGATCCCTCGCACGGCGCCTATGTACCTGCCGCGACCGCGCAAAACGCGATCGACGCGGCGATCGGGCTCGGCATCCGCGCCTGCCTGACGGGAAGCTTTCGCGAACCCGAGGCGCGCCACGACGATTTCGGATTCCGGCTCGCCGACCATCGGCTCTACCGCAACTTCATCGAGGCGAACGGCCTCGTCGCGCCGGCGGGCAAGGGCGCCGACCTCGCCGATCTGCCCACGGGCGGCGGCGTCGACTTCGCCGTGAGCGACGGCCGCTGCCCGGCGCGCCGGCTCAAGCAGCTCGTGCTCTATGCGCGCGGCGGGCTGACGCAGCCCTGTTGCAGCATCTATGCCGGCTACAAGGCGCGCGGCCTCAGCATGGGCGACTGGCGCGATACGCCGCTCGCCGACCTGCGCATGCGACACAGGGGCGATCCCTATTTGACGATGATCGGCGAGGGCGGGATCAAGCGCGTCTATGCGGTGATCGCCGAGGCGGACCCGGCGCTCGCCGCGCGCCTGCCCGATCCCGCCGCGTCGCGCGACGTCTGCGCGCTGTGCGCCAAGCTGATGACCGGACGGCTAGGCCCCGCGGTGCGATCGGCGATCGACGGCCATATGCAGACACGGCTGGCGGACCTGCTCGCGGCGATCGACTGACCGCCGGCGCCGCTGGGCGGACGCGTCAGCGCACCGCCTTACCGCCGAGCCGCGCGATGACGAGGCGGTCGAACAGCGCCGCCACCTCGGCCGGATCGCGCTCAGGCTCCTCGCGCAGCCACCAGTCGAGCAGGTCGATCGTGGCCGTCACGCTGATCCGCAGCGCCAGGCTGCGCGGCAGCTCGGGGGGCAGCAGGTCGGGCAGCGCCGAGATGCGCGCGATCACCGCCCGCGCCAGTTCCGCGCGCAGCGCGTCGCCGGCGCCCGAGAGGAGTGCGGTGAACATCGGCCGCCGCGCCGCGATCGCGGTGATCAGCGCCGTCGCCGCGCCGCCGCTGTCGGCGCTGAGCAGCGCGGGCATCATCGCTTCCGCCAGCTCGTCGGTGATCGTCGCGACCGTGTCGACGAGCAGCGCGTGCACATCGGCATAGTGACGGAAGAAGGTCGCGTAACCGATCCGGGCCTGCTCGGCGATCATCGCGCCGGTGATCGCGGCGAGCGGCGTTCGGTCGAGCAGCGTCAGCAAGGCGCGCCGCATCGCATCGCGTGATCGCGTCACTCGGGCGTCCGGTCGCCTGGCGGCTCTTGACTGTGGCACAATCATCCCGACTTATGAGTAGTGACTTATCACAAATGGAGCTTGCACCATGCCAACTGCACCGTCTGAAGTCGAGCGCTGTCCGGTTGCGTCGGGCGATCAGCGCAAGTCCGCGGCGATCGTCGGCAAGGGCGCGGTGGCGGGCGCGACCCCGGTGACGGGATATGCCGCGGTCCGCGACGCGTTGCGCGCGGCGGGCAGCCGCCAGGCGGGGTTCAGGGCCGAGCTGGTCAGCCGTCGCGGCAATCCGACGCGGCCGCCGATCCTGTTCCTCACCGGCGAGGCGCATCGCCGCCAGCGTGCCGCGACGGCGCGCTTCTTCACGCCGCGCGTGGTCAACGAGCGGCATCGCCCGATCATGGTCGAGGCCGCCGACCGGTTGATCGACGACATGCGCCGTGCCGGGGGCGGTCGCCTCGACCGGATGGCGCTCGACATGGCGGTCACCGTCGCCGCGCAGATCGTCGGCCTCACCGAAAGCGACAAGCGCGGCATGATCCGCCGGCTCGACGCCTTCTTCTCGGTCGGCGTGTCGGCGCGCGGCGACCGGGTGTCGAGCGCGATCGCGAGCCTGCTCGGGCGCTTGCGGATGCTGCATTTCCACCTGCGCGACGTCCGCCCGGCGATCGCGGCGCGGCGCAAGGCCCCGCGCGAGGACGTGATCTCGCATCTGCTCTCGGACGGCTATAGCGACGTCGACATCCTCGTCGAATGCTTCACCTATGGCGCGGCGGGGATGGTGACGACGCGCGAGTTCATCACCATGGCGGGCTGGCATTTGCTCGACAAAGCGCCGCTCCGCGCGCGCTTCCTCGCCGGCGATCGCGAGGGCCGCATGGCGATCCTCGAGGAAGTCCTGCGGCTCGAGCCCGTCGTCGGCATGCTCTACCGCAGGCCCGCGGGCAGCGAGACGCCGCTGGCGCTCGATATCCGCAGCGCCAATGGCGATGCCGAGGCGGTCGGCGCATGCCCGTTCGCGCTCGGCCCCGACCGCGCGCGCGCCGACCGCGTCGGCGGGGCGGGGCTCGCCTTCGGCGACGGCGAGCATCGCTGCCCCGGTGCGGGCGTCGCGCTGGCCGAGGCGGAGGTGTTTCTCGACCGGCTGCTCCGGGTGCCGGGATTGCGGCTGGCGCGCGCGCCCGACATGGCCTGGAACCCGCTCATCACGGGCTATGAGCTGCGCGACTGCCGGCTCGAGGTGGGCGGCGCTTGACGATGCTCGGCACGATGCGTGATCTGATGCGGCCGCCGGCAGGCATGGCGTTCGATTTCACCCGGCCGCCCGGAGAGCCCGCGCTCGCGCCGCGCGACGGCGTGTCGTGGCGGGTGTTCGCCAATCCGGTCTCGCTGTTCATCGGCGGGGTGGCGGCGGTGCTGCTCGAACTTGCCGAGCCGTCGGTGCGGTCGGGCGTATGGGATCATAGCAGCTTCCGGCGCGACCCCGCGATGCGGCTGCGGCGGACCGGGTTCGCCGCGATGATGACGGTCTATGGCCCACGCTCGGCGACCGAGGCGCTGATCGCGCGGGTCGTGCGCATGCACGGCGATGTCGAGGGCGTCACGCCCGATGGCACCGCGTACCGCGCCAATGATCCGCGGCTGCTCGGCTGGGTACAGGCGACTGCCTCGTTCGGCTTCACCGAGGCCTATCACCGCTATGTCCGCCCGCTGTCGGCGGCGGAGAAGGATGCGGCGTTCGCCGAGGCCGAGCCGTCAGCCCGCCTCTATGGCGCCGTCGACGTGCCGCGCCGCTGGGCCGATTGGGAGGCGACGCTGGCGCAGACGGCGCCCGGGCTCGAGGGCTCGGATATCCTTTCGGACTTTCTGCGGATCATGCGCGACGCGCCGATCCTGCCAGCGCCGATGCGCTGGCTGCAGCGCCTGCTGGTCCGCGCCGCGGTCGAGATGACGCCCGGGCCGGTGCGGTCGCTGCCGCAACTGCGCGGGGGCGGGCTGCGGCCGGGCGAGGCGACCGCCGTCCGCCTGCTCGGTAGAGCCGCGGCGGCGCTGCCCCTGCGCGGAACGCC
>CAIQHF010000038.1 GCA_903871605.1 uncultured Sphingomonadaceae bacterium
GCAGGCGCTCAACATCCAGCAGGTCAACGGTGCGGTCGTCGACATGGACAAGATGACGCAGCAGAATGCGGCGATGGTCGAGCAGAGCACGGCGGCGGCGCGCAGCCTCGCCAGCGAAGCCGACGATCTGACCGAGCTGGTTCAGCGCTTCCGCACCGGCGAGACCGCGCATGCCGCGCCGCAGGCGGCCGCCCGGCGCCACGCGGCGCCACCGCGGAAGCCGGCGCTGGTGCATGGCAATCTCGCGCTCGCCGGTGTCGAGGAGGATCAGGACTGGACCCGCTTTTGAGCCGGACGGCGCGCGACGGCGCCGATGACGATATCGGGCGCATGTTCGCCTAAGGTCTAATCCAAATCAATCGCACCTAGTAGTGTTGCGGTACGACAGCGCACGCCACCCTTAACCTTCCCTAGTCAAATTGCCCTCGGCAGCCGCTGGGGTGGGACGATGATCGGTAGGGCAATTCGCTGGCTTTCCAATCCGGGCGACGATCCTGCGCTGGCCGTCGCGCAGGTTCGGCAGATGCAGCGTCAGATCCCGCTGCTCTACGGTTTGCTGCTGCTCAACGCGTCCGCGATCGCGATCACGCATTTCCGCTCGGCGCCGAAACTGCTGACGCTCAGCCTGCCCGCGATCCTGCTGCTCGCGAGCATCGTGCGCATGGCCCACTGGGTGCAGGTGAGGGGGAGCGTCCCAACGCCCGCCGAGGCCAAGCGCCAGCTCCAGACGACGACGATGCTCGCCGGCGTGCTGGCATCGGGCTATGTTCTGTGGGCGCTCCTGCTCGCCCCTTATGGCGGCGCGTTCGAGCAGGCGCACGTGGCGCTGTTCATCTCGACCACGGTGATCGGCTGCATCTTCTGCCTGATGCACGCGCCGCAGGCAGCGACGCTCGTCGCCGTCAGCGTCATTCCGCCCTATTTCTTCTTCTTCCTATTCTTTCACGAAAGCTCGTTCGCGCCGCTCGCGCTGAACGTCACCTTCGTCCTGATCGTCTTGTTGCGCGTGCTTTTCCGCAGCTTCGACAGCTTCCGCCGGTTGGTGCACTCGCAGGGCGAATTGTCGCTGCAGACGCAACAGATGGCGGAGCTCGCCCAGCAGAACCGCGCGCTCGCGATGACCGACAGCCTGACGAGCCTGCCCAATCGACGTTTTTTCTGCCGCGAGCTCGAATTGCTCGCCGGGCGCCGCGAGCATGGCTGTCGACCGTTCACCGTGATGCTGATCGACCTCGACTGCTTCAAGCCGATCAACGACACGCATGGACATCAGACCGGCGACCAGGTCCTGATCGAGATCGCCGGACGCCTACAGGAAGCGGCCGAGCCCGGGCGCGTCTGCCGGCTTGGCGGCGACGAGTTCGGCGTGCTGCTCGAAATGGCGCCGGCAGATGCCGAGCGGATCGCGCGGCGTGTCGTGCGCGCCGTCGGCGTGCCGCTGATCGTCGACGATCTCCGCCTGACGCTGGCGGCGTCGATCGGCCTCGCTGGCTTCCCGCATGCGGGCGGTCGCGCGTCCGATCTGTTCGATCGCGCCGATTACGCGCTGTATCACAGCAAAAGAAGCGACCGCGGCGGCATCTCCGTCTTCACCCCCGAGATGGAGGTCGCAATCCGTGCTGACCGGCGGATCGAATCCGCGCTACTCAGCGCGGACCTCGAGCAGGAGCTCGATATCAAGCTGCAACCGATCATCGATCTGAGCACTGGTCGCGTGCATGCGGCAGAAGTGCTGGTCAGGTGGACGAGCCCGATCATCGGATCGGTGCCCCCCGACCAGTTCATCCCGATCGCGGAGCGGACGAGCATCATCCATACGATCACGCTGATCGTCCTCGACCGGGCGCTGCAATTCGCCGCCGACGCCGCGCCCGACGTGGCACTCTCGATCAACATGTCGACCTGCGATCTGAGCTCGGTCGATACGATCGACAAGATGATCGGGATGATCGATCGCGCCGGCCTGGCAAGCGGCCGGATCTGGTTCGAGGTGACCGAGACCGCAGCGATGCGCAATTTCGATGCGGCGATCGTCGCACTCGAGCGACTGCGCGCGACGGGCGCCAGGATCGCGCTCGACGACTTCGGGACGGGTCATTCGAGCCTGAGCGCGATGCACCGGCTTCCGCTCGACACGATCAAGGTCGATCGCAGCTTCATATTGGCGCTGGACGATCCGTCGAGCCGGTCGATCGCCGAGGCGATCGTCGGCCTGTGCCGGACGCTGGGCATGGATTGCGTGGCGGAGGGCGTCGAAAGCAAGCGCCAGCTGGCGCGCCTGCAGGAGATGCGATGCGATCTGGCGCAGGGCTATTTGTTCGCCCAGCCGCTCGACCGCGCCAAGTTCCGCGCGCTTGTCGCTGAACAATCGCCCTGCTGGGTCGCCGTCGACGAGCCGCGCGCGCGGCTCAACGCGGCCTGATCGGGCGGCCGCGAGGACCGGACATCGGCTCTGCCGTTGCGTGGCCGAAGCTGCGCTGAAGCCGTTCGCCGGTCAGCCTGGCGCCGGTGATCCGGATGTCATATTTGAGCGTCAGAGGATACGCGACAGCGAGAGCGGCCCATCAAGCATGTGACCTCGAACGGCGACAATTCCGCGCGATGCCGCGATCCGCTGCTCGCCTGTCATTTCCACGATTCCGGCGCCGCTATTTCCTCAGGCTTGCAAGATAGGCGATGATCGCTGCGCGTTCCGCCGCGTCCGATACCGAGATCGGCATTTTGGTGCCGGGCACCAGCGCCATCGGGCCAACCAGGAATCTGTCGAGCGTTGCCCTGTTCCAGCGCAACCCCGACGCCCGGAGTGCGGGCGAATAGCCGTAATCGGTCGATGCCGCCCTGCGGCCGACGACGCCGAAGAGATTGGGCCCGATCCCCGTGGGCCGGTCGGCGGTGTCGGTGTGGCACATCGAGCAACGCTGTCTGAACAGCGAAGCGCCATCCGGCGGCTGCGCCGTGGCGGGTGTCGCGATCGTCGCGGCAAGCATGAGGACGAACGCCGTCCGCATCAATGTCGCACTCCTCCGCAATTGCTTTCTTGACACAGCATCGACGGCATAGACGGAGCCGCTGCTATCGGCGACGAATAGCTCCATGGGTATCATCCGCGACCCTCCTTCGGCTCGGCAAATGAGCGGTCCGCGATGTTCGCCGCCGCGGACTCCGTCATCGTGGGCCTCGCAGGCGTTGCGGTCCATCGACGACCAGCCGCCGACCGACCCCGCCTCGTGCCCGTCGATCGGGGCGTATCGCTCGCCGGTGGGAGCGATCGACCGGCCGGATGCGAACATCCTGTGGTCGTTACCAGCTCAGCGGCACCGCCTTGGGGCCGACGACACCACCCGGCCAATAGCTGATCTCGGTCCCGGGGGTCAGCGTGAATTCGGGGATGCGGCGTAGGAACTCCTGGATGCACACCTTGATCTCGAGCCGCGCGAGGTGCGCGCCCATGCAGCTGTGGACGCCGCCCGCGAAGGCGAGCGTCGGCTTGCGCGGGCGATGGAAATCGACCCGCTCGGGGTTCGGGAAGATGTCCGGGTCGTAGTTGCACGCCGGCAGGATGCTGGTGACGCGGTCGCCCTTCCGCATCAGAATGCCGCGGAGCTCGAAATCCTGGGTCAGCGTTCGGCCCGAGAAGGTGACGGTGAAGACGCGGAGCAGTTCCTCGACGACGTTGTTGATATTGTCGGGCTCGGCGATGATCTCGTGGCGGCGGTCGGGATTCTGGGCGAGCCAGACGAAAATGTTGTTGAGCGTCGCGAATACCGTATCGAGCCCGGCGATGAACAGGAAGAAGACGAATCCGAAGATCTCCTTCGCCGACATCGCCTCCCCGCCAGGACGGCCGTGGACGATGGCGCTGACCGCGCCGCCGTCAGGGTGTGCCGCCTTGTCCTTGATGACCGCCTGCAGATAGGCTGTCACCTCGCCCATCACCTGACCGGCGAGCGCATGGTCCTGCGCGTGGAGCAAGCCCATCGCCCAGCGGACGAATTCGTCCATCATGCTGCGCGGCAGGCCCATGATGTCTAGGAACACGCCGACCGGGAGCGGTCGGCCGAAATCCTTGGCGAACTCGCAGTGGCGCTTGTCGATGAATCCGTCGATCAGCTCGTTGGCGAGCCGGCGGATCGCGCCCTCGAGCGTGCCGATCGTCTTGGGCGACACCAGCGGATCGACGATCGCGCGATATTTGCGATGCTCGGGCGGCTCGATCTCGAGCGGGATGATCCGCCAATAATCGTCGGGATCGCGCGGGAAGGGGCCGGTGCCCGCGGCCGTGAAATATTCGGGATGGCGCAGCACGAAGAAGGCGTCGTCATATTTGATCAGGTTCCAGGCGGCATGGCTGTGCTCGCTCGTGTCGAAGAAGATCGGCGGCGCCTTGCCGTGCAGCCCGGCCATGAATGCGTGCGGAGCGGCGAGGAAGTCCGACCCCTCGGTGATCCCGGCATGGTAATAGAGCGCGGGCGGGACGTGCGCGGGGATCTGTATTCCAGTTGTGCTCGCTACGGTGGCTGGCATGGTCGCTCTCTCCTCGGTCCGCGGCATTGAGCCGTTCAATATTGGGCTTCGGGAAGATGGACGACGAGCCCGTCGAGCGTGTCGTCGACGGTGATCTGGCAGCTCAGCCGGCTGGTCGGCCGACGTTCGGCGGCGACGGCATCGAGCATTTCATCCTCGGTCGCCGACGGCGATCCGACGCGGCCGATCCAGGCCTCGTCGACATAGCAATGGCAGGTCGCGCAGGCGAGACCGCCGCCGCACTCCGCGGCAATTCCCTCGATCATATTGTTGATCGCGCCTTGCATGACGCTGTCGCCGGTCGGCACGTCGACGGCGTGCCGCGCGCCGGCTTGGTCGACATAGGTGATGACAGCCATTGCGCATCCTCTTCGCACCGCCGAGAACGGCGTTCCCAGGTGGCGGCTTAGCAGCGTGCGAGATAGCGAGGAAGAAGATTGTGCGCGCAGCAAACGGAATTGACACGCTGATGGACGATGATCACCCGGGCGTTGCGCCACCGCCGTTACCGCGAGCGCCAGACGACGAGCGCACCCGCCAGATCATCGATGCCGCCTATGCGCTGCTCGGCGAGTCGGGGCTCGAGGGTCTGACCATCCGTGCCGTGCTCGGGCGGACCGGGCTCGCACGGCGCGCCTTCTACGAGCGCTTTGCCGTCAAGGACGAACTGGTGCTCGCCTTGTTCGAGCACGTCATCCATCTCGCCGCCGCCCATTATGCGATCGAGGTCCAGCGATGGGCCGACCCGCTCGATCAATTGCGGACCGTGATCAACGCAATCGCGCTCGGCGGCCTCGTCGACGACGACGCGGGGATCGAGCCCAACAATCGCCACGCCGTGGCGATGAGCCGCGAGCATCTTCGCCTCGCCGAGACCCGCCCGGCCGATCTGCAGCGTGCGCTGAGGCCCCTGCTCGATCTGATCGCTCAACTGCTGGCGGACGGAATGGCGGCCGGGACGATCCGCGTCTCGTCACCGCACCGCATGGCATCGCTCGTCTATAATCTGGTCGCGACCACCGTCCATGCCGAATTCCTCTCCGAAGACAGTGGTGCGGACCGTGCGAGGCGCAGCGAACTCGCCGAGGACGTCTGGCAATTTTGCCGGCTGGGCATATCGGCGCAGAGCGCTCGATAGGCGAAGATCGCCCGGCGTCGTCATGGTCACCGGAGGCCGCCACGCCCATCGGGCAGTCGACCGAAGGCCACGTCGCGCGAACCGCGCGCATATTGGCACCAACGCGTCGGCCGCGCATTGTCCCGCGTCATGACCGACAACGACTCCGTGCTCGCCGCATTCCGCCTTTGGCAAGGCGCCCCGATGGCGCTCGCCACCGTCGTCTCGACCTGGGGTTCGGCGCCGCGCCCGCGCGGCAGCCACATGCTGGTCCACGCCGATGGCCGCATGGAAGGCTCGGTATCGGGCGGCTGCGTCGAGGGCGACGTGCTGGCGCTCGCCGCCGAGGTGATCGCCAGCGGCCGGTCCGAGCGGCGCCGATATGGTGTCGCCGACGGCGCCGCATGGGAGGTGGGGCTGCCCTGCGGCGGCACGATCGAGGTGCTGGTCCAGCCCGTCGGCGACGATGGTTTTCCAGGCGGCTTGTTCGACGCCATCGATACGGCGAGGAACGAAGGACGCGGCGTAACCGTCCATACCGATCTCGAGACGGGTCGGAGCGGCCTTGCCCCCATCGTTGGCGGAACGGATTTCGCCAACCACTATTCCGCGTCGCGGCAACTCCTCATCGTCGGCGCCGTCCAGATCGCCCAGGCGCTGGCGAAGATCGCCGCGACGCTGGGCGTCAGCACGACGGTGATCGATCCGCGCGGGCGGTTCCTGACGCCGGAGCGCTTCCCACAGGTCCGACTGGACGATCGCTGGCCCGACGAGGCGGTCTCGAGCTATCGCCCGGGCGCCTCGACCGCGGTGATCACGCTCAGCCACGATCCCAAGATCGACGATCCCGCGCTCATCGCCGCGCTTGCCGCGCCGACGGGCTATATCGCGGCGCTGGGCTCGCGGCGAAGCCACGCGGCGCGTCTCGACCGCCTGGCCGCGCAGGGGATCGCCGCTGCCGACCTCGCGCGGATCGAAGGACCGGCAGGAATCGACATCGGCGCGCTGGGTGCAGCCGAGATCGCGTTGTCGGTCGCCGCGGGGATGGTCAGGGCACTGCATGATCGCGCCTGACGTGGTCGCGGTGATCCTGCTGGCGGCAGGGGCCTCGCGCCGTTTCGGCTCGCGCGACAAATTGGCGGAGCCGCTGGGCGATCTGCCGCTTGGGCTCCATGCCGCGACGATGCTCGACGCGCTGCCGTTCGCGGCCAAGATCGCCGTGACACGCGCGGGCGGCCCGGATTTCGCGTCGGCCGGGTTCACACCCGTAGTCAATCCCGATCCGGACGCCGGCCAGTCCGGGTCGATCCGCCTGGGTCTCGCCGAGGCGCTCCGCGCGGAGCCGCGCGCGGTGCTCGTCGCGTTGGCGGATATGCCGTTCGTGACCGTCGCGCACGTCGAGGCATTGCTGGCCTGTCTCGATGAGTGGCACCCCGTCGTCGGTTCGACCGATGCGGTGCAGGCCGGCCCGCCGGTGATCTTCGGGGCTTCGCAGTTCGCCAGGCTTCGTTCGCTGACCGGCGATGCCGGCGCGCGCGCGCTGCTCGGCGACGCGGCGCTGATCGCGGCACCAGCCGCGGAACTCGCCGACATCGACACACCCGACGACCTGCCGGCCGGCACCCGATGTCGGCACCGTCGGCGAGATCTCCCGGTCGCGGGAAACCATTAACCTACCGCGCGTTCTACCCTGATGCAGCAAGGGGATAGGTCCATGCACTTCACGATCAATGGGCGTGGCTTCGATGCGGACGTCGACATCCGCACGTCGATCCTCGATCTGTGTCGCGAGCATCTCGGGCTGACCGGCGCGAAGAAGGGCTGCGATCACGGCCAGTGCGGCGCCTGCACGATGCTGATCAACGGCAGGCGCGTGAACAGCTGCCTGACGCTCGCCGTGATGCACCAGGACGACGAGATCGTGACGATAGAGGGGCTCGGGCAGGTCGATGATCTGCATCCGCTCCAGCAGGCCTTCGTCCGCCACGACGGATACCAATGCGGCTATTGCACGCCTGGCCAGATCTGTTCGGCCGCGGGCATGCTCGATGAGATCACGCGGGGCTGGCCGAGCCATGTCAGCGATGATCTGGCGAAACCGAGCCTCGACGACGATGAAATCGCCGAACGGATGAGCGGCAATCTCTGCCGCTGCGCCGCCTACCCGAACATCGTCGATGCCATCCGCGAGGTCGGCAGCGCCGCGCCTGCGGGGCGCACGGCCGATGCGAAGGATGCGGCGATGGCGGAGGAGATCGTCGCATGAAGAGCTTTGCCTACGAACGGGCCGAGACGCCGGAGGCCGCGGTTCGCGACATCGATGGTGCGACGGCGAGATTCATCGCCGGGGGCACCAACCTGCTCGACCTAATGAAGCTCCAGGTCGAGACGCCGACCAAGCTGGTCGACATCAGCCGGCTCGATCTCGCTTCGATCGATAGGCGCGACGATGGCGGGCTGACGATCGGCGCGCTCGTGCCGAACAGCGATCTCGCCGCCGACCCGCAGGTCATCGCCGGCTATGAGGTGCTCAGCCGCGCGCTGCTCGCCGGCGCGTCGGGGCAGTTGCGCAACAAGGCATCGACCGGCGGCAACCTGCTCCAGCGGACGCGCTGTTATTATTTCTATGATACCGCCTCGCGCTGCAACAAGCGGTCGCCGGGCAGCGGCTGCGACGCGATCGGGGGCGTCAACCGCATCCTCGCCGTGCTGGGTACCAGCCCGCACTGCATCGCGACGCATCCAAGCGACATGGCCGTCGCGATGCGCGCGCTCGACGCGACGATCCTGACACTCAAGCCCGACGGCGATCGACGCCGGATATCGATCCACGCTCTGTATCGTCTGCCCGGCGACACCCCGCATATCGAGACGGTGCTCGAGCCAGGCGAGTTGATCACGCACGTCGAATTGCCCAAGCCCGTCGCCGGCAGGCAGGTCTATCGCAAGGTGCGCGACCGGGCGTCCTATGCCTTCGCGCTGGTATCGGTCGCAGCGATCGTCGCGGTGGAGGAGGGCAGGATCGCCAGCGCATCGCTCGCCTTTGGCGGCCTTGGTCCGATGCCGTGGAGGAACGCGGCGGTCGAGGCGGCCCTGGTGGGACAGGCGCCGAGCGCCGACGCGTTCGCGGCGGCGGCCGATGCGCTCGTCGCGGATGCCAGAGGCTATGGCGCGAACGATTTCAAGATCCCGCTGGCGCGACGGACGTTGATCGCGACGCTACGCGATCTGACGGGAGCATGAGTATGTTCGGTTTCGGCACCACCAACAGCCTGACGATGGACAAGCCGCATCCCGAAAGCCTGCTCGACAGCGCGGTCCAGGGATCGATCGGCCGTCCGTTCGATCGCATCGACGGCCCCAGCAAGGTTTCGGGCACCGCGACCTATGCGGCCGAATATCCCGTCGACAATCTGGCTTACGGATTTCTCGTCGGCGCGCGGATCGGCGCCGGTACGCTCATCTCGATCGACGCGGACGCGGTGCGTTCGATGCCCGGCGTGATCGACGTCGTGACCGACCTCGATCGCTTCATCCGCGTCGCGGGGCAGGGCGGCGAGACGCAGCCGCCGACGCAGGGCGTGAGGGACATAGCATTCATGGGCGAGATCGTCGCGATCGTGGTCGCCGAAAGCTATGAGGCGGCACGCGATGCGGCGCTGCGGCTGCCGGTGACGTACGAAGCGGGCGAGGGCGCCTATGCCTTCGCGGCCGCCCGCGCCAAGTCCTATGTGCCGCCCGATGGCGTCACACCGGCCCATTTCAACCAGGGCGATGTCGACGCGGCGATGGCGGAGGCACCCGTGACGATCGACGCGACCTACGTCACGCCAAGCCAGAATTCGGCGGCGATGGAGCCGCATGCCTCGATCGCGGTCTGGGAGGATGACGGCTCGCTGACGCTCTACGGCGCCTATCAGATGCCGTCGACCGACGCGTCGCAACTCGCCAAATGTCTGGGCCTTTCGGCCAAGAAAGTGCGCATTGTCTCGCGCTATATCGGCGGCGGATTCGGCTCGAAGCTCGGCATCGCGCCCGAAAGCGTCGCAGCCGCCATCGCGGCGAAGCAGATCGGCCGGCCGGTCAAGGCGGTGATGGCACGACAGCAGGTGTTCGAGGCGACCGTGCGGCGCTCCAATACCGAACAGCGCGTTCGATTGGCCGCGACGCGCGACGGCAAGCTGACGGCAATCGGCCAGGAAAGTCTCGTCTCTAATCAGCCAGGCGAGGATTTTTTCGAGCCCGTCGGCATCGGTACGCACATGATCTATTCCGGCGAGAACCGGCTGATCACGCATGACCAGGTGCCGCTCAACCTCGTCCTGTCGGGATCGATGCGCGCGCCGGGGGAGGCGGTCGGCATGATCGGGCTCGAGTGCGCGATGGACGAGCTTGCGGAGAGGCTCGGGATGGATCCGATCGTGCTGCGCAAGACCAACGACGCGTCGGTCGACCCGGAAAAGGGCGTGCCCTTCTCCTCGCGCAGCCTGAGCCGGGCGCTCGACGAGGGTGCCCGACGGTTCGGCTGGGCGCGGCGCGCAGGACCGGGCGAAGCACGTGACGGGGAGTGGTTGATCGGGATGGGCGTCGCATCGGCGGTTCGCGGCAACATGCTGATGGAGTCCTCGGCGAAGGTCGAGCTCCGTCCCGACGGGACCGCGACGATTTCGTCGTCGATGACAGACATCGGCACCGGCAGCTACACGATCCTGGCGCAGATCGCGTCGGAGATCCTCGGATTGCCGGTCGATCGCATCACTGTGGCGCTCGGCGACACCAACGACCCGCCTGCTGCGGGTTCCGGTGGGTCCTGGGGGGCAGGCTCGGCGGGTTCGGCGGTCTATCTCGCCTGCGAAATGCTGCGCGGCAAACTCGCCAAGGCGATGCGCGTCGAGGATTCCGCGCTGACTCTCAAGGATGGAATGGCGATCGGCAACAACCGCTCGTCGCCGATCGGCGAGATCGTCGGCGACGGGCTCGAGGCGATCGGCCATATCAAGCCGGGCAAGCAGGAGAAGGCTACCACCCAGGCATCCTTCGGTGCGCATTTTGCCGAGGTCGGCGTCAACCGCGTCACGGGGGAAGTGCGCGTCCGGCGCATGCTCGGCGTCTTCGCCGCAGGGCGCGTGCTCAACGCCAAGACGGCGCGGTCGCAATGTCTGGGCGGCATGACGTTCGGGATCGGCGCGGCGCTGACCGAGGAGCTGCTGCACGATCCGCGCAACGGCAAGCTCGTCAACCGCGATCTTGCCGAATATCATGTGCCGGTGAACGCGGACGTTCCGCAGCTCGAGGTGCACTTCCTCAGCGAGCGCGACGTCCATGCCAATCCGATCCATGCCAAGGGGATCGGCGAGCTTGGTATTTCGGGCGCCGCTGCCGCGATCGCCAACGCGATCTACAACGCCTGTAAGGTTCGGGTCCGCTCGTTTCCGGTGACGCTCGACAAGCTCCTGCCAGGATTGCCGGACCTCTGAGCTGCCGCCGCGTGGACCGCGCTCAGATGCCGGTGCGGTCCACGGCGATCAACCAGGCCGAAGGCGGTAATCTGCCGAGACAAACGGCTTTTCCGAGCCCGTAGTTCGCGAGCGATGTCTGCGCCGTTTGTCCGTCGCGGCAGGCGCTGCGCGATGCGTATTCCTACCTATCCATCCTCGTCAGACGGATTCACCTTATCCCAGCATAGAGGCCGGGACATGGGCTTCGTTGCCGGGTGGTGAGGCCCGGCCAATTCGGGTTGATGGATGAAGGCACGCGAACCTCGTACCAGCATGGTGCTGCCGGCCCGTATCCGATGGGACGGGCGCTGGGTGACAGCGACGGTGCGGAACCTGTCGCCACACGGATTGATGCTGTGCGCGACGCCGACACCGCCGGTGGGCTGCTATATCGAGGTGCAGATTCTCTCCGAGTTCATCACGGCGCGGTCGGTGTGGTGCGACCAGCATCGGTGCGGGCTGAGGTCGCGCGAGCGCCTTGACGTTAACCGCGTGCTGTCACGGAGCGACGGCATGGTCGCCAATGCGGGCGTCCTCGCGCTGGACCGGGCGACCGACCAGCGCCGCGAGTTCAAGATCAACAGGGGCGACCGCGAGGAGCAGAGCAGGCAGATTTCGTCCGCCATCCAATATCTGACGGCGCTTGCGGTTGCGGTTTCGGCGGCGGGAAGCCTGGGCTGGGAAGTGTATCAGACCTTGTCGGCGCCGATCACTGCGGTCGGCGCCCAACTCTCCAAACCGTTGTGAAGTAGCGATGATGTGCTTTTTCGGATCAACCCATCGTTCACTCCGGCCGCAGCTGACGCGTGCCGACCTTCGCCCTCGGAGCCGTTGAATGCGATCGAAACCCGTCTCCATGCTCCCCAATGTGGGGTCCGCGCATCCGCTGAGCGGCGTCCGGATCGCCGGCCGGGACTTTTTCTGGCCGCTCGCGATCATCGGCGGGCTGACGCTGCTGATCCTCACCGTCGGGACGCATTTCGCGGTCCAGGCGTTCAATCGGTCGAGCGAGATCCGCGAGCAAATTCTCGCGGTCAACGGGATCGATCAGCGGATCGACGAGGTTGCCCACATGGTGGTCCCCCAGGTCGACTGGGACGAAGCCGTCGCCAAGCTCGACGTCGCCTTCGATCCCAAATGGGCGGCCGACAATATCGGCAAGTTCCTCTATCAGACCGACGGCTTTGACCGCAGCTTCGTGCTCGACGCGTCGGATCGCCCGATCTCGGCCGCGGAGCAAGGCTCGGCCGCGCCGCTCGCCAGCTACAACGGCTTTGCGCCGCTTGTCGGCTCGGTGATCGCGAAGGTGCGCGGCCTCGAGCTGGCGCGCCCGCCATTTCCCGCCGTGCCATCCGGCACGATGGTCTCGCATCCTATCCAGGCGAGCGTGCTCAAAACCGTTGGGGGAAGGATCGCGATCCTGACGGCGACGCTCGTGCAACCCGATTTCGGCCGGGCGCTGCCGCGGGGCGCGCGTTCGCCGATCGTCATAACCGAGATGATCGTCGATCCGGCGTTTCTCGAGCTGTTCTCCAGGCGGTTTCTTCTCGAGCATCTGCACGTCCGCATGCCGGGAGAGCACCACGTCGCCGGCGAATCCGAGATCGCGACGCGGGACGACCAGGGCAGGCTCCTCGGCTACCTGGCGTGGCGGCCGCTCAATCCGGGGTATCTGATGTTGCGCAACTTCCTGCCGCCGGTGTCGTTCGTCGGCGCAGCGCTCATCCTCGTCGCCCTTTTCCAACTGCGCCGTGTGCAGAACGTCGCCGCTGAGCTGATCAGGCGCGAGGCGCACAGCCGGGCGGTCGCGTTCCACGATCCGCTGACCCGGATGCCCAACGAGGCCTTCTTCCGCGAGGCGATCGCAGCGCGCTATGGCGATTCGGAGGATGCGGTCCCGGCATCGATCGTCCATCTGGTTGACGTCCGGAATCTCGCGCCGACATGCGCGAGCCTGAGCGACGACGGCGCCGACGAACTGGTCGACGAGCTCGCGCTGCGCCTGTGCGAGCTGTGCCCCGACGATGGCGTTCTGGCCAGGATTTCCGCCGAGCAATTCGGCTTTCTGCTGCGCTGGTCCTCGCACAAGGAGACCGCGCGCTTCGTGGCGCGGATATCGGAGGCGGTCGCCAAGCCCATCGCCGTCGATGACATCAGCGTGCGGTTGGGATGTTCGATCGGCAGCGCGCAGCTTGCCTCGGGCAAGGATGCGCGCGACATCCTGCGCGCCGCGACGCGCAACCTCTACCGCACGATCGAGATGGCGCGCGTGATGTGACGCCACCGACGCGTTGGCGGCGGGCGGGGCGGTCGCTCAGGCGACGTCAGGCGGCCAGCTGCGCCGCCAGGCGATCGGCGAAGCGCGCGATCAGCCAGCTCCGCACCATCCCGATCGTCGGATCGGCCAGATCCTCGGGCCGAAGCTTGAGATAGTATCCGAAGCCGTCGTTGATCACCGCGTTATAGGGCGCGCACAGTCGGCCCGATGCGATTTCCGGCGCGAACATGTCGATGTCGGCGAGCGCCACGCCGTCGGAGTGCATCGCATAATGGACCGCAAGCGAATTGGCATCGAAGGCGAGCCCGCGATCGACGTCGAGCGCGATCCGGCACTGGTTGGCATAGGTGCTCCACAGCAACCCGCGCGGCTGACCCTCCAGCTTGACGTGAAGCAGGTCGTTGTCGGCGAGGAACCGCGCGAGCGGCTTGCCGCGGTGGCGCTCGGCGACGGCGGGTGAGCAGACCGGCGCGACGCGCACCATCCACAGCAGATCGGTCACGCGATCGTCGATATTGGGGCGGTCGAACACGATCGCCATGTCGGTCTCATGGCCGGGCAGGCCGATCGTGTGCGAGCTGGAAATGTCGATGCGGATGCCGGGATGCTCGGCATGGAAGGCCTGGAGCATCGGCATCACCACCTGCTGCAGCAGCGACGGTGGCACATGGATGCGGATCGGGCGGCCCGCCTGCGGATCGAGGCAGATCGCATTGATCGTCTGTTCGATGCGATCGAACGACTTGCTGACCTCGGGCAGCAGCGCCTGGCCGGCCGCGGTGAGCGCCAGCGTCGGGCCCGAGCGATCGAACAGCTTTTGGCCGAGCAGATCCTCGAGGCTGATGATGTGCCGGCTGACCGCGCTCTGCGAGACGTTGAGCGCCTGCGCGCCGGCGGTAAAGCTCAGTCGCTGCCCGACGGCGTCGAAGGCGCGGAGCGCATTGAGCGGAAGCCATCGGCGGTTGACGGGCTGCGTCCTGGCCATCGTCGTCGCCTCGCTGTGTGCGTTGCTCGCATACAGCGCGTTTCGAGCGCCGATGCAACCGCGCGACGGGCCCGCGCGGCGGCGGCGGCAGCGACGGCCTTCCAGATTTAGACATGCCATCATGCCCAAATGCGATTTTCGGAGGCGCGTCGGACCGTGCAAGCTGGTGCCCGGCTTTTCGAGGAGGATCGGGTGGACCTGGGGCGTATCTCGGCATTGCTGCACGCGCGCCCCGCGGGCCATTCGCTCCCGCAGGGCCTCTATATCGACGACGAGGCGTTCGACTTCGACATGGCCGCGATCTTCGGCCAGACTTGGCTGTTCGCCGGGTTCGAGGCCGAGGTCCGCAACCCCGGCGACTATATCGCGCTCACCATCGGGCGCTGGCCAGTGCTGATCGTTCGCGATCGCGACGGCGAGCTGCACGCCTTCCACAACAGCTGCCGGCATCGCGGCTCGATCCTCTGCCAGCCGGGGCGCGGCAGCGCGGCGCGTCTCGTCTGTCCCTATCATCACTGGACCTACGGGCTCGATGGACGGCTGCTCGCCGCCAGCCGGATGCCGAACGATTTCCGCAAGGCCGATCATGGCCTCAGGCCGGTGCATATCGCCGCGATCGCCGGCGCGATCCTGATATGCCTCGCCGAGACACCGCCCGATATCGAGACGATGCGGCGCGAGCTCACCCCACTGCTCGCCCCGCACGGGCTCGCCAGCGCCAAGCTCGCCGTCCAGTCGACGCTGGTCGAGAGGGCCAATTGGAAGCTGGTGATGGAGAATGGCCGCGAATGCTATCATTGCGCGACCGGCCACCCGGAGCTGTCGCGGACCTTCCCGGCCAACGCCTCGGCCTATTTCGACCTCGACCGGGACCATTCGCAGGCGTTCGAGGCGCGCATGGCCGCTCTCGGCGTGCCGATGGGGCCGGCGGGCGAGGATTGGTGGCAGGCGGTGCGCTTCCCGCTCAACGCGGGCATGGTGGCGATGACCAGCGACGGCCGGTTCGCGGTCGACAGGCTGATGTATGAGGCCGGCGGCGGCGATACCGGCTCGATGCGATGGGCGCTCGAACCCAATCATTTCTGCCACTCGACGGGCGACCACAGCTTCGCCTTCGTCGCGATGCCCGTGTCGGCGATGGAGACGCACGTCGTCTCCAAATGGCTGGTCCACGAGGATGCGGTGGAGGGCGTCGATTATGATATCGCGACGCTGACCGACCTGTGGACGCGCACCAACCTGCAGGACCGCGACTTCGCCGAGAACAACCAGCTCGGTATATTGTCGCCGGGCTATGCGCCCGGGCCGTACAGCCCCGATGCCGAATCGCTGACGCTGCGCTTCGTCGACTGGTATTGCGCGACCGCCGCAGCCTATCTCGATCGCGTGTCGGCATGAGCGACGAGGCGCCGCCACGCTGGCATGCCGAGACGCTCGCGGTGCGTGCGGGCTATGACCCGTCGGAGGCGGCCAACGCCGCCAAGCCACCCATCTACATGAGCTCGACCTTCGCCTATGCCTCGGCGCGGCAGGCCAAGGACATTCACGAGGCCTATTTCGACGGCACCGGCCCGGAGGTGGGCCGCACCGCGCACATCTATGCGCGGCTCGGCCATCCCAATCTCGACATGGTCGAGACGCGGCTTGCAGCGCTAGACGGCGCCGAGGCCGCGGCAGTGTTCAACAGCGGCATGGCGACGCACAGCGCGATCGCGCTGGCGCATCTGCGGCCAGGCGACAGCATGGTGTTCAGCCGCCCGATCTATGGCGGCACCAATGGCCTCTACACCGGGCTGATGCCCGACTTCGGTGTCCATCATGCGACCTTCACCGATGGCTGCGACCGCGACGACGTGATGGCGGCGGTCGATCGCGCGCTTGCGCTCGGGCCGCTCCGGCTGATCCTGATCGAGAGCCCCGCCAATCCGACCGCGGCGATCGTCGACGTCGCGATGATCGTCGCGATCGCCGACGCGATCGGCGCGCGCGGGGGGGCGCGCCCGTTGGTCGTGATCGACAACACGCTGCTCGGCCCGCTCATGCAGCGCCCGATCGCGCTCGGCGTCGATCTGTGCATGACGTCGCTCACCAAATATTGCGGCGGCCACAGCGATCTACTTGCGGGCGGGGTGTCGGGGCGCGCGGCGCTGGTCGGGCCGCTGCGGCTGCTGCGCACGACGCTCGGCAGCCATCTCGATCCCTATACGAGCTGGCTGCTTCTGCGGTCGATGGAGACGGTGCACCTGCGCGCCGAGCGCGCGATGGAGAATGCGCGGCGGGTCGCCGAGTTTCTGCGCGCGCATCCCAAGGTCGCCGAGATCACCTATCTCGGATTCCTCGCCGACGGCACGCGCGAGCGCGCCGTCTATGATCGCCAGTGCAGCGCGGCGGGATCGACCTTCTCGTTTGCGGTGAAAGGCGGCGAGGCGGAGGCATTCCGTTTCCTCGACGCGCTGCGGCTGCTGCGGTTCGCGGTCAGCCTGGGCGGATCCGAGACGCTGATCACGCATCCCGCGACGACGACGCATTATGCGCTCCAGCCGCAGGAGCGGATCGCGGGCGGCATCACCGATGCGACGCTGCGCCTGTCGGTCGGGATCGAGCATGTCGACGATCTGATCGCCGACCTGTCGCGCGCACTGGACGCGATATGAGGGCGGTCGACGTTCATGCCATCGACGGCAAGCTGGCCGGGCCTGACGAACGCTTCGAGGTCGTCGTCGTCGGCGCGGGCGAAGCGGGAACGGCGGCGGCGATCGCGGCGGCGGGCGAAGGCGCCTCGGTGCTGCTCGTCGACGAGAATCCGGTGCGCGGCGATCTGATCGGCACCGATGTGCCGCTTTTCCATGGCGGGCGGATGACGGCGGCGGTGCAGCAGCCCGCGCGGATGATCGACCAGCTGCTTGCGAGCAATCCGGGCATCGAGACCGCGCTGGAGGCGGGAGTCGACGTGCGGCTCGGCACCGCCGCCTGGGGGCTCTACGTCAATGGCCCCGCGATGCGCGCGCTGCCCGCGCCGATGCTCGGCATCGCGGATGCCGAGCGCGCGACGATGATCGGCTTCGATCGGCTCGTGCTGGCGACCGGCGCGCGCGACCTGGTGCTGGGGTTCGCCGGTTGGGACCGGCCCGGCGTGATGGGCGCGCAGGGCTTTGCGGCCCTGCTGACGCGCTACGACGCCTTCGCCGGCCGCCGCGTGCTGATCGCGGGCTCGGACGCGCTCGCGCTCGACACGGCGCTGCTCGCGTTGTCGCGCGGCATCGAGGTTGCGGGGATCGTCGAGGTCGCCGAGGCCATGCGGGGCCCTGTGGCGCTCGTCGACCGCGTGCGCGCAGCGGGTGTCCCGATCTTTCCGGCGCACACAATCGTCGCGGCCGAGGGTGGGATCGATGGGATCGAGCGAGTCGACATCGCGGCGCTCGGCGCGGACACGCGGATTACGGTGCGCTGCGACACGCTGGTGCTCGCGGTCGGCGCGATCCCGGCGACCGAATTGCTGGACGCAGCCGGCGTCGCGGCGGGCGATGCCATCGCGCTGGCCGGCGACTGCGCAACCGTCGTGCGGCCGGAGCCTTGCTATGTTCAGGCCTGGTCCGCCGCGCTGGGACGCCATGCGCCGCCCGAGACGATCGTCTGCCAGTGCGAGGAGGTCAGCCGCGCCGATCTGATCGGCGTCCAGCCGCCGCGTTATCTCGATCGACCCGCGCGGATGGCGGCGCGCTCGCTGGCGACGCTGCTCGCCGACGGCGAGGCGCATCCCGATCAGATCAAGCGGCTCACCCGCGCCGGCATGGGCGCCTGCCAGGGCCGGCGGTGCCGCGAGCAGGTCGCGTGCCTGCTCGCGGAGCAGCAGGGGGTGCCGCTCGATCGGGTACCGGCCGCGAGCCTCCGCATACCGGTACGCCCGGTGCCGCTCGGCGTGCTCGCCGACTGGCATGAGCGCGCGGCGATGACCGCGGGGTGGGACGTGTGGTTCGGCATCCCGACACAGTGGACGCCCTATGCGATCATCGGCACGCCCGAGGAGGCCGAGCAGGTCGTCGGGCTCGGCGGCAACATGCATGTCTGAGCCGCGTCCCAAAGGCGCATCGGTGGTGGTGATCGGCGCGGGCGTCACGGGCTTGAGCGCGGCGTGGTGGCTGGCGCGATCGGGGATCGACGTGATCGTGCTCGACAAGGGCATCGTCGGCTGGGAGGCGTCGGGGCGCAACGGCGGCGGCGCGTCGCACTATCAGAGCCCGCTGTTCGCCGAGGAGCAGCGGCTCTGGCCGCAGATGGACGAGCTGCTCGGCTATCCGACCGAATATGTCCGCGAGCGGATCATCATCCAGCGCGATCCCGCCTTGCTCGACCATTATCGCGCGGTCGGGCGGATGTGCAGCGCGATGGGCTACCGCGTGGACGATCTGGACAGCCGGCAGGCGCAGCAGGCGGTGCCGCTCACCGACGAGACCTGCCTCGGCGGAATCCATCTGCGCTTCGGCGGCCATGCCAATCCACAACGCACAGTTCAGGCCTATGCCTGGGCGATCCAGGATCTCGGCGGTCGCATCCTCCAGCATTGCCCCGCCCTCGCGATCGAGACCGCAGGCGGGCGCGCGGTCGCGGTCGAGACGCCGCGCGGGCGGATCGCCTGCGACGCGTTGGTCGTCGCCGCGGGGCCGCAGGCGGGGATGCTGCTCGCGCCGCTCGGCATCGACTTCCCGATCGCGTCAGCGCGCGCGGAGATGATCGTCACCGAACCAGCACCGCTGATGGCGATCGGCGGCGTCGATGGCAACGGGCTCTACGGCCGCCAGACGTTGCGCGGCAATCTCGCCTTCGGTGGCGGCCCGCATGAATGGATCGCGACACGGCCCGACGGCCCCAGCGCGCGTCCCGTATCGCCGCTGGTCCGCAATCTGGCGCGGCGCGTGGCGGAGATGTTTCCCCGGGCGGCCCACCTCAACGTGATCCGGTCGTGGGCGGGGATCGTGGAGAACACGCCGGACGGGCGGCCGATCCTCGACCGGCTACGCGATCCTGGCAATGTCACGGTCGCGACGATGTCGGGGGTCGGCTTCGGCTTGTCGCCGGCGAGCGGTCATGCGATCCGTGATCTCGTGGTCGACGGTGCCTGCTCCTTTGCCGACATTGCCAAGCTTGGCCTGACGCGCTTCGCCGGGCTCGCGCCCGATTGGCGCGAACGTCGCGGCTGGGCGGCATGACACGCTATTCGGCGCTCGCGCTGCTCCGCGCAGGGCTCACCGGCCAGCGCCACTGGCCGCGCGCGTGGCGCGATCCCTCACCCAGGCCGAACTACGAGGTGATCGTGATCGGCGGCGGCGGCCACGGGCTCGCCACCGCTTATTATCTCGCCAAGGTCCACGGCATCCGCAATGTGGCGGTGCTCGAGCGCGGTTGGATCGGCGGCGGCAATACCGGTCGCAACACCACCATCGTGCGCTCCAACTATCGTCTTCCCGCGCTCCACAACCTGTTCGATTTCGCGCTCGGCCTGTGGGAGGGGATGAGCGACGAGCTCAATTACAATGTCATGTTTTCGCCGCGCGGCGCGCTGTTTCTCGGCCATTCGGACGCCGACATGACCGCGCTCGCGCAGCGGGGCGACGCGCTGCGCTGCGACGGGATCGACGCCGAACTGATGACCGCGAACCAGCTCCGCGAGCTCGTCCCGCTGCTCGACATGTCGCCCGCGGCGCGCTTCCCGATCCATGGCGGGCTGATGCAGCCGCGCGGCGGCACCGCGCGGCACGATGCGGTCGCCTGGGGCTATGCGCGCGCTGCCGACCGCCTTGGCGTCGACATCATCCAGAATTGCGAGGTGACCGGTTTCACCGTGGCGGGCGGCCGCGTCACCGGGGTCGAGACGACGCGCGGCGCGATCGGCGCGGGCCGCGTCGGCATCTGCGTCGCGGGCAATAGCGGTCCGGTGGCGGCGCTTGCCGGGATCAGGCTGCCAATCGAGGCGCAGACGCTGCAGGCCTTCGTCACCGAGCCGGTCAAGCCGATGATCGACACGGTGATCATGTCGCAGTCGCTACACTGCTACATCAGCCAGTCCGACAAGGGCGGGATCGTGCTCGGCGGCGATCCCGATCAGTTTCCGAGCTATGCGCAGCGCGGCCTGCCGCCCCGGATCGCGCAGGCCGCAGCGGAAGCGATCGCGCTGGTGCCCGCCTTGTCGCGCCTGCGGATGGTGCGCTGCTGGGCGGGCACCACCGACATGAGCTTTGACGGATCGCCGATCATCTCGGCCTTGCCGGTCGACGGGCTCTATCTCAACGGCGGCTGGTGCTATGGCGGGTTCAAGGCGACGCCGGGATCGGGCTATACCTACGCGCATCTGCTCGCGACGGGCGCGGCACACCCGCTTGCTGCTCCGTTCGCGCTCGATCGCTTCGCCACGGGCGCGACGATCGACGAAACAGGGGTCGGCTTCATGCCGCAATTCCACTGATGATGCGGATCGATTGCCCCCATTGCGGTCCGCGTGCGCAGAGTGAGTTTGGCTATGAGCGCACGCTCGATTCGATCGTCACGCTCGACATGCCGGCCGACGAGGCGATGGCGCGGCTCTATGCACGCGCCAATCCGCGCGGCCTCGACGACGAACTGTGGCGGCATGGCCTGGGCTGCCGCCAGTGGATCGTGCTCCGCCGGCACCGCGTCACGCACGAGATCGTCGGCGTCGCGGCGTTCGATCCGGCGATCCTATCGTGAACGGGCCCGGCCGGATCGGTCGCGACGAAACCGCCACGCTGCGCTTCACCTTCGACGGCCGGTCGCTGTGTGCGCGCCCCGGCGATACGCTCGCGGCGGCGCTGTTGGCGAACGGCGTTGGCCTGGTCGCGCGCAGCTTCAAATATCATCGCCCGCGCGGGATCATGGCGGCGGGGGTCGAGGAGCCCAATGCACTGGTGACCGTGGGCGAGGGCGGACGCACCGAACCCAATACGCGCGCGACCGACGTCTTCGTCTATGAAGGGATGGTCGCGCGCAGTCAGAATCGCTGGCCGAGCCTGGCGTTCGATCTCGGCGCAGTGAACGCGCTCGCCGCGCCCGTCCTCGCCGCGGGCTTCTACTACAAGACCTTCTTCGGGCCACCCGCGCGGTGGATGGTCTACGAGAAGCTGATCCGGCGGGCCGCGGGGCTCGGCAAACCGCCGACGCTCGCCGATCCCGACCGCCACCAGCATCGCGCCGCCTTTTGCGACGTGCTCGTCGTCGGCGGAGGTCCCGCCGGGCTGGCGGCGGCGGACGATGCGGCGCGAGGCGGTGCGCGCGTGATCCTCGTCGAGCAGGATCGCGCGCTGGGAGGCTGCGCGCTCCGCGGCGACGGCGAGATGCCGACGTCAGACGCGGCGTTGCGCGCCGCCGGCGTGCGCATCCTGACACGGACGACCGCGTCGGGCGTGTGGGACCATGGCTTCGTGACGCTGGCCGAACGGCTGGTCGAGCCCGGCGAGGCGCCGCCGCCCGGCCAGCCGGCGCAGCGCCTCTGGCACGTTCGCGCCGAGCGGATCGTGCTCGCGACCGGCGCGATCGAGCGACCAGTGACCTTTGCGGGCAATGATCGCCCCGGCGTGATGCTGTCGCAGGCGGTCCGGACCTATATCCGCCGCTTCGACGTGCTCCCCGGCCGGCGCGTCGTGATCGCAACCAATAATGACGATGCCTATCGTACCGCCGAGGCGGTTGCGGCAGCGGGCGGCGAGGTCGTCGCGATCCTCGATTCGCGTCCGGACTTCACCGAGGTTGCGCGGGCCGCGAAGGAGCGCTTTCGCGTGCACACCAACGCCTTTCCCCATTCGACGAAGGGCCGCAGCGGCCGACTTCGTTCGATCGGTGCCGACATCTGGACCGAGCGGCATAGCTTCGACGCCGATCTGCTCGCGATGTCGGGCGGCTTCACCCCGGTGGTCCATCTGCACAGCCAGGCCGGAGGCAAGCTCGATTGGCGGGCCGACATCCAGGCGTTCGTGCCGGGGGCGTCCGCGCAGGCGATCACCAGCGTTGGCGGTGCGGCAGGGGAGGTGGCGCCGATCGGCACGAATGCCGTGCACCTGCCCCATCCCAAGCACAGCTTCGTCGACTTCCAGAACGACGTTACCGCTGCCGACATCGATCTTGCCTGGCAGGAGGGCTATCGCTCGGTCGAGCATCTCAAACGCTATACCACGCTCGGCATGGCAACCGACCAGGGCAAGACGAGCAACATGGCGGCGCTGGCGCGGCTCGCATCGGTGGCTGGCGTCGATATCCCGCAGGCCGGGCTCACCACCTTCCGCGCGCCCTTCACGCCGCTGGCGCTGGGTGCGTTGGCTGGCCCCGATGGCGGCGGCCATGCCGCGCCGCGCCGCCGGCTCGCACTCCACGATCGTCACGCGGCGCTGGCGCCCGTCTGGCAGCCGCTCGGCTATTGGGACCGCCCGCGCGCCTATCCGGCGGCCGGCGAGAGCCTGAACGACGCCGCGATCCGCGAGGCGCGTGCGGTGCGCACCAGCGCGGGCATCATCGACGTCTCGACGCTCGCCAAGTTCGCTGTGTCGGGCCCCGACGCCGCCGCGCTGCTCGAGATGGTCTGCGCGACCGGCGTCGCCAAGCTCGGCGTCGGGCGCGGGCGCTACACCTTCATGCTGCGTGACGACGGCATGGTGATGGACGACGGAACCGTCTGGCGGCTCGACGAGACACGCTGGCTGCTCACCAGCTCGACCGGCGGCGCCGACCGGATGGAGGCGCATCTGAGCTATGTCCACCGCGTGCTCGCACCGCATCTTCGCGTCTCGGTGGTGGCACAACAGGAGCATTTCGCAGGGATCGCGCTGGCCGGGCCGCTCGCCCCCACCATTCTGGCAGGGCTCACCGGCCAGGCGCCGCCCGCGCATATGGGGCTCGCCGAGGCATCGATCGCGGCGGTCCGCGTGCTCATCCTGGCGGCGAGCTATAGCGGCGAGCGCGCCTTCGAAATCTATGCGCCGGGCGCTATCGCCGGCCCGGTGTGGGATGCGCTCGATCGTGCGACCTGCGCGCAAGGCGGCTGCCCCTACGGGCTCGAGGCGCTCGAATTTCTGCGGATCGAGAAGGGCCATGTCGTGATCGGCGCGGAGGCGGACGGGCGGACGACGCCGCACGATCTCGGGCTTGGACGGATGCTGCGCAAGGCGGGCGGCTATGTCGGCGCGCAGGCGCTCGGGCGCCCGGCCTTGTCCGCGCCCGACCGGCTGCAACTGGTCGGGTTGGAAACGGCCGAGGCCTCGCTCCCCGAAGGCGCGATGCTGGTCGCGCGGGCCGGTGCGCCGGTCGAGGGCCACGTCACCTCGGCGGCACAGCGCGTGCTCGGCCAAGGGGGTATCGCGCTCGGTCTGCTTGCGGGCGGCAGGGCAAGGCTCGGCGACCGTCTGATCGCCGCCTCGCCAACGCGGGGCCGGCATGTCGCGGTCACCGTCACCCAGCCGCTCTTCTACGATCCGGAAGGCGAGCGCTATCGTGACTGATCGCGACGTCTCCGTATCGATGGAACCGGCCGGCGAGGTGATCGCGCTCGATCTGTGGAGCGGCGCCGATGCGCCCGACCTATGCGGAAAGATCGCGCTGCTTCGCGTCGAGCCCCGCCGCTGGTGGCTTTTGGACGCCCGGGAGGCCGATCTGACGGCGATGATCGGCGCGCGCGGAGCTTGGGCGCCGATCGGCGGCGGCCTTGTTCGTGCGACGCTCACCGGGCCGGGCTGGCGCTCGCTGCTGATGGTCGCCGGGCTGTTCGACGCGGAGGATCCCGCGTTCGGCACCGGCGCGGTCGCCGCGACGGTGATCCATCACGTTCCGGTCCGGATTGCGGTCGTCGGCGAGACGTCGTGCGACGTTTATTGCGCAGCGAGCTACGCGCCGACGCTCGCCGGATTATGGGGCAGCGTCATCGGTCGTGAGCGCGTCTCGCTATCGCGCGAGCTGCCGTCCGCGACGATCGGATCGGAATGACACCGCCCGCGGCGACATGCTCCGATCCTGTCGCCGCCGCGGTTGCCGCCGATGCCGCCCCACCGCGTCTCGAGAGGGCGCGCTGGTATGTCGTGGCGGTGCTCGCGCTGGTCTATGCGCTCAATATCGCCGATCGCTATGTCGTCTCGACCGTGCTCGAGCCGATCCGGCTCGAATTCCATCTGAGCGACACCGGAGTCGGCTGGCTGACGGGCGTGTCGCTGGCGCTGTTCTACATCCTGGTCGGCATCCCGATCTCGCAGCTCGCAGACCGCTCGAACCGGCGCAACATCGTCGCGGCGGCGATGATCCTGTGGTCGCTGATGACCGCGGTCCTCGGCCTCACGCAGAGCTTCTGGCAGTTCATGCTCGTGCGGATCGGCGTCGGGGTCGGCGAGGCCGGCGGCACCCCGCCGTCGACCTCGATCATCGCCGACTATTTTCCCAAGGATCGCCGCGCCTTCGCGCTCACGCTGTTCGCGCTGGGCTCGCCGCTCGGCGCGTGGCTGGGATCGAATGTCGCGGGGCAGATCGTCGGCTATTTCCATAGCTGGCGATCCGCCTTCCTCGTGCTCGGTGCGCCCGGCGTGCTGCTCGGCATCCTCATCCTGCTCACCATCCGCGAGCCGCGCCGCGGCCGCTTCGAGACGATCGCGCCCATCGCGACCCGGCAGGCGCCGCTCGGCGATACGCTGCGATTTCTGTGGAGGAGCCGCTCGGCGTGGCACGTCAATGCGGCGGGGACGATCATCTGCCTGTGGGGGTGGGGGCTGATGTACTGGACGCAGACCTTCCTGCAGCGTGCCTATGGGCTGACCACCGCCGAGGCCGGCGCGCGGCTGGGAAGTATCTATCTGTGGGCGGGGATCGCGGCGACGCTGGCGACGGGCGCGATCCTCGCATTGCCGGCGATGCGCGAGCCGCGCCGCATCGCCTGGTTCCTCGCCGCGGTGGTGGCCTGCTCGACGCTGCCGTCCTTCGCGATATTCTGGACCCACTCGCTGCGCGTCGCGACCGCGATGCTGTGGATCGTGGTGCCGGCGGTCTATCTCTATACCGGCCCGACGATGGCGCTGCTGCTCAACTTCCTGCCGCCGGCGATGCGCGCGCAGGGCATGGCGATCAGCCTGCTCAGCGCCAATGTCGCCAATCTGATCGTCGCGCCGCTCGCGGTGGGCTGGATCAGCGACACGCTCGCGGGCCCGCTTCACAGCAATGCCGAGTCACTGCGCTATGCGCTGCTGGCATTGTCGCTGACCGGCTTCTGGGCCGCCTATCACTATCTGGCGAGCATCCGCAGCTATGCTGCCGACGATCTTGCGATGCGTGCCGCCGAGGCGGGGTAGCGAAGGCTCGGGATTCCCGGCGGCGCCGGTCAGCGGAAGACGATCGTCCGGTTGCCGCTGAGCAGCACGCGATGCTCGAGATGCGCCTGCACCGCGCGGCCCAGCACGCGGCTTTCGGTATCCTGCCCCTGCGCGATCAGGTCCTCGACGCTGTCGGCATGATCGACGATCGAGACGTCCTGCGCGATGATCGGACCCTCGTCGAGATCGGGCGTGACGTAGTGCGCGGTCGCGCCCACCATCTTGACGCCGCGATCATAGGCGCGGTGATAGGGGTTGGCGCCCTTGAAGCCGGGCAGGAAACTGTGGTGGATGTTGATCACGCGCCCGTCGAGCCGGCGGCACAGCGTGTCTGAGAGCACCTGCATGTAGCGCGCGAGGATGATCAGATCGACCTGCTGCGCCTCGACCAGCGCGAGCAGCGCCTGTTCCTGCTCGCGCTTGTTCTCGGGCGTGATCGGGAGATGATGATAGGGGATGCCCTCATGTTCGACGCGGCGCTGCCAGGTCAGGTGGTTCGAGACCACGCTCGTCACGGTCATCGGCAGGCGGCCGGTCGCGGTGCGATAGAGGAGATCGTTGAGGCAGTGGCCGCCTTTCGACACCATGATGATCGCGCGTGCCTTGGTCGCGGTGTCGTGCAGCTTCCAGTCGAGCCGCCACGCCGTGGCGACCGGCGCGAACGCCTCGCCGAACGCCTCGGGGGTCAGGCGGTCGGGCGCGGTGAACTTGACGCGCATGAAGAAGCGGCCCGTGCTGGCATCGCCATGTTGCGCGTTCTCGACGATGTTGCAGTCCTGCGAGACGAGCGAGTTGGCGACCGCGGCGACGATGCCCTTGCGGTCCTCGCAGGCGAACAGGAGAACGAATTGGCGGCTGTCTTTCGTCATGACTGCGGGGTAGCCGCTGGCGGCTGAGCAGGCGAGCCGCGCGAGGACCGATTAGTATCTCTAATCCCCGCGTGCAGCGCGGCGACGGCCATCCCGGCGGCTAGTCCCGGTAGCGATCCACCGCATCGCCCAACGCCGCGCGAAGCGGCTCGAGCCAGCGTTCGTATTTCTTCCACTGGTCGAGCCCGTCGCGGAAGATCGGCTGGCGGACCTGTTCGGAACTCGGCGTGCGCACGCTGCGCCGGCTTTTGTGAAACGCGACGCAGCCGGGTTCGAAGGCGAGGCCGACATGGTCGAGGACGCGGCGCACGCTGCCCTCCAGATCGCCCACGACATCCTCGTGATGGACGCGCAGCACGCGGCCGGGGAGCGCCCGGTCCCAATGTGCCATGACATCGAGATAGGTGCGGTAGTAGCGCGCGATTTCCTCGATGCCGTAGGAGAATTCCTGGCCGTTGGCGAAGAGTTGCTTGAGGTTGCTGAAGCAGCACGACATCGGCTCGCGCCGCGCATCGATGATCCGGGCGTTGGGCAGCATCAGGTGGATCAGCCCGACGTGGCGGAAATTGTTGGGCATCTTGTCGATGAAATAGGGCCTGTCGGTGCGATAGACGCGTGTATCCGCCAGGTAGCGCTCGCCGAGCGCGCGGAAATCGGCCTGCGGCATATCCGCCAGCACGCCGGGGTAACGCGGGTGGTCGAGATCGGGATCGCGGCCCTGCAATTCCTGCACGATGCGTTGGATGTCGGGCAGCTCCTGCGTGCCCTCGACCTGCGAGTGCGAGGCGAGGATCTGTTCGAGCAGCGTCGAGCCCGACCGCGGCAGGCCGACGATGAAGATCGGGTCCGGCGCGGGATCGCCCCAGCCGGCGCGGCGCGCGAAGAATTCGGGCGTGCAGACCGCGATCTGTTGCGCGGTATTGGTTTCGAACACTTTGGCGCGATAGCGGCCTTCGCCGCGCTTGAGCGCATTTCCGCGATCATAATATTGCCAGGATTCGGCGGTCTCGTCGCGATCCTCCAGCGCCTTGGCGAGCGCGAAGCAGAGATGGATGCGATCCTCCAGCACCGGCGGCGGCTTGGCCTCCTCGGCGCGCATCCGCACGATCTCGTCGTCGGTGAAGCGATAGGTCTTGAGGTTGGCAAGGCTCCAATAGGCGTCGCCGAAATCGGGACGACCGGCAGCGGCGGCGCGATAGGCGTCGATCGCGTCGGGTAGCTGCCCGATCGTCTTGAGCGCGTGACCGAGCCAGAGATGGACATCGGGCATGTCGGGCGCCTCCGCGAGCATCGCGCGGTAGAGCGTTATCGCCTCGGCATGCTCGCCGAGGCCGACCGCGGTGGTGGCGGCGAGCGCGCGATAGTCGGCATGGTGCGCGTCGATCGCGAGCAGCGTTGCGAGCTGCGCGCGGGCCTGGGCATATTTGTGCCGTGCGACGAGGCAGCGGGCATAATCGTAGCGCGCCGCATGATGGTCGGGGGCGATCGTCACCACCGCCTCGAGCAACAGCTCGGCATCGTCGAGCACGTCGTGCGCCATGCCGATCTTGGCGAGCAGCCGCATCGCCTCGGGGTGATTGCCATGCTGGACGAGATAGGCGCGGACGATCTGCTCCGCGGGCGCCAGGTCGCCGTCCGAGAAGAGCGACGTCGCGGCTACCACTTCGGGCGGCAGCGACGCGAGCACGGCGCGATGCCCCGCTGCCATCGCGGCATTGTCGGCATCGCCCGTGAGGCGATAGACGCCCTCGAGCATCCGCCAGCTCATCGGCAGCGCGGGGTTGATGTTGACCGCGCGGAGCAGCGCGTCGATCGCGGCGGGCGCGTCCTTGCGCGCGACATGGCAGAGCCCGCGTTCCTGGTGCATCAGGCTGAAACCCGGCTGGAGCGCGGCGAGCGTCTCGAGTGTCGCCAGCGATTCCGCGATCCGGCCGAGATGGCGCTGGCTGGTCGCGGCGAGCAGCAGCAGGTCGCGATTCTCGGGGAAGTCGGCAAGCAGGCCGCGCAGCTTCGCCAGCACCTCCTCGTGGCGGCCGTCGTTCGCCAGTCGGCGCAGGCGGCCGAGCTCCTGCTCGAGCGGCAGCGCGGGGCGGAGAAGGGTCTGGGTGGTCATGACGGCGCGTCCGGGCCAGAAGAAGCAACGGGCGGCACCGTGGAGGAGCCGCCCGTCACAATCCAGTGCTATCGAGCCGCGATGACGGTCGGGCGACCGATCGCGATCAGAAGTCGACGGTCACCTTGAGGCCGTAGGTCGTCGGTCGCAGCACCACCTCGGATTTGATGAACTGCGCCGAGGAGGTGAAGGTGCTCGCGTGGCTGTCGAACAGATTCTCGCCGAAGATCGAGGCGGTCCATTTGTCGCGCTTGATGCCGATCTGGGCATCGACCTGCGCATAGGCGGGCATGCGGTAACGCAGCAGCGTCGTGCCGGGGACGACGATGCCGTCGCCCGACGGGTAGGTCGATGGCTGGTTGTAGGTCGCACCGGTATAGGAGACGCCGCCCGACGCCCAATAGCCGAGTTCGGCGGGCCCCGCCCAATCATAGCGGAGACGCAGATCGGCCTGGAAATGCGGCGCATAGGGGAGGCTGGAGCCGATCGCTCCGAACGGCGCCTGCACAGGGATCTCGACGCCGCTCTTATAGTAGGAGGTGATGCACTTGCCATATGTTACCGATGCGGGCTGATCCGAGATCAGGCAGGGTGACGTCACCTGCTTGCTGTCATTGTAGGTGGCACCGCCCTGGACGCTGAGGCCGCGATACGGCCGCGCGACGAGCTGCGCCTCGATGCCCTTGACGTGGAAATTGGCACCGTTGGTGACATAGGCGGTGTTGCCGAAGCCGCCGGCGGGGTTGAAGAAGCCGATCTGGACGTTTTCCCAGACCATGTAATAGGCCGAAAGATTGAGCTGGACCTTGTGGTCGAACAGGTCGGTCTTGAGCCCGATCTCCCAGTTGGTCAACGTATCGGGCTTGTAGCCGTTGGGGCGGTTGAGCTGCGGAACACCATTCTCATCGGGCAGGATCAGGCGGTCGGTGCGGTTGAAGCCGCCCGGCCGGAAGCCCTGGCTGAACGTGGCGTAGATCGTGGTGTAATTAGAGGGCTTCCAGGTCAGTGACCCGCGGCTCTTGAAGCCGTGATAGACGACATGATCGTTCTTGCCATCGATATTGACGTCGCCCGGCCCCGTCGACGGGCAGATCAGCACCTCGGCGCAGACATAGGAGGTCTCATACTGAGAGCCCGTCTCGAATTCCTTATAGTGATAATAGCGCGTGCCGCCGGTCAGCGTCAGGTTGGGCAGGATGTCGAGATCGACCGAGCCGAAGAAGGCATATTGGTCGTAGCCGCGCTGCGTATCCTCGCCGAACGCGGTGTCGCTCGCCTGGGCGCCCGGATGGTTTGCTGTCGATGCCGGATTGGTCGTCACCAGGCCGACGCACGGGGTGTCTGTGCTGATCAGCGATGTCGTGCAGACCGGGATCGACTTATAGTTGAAGTTCATATTGTCGTAGATGCGGAACTTCTCGTAATAGGCGCCTGCGATCACGCGGATCCGCTTGTCGTCGGGAGTCGACACGCGGAATTCATGCGTCATGTGCGTATTGCGCACCGAATCGTGCCAGTAGGAATAGGGTGCATAGCAATAGGGCGTGCTGCCGGTCGCCCAGGGCAGGCCGCCGCCGGTGCATTGATAATATTCACCGAAAGCGCGCGAATAGTTGGTATAATCCTGCTGCGTCTCGAGGTGACGCGTCATGTAGGCGCCCGTATAGACCACCTTGAGGAAGTCGCCGATCTTGCCGTTGAGCGTCCAAGCGGTGTTCCAGTATTTGTCCTTGTTATAGCTCGGCTCGAACACGGTGGTCTGCAACGAACCCAGCTTCTGGAAATCGTCGCTATAGGGCTGCGTGTTGAACGTGCCCTGCGCGTCGAGCTTCTGATAGCTCTCCGAAACCAGCAGATCCCAATCGTCGGCGATCTGCAGCTTGGCCGAGAGACGCCCGCCGGTATAGTCGACCGGGTTGAAATTATTCTTGGCCAGCGCGTTATTATTGTACTGGCCGTCGCTTGCCTGTTGCGCGGGCGGCAGCGCGTGGCCGCCATTGTTGAAATAATAATTATAGTGATCGACATCGGAGCGGGTGAAGGTGCCCTTCACATTGTCGATATAGCCACCGCGGTGATCGTCGTAGATGACCGCGCGGACCGCGAGGCGATCCTGGATGATCGGGATGTTGATCGTCGCGTTGAACGAGCCGTTGGGCGCGCCGCCGACGGTGCCGCCCGCGCTGCCCTCGATATGCCCGCCGAAATCGTGGAGGTTGGGCTTGTTGGTGATGTAGCGCACCGCGCCGGCTTCCGCGCCGCCGCCGAACAGCGTGCCCTGCGGCCCCTCGAGCACCTCGACGCGCTCCATATCGGCCATGTAGACGTCGGCGTTGCGCCCCGGGAATTGCATCGACTGGTCGTCGAGATACAGCGCGACGTTGGGGAAGTAGCCCGTCGTCGCCGCCGACTGCGTACCGGCAAAGCCCGTCGACAGCCCGCGCAGGAAGATAGCGCCCGCGCCCGGGCCGTTGTTGCCATAGGTGACGTTGGGGGTGAATTTGAGCAGGTCGGTGAAGTTGACGACGTTGAGATCGGACAGCGTCTTGCCGGTGAACGCCTGGATGGTCAGCGGGACCTTTTGCAGGCTTTCGTTGCGGCGCGTCGCGGTCACGATGATCTCGCCCGGATAGGCAACCGCGGTATCGGCAGGCGCGGGGGCCGGAGCCTCCGCCATGGCGCTGCCGGTGCCCAGGAGCGCCACGACGGCACACGACATCAGATACTGCGATTTCATCTTCTTCCCCCCGGAACAGATCGACTTGCTTCACGCGTCTGGATCGTCGGCCCCCGCCGACCCGTCGCTTGGGCGACTGGTATCCTTGCCATGCTTATCGGAAGGCTTTCCCCCGGTCCATGCTGCGTCGCAACGCCGTATAATATTATGGCGACCATAAGTGAAGCGTATGACATGACCGAAAACGACACGATGGCGCAACTTTCGAACCGGGCGCGCGCGGGCGATCCTGCGCTGCAATATCGCCGTCCGGATGATCGCTACTGTGGTGGTGGCGTACGTCGGGCGCGGCGCGGATCGGCGCGAGCCGCGCCGGGGAAAGGCTAAAATGAACGGTTCTGAGGCGGTTTTGCTCGATCGGCCCGCTGGCTGGCGCGAGATCGTGGCGATCGCCAGCGGCGCGCCGCCCGCGCTCTCGTCCGACGCCATGGCGCGGCTCGATCGCAGTCGCGAATGGCGCGACGCGATCGTGGCGCGCGCGCGTCCCGCCTATGGGATCAATACAGGCGTCGGCGCGCTGTGCGACGCGGTAGTCGGCTTCGACCGGCAGCAGGCGCTGTCCCGCAATATCGTGATGAGCCACGCCAGCGGGATCGGCGCGCCGCTGCCGGACGCCGAAACGCGCGCGATCATCGCTGCGCAGATCAGCAATTTCCTCCACGGCGTCTCGGGAGTCCGTCCCGCGATCGTCGAGGCGCTTTGTGCATTGCTCGCCGCCGATTGCCTGCCGGTCGTGCCGTCGCGCGGCTCGGTCGGCTATCTCAGCCATGCGGCAGCGATCGGCCTCGTGCTGATCGGCGCGGGCAGCGCCGTGCAGCGCGGGGAGACGCTCAGCGGTGCCGAGGCGATGGCGCGGATCGGCACCGCGCCGTTCGTGCTGGAGGCGAAGGAGGGGTTGAGCCTGGTCAGCGGGACGCCCTGCGCGACCGGGCTTGCCTGCCTTGCGCTCGATCGTACCGAACGGCTGCTCGACTGGGCGGACGCGGCGGCGGCGATGAGCTACGAAAATCTCGGCGGCCAGGCGGACGCGTTCGCCGCGGAGACGCTGGCGTTGCGCCGATCGGCGGGGCTCGCGCGGACCGGCGCTGCGTTGCGCGCCTATCTCGATGGCAGCGCGATGCTCGCGGCGCGCGCCGGTTCGCGAGTCCAGGATCCGCTCAGCCTGCGCGCCATCCCGCAATTTCACGGCGCGGCGCGCGACGTGCTCGGCGATGTCGAGGCGGTCGTCGTCAACGAACTCGCCAGCGCCACCGACAACCCCGCGCTTGCCGGCCCTCTCGCCGCGCCGCGTGTGCTGATGGGCGCGCAGGCGGTCGGCATCGGGCTGGCGCTGGCGATGGATCAACTCGGCGTCGTGGTCGCGCAACTTGCGATGATCGCGGAGCGTCGGATCGATCGCCTGGTCAATCCGCTGGTGAGCGGCCTGCCGGCTTTTCTCGCCGTCGATGGCGGGGCCTGCTCCGGCTTCATGATCGCGCAATATGTCGCGGCCTCGCTGGTCGCGGAGAATCGCCGCCTGGCGTCGCCCGCGAGCCTCGACGGTGGGGTGACCTCGGGGTTGCAGGAGGATATCCTCGCGCACGCGACGCCGGCGGCCGCCAAGGTACTGGCGATCCTCGACAATCTTGCGCAGCTGTTGGCGATCGAACTACTGTGCGCGGCGCAGGCCTATGACCTGCAGCGCGCCCGGGGTGGGAGCGCGGCGCGCACCGAGGCGATCCGCACGCAGATCCGCGAGGTGATCCCGATCTACGCCGACGACCGGCCGCTCAATGAGGATTTTGCGGCGATGCGGGCGGTCATGCAGGCGCCTCCGCGCGGTCGGCCGGACGAGGTCGCCGCATGAAGCTGCTCGGCGCCCACGATCATCGCCGCATGGCCTGGAGGAACGGCGGCGGCGAGACGCTCGAGGTCGCGATCTTTCCGGCCGACGCCGGTATCGACGCGTTCGGCTGGCGGGTCAGCATGGCGATCGTCGCGCAGGACGGTGCCTTCTCCATCTTCGCCGGCGCTGACCGCACGCTCGTCCTGCTCGACGGCGACGGCATCACGCTCGAGGTCGCCGGCCGGGATGCGGTCACGCTCTCGGTCGACAGCCCGCCTTTTGCCTTTCCGGCCGACGTCGCGACGATCGCGCGATTGCGCGGCGGTACGATCACCGATCTCAACGTGATGACCGCGCGCGGCCGCTATGTCCATGTCGTCGAGCGATGCGTCGGGCCGCGGATGCTCGTTGCCGGTCCGTCGGAAACGCTGTTGCTGCTCGGCGTTGGCGCGACGGTCGAGGCAAGCGGCGAGCGTGCCGCGCTCGGCGCGGGCGACCTTGTTCGCCTCGCGCCCGACGAGCGCGCGCATGTCTCGCCCGCGGCCGGCGCGACGTGGCTTCTGATCGCGATCCGGCCGGCGGGCTGATCTCAGCGTTCGCGTACGTGGGGATGTGCCACGGGTTCTTTGGCGCGCAAGCCATAGTCGCGCATCACGGCCCGATAGCTCGCAAATACATAGCCGTCGTTGATCGCCCGCCAGTCCGCGCGCTGCGACCGATAGGCGGTAGGCAACGCGTACCAGGGCAGCCCGGGCAGCTTGTGGTGGACGAGATGGAGGTTGTTGTTGAGGAACAGCAATGACAGCCAGGATCGCTCGACGATCACCGTCCTGTGGTCGGGATGCGCCGCCCACCGGTGCTCGCAAAACGACCGGATCGCGAGCAGCGACAGGCCGAGATAGGCGGCGACGAGATAGGCCCAGACGGGCATGGCGAACACGAGGCGGACGATCGTCATCACCGCGAGCAGTCCGATAGCGTGCAATCCCCACGCCAGTCGGTTCGCACGCGCGTCGCGGTCACCGGCGGTGAACATGGCTCTGATCTCGCCGCGCAGGAAGCGTATCGCTCCGATCGCCGGACCGATCGCCACCCTTGCCAGCAGGCGGTTATTCCACCCGAGCACCACCCGCAGCGCCGACGGCAGACTCTGATAGTCGCGGCGCGACAGATAATAGCTCTCTGGATCGTCATAGGGATCGGTCAGCCGGTCATCGGCGTGGTGGCGGAGATGGAGGTCGCAGTAGCGGCGAAAGGGCACGAGCAGCCCCAGCGGGAGAAACACCAATGCCTCGTTCCATCCCGCATGCGAGGTCGGGTGACGATGGACCGCCTCGTGCTGGAGCGACGAGTGCAGCGCGATCGCGAGCGCGAGCAGCCCGACCGACACGGGCGCCGCGACCGCATAAAGCATGCCCGCTGCGAACCACACCGCGTAGCAGCCGACGATCAGCGCCAGCGTGCGCCACTCGAGCGATCCCCGCCGCGCCGGCAGGCGGACGCGTATATAATTCTTGTCCACTCCGTGTCTCATCGTCTGCCCATCCCCCGTCACTCCCTCGTCGGCGCCAATGTCCTGTGCGCGACTAGACAATGCAATGCGGCAATGGTGACGAAACGTTGAGAATGCGCACGATATCTGATATTCGGTGATCAAAGTCACCGGCAGTGAAGAATGGATAAACGACGTCTCGCCGACATCTTCCACGACCGGCTTCGATCCCTGTTCGAGCGATCGCGGCAGAGCCAGTCGGCGTTCGCCGGGGCGATCGGGATCGATCGCTCGGCGCTGTCGCTGCTGCTCTCGGGCAAGACGACGCGCCTGCCGCGCGTCGAGACGCTGCTGACGATCGCCGAGCGTCATTCGGTCACGCTCGATTGGCTGCTCGGCGTGTCGCAGGATGAGGGCATGACCGGCGCGATGCTGTCGAGCGGCGAGATCGAGACCACCGAAGAGGATGGTGCCAGCCTGTTGATGCGCTGGCACGCCGAGGCTGCGGGCAGCAAGATCCGCTATGTGCCCGCGCGGATCCCCGATCTGCTGCGGACCACCGACGTGATCGCCTACGAGGCATCGGCTTCGCATCAGAGCGCGATGGCGCAGGTCGAGGATGCCGTGTTCCGGCTCGACTACAACCGCGCCGCCGGCACCGACATGGAATCGTGCATGCCGCTCCAGACGCTCGAGCAGTTCGCCGCGGGGACGGGGATTTGGAGCGACCTGCCCAAGCCCGCCCGCCAGGCACAGATCGTCCACATGGCCAATCTGATCGACGAGCTTTATCCGTCCTTCCGACTCTTCCTGTTCGACGGACGCGAACGCTTCTCGATCCCCTATACGATCTTCGGATCGACGCGCGTCGCCGTGTTCGCCGGGCAGATGTATCTCGTGCTCAACAGCGCCGAGACGATTCGCACGATGCAGATGCAGTTCGAGGGGCTGATCCGCCACACGCGCGTGCATGCACACGAAGCGGCGGATTTCGTGCGGTCGCTCCATGTCCGCTGAGGCGCCGCGCCGTGCGGGGAGGATCGCCAGCCTCGCCATGTACCGCGATCCGCCCGAGATTGCCGCTGCGACGCGCGCGCTATGGGCCGCGCTGGGCGACCGCCTGCGCGACGCCGGTCTCGTCGAGGCGCCCGCGCGGCTCGACGAGACGATCGCGCACGACGCCGCGTGGCTCGATCCACGGCTGCTGCTCGCGCAGACCTGCGGATACCCCTTCGTCACGCGCCTGCGCGGCCGCGTCCGGCTTGTCGCGACGCCGGTCTATGCGCACGCGGGCTGCGACGGCGTGCTGGTGGGCAGCTTTGTCGTCGTGCACGAACGGTCTTCCGCGCGCGGCATCGTCGATCTGCGCGGCGCGACCGTCGCGGTCAACGACCCACATAGCAATTCGGGGATGAACCTGCTGCGCCGCCTCGTCGCGCCGCATGCGGTTGCCGGGCGCTTCTTCGGGCGCGTGATCGCAAGCGGCAGCCATGTCGCGAGCCTCGCGCTGGTCGCAGGCGGGCAGGCGGCGACGGCGGCGATCGACTGCGTCACCTACGGCAACCTGGCGCGCTTCGCGCCGGAGCAGCTCGCCGGAATCCGCATTCTCGCCACGACCGCCAAGACGCCGGGACTGCCGCTGATCACGCGCGCCGCTGCCGGCGAGCGGGAGGTGACGATGCTGCGGGATGGCTTGACCGATATGTTGGCCGATCCGTCGACCGCGCGGCTGCGCGATACGCTCGGGCTTCGCGGGATCGAGATACTGTCCGACGACGCATATGAGATCGTGCTCGAGATCGAGCGCGATGCAGCGGCGCTCGGCTTTCCGGTTATCGCGTGAGCCCGCTGCGGGCCGTTCCATATTCGTGCGCTCTTGCAAGATATGAAAACGGGTTTCACTGGCGTTGCGGATCATGCGGGACGACCAGGGCGTCGCCGCGCACGCGTCTGGAGTATCGCGATGTCAGCCAGGTTTTCGATCGCCGCCGCCGCCGCCGCCGCCGGTCTGATGTTCGCGGCACACGGCGCGCCGCCGCATTATCGAAGCTCGCCCGAGCGGCACAAAGTCGCCGAGCGCGACTGGGGGCCGTGGCTCGGGCCGTTCCGTGCGCAACTCGTGCCCAGCCTGATGCAGGATTTCGGCGAGCGTTATATCTATGCCAAGGCGGACGCCGCGATCGGACTGCCCCGCCCGGGCGAGCTCCGCGTCGTGTTTCTCGGTGACTCGATCACCGATCGGTGGGACCTGGGCCACGCCTTCCCCGGCAAACCCTATGTCAATCGGGGGATCGGCAGCCAGGTGACTGCGCAGATGGTGCTGCGCTTCCATCAGGACGTCGTCGCCTTGCACCCGGACGCGGTCGTGATCCTCGCCGGGGTCAACGACGTCCAGGGCGTGCTCCAGCAGGACAGCGAAGCGCAGATCGAGGCGAATTACGAGGCGATGGCCGATATTGCGGATCGCCACGGGATCAGGCCGGTCTTCGCCTCGATCCTGCCGGTCAGCACCTATCCGCCGGGTGCATCGGCGGTGAACGACGAACGGCATCCCGACGAGTTGCGCCGTCTCAATGCCTGGCTGCGCCGATTCTGCGCGACGCGTGGCTATCAATATGCCGATTATTACAGCGTGCTCGTCGATACGGCCGGGCAGATGCGCCGCGGCCTGACCGACGATGGCGTCCATCCGCTTGACGCCGGCTATAAGCTGATGGCGCCCGTTGTCGACGCCGCGATCGGGCGGACGCTTCGCGGACCTGTCCGGCGCGCCGCGCCCCGACGCTAGGGCGCGACGACCAGCGCGCTCGATATGCCGCGGGTCGCCTCCTGGAGCGCGAGCAGCGCATCGTCGCGTCCTAGCGTCGCGCCGGGACCGTCGACGAAGGGAACGGTGAGCGCCGCCAATGCCGAGCCGTTCTGGATGATCGGCGCCGAGAGATCGGTGATCGCGGTGAGCATCGGGCTCGACATCGTGATGAAGCCGGCCTTCGTCACCTTCGCCAGCACGCCGAGTAGCGCCTTGCGGTCGAAATCGAGATTCGCCGCCTCGGTGGCCTGCAGCATGTCGCTGCGCTGCGCCTCGGTCTGGAACGCCATCAGCACATGCCCCGATGCCGAATGGATCAGCGGGCGCCGATAGCCCATGCGGATCGCGAAGCCGAGCAGACCGGGCGCCTCGACATTCGCGACGACGACCATCTCGGCGCCCGACGCCATGGCGAGATGGCAGCTCTGCCGGGTGTGCGCGGCCAATTCGCGCATCGCGGGCAACGCATAGCTGAGCAGGTCGCGGATCGGCGGCTGTGCCATGCCCAGCGAGAACAGCCGGTTGGTGACGCGATACCCCTCGCCCGAGCGCGCGATATAGCCATATTCCTCGAGCACCTGGATCATCCGGAAGATCTCGCTGACCGAGCGGCCGAGCGCTGCCGAGATATCCACCGTCGGCATCGGGGTGGGCGAGGGCGCCAGAAGCTCGAGGATCTCGAGACCCTTTTGGAGCGCCGGCGCTCGATATTTCCGCGTTGCAGGCATGTGTGTCCGCTGGTGCCCCCTATTTTCCGCCGTTGCGTACGCAGTTCCGTCCGACGATTCAACGCGCTTCAAAAAACCACATCTAAAATACAATTTTATATTTCACATTCCGGACTCCGCTGCTAAAGGCGTCGGCAAGGCCCTGCATACGGTGCAAAGAGGCTGCTGGAGGGGAGATCGGGCGGGCCAAGCCCCCTTTTCCGCCGATGGCAGCGCTATCGCATCCGGGTGCAAAGGAGACGCGCTCTAGCGTCCCGGGTCCGATGGAGGGGACTACACATGCTCAAGACAAACCTGCTCGGCTCGGCGCGCACGCCGCTGCTTCTGACTTGTTCGGTTTCGGCCCTGTTCGCGACGATGGGCGCGACCGCCGCTTTTGCGCAGGACGCGACCCCGGCCGCGCAGACCATGAGCGGCACGACCGCGCCGAGCGGCGATCAGGACCAGACCGCCGCGGCGCAGCCCGATGCCGGGCAGGCGATCGTCGTCACGGGCGTTCGCGCAAGCCTTCAGTCCGCCGAAAATATCAAGCGCAATTCGCCGCAGATCGTCGATTCGATCGTCGCCGAGGACATTGGCAAGCTCCCCGACCGCAACATCGCCGAGGCGCTGCAGCGCATTTCGGGCATCCAGATCCAGCGCCAATATGGCGAGGGCAGCTCGGTCCAGATCCGCGGCCTCACCCAGGTTCGCACCGAGCTCAACGGGCGCGACATCTTCACGGCCGGCACCGGCGGCGGCGACAGCACCAGCCCTCCCGGCACGTTGAGCCTCGAGGACGTGCCCTCGGAACTGCTCGCGGGAATCGACGTCTATAAAAATCCGTCGTCGGACCTCATCGAGGACCAGCTCAGCGGCACGATCAACCTGCGCACGCGCAAACCATTCGATTTCAGCGGTTTCAAGATCTCGGCCGCGGTCGAGAACACCTATTATGACCTCGTCAAGACGAGCAAGCCGTCGGGCTCGCTGCTGATCAGCGACCGCTGGAACACGCCGATCGGCGAGATCGGCGTACTCGTCAGCGCCTCCTATCAGCGGACCGCCTTCCGCCAGGACACCGTCTCGACCGAGCCGTTCAACACGCTCGACACCAGCCTCAACGCCGACGGCACGCCGCATGCGCCGGCGGACTATGCCGCCGCGCAGACGCTCGGGCGGCTCGGCCAGACGACCACGCTGGCGCACGGCACCGGCATCGGCGAAGTCTATGGCGATCGGCGCCGCTTCGGGCTCGATGCTTCGGTCCAGTGGCGGCCGAGCGACACGCTCGAATTCACCGGCGAGGTGTTCCGCAACAAGTATAAGTTCCGTTTCGACGATTACAGCTATTTCGCCGAGCCGGCCGGCGCGCAGATGTCGCCGCTTCCCGGCGCCGCCTTCACCTTCGCCCCGAACGGCGACGTGGAGACCGGCACCTATCAGAACATCGCGCTCGCCGCGAACACCAGCCTCGAGACCCGCCAGTCGACCACGACCGACTATTCGCTCAACGGCAAGTGGAAGGCGACCGACCACCTGACCGTCACCGCGGACGCGCAATATGTCGACTCGACGACCAAGGACGTGCGCTCGATCATCGGCCTCAACGGCGTCGGCGACGGCACGCTGGTGCAGGATGTCACCGGCTCGATCCCGGCCTCGACGATCAGCACGCCGGAAGGTCTGCTCAACCCGGCAAGCTACAATGCCGCTTTCTATCTGGATGACCTCAACCACGCCAAGGCCAAGGACAAGTCGGGCCGGATCGATGCCGAATATCGCTTCGACGACGGCATCCTGCAGTCGGTCAAGGCGGGTTTCCGCTATTCCGATCGGACCAACGTCTATAGCGATACCGGCTATCGCTACGTGCAGCTGTCGGGCGTTCCGACCGATCTCGAGACGGTGAGCCTGACCGACTTCTTCCGCGGCGACGCGACGTTCCCGACCGAGGGGCTGTTCTTCTCTCGCGACACGACGCTCAACTATGATGCGACGCGTGCCGCGCTCGGCATCTCGACGCCGGCGCAATATCTGCCGAGCGGGACCAGCGCACAGTCGCAGAAGACCTATGCCGGCTATGTCGCGGCATTCTTCAAGGCGGATCAGCTGCCGGTGCCGATCGACGGCAATGTCGGCGTCCGTTTCGTCCGGACGCAGGAATCGAGCTCGGGCTACTATCAGCAGACCGACCTGATCACGCAGCCCGACGGACAGCAGAGCACGGGCAACACCACGTCTAGCCTGGTCGCGTTCGGCAAGAGCTACAATTCGTGGTTGCCGAGCCTCAACCTGCGCGCGCACCTGACCGACAAGCTTCAGCTGCGTTTCGCTGCATCGAAGAACATCTCGCGCCCGACGCTGAACCAGCTCAACCCGGCGCTGTCGATCACCGAGCCGGGCAAAGCCCAGATCAATCAGGAGCATGATACGAGCGGCGGCAACCCGTTCCTCAAGCCGATGAAATCGACCAATCTCGACGTTTCGGCGGAATGGTATTTCTCGCGCACCGGATCTTTGACGGTTGCGGGCTTCTACAAGGACATCAAGGACTACATTCAGACGGGCATCTCGAACCGTGACGTCACCTTTACCGACGGCGTGACGGCGACGTACAATGTCACGTCTTACAACAATGTCGAAAACGCCAAGGTGAAGGGCGTCGAGGCAGCCTACCAGCAGTTCTTCGACTTCTTGCCCGGCCCGTTGAGCGGTCTCGGCATGCAGGCCAACTTCACCTTCGTGGATTCAAAGGCGCCAAGTCCCGCGACCGAGGGGCCGGTGCACGAGGTGTCGCTGGAGGGCCTGTCCAAATATAATTACAACATCGTTGGCATCTACGAGAAGGGCAAGCTCTCGGCGCGCGTTGCCTATAATTGGCGCAGCAAGTTCCTGCTGACGACGTCGGGCAATGGCTCGGGCAATCTGCCGGTGTTCGAGAAGCCGTTCGGCCAGCTCGATGCCTCGGTCACCTTCGACGTGACGCCGCACTTCTCGTTGACGCTCCAAGGCGTCAACCTGACGAGCACGATGACCTCGACCTATTACGGCATCGAGACCCGTCCGCGCGATGCGATCGTCAATGATCGCCAGATCAGCGGCATCGCCCGGGTCACCTTCTAAGCCGACGATGCGGATCGAGGTCGCGTCATCCCCCATCCGTCTCTCCCCCCTGTGGCCGGAGCGTTCGCGCTCCGGCCAGTTTTGTCGCTAGACGGCGGGCAGGATGTTCCGCGCGGTGCGGACCGGATGAGAGGCGTCGACATGGCCGAGCGCGACATGGTCAGGCCCAGCCGGGCGGTGACGATCCTGGCGACGGGACTGTTCTTCCTGTGGGGTGTGGCGAACAATCTCAACGACGTGCTGATCGCGCATTTCCGCGCGCTGTTCAGCCTGGGCGATCTCCAGTCGGGGCTGGTGCAGTCTGCCTTCTATCTTGGCTATTTCTGCTTCGCGATCCCCGCCTCGATCGTGATGCGTCGCTTCGGCTATCGCAGCGCCGTGCTGACCGGGCTGCTGCTGTTCGGCGCCGGTGCTCTGTTGTTCTGGCCCGCCTCGATGACGCTCAGCTACGGCTTCTTCCTGTTTGCGCTGTTCGTGATCGCGAGCGGCCTCGCCTTTCTCGAGACCGCCGCCAATCCGATGATCGCAGCCTTGGGCGCGCCCGAGACCGCCGAGCGCCGGCTGACGCTCGCGCAGGCGTTCAATCCGCTGGGCTCGATCGCCGGGGTGGGGCTGGGGCTCATGCTGATCCTGTCGGATGCGACGCGGAGCACCGCCGAGCAGGCGGCCGCGGTACGCCTGCCTTATCTGCTGATCGCCGCCACCGTGCTGGGCTGGGCCGCGCTGATCTTCTTCATCCGCTTTCCCGCGGTCGCGACGCGTGGCTCGGCGGCGGCGGAGCGCGTTCCCGGCGCCTATCGCGCGCTGCTCGGCCGCCCGCGCTATCTCGCCGGCGTCGCCGCGCAATTCTTCTATGTCGGCGCGCAGGTCGGCATCTGGAGCTTCCTGATCCGCTACACGACCGCCGTGCTCCCCACCCTCGGCGTGCGCCATGCGGCCTGGCTGCTCACCGCATCGCTCGTGCTGTTCATGGTCGGGCGCTTCATCGGTGCCGCGCTGATGGCGCGAATGTCGGGCGCGAAACTGATGCTGGCGTTCGGGCTGATCGACCTGATGCTGTGCCTGGTCGCGGTCGTCTCCGGCGGATGGCTCGGCGTCGCCGCGCTGGTCGCGTCGAGCGCATTCATGTCGATCATGTACCCGCTGATCTTCGTGCTTGCGCTGCGCGGTCTCGGACCGCTGACCAAGCCGGGCGCGTCGATGATCGTGATGGCGATCATCGGCGGCGCGATCCTTACCGCGCTGATGGGGCTGATCTCGGATTATTGCGGCACCATCCGCGCGGCGATGCTGGTGCCGGCCGGCTGTTTCCTCGTCATCGCGCTGTTCGCCCGCGCGCATCTGCGCGATGGCGTGGAGACGGCGGCATGATCGACGCGCATGTCCATCTCTGGCAACTCGGCGCACAGGATTGCATCTGGCCGACCGCCGCCGACGGTGTCCTTTTCCGCGACTTCGCTATGGCGGAGCTGGTTGCGACGCTCGACGACGCCGGCGTCGACCGTGCCGTGCTCGTGCAAAGCCAGGAGAGCCCGCGCGATACCGCCTGGTTGCTCGATCTTGCCGCCTCGACGCACCGGATCGCGGGGGTCGTCGGCTGGGCCGACCTGTGCGACGCGCGCGCCGTCACGACCCTGTCTGGCGATCCTCTGCTCAAGGGCCTGCGGCCGATGGTGCAGGCGCGCGCGGCGAACTGGTACGACGATCCGGCGCTGCGTGGCGGGTTTACGGCAATGGCGGAGTGCGGGCTGGTGCTCGACGCGCTGATCCGCCCGGCGCACCTGCCCGCGCTCGCGCGTCTGGCCGAGCGCCATCCCGATCTCGTCATCGTGATCGACCATGCCGCCAAACCCGAGGGGGGGCAGCGCGGGCTTGCGGCGTGGAGGGCGGCGATCGCGCCGCTTGCCGGCTGTCGCAACGTCCACGTCAAGCTCTCGGGCTTGCTTACCGAGATGTCGCGGCCGGACGTCGCGCGCGCCCTGGAGACCCTGCTCGAGCTGTTCGGCGCGGAACGGCTGCTGTGGGGAAGCGATTGGCCGGTGGTCACCGCGACCGAGACCTATCGGGCTTGGCTCGATCTCGCATCGGCGCTGGTTCCCGAGCAGCATCACCTCGCCGTTTTCGGGGGCAATGCCGCGCGGATCTACGCGATTGCGGACATCGGACATGGTTGATCTCCCGCGCCTCGGCATGGGGACGGCCGCGATCGGCAATCTCTACCGGTCGATGACCGACGCGGAGGCCGACGCCACGGTCTGCGCTGCGCTCGATGCGGGCATCCGCTTTTTCGACACGGCGCCGCATTATGGTTTCGGGCTTGCCGAGGAGCGGCTCGGGCGGGCGCTCGGTGCGCGTGCCGACGTGCTGGTATCGACCAAGGTCGGCCGCCTCTTGGTGCCGACCGACGACGGCCGCCGCGAGCGCCACGGTTTCGTCGATGCACGCGCCTATGAACCGATCTTCGATTATTCGTCGGACGCGGTGCTGCGCTCGCTCGACGAGAGTCTCGGGCGGCTCGGCCGCGAGCGGGTCGATATGCTGCTCGCCCACGATATCGGCGAGCTGACGCACGGCGCCCAGCATGACGCAACGCTGCGGACCTTCCTCGACCAGGGCTATCCCGCGATGCGCCGGCTGCGCGATGCCGGCGCGGTCGGCGCGATCGGGATCGGCGTCAACGAGGTCGCGGTCTGCCTCGAACTGCTCGCGCGGATCGAGATAGACGTCATCCTGCTGGCGGGGCGCTACACGCTGCTCGATCGCAGCGCAGCCGACGCGCTTCTGCCCCTGTGTGTGGCGAAGGGGGTTCGGCTGATCGTCGGCGGCCCCTATAATAGCGGCATCCTCGCGCAGCCGCTCGCCGATGGCGGCGAGCGCCGTTTCGACTATGCGCCGGCCGGCGCCGCTACGCTGTCGCGCGCGCGCACGCTCGAGGCGGCGCTCGCGCGGTTCGGCGTGCCGCTGCCGGTCGCCGCACTGCAATTCCCGTTGCGCCATCCCGCGGTCGCGAGCGTGATCCCAGGCATGGCGAGCCCGGCCGAGGTCGCCGACAATGTCGGGCGGCTCGCCGCCATCGTGCCGGACGATGCCTGGGCGGCGCTCGAGGACGTGGCGGCATGACCGGCACGAGCCGCCTGATCCTGCTGCACGAGGACGACAATGTCTTCGTCGTCGTCGCGCCGATCGAGGCGGGCGACATTCTCACCATCGGCGGCGGCACCTTGCCTGCGCGCGAGGGGATAACCGTCGGCCACAAGATTGCGCGCCACGCGCTCGCGCCGGGCGACAAGGTGATCAAATATGGCGCGCCGATTGGATCGATGACGGGCCATGCGCAAGCCGGGGACTGGATCCACATGCACAATATGAAGAGCGACTATATCGCCGCGCATTCGCGCTCGGCGGGCGAGGGCGCGGCATGATATCGGGCTTTCTGCGCCAGGATGGCCGCAAGGGCATCCGCAACGTGACCGTCGTCGCCTATCTCGTCGAGTGCGCGCACCATGTCGCGCGCCGGATCGTCGACAAGGCGGACGATCCCGACGTGCATCTGATCGGCTTCCCCGGCTGCTATCCCAATGCCTATGCCAAGCGCGTGATGGAGGCGATCGCGACGCATCCCAATATCGGCGGCGTGGTGTTGGTGTCGCTGGGTTGCGAGAGCTTCGATCGTGCGGGGGTGGCCGAGGCGGTTCGCGCGAGCGGCCGCCCGGTCGAGCTGCTGGTGATCCAGGAGGTCGGCGGCACCGCCGCGACGATCGCGGGCGGCCTCGCTGCGGTCGAGCGCGTGCGCACGATCGCGGCGACCGCGCCGCGCGCGGAGATGGCGATCGACGAGCTCGTCATCGCGACGATCTGCGGCGGATCCGACGGCACCAGCGGGATCACCGCCAATCCCGCGGTCGGCCGCGCTTTCGATCGCTTCGTAGCAGCGGGTGCCACCTGCATCTTCGAGGAAACGGGCGAGCTGGTCGGCTGCGAGACGATCATGGCGGACCGCGCGGTGACCGCCGAACTCGGCCGCGAGATCGAGGCCTGCGTCAAGAAGGCGGAGGCCTATTATACCGTGATGGGCTTCGGAAGCTTCGCGCCCGGCAATGCCGAGGGCGGCCTCACGACGCAGGAAGAGAAATCGATGGGGGCCTATTCCAAATCGGGTTCGTCGCCGATCAGCGGGATCATCAAGCCGGGCGACGTGCCGCCGACGGGCGGGCTGTTCCTGCTCGACGTCGTGCCCGACGGCGAGCCACGCTTCGGTTTCCCCAACATCTCGGACAATGCCGAGATCGTCGAGCTGATCGCATGCGGCGCGCACCTGACGCTGTTCACGACCGGACGCGGCTCGGTGGTCGGCTCGGCGGTGTCCCCTGTGATCAAGATCTGCGCCAATCCCGAGACGGCGCGCCATCTCGCCGCCGACATGGACATCGACGCCGGGCGTATCCTCGAGGACAAGGCGACGCTCCAACAGGTCGGCGACGAGATATATGATCGCGTCGTCGCGGTGGCTGCCGGCGCGCGCAGCGTGTCGGAAGAGCTCGGGCATCACGAATTCATCCTGACCTACAAGGCATTCGATCCGATCGGGCCTGCCTGCCTGCCGGTGCGCGCAAAAGGAGTGGTGGCATGAGTGGACGGCTCAGCGGCAAGACCGCGCTGATAACCGCAGCGGGGCAGGGGATCGGCCGCGCGTCCGCCGAATTGTTCGCGGCGGAGGGCGCGCGCGTGATCGCGACCGACCTGCGCGTCGAGCTGCTTCAGGGGCTGGGCGGCTGCGACTGTCGCGCACTCGACGTCACCGATGCCGGCGCCATCACCGCGCTCGCTGAAGAGCTCGGTGCGATCGATGTGCTCCATAACGTCGCCGGCTTCGTCCACGCAGGTACGATCCTGGACTGCGACGAGACCGCATGGCGTTTCTCGATCGAGCTCAACATGACCGCCATGTATCGGACGATCCGTGCCTTCCTGCCGGCGATGCTGGCCGCGGGGGGTGGCGCGATCGTCAATATCTCGTCGATCGCCAGTTCGGTGAAGGGCATCCCCAACCGCTTCGCCTATGGCGCGACCAAGGCGGGGGTGATCGGGTTGACGAAGGCTGTCGCGGCGGATTTCGTCGCGCAGGGTATACGTTGCAACGCGATCTGCCCCGGCACGGTCGAATCGCCGTCGCTCCAGCAGCGGCTGCGCGACACGGGCGATTATGAAGCCGCCTACCGGCAGTTCACCGCGCGCCAGCCGATGGGGCGGCTCGGCCGGCCCGAGGAGGTCGCGCAGCTCGCTCTCTATCTCGCGAGCGATGAATCCGCCTTCACCACCGGCGCGGTCCATGTGATCGACGGCGGCTGGGTCAACTAAAGGACGTATCGATGAAGCTTGTCCGTTATGGCGCCGTCGGCAACGAGCGCCCCGGCCTGATCGACGCCGCCGGGCGCCTGCGCGATCTCTCGGCGCATGTCGACGATATCGCGGGCGCCGTTCTGCTCCCCGACGGTCTCGCTCGGCTTGCCGCGATCGATCCCGAGGGTCTGCCGCTGGTCGAGGGCGATCCGCGGTTTGGCCCCTGCGTCGGCCAGGTCGGCAAGTTTCTTTGCATCGGGCTCAACTATTCGGACCATGCCGCCGAGACCGGCGCCGCCGTTCCGCCCGAACCGATCCTGTTCACCAAGGCGACCAGCGCGATCATCGGGCCCAATGACGAGGTTCGCATCCCGCGCGGATCGACCAAGACCGACTGGGAAGTCGAGCTCGGTATCGTCATCGGCGCGCCCGCCAAATATGTCGCCGAAGCCGACGCGGAGGCACATATTGCGGGCTATTGCCTGATCAACGACGTTTCCGAGCGCGCCTATCAACTCGAGCGGCACGGCACGTGGGACAAGGGCAAGGGCTGCGACACCTTCGGTCCGATCGGGCCGTGGCTGGCGACGCGCGACGAGATCGCGGACCCCTGCGATCTGGCGATGTGGCTGGAGGTCAACGGCCATCGCTATCAGGACGGCACCACCGCGACGATGGTTTACAGACCCGCCTTCCTGGTCAGCTATCTGAGCCAGTTCATGTCGCTGCAGCCCGGCGACGTCATCTCGACGGGGACGCCGCCCGGCGTCGGCATGGGCCAGAAGCCTGATCCGATCTATCTCAAGGCGGGCGACGTGATGACGCTCGGCATCGAAGGGCTCGGTACGCAGCGGCAGCAGGTCGGCGCCGATGGCTGAGACGCAGCGGCATGTCCTGCTGCTGGATCTCGTCGATGATCCGCAAGCGATCGCGCGTTACGAGGCCTGGCACGCGGCGGGCGCGCTGCCGCCGGCGATCGCACGCAGTATCCGCGATGCCGCGATCGTCGCGATGGAGATTTACCGCGCCGGCACGCGGCTGGTGATGCTGATGGAGACGGCGCCGGGCTTCGATCCAGCCGTCAAGGCGGCGACCGATGCTGCCGATCTCGATGTCCAGGCCTGGGAAGCGCTGATGGCAACCATGCAGCGGCCGATTCCGGCGGCCGGCGCCGGCGAGAAATGGGCGGCGGCGACGCGCATCTTCTCGCTTGCGGAACAGGCCTGAACCGGAGCGCAGACGATGATCGACACCAGCCGCCGCCAGCTGCTCGCGATGACCGGAATGGCCGCTTCCCTGCCTTTTGTCGGCGCAAGCGCCGGCGCGTCCGCGATCGATCCTGAGGCGCTGCCGCTGTGGCCGGCCGGGCCGCCCGATCGGCTTGCCGCGCCGCTGACCGAGACGTTCGCCGATCAATCGCACGATCCCGCGCACCGCGATCGCTTCGTCACGGGCGTCGGTCGGCCGCGACTGATCGTCTGTCGCCCGGCCAAGCCCAATGGCGCGGCGGTGCTGCTGATGCCGGGCGGTGGCTATCAGTTCCTGTCCTACGACAATGAGGGCGTCTCGCAGGCGCGCTGGCTCAACGCGCTCGGCGTCACCGCCTTCATCCTGCTCTATCGCCTGCCGTCAGAGGGATGGGCGGATCGCGCGAATGTCCCGCTCGAGGATGCGCAGCGCGCGATGCGGCTGATCCGCGCCAATGCCGATCGCTACGGCATCGATCCACACAAGGTATCGGCGATCGGCTTCTCCGCGGGCGGGCATCTCGCCGGGTCGCTGGCGACGCGTCATGCCGAACGTCTCTATATGCCCGTCGATGCGGCGGATGCGTTGCCGGCAAGGCCCGATCTTGTCGGCTTGCTCTATCCCGTGGTGAGCCTGTCGGCCGCGTTCACCCACGGCGGGTCGCGCGATGCGCTGCTCGGTGCCGATGCGCCCGACGTGGAACGCAAGCGCTATTCGGTCGAGTTGGGGGTCGATGCGCGGACGCCGCCCTGCTTCCTCGTCCATGCAGGCGACGACGGCTTGGTGCCGACGATGAACAGCATCAGCCTCTACACCGCGCTGCAGGCCAAGGCGCGACCGGCCGAGCTGCACATCTTCAGCGAGGGCGGCCATGGCTTCGGCGTGCGGCTGGGGCCCGACAAGCCCGCGTCGGCATGGCCCGCGCTGTTCCGCTCGTTCGCGGCGAGCCAGGGTGTGATGCCGCGCAGCTGATCGGATCCTATTCGACCAACATGCTGCGATCGATCGCGGCGATTCTTGTCCGCCCGGTGAGCGCCATCGCGACGCGCATCTCGGCCTCGACCAGCCGTAGCACATGCGCGACGCCGGCCTCTCCGCCGCCGGCCAGCGCATAGACCCAGGCGCGGCCGAGCAGCACACCCTGCGCCCCCAGTGCGAGCATCCGCACGACGTCGAGCCCCGATCGCACGCCGCCATCGGCAAGCACGGTCAGGCGATCGCGCACCGCCTCGGCGATCGGTGGCAGCGCGCGCGCGGTCGAGGGCACGCCGTCGAGCTGGCGGCCGCCATGGTTGGAGACGACGATCCCGTCCGCGCCGAGATCGGCTGCGGCACGCGCGTCATCAACGTCCAATATGCCCTTGATGATCAGCGGACCGTCCCAATGGTCGCGGATGAAGTCGAGATCCTTCCAGGTCACGCTCGGGTCGAAATTGTTGCGCATCCAGGCGAAGAAATCCTCGAGCCCGTTCTGTCTGCCGAGCACCGGCGCGACATTGCCGAGCTGATGCGGGCGGCCACGGATGCCGACATCCCACGCCCAGCGCGGGTGCGTCAGCCCTTGCCAGAAACGCCGTAGGTCGCCGCCGAGCCCGGGCGCGCCGGCCAGCCCCGAATGATAGTCGCGGTAGCGCGAACCCGGCACCGGCATGTCGACCGTGAATATCAGCGCCGAGCAGCCGAGCCGTTTCGCGTGGCCGAGCAATGTGCGCATGAAGCCGCGGTCGCGGATCATGTAGAGCTGGAACCAGAAGGGCTTGGTCGTGCCGGCCGCGACCTCGTCGAGCGGGCAGGCGGAGACTGTGGAGAGGCAGAAGGGGATGCCGGCCGCCTCGGCGGCGCGCGCCGCCTGGACCTCTCCGCGCCGGGCATTCATCCCCGCCAGCCCGATCGGCGCGAGCCCCACGGGTAGCGCCTGCGTGTGGCCGAAAAGCCGGGTGGAAAGGTCGATCGCCGAGACGTCGGTCAATATGCGCTGGCGCAGCGCGATCGTCGGCAGGTCCGCCACGTTGCGCCGTAGCGTCGTCTCGGAATAGGAACCGCCATCGATATATTCGAACAGGAATGGCGGCAGCCGCCGTCGCGCGAGCTCGCGATAATCCAGTGCGGATGCGGCCGTCCTCATTGCAACTCCCCGACGATGCGTTTTTATTAGCGATATGAGATTTCACCCATTGACGAGAGTGGGCGCCGCTGTCGATGGTAGATCAACAAGCCGACGGTGGGGAGCGATGATGAAAGCGATATCGAGGGGCTTGGCCTATGCCCTGCTGGCGAGCGCAGCGCCGGTTATCGCGGCGGCCGACATGCCGCGCCTGGTCACGGACCATGGTCGGCACGCGCTGCTCGTCGATGGCGCGCCTTTTCTGATGCTCGGCGCGCAGGTGAACAACAGCAGCGCCTGGCCCGCGGCGCTTCCGAAGATATGGCCAACGATCGACCGGCTCGACGCCAATACGCTCGAGGTGCCGATCGCGTGGGAGCAGATCGAGCCCAGGGAAGGCCAGTTCGATTTTTCCTTCCTCGATCAGTTGCTCGCCGAGGCGAAGGCGCACGACGTCCGTCTCGTGTTGCTGTGGTTCGGCACCTGGAAGAATACCGCGCCGGGCTATGCGCCGTCCTGGGTCAAGCTCGACAATAAGCGTTTCCCGCGGATGATCGATGACAAGGGGCAGGCGGCCTATGCGCTGTCGCCCTTCGCGCAGACCACGCTAGATGCCGACCGGGCCGCGTTCGTGCGGCTGATGACGCATCTGAAGGGTGCCGATCCAGATCATCGCGTGATCATGATGCAGGTCGAGAACGAGACCGGCACCTATGGCGTGCCGCGCGATCATTCGCCGGCGGCAGAGCGCGCTTTCGAGGCGCCTGTTCCCGCCGAGATCGTCCGCAGGCTAGGCGTTCATGGCGGCAGCTGGGCGAGCGTGTTCGGGGCGGATGCCGACGAGCAATTCCACGCATGGGCGATCGCCCGCTATGTCGATGCGGTCGCGGCGGCGGGCAAGGCGGTGATGCCGTTGCCGATGTACGTCAATGCGGCGCTCGCCGATCCCTTCAAGACGCAGGACCCGAAGAGCTACGCGGCTGGCGGCCCGACGCACCAGGTGCTCGCCATGTGGAAGGCGGCCGCGCCGCATATCGATGCGATCGGCCCCGACATCTACAAGTCGGACTTCGCGATCTACATGAAATATCTCGATCTCTACGGCCGACCGGACAATGCGCTGTTCGTTCCCGAAACGGGCAATGCCACGGCATATGCCCGGCATTTCTTCGCCGTCGTCGGCCGCGGCGGGATCGGATTCTCGCCGTTCGGCATGGACCAGACCGGCTATTTCAACTTTCCGCTGGGTGCCGCCAAGCTCGATGCCGAGACGATCGAGGCGTTCGCCGCCAACTATCGCTTGTTCCGGCCGATGCAGCGCGTCTGGGCGAAGCTCGCCTATCAAGGCCACGTCTGGGGCGTCTCCGAACCGACCGCGCCCGAGGCCGAGCACAGGCAGGTCATGGCGCTCGGCCGCTGGCGCGCGACCGCGACCTTCGGGCAGGGGCAGTTCGGCATCGATCCGCCGACGGGCAATCCGACCCCCTCGGGTGGGGTGGCGATTGCCGAGCTCGGTCCGGACGAATATCTGGTGACCGGCTATCATGCCCGCGTCACCTTTGACCTGCCCGCGCCCAAAGCCGGCGAGCATATGATCATCGACCGCGTTGAGGAGGGACATTTCGACACGCAGGGGCAATGGGTGTTCGAACGCGTGTGGAATGGCGACCAGACCGATTACGGGCTCAATTTCACCTCGGTGCCGCAGCTGTTGAAGGTGAAGCTCGCGACCTATCGGTAAGCCAGCGCCGTCTCCCCGTCGGGGATGGGCTGCGCGGTCAGGCCAGCCCGCGTCCTTCGATCCGCAGCCCCGGTACGAACCGGTCCGCGCGTAGAGCCGGCAGCGTCAGCCGCAGCGCGTCGTCGTCCTGCACGAACGGCACCGTGTCGCCGCCATTGAGCGTGATCCGCTCGATCGCCCCGCGTGCGACGCGTCGGCCGAGACAGGCGATGCGCAGTTCGCCCTCGGGAATGTCGAGCAGGAACAGGTTGAGCCCGCCGGCGCTCGCGGTGATCCGCACGTCCTGCGCGGTATAGGGCTTCATCGCGGCTTCGCTCTGCATGCCCGTCGGCGGCACGTTGGGCCCTTCGCCGAATACGCGCCACGGGCGCGTGCCGTAGATGCCGTCGCCGTTGATCGCGAACCAGCGCGCGAGATCGGCGAGGATGGCGAGTTCGTCCGCGTCATGCGTGCCGTCGGCGCGCAGCGGCACCGACAGCAGCAGATTGCCGTTCTTCGAGACGACGTCGCACAGTCGCTGCACTACCGCCTTGGCCGGCTTGTAGCCATGGCGCTCGGCGAGCGGCCGGTCGTAGAACCAGCTGCCGATGCAGGTGTCGGTCTGCCAGGGATGCGGGCGGATGTCGGCGGCGAAGCCGCGCTCGACATCCTCGGTGATGCCGTAAAGCTGATAGGGAGACAACTGCTTGGCGGTCAGCACGACATCGGGCGTGCCGTGCCATTCGATCGCCTGGTTATAATAATCGGCGGCCGCCTCGATCCCGGCCTGGCCGAGCGGCAGGCCATAATCGTCGAAATAGACCAGGTCGGGGCGATATTTGGCGACGAGGTCCTTCTGCCGCGCCAGCCACTGCGCAGCGTAAGCCTCTCCACGCCGGCCGGGCGGCCGCGATTCCAGCCAGACGCCATCATGCGCGTCGTGCCAGGCGTTCATCGCCTTGATCGAGCCGATGCCATCGGGCGGGGCGAAATAGGGGCCATTGTACAGGTCCTGCGGGTCGAGCCCCTCCCACCAGGTGCCGGTGCCGTCCTCGCGGCGCAAAGTCGCCGCGTCGTAGCGCTTGCCCTTCAGCGGGCCCTCGGCGTCATAGCCATAGGCGGTCTGATACCAATGCCAGCTGTGCGAGCTGTGGTTGGAGACGCCGAAGCGGAGCCCCGCGCGCCGCGCCGCCTTCTCCCAGCCGCCGACGATGTCGCGCTTCGGTCCGACGCGCAGCGTGTTCCAGCCGTGATGCGTGCTGTCGAAGGTGTCGAGATTGTCGTGGTGGCAGGCGAGGCTGGTGAAATAGCGCGCACCGGCCCGCTTGTAGAGGCCGATCAGCGCCTCGGGCTCCCAATGCTCGGCCTTCCACAGATTCTCGATCTCGAGGAAGCCGGTCTTGCTGGGATGGCCATAATGCTCGAGATGGTGACGGTAGAAGGGATCGCCCTGCACATACATCAGCCTGCCGTACCAGTCGCCGAAGGCGGGGACGGCCTGCGCGCCCCAATGCGCCCAGATTCCGAACTTGGCGTCGCGGAACCAGTCCGGCATGCGCCACGCCGCGGCGAGCGACCTCCAATCCGCGGAAACGGGTTCGGCGGCGGTCGCACCAGCCATGGGCTGCGAGGCGCCGGCGCGCATCGCGAGAGTCGAGGCGAGTCCGGTCCCGATGAAGCGGCGGCGTGTGAACATGGATCCCCTCGATACTGCGCTCTTGGCAGATGCTCTTTTCTCTAGCATAGGTGAAACAGAATATCACATATGGATTCCGATGGATTGGCGGATCGGTATCTATGGCGACAATGATAACCCGCGGCGCGCGGACGAGGGCGAGGAAATAAGCGACGATGAGGATGGCCTTAATCCGTCCAATGCTGAGCGTGGCGGCGGCGCTGGCATATGGCGGAGCCGCCGGGGCGCAGACCAGCGTCGATGGCGATCCCGCCGCGGGCGATCCGATCGGCATCGTCGCGGATCCCTGTCCCGTCCATCCGCAACCGACCACGTCCGCCGGCTGGCATCTGTGGAACCTCCACATGCTGACGCGCGACTATGGGCAGCTCTGCCGTTACCATGCCGCCGATGCGGCGCTGCAATCCTCCGGGGCGCCGGTGCGCGTGGTGTTCTTCGGCGACTCGATCACCGACAATTGGCTCAAGGGCGATCCGTCGCTGTTCACCGACGGCGTCGTCGACCGCGGCATCAGCGGGCAGACGACTGCGCAGATGCTCGTCCGCTTCCGCGAGGACGTGATCGCGCTCCATCCACAAGCGGTCCACATCATGGCGGCGACCAACGATATCGCCGGCAACACCGGCGCATCCACGCTCGAGATCGTCGAGGGCAATATCGAGACGATGGCCGAGTTGGCGCACGCGCATGGCATTCGCGTGATGCTGGCATCGACGCTACCTGCCGCGGCGTTTCCGTGGAGTCCCGACAAGCGGCCGGCGCCGACCATCGTCGCGCTCAACCGCTGGCTGCGTGGCTATGCTGCGCACAATGGTTATGCCTTTGTCGATTATTACGCAGCCCTCGCCGACGGGGCCGGGGGCATGAGGCCGGGTCTATCGAGCGACGGCGTCCATCCGACTCCGGCGGGCTATGCCGTGATGCGGCCGATCGCGGCAGCGGCGATCGCCGTCGCGACCAAGCGGTGAGGCTTAGGGCAATGAACATGATCCGGTTGGCTGGCGTCTCATTGCTGTGCGGTGTCGCGATGTCGGCGGTCGCGGGACCGGCTTCGGCCGCTCCGATCGACCGCTACGGCGCGTTCGTCTCGGTCGAGCCCTATGCGCCCAATATCGTGCGCGTGACGATCGCCACCGAGGCCGATCGTTCGGCAGCGTCGCCGGGCTACGGGGTTTTGGCCAGGCCCGACCAGGCCGGCTGGGCGCACCGCACGGATGCGAGCGGCGACGTGTTCAGCTCGTCGGCGCTCAACGTCACCGTCGCAGCCGGCGATCGGCCCAAGCCGCCGACGCAGATGGAACGCTATTTCGCGCCCGCGTTGCCGCCGGTATCGGTCACTGTCCGCGGCGCCGACGGCAAGCCGATCGTCGTCATGACCGGCTGGGAGATGGCGCCGCATACGGTCAACGGCGAGAAGACCTTCCGCGTCGGCGCGAGCTTCTCGACCGACCCCAGCGAGCATTTCTACGGACTCGGGCAGAATCAGGAGGGCATCCTCGATCTGCGCGGCCGCACGATCGACTGCCGCCACAATTATGATGCGCCCGCCGGGGAGACGGTATGCGTGCCGTTCATGGTCTCGAACCATGGCTATGCCGTGCTGTGGGACAATCCATCGACCACCACCGTGTCGCCCGGCCTCAACGGGCGCACGCACTGGACCTCCGAGGTCGGCGAGCGCGTCTCCTTTTTCGTCGTCACCGGTCCCACCACCGACACGCTCTATGCCGGTTACGCCAAGCTGACCGGCGACACGCCGCTGCCGCCTAAGGCCGCCTTCGGGCTCATCCAGAGCAAGGCGCGCTACGAGAGCCAGTCCGAGTTGATGAACATCGCGCAGGGCTATCGGTCGCGCGGGCTGCCGCTCGACGTGATGGTGCTCGACTGGTTCTACTGGACGCGGATGGGGCAGATCGACATCGATCGCACCGCCTTTCCCGATCCCAAGGGCATGAACGACACGCTGCACGCGATGGGCCTGCACAGCATCGTTTCGGTCTGGCCGCGCTTCGAGAAGGAGTCGCGCTACTTCGACACTCTCGCCGCCAGGGGCTGGCTGCTTCACGATAAGGACGGCAATCCGGTCGACGGGCTCGCGGTCCGCTCGGATCGTGCGGGCGGCCTGATCGACAGCACCAATCCCGACGCACGCGCCTGGTATTGGGGCAAGATCCGCGACAATATCGCCAGCCAGGGCTTCGACTGGTTCTGGCTCGACGAGACCGAGCCCGATCTGGTGCCCGACGGCAGCTTCTATGCAATCGGCTCGGGCGATCGCTATCACAACGTCTTCCCGCTGCTGCACACGTCGAGCGTCTCGGAAGGTTCGGCGCGCGACCGGCCGGGCTTCCGCAACCTGATCCTGTGCCGCGCCGCCTATCTCGGGTCGCAGCGCAACGGCTGCCTGTTCTGGTCGTCGGACGTCCAGGCGAGCTGGGAGGCGCTGCGCCGGCAGGTGCCCGCCGGGCTCGGCTTCACCGCATCGGGGCTCGCTTATTGGGGCAGCGACACCGGCGGCTGGCAGACCCCGCAGGCCGATACGCCCGAGCATCCGCCGCTGCTCGATCCGACGGGGGCGACCGCGATGACGCCGGGCGATCCCGACTATCCCGAGCTGTTCACGCGCTGGTTCGAATATAATGCGCTGACCCCGACGCTGCGCATCCACGGCCAGCGCCCGGCGACCGAGCTCTGGTCCTATGGTGCCGCGGCGACGCCGATCCTCGAGAGCTTCCTGCGGCTGCGCTATGCGCTGATCCCCTATCTCTATGCCGCGGGCCACGAGACGAGCCGCACCGGCGCGCCGTTCATGCGCGCGCTGTTCATGGACTTCGGGCAGGATCCCAATGTCGCTGCGATCGGCGACGAATATATGCTGGGCAAGGCGTTGCTCGTCGCTCCGGTCACCGAGCAGGGGGCGACCAGCCGCCGCGTCTATCTGCCCGCCGGCACCGACTGGTATGACTGGTGGACCAACCAGAAGCTCGCCGGCGGCCAGTGGATCACCGCAGCCGCCCCGATCGATCGCCTGCCGCTCTATGTCCGTGCCGGATCGATCGTGCCGCTCGGTGCGCAGGTGCCCAGCACCATGACACGCCAGCCGCTCGAGCAGATCCGCGTCTATCCGGGTGCGGATGCCACCGCCGCGCTCTATGACGACGACGGCGTGACAACCAAGCCGGGGCGGACGGCGACGCTGCGCTGGAACGAGGCGACGCGACGGCTATCGGCCGACGGGGCACTGCCGACCGGACAGGATGTAACGACGCTGCTCAAGGTGATGTGAGCGGCGGCGCGTCTTCGGAAATATCGAATGTCTTGATCTCGGGCACCGCTTGCGGCCAAAACGACAGCGCAGGACAAATAAGAAACCGCATTGGCAGGAGAAGATCGTGGCGGGATTTAATCGTCGGGAATTGGGGCTCGGGCTCGGCGTCAGCGCGGCAGCGCTGGCGACCGTCGGACGGGCCACGCCTGCGGCGGCGGCGGCAATGCCCGCGGCGCCCGATCCCCGCTTCCCGCAGGACTTCGTCTGGGGTTGCGCGACCGCGTCCTATCAGATCGAAGGCGCGGTCCATGAGGACGGGCGGGGGCTGACCAATTGGGATGTCTTCTCGCATACCGCCGGCAAGATTGCCGATGGCAAGACCGGCGACGTCGCCTGCGACAGCTATCACCGCTACAAGGAGGACACCCAGCTCCTCAAGGGGATCGGCGCGCGCGCCTATCGGATGTCGATCGCCTGGTCGCGGATTTTTCCCGAGGGGCGCGGTCAGCCTAACCAGAAGGGGCTCGACCATTATCGCCGCGTGATCGACGATCTGCTCGAAAACGGCATCCAGCCCTATGTGACGCTGTTCCATTGGGATCTGCCCGAGGCGCTGCCCGGCGGCTGGCAGTCGCGCGACACCGCCTATGCCTTCGCCGATTATGCGGGCTATGTCGCGGGCAGGCTGTCCGATCGCGTGCATCACTTCATGACGGTCAACGAGCTGCGCTGCTTCACCGATCTCGGGCACAGCCAGGGCATCCATGCGCCCGGCCTGCACCTGCCGCCCGCGCAGGTGAACCAGATCCGCCATCACGGCGTGCTCGCGCACGGCCTGGGCGTGCAGGCGATCCGCGCGCATGCGCGCCCCGGCACGCAGGTCGGCCTCGCCGACAACACGACCTTCTTCGTGCCGGTGATCGAGACGCCCGAGCATATCGCCGCCGCCAAGAAGGCGACGCGCGAGGAGAACGCCATGTTCCTGACCGCGATCATGGAAGGGCGCTACACCGACACCTATCTCGCGACGCAGCGCGCCGACGCGCCCAAGATCCAAGCCGGCGACATGAAGGCGATCGGCAGTCCGCTCGATTTCGTCGCGCTCAACGTCTATTCGCCCGTCTATGTTCGCGCCGATGCCTCGCCCAAGGGCTATCTGGCGCTGCCGCATCTGCCGCAGTCGCCGCGAATGGCGTCGCCGTGGCTCTATGTCGGCCCGGAGGTCGCCTATTGGGCGGTACGCACGGTCAGCGAGCTGTGGAAGCCCAAGGCGCTATACATCTCGGAAAATGGCTGCTCGGCCGACGACGTCCTCGTCGACGGCCGTGTCGATGACGCCGACCGGATCATGTATCTGCGCAACTATATCGGGCAATTCCACCGTGCGGCGAGCGAGGGCTATCCGCTCAAGGGCTATTTCCTGTGGAGCCTGATGGACAATTTCGAATGGGCGGACGGCTATACCAAGCGCTTCGGCGTCCACTATGTCGACTTCGAGACGGGCAAGCGAATGCCCAAGCTCAGCGCCGCCTGGTACCGCGAGCTTGTCGCGCGCAACGCGCTCGTCTGACGCCCGGGCTCAGCGGGGGCCGCGCGGCAGGCCGAGCACGCGCTCGCCGATGATGTTGCGCTGAATCTCGGCGGTGCCCCCCGCGATCGTCTCGGAGAAGGCGTCGAGATAGTCGTGTGCCCAGCCGTGATCGCCGATCGTTTCGGGCGCGGCGATCCCGTAGAGCTCGATCGCGGCGGCACCGACGCGCTGCGCCAGCTCGGCGAAATAGAGGCGGATGATCGAGCCTTCCGGCCCCGGCACCCCGCTCGCCGCCTCGACCGCGAAACGATAGGCCATCGCGCGCATCGCCGCCGCCTCGGCGCGCAGCCGGGCGATCCGTGCGCGTAGAGCGGGGCGGCCCGGCGGGCAGGCGGCGACCAGTTCTTCGACCTGCAGCACCAGCCGCAACTGCAGTGCCAGCGCCGCGGTGCCGCGCTCGAAGCTGAGCGTCGACATCGCGGTCGCCCAACCATTGTTCACGCCACCGACGACGTTGGCCAGCGGCACCCGGACATTGTCGTAGAAGACCTCGCAATATTTGGTCGGTCCCGCCATTGTCGCGATCGGACGTACGGTGATCCCCGGCGCGTCCATCGGACAGATCACCCACGAGATGCCGGCATGCGGCTTGCCCTCTGTGCCGGTGCGGACGAGAAGCTCCTGCCAGTCGGCGATGTCGGCAAAGCTCGACCAGATCTTCTGCCCGTCGATCACCAGTTCGTCGCCCTCGATCCGCGCCCTGGTGCGCAGGCTGGCGAGATCGGAGCCCGTGCCGGGCTCCGAAAAACCCTGGCACCAGATCACTTCGCCCGCCAGGATCTTCGGCAGGTGGAACGCCTTCTGCTGCTCGGTCCCGCACGCGATCAGCGTCGGGCCGGCATGGTTCATGCCGACGAACGAGGCGTCGAGCGGGGTCGGGCCGTCGGCGAGCGCATATTCCTCGCACCAGACGATCTGCTCGGTGACGCTGAGGCCGCGGCCGCCATAGGCCTCGGGCCAGGTGATCCCGGTCCAGCCACCCGAGGCGAGCCGCTGCTGCCAGGCCAGCACATAGGCGCGCGAGGCAGGGCCGTCGGGCGGGCTCCTGTCGGCGGGCACGTTGGCGGCGAGCCAGGCGCGGGCCTCGGCGCGGAAGATTTCGATGTCGGTCATGCCCAGGCCGCCTGTGCTGCGGCGCGCGCCTGCGCGCTGCTGCCACCGAGTTCGCCGAGCAGCGCGCGCAGCCGGTAGCTCCAATGGTGCAGCGGATATTCGAGCGTCAGCCCCATCGCGCCCGAGAATTGATGGAGGTCGTAGGTGAATTGCGGGATGCGGTCCTGCGCGAAGGCGCAGGCGGTCGCGCAATCGGCCGCGTCGTCGGTATAGGCGGCGTGGAAGGCCAGCCACTTGGTCGAGTGGACCGTCTCGGCCGCCATCGCGAGTCGGTGCTGCACCGCCTGCTGCGCGCCGAGCGGCTTGCCGAAGGCGGTACGCGTCTTGACGTGATCGAGCACCACGTCGAGCGCCGCCTGCATGCAGCCCGCCGCCTCGGCCGCGATCGCCAGCCGCCAGCGCCGTGCGAGTATCGTCGCGGCCTCGGCGCCGAGCCTAGTTGTCCTGGCCGCGGCGGGGTCCTTGAGCTTGCCATAAGGATAGGCAAACAGCGTCTCGACGTTGTCGACGCCGTCCTCCGGCACCTCGACCAGCCTAACGTCGTCGGCGTCGAGCACGAGCAGCAGCTTCGCCATCGGCAGATAGCGCGCGGCGGCGTCGATCCGCGTCGCGAGCGCGATCGGGCGGAGGCCGGGATCGATGCCGAGCGCGGGCGCGATCAGGATCGTCGCCGCCGCCTCGACGCTGCGCGGGTAGCGCGCCACTGCCTCGACGATCAGCGCGCCGTCGAGCGGCCCGAACCCGTCCTCGCGCGCGATGTCGAGGAAGCCGCTCTCCGCGAGCGCCGTATCGACGTCGGGCGCGTAGAAGGCGAAGCCCGCGGTGTGCGGCGGCTGGCGATCGAACGCGTCGAGCAGCTTGGCGACGCCGTCAACGATGCTCTCCTGGTCCTCGGAAAGTTCGAAATTCATCGCCCGATTTGCCCTAGCGCGCTTGCCATCCAATTCCCCGTTCGTGCCGAGCGCAGTCGAGGCACAGGTTCCGGGCGAGGACGCTTGCCGAAGGTCCCTCGACTGCGCTCGGGACGAACGGGGGCGGGGCGGGCGCACATCGATATCATCACGCCCTCGGCAGTTCGAGGAAGCGCGAAGCGGCGAGGTTGAGCTGGATTTCGGCGGCGCCCGAGGCAACACCGGCGGCGATCGCGCGCTGGTGATGCGCCTGCTGCATCGGATCGGCCCCGAGCAGCCCATCAGGAAGATATTCGGTGAGGAAATTGTTCACGCCATTGTCGGCCTGCACCACGGCCCAGCGCGCGACATTGCCGAACGCGTCGGGCGGGTGTCCATGCGCGCGCTGGTCGACGACCCGGTAGACCATCAGCCGCGCCGCCTCGGTGAGCGCCAGCGCGCGGCCGGCGCGATCCTGCACCACCGGATCGTCCCACCGCCCCTCGGCCTTGAGCCGGGCGACCGCGCGATCGAGGATGCGGCGCGAGAAGGCGTAGCGCGGGATGCCGGTGCGCTCGTTCTGCAGCGCGAAGTTGATGATCTCCCACGCCTGGCCCTCGGCGCCGAGCCGGTCCGCATTCGAGACGAAGACGTTGTCGAAGAATACCTCGTGGATATCGCCCTCGCCGATGATCGCGGGGATCTGGCGGACGGTGATGCCGGGCGCGGCCATATCGGCGAGCAGGATGACGATCCCCGCCTTGCCGGTCGGCGCCCCTTCTTGCGTGGGGACGCGCGCGAGCAGGAAGCAGCGGTTGGCGAGCCCCGCATAGCTCGTCCAGATCTTCTGGCCGGTAACACGGTAGCCGCCGTCGACCGGTGTCGCCATCGTCCGCAGCGCGGCGAGGTCAGAACCGGCCTGCGGTTCGGAGAAGCCCTGGCACCACAGCGCCGAGCCCGCGACGATCGGGGGCAGGAATTTGGCGAGCTGCGCCGGCGTGCCGTATTTCATCAGCACCGGGCCGACCCAGTTGACGTTCATATATTGCCCGCCGCGCGGCTCGCCCGCCGACCACAGCTCCTCGCCCAGCACATAGTGGTTCCAGGTCGACATCGCCTCGCCGCCATGTTCGACCGGCCAGTGCGGGATCAGCAGGCCTTCGTCGGCGAGAAGCTTGCAGAAGCCCCTGGCGAAGTCGGTCTGCGCGGCGCTGCCGGGGCCATGCAGCGCGATCTGCTCCCAATCGTCGGGTAGCGTGCGTGCCAGCAGGTCACGGATCCGGGCCTTATAGGCCTGCTGCTCCTCGCTCCAGCCGAACTCCATGGCTCAGGCCTCCTGATTGGCGTTCGCGAGCAGGGCGTCGCGGACCTGGTGCTTCATCACCTTGCCCGCGGCATTGCGCGGCAGGCTGTCCCACAGCACGACCCGCTCGGGGATTTTGAACCGCGCCAAACGCCGGGCATCGAGGAACGTCCTGAGCGCGGCGATGTCCGGCGTGGCGCCATGGCGCGCGACGATGACGGCGCATGCGCGCTCGCCGGTTTTCGGATCGGGTAGGCCGACGATCGTCACCTCGGCGATGTCGGGATGCTGGACGAGCAGGTCTTCGATCTCCTTGGGCGCGATATTCTCGCCGTTGCGGATGATGATGTCCTTGGCGCGGCCGGTGACGACGAGATAATCGTCGTCGACGCGCCGCGCGAGATCGCCCATCCGGAAGAAGCCGTCGATGTCGAACGCGCCCTGCTCATGCTCCTCGGCCAGGTAGCCGACCAGCATCTGCGGCCCCCGCGCGTGGACCTCGCCCTCGTCGCCGATCCGGCCGTGCGCGTCGACCAGCCTGACCTCGGCGATCCCGATCCGGCCGTCGGTGCCGGCGGCATGGTCGAGATCGCCGGGCGCCATCGATCCCACCGTGACGACGGGGACCTCGGTCGATCCATAGACACGGCTGACCACGGCATTTTCGAAATAGCCATTGGCCTCTTGGATCAGCGTCGGGGGCACCGAGGCGCCGCCGCAGATGAACAGCTTGAGCGTGGGCAGTCGCGTTCCAGCCTCGCGCGCGGCGCCGAGCAGGCCGTCGAGGAACGGCGTCGCGCCCGCCATGTGCGTGCAGCGCTCGCGCTGGATGGCCGCGACCGCCGCGCGCGCATCCCAATGGTCCTGAAGCACCGCGCGCGTGCCGAACAGCCACGGCATCTCGAAGGCGTAGATCGATCCGCCGATGTGGCTGATCGGCGACGGCACGAAGAAGGCGTCGCCGACGTCGGCATGCCAATGCTCGTGGAGCTGCGTCACCAGCGCATGGAGCGAGTTATGGCTGTGCAGCACCCCTTTGGGGCGCCCTGTCGTGCCCGACGTGTACATCAGCATCTTGACGCTGTCGGGGTCGGTCCCGGCAAGCGGCGCCACGCCAGGGTCGGCGAGCAGCGTCGCATAGGCGGTGAAGCCAGCGGCATCGCCGCGCAGCACGACGACCTCGGGGGGCGCCTCGAGCCCGGCGTTCACGCGTCGCAGCATCGCCGGATAGTCATGGGCCCGGAACTGCGCGGGAACGAAGATGATCCGGCTCCGGCTGTCGCGCAGCTGGAAGCCGAGCTCATGGTCGCGGAGCGCCGGCACGATCGGATGCGCGACCAGCCTGGCGATCGTCGCGGCGAGATAGATCACCGCCGCCTCGTGCCAGTTCGGCAACATGAAGGAGAGCGTGTCGCCCGGCTTCAGGCCGCGCGCGATCAGTGCCTGCGCGACCGCGCTCGCCTCGGCGTGGAGCGTCGCCGCATCGATCCGTCGTTCGCCGTCGACCAGCAGGATCGTGTCGGGTTCGGTTCGTGCGCGTCGTGCGGCGACCTCGGCGACCGTTTCGGCGCTCCATAACCCGCGCGCCCAGGCGTCGGCCGCACGCGCCGCATCCCAGCGGATCGACCAGCCGTCGAGGATACGCCGCTCGGTCATCGGCTATTGGCTGTCCACCGGCACCGCGGTGACCGCATGCGGCGCCAGATATTTGGTCGACGACCAGCCGCCGTCGACGACGAGCACCTGACCGGTGATGAAGCGCGCCTCGTCGGAGAGGAGGAAGGCGATCGCCTGTGCCGCATCCTCGGCGGTGCCGGTGCGGTTGAGCGGGGTCATGTCGAAGTTCATCCGGCGGAACACCGCATTGTCCCATGCATAGGCGGTCATCGGCGTCTCGAGCACGCCCGGGGCCACGACGTTGGTGCGGATGCCGCGCGGGCCATATTGCGCGGCCATGTGCTTGGAGAGGCCGATCAGCCCGGTCTTGGCGGCCGAATAGGCGCCGCCGCGCAGCCCGCCGATCACCGCGAAGGTGGAGGCGACGTTCACGATCGCGCCGCCGTCACCCATCGCCGACAGCGCCTCGCGGCAGAAGCGGAAGGGCGCGCGCAGATGCACGCCGAGGAAGTAGTCGAGCACCTCGTCGCTGGTCTCGTCGACGGGAAAAGGTTTGCCCACGCCGGCGTTGTTGACGAGGTAATCGAGCCGCCCGAAATTATCGATCGCCGCCTTCACCGCCTGCGCAGGCGCGTCGTCGGCGGAAATATCGGCGGTGACGATCGCGACCTCGGCAATGCCGGCAAGTTCGGCCTTGAGCGCTTCGAGCGGTTCGCGCGACCGGCCAACGCCGATGATGTCGATGCCGCGACCCGCGAGCACATGCGCCAGCGCGTGGCCGATGCCCGATCCAGCTCCGGTGATGATGGCGGTTCTGCGTTGCTCCATGGACAATCGATCCCGCTGGTTATCGCATCCTGATAGGGGAGGACGAAGCACGACGGATAGGCGCGGGCGCGTGCCGGCCGCCCGTCATCGCGCTCGCGATGTCTAGCCGCGCGCGTTGGGGTCGGGGTTCCAGACTGGCGCGCGCTTCTCGGCGAAGGCGGCGGGTCCCTCGCGGAAATCGGGATGCGCCCAGTGCGATTTGAGCAGTTCCCAGGCATAGGCGAGCGCCTGCGGGTCGGGCATCTCGGTCGATGCCCAGATCGCGCGCTTGGTCAGCGCCATCGCCTGGGGGGAATTGAGTGCCATCGCTCGCGCGAGCTCCAATGCACGCGCCATCGCGGCCTCGCGCGTCGGCTCGAGCAGGTCGATCGCCCCGAGTTGATAGGCACGCGCCGCGGGCATGCGATACGCCTTGCCGGCAAGCGCGAGCAGCAGCGCGGCACCGGGGCCGGCGCGGCGCGCGAGGCCCTGCGATTCGAGCGCCGAGACCTGGCCGACGTCGACATGCGAATCCATCAGCGCGGCCTGCTCGCAGGCGACGACGATGTCGCTGTCGGCGATAAAGTGCAGCCCGCCGCCATTGGCGAGCCCGTTGAGCACGCAGATCACCGGCTTCGTCACCGCGCACTGCCGCGGCGAGAAGCGGTTGGCCGCGGCGAAGGGGATATTCTGCAGGCCGCCCTTGCCGATCTCGAGCGCGCCCACCGCTGCGCCCGTGCAGAAATGGCGTTCGCCCGCGCCGGTCAGCACCGCGACGCGGATCGTGTCGTCGCCATCGATGCGCGCCCAGGCCTGTTCGAGCGCGACGAGCAAATCGGGGGACAATGAATTGCCCTCGTGCGGGCGATTGAGCGTGAGCAGCGCCACGCCGCCATCGACCGTGAACAGCAGCGGTGCTTCGGTCATCGATTCTTCCCCGGCCTGATCATCGGCGCCTCGGCCCTGGCGACCCGCTCGGCGGCGGTGTCCGCACCGCCGCATGCCTCGACCAGCAGATGCGCGCGCTTGACCACGAGATGCGGGTCGGCCTCGTCGCTGAAGCCGATGCCGCCGTGGACCTGGACGTTGCGCCGGCTGTTGGCGAGTGCGGCATCGATCGCGAGCAACAGCGCGGACTCGATCTGGAAGGCGGCGTCCGGGCGCGCCTGCTCGAGCGCGATCGCGGCGAAGGTCGTCGCGTCGCGTGCCGCCATCGCCGCCATCGCCATGTTGGCGCAGTGATGCTTGACCGCCTGGAATGCGCCGATCGGATGCCCGAACTGCTCGCGCAGGCCGGCATAGCCAACCGCCATGTCGCTCGCGCAGGCAGCGACGCCGCATAGCGCGGCGGCCTCGATCAGCCGTACCCGCCGCGTCGCCGCCTCGCTCGCCCACGGCAGGTCGGTCGGCGCGGCGGCGATCGTCAGCGCCGCGGTCCAGTGACCGTCGTCGAGCTCGGTCGGATCGGTGAGACGCGTTGCCGGGATCAGCGCCGCCGCTCCCTCGTGGCGGACCAGCAGCCAGTCAGCGTGGGCGCCGTCGATGACGGACAGGGCGCTGCCCGACAGTAAGGCGGGGGCGACCTGCGCGTCGCCCGCGACGATCCGCGCGCGCAGATCGTCGTCGGCGCAGTGCGCCGCCATCAGCGTCGCGAGCACCCGCGCGCCGGCCAGGCGGCGGCCGAGCTCGATCGCGAGCAACGCTTCCTCGGTGGCGGTAAGGCCCGCGCCGCCGATCGCGGGATCGGCGGCAATGCCGAAGATGCCGAGTTCGGCGAGCGCCGCCCACGGCTCCTTGGCGTCGGCGCGGTGCAGCCGGGCGATGGGCAACAGCGCGTCGAGCGGGCGGGAGAAGGCGTCCGCGATAAGTGCGCGACGATCGGCGTCGGGATGGAAATCCATGGCTTTCCTTATCATCCGCCGTTGTGCTGTCACCGCTCAACCGCGACGCCGCAGCGATATCGCGAGCCTGGCCTAGACACGTCCGCACGCCGCTGGTCCGCTGGGCGCCATGGACAGGACAGGAGAGCGAATCGTGCAGGCGCCGCCCCACAAGCTCGTCATCTTCATGAAAAGGCGCGAGGGGCTAAGCCGCGAGGCGTTCCGCGACGATTATGAGCGGCGGCATGTTCCGCTGTGCCTGCGCTACATGCAGGGCGTGACGCGCTATATCCGCCGCTACGTCCAGCCGCTGCCCGATCCGGCTACGGGCGCGCCGGCGGAGATGGATTATGACGTGATCACCGAGGTGTGGTTCGACGATCGTGCGATTTTCGAGGCGGTGCTGGCGGCAGCCGAGGCGGATGCGATGCCCGAGGAGGTCAGGCGCGACGAGGAGCGGCTGTTCGATCGTGAGCGGACGCGCTTCACCACGGTCAACGAATATGAGACCGCCTGCTAGGCGCGCGCGCTCGCCGGGCAGTGGAGATCCAGCTCGGCCAATATCGCGGCCGTATCCGCGCCGAGCATGGGCGCCGGGCCCGCGACCGCGCCCGGCGATCGCGAGAACCAGGTCGGGATGCCGGGGAAACGCACCTTGCCATGCGGCGAATCGACCGTCTCGAAGTATCCGAAGGCGTTGAGGTGGGGATCGACCAGCAGCTCGTCGGTGGTGCGCAGCGGCGAGGCAGGGATGTGCAGATCGCGCAGCAGGTCGAGCCATTCGGCGGTGGTGCGTGTCGCGAAGATCTCGGCGAGGCGGCCATAGACCTCGTCGATCCGCGCCGCGCGTTGTGCCAGCGTCCTGAGGTCGTCGCCCGCCCAGGGCGGCTGCACCGCGCCGACGAACGCCGCCCAATGCTTGTCGTTGTAGATCAGCGCGGCGACATAGCCGTCCCTGGTCTTGTAGGGGCGGCGGTTGGGGGCGACCGCGCGCGGATAATGCGCGGCACCGAGCGGGGGCGAGAACATCGCGCCATTGGCATGCTCGACCAGCATGAACGAGGCCATCGTCTCGAACATCGCGACCTCGACCTCCTGACCCTCGCCGGTGCGTTCACGGTGGAACAGCGCCATCGTCGTCGCATAGAGCGCGGTCAGCCCGGCGATCTTGTCGGCCATGATCGTGCCGACGAAATCGGCGCGTCCGGTCAGCAATTGCTGGACATAGGGGATGCCGCATTCGGCCTGGATCGTGTCGTCATAGGCGGGCAGGTCGCGATTGGGCCCACGCCGGCTGTAGCCGTAGCAATTGGTGTAGATGATCGCCGGATTGATCGCGGCGACCGCGGTATAATCGAAACCGAGCTTGGCGATCGCCTTGCCGCGCATCGCGTGGATGAAGACGTCGGCGGTGGCGACCAGCGCGCGCAATGCCGCCTTGCCGTCCTCGGTGCGCAGGTCGAGCACGATGCTGCGCTTGCCGCGGTTCACATTGTAGAAGACGCCGCCCATGCGCGGCGCAGGACCGACCGATATGTCGCGCACGCCGTCGCCCTCGGGCGTCTCGACCTTGATCACGTCGGCACCCATGTCGGCCATGATCTGCGTGGCGTAGGGGCCCATCACCATCGCGGTCAGATCCACCACGCGTATCCCGGCGAGCGGTCCCTTGCCCATTTGTCTCTCCCTTGCGTAACATTGCGGCTAACCCGTCGGCCGCCGACGATCCATTCGCATTATGGATCGCTGGCCCGATATCGGTCCGGCGTTGAATTGTGACGCGCGGACCCGGCTGCTACGGCGGCGGCTCGGATTGGAGCAAGAAGGCAGCCCGTGGATTTTTCGCCGACCTCGGATCAGGTCCATATTCGCGATGCGATCTTCAGGCATTGCGCGCAGTTTTCCGACGATTACTGGCTCGATCGCGATCGCAGCGGCGAATTTCCGGGCGACTTCTATACGTCGATGGCGGAGGCGGGATGGCTGGGCGTGGCGATGCCCGAGGCGGTTGGCGGGGCGGGGCTGGGGATCACCGAGGCGGCGATCATGATGCAGGCGGTCGCCGAGGCGGGCGGGGGGATGACGGCCGCCTCGACGATCCACGGCCCCGTGTTCAGCCTCGAGCCGATCGAGCTGTTCGGCAGCGACGAACAGAAGGCGCGGATGATCCCGCCGGTGCTCAGCGGCGCGGAGAAGATGTGCTTCGCGGTGACCGAGCCCAACACCGGGCTCGACACGACCAAGCTCAAGACCGCAGCGAAGAAGGTCGATGGCGGCTATCTGGTCAATGGCGACAAGATCTGGATCACCAACGCGCATGTCGCCGACCGGATGATGCTGCTCGCGCGCACCACGCCGCTGGAGGCGGTCACCCGCAAGACCGACGGCCTCTCGCTGTTCTTCACCAGGCTCGACCGCGACCATGTCGAGCACCGGCTGATCCCCAAGATGGGACGCCATGCGGTCGGCTCGAACATGGTGTTCATCAACGATCTCTTCATCCCCGACGACGATCGCATCGGCGGCGAGGGCGATGGCTTCCGGATCATCCTCAAGGGGCTCAATCCCGAGCGCATCCTGCTCGGCGCCGAGGCGATCGGGATCGGCCGCAACGCGATCCAGCGCGCGGCGCGCTACGCACGCGAGCGGATCGTGTTCGATCGGCCGATCGGGATGAACCAGGGCATCCAGCATCCGCTGGCGAAATGCTGGATGCAGCTCGAGGCGGCGAATCTGATGGTGATGAAGGCCGCCACTTTGTTCGACAGGGGCGAGGATTGTGGGGTCGAGGCCAATGCCGGCAAATATCTAGCCGCCGAAAGCGCGTTCGAGGCCTGCCACACCGCGATGCTGACGCTGGGCGGAATGGGCTATGCGCAGGAATATCATGTCGAGCGGCTGCTGCGCGAGGTGCTGATCCCGCGGACCGCGCCGGTCAGCCCGCACATGATCCTCAACTTCATCGCCGAGCGTGTGCTCGAGCTGCCGAAAAGCTATTGAAATGGGAGCCGATCTCCCGCGAAGGCGGGAGCAGGGCCGCGAGCGCGGCGCTGCTTGGCTCTGGATCCCCGCCTTTGCGGGGGCACGAAGGAGGGATGATGCCCGAACCGATTTCCGCGCGCTCGTGGCTTTTCGCGCCGGGCGACAGCGTGAAGAAGATGACCAAGGCGATGGAGGGTACCGCCGACATCGTGCTGATCGATCTCGAGGATGCCGTCGCGTCCGAAAGCAAGGCGGCGGCGCGCCCGGTGGTCCGCGACTTCATCGCGGCGAACCCCGCGCAGCGGCACCGCCTGTGGGTGCGCGTCAATCCGCTCGACGGGCCGCACACGTTGCACGATCTTGCCGCGGTGATGCCCGCGCGGCCGGGCGGGATCATGCTGCCCAAGGTCTATGGTCGCGCGGATGTCGAGAAGCTCGATCATTGCCTCTCCGCGCTCGAGGTGGCGAACGGCATCGACGAGGGATCGACGCGGGTGATCGTGCTGGTCACCGAGACCGCCGAGGCGATGTTCCACACCGGCGACTATAAGGGTGCGCCGCGCGTCGTCGCGCTGACCTGGGGGGCCGAGGATCTCGCCGACGCGGTCGGCGCCAGTTCGAACCGCACGTCCGACGGCGGCTACGGCTTCACCTACGAGCTGGCGCGCACCCTGTGCCTGCTCGGCGCCGCGACCGCGGGTGTCGCCGCGATCGAGACGATCCAGGGCGATTTTCGCGATCTCGACGCGCTCAAGGCGCGCGCCGAGGCGGTGCGGCGCAACGGCTATCGCGGCATGCTGGCGATCCACCCCGCGCAGGTCGACGTGATCAATGACGCCTTCAGCCCGACCGAGGCCGAAATCGCCGAGGCGCAGGCAATCGTCGACCTGTTCGCCGCCAATCCGGGCGTCGGCGCGATCGGCTACAAGGGCGGAATGCTCGATCGCCCCTATCTGTCGCGTGCGCAGACGCTGCTCAAACAGGCGGCGCGCGCGTGACCGACGCCTCGCCGACACGGTTCGTCCTGAGCGAAGTCGAAGGACGTGTTTCAGACGCGGCGTTTATGTCAGATGCCTCGACTTCCCTCAGCACGAACGGGGGCTGGTCGTGGCCGAGCTGACCGACGCCGCGCGTCTCGATCTCGCGCGCTGGCTGAAACCCGGCGACCGCATCGTCATCGGCCAGGCGTGCGGCGAACCGACCACCCTGGTCGAGGCGCTGATCGCGCAAGGAGCCGCGATCGGCGACCTGTCCGCGTTCATCGCGACGAGTTTTTCGGGGCTGTTCGTGCCGGCGACCGCCGACAGTTTCGCGCTGTCGAGCATGGGGGCGATCGGCCTGCTGCGCGCGATGACCAAGGCGGGCAAGCTGTCGGTCATCCCCTGCCACGTCAGCCAGGTCGGGCCGATGATCGAGGCGGGCATCATCGGTTGCGATGTCGCCTTCGTGCAGGTCAGCCCCGCGGACGCCGACGGCAGACACAGCTTCGGGCTGAGTTCCGATCATGTCCAGGCGGCAGTGGCGAAGGCGCGCGTCGTCGTGGCCGAGATCAACGACCGCGTGCCTTTCACCTACGGCGAGCTGCTCCCCGCTGCACGGATCGACTGCGCGGTCCACGTCTCGCGCCCGCCGGTCGAGGTCGCGGCGGCCGCGATCGGCGAGACCGACATGGCGATCGCGCGCCACGCCGCCGCCTATATCGGCGACGGCGCGGTGCTCCAGACCGGTGTCGGCGCGGTACCCGACGCGATCCTGCGCCTGCTCCGCGATCGCCGCGATCTCGGCGCGCATTCGGGGATGCTGGGCGAGGGGCTGGTCGATCTGGTCGAGGCGGGCGTACTCACCAACGCGCGCAAGGCGATCGACACCGGCGTCTCGATCAACGGCGCGCTCATCGGTACGCGGCGGCTGTACGACTGGGCGCATCGCAACCCGCTGATCCGGATGTGCACCACCGGCTACACGCACGACGCCGCGGTGCTTGCGCGGCTGGAGCGGCTGGTGACGATCAATTCGGCGATGGAGGTCGACCTCACCGGCCAGGTGAATGCCGAGCAGAGCGGGAGCGCCTATCTCGGGGGCACCGGCGGGCAGGTCGATTTCGTCCGCGCCGGCGCACGCTCGCCCGGCGGCCGCTCGATCATCGCGCTGTCCGCGACCGCCCGGGCCGGCGCGATTAGCAAGATCGTCGCGACGCTGTCGGGCCCGGTCACCACCGCGCGCGCCGATGTCGACGTGATCGTTACCGAATATGGCGCGGCCGAGCTCAAGGGGCAGACGCTCGCCGAGCGGACGCGGCGCATGGTGGCGATCGCGCATCCCGACTATCGCGAGCAACTGGATCGTGACGCATTCGCGATCCGGCAGAGGGGGTATTGATGGCCGACGCTGTTTTATTCGAGGCCCGCGCTGACGGGATCGCGATCATCACGCTCAACCGTCCCGAGGTGCGCAATGCGCTCGGGCGCGAGATCCGCGAGGGGCTTGCCGCCGCCTGGGCGCGCTTCGAGCAGGACTCGGCGCTGCGCGTCGCGATTTTGACCGGTGCAGGCGACAAGGCGTTCTGCGCGGGCGGCGATCTCAAGGAGATGGTCGAGACGGGAATGGCTGTGCCGCCCCGCGATTTCTATGCGCTGCCCTACGACACGATCGAACTCAGCAAGCCGACGATCGCGGCGGTCAACGGCGTCGCCTTCGCGGGTGGCTGGATGATCGCGCAGGCCTGCGACCTCTGCGTCGCCAGCACGACCGCGCGCTTCGCGATCACCGAGGTCAAGGTCGGGCGCGGCTCGCCCTGGGCGTCGCCGCTGATCCACATGATCCCGCAGCGGATCATGATGGAGATCATCCTCACCGGCAAGCCGATCACCGCGCAGCGCGCCTATGAGATCGGCCTGGTCAATCGCCTCGCTGAGCCCGCCGCGCTGCTCGAGGCGGCACTCGCGCTTGCCGCCGAGATCATCGATGGCGCGCCGCTGTCGGTCAAGGCGGGGCGCGAGACAGTGATGCTCGCCACCGAAATGGGTCGCGCCGCGGCGCTGCAAGCCGCCCGCGCGGCTGCCGAGACGCTCTATCGCAGCGACGATGCGCAGGAGGGGCCACGCGCGTTCGCCGAGAAACGCCCCCCCGCCTGGACGGGGCGCTGACCGGGGTCCCGGCCTAGACACAGCGTCGACGCGGCGAAAAGATGAGAGCATAATATTTCATCACAGGAGAGATCGGGATGGCGCAGCCAAGCGGACGTTACCCCATCGCGACGCACCCCCGGCTGGCTCAAGGCTGGCAACTCGAGCGACTGACCCCGGTCAGCCATTTGTTCGGCGCCGCGGGGATGCGCGTCGGCCCGGACGGACGTATCCACATCGCGCAGGTGTCCGGAAGCCAGATCAGCGCGCTCGACGTCGACACGGGGCTGGTCGAGGCGATCAGCCCGCTCGGCGGCGATATCGTCGCACCCGACGATTTGGCGTTCGACACAGCCGGCAATCTCTATGCGACGGAGGTGATGGACGCACGGGTCAGCGTGCGCAGCCCCGACGGGCGGACGCGCGTGCTGCGCGACGATCTCCCGTCGGCGAACGGCATCACGATCCACCAGGGCCGCCTGTTCATCGACGAATGCCGGATGGGCGGACGGCTGCTCGAGCTGCCGCTCGACGGTGGCGCGCCGCGGGTGTTGCTGGCGGACATACCCATGCCCAACGCGCTCGAAATGGGGCCAGACGGGATGCTCTATTTCCCGGTGATGGGCGCCAACGAGATCTGGCGGATCGATCCCGAGGGCGGTCCGGCCGAGAAGGTCGCGGGCGACCTCGGCGTGCCCGATTCGGTCAAGTTCGACTCGAAGGGATTTATCGTCTCGACGCAGGTGGCGAGCGGCGAGGTGCTGCGCATCGATCCACGTACAGGCGCGCGCGAACGACTGGCGGCGCTCGAGCCGGGGCTCGACAATTGCGTGTTCGTCGGCGAGCGGCTGTTCGTCTCGGAATTCGCCGGGCGGATCACCGAACTGCTCGGCGATGGCCAGACGCGGACGCTGCTCGCCGGGGGTTTCAACGGGCCGTTCGGCCTGGCCGTCGGCAATGACGGCAACCTCTATATCGCCGACGGCCCCAAGCTGCTCGTGCTGTCGCCGGGCGGCGCACCGAGCGTCGCGGGCATGCTCTTCACGCCGGGCTGCCCCGGCTATGTCCGCGGTATCGCGACGGCGGACGGCAACGGCTTCGTCGTCACGACCTCGGGGGGCGCGGTCGCGCTGTATCGGCCGGCGGATATGGCGAGCGATATCCTCGCCGACGGCTTCGACCAACTCTATGGCGTCGCCATCGCGGCTGACGGTGCGGTGATCGCGGCGGATCTCGGGGCAGGCCGCGTCGTCTCGATCAGGGCGGGCGAGACCGAGGCGCTGGCCTCCGGGCTGTCGCAGCCGATCGATGTGGCGATCACCGCGAGCGGCGATCGTCTCGTTTCCGAGAGCGGGGCGGGCCGGGTGGTGACGCTCGTCCGCGGTGGGATCGAGACGGTGATCGACGGGCTGCAGCGCCCGCATGGCATCACCGTGCGCGGGCAGCACCTCTACATCGTCGACGTCGGCGCCAAGGCGGTGATCGAATTCGACATGGCCGCGCGGGTCCGCCGCACGATTGCCGCCGACCTGCCGATCGGGGCGCCACCCGGCGTGACGCCCAAGCCGCTGCGCGGCATTCCGGGTCTGTCGGGGCCGATGGGGCCGTTCGCCGGGATCGCCCTCGGCGCGGACGGCACGCTGTATATCTCGGCGGACGGCGAGGGGAGCATCATCGCGCTGCGGCCAGGCGAGGCGTGACGCGGCCGGGCATCGCGACGGCGATAGCGCGCGGCCGCCGGCTTACGTGGCGCGACGACGCGGCGTAGACTGTCCGCAGATCGATCGAGACGTCGCGGGTGGAACGAGATGGGCGAGCAGAGCGGCATGTTGAGGGGCGAGGCGATCGTCGCCGCGGAAGAGCTCGAGGCGCCGGTCACGATCGGCGCGCAGGCCTATATCTCGCCCGAATATGCCCGTGCCGAGCGCGACCGGCTGTGGCGCAAAACCTGGCTCCAGGCGGGTCGGCTCGAGGATATTGCCGAGGTCGGCGACTATATCACCTACGACATACTCGACGACTCGATCGTGATCGTCCGCTCGGGCGCGGATAGGGTGCAGGCGCATTACAATGTCTGCCCGCACCGCGGCCGTCGCCTGATCGACACGCCGCCCGGCGCGCGCAACGCGCGTGGCAAGAAGATGCGCTTCGTCTGCGGCTTCCATAGCTGGAGCTTCGATCTGCAGGGCCGGTGCGTGCATGTGCCCGAGCGCGATCATTGGCAGGGCGTGCTTACCGACGACAGCACGCGGCTGGGCGCGGTCAGGTGCGAGACGTGGGGCGGCTGGGTGTGGATCAACATGGATCCCGACGCGGAGCCGCTGCGCACCTATCTCGAACCCGCCGCGACGCTACTCGCGCCTTTCCAGCTCGAGAATATGCGCTGCCGCTGGCGCAAGTGGATCATCTTCGACTGTAACTGGAAGGTCGCGCTCGAGGCGTTCGACGAGACCTATCATGTACCCGGCACGCATCCTGAATTCATGGCGTTCGGCGATTTTCCGGGCTGGGCACGCAACCAGGGGCTGCACAGCAATATCGGCTATGATGCGCCCAAGGCGATGGACGAGAACCAGCAGGCCAAGCTGCGTATCGGCACCGGTGACGCGCGCATCTCGACCGCCGAGATGCAGGTCTTCACGTGGGAGGCGGCGAACACCAACACCACGCGCACGCTGGTCGATGCCGCGCTCCGGCTCAAGGATGAGCTTCCCGAGGGGACGCCGTCGGGCGAGGTGCTCCAGCATTGGCTCAAGTCGGCGCGCGCGGTCGACGAGGCGCGTGGCGTGTTCTGGCCCGTGGTCGAGCCGTCGCACAACGCCAAGGCCGGCACCGCATGGCAGATCTTTCCCAATTTCCAGATCGGCCACGCGGTCAACAACATGCTCTGCTACCAGGCGCGCCCATATCGGTACGACCCCGACAAGTGCATCTTCGAGGCGTCGGTCTACGAACTCTATCCGGAGGGCGAGGCGCCCGAGACCGAGTGGGAATATACCCCGCCAGAGGCATGGCCACCCGTGCTCCAGCAGGATTTCGCCAACATGGCGGCGGTTCAGCAAGGCATGAAGAATGGCGGCTTCCGCGGCACGCAACCCAATCCCTATCGCGAGCGCGCGATCCCCAGCCTTCACTATAACCTCGCCAAATATATGGGGACCGGCGCGCCGCAGAAGCTCGGCTGAGCCGGCGCGTCCGGCGCTCCCTCTGCTCCCGTCTGCCGCACCCGCGCGGCCGCCATCACATAGGACCGCTTATGACGTGCGCCCCCACGCAAACGCCCGACGCCATCGACATCCCGGCGCTGCGCGAGAAATACCGGCAGGAGCGCGACCGGCGGCTGCGCCATGACGGGCAGGGGCAATTCGTCGCAGCCGAAGGCGACTATGCCGAATATTATGAGGCCGATCCTTATAAGCCCGTGATCCCGCGCGAGCCGATCCGCGACGAGATCGACGTCGCGGTGTTGGGCGGTGGCTTTTCGGGATTGCTCGCCGCTGCGCGCTGCCGCCAGGCGGGCGTCGAGGCGCTGCGCATCATCGAGCTCGGCGGCGATTTCGGTGGGGTCTGGTACTGGAACCGCTATCCCGGCATCCAGTGCGACAACGACGCCTATTGCTATATGCCGCTGCTCGAAGAGACCGGCTATATGCCGACCAAGCGCTTCGCCGACGGTGCCGAGATATATGCGCATTGCCAGCGGATCGGCCGGCATTTCGACCTCTACGATCATGCGATCTTCCATACGCTGGTCGAGGGCATGCGCTGGGACGAGGATCTCAAACGCTGGCGGATTGCGACCAACCGCGGCGACGATATCAAGGCGCGATTCGTGATCCTGTGCGGCGGACCCACCAACCGCCCCAAGCTTCCCGGCATCCCGGGCATCCATGACTTCAAGGGCCATAAATTCCATTCGGCGCGATGGGACTATGACTATACCGGCGGCGATCCGACGGGTGCGAGCGGCCGGCTCGACAATCTCCACGACAAGCGCGTCGCGATCATCGGCACGGGCGCGACCGGCATCCAGCTCGTGCCCTGGCTGGGCAAGCAGGTGAAGCACCTCACCGTCTTCCAGCGCACGCCCTCGAGCGTCAACCACCGCGGCAACACGCCGACCGACCCCGAATGGGTCAAGACGCTCCAGCCGGGCTGGCAGAAGGAGCGGCAGGTCAACTTCCACGCCGGCGCGATCGGCGGCTTCGCGCCCGGCCAATCCGATTTGGTCTGCGACCTGTGGACCGAGATCAACCGCAATCTGCAGGCCAAGATGCAAGCCGCGGGCTGGCCGCAGCTTTCGCCCGCGGAATATGGCGCGATGTACGAACGCGAGGATTATCTCGTGATGGAGCGGCTGCGCGGCCGAGTCGACACCATCGTCGAGGATCCTGCCACCGCCGCGGCGCTCAAGCCCTGGTATCGCTTCATGTGCAAGCGACCGACCTCGAACGACGAATATCTCCAGACCTTCAACCGGCCCAACGTCACGCTGGTCGATGTTTCGGCGACCCAGGGCGTCGAGCGGATGACCGCCGATGCGCTGATCGCGAACGGGACCGCCTATGAGGCCGACTGCGTGATCTTCGCCAGCGGCTTCGAGGTGACCAGCGACTATGAGAAACGCTGGGGGATCAAGCGCGTCGAAGGGCGAGGCGGCGTATCGCTATTCGATATGTGGCGCCGCAGGCTGCAGACCTTCCACGGCTTTTCGGTCCACGGCTTTCCCAATCTTTTCGTCACGGGCTACACGCAGGTGGGCCTGTCCGCCAACGTCACCGCGATGCTCGACCAGCATGTCAGCCACATCGCCTGGATCATCGGCGAGACGCGCGCGCGCGGCGCGGTGACGGTCGAGCCGAGCCGCGCGGCGATGGACGCGTGGGTGCGGATCATCGACGAGACCAAGGTCGACATGACGCAGTATCAGCGCGAATGCACGCCGGGCTATTATAACAACGAAGGCGAGGCCGAACTGCGCTCCAACGTCGGCGAGCCTTACGGGCCCGGATTCGACGCGTTCGACGGCGTGCTGGCCGGCTGGCGCGATCAGGGCGAGATGGCGGGCATGATGCTTGGTCGCTGATCGCAAGCCGTGCCGCGCAAGCCTGCGATGCAGGCGCGCGCGTCAGTCGCGCGGTTGGCGATAGCCGAGGCTGCGCGAGATCGCCGCCGCTTCCTCGCGGACGAGCCGGGCCAGCTCGTCGAGCCTGTCCTGGAGCCGTGAGCTCGGCGCCGCGACGAGCAGCGCGCCGATCGCGCCCCCGGTCGCATCGCGGATCACCGCGGCTGTGCCCGTCACCCCATCGGCGGTCTGGTCGACGGTCTGCGCGACGCCAGTGTCGCGCGCCGCCATGATGATCTCGGCAAGCCGGCGCTTGGCGATTTCAGTATGCGGGGTCAGTCGCTGCGGCTTCAGCCGCCGAAGATAACCGCGCCACGCATCCTCGGGCCCCGCCGCGAGCAGCGCGCGGCCGCTTGCGGTGCTGAACAGCGGCCGCCGGTCGCCGATCGAGACCGTGAAGCGCACCGTCTTGCGGCTCTCGATCGCGTCGACATAGGTGATCGTCCCGCCGTCCCCGTCGCGCACCGCGAACAGCACGGTCTCGCCCGAGCGATCGGCGAGACGCCGCATTCCCTGGCGCACCAGATCGGAGGATTGCAGCCGCTTGCGCGCCTCCTGGAGCGCGCTGCCCAGCCCGAAGGCGCCCGGTCCGAGCCGATAGGCACCGTCAGCCGCCACGACGAAATCGATCTCGGCGAGCCCGCGCAGCAGGGCAGCAAGGCTGGTCTTGGGGGTCGCGAGCGTCCGGCTGAGATCGGCGAGCGTGATCGGTGCCGCACTTGCGCAGAGCGCTTCCAATATCTGGACGACGCGGGTGACCGACTGCGGCGATTGGATCCGGCTATCTTGCGCGTTCGGCATCGACCCGCTCAGGCAAAGGCCGGGATGACCTCCCGGGCGAAGCATTCGGCATAAGCGACGAACCGCTCCGGCGGAAGCCCGGGCGGCATCATCATCATGACATGCTCGACCGGCATCCGTGCCCGCATCGCCTTGAAATGCGCGATCGCTTGGGCGGGCGTCAGGATCTGGAGGATCCTGCTGGTCTTGAAGCGCTCGAGCGTCATCGGCTTGAGCGCGGGATTGTCGACGCCGAGCGCGCCCGTGTCCTCGCTCAGCCACGCGCCATAGGCGTTGTTGGCATGGTGGTAGAAGGGGGCGAGTTCCTCCATCGCGGCGTCGGGATCGTCGGCGACCGCAGTGAACAGGGCCTGGATGCGAATGCCGACCGCGGCGGGGTCCTTGCCCTGCGCGCGGACCTTCGCGAGATATTGGTCGCACACCTCCTCATTGCCGAAATAGCCGTCGGCATAGGTGGCGACACGCTCGAGCGCCTTGTCCGCGAAGCCACCGATGTAGAGCGGGATGCGACCGCGTGGCGGCGGCGGCATGATCCGCGCGCGCTTCACGCTGAAATGCCGGCCCTCGAAATCGATCGTCTCGCCGGCCCACAGGCCGCGGACGATTGCGAGAAACTCGTCGAACCGCGCGCCGCGCGTGGTGAAGTCGACGCCATATGCCTCGGTCTCGCGCCGCCGGTAGCCGATCGCGAGCGCCATTTCGGCGCGTCCGCCCGAGAGGATGTCGAGGATCGCGCACTCCTCGGCGAAGCGCACCGGATGATAGAGCGGCGCCAGCGCGATCGCCGATCCCAGCCGGATGGTCCTGGTGCGGGCCGCGATCGCGGCGAGGATCAGGTTGGGGGCGGGGATATAGCCGTCGTCCGCGCCGTGATGCTCGGGCACCCACGCGCCTTCGAAGCCCACCGTCTCGCTCCACGCGATGACGTCGAGCGTTTCGGCATAGAGATCGGCCCAGCGCTTGTGCCACTGCGGCGGATTTCGGAAATCATAGAGATAGCCGAACGTCAACTTGCCGGACACGCGCCTCTCCTGACCTCTTCTCCGACGACGATCATAGCGCAGACCTCGCACAAGCGATCGGCGGACGAGCGCATGATCGCCCGAGCGTTGTCGGCGGCGCCGGCATACGATTTGGCAGGAAAGCCGATCTCGCCGCGCTTATGCTGCGGGCCGGACGACGAGGAGAGGCGGTTTGGGTTCGCTCGCAGGCAAGGTCGCCGTGGTCACGGGGGCCAGTCGCGGCATCGGCCGGGGCATCGCGCTCGTGCTCGCCGAACAGGGCGCGACGGTCTATGTGACCGGACGGACGGTGACCCCCAATATCTATCCGCTTCCCGGGACGGTCGGCGAGACCGCCGACGAATGCGACGCGCGCGGCGGGCGCGGCATCGCCGTGCAGGTCGATCATGCCGACGACGCCCAGGTCGCCGCGCTGTTCGCGCAGGTCGAGCGCGAGCAGGGCCGGCTCGATATCCTCGTCAACAACGCCTTTTCGCTGCCCGAGGACCTGACCGAGCCCGGCGGCTTTTGGGAGAAGCCGCTGTCCAACCTCGACATGTTCGATGTCGGCGTGCGTTCCAATTTCGTCGCGGCGTGGCATGCCGCAAAGATGATGGTGCCGCAGAAATCGGGGCTGATCGTCGAGATATCGGGCTATACCGGCGTCACCTATACCTACGGCGTTGTCTTCGGCACCGCCAAGTCCGCGGTTGACCGGATGGCGCGCGACATGGCGGTCGAGCTCAAGCCGCACAACGTCGCTTCGGTCTCGCTCTGGCAGGGGCTGACGCTGACCGAGCGCGCCGAACGCAACCTCGCCAACATCCCCGGGCTCGACGGTGCGGCCGCGACGACGCGCGCCAACGGCTCGAGCGTCGAGCATCCCGGGCGGGTGATCGCCGCGCTCGCCGCCGATCGCGATGTCATGCGGCATAGCGGCGGCACCTTCATCACCGCCGAGCTGGCCGACAGCTACGGCATCACCGACATCGACGGGCGGACGATCCCGTCGCTGCGCGCGACGCGCGGCGCGCCGATCTGGCAGCCGGTGTGACCCCGTTCCTTCTGGTCAAAGAGATGCTGCAATGTCCGAACTGAGATTCGATGGCCGCGTGGCGGTGATCACGGGGGCGGGACGGGGGCTCGGCCGCGCCTATGCGCTGCTGCTCGCCGGCAAGGGCGCGAAGGTGATCGTCAACGATCCGGGTGCCGCGATCAAGGGCGAGGGCGGCGATGCCGGGCCCGCGGAGGACGTCGTCGCCGAGATCCGCGCGGCGGGTGGCGAGGCGACCGCCAATCTCGACAGCGTCGCGACCCCCGAAGGCGGCGCCGCGATCGTCCACGCCGCGATCGAGGCCTATGGCCGGATCGACATTCTGATCCACAATGCCGGCAACGTTCGCTACGGCGGGCTCGACGAATTGAGCCAGGCGGATTTCGACGCAGTTCTCGATGTCCATCTGCGCGGCGGCTACCATGTCGTCCGCGCGGCCTTTCCGCTCATGCGCGACGCGGGCTATGGGCGCATCGTGCTGACCTCGTCGATCGGCGGGATCTACGGCAATCAGCGGTGCGTCAACTATGGCGTCTCCAAGGCGGGGCTGATCGGGCTCGGCAACATCGCCGCGCTCGAGGGCGAGGGGCACGGCGTGACGTGCAATGTGATCGTGCCCAGCGCGGTGACGCGGATGGCCGAGGGCATCGACATATCCGCCTATCCGCCGATGCAGCCCGAACTCGTCGCCCCCGTCGTCGGATGGCTGTGCCACGAAAGCTGCTCGATCACGGGCGAGATGCTAGCCGCGATCGCCGGGCGCGTCGCGAGGGTCTATGTCGCCGAGACGAGGGGCGTCTATCAGCCCTCGTGGACGATCGACCAGGTCGGCGAGCGGATCGATGAAATCCGCGATGCACGCGAGCCGCTGGCATTCGGATTGCACGGCCATGTCGACCATATCGTCTATAGTTTCGCGATGGCGACGAAGGGAGGCTGAAATGGCGTCCGACACGCAGGCGCGGCTCGAGCGGCTGCTCGACCGGCAGGATATCCTCGACTGCCTGACGCGGTTCAGCCGCGCGATGGACCGGTTCGACCGCGACCTGTTCCTCTCAGCCTTCCACAGCGACGCAGTGATCGCCGCGGGGCCGTTCGTCGGACCACCCGAGGCGCTGTGCGACTGGTCGTTCGAGCTGCATGCGCAGGGCCAGGTGGCGACCCACCATAATCTGCTCAACCACAGCTGCGACATCGACGGCGACGTCGCGCATGCCGAGACCTATTATCTCTTCGTCGGCCGCAACCGCGACGCGAGCAACTGGATCGCCGGCGGCCGCTATATCGACCGGCTCGAGCGACGCGGGGGCATCTGGAAGATCGCGCTCAGGACCAATGCGATCGAATGGTCGGGGCTGGTGCCGACGACGCCGATTCCGTTCGCCGACGTGCCAGGAATCGAGCGCAACGGCGTGCCCTCGCGCGACCGCGACGATCCCTCCTACCACCGGCCGCTGGTCAATCGGCGGCAGGCGGCGATCCCGATGGCATCCGATGGGGCGCCGGGCTGAGATGACGCCTTCGCTTGCTTCGCTCGCCGATCTGTCCGATCGCGAAATGATCCGCGATACGCTGGCGCGGATCGCCCGCGGCGAGGATCGGCGCGACGCGGCGCTGCTGCAAGGCTGCTATTGGCCCGACGCCGCGGTCGATTTCGGCGTCTTCGTCGGCGACTTCGACGCCTATCTGGCGTGGGTCGTCCCCGGCTCGTCGGCGATCCCCGTGACGTTGCACACGCTCGGCCAGAGCCTGATCCGGTTGGCGGGCGATGGCGCAGCGGTCGAGACGCATGTCACCGCCTATCACCGCATCGAAATGGGCGCCGAGGCGCGCGACATCGTGCTCGGCGGCCGCTATCTCGATCGCTTCGCGCGAAGGGACGGCGAATGGCGCGTCGCGCACCGCACGATGCTCTATGACTGGCAGCGCGATCTGGGGCGATCGGCGGACTGGTCGCAGGGGCTGATGGGGATGCCGTTGCTCACCGACCATGCGATCGGCGCCGCGATCGGCGACCATAGCGAGACGTTCTTCGAATAGGTTTCGCAGTCGGTCCTGCTGCTGAGGCGTTCTATCTCGGTGGATGATTATCCATCGTCATGCCGGACTTGATCCGGGATCCAGGGCTTCGAGCGCCGCCGTCTGTGGCCCTGGATGCCGGATCGGGTCCGGCATGACGATGATAGAGCGTCCGAGTGCCTGACCCGACCATCACCGCGTCGGCAGCTGGATCTCCGCCTTGGCCGTCGCCATCGTGACGCCGAGCTGGTTCTTCATCCTGAAGTCGACCTGGACGAGATGGCGGCCCTCGTCGTCGACCAGCTTGTCGATCACCTCGGCGGTCATCACGGTGATGTCGCCGACCAGCGCCGGCCCGCGATAATTGGCGACCGAATGCACCACCATGCCGTGCTCGCCCGCCCAGCCGGCCATGTAATCGACGATCCACGCGCCCATCGAGGCGCCATAGCCATATTCGCGCGGCATGCCGATGAACTGCGCCCAACGCTTGAACATATGCCCGCGCGACGGCCCGATATACGCGCCGTCGGTGAGCTCCGGGTTGATCCGCTCCATCGTCGGATCCTGCTCGAGCCCCGCCATCTCCTCGACGAAGCCCATCGCCGCCATGTCGAGATCGGTGCGGCGCGTGATCGTGCCCCAGCCGGTAAATAGATAAGACCGCCACTCGGTCGCGAAGCTGACGATCGAATGCGGCCCGATCACGCGCTCGGGCAGCGCGTCGCCGACGGTGACGTCGTCCCAATAGCGTTTGTCGTGGCCGAGATCGTGCAGCATCTGGATCCAGCCGAACTTGCGGTCCTCGATCGCCTTGAGCTCGGCGTCGGTCCAGGCCGGCTCCTCGGTATTCTCCATCGGCGTTGCCTCGCGCCCGGCATCGGCCTTGTAGCGGATCGCGGTCGAGCGTTGCTTGGCGATCAGCTCGCCATGCTGGTTGCGGTAGAAATTGTCGCCGCGCTGGAAGCACGTCGGGCCCGCGAACTTGGTCTCCTTGACGGCATAATCGAACGGGATGCGCTCGTTGCTGACGACGTCCCCGCCGAAGATGCGCGGGCCGTAGAACCACCATTCGTCGCCGCCGAACAGCAGATGCGAGCCCGGGATGCTGCCGACGCAGGCGGGCGAGGAGCCGTGGCCGTCGTCCATCGCGACCGCGAAGGATTGCGGCGCGACGAGCTTCGCGTAGGTGCCCTCGGCGGCATAATCCTTGTCGTAGTGGAGCCGGTTGGGATAGTGCATCGCCTGCACCCAGCGGCGGATGTCGGTGTTGCTGAACGGATCGTTCATCGGCGCAGGGCATACCGGTTTGCCGAGATACTGGTCGATGTCGGAACAGTCGAGCGTCGTGGCGGTCATTCAAATCTCTCCTGTGTCGCTCAGCCGAGCTGGGCGATGATCTGTGGAAGATCGGCGGTGGTGCGGATGCCCGGCGGCGCTTCGCAAACGTAGCGGACGACGTTGACCGGGCGATGCGCGGTCAGGCCCGGGGTCATCTCGGCATAATCTTCGGGTGCGACCGGGAAGCTGATGGCGACATCGAGCGGGCAGTCGCCATCGATCACGATATGCCAGCCCGATCCCCGGAAATCCCAGGCCTCGCCATCGCTGGTGTCGACGTCGGTCGAGACATACCAGGTTGCGGTGAAGCTGATGACCGCTTTGCCGTCCCGCATCCCGGAGATCCGCGTGCGCTGCGCCGCGACCGTACCGGCGGGAACGAGGCCGGCGGCGATCATCGTGTCGGCGCGAGCGACGCCGACGCCGCCGGACGCCGCGAACGCGTCGATTCTGAGACCCAGCGCATCGGCGAGATGGTGCAGCGACGGGCCGAAGGCGTCGCGCAGATAGTCGTAACGCGCCTGATCCGCCTCGGGCGATCCGCCGGGCTTCTGGCCGAAGCCCATGATCTCGAAGATCATCGCGGGGGAGTCGCGCGACGCGCAGTCGGCGAATTCGTTGATGCTGATCGCGTCGATGCGGCGCTGGATCGAGGCGAGCACGATCGGCACCGCCTCGGTGATGAAACCGGGGCTGCTGCCCGTGCTGTGGATCGATGCGCCGCCGCGCGCGCAGGCCTGTTCGATCCGTTCCCTGACCGCGGGGTCCATGCTCTCCGCACGGTGGAAGTCGCCGCGCGTGGTGACGATGTTGGCGCCGGATTCGAGCAGCCGGACGATTTCGTCGATGTTGGTCTGGTGCGGCATGTAGAGCACGCAGTCGGGCTTGAGCGCGATGACGTCGTCTATGCTGTTGGTGGCGAGGATGCCGGTCGGCGCGGTGCCGGCGAGTTCACCGGCATCGCGGCCCGCCTTGTCCGCGCTGTGCACATAGACGCCGACGAGATCGAGCGCAGGATGCTCGATCGCGCGGCGCAGCGCACGCGCGCCGACATTGCCCGTCGCCCACTGCACGACACGGTAGCGTGCCTCCTTTGCCTGACTGGTCATCTGCCCCTCTTGCCGTCGCGTGTCGTCGCCGTAACCGGCCGCCGCACGCTCAGCTTGGATTCAGGGTCATCGCCCGGCAATGGCCTTGACGAGGGCGACGGCGATACCGCCAGTGCGATAAGTCCGTCTGCGCGCTACGGGGCGGCGCACACCTTGGCGCTCAGAAGGGCTGGATCGACGACAACAGGCGATCGAGCGTCTGCGCGACCTGCGCGATCGGCACCGCCGCCTGCGCCGGTGCCAGCCACCAGGCCAGCGATTCGAAGATCAGGCTGACCGAGCAATTGACCGCAAGATCGACAGCGATCCAGCTGTCCGATGGCGCGCGTTCCTCGGCGATCGTGCGCGATATGCGACGCAGTTCCTCGCGCATCGCGCCTGCGGCGCCGCCGGTGAGCAGCACGGTCCATAGCCGCCGGTGTTCGTCGACATAGCGGCAGAGCGCGAGCACCGCGGCCGGGCGATCGACGCTGTCGAGCACCGGCATCGTCAATTCGACGAGGCGCGCGATCTGATCGGCAGCGACGCTGTCGAGCAGCGCCTCCTTGGTTGCGTGGTGGCGGAAGAAGGTGGCGTAATGGACGTTCGCCTCCGCCGCGATCTCGCGCACCGTGATCTGATCGAGCGGCTTGCGTTCGATCAGTGCCAGCAGCGCGGTGCGCAGCGCGGCGCTCGATTTGACCGCGCGCGCATCGCGCACGCTTGACGGCGACGGGCGATCGAAGTTATGCGATACAGTGTCGCTTAGATGATCTGCGACTTCGGCCTGCTCCGTCGTTCTGATCGCCATCGTCGATTATGATCCCGTTCAAACGTCCATGCGGGCCCGTTTATAGGGTGAGTTTGCGCAATGCCCGAACTGATTGTGACAACGCGCGAAGGCGATAGCCGGCCGATCGAGGCGGCGTCGGGCGTCAGCGTCATGGAGGCGATCCGCGATGCGGGTTTCGACGAACTGCTGGCGCTGTGCGGCGGCGTCTGTTCGTGCGCGACCTGCCACGTCCATGTCGATCCGAGCTGCGCCGCGCTGCTTCCCGCGATGAGCGCGGACGAGGACGACCTGCTCGCGTCGTCCCGGCATCGCGATGCGACATCGCGTCTCTCGTGCCAGATCCGGCTCGATCAAAGCCTGTCGGGACTGCGCGTGACGATCGCCGAAGAAGACTGAGCTTTCGCAAACCATCCACCATCATCCCGTTATCGATCGGAGACAGGCCATGACGACGCTCGCAGAACGCGATTATTTCAGCGACCATTCGATCCTGCGCGACCCCTACGCCTATTTCGAGGCGGTGCGCGAACAGGGGCCGATCTACCGCAACCCAGACAGCGGCATCATCTTCGTGACGGGTTTCGACGAGGTGTTGTCGGTGCTCAAGAATACCGAGGATTTCTCGTCGGCGATCGCGCCGTCGGGACCCGCGGCGCCGCTGCCGTTCACGCCCGAAGGATCGGACATCACGCCGCAGATCGAGGCGCACCGCACCGAATTCATCGGCGGCGATCTGCTCGTCTCGCTCGACGACAAGCCGCATACCTTTTCGCGCGCGCTGCTCGGGCGGCTGTTCATCCCCTCGCGCCTCAAGGCGAGCGAGCAGTTCATCGCCGATTATTCGGACGCGCTGGTCAAGGAGGCGGTGGCGAACGGCGGCTGCGAGTTGGTCAAGGGCATCGCCACGCCGTTTGTCACGATGGTCATCGCCGATCTGCTCGGCGTCCCCGACGGCGACCGCCAGTATTTCATGGAGGCGATCGAGGCGGGGCCGCCCCCGGGCAGCCTCAACAGCGACGACCTGATCGCGCAGAATCAGCCGCTGGTGATCATGGGCACCTATTTCGTGCAATATGTCGCCGATCGGCGCGAGACTCCGCGCGACGACATACTGTCCGAACTGTCCAATGCCAAATATCCCGACGGATCGACGCCGGATGCGCTCGAGATCGTCCGGCTCACCACCTTCCTGTTCGGTGCGGGTCAGGATACCAGCGCCAAGCTGCTCGGCAACGCGATGCGCTTCATCGTCGACCAGCCGGGGCTGCAGGACCAGCTGCGCGCCGATCCTTCGCTGATCCCGGCGTTCCTCGAGGAGGTGCTGCGGCTCGAGGGTTCGACCAAGATGACCGCGCGCATCGCGCGCCGGGACACGCATCTCGGCGACATGGCGATCCCCGCCGGGACGACCGTGATGGTCGCGCTCGCCGCCGCCAATCGCGATCCGCGCCGCTGGACCGATCCGGAGGCCTTCCTGCTCGATCGCCCCAAGGCCAAGGAGCATCTTGCCTTCGGTCGCGGCGCGCATGTCTGCGTCGGGGCACCTCTGGCGCGCGCGGAGGTGCGCGTCATTCTCGAGAAATTCTTCGAGCATACCGCGCATATCGATCTCGACGAGACCAAGCACGGGCGCCCCGGCGAGCGCACGCTCGAATATGAGCCGAGCTTCATCATCCGCGGGCTGGGCGAAATGCATCTCAAGCTCACGCCGGCGGAAGGCTTTGTCGCGCCCGCAAAGCCCGTCGCGGCCGAAGCGCCCAGGAAGGGCGGGCTTAAGAGCCTGTTCGGCTTCGGCAAGAAAGCCGCGACGGCCGACGACGTGCCACAGCCCTATTCGACCGCGACCACCAAGATCGGTGCGCTGATCGCCGATCCCGCGGCGACCGCGATACTCGACAGGCATTTCCCCGGCGTCAGCACCGATCCGCGGATTGGGATGGGCAAGGGCATGACGCTGCGCACCGTGCAGAAATTCGCGCCCGAGCTGTTCACGACCGAGGCGCTCGACGCGGTCGACGCCGAGCTGGCGCAGCTGCCTGCACGCTGACACGCGAACCAACGCAACGACAAGACAGGTACAGGAGAGCGATATGCATGAGCAGCGCGTAGTCGTCGTCACCGGCGGCGCGTCGGGGATCGGGCTCGGGATCAGCCGGCTGTTCGCCGCCAGCGGTCATCCCGTCGCAATCCTCGACATGCAGCGCGAGGCGCTCGCGCGCGAAAGCGGGCGGCTGCGCGATGACGGCGCCAATATCCTGCCGCTCGAGGTCGACGTCTCGGACCGGGCGCAGATCGATGCCGCCTATGCCACGGTGCGCGACACGTTCGGGCCGATCAGCATCGTGATCGCCAACGCCGGGATCTCGATCCCGGTGCCGTTCGAGACGATGACGACCGAGCAATGGCAGCGCACGATCGACATCAACCTCAATGGCGTCTTCCATACGATCCAGGCGGCGCTGCCCGACATGCTCGAGGCCAAATGGGGGCGGATCGTCACGATCTCGTCGCAGGCGGCGCAGTCGGGATCGCAGGACCGCGCGCATTATGCCGCCTCGAAGGGCGGCGTGATCGGGCTGACGCGCTCGCTGGCGCGCGAATTCGGCGGCAGGGGGGTCACCGTCAATACGATCCCGCCCTCGCTGGTCGACACGCCGATGGCGCGCGCGGGCGAGGCCGCGGGCCAGGTGCCGCCGCTCGAGGTGATCGCGCAGCACATCCCCGTGCCGCGGCCCGGCACGCCCGACGACATCGCCTATGCCTGCGCGTTCCTCTGCTCCGAGAAGGCGAGCTACATCACCGGGCAGGAGATCAACGTCAACGGCGGCAGCTGGATGTGACGCCCCGCTAGGCGATCGTCATCAGGCTGGCATTGCCCCCCGCCGCGGTCGTGTTGATCGACGTCGACACCTCCTCGAGCAGCCAGTCGAGGCAGTAGGGCACGCGGTCCTCGCCGCGCTCGGCCGCGGCCTGGGCGAGCAGGATCGGGCCGTCGAGACCGGCGATCAGCTGCTGCGCGAGCAGGATGCGGTCACGCTCTCCCTCGATCAGCGCGCCGGCGCACGGATCGGCGGTCTTGATGTCGTCGATCCATTCGATCCGCGCGAGGACCGGCGCGGGGGCGCCGGCGAGCGTCTCGCGCAGCGGGCGCTCGGCGAGGATCACCGCGTCGTTGCCCGTCGCGAGCACCGCGGCGAGCTGGTCGCGCAGCCCCCGTTCGGTGCGCGGCAGCAGCAGGATGCGCCCGCGCGGATGAAGCGCGTAGAGGTTGGTCTCGCCGACCGGCCCGGGCAGGATCGATTGCCGCCCGAGCCCCGAGCGGCGCCCGGCATCGCGCGCGGCCTCGGCATCGGCGTCGCATCCCATGCCGTCGAGCCACAGCGCATAGTCGAGCAGCGCGGGATCGCCCGCACCCGCAGCCTCGTGCGGCAGTCGCGCGGGATCGGCGACGAGCCGACCGAGATAGAGCGGCCCGCCCGCCTTTGGCCCGGTGCCCGACAACCCACGCCCGCCAAACGGCTGGACGCCGACGACCGCGCCGATGATGTTGCGATTGATATAGAGATTGCCCGCGCGGATCCGCCCGGTCACCTGCGCGATGGTCTCGTCGAGCCGGGTGTGAAGCCCGAAGGTCAGCCCGTAGCCCGTGGCGTTGATGTCGTCGATGAGCTGGTCGAGCCCGGCGCGCGGATAGCGGATGACGTGGAGCACCGGCCCGAACACCTCGCGCTCGAGGTCGCGCAAGGTGTCGAGCTCGATGATCGTCGGCGGGACGAAGGTGCCCGCGTCGATCTCGCCGATCCGCGCGATCTGCGCGACCTTATGCCCCTTTGCGCGCATCGCCGCGATATGACCGTCGATCTGGGCCTTCGCCTCGGCGGTGATGACGGGGCCGACATCGACCGACAGCCGGTCGGTCGCGCCGATCGACAGCTCGTCCAGCGCGCCGTTCAGCATTGCGAGGATGCGATCGGCGACGTCCTCCTGCAGGCACAGCAGCCGCAACGCCGAGCAACGCTGGCCCGCGCTGTCGAACGCCGAGGCAATGACATCGGCGACGACCTGCTCGGCGAGCGCGGAGGAGTCGACGATCATCGCATTCTGCCCGCCGGTCTCGGCGATCAGCGGGATCGGGCGGCCGGCGGGTGAAAGACGCTCGGCGAGCTGCCTCTGGATCAGCCGCGCGACGTCGGTCGAGCCGGTGAACATGACGGCAGCGATCTCGGGGGCCGCGACCAGCGCGGCGCCGATACGGCCATCGCCGGGAAGCAGTTGCAGAGCGTCGGCAGGGATCCCCGCCTCGTGCAGGATGCGGACACCCTCGGCCGCGATCAGCGGCGTCTCCTCGGCGGGTTTGGCGAGCACGCTGTTGCCTGCCGCGAGCGCCGCGGCGATCTGTCCGGTGAAGATGGCGAGCGGGAAGTTCCACGGGCTGATGCAGGCGACCGGCCCGAGCGGGGCGTTGCCGGCCAGGAGCGTGCGGCGCGCTTCGGCGGCATAATAGCGCAGGAAATCGATCGCCTCGCGCACCTCGCCGATCGCGTTGGGCATCGTCTTGCCCGCCTCGCGCATGATCAGCCCGAGCAGCGTCGGCATCCGATCCTGGAGAAGGTCGGCGGCGCGTTCCAGCGTCGCGGCGCGATCGTCGGCTGCGCGTGCGGACCAGGACCCGAGCGCTGCGGCCGCGCGCGCGCAGGCGTCGCGCACCACGTCGGGCGTCGCGTCGGTCACATGACCGACGATCTCACGGTGATCGGCCGGGTTGCGCACGGATGCCGCGTCGGCGCCGGCGCCGAAGGTCGGCGCCGCGCGCCATTCCTGCCCGGCGCTCGTCGCCAGCGCGGTCGTCAAGCGGGCGAGCGTCGCCTCGTCGGACAGGTCGAAGCCGGCGCTGTTGCGGCGCGCGCCGTAGAGGCCGGTGGGCAGCGCGATCTGGTCGTGCGGCGCGCCGGGGACGGCCATCGCGCGCACCGTGTCGACCGGATCGACGATCAACTCGGCGACGGGCACTGCGGGATCGGAGATGCGATTGACGAACGACGAATTGGCGCCGTTCTCGAGCAGCCGGCGGACCAGATAGGCGAGCAGCGTCTCGTGCGTGCCGACCGGTGCGTAGATGCGGCACGGCCGATCGAGCCGGTCCTTGCCGACCACCTCGTCGTAGAGCGGCTCGCCCATGCCGTGGAGGCACTGGAATTCATAGCGGCCGATGGCGAAATCGGGGCCGGCCATCCGGTAGATCGTCGCCAGCGTCTGCGCATTGTGCGTGGCGAATTGCGGGAAGATGCGGTCGGTCGCGCCGAGCAGCTTCTTGGCGCAGGCGATATAGGCGAGATCGGTGTGGACCTTGCGCGTATAGACCGGAAAATCCGCCAGCCCGTCGACCTGCGCGCGCTTGATCTCGGCGTCCCAATAGGCGCCCTTGACCAGCCGCACCATGATCCGCCGGCCGGCGCGCCGCGCGAGATCGATGAGATAATCGAGCACGAACGGGCAGCGCTTGCCATAGGCCTGGACGACGAAGCCCAGCCCCGCCCAGTCGGCGAGATCGGGGTCGAGCGCGAGCGTCTCGAGCAGGTCGAGCGACAGCTCGAGCCGGTCGGCCTCCTCGGCATCGATGTTGAAGCCGATGTCGTAGGATCTGGCGAGCACCGCCAGTGCCTTCACGCGCGGCAGCAGTTCGTCCATCACGCGGCCGGCCTGCGCGCGCGCATAGCGCGGATGCAGCGCGGACAATTTGATCGAGATTCCCGGGCCGACATAGACGCCGCGCCCCGCCGACGCGGCGCCGATCGCATGGATCGCCTGCTCGTAATCGGCAAGGTAGCGCGCGGCGTCGGCGGCGGTGGCGGCGGCCTCGCCGAGCATGTCGTAGCTGAACGCGAAGCCGCGCGCCTCGAGCGGACGCGCGCGCTTGAGCGCTTCGGCGATCGTCTCGCCGGTGACGAACTGTTCGCCCATCATCCGCATCGCCATGTCGACGCCGCGGCGGATCACGGGCTCGCCCGCGCGCGCGATCAGCCGCGTCAGCGCGGCGGCGAGCCCGCGATCGTTGACGCTGGTGGCAAGCTTGCCTGTGACCACCAGGCCCCAGGTCGCCGCGTTGACGAACAGCGAGCGGCCGCCGCCGAGATGCGCGCGCCAATTGCCGTCGGCGATCTTGTCGCGGATCAGCGCGTCGCGCGTCGCGGTGTCGGGGATACGCAGCAGCGCCTCGGCAAGGCACATCAGCGCGACGCCCTCCTGGCTCGACAGCGCATATTCCTGCACCAGCCCCTCGACGCCGCTGCCCTTGTGCTTGCGGCGCAGCGCGGCAATCAGATCGGTCGCGGTCTCGGCGGCGGCCGCCCTCACCGCATCGGGCAGCGTCGCCTGCTCGAGCAGCGGCGCGACGCAGTCCGGTTCGGCGCGGCGATAGGCCGCGGTGATCGCCTGCCGCAGCGGGGACGATTCTCGGATCGCGCGCGCGAAATCGGCAAAGCGGCGCGGCGCAGGGGTAGACATGGAGCGATCCTCGATCGGCGGGCTGTATCGTCGCGCGACGATATCAGATGCGGTTTCGTCGTTTCGACTTTTCGGCTATATTAGGCGGTAGCTATTGCCCGAAGACGGCGGGGTTCGGAGGCGATATGGACAGGAAATTGTCGCTCGAGAGCCAGATCGACCAGTTCGATCTGCGGATCATCGAAGCGCTGATGGAGGATGGCCGGCTGCCGGTGACCGAATTGGCGGTGCGCGTCGGTCTCTCCAAGACGCCCTGCCAGGTGCGGCTCAAGCGGCTGGTCGCCGACGGCTATATCCTCGGCTTTCGTGCGATCGTCGATCCGGCGAAGCTGGGGATGGACCATATCGCCTTCACCGAGGTCAAGCTCGCCGACACGCGCGAGAAAGCGCTCGACGAGTTCAACCGCGGCGTGCGCAAGATCAAGGAGGTTGAGGAATGCCATATGATCGCAAGCAGCTTCGACTATCTGCTCAAGGTCCGCACCGCCGACATCCGCCGCTACCGCATCGTGCTCGGCGAGAAGATATCGAGCCTCCCGCATGTCGCCAGCACATCGACCTTCGTCGCGATGGAGGCGATCCGCGACAAGGCGTTCTAGTCTGGCGGTAGCAGCCGCTCAGGGGCTTGCAGCGCTCACCCTCCACACCGTGTCGCCGAGATCGTCGGCGATCAGCAACGCGCCCGTGCGATCGATCGCGAGGCCGACCGGGCGGCCGCGCGCATGTCCGCTCTTGTCGAGGAAGCTGGTCACGAAATCCTGTGGCGGGCCCGCGGGTCGCCCGGCCGCGAACGGGACATAAACGACCTTGTAGCCGTTGAGTGGATCGCGATCCCAGCTGCCGTGTTCGCCGACGAACGCGCCGCCCTGATAGGCGGCGGGAAAATGCGTGCCGACCGAGAAGGCGAGCCCGAGCGGCGCGACGTGCGAGCTCAGCGCATAATCGGGCGGGATCGCGCGCGCGACCAGATCGGGGCGCTGCGGTCTCACGCGCGGATCGATATGCTGGCCGTAATAGCTGTATGGCCAGCCGTAGAAGCCGCCGTCCTTCACCGAGGTCAGATAGTCGGGCACCAGATTGGGGCCGAGTTCGTCGCGCTCGTTGGCGACCGCCCAGAGCGCGCCGCCCTGCGGCTCCCAGGCGAGGCCGGTCGGATTGCGGATACCGGTGGCGAACAGCCGCGACGCGCCGCTCGCGCGGTCGACCTCCCAGATCGCGGCGCGGTTGAGCTCCGCGCCGATGCCGTTCTCGGTGATGTTGCTGTTCGATCCGACGCCGACATAGAGTTTGGCGCCGTCGCGGCTGGCGACCAGACTCTTGGTCCAGTGATGGTCGATCGGGCCGCCGGGCAACTCGGTGACCGTCGTTGCGGGCACGCTGATGCGGGTCTGCCCCGTCACATACGGAAAGCGCAGCAGCGCGTCGGTGTCCGCGACATAGAGGTCGCCTCCGACCAGTGCGACGCCGAACGGCGAATGGAGATTGTCGAGAAACACGGTGCGGAGCTCGGGTTTGCCGTCGCCATTGGTGTCGCGCAACAGCGTGATTCGATTGGCCGCCTTCTGCTTGGCGCCCGCAAAGGACTGCACCCAGCCCATGATCAGATCCTTGGGGCGATAGACGGGCGGCTTGGGGCCGCTCGATTCGACCACGAGCACGTCGCCATTGGGCAGCACATAGAGCGAGCGGGGATGCGACAACCCTGTCGCCAGGGCCATGACCTTGAATCCCGGCGGCGCTGTCGGCGTCGCGCTGGCCCAGGGCGCGGTCGGCGCGACATGCATCGGCGGCAAAAGATATTGCCTGGGCGCGGGAAGCTGCGGGTTCGCGCCATATTGCGTGCCGGGATCCGCGGGCTTGCTGCCGCACCCCGCGAGCGTGGCAGTCAGAGCCGTTAGGGCCAGCATCGGCCGGGTAATGCGATGCAGCGACGCAGAGATGGGGCGCATCATGACAGTTCCTCCGGGCGGGCCCGATAGGCGAGCGATGTGCCCAGCCAGCTGGTGACGAGGACGAGCAGCGCGACGACGCCCGAGAGGATCAGGCCGGTCGGCACCACCGAGGTATAGGCGTCGCGGCTGTGGACGAAGGCGTTGACCAGCGACAGCGCGAGCACCAGCGCATTGCCGATCGTGTGGGGCGACGCCGACCGGCGGGCGCGTTCGCGACGACGGACGAGATAGTCCGCGATCCCGGCGAGCGCGGCGAGGACGCCCATCGCCACCCCGACGGTGATCAGCCAGATCGAGAAATCGGCCCACATCATCTCGTAGGTTTCGGCATAAACGATGTCGGTGAGGAAAGCGCCGGTGAAGCAGGCGATCGGGTAGGCGGCGAGGATCACATGGATCGGGTGCGCCGGGCTGGGTGGGGCGGAGCGGGCGCGAACATCGGACATGGCCTTGGATTCCGGTGATGAGACGCCCTGGCGGCGTTCGAACACTACGATCGCCGCGGCGTGCTGTTCCCGGCGGCACGCGCCTGCACGAAAGGGGCTTGATGCCGCGCGCCTTCGCCGCGATATGGAGCCGTCCTCGTTTCCGGCGCTCATGCGCACCGGTCATGCGGGTCGTCCCGGGCAAGCCGCCCGGGTGTGCGGGTATAGCTCAATGGTAGAGCACTAGCCTTCCAAGCTTGTGACGAGGGTTCGATTCCCTCTACCCGCTCCAGCAAGTCCGGGCTCTTGACTGTCCGGCGTTCCATCATTCCAACGGTCTTCCAGTCGGAATTCCAACGGGGTCGGCCATCGCCGCGGCCGGTGCGCTAGGTTTTGGCGCCGTCGTCGACGATCCCCTGCGCGCCGGTCGGCGTCGCGCCGATCCACTGGACCTGTTGCGGCGTCGTGCCGAGCTCGATCCCCGCCTCGGGCATCCTCCGGAGCAGTTTGAACAGGATCTCGCTGCGCGTCGGATAGACGCTGCGCGGGCTGCTGACATAGGCGAACATGTTGAGGTTGACGCGCCCGTCGGCGATCGAGTCGATGAAGATCACCGGCGCGGGATCGCCGAGCACCGCGGGGGCCTCCTCGAACATCTGGTCGAGCATGTCGCGGACCTGGCCGACGTCGGTGCCGAGCGGCACCGAGAATTGCAGCTGGATGCGGCCCAGCGGATCGGCCATCGTCTTGTTGACGATCGACTTGGTGATCAGCTCCGAATTGGGCACGATCAGCGTCGAGCGATCGGCGATCAGGATCTCGGTCGCGCGCACCGAGATGCGCTTCACGTCGCCCTCCTGGTCGCCGATCTTGACCCAGTCGCCGATCTTGACCGGGCGCTCGGCGAGCAGGATCAGCCCCGAGACGAAGTTCTGCGTGATCGCCTGAAGGCCGAAGCCGATGCCGACCGACAGCGCCGAGAGCAGCAGCGCGATCCGCTCGATGCCGATGCCGAGCGATGCCATCGCCCACAGCACCGCGAGGATGAGCCCGGCATAGCGCGCCACCATCGCGATCGAGTTGCGCGCGCCCGCATCGAGCTCGGTCGCGGGCAGATAGCGATTGGTCAGCCAGCGCTGGACGCCGCGCACGACGAACAGCCCGACCGCGAGCACCGCGCAGGCGCGCAGGATCGCGCCGGGCGCGATCGTGATCTGCCCGATCGTGACGCCCTGCGAAACGCGGCTGATCTGATCGAACAGCGATCCGATGTTCGAACCGAAGGGGGCGAAGATCAGGCTCAGCGCGAACACGATCATGACCAGCCGGAGCGCCGCCGAGAGGGCGACGCCGAACTGGTCGATGAGGCTGCGCCGTACGCCGAATCCGTTATGGAAAGCGTTGGCGATCGTGCCGTCGCGCGCGAACAGGCTGCTGCAGATGTCGTCCGCGGCGACCAGCGCGAGATACAGGCCGGCGGCGACGATCGCGATCCAGATGATGAAGCGCGACAGGAAATAGGCGAGGCTGAGATAGCCCATGGCGAGCGCGACCAGCGCGGTTCCGAGCATCGCCCAGGCGGCGAGCGAGGCGAAGGCGGCGCCGGTGCGATCGGCCTGCGAATCCTCCGCGAGGCTGCGGTTGGCGCTGGCGCGCAGCCGTGCGCCGACGATCAATATGGCGAAGACGAGCGCGATGTTGAGCAGCGTGACGACGCCGTCGGTAAATTCCGAGGCGGGGCCGCTCGCGCCGGCCGAATCGACGAAGGCGGTGAGCAGCGTGCCCAGCAGCGCCAGGCCGGCCGCCGCGAACGTCCATGGCCGCAACGCGTTCGCGGTGTCGTCGAGGATCGCGATCAGTCGCCAGGAGGGCTGCCTGCGCTGGAGCAGGGCGCCGCCGAGCGCGGCGATGAACGCCGCGATGAACGCCGCCCTCTGGAACGCGGCCGCAAGGTCCGCCCAGGCGGGCGCGATCATCCCGCCGGTGCGCAGGCCGGCGAGCAGCGCGGTGGCGGCGAGCCACGGCACGAGCGTGCCGATCGCGACCAGCCAGATGGCGAGCCCCGAGCGACGGATGCGGTTGCCGGGCACCCGCTCGATGACGTAGCGCAATCCCAGCCGGCGCAACGCGAGCCGCGCGGGCCAGATCAGCACCAGCGCGGCGAGCGTGCCGATCAGCGCGGCAAGCAAGCCGCCGCGCGTCGCGCCGTGGCGCAGCGCGCCGAGCTCCGCGCCGACGAATGCGCCCGTGCGCCGCATGTCGCGCGGCAGCGACTGGATCACCGGCGACCAGAAGGCGGGCGTGAGCGGCGAGGCGACCCGCTCGGACATGCGCTCGCTGAACGCATTGGCCTGGCTGGCGGCGATTTCGGCGGCGAGCTGGTCCGCCTCGACGCCGAGCAGCTTGCCGCGCTTGATCGCCGAATCGACCGTCGAGCGCTGCTGCGCGAGCAGCTTGCGTTGCGCGCGGATGTCGGGTGCCTCGGCGACGCCGGGGGTGACCGGGCCAAGCTGGACGACGCGCGCATCGATCAGCGAAAGCTGCGCGGTGAGCACGGTCACCTGCGCGACCGTCACGGTCTTCACGGCGGCGGCGCGATCGCGCAGCGTCTCCCGTGCGGTCCGGTCGGTTCGCGCGTCGAAGGCGGTATCGACCGCCTTGAATTCGGCGGCCGCCTTGTCGAGCGCCTGCGTCGCCGTGACGATCGGGTCGACGTCCTGCGCGCGGGCGGGAATCGCGGGGACCGCAAGCAGCAGCGACAGCAGGATGAGGAGGCGGCGAAAGCTCATCCGCTCCCCTTATCGCCTGCGAAACCGATCGCCCACCCCATCTGTCGACCGCGGCGCGCGGCACATCGTGCGATGCTGGCATCCTGCCCGGCTTGATGGCATGCGCGTCGGCAATGACCGGCTGGCAGTTCTGGATCGATCGCGGGGGGACCTTCACCGACGTCGTCGCGCGGCGGCCCGATGGCGGGCTCGTCACCGCCAAGCTGCTGTCCGAAGATCCGGCGCGCACCGAGGACGCGGCGGTGGCGGCGATCCGTCAGCTGTCCGGGTGCGGCGAGGCCACGCTGGCGCCTGCCGAGGTGCGCATCGGAACGACGATCGCCACCAACGCGCTGCTCGAGCGCAAGGGCGAGCCGGTGCTGCTCGCGATCACACGCGGCTTCGGCGACGCGCTGGCGATCGGCACGCAGGAGCGCCCCGATATCTTCGCGCGGCATATCCTGCGCCCGCCGCCGCTCTACGATGCGGTGATCGAGATCGACGAGCGCGTCACAGCCGATGGCACCGTCCTGCGCGGGCTCGATCGCGATGTGGCGCGCGTGGCGTTTGCCGCCGCCTATGCACGCGGCCTGCGTGCCGTCGCGATCGTGCTGATGCACGGCTATCGCTTCCCCGGGCACGAACGCATCCTCGCCGACCTCGCCCGCGCGTGCGGCTTCACGCAGGTCTCGGTCAGCCATGAGGTCGGTGCGCTGATCAAGCTGGTCGGGCGCGGCGACACCAGCGTCGTCGACGCCTATCTCTCCCCGGTGCTGCGGCGCTATGTCGAGCAACTGAGCGCCGCGCTGGGCGGGACGCCGCTGTTCATGCAGTCCAATGGCGGGCTTGTCGACGGGCGAGCCTTCCGCGGGCGCGACGCGATCCTGTCGGGGCCGGCCGGCGGCATCGTCGGCATGGCGGCGACCGCGCGCGAAGCCGGCTTCGATCGTGTCATCGGCTTCGACATGGGGGGCACCTCGACCGACGTATCGCTCCATGCCGGGCGTTACGAGCGCGACGGCGAGACCCAGGTCGCGGGCGCGCGGATCGCCGTGCCGATGCTGCGCATCCATACCGTCGCGGCGGGGGGCGGGTCGGTGTGTCGGTTCGACGGTGCACGGCTGCTGGTCGGCCCCGAAAGCGCGGGCGCGGTGCCGGGCCCTGCCTGCTACGGTCGTGGCGGCCCGCTGACGATCACCGACTGCAACCTGCTGCTGGGCAAGATCCAGCCCGACCATTTTCCCAGGCTGTTCGGCCCTGCCGGCGACGCCCCGCTCGATCGCGCCGCGACCGAGGCGCGCTTCGCCACGCTGTGCGAGGGGATCGCGGCGGCGACCGGCCGCCGGATGAGCGCGCAGGCGGCCGCGGAGGGCCTCGTCGCGATCGCGGTCGCCGACATGGCCAAGGCGATCCGCACCATCTCGGTCGGTCGCGGCCACGATGCGACGCGCTTCACGCTGGCCAGCTTCGGCGGCGCGGGCGGCCAGCATGCCTGCCTCGTCGCCGACGCGCTGGGCATCGGCACGGTGATGATCCATCCGCTCGCCGGCGTTCTGTCCGCCTACGGCATGGGGCTGGCCGATCGCCGCGCGCTGCGCGAACGCACGCTGGCAAAGCCGCTCGGCGACCGCGCCGCGCTCGACTAGGCGGCCGCCGCGCTCGCTTCGGACGCGCGCGAGGCGCTCGCGGGGGAGGGGCTGGATCCCTCGCTGATCCGCGTCGAACTCGTCGCGCATCTCCGCGTCGCCGGCAGCGAGCATACGATCGAGGTGCCGCTCGGCGACGCGGCGGCGATGCGTTCCGCGTTCGAGGCCGCCTATCGCGCGCGGTTCGGCTTCGCCGGCGTCGGCGATCTCGTCGTCGAGCGGATCGGCGCCGAGGCGATCGCTGCGACGCCGCCGCTCCCCGCGCCGCCCTCCGTCGCACGCACGCTGCCGCCGATCGCCGAGGCCCAGATCGTCATGGCGGGCGCGCCGCGCCGGACGCCGATCCACGACCGGTCGGGGATCGCGGCAGGCGACCGCATCGCCGGCCCCGCTGTGATCGTCGACGCCAATGCGACAACGGTGATCGAGCCCGGCTGGTCCGCCGCCGCCGATCGCCTGGGCAACCTGATCCTCACGCGCCATGCGCCCCCCGCCGCCGCAACCGGGGGCGACGACGCGGTCGATCCGGTGCGCCTCGAGATCTTTTCGGGGCTGTTCATGGGGCTCGCCGAGGAGATGGGCGCCGCGCTCCAGCATTCGGCCGCCTCGGTCAACATCCGCGAGCGGCTCGATTTCTCCTGCGCGCTGTTCGACGCCGACGGCCATCTGATCGCCAATGCGCCGCACATCCCGGTGCATCTCGGCTCGATGGGTGAGAGCATCCGCACGATCCTCGCGCGGCGCGGGGGAGGCGCCGACGGCCGCGGGATCCGCCCGGGCGACGTCTATGCGCTCAACGCGCCCTATGACGGCGGCACGCATCTGCCCGACATCACCGTGATCATGCCGGTATTCGCCGGCGGCGGGACGCCCGCCTTCTTCGTCGCGGCGCGCGGCCACCATGCCGATATCGGCGGGATCAGCCCGGGATCGATGCCGCCCGACAGCCGCTGCATCGAGGAGGAGGGCGTCGTGATCGACAATCTGCTGCTCGTCGATTCGGGCGGCTTCCGCGAGGCGGCGGTGCGCGCGCTGCTCGCCTCGGGCCGCTATCCGTCGCGCGCGATCGAGATGAACGTCGCCGATCTCAAGGCGCAGGTCGCCGCCTGCGCGCGTGGCGCCGAGGGCTTGCTGCGGCTGTGCGCGGATCGTGGAACCGGGGTCGTGTCGGCCTATATGCGTCATGTCCAGGATCATGCCGCCGCGGCGGTGCGCGCGCTGATCGGGCGGCTGCGCGGCGGCGCCTTCGCCTATGAACTGGATTCGGGCGCCGTGGTCCGCGTCGCGGTCGCGATCGATGCCGAGGCGGGCAGCGCGGTCGTCGATTTCGCCGGCACCAGCGCGCAGCAGCCGAGCAATTTCAACGCGCCGCGATCGGTGGTCCGCGCCGCGGTGCTCTACGTGATGCGCTGCCTGCTCGACGAGCCCGTGCCGCTCAATGACGGCTGCCTCGCGCCCGTCACGATCCTGATCCCCGAGGGCTCGATGCTGGATCCGCGCTATCCCGCAGCGGTCGTCGCGGGCAATGTCGAGGTCAGCCAGGTGATCACCGACGCGCTGTTCGGCGCGTTCGGTGCGATCGCGGGCGCGCAGGGGACGATGAACAATTTCACCTTTGGCGACGCGCGGCATCAATATTATGAGACGATCGCGGGCGGATCGGGCGCCGGCCCCGACTTTGACGGCACCGCGGTCGTCCAGACGCACATGACCAACAGCCGGATGACCGACCCCGAAGTGCTCGAGACGCGCTTCCCCGTGCTGGTCGAGGCGTTCGCGATCCGGTGCGGATCGGGCGGGGCGGGCGCGCATCGGGGCGGCGACGGCGCGACGCGGCGGATCCGCTTCCTTGCGCCGATGGACGCCGCGATCCTCGCCAATCGCCGCCGCGTTCCGCCGTTCGGGCTGGCGGGCGGCGCGCCGGGCGGGCGCGGCGCGACGCGCGTCGAACGCGCGGACGGCACGGTCGACACGCTCGGGGGTACTGCCTCGGTCGCGATGCAGGCGGGGGACGTGTTCGTGATCGAGACGCCCGGCGGCGGCGGGCATGGTGCCGCGCCGGGCGCCGACGAAGGCGGGTGCGGCTGATGCTCGTGCTGGCCGGCATCGCGGTGATCGTCGCGGGATTCCTGTTGCGCTTCAATCCGCTGCTGGTGGTGGTCGTCTCGGCGGCGGTGACCGGGCTTGCCGCGGGGCTGCCGCCGCTCGCGATCCTCGCCGCGTTCGGCCGCGCGTTCAACACCAACCGCTATGTCACCGTCATCTATCTCGTGCTCCCGGTGATCGGGCTGCTCGAACGCTATGGATTGCAGCAGCGCGCGCGCGGTGATCGCCGCGATGCGCGGCGCGCGTGTCGGGCGGCTGCTGATCGTCTATCTGCTGTTTCGCCAGATCACCGCCGCGCTCGGGTTGACCTCGATCGCGGGCCCCGCGCAGACGGTGCGACCGCTGCTCGCGCCGATGGCGATCGCGGCCGCCGAGGCGCAGGCGGGGCCGGCCGCAGGGGACGACGAGCGCATCCCCGCGCTGGCGGCGGCGACCGACAATGTCGGCAATTTCTTCGGCGAGGACATCTTCATCGCGGTCGGTTCGATCCTGCTGATGAAGGGCGTGCTCGCGGGATACGGGATCGAGCTGATGCCCTTCGAACTCTCGGTGTGGGCGATCCCGAGCGCGGTCGCCGCCTTCCTGATCCATGCCGCCCGGCTGCTGTGGCTGGATCGGCGGCTCGGGCGTGGTCCGGGCCGCAAGGGTGCGCGCCGATGATCGGGCTCGGCACGGTCTATGTCGTCGCGGGGCTGATGTTCGTCGCCTTCGCCGCGCTCAGCCTCCGTGCGCGGCGCCTCGGCCATGCCGTCTTCCATGCGCTGCTCGCGCTCAGCTTCCTCGCCGGCGATCGGCTGGGCGACCTCGGCAACGGCGTGCTCGTGCTCGGACTGGTCGCGATCGCGGGGACGGGATTGCTCGCGCGCAAGCCGGCGCCCGCCGCCGCGGCGCCCGCGCCGCGCGGCAACGGCCTGTTCGCTGCCGCGCTCGTCATCCCCGCGACCGCGCTGGCGGGCACGCTCGTCTTCGGCGCCTTCCCCGCGCTGGTCGATCCCAGGCAGGCGACATTGGTGGCGCTGGCGATCGGCGCGCTCTTGGCGCTTGGCGCGGGCTATGCGTGGCTGCGGCCGCGGCCGGCGGCGCCGTTCGTCGAGGGGCTGCGGCTGATCGACGCGATCGGCTGGGCGGCGCTGCTGCCGCAGATGCTGGCGAGCCTTGGTGCGGTGTTCGCGCTCGCCGGCGTCGGCGACGTGGTCGGCGGGCTGGCGGGTGGCGCGATCCCGCAGGGCAGCCTGATCGGCGCGGTGCTCGCCTATGCGATCGGGATGGCGCTCTTCACGATGGTGATGGGCAATGCGTTCGCCGCCTTCCCGGTGATGATCGCGGCGATCGGCGTGCCGCTGCTGATCCGCGTGCATCACGGCCATCCCGCGATCGTCGCCGCGCTCGGTATGCTCGCGGGCTTCTGCGGCACGCTGCTGACGCCGATGGCGGCCAATTTCAACCTCGTCCCTGCAGCGCTGCTCGGGCTCGAGGATCGCTATGCGGTGATCCGCCAGCAGGTCGCGACCGCGCTGCCGCTGCTCGCCGTCAACATCGCGTTGCTCTATGGATTGGGTTTTTCATGACGAGTCTCGATCAGGCCACCGCCCGCCGCCTCGCCGCGATGACGCTCGGCCATATCGGCCGTGAATATCCGCACGTCGAAGTCCGCATGCTCGCCGGTCCCGACGATCTGGCGACGCCCGCGGCGCTGCACCCGATCTTCTACGGCAGCTTCGACTGGCACAGCTGCGTCCATGGCTGGTGGCAGCTGCTCAGGCTCGCGCGGCTGTTCCCCGACATGCCCGAGGCGGCCGCGATCCGCGCGCGCGCCGATGCGATGCTGGTGCCCGACAAGGTGGCAGGCGAGCGCGCCTTCCTCGATCGACCGGACAGCGCGGGGTTCGAGCGTCCCTATGGCTGGGCCTGGCTGCTCGCGCTGCACGGCGAAGCGGCGCGGCACGATGCCGGATGGGCCGACGCGCTGGCGCCGCTCGCCGCAGCCTTCGCCGCGCGCTTCCACGCGCATCTCCCCAAGCTGACCTATCCGATCCGGGTGGGGACGCATTTCAACACCGCCTTCGCATCGATCCTTGCCCGCGACTGGGCCGCCGCGCGCGATCCGGCGCTGGCCTCGCTGATCGACCAGCGGTCGCGTGCCTGGTTCGGGCAGGACCGCGGCTGCCAGGCGTGGGAGCCCGGCGGCGACGAATTCCTCTCGCCCGCGCTGTGCGAGGCGCTGCTGATGACTCGCGTGCTGCCCGCCGCCGACTTCGCCGGCTGGTTCGAGAGCTTCCTTCCCGAACTCGCGCAGGGCGAACCGGCGACGCTGTTCACGCCCGCCACCGTCTCGGATCGCGCCGACGGCAAGATCGCGCATCTCGACGGGCTCAATCTCAGCCGCGCCTGGTGCTGGCGCGCGCTCGCCGCCGCATATCCCCCGATCGCGCGCCTCGCCGAGCCTGCCGCGGCCGCGCATCTCGCCGCCTCGCTGCCGCATCTCGGCGACGACTATATGGGCGAGCATTGGCTGGCGAGCTTCGCGCTGCTCGCGCTCGCGCCGGCCTTTTGAACGCGCGCCGCACCACCGCATCTTATGCCTGCCATCAGCACCGCGCGGCTTCACACCGGCGCGCGCACGCGGCAGAGATCGATGCCGGCTCGCCCAGGGAACCTATCGATGGCCAAATCCGACCAGCCCAATATCCTGATCCTGATGGCGGACCAGATGGCCCCGCGCGCGCTGCCGATCCACGGTCACCCGCTCGTCAGGGCGCCCAACATCGCGCGGCTGGCGGCGGAAGGCGTGGTGTTCGACAGCGCCTATTGCAACAGCCCGCTGTGCGCGCCGTCGCGCTTCTCCTTCCTGTCCGGCCGGCTGCCGTCGCGGATCGGCGCCTATGACAATGCCTGCGAATTCCCCGCCGACCAGCCGACGATCGCGCACGATCTGCGCTATCGTGGCTATCGCACCATCCTCGCCGGCAAGATGCATTTCGTCGGCCCCGACCAGCTCCACGGATTCGAGGAGCGGCTGACCACCGACATCTACCCCGCCGATTTCGGCTGGACGCCCGACTGGACCGACTTCGCGCATCGCCCGCACTGGTATCATTCGATGGATTCGGTGCTGACCGCGGGCCCCTGCATCCGCACCAACCAGCTCGACTATGACGAGGAGGTGGCGTTCGTCACGCGCCGCAAGCTGTTCGAGATCGCGCGTGACACCGACGAGCGACCGTTCTTCCTCGTGATGTCGCTGACCCACCCGCACGACCCCTTCGCGATCCCGCGGCGCTACTGGGAACTGTACGACGACGCCGACATCGCGCCGCCCAAGGTCCGCATCGCGACGGACGCGCAGGATCCGCATTCGCTCAGGCTGCGCCATGTCATCGGCATGGACCTCGACGCGGTCTCCGACGAGCAGGTCCGCGCCGCGCGCCGCGCCTATTATGGCGCGATCAGCTTCGTCGACGATCAGATCGGTTCGGTGCTGGAGGCGCTGGGCGACAGCGGCATGGCGGACGACACGATCGTCCTGCTGATCGGCGACCATGGCGAGATGCTCGGCGAGCGCGACCTCTGGTACAAGATGAATTTCTTCGAGGGCGGCGCGCGCATTCCGATGATCGTCCACGCGCCCGGCCGCTTCACGCCGCACCGGGTCGCGGCGAGCGTGTCACTGGTCGATCTGCTGCCGACGCTCGCCGAGTTGGCGGGGGGCGCGGTGCCGGACGAGCTGGCGCCGGTCGTCGACGGCGTCAGTCTGCTGCCGCATCTGCGCGGCGAGGCGGGGCGTGACGAGGTGCTCGGCGAATATCTGGGCGAGGCGGCGATCGCGCCGATCGTGATGATCCGGCGCGGTGCGCACAAGTTCATCCACTCGCCGGTCGATCCGGACCAGCTTTTCGATCTCGTCGCCGACCCCGACGAACGGACCAATCTGGCGGCCGATCCCGCGCAGGCCGGTCTGGTCGAGGCCTTCCGCCGCGAGGTCGGCGAGCGCTGGGATCTGGCGCGGATCGAGGCCGAGGTGCTGGCGAGCCAGCGCCGCCGCCGCCTGGTCGCGGCGGCATCTGCCAAGGGGACGCGCAAGGCGTGGGACTATCAGCCGTTCCGCGACGCCGCGCAGGATTATGTCCGCGGGCATATGGATTTGGAGGAACTCGAGGCGTCGGCGCGTTTTCCGCGCGTGCGGGCGGAATAGCAGCGGCGTTCGGCCAGAGGCGGACATGTTGCCGTGGTCACCCCAGCCTCGAGCCGGGGTGACGCTCTTCGGCTGGAAGAAGCGGGATCCCGGATCAAGTCCGGGATGACGAAAGAATGTGACCGCTGTCGCCCATTGATCGTCGTCGGACAGCGATGGCGCGAGTCCCGAAAGCTGACTTATGGTGCACTGGTCATCGAGGCGGTGGAATAGGGCGAGATCGTCTCCCAGCCCAGTGTCGAATAGAGCGCCCGACCATCTTCAGTCGCGACGAGCAACTCTGGGGTGCCGGGCTGTTGCCGGGTGTCATGCAGCGCACGCATCAAGACGTGCCCGAGCCCTTTTCGGCGATGCTCAGGTTCTGTTACGATCCGATCATAGATAAAGACTTCTGAAGTCTCGGCCGCATAACCGCTCGCGGCGAGAGCGCCCGTTTCGAAAGTGATCCGCGCCTTGATCACCGCACCAACGCGCTTGATCTCGATCGCATACCTATCGGGTAGAAGCCGCGCGGGAGGCTCTTTTTTAGCCCGCATGAAGTAGCTCGGAGCGTAAATTTTCCACGCCTTCGGTAGCGCCCCCTGCAATTCGTCAGCCGTACCACATAATTTCAGAAAATAACGGGGCTCGGTGATTGTGCGGGCAAGTTCTTCGATGCCCGGTGCAACCTTGGGGAAGACCCAACGGGCGATCTCAGCATCTGAGTTGGTATCGACACGAAAGCCTCCATGTTCATGGACCGGCATCGGAAGCCCCCGCGCAACCGACCGAGCCGAGAGCCAGGCATTCAGGATCGTCGGGTCAACGCTAGGGTTGCTCATTATCTCTCACGAACGGAACGGGCGCTATTATAGGATAAAGCCGCACAGCGGTCTGGCAAGGATCCGTTCCCGCTTCGGAAAGCGGACCCCAGCTGACGCTCGCGCTAAATCGCGCCGCGACGACGCAGACCTGAAACGATCCGCAATATGCTTGACACGTTGCAAATGTACCACAGGTCAGCCGGCATTTGGTTCGGTTCTGAAGGATACTCTTATGCTGATGTCAGCACTTTGGTCGCTACGTCCTCAATCGCGACGGGACGCAGCCGCATGAAGATGCACCCGCCGATACGCGCCCAGGAATCCAACCCTCCGCTCATCGACAATGTGTTTTGTCCCGAGATTATCGCAGGAGGCATATCCGGCCTATCGATCTTCAACGGGATCGTATCGGTAACGCTGGAAAATGCTCGTTGCGACCATAGCAAGACCCCGCCACCGCTTGAGCGTGTGGTAGTCGGCCGCATCTCCATGTCGGTTCCGGCGGCTCAGGCCTTGCTCTCTGTTCTCTACCAGTTTCTCAACGACCATAATCTCAATCCGCTTGCCGCGAATGCAGAGGTGACGACACAATGAGGTATTTTCCGCTTTCAAACCTGTTGAGCACTAGTCCAACTGGGAACGTTCAGATCATCATGCCACACCAACCCAATCGTGTACGGTTGGGCGGAACGTATAGTCGTAATCAAATAAAAAAATGACGGCAGCGATCGTTTGTGTGCTTCCGATGTGAGACGGCTCGGTCACGGCGCGGAGGACAGCGGTGAGTCGACATCGCCTGACGGGCACAACGGCAGTTAATCGCGCAACTGACGCCAGAAGCGACCGGGCCGTTCACCACCACATCAAGCCATTCCGCACGCCCGTAATCACGCGCCGCCCACGCCCGAACCGGAAATGCGCCTCACCCCACGTGGCTTGAGCTGAGCGCCCTCAGCACATCCTGCCCGCCGCAAACGCCCACCAGCCGGTCGCCGTCGGTCAGCAGCACCGGGTGGCCCGATACCGACAGGATGCGGATCAGCGTCCTGACCGGGACGCTGGCGGGGCAGGCGACGATGCCCTCAGGGACGCTCGCGAGGGCTTCGGGATCGGCGAGCGCGGTCACCGCATAGGGTTGGTCGTCGAGCCGCACGTCTTCGCGGCCGGCGCCGACGCCGACGCAGTAGCGGGCGGCCTCGTCGAGAAGATGCCTGCCGTCGCGCACGGCCAGCAGGCGCATCGGGCGCATCACCGTCTCGCCGGTCATCACGTTGAGCGGGTTCATGTGGCGCACGAACTCGGCGACATAGGGGGTGGCGGGGCGCAGCACGATGTCCTCGCCGGTGCCGCTCTGGATGATCCGCCCGCCCTCGAGGATCGTCACCCGGTCGCCGAGCTTCAGCGCCTCGTCGAGATCGTGGCTGACGAAGACGATCGTCTTCTGCACCTTGGCCTGCAGGTCGAGCAGCTCGTCCTGCAGCTTCGCCCGGATCAGCGGATCGAGCGCCGAAAAGGGCTCGTCCATCAGCAATATGTCGGCGTCGGTGGCGAAAGCGCGCGCGAGGCCGACGCGCTGTTGCATGCCTCCCGATAGCTCGCCCGCATAGCGATCGGCCCAGGCGTCGAGCCCGACCAGCGCCAGCCGCTCGTCGACGATCCGCGTGATCTCGGGCCGCGGCGTGCCGCGCAGCTCGAGCCCGAAGGCGACATTCTCGCGCACCGTGCGCCACGGCAGCAGCCCGAATTGCTGGAACACCATCGCGATGCGGTGGCGGCGGATGTGGCGCAGCACGCTCTCGGGGCAGTTGGCGACGTCCTTCGATCCGACCCCGTCGCGCACCAGCACATGGCCGCGCGTCACCCGGTTGAGCCCGTTTGCGGCGCGCAGCAGCGTCGACTTGCCCGATCCGGACAGCCCCATCAGCACCGAGATCGTGCCCTGCTCGACAGCTAGGCTGGCGCCGGTGACGCCGAGCACGACGCCGGTCCTGCTGGCGATCGTCGCGCGGTCGGCGCCGCCGTCGAGCAGCGCCTGCGCGGCGGCGAGATCGGCCGCGCGGCGCCTGCCGCTGCTGTTGCAGAACAGGATGTCGACATCGCGGAATTCGAGCGCGACGGTCATGGCCTGGCCTTCTGCGTGGTGCGCGTCATGCGGTCGAGGATGATCGCGACGAGCACGATCGCGAAGCCCGCCTCGAAGCCCATGCCGACCTGCACCGTGTTGAGCGCGCGCACCACCGGCACGCCGAGCCCGCCCGCGCCGACCAGCGCCGCGATCACCACCATCGACAGGCTGAGCATGATGCATTGCGTCACCCCCGCGATGATCGACGGCGCGGCGGCGGGCAGCTCGACCTTGGTGAGCAATTGCCACGGCGTCGCGCCGAACGATTCGCCTGCCTCGATCAGCGGCCTGGGGACGGACAATATGCCCAATTGGGTGAGCCGGATCGGCGCCGGCAGCGCGAAGATGATCGTCGAGATCAGCCCCGGCACCACGCCCAGCCCGAACAGCACCAGCGTCGGGATCAGATAGACGAACGTCGGCAGCGTCTGCATCAGATCGAGCGCGGGCTGGATGAACTGGAAGGCGCGCGGCCGGTGCCCCGCCCAGATGCCGACGGGCACGCCGATCAGCGTCGAGACGAACGCGGCGAACAGGACGAGCGACAGCGTCTCCATCGTCGCTGCCCAATAGCCCTGGTTGATGATGAACAGCTGCGCGAGCAGCACGAAAATGACGAGCGGGACCGAACGCCGCAGATACCAGGCGAGCCCGCCGACCAGCGCGACGAACAGCAAGGGCGGGACGGCCGACAGCAGCGCGGTCAGCCCGTTGATCGACGAGCCGAGCACGAGCGTGACGAAATCGAACAGGCCGTGATGCGCCTTGATGTCGTCGACCAGGCTGCTCATCCACTGGCCAACGGGGATCTTGTTCTCGGTAAGGAAGCCGCTGCCCGCGGCGGGCCTGAGCGAGGCGAGCACCGCGGGTTCGCCCGGCTTGCCGTCGACCGTCTGCACGCCGGCGAGCCAGGCGCGGAGCCTGTCGGGATGCGCGCGCAGCCATTTGGTCGCCGCGACGCCGGGATCGCCAGTGTCGGTCACGGCCTGCATCAGCGCATTCTCGTCGCCGACCGCGAAGGCGAGATTGTGCAGCAGGCGGCCGACATTGGGGCATTGCTTCACATAGCCCGCGCGCACGTCGGTCGAGACGGTGGCGCTGCCATAGTTTGGGCCGAACACGCTGTCGCCGCCCATCAGATAGCGCATCTTGAAACGGTCGTTCATCGGATGCGGCTGCCAGCCGAGGAAGACGATCGGCGCCTTGGTCCTCACCGATCTCTCGACCTCGGCGAGCATGCCCTGCTCGCTGCTCTCGATCAGCTGGAAATTGCCGAGGCCGAAATTGTTGGTGCGGATCATGCCGAGCACCAGCCGGTTGCCGTCGTTGCCCGGCTCGATCCCATAGATTTTGTGGCCGAGCGGCCCCGCGAACTTCTGGATCGACGCGAAGTCCTTGAGGCCCTGGTCGTAGAGATAGGCGGGCACCGCGAGCGTGTAGCGCGCGTCTGCCAGGTTGACGCGGACGACCTCGACCGAATGGTCGGCGACGAACGGCTTGATGTCGGCGGTCTGCATCGGCATCCAATTGCCGAGGAAGACGTCGACATCCTTGTTGCGCAGCCCGTTGAAGGTGACGGGCACCGACAGCACGGTGATCTTGGGCTGGTAGCCCAGTCCGGCGAGCAGCCGGGCGGTCAGCCCCGTCGTCGCGGTCACGTCCGCCCAGCCGACGTCGGACAGGCGCACCGCGGCGCAGGACGGCGGATCCGCGGCGGCGGCGGGCGCACCCGCGGCAAGCGCGAGCAGCAGCAGCGCCAACCGGGCCATCCATCCGATCGTCGTGCGATCCCTCATTTGGCGATTCCCCCAGCCCCAACGTCGAATTGACTAAAAGTTCAACAAAACTGCAAGGACGAAGTGCAGCGGGCTCGCGATTGCGCTTTTCAGGCCCGCCGCATCTCGGTATCACAGCATTGAACGTCCGTTCAGGAGAAGGTGCGTGCGGCAGACGGCGGCGATCCCCGCGGGCGATGACAAGCGCTCGCGCCAGCTGATCGAAGTGACCATAGACAGCCTCGCCGAGGTCGGCTTCGTCGGCACCACGCTGGCGCAGGTCGCCGGGCGCGCGGGCGTCTCGCCGGGGCTGGTCGCGCATTATTTCGGCGACAAGGACGGGCTGCTCGAGGCGGCGTTCCGCTCGCTCGCCGCCCGGCTCGGCGACAATATGCTCGTCCGCCTCGCGCAGGCGGGCGATGCGCGGGCGCGGCTGCAGGCGGTGATCGACGCCAATCTCGGCCCGCAGGAGGTCGAGGATCGCACCAGCAAGGTGTGGCTCGCCTTCTGGGGCCAGGTGCTCCACATGCCGCGTCTGCTGCGCATCCAGCGCGTGTATCAACGGCGCATGCTGTCCAACCTGCGCCATGCGCTGCGGCAGCTGCTGCCCGCCGACGAGGTGCCGCGCGTTGCGGCGATGATCGCGGCGATGATCGATGGGGTGTGGCTGCGCGGTGCGCTCTCGGGCTGGACCGAGACCGACAGCGAGACCGCGCGCGCGATGCTCGGCTCGTTCGTCGACAACCATATCGGCAGCCTGCCGCCACGCCCGGGCGCGCAGCGCGCACGGCCGGCCACGCTGTCGCCGGTCAACCCCGCGACCGGCGAGACGCTCGCGTCGATCGCGGTCACGACGCCCGAGACACTCGACGCGAAGGTGGCGCGCGCCAAGGCGGCGCAGGTCGAATGGGCCGCGCTCATGCCCGTCGAGCGCGGACGTGTGCTGCGCAGGGCCGCCGACATATTGCGCGCGCGCAATGGCGAGCTCGCCCGGCTCGAGACGCAGAATACGGGCAAGCCGATCCAGGAGACCGAGGCGGTCGACGTGCTGTCGGGCGCGGACTGCCTCGAATATTTTGCCGGGGTCGCAGCCACGATCGCGGGACAGCATCTCGATCTGGGCGCGGGCGCGTTCGGCTTTACGCGCCGCGAGCCGCTGGGCGTCGTCGCGGGCGTCGGCGCGTGGAACTACCCGCTGCAGATCGCCTGCTGGAAGGCGGCGCCCGCGCTCGCCTGCGGCAATGCGATGATCTTCAAGCCCGCCGAGCAGACCCCGCTCACCGCCGCGGCTCTCGAAGACGTGTTCCGCGAGGCGGGTCTGCCCGACGGCGTGTTCCAGGTCGTGCAGGGCTATGGCGATCTCGGCCGTGCGATGGTCGAGCATCGGGACATCGCCAAGGTGTCGCTCACCGGATCGGTGCCGACCGGGCGTGCGGTGATGGCGGCCGCGGCGAAGGGCCTGAAGGCGGTGACGCTCGAGCTAGGCGGCAAGTCGCCGCTGATCGTGTTCGCCGATGCCGACGTCGACAATGCGGTGTCAGGCGCGATGCTCGCCAATTTCTATTCGAGCGGGCAGGTCTGCTCGAACGGCACGCGCGTTTTCGTCCAGCGCCCGATCCTCGCGCGCTTCCTCGAGGCGCTGACCGCGCGCACCGCCAGGCTCCGCATCGGCGACCCGCTCGATCCCGCGACCCAGATCGGCCCGCTCGTCTCCGAGGCGCAGATGGATCTGGTGCTCGGCCATATCGGTCGCGCGCGGCGCGAGGGCGTGCGGCTGGTGGCGGGCGGGCGCCGGCTGACCGAGGGCGCGCTCGGCCGCGGCTATTTCGTCGAGCCGACGATCTTCGAAGCGAGCGACGACGGCGCCGCGATCGTCCGCGACGAGGTGTTCGGCCCGGTGATGACCGTGCTCGGTTTCGACGACGAGGCCGAGGTGGTCGCCCGCGCCAACGACACCGAATTCGGTCTCGCCGCGGGTGTCTTCACGCAGGATCTGACACGCGCCCACCGCGTGATCGCGAAGCTCGACGCGGGGACGTGCTGGGTCAACCAGTATAACATCACCCCCGTCGAGATGCCGTTCGGCGGCGTCAAGGCGTCGGGAATCGGGCGCGAGAACGGGCTGGCAGCGATCGAACATTATACGCGGATCAAGAGCGTCTATGTCGCGATGACCGGCATCGACTGCCCCTATTGAGCGACGCGCGGATGACCGAGACCTTCGACTATATCATCGTCGGCGCGGGGTCCGCCGGCTGCGTGCTCGCCGATCGGCTGAGCGCCGGCGGCCAGGCGACCGTGCTGCTGCTCGAATATGGCGGATCGGACCGCTCGGTGGTGATCCAGATGCCGAGCGCGCTGTCGATCCCGATGAACCGCGATCGCTACAATTGGCGCTACGAGACCGAGCCCGAGCCGCATCTCGGCGGGCGACGGATGCACACGCCGCGCGGCAAGGTGATCGGCGGCTCGTCGTCGATCAACGGGATGGTCTATGTGCGTGGCAACCCGATGGATTTCGAGCGCTGGCGAAGCGAGGGCGCGGCGGGCTGGGGCTATGCCGACGTGCTGCCCTATTTCCGGCGCGCCGAAATGCGCGAGGAGGGCGGCGACGGCTATCGCGGGGGCGAGGGCAGGCTCCACACGCGCTACGGCGCGATGCGCAATCCGCTCTATCGGGCGTTCCTGAACGCCGCCGAGCAGGCGGGCTATCCACTCACCGACGATATCAATGGCGGGCAGCAGGAGGGCTTCGGCCGGATGGACATGACGGTCCACAAGGGCCGTCGCTGGAGCGCCGCCAACGCCTATCTGAGGCCCGCCCTGGCGCGGCCCAACCTCAGGCTGGTCACCCACGCGCTCGCCGACCGCATCCTGTTCGAGGGGCGCCGCGCGGTCGGAATCGCCTATCGGCGCGGCGCCAGCGAGCACCACGCGATGGCGCGGCGCGAGCTGATCGTCTCAGGCGGGCCGATCAATTCGCCGCAGCTTCTCAAGCTCTCGGGCGTCGGCCCCGCCGACGAGCTGCGCGCGCTCGGCATCCCCGTCGTCCACGACCTGCCGGGGGTGGGGGAGAATCTGCAGGACCATCTCGAATTCTATTTCCAGATGGAATGCACGCAGCCGGTGTCGCTCTTCTCGGCGATGAACCCATGGTCGAAGGCGGCGATCGGCGCGCGCTGGCTGCTCCGCAAGGACGGGCTGGGGGCGACCAACCATTTCGAGAGCTGCGGCTTCATCCGCAGTCGCGCCGGCATCCGTTACCCCGACATCCAGTTCCACTTCCTTCCGCTCGCGGTCGCCTATGACGGCAGCACGATGGCCGAGGGGCATGGCTATCAGGCGCATGTCGGGCCGATGCGGTCGAAGAGCCGCGGCCATGTCCGGCTACGCAGCACGGACGCCGCCGAGAAGCCGCTGATCCGCTTCAACTATATGAGCCACCCCGACGACTGGACCGAGATGCGCGCCTGCGTCCGCCTGACGCGCGAGATCTTCGCACAACGGGCGCTCGCGCCGTTCACCGGCCGCGAGCTCCAGCCCGGCGCCGATGTCGTCACCGACGAGGCGATCGACGCCTTCGTGCGCGACAAGGTGGAGAGCGCCTATCATCCCTCGTGCACCTGCAAGATTGGCGGCGACGACGATCCCATGGCGGTGGTCGACGCCGAGTTGCGCGTGCGCGGGGTCGAGGGGCTGCGCGTGGTCGATTCGTCGGTGATGCCGTCGGTGACGACGGGCAATCTCAACGCGCCGACGATCATGATCGGCGAGAAGGGGGCGGACCACATCCTCGGCCGCGGGCTGCTCGCGCCGTCCAACGCGCACTATCATCGCGCCGAGCGCTGGGAGAGCGCGCAGCGCTGAGGCGTCAGCGCGCGAGCATCTCTTGCGGTGCGACGACCCAGCCGCGATCGGCGCCGAGCGGCGGCGTCAGTTTCGCCGCGGCCTCGCTCGCCGCGCGTCGCGTCCGTTCGCCGCGCAGCGCAGGCGTCGCGCTGCCGTGGCGATCCACCCAGATACGTACGCCGCCCGCGTAGAACAGCATCGGCCAGTCGCTCGGGCTGTCGCCGGCGGCGAGGACCGGGCGGCGGACCGGATCGATATAGGCCTGGATGCCGCCGACCTTGCCCTCGTACCAGGTGAGCGGCGTCCACAGCGTCGGCGTCATCACCATCCGCGCGTGGCGGGCGGGCGTGTAGGCGGCATCGAGGAAATGCCCCGCGGCGATCTGCTGCCGCGCGGTCGTGACGCTGCCGTCAGCGGGATCGCGCAGCAGCAGCGTGACGCCGATCACGTCCTGCGGCGCGATGTCGAGCCCGTAGCGCGGATCGGCGGCAACCATCCGTGCCAGCTCCTCCGAGGCGGCAGTGACCAGATAGACACGCACACCATGCGTGCGCAGATAGGCGAAGAGCTGGCGCTGCGCGGCCATCACGCGCGGCGGCATCACCGTGTCGGACACCGTCCTCCCGTCCACCCGGTAGCGCACCGGGATCGGTTTCGCGCCGGCGATCATCCGGTCGACCTCGCGCTTGAGCGTGCCGAGCGGAATCCCCGAGAAGATCTGCGCCACCCAGGGGTAGCAGAGCTTGTCGTCGACGTCGCAGAGGCGCCGGTAATAGCCGTAGAGGCTCTCGCCCGGGCGCAGCGGGATCGGCGCGAGCGCCGGGTCGAGCTTCGCGGCGGACAGCATCCCCTCATTTTCGAGATAGGGGAGCAGCGCCTCCTCGATATCGTATTTCCAGCTGGTATTGTCGCCGTCGAAGGTGGCGTAGGAGCCCGCCGGGGCATGGTCGACCGCGGCCTCGATCGACGCGCGCGCGGCCTGCGGCCACAGGTCGAGCGGCGTCGCGACGGCGGCGGCCGGCAACAGCGCGCCGACCATCCAAGCCAGCAGCGCGCGCCTCACGCCATCGTCGCCTGCCCGATCGCGGGATCCGATCGGCTCGGCCGTCCCGTCTCGACATGGCCGGCGAAGCGGCGGCTCCAGCCCGTGCCCGGCTGCTCGACGGCGAAATCATACCAATGGTCGCTCGCCGCGACCGGATAGCGCAGCGTCCGGCTCGCGCCGGGCGCCAGCGTCACGGTCCGGTGCATGCCGCCATAGGCGATCGGCCGCAACGCAAGCGTCGTCGGCGCCGCACCATGGTTGGCGAGATGGACGAGGATCGTGTCGCCGTCCGCCGACGGGTCGATAGACGCGAGCGCCGATCGCTCGCCGTGGCCGTCGCCGGCAAAGCCGCGCAGGAAGCCATTGGGCCCGTGCACCGCGACCGCATAGGGCCGGCGGGTGGAGAGACCGGGCAGCGTGTCGGCGAGCGCGGTGCCGGCGGCGAGGCTGTAGCTCCACGGGCCGACATGCTGGTCGGGCGCATAGGCGGTGAACACCGCGCCCGCAGCGCCGTCGTTGACGAAGGCGAGCGTCAATCCGCCATCGGCCCCCGCAGGGCGCTCGTGGACATGCAGCCGATAGGGCAGCGCGCGCGCCGGCCGCTGACCCGGTTCCTGGAGCGGCAGCGTGCCATGCGCCGGGATGGCGGGCGGCGGCAGCTTGGCCTCGGCCATCACGCGCTGCATCGCGTCGGCCGTGCGGGGCAGCACGCCCAGCGCCGAGCCGTCGGCATCGGCGAAATCGAACATCGTGGTGAGGTCGCCCGTCACCATCCGGCGCCAGGGGCTGATATTGGGCTCCATCACGCCGAAGCGCCGCTCGAGGAAGCGGATCACCGAGGTGTGGTCGAACAGCTGCGAATTGACCCAGCCGCCACGCGACCAGGGCGAGACGACGATCAGCGGCACGCGTGGGCCGAGCCCGACCGCCTGGCCGCGATAATCCTCGCCTTGCGGATCGACGCTGCTCTTGCCCTGCGCCGCGGTGAGCGCGGGGACGGGCGGGGGGACATGATCGAAAAATCCGTCATTCTCGTCGTAATTGAGGATCAGCGCGGTCTTCGCCCAAACCTCGGGATTGGCGACGAGCGCCGCGATCAGCCTGGCGGTGAGCGACTCGCCGAGCGCGGGCGGCGCCTCGGGATGCTCGGAATATTTGGTGGGCGCCACGATCCACGAGACCTGCGGTAGCGTCCCGCCGGCGACGTCAGCGGCAAAGGCGGCTACGAGATGCTCGGCCTGGCTCTGCTCGGCGTTGGCGGCGGTTGAGCCGGCGACGATCGAGCGGCCGCGTTGATAGAGAATATGGTCGGCCGGCAGGCCGCGGAAGCGCTTGAAGAAGGCGAGCGAGTTGTCGCCGAAATTGTCATATTCCTGGTAGAGCTTCCACGAGACGCCCGAGGCCTGGAGGCGTTCGGCGTAGGTCGTCCAGCCCGCGGCTTCGAAGCCGGGCTTGTCCTTTGCGGCGTCGCCGGTCCAGTTGGCGTCGTCGGCGTTGGAGACCGCCTGCGCACCCGCATCGCCGACCGACAGCCCGCTGGTGCCGGTGAACAGGAACATGCGGTTGGGGTTGGTCGGGCCGTGGATCGAGGCATGATAGCCGTCGGCGATCGTGAAGGCGTCGGCGAGCGCGTGATAATAGGGGATGTCCGCGCGGCGGAAATGCGCCATCGTCAGCGGCGTCTTGTGCTTGACCCAGACGTCGTAGTTCGCCCACTCGGCGGCGTCGCCCTTCCAGCTATGATCGAGGCTCTTGATCAGCTGTCCGCTGGTCGTCGCGCTGTCCATGTGGAAGGGCAGCAGTTCGCCTAGACCATCGGCGCCGGGCTGGTGGAACACGCTCCTGCCGCCGCGCAGCGTCACCGGACGCGGATCGCCATAGCCGCGCACGCCGGCGAGCGTGCCGAAATAATGATCGAACGAGCGGTTCTCCTGCATCAGGATCACGACATGCTCGACGTCGCGGATCGATCCGGTGCGGCGGTTGGCGGGCAGCGTCAGCGCCTGTGCGACGCCGGCGGGCAGCGTGCCCGCGGCCACCATCGCGGCGACGGCCTTGAGAAGGTCACGACGGTCCGTCATCGGGGAACGCCTCCATGCGCGTGGATCGCAGCGAAGCCTGCGTCCTAACCCGGATTGAATATGCGCTCAAGCGGCGGTGCGGCGGACGGCCGCGCGTGGCTGCCACCGATCCTGCGCGCTGCCGATGCCGTCAACGCGGCAAAGCCCGCGCCGCGATTGAACATCTGTTCAAGCGTGACGCGGTCCCGCCCACCGCGAGCGCGTGTCCTTACGCGCCCCCGTCTCGGCCGGTTGTCAGAAGCTGTAGCCGACCTTGACGCCGTAGGTCATCGGCCGGATCACGACCTCGGATTTGATGAACTGCGCCGAGGAGGTGAAGGTGCTGGCGTGGCTGTTGGTCAGGTTCTCGCCGAACAGCGACACGGTCCATGCGTCGCGCTGCATCCCGATCTGGGCATCGAGCAGCGTGTAGGCCGACATGCGGTAGCGCAGCAGCGTGGTGCCCGGGATGACCACGCCGTCGCCCGACGGGTAGGTCGAGGGCTGATTGTAGGTCGCGCCCGTGTAGGACACGCCACCGGCGACGAAATAGCCGAGCCCCGCGCCCCCCAGCCACTCGTAGCGCGCGCGCAGGTCGGCCTGGACGTGCGGCGCATAGGGCAGGCTCGAGCCTTCGGAACCGAACGGCGTCTGCAGCGGGATCTCGACGCCGCTCTTATAGTAGGAGGTGATGCACTTGCCGAAGCTCGTCGACCCGGCGACGTTGGAGATGAAGCAGGGCGACGAGACCTGCTTGCTGTCGTTGTAGGTGGCGCCGATCTGGACGCTGAGCCCCGAGATCGGCCGCGCGACGATCTGCGCCTCGATCCCCTTGACGTGGAAATTGGCGCCGTTGGTGACGAAGCTGGTGTTGCCGAAGCCGCCGGCCGGGTTGAAGAACCCGATCTGCACATTGTTCCAGTCCATATAATAGGCGGAGAGATTGAGCTGGACCTTGTGGTCGAACAGGTCGGTCTTGAGGCCGATCTCGTAGTTGGTGAGCGTATCGGGCTTGTAGCCATTGGGGCGCAGCAGCTGCGCGGTGCCGTTGATGTCGGGCAGGATCAGCTTGGTCGCGCGGTTGAAGCCGCCTGGGCGGAAGCCCTGGCTGAACGTCGCATAGACCAGCGTGTGATCCGCGGGCTTCCACGACAGCGACGCGCGGCTCTTGAAGCCGTGATAGACGACATGATCGTTATTGGCGTCGATATTGACGTTGCCCGATCCGGCGACCGCGCAGACCATCGTTTGATAGCAGTTGCTGGCATAGGTCTCGAACTGCGAGCCGACCTCGAATTCCTTATAGTGATAATAGCGCGTGCCGCCGGTCAGCGTCAGGTTGGGCAGGATGTCGACATCGACTGAGCCGAAGAAGGCATATTGGTCGTAGCCGCGCTGCACGTCCTCGCCGAACGCGGTGTTGCTGGGCTCGAGCCCGGGCTGGTTGGCGGTCGAACCCGGGACGGTCTGGACGACGCCCGAGCAGGCGGCGTCCGCCGCGATTAGCGCGGTGGTGCAGGTCGGGATCGTCTTATAGTCGAAATTCATCACGTCCTTGATGCGGAAGCGCTCCTGATAGGCGCCGACGATCAGGCGGATCCGCTTGTCATCCGGGGTCGAGATGCGGAGCTCGTTGCTCAGATGCGTGTTGCGCACCGTGTCGTGCCAATAGGCGACCGGCGAGTAGCAATAGGGCGTGCCCGATCCCCAGCCGGTGCTGCCGCCGGTGCACTGATAATACATGCCGCCGCCGGTGCGCGAATAATTGCTGTAATCCTGCTGCGTCTCGATATGCCGGTTCATATAGGCGCCGGTATAGACGACCTTGAGGAAGTCGCCGATCTTGCCGTTGAGCGTCCACGCCGTGTTCGAATAGCTGTCCTTGTTGTAGCTGGGCGTGAATACCGTGGTCTGCAGTGCGCCGAGCGGCTGGAAGTCCGAGCCGGTCGGGTAGGTGGCGAAGGTGCCCTGCGCGTCCATCCGCTGATAGCTTTCGGAGACGAGCAAATCCCAATCGGGCGCGATCGCGAGCTTCGCCGAGATGCGGCCACCGGTATAGTCGACCGGATTGAAGTTCTTTTTGGCCAGCGCATAATTATTATACTGGCCGTCATTGGCCTGTTGGCTCGCCGGCAGCGTCTTGCCGCCATTGTTGAGATAGTAATTGCCCGAGTCCGAATCCGAGCGCGTGAAGCTGCTCGGCACGTTGTCGATATAGCCGCCGCGATGATCGTCGTAGAACACTGCGCGGACCGCGAGGCGATCCTGGATGATCGGGATGTTGATCGTCGCGTTGAACGAGCCGTTGGGCGCGCCGCCGACGGTCCCGCCCGCGCTACCCTCGATATGCCCGCCGAAATCGTGGAGGTTGGGCTTGTTGGTGATGTAGCGCACCGCGCCGGCTTCCGCGCCGCCGCCGAACAGCGTGCCCTGCGGCCCCTCGAGCACCTCGACGCGCTCCATGTCGGCCATGTAGACGTCGGCGTTGCGCGCCGGGAACTGCATCGACTGGTCGTCGAGATACAGCGCGACGTTGGGGAAATAGGCGATCGTCGCGGACGACTGGTTGCCCGCGAAGCCCGTCGACAGGCCGCGCATGAAGATCGCGCCAGAGCCCGGGCCGTTGCTGCCGAAGGTGACGTTGGGGGTATATTTGAGCAGGTCGTTGAACGTGGTGACGTTGAGCTTGGACAGCGTGTCGCCGCTCAGCGCCTGGACGGTCAGCGGCACCTTTTGGATGCTTTCGTTGCGACGCTGCGCGGTGACGATGATGTCGCCGTTCGACGCCTGCGGCGCCGACGTGTCGACCGGCGCGGCGGCGGTATCGGCCGCGGTCGCGGCGGTGCCGCCCAGCAGCGCGACGAGCGCGCAGGAGATCAGATAGTCGGCCTTCATGATATGCCCCCAAGTCGTATGATTACGAACCGTTGCGGGCGCTCTCGTCTGAATCGCCGATGCGGCGCCAAGTCTTTGGCTGAATGACCTGTATAGGCGAGAACTATGGCCGAGATCGTTACGGTGTCATCCACGCGTCACAGCCCGGCGCTAGCCTGGAAACTGCTGCGAGTCGCGTTCACGCGAGGACGATCACCGTCGCCGGCTCGCTGGGTTCGGTCGCCTGTTCGCGGATCTGCGACACCACCGCCTTGAGCGCACGCATCAGGCTGCTGCGGCGCCGCTCGCTCTGGCAGAGCAGGAAGCTGCGCAGCTCGTAGGAGCGGCCCCCCGTATCGAGAGGTCGATAGTCGATCCGCCGGTCCGGCGGGCATTCGGAGGCGAAGAAGATGCTGACGCCGAGCCCGAGCGCGATCGCCTCGCGGATCGCCTCGCGCCCCTGGAACTCGAGCGTCGCTGCGGGAACGATGCCCGCGTCCGTCAGTGCGCGCTCGGTGAAGGCGCGCGTCTTCGACATCGCCTCGCGCGAGAGCAGCACCGCGTCGGCGAGCGCCTCGATCGGGATCGCCTCGAAGCGGGCGAGCGGGTGGCCGACGGGAACCGCGCAGCTCAGCCGGTCGGTATAGAGCGGATCATAGCTGAACATCGCGTCGGCGGGCGGGTCGCTCGCCAGCGCGGCGTCGATCTGCGCCTCGCTCAACCATTGCATCACCTCCTGCGCATTGCCGATCCGCACCTGGATGCCGGTCTGCGGGTGGCTCTGCCGGAACCGCGCCACCACGCGGGCCGCATAGGGCGGCGAATCGGAGCCGAGCCGCAGCATCCCGCCGGTCAGCGCCGAGGTCTCGCCGAGCATGTCGTCGATGTCGGCGGCGGTGGCGAAGAGGCGCTGGGTGAGTGTGAACAGGTCGCGCCCCGCCGCGGTCAACTTGAGCGGCGACTTGCGATTCTCGAACAGCGCGACCGCGTGCCGCGCCTCGAGCGCCTTCAGTTGCTGCGATAGCGTCGGCTGCGAGACATTGAGGCGCCGCGCCGCGCGCGACACGCCACGCTCGACGGCGATGGCATGAAAGGCCCGCAAATGCTGGTAGCTCGCCGTCATGATCGAGCGACGCTAGCGACATGCCGTGACGGATACGTGACGATTGTTGCGCCGCGACATAGGCGTGGCCTATGCGTTGCATTCATCCAATGTCTTGGCGCATCGCACGCGATCGGACGACATGGGGCGTACCGCGTTAAGCTCGGCGGCGGAGGAAGCCTTTGTCCGGAATGTCGTCCGAAATGTCGTTCGATGTCGCGATCGTCGGCGCAGGGATCGTCGGCCTCGCGCATGCGCTGGCGGCGAGCCGGCAGGGGTTGCGCGTCGTCATGCTCGATCGCGACGCGCAGGCCAATGGCGCGTCGGTGCGCAATTTCGGCTTCGTCACCGTCACCGGCCAGGAGCAGGGCGACGTCTGGCGGCGCGCGCGCCGGTCGCGCGAGATCTGGGCGGAGGTCGCGCGACCGGCGGGGATCGCGATCGCGCAGCGCGGCATGCTGATGGTCGCCCAGCGCGCCGAAGCCGAAGACGTGATCGCCGCGTTCCTGCGCACCGATATGGCGGAGGACTGCACGTGGCTGGACGCCAAGGCCGCCGCCGAGCGGCTCGCGCCGATGGCGCCGGGGCGGCTGCGGGGCGCGCTGGCGAGCCCGACCGAGTTGCGCGTCGAATCGCGCGAGGCCGTCCCCGCCCTGGCGCGCTGGCTGGAGGCCGGCGGGCTGGTGACGATCCGCCGCGGCGTCGCGGTCCACGGCGTCGCGACCGGCCGCGTCGAGACCAGCGCGGGCACGGTCCGCGCCGACGCGATCGTCGTCTGCCCGGGCGATGATCTGGCGACGCTCTTCCCCGAGACGCTCGCCCGCGCGCATGTGACGCGCTGCAAGCTGCAGATGATGCGGCTCGCCGCGCCGGGCTATCGGCTGCCCGCGACGATCATGTCCGATCTCGGGCTGGTCCGCTATCTGGGCTATGCCGCGCTGCCCGAGGCGGCGGCGCTGCGCGCGCGGCTCGCGGCCGATCAGCCCGATCAGCTCGCCAACGGTGTCCACCTGATCGTCGCGCAGGGCGCCGACGGCAGCCTGATCGTCGGCGATAGCCATCATTATGCGCCGACCCCGGATCCCTTTTCGTCCGAGGCGGTCGATCGCCTCATCCTCGACGAATTCGCCGCCGTGTTCGGCACGGTGCCGCCCGTGCTCGAACGCTGGACGGGCACCTATGCCTCGGCCGCGGGGCACAGCCTCGTCGAAACGCCGGCGGATGGCGTGCGGCTGGTCGTGGTGACCAGCGGCACCGGCGCCTCGACCGGCTTCGGGCTTGCCGAGGACGTGATCGGCGACCTCATCAACCAGACCATCGGAGCTGCCGCATGACGACCGCGATCAAGGCCGTGATACTCGATTGGGCGGGGACCATGATCGATCATGGCAGCCGCGCCCCGGTGGTGGCACTGATCCGGCTGTTCAAGCAGGCGGGCGTGCCGATCGACGAGGCCGAGGCGCGCGCCGACATGGGCCGCGCCAAGCGCGATCATATCCGCGCGATCCTGGCGATGCCGCGGGTCCGAGAGGCGTGGCGCGCCGCACATGGCACCGATCCGCAAGAGGCCGACGTCACGCATCTCCACGATGCCGTCGGCCCGATCATGCGCGAGGCGGCGCGCGATTGCGCGACCTTGATCCCGGGTGCGCTCGATCTGGTCGAGCGGCTAGCTGCAGCCGGCGTGCCGATCGGCTCGTGCACCGGTTACACGCGCGAGATGATGGCGGACATCCTGCCGCTCGCCGCCGAGCAGGGTTATGCGCCCGCGGTCGTGGTCTGCTCGGGCGAGACGCCTGTCGGGCGGCCGTCGCCGCTGATGCTGTGGAAGGCGCTGGTCGAGCTCGGCGTCTGGCCGGCCTGGGCGTGCGTCAAGGTCGACGACGCCACGGTCGGGATCGGCGAGGGCAAGGCGGCGGGCAGCTGGACGGTCGGCGTCGCGGCGTCGGGCAACGGCGTCGGGCTCACCTATGACGAGCTGCTGGCGCTGCCCGAGACCGAGCACCGCCAGCGCGTCGATGCCGCGTCGGCGGCGTTGAAGGCGGCGGGCGCGGACTATGTGATCGACAGCGTCGCCGGTCTGTGGCCGGTGATCGAGGCAATCGACGCGCGGATCGCCGCCGGCGAGCGGCCACCCGCATGACCCTGGCGGATCCCGCGCTCGCGCCTCCGCTTCGCCGCCGCGAAGGCGCGGTCACCCGCTGGCTTCGCACCGCGCCGCCCACCGTCTTCGCGCTCTATGGCGGCCTCGCGGCATTCTTCACCTATTTCGCGATGTACGCCTATCGCAAGCCCTTCTCGGCCGCGAGCTACGCACATGTCGCGGGCTGGCCGTTCGCGGTCGATTTCAAGATCATGCTCGTGATCGCGCAGGTCGCGGGCTATGCGCTGTCCAAGATCATCGGCGTCAAGATCGTGTCGGAAATGCTGCCCTCGCGCAGGGCCGGCGCGATCCTGCTGCTGATCGGCATCGCCGAGATTGCGCTCGCCGCCTTCGCGGTGGTGCCGCCGCTGGCCGGGATCGCGATGCTGTTCCTCAACGGCCTTGCGCTCGGCATGATCTGGGGGCTGGTGGTCGGCTTCATCGAGGGGCGCAGGCTGTCAGAAGTGCTCGGCGCGATGCTGTGCGCGAGCTTCATCCTGTCGTCGGGGGTGGTCAAGTCGGCGGGCGAGGCGGTGCTCGTCGCGCATTGGGCGAGCGAACGCTGGATGCCGGCGGTGACCGGGCTGCTGTTCGCGCCGATGCTGCTGCTCTCGGTCTGGGCGCTGGCGCAGCTGCCGCCGCCGAGCGCGCGCGACGAGGCCGAGCGCACCCGGCGCGTACCGATGGATGGCGGGCAGCGGCGCCGCTTCTTCCGCGCGCATGCCGCCGGGCTGGTCGCGCTGATCGGCGTCTATGTGATGATCACCGCGTTTCGCGATTTTCGCGACAATTTCGCCGCCGAAATCTGGGCCGAGCTCGGCTATGCGGGCAATGCCGGAATCTTCACCTGGTCCGAGGTGCCCGTCGCGGCGGTCTCGCTGGTCGCGCTGGCGATGCTGATCCGGGTGCGGGACAATCGCCGCGGGGTGATCTGGAACCTGATCCTCGTCGCGATCGGGCTGCTGCTGATGGGGCTCTCGACGCTGTTCTACCAGCTCGGGCTGCTCAATCCGGCGGCGTGGATGATCGCGGTCGGCGCGGGGCTCTATCTTGCCTATACGCCGTTCAACGCGCTGCTCTTCGATCGCATGATCGCCGCGACCGGATCGCCGGGCAATGCCGGCTTCCTGATCTACGTGGCGGACGCGTGCGGCTATGTCGGCAGCGTCGCCCTGCTGCTGCTGCGCAATTTCGCGCATGTCTCGCTGCGCTGGGCGCCGTTCCTTTGCGACGTCGCCTATGTCACCTGCGTCGTCGGGCTGGTCGCGACCGCCTATGGCCTCAACAGGCTGATGCGCACGCTGCCACGGGCGGCGCCGGTGCCGTGCGTATCGCCGGCGTAGCGCTAGAAGAAGGTGGAACTCGTCGCGGCTTCGTGACACGCTTGTGCAGCGCGGCATGACGGGGCGCGCGCGACGAGCGGGGTGATCGATGACAGCGAACGCGGCACCGACGCTCGCGAAGACGCTCGGCGCGCTCCAGCTGTGGGGGATCGCGGTCGGGCTTGTCATCTCGGGCGAATATTTCGGCTGGAGCTTCGGTTGGGTGCAGGCGGGGACGCTCGGCTTCCTCGTCACGACGATCCTCGTCGCGCTGATGTACGTCGCCTTCATCTTCAGCTTCACCGAACTGACCACCGCGATCCCGCATGCCGGCGGTCCGTTCGCCTATGCGCACCGCGCCTTCGGACCCGTCGGCGGCGCGGTCGCGGGGTTTGCGACGCTGATCGAATTCCTGTTCGCGCCGCCCGCGATCGCGCTGGCGATCGGTGCCTATCTGGCGGTGCAGTTTCCCGGGCTCGATTCCCGCGCGGCGGCGCTCGGCGCCTATCTGCTGTTCGTCACGCTCAATGTGATCGGCGTGCGGATCGCGGCGACGTTCGAGCTGGTCGTGACGCTGCTCGCGGTCGGCGAACTGCTGGTGTTCATGGCGGTCGTCGCGCCGGGATTCCACTGGGCGGCGTTCGCGGCGGGCGGCTGGTCGGGCTCGGCGCATTTCAGCGTCGCGTCGATCGGCGGGATGTTCGCCGCGATCCCGTTCGCGATCTGGTTCTTCCTCGCGATCGAGGGGGTGGCGATGGCCGCCGAAGAGGCGCGCGAGCCGCGGCGCACCATCCCTATCGCCTATATCGGCGGGATCGTGACGCTCACCGCGCTCGCCTTCGGGGTGATGATCTTCGCCGGTGGCGCGGGCGACTGGAAGACGCTCGCCACGCTCAACGATCCGCTGCCGCAGGCGATGACGCGCGTCGTCGGCCGGTCGAGCGGCTGGCTGCACATGCTGGTGTGGCTCGGCTTGTTCGGGCTGGTCGCCTCGTTCCACGGCATCATCATGGGCTATGCGCGGCAGATATTCGCGCTGTCGCGCGCGGGTTTCTTGCCCGCCATGCTGGGCCGGCTGCACGCGCGCTTCCGCACCCCGCACATCGCGACGATCGCGGGCGGCGTCGTCGGCGTCGCGGCGATCTACAGCGACACGCTGGTCAGCATCGCCGGCCAGTCGCTGACCGCGAGCATCGTCGTCCTGTCGGCGTTCGGCGCGCTGATGCTATACATCATGAGCATGGCGAGCCTGTTCCGCCTGCGCCGCACCGAGCCGCGGCTCGATCGTCCCTACCGGGCGCCGCTCTATCCTGCCGCGCCGGCGGTGGCGCTGACCCTGGCGCTCGTCGCGCTGGCGGCGATGATCTACTACAATCCGCAGATATTCCTGCTGTTCGCCGCGATCATGGCGATGGCGGTGGTCGCGACCGTGGTGCGCGAGCGCCGCGGCACCGCACCGGCGCTGGCCTAGGCGGCGGTGCGCTACCGCTTCGATCTCGGCGGCACGCGCCACGGCTTCGACGATCTGCGCCACCTGCTTGCCGTCGCCAGCCCGCCGCGGTCGGGCGATGCGCTTGCCGGGCTGGCGGCCGAGAGCGCCGAGCAGCGCGTCGCCGCGCGCTACGTCCTCGCCGACCTGTCGCTGTCGACCTTCCTCGACGAGCTGGTGATCCCCTATGAGGCGGACGAGGTGTCGCGGCTGATCGTCGACGGCCACGATGCCGAGGCGTTCGCCGCGATCGCGCATTTGACCGTCGGTGGCCTGCGCGACTGGCTGCTCTCCAACGAGGCGGACGGCGCCGCGATCGCGGCGGTGGCGCGCGGGCTGACCCCCGAGATGGTCGCCGCGGTCTCCAAGCTGATGCGCAACCAGGATCTGATCGCGGTCGCGCGCAAGATCCGCATCGTCACCGCGTTTCGCGACACGATCGGGCTGGCCGGGCGGCTGTCGGTGCGGCTCCAGCCCAACCATCCGACCGACGACCCCGCCGGCATCGCCGCCTCGGTGCTCGACGGGCTGCTGCTCGGATCGGGCGACGCGGTGATCGGGATCAACCCCGCGGGCGACAGCGTCGAGGCGGCGGCGACGCTGCTCCAGCTGCTCGACGATGTCCGCCAGGCCTATGCGATCCCGACGCAATCCTGCGTGCTGACGCACGTCACCAACACGCTGCGGCTGGTCGAGCGCGGCGCGCCGGTCGATCTCTGCTTCCAGTCGATCGCGGGAACGCAGGCCGCCAATGCGGGCTTCGGCATCGATCTCGCGCTGCTCGACGAGGCGCACGACGCGACGCTGTCGCTGCGCCGCGGCACGGTCGGCCATGACGTCATGTATTTCGAGACGGGGCAGGGTTCGGCGCTGTCGGCGGATGCGCATCACGGCGTCGACCAGCAGACGCTCGAATGTCGCGCCTATGCGGTCGCGCGCGCGTTCAGGCCGCTGCTGGTCAATTCGGTGGTCGGCTTCATCGGCCCCGAATATCTCTACGACGGCAAGCAGATTCTGCGCGCGGCGCTGGAGGATCATTGCTGCGGCAAGCTGCTCGGCCTGCCGATGGGGCTCGACATCTGCTATACCAACCATGCCGAGGCGGACCAGGACGACATGGATTCGATCCTGACGCTGCTCGGCGTCGCGGGGGTCAATTTCGTGATGGGCGTGCCCGGCGCCGATGACATCATGCTCAACTACCAATCGACGAGCTTCCACGACGCGCTCTATCTGCGCGAGACGCTGGGGCTGCGCCCCGCGCCCGAATTCGAGGCGTGGCTGGGCTCGGCGGGGCTGCTCGGGCCGGACGGCCGTATCTCGGGCGGGCCGCCGGCGCTGTCGCACCGCGCGATCCCGGCGCTCGCGCGGCTCGATGGCTGAGCCGCCGGTGCCGACCGACCTCACCGGACGATTGCGCAGCCTGACGCAGGCGCGGATCGCGCTGGCGCGCACCGGCCAGTCGCTGACCACGGGTGCGCTGCTCGACTTCGAGCTGGCGCACGCCCGCGCGCGCGATGCGGTGCATGCCCGGCTCGACGTCGACGCGTTGCGCGCCGCGATTCCGGGTCGCGCGCTCGTCGTGGTCCGCAGCCGCGCCGACGATCGCACCACCTATCTGCAGCGCCCCGATCTGGGCCGGCTGCTCGATCGAGGCGACGCGGCGCGTCTCGCCCCGGCGGGTGCGGCGCTGGCGATCGTGATCGGCGACGGCCTGTCGGCGATCGCGGTACAGCGCCATGCCGCGCCGCTCGTCGAGGCGCTGGTCGCGCGGCTGGCCGACTGGTCGATCGCGCCGATCGTCGTCGCGCATCATGCGCGGGTCGCGCTCGGCGACGAGATCGGCGCGGCGCTCGGCGTCGATCTGGTGGTGATGCTGATCGGCGAACGCCCCGGGCTGAGCGCGCCCGACAGCCTCGGCGCCTATCTCACCTGGGCCCCGCGCCGCGGTCGCCGCGACAGCGAGCGCAACTGCGTCTCCAACATCCGCCCGCCGCACGGGCTTGGCTATCGCGCCGCCGCGGACCGGATCGGCTGGCTCGCCGAGCGCGCGCGCGCCATCCGCCTCACCGGGGTCGATCTCAAGGATGAAAGCCCGCCCGCCGCCGACCTGCCGCGCCTGCCCGGCGATCGCTGACGCATCGCCGTCGGATGATCAGGCCGGTGCGCTCCAGCCGAGCCCGAGCGCCTTCTGGATCGCCACGAAGTCGCCGGTCAGCGCGGCCTTTGCGATCGACAGGTTTTCGGCGGCGTCGATCTGCTGCCGCTGCGCGTCGAGCAGCGCGATCAGCGTGATCGTGCCGCCCGCATAACGCTGCTGGGCAAGCGCGGCGGTCTCATCCGCCGAGGCGGCGGCGCGCGCGAGATTGGCGACGGTCGCGCGACGATAGCGGAAACGCGACAGCGAATCCTCGGCATCGCGCAGCGCAGCCAGCACTGCCGAGCGATATTTCGCCTCGGCTTCGTCGCGCACCGCCTCGGCCTGGTGGACGCGCGCGGCGTTGCGGCCGAAGTCGAGGAAATTCCACGATATCTGCGGCGCGAGCAGCGCGGTGAAGTCGTCGAGATGGGTGAGGTCGCTAGGCGCCGCACCACCGATCCCGATGATCCCCATCAGGCTGACCTTGGGGAAGCGGGCGGCGTCGGCCTCGCCGATCTTGGCGGTGTCCGCGGCAAGCGTGCGTTCGGCCGAGCGGATGTCGGGCCGACGCTGCAGCAGCGCGGCGGGATCGCCGACCGCCACCTGCGCGGGCGGCAACGGCACCGCCCCCGCCGCAGCGAGCAGCGGGTCGAGCGCACCGGGGGCCTCGCCGCTTAGCGTCGCGAGCTCGTCGAGATAGGCGTCGAGCTCGGCACGCAGCGGCGTATTGTTGGCGCGTGTCGCGTCGAGCTGCTGGGTGAGCGTTGCGACATCCTCGCGCGAGGCGGTGCCGCGCTCGTAACGCTGCCGCGTCAGCGCGAGCATCTGTTCCTGCATCGCGGTCGAGCGCGCATTGAGCGCGATCCGTCGCTGCCTGTCGCGGACATTGACATAGGCCTGCGCGACCTCGGCGGTGAGGCTGACCTGCGCGTCGGCAAGATCGGCTTGCGCCCCGCCGAGCGTGGCCCGCGCCGCTTCGACCGCGCGACGCTGCCCGCCGAACAGATCGACCTCCCAGGTCGCATCGAAGCCGAGCGTGTAGAGATTGAGGCTCGATACCGAACTGCCCGTCGTCTGCGTCGTGCTCCCGGTGCCGCTGCCGGCGCCCGCGCTGTTCGAGCCCGAGCTGAGCTGGCCGAGATTGAGGCCCGGGATGCGGGCATGGGCATAAAGCGCGGTGGCGCTGCCATTGGGCAGCAGATCGGCCTTCTGTTCGCGCAATCCGGCGCGGGCCTGACGGATGCGCGCCTCGGCCGCCGCAAGATCGGGGTTGGCCGCGAGCGCGCGCGTCTCGAGCGCCGACAGCGTCGGATCGCCGAGCGCCAGCCACCAGGATGCGACCGGCGGCTCTGCCACCACCGGCGCGTCGCCCGCGCGCACGAAGCCCGGGTGCGGCGCCGCGCCTGTGGTGGCGACGGGCGGGCCCGAATAATTGGGGCCGACCGTGCAGCCTGCCAGCAGCGTTGCGAGCATGACGGGGAGGGGCGCGCATTTGCTCATATCAATGGGCCATGATCGGTTTGGCGTTCTTGGGGATCGGGCGAAGCAGCAGCGCGAGCGGCGTCACGCAGACGATGCCGACCGAGAGGATGAAGAAGAGGTCGGCGTAGGTCATCGTCAGCGCTTGCGCCTGGATCGAGGCGCCGAGCGACTGATAGGCGGTGTCCATACTGCCCAGCATCCTCGCCTGTCCCGACATATAGGTCTGCACGTCGACCGAATTGGCCGACAGCGTCTCCTCGATCCGGCGGCTGTGCAGCCAGACCCGCTGGTCCTGAATCACGGCGACGCCGGCGAGTGCGAGGCTGCCGCCGAGATTGCGCGCGGTGTTGTACAGCCCCGAGGCGTCGCTCGCCTGATCGGGGCGGACCGAGCGGATCGACGCCTGGTTCATGAACATCGCCGAGAACACGGTGCCGAAGCCGCGCAGGATTTGTGAATCGGCAAACGCGCTGCCGGTCGACAGGATGGTGAGATCGGTTTCCATATAGGCGCTGATCGCGAGCAAGGTCATCCCGAAGATCACCGCGACGCGCAGGTCGATCAGCCGCATCAGCCGCGGCAGGAACGGCACCATCGCCATCATCGGCAGACCCGAGAGCAGCACGATCTCGCCCGACTGGAGCGAATTATAGTCGGCGATCTGCGAGAGGAATTGCGGGATCACATAGGAGGTGCCGTAGATCACCATGCCGATCACCGTCGTCATCGCGACGACCGCGCCAAAATGGCGGTCGCGCAACAGCGCGAGCCGGATCACCGGGCGGTTGGCGGTCAGCTGCCCGATCGCGAGCAGGATGAAGCCGACCGCCGAGACCACCGCCATCGTGCGAATGTCGGACGAGGCGAACCATTGCTCGCGCTCGCCCTCCTCGAGCACCACGGTGAGCCCACCCAGCCCCATGATCAGCCCGACGATGCCCAGCCAATCGGCCTGGCGGATCAGGTCGAAATCGGGCTTTTTGTGTGGCATCGCGACCGCGAGCAGCGTGATCAGCGTGATCCCGACGGGCAGGTTGATGAAGAAGGCATAATGCCAACTGACATTCTCGGTCAGCCAGCCGCCGAGCACCGGGCCGAAGATCGGCCCGAGAATGGCGGTCGCGCCGAACATCACGCTGCCGATCGGCTGCTGGTGGCGCGGGAGGCGCGTTGCGATGATCGTCATCGCGGTCGGGATCAGCGCGCCGCCGGTGAAGCCCTGGCCGACGCGGCCGACGATCATCATCGGCAGCGTCCCGGAGAAGCCGCACAGCATCGAGAAGCAGACGAAGCAGGTCGCCGCGATCAGCAGGAAGGTGCGCAGCCCGAGCAGCCGCTCGAGCCAGCCCGACAGCGGGATGATGATGATCTCGGCGACCAGATAGGCGGTCGAGATCCAGGTGCCCTCGGTGCCGCTCGCGCCGATCTCGCCCTGGATGTTGGGCAGCGACGAGTTGACGATCGAAACGTCGAGCATCGCCATCAGCGCACCGAGCGTCCCCGCCGCCACCGCCAGCCACGCCGCGGCGTCCGCGTTTTCGGGCTGGTCGGCCAAGGGCGCGCTCATCGGTGGGCCTTGTCCCGCGCGTCTTCCTGATCCCGGATGTGATCGAGATCCGCCTTCGCCGCATAGGTGTCGACGGTCACCGACAGCGACATGCCCGGCACCAGCACGCGACGCGCCTCGGGGCCGGCATCGATCGCGATGCGGACCGGAACGCGTTGCACGATCTTGGTGAAGTTGCCCGTCGCATTCTGCGGCGGCAGCAGCGAGAATTGCGCGCCGGTGCCGGGCGATATGCTCTCGACATGGCCGCGCAGCCTGACCCCCGACAGCGCATCGACGGCGATGTCGGCAGGCTGGCCCGGCCGCATCAGGCCGACCTGCGTCTCCTTGAAATTGGCGCTGATATAGATTGCCTGGAGCGGAACGACGGACATCATCCGCAGCCCCGACTGGACGAACTGGCCGACGCGCACGCTCTTGTCGCCGACCCGCCCCGCGACCGATGCCCGGACGATCGCCGAGCCGAGATTGACGTTCGCGGCGGCGACCTGCGCCTGCGCCGCCTCGCCCTGCGCCTCGGCCTGTCGGACCTGCGCGCCGAGCGAGGCGACGCGGCGTTCGGCCTGCGTCAGCGCCGCGGCCTGCGCGTCCGCGGTCGCTGCCGCCTGCGCCGCCTGGTTGCGCAGCGAGCTTAGCTTCTCGCGCGTCTCGGCGCCGCTCGCGGCGAGCGGCGCGTAGCGCGCCACCTCGCCTGCCGCGAACGCGGCGGCGGCCCTGCTCGAGGCCAGCTGCGCACGCGCCTGCGCGATCGCGGCCTGCTGCTCGCTGATCCCGGCGCGGACATTGGCGGCATTCGCGCGCGCGACGTCCACCTGCGCATGATATTGCGCCGCCTGCGCGCCATAATCGCGGGAATCGATCCGCACGAGCGGCTGGCCGGCCGTCACGTCCTGGTTGTCGGCCACGAACACCTGCTCGACATAGCCCGAGATGCGCGGGCTGACGGTGACCGAGTCGGCGCGCAGATAGGCGTCGTTGGTGGCCTGGTAATACCGCCCGCGCGTCTCGTAGCGGACGAACCAGATCAGGCCGACGATCACGACCGCAAGCAGAGCCACGAGCAGGATGCGCAGCGTCCTGCGGCTCAGCCGCGTGCGCTTCGGCGCGCTGTCTTCGGGTGACGGTGGATCGGCATCAGAGGCCATGCGGCAGCAACCTTGGTATCACGACGAAACGCGCGAAAGCCCGCCGTTGCCAGTTGGGGCAAGATATGGCAAGCCCGCTTATTGTGGACCCTCAACATAAGATCATGCGCCAGCGTGCGACCGACATGCTGCGCGATTTCTATCTGCGCTCGCACCGTGCGATCGATCGCATCATGGCGGGGGAGGGCGCGTCCTATGCGCGCGCGCGCCTGCTGATGCATGTCGCGCGCGAAGGGCCGTTGCGCTCGGTCGAGATAGCCAGCTCGTTCGGGCAGGCGCCGCGCACGGTCACCGAGGCGATCGACGGGCTGGAGCGCGACGGCCTCGTCCGCCGCACCGCCGATCCGAGCGACCGCCGCGCCAAGCTGATCTCGATCACCGACGCCGGACGCGCCGCGATCGAGGGCGCCGAGGCGTCGAAGCAGGCCTATATCGACACGGTGTTCGGCGCGCTTAGCCCCGAGGAATGCGGCGAGATCGTCCGCTTGATCGGCAAGCTCAACGATCGGCTGCGCGAGCAGCTGCCCGGCTGATCCGCCCCGATCAGCTCATCGGGACGCCGTCGCCGATCATCGCGCGGCAGCCGCTTCCGGCGTCGCCCGTCGCGAAATCGGGGTGCAGTGCCGCCATTTGGGGCAGCCGCTCGATCATCGCCCGGATGACCAGCGCGGCATCGAGCGTGTTCAACCCGTTCGCCTCGAGCGCGACCAGCCCCGATGCGCAGAAGCTTGCATAGTCGGCGGGCTTGCGCGTCGACAGCGCGACGAACGAGGTGAACCACGGCTGCGCCAGCACATAGGCCTGAACCGTCGTCTCGCTGGAGAGGTTGAACGACAGGATCTGCGCGTCGCTGACCGTCCTTGCGATCAGCGCGCGCTCGGCGGCGAGCTTTGTCGCACCCGCCTGCCACAGCGATTCATCCAGGCCGGTCGGGGTGTCGTCGCAGATATCCTTGGAATCGAAGACCGAGAGACGCGGGCAGGCGAAGAACAGCCGCCAGGTGCCGACGGGTTGATCGACCACACCCTTGAGATCGCCCTCGCTGCCGCACAGATGCGTGTCGGCGGTGCCGGTCGCATGGACGAACGGCGCGCAGCCGGTGATCTCCAGCGCGCTGGCCGGCGACCAGCCCGCCGCCAGCCGCCCCATCTCGATGTCTTCCGATATGCTTTCCGACAGCAGCGACGAGATCGCGCTGTCGATCGCGGCGGCGGTATTGTCGGTCGCGGGCTTGGAGAGCGTCGTCAACAGCGTCGATGTCGGCGCCGCGATCTTGACCGCCGTGGTGAGCGCGCTGACCGCCAGCGCCGCGCCCTGGCTCTTCACGTCGGACGAGACCTTGGCGGAGACGTGCAGCGTCAGCCCGGTGTTCGCGCTCAACCGGAACAGCGGCGATTCGACCGACGAGGCGGTGAACAGCGTGTCCCAGGTGTTGCCGAGCTGGCGGCCGCTGGCATGGGTGATCGAGAACAGCGGGATCGCGATGGTCAGCCCGGGATCGCGCAGCGTGATGTTCGCGACGGTCGTGACGGTATCCGTCCGCGTCGAGAGGATCGCTGCCCAAGATCTCTTCTCCGCGACATAGTCCCGCCGGGGCATTCCGGCATTGGATCCCGTCGTGCCCTCGGGAAGGTCCGACGCCACGATGATCCGCGTGTAAAGATCGGCCAGCGAATGTGCCGCGGGTGCGTTGGTCCAGTCGAGCGCGTCGATCCCGATGTAGCGGACCAGCTCGATCTGTGGCGCGCCATTGGCCGGTGCGGTCTGCGCCGTGCGGATGGCAGGCGGGCGCGGCGCCCCGCGTACGGGGGGCGGCGCGACCGCCATCGGTGGGGCCCCGCCACCGCTCGGGTTTATCGCCTCCACCGGCGTACTCGCCGACCCGCGTATGTCGGCAAGCCCCTTGATCTCGGCAAGGTCCGCGAACGGCGCCTTCTGTTGCATCGCGCAGCCCGCGAGCGCCGCAAGCAAAATGGTCGCGACGATCCGCCTGCAGAGTGCCGAGTTCCTCACATCCTACCCCCGCCGGACGAAAGATCGATCCAGTCATCTGCAAGACACGCGCACGATCACGATCGGTCTCGTAGCAAAATCGTTTCGGTACCATGCTCGAGGATCTTTATCGGTACAAGCTGCAACCGGCTCGATGGTGGAGGCGAAGCTCCATATCGGATCGACATCTCGGCGACGACTTGGCGCTGGCGCGTGCGGAGAACGCGAATCCGGGTCGCGCCTATCGTGTCGCCTCGGCCGTCTTGCCGCCCGCCTCGCCAAACCGTTCGAGCAGCCAGGCCGCGGCGGGGCCGGGCGGCGAGTCGCTGCGGTAGATCCCGTCGAAGGGATAGGTGATCCCGCCATGATCGGGCATGTCGAGCCGTACCAGCGTACCCGCGGCGAGATCGGGTTCGATCAGCGGCATCGGCATATAGCCCCAGCCGATCCCCTCGCGCAGCAGCTGATGCTTGGCACCGAGATCGGCGAGCCGCCAGGTCCGGTCGCTGACCACCGAGAAATCGCGTCCCGCGGTCAGCGGCGAGCGATCGGTGAGGACGAGCTGGATATGCTCGCGCCCGGCGCCCGGCACCATACGGCCGCGCGCGAGCGGATGATCGGGCGCGGCGACGGGGATCATCGGCACCGAGCCGAGCGCGATATGCTCGATCCCGTCGAGATCGGCGACCTGCGGGCCCGAAATGCCGATCGCGGCGCGCCTGTCGAACACCAGCCCCGCGACCGCGCCCAGCGCCTCGACGTGCAGCCGCAGCGTCACGGTCGGGAATTGGCGGCTGAACGCGGTCAGCGTCGCGCCCAGCCACGCGCTCGGCCACATGACGTCGACGACGACGCTGACCTCGGGTTCGAGCCCGCGCAGCAGTCCCGTCACCTTGGCGCGCAAGCCGTCCATGCCGTGCGCGATCGCATGCGCCTCGGCGAGCACCGAGCGCCCCGCCGCGGTCAGGATCGGCTTGCGCGTGCCCTCGCGGTCGAACAGCAGCAGGCCGAGCTGTGCCTCGAGATTGGCGATGCCGTAGCTGATCACCGAGGTCGCGCGGTTGAGCTGCCGCCCGGCGGCGGCGAAGCTGCCCGTCTCGACGACGGCGAGAAAAATGCGCAGCTGGTCGTAGGTCGGCGTACCGGGGTTGGTCATAGGGGTGCTCGCACGGTTCGCGCCAGCCTATCGGACGGATCGGGCGAGCGGAACAGCGCTGTGACTTGTTTTTGATGTCATGCTGTGACAACCGACGATTATGACAACCCCCGCCGACCGCAAACTCTATCTCGGGCCGCGGCTGCGCGTGCTGCGCCGCGAGCTCGGGCTCAACCAGACGCGGATGGCGGAGGAGCTTGGCGTGTCGCCCAGCTATCTCAACCATCTCGAGCGCAACCAGCGTCCGCTGACCGCGCAGATGCTGCTCCGCCTCGCCAACACCTATGACATCGACATGCGCGATTTCGTCGCGGGTGCCAACGAGGCGGCGGCGAGCGACCTGCACGAGATCTTCGCCGACGGGCTGGTGCGCGACATCGGCATCCCGCGCCACGAGGTGCTGGAGGTCGCCGAAAATTATCCGAGCGTCGCCGAGGCGGTGGCGCGGCTTTACCGCGCGCTGGGCGACCTCAGGCGGATGCCCGATCGGATCGAGCAGCTGGGCGCGGCGTCGCCGGCGATGGCCTCGCCACTCGACTGGCTGCGCGACCATCTCGATCAGCGGCGCAATCATCTGCCCGAGCTCGATAGCGCGGCCGAAGCCGTGTCGCTCGAACTCGGCGCCGGCCCCGATGCGCTGCGCGAGGCGATGCTCGCGCGGCTGGGCGAGCGCTACGGCGTCGTGGTGCGCGTGATGCCCGAGGACGTGCTGCCGGGCAGCCTGCGCCACTACGACTTCCACCGCCGCCGGCTGATGCTGTCCGAGCGGCTGCCGGCCGAGAGCCGGCTGTTCGCGATCGCCTACCAGCTCGCTATGCACGCGCTGGCCAAGCCGATCGCGGATGCGATCGCGCGCGCGGCGCCGCCCGACGACGAGGCGGCGGGGCTGGCCAAGATCGCCTTCGCCAATTACGCCGCCGCCGCGATCATCATGCCCTATGCGCGCTTCGCCGAGGCGGCGCTCGCGACGCGGCACGACGTCGATCTGCTCGCCGCGCGCTTCGGCGTCTCCTACGAGCAGGTCGCGCACCGGCTGACCACGCTGGGACGCCAGGGCGCGCGCGGCATCCCCTTCTTCCTGCTCAAGCTCGATGCGGCGGGCAATGTCGCCAAGCGCTTCGCCGGCGAGTCGATGCCGATCGCGCGCTTCGGTGGCCACTGCCCGCGCTGGGGCGTGCAGCGCGCGTTCCGCCTGCCGGGCGAGACGATCGCGGCGCTGGTCGAGGCGCCCGACGCGCAGCGCTACGTCACCTTCGCGCGCGCTTTTCCACGTACTGCCGCGCCCGGGCAGGTGATGATCGTTCTCGGTTGCGAAGACAAGCATGGCGCGGCGATCTGCGCGGCGGACGGGCTTGGCGCCGCGCCGATCCCGATCGGCCCCGCCTGTCCTTTGTGCGAGCGCCGCGACTGCCCCGAGCGCGCGCTGCCCCCGGTGATGCGTGCGCTCGACCTCAACCAATATCAGCGCCCGATCGCGCCCTATCCGTTCAGGGCAACGTAGACGCGCGGCGCCGGCCTCTCAAACCCGTTCGCACTGAGCGACGTCGAAGTGCAGCCACCGCCGACGCATCGCCTTCGACTGCGCTCAGGCCGCACGGAAGTGGGGATGGTGCGAAGGCCGATTGCTCCGGTCGTCAAACCGCCCCGATCCGCGCGCCCAATGTCGTCGCGCGGCGATAGGCGAGCGCCAGCAGCACCGCGAACAGCAGCGATCCGCCGGTCGCCGCGATCGTCTGGAATTCGTCGCCGACGACAGCGAGCGGCTTGGGAAGCCCCGTGATCGAAATCGGGATTGCATGGATCACCCCGAAGATGCTCTCGCCGACGATCAACCCCGAGGCCATCAACACCCCGATCCGCCGCGTCGCCTCGTCGACGTTGCGCTGCTCCCAGGCGTGGCCGACCAGCGCGCCGACGACCATCGGCAAGGTCAGCGACATCGGCAGGTAGATCGCCATGCCGACGCCGAGCGGCGGCAGCCGCATCCGTCCGCTGCGGCCGAGCCAGCCGTCGAGCGCGATCAGCGCGGCGCCGACCGCGACCCCGAATCCGATCAGATTCCAGTCGAGATCATTCGCCAGCACACCCTTGGCGAGCGCGCTGATCAGCAGCGCCTGCGGCGCGGGCAGCGGCTGCGGGTGCGCAAGCGACGGCTCGCCGAAGCCATAGGCCTGGCCGAGCAGGTTGAGCACCGGCGGGATCGTCAGCGCCCCCGCGACAACGCCGATCATGAGCGCGACCTGCTGCTTCCACGGCGTCGCGCCGACGAGCTGGCCGGTCTTGAGATCCTGGAGATTGTCGTTGGCGATCGTCGCCGCGGAGAAGACGATCGCGGTGGCGAATAGCGCGAAGGCGACGAGATGCGGCGCGGTCGCCGCGGTCGGCCCGACGAACAGCGCGAGCAGCAATGCGGCGGCGAGGATGGCGAGGATGCCGACGCCCGAGATCGGGCTGTTCGACGAGCCGACCAGCCCCGCCATATAGCCGCAGACCGAGGCGGTGATGATCCCCGCGATATAGACGAACAGCGTCCCGCCGATTGCCAGCGGCGCGGCCAGCGACGCGAGCGGCCCGCTTCCGGCGAAATGCGCGAGCAGCCATGCGATCGGCAGGATCAGCGCGCCGCAGATCGCGCCGACGATCGCGACCGGCATGTCGCGCTCCTCGACCGGCAGGTCCGCGCCGCCCGGCAGCGCGCGGGCCTTCGACGAGGCCGCGGCGTCGGCGAGGCCCCTGGCGATCGGCGCGATCAGCTTGGCGAGCGTCCACAGCGCCGCGGCGCCGATCACGCCCGCGCCGATGAAACGCACCTCGTGCTTCCAGACGTCGGGCGCGGCGGCGAGGACGTCGACCGGGCCGAGGTGGAGCAGGACGAGCACGGGCGTCGCGACGCCGAATCCGAGCACCAGCCCGCACAGCATCGCGATCCCGACCGACAGGCCGATCAGATGGCCGACGCCGAGCAGCGCGAACGACAGGCTGAAGCTGATATTGGTCGCGGTCGGGCCGACGCGGAACCAGCCGCCGGCCTCCTCGGCCGCCAGCCGCATCGCGGCGAGCAGCGCGAAACCCGCCGAGACCAGGCTGCCGAACAGCAAGGCGGCGAGCCCGGCGCCGCTCTCCTCGACGCCCGCGCTGCCCGCCTCGGCGCTGCCGACCTTGAGCACTTCGGCGGCGGCGCAGCCCTCGGGGAAGGGCAGGTCGGAGCCGGTGACCAGCGCGCGGCGCAGCGGGATCGAGAACATCACGCCAAGCAGCCCGCCCGTCGCGCAAATCAGGAAGCTCTGCCAGAACGGGAAGTCGGCCCACCAGCCGACCATCACCAGCCCGGGCAGCACGAAGATGATCGAGGCGAGCGTGCCTGCCGCGGAAGCGACGGTCTGCACGATGTTGTTGCGCAGGATTCCCGAGCGTCCGAGCGCCTTGAGCACCGCCATCGAGATCACCGCGGCGGGGATCGATGTCGCGAAGGTGAGGCCGACGCGCAGGCCGAGGAACACGTTGGCGGCGGTGAACACCAGCGTGAGCAGCACGCCGAGCAGCAGCGCGCCGAAGGTCAGCTCGTTTTCGGTGGTCGTCCGCTGCATCTGTGCCCCTCGCTCGCTCAAGTCCCGAGCGTTACCGCGCCTTTCCCGTCATTGCGAGGCGCGAAGCGCCGAAGCAATCCAGGCCCGACGCGTGTGGCTTTGGAGCGGCACCTCTGACTTGACCGCCATCCAGGCTTTTGGTGCTCCTGCGCAGGCAGGAGCCCAGGGGTGCAGGCGCCGCGGCTCTTCACCTGGCTCCTGCCTACGCAGGAGCACATGTGCGTTGCCGACTTTCGCTTAGCTCGGCTGATGCCTCGGCAACAGCGCGCCCAGCGCGGGCCAGCGCGCGGCGTCGGGCGGGAGCGTCGGTTCGCTGCGATCCTCGGCGCCGGGCTGCGCGTCGCGGATCAGCGGGTTGGGGCGGCGCTCCTCGGGGATCAGGAAGATGCCGCGGCGCGCGGTGGCCCGGCCCAGCGCAGCGCGCGACGTCCACGCCACCATCAGCGGCGCGGCGAGCAGCCCCGCGAAGATTGGCGCCATCCAGATCGCGGCCTGCAATCCGGCGACCGCCGCCGCCGCCATCACTCCGCCGACGATCAGATGCCAGCGATAATGGCGCGCCGCGTCCGCCAGCGCGATGCCGTCGGACACGCGGTTCTGTGCCGCCCAGCCGCTCGGCCGGCCGCGCAATATGTCGATCACCGCGAGCGTCTGCGTCATCATCATCATCGGGGCGACCAGCACGCCGAGCGGGATGTCGAGCGCGACGCTTTTGACCAGCGCCCAACTGCCGCCGAAGCCGCCGCGCCGCACCGGATCGGCGAGCATCCAGCCCAGCGCCATGAACTTGGGCGCGAACAGCAGGACGAGCGTGACCGCGAGCAGCCAGCCCGATGGCGCGATGATCTGGATCTCGCCCTCCGAATGCGCCGCGACGATCGCGCTGACGCCGAGCAGCAGCAGCCACAGCGGCGAGGTCAGATAGGCCGACGCGCCCATCAGCAACTGCAGCCGGCTCACCCAATGCAGCCCCGCGGTATCGAGCAGGCGGAGATGCTGGAGATTGCCCTGGCACCAGCGCCGGTCGCGCGCGGCATGCTCGACGAAGGTGGGGGGATATTCCTCGTAGGTGCCGTCCTGCATCGCGACCATGTGGCATGCCCAGCCGCGGCGCCTGAGCAGCGCGGCCTCGTACATGTCGTGGCTCATCACATGGCCGCCGAACGGCTCGGGACCCGAGAGCTTGGGCAGGCCGCAGGATTCGGCGAAGGCGGCGACGCGCAGGATCGCGTTGTGGCCCCAGAAACTCGCCTCCGCGCCCGACCACCACAGCAGCCCGGCCGAGAAGACCGGGCCGTAGAGCCGTGCGGCGAATTGCTGCCAGCGCGCGAACAAGGTCTCGCCGCCGATCACCATCGGGATCGTCTGGAGGAGGGCGACCTGCGGATGGCGGTCCATCGCCGCGGCGAGGCGCATCACCGCGGCGCCGCTCATCAGGCTGTCGGCGTCGAGCACGAGCATATAGTCGTAGCCGCCGCCATGCCGGCGGACCCAGTCGGCGATATTGCCCGGCTTGCGCCCCTCGTTGACCGTACGGCGGCGATACCAGACGGGCAGGGGGCTCAGGCCCCGCAGCCGGCGGAAGGCGCGGTGCTCGGCGGCCTCGCGCTCGGGGCGGCTGTCGCTGAGGATGAACACCTCGAACAATTGCGCGCCGCCCGCCGCCGCGATCGAGCGCGTCATCGCACGCAGCCGCGCGAAGACGGGCTCGACCTCCTCATTGTGGATCGGCATCAGGATCGCGGTGCGGCCGGTCGGCAGCGCCTGCGGCGCGGCCGCGGGGGTCGGGATCGAGCGCCCCGAGACGAGCAGCAGGAAGCCCGCAAGCGCGTTGAGGAAACCGAACGCGATCCAGCCGAACAGCGCGAAGAACAGCAGCATCAGCACCACGTCGCTCGCCGATATGCCGTCGCTCGAAAGGCTGCGCGTGATCTCGCCCGCGCCGAACGTGCCGATCACCAGCGTGCCCAGCACGAGCAGCAGCCGCCGCTCGGTCATGCCGTGCGGCGAGGTGCGCGGCGGCGGCGGCGGCTCGGGCGCATGGTCGAGCGCCTGCACGGCCATCGACGCCGGTATCCCGGCTGGCATGTCGATGGCGGCATAGCTCGGCGCCCAGGGGCCCGTTGTCGTGGCCGCGCCGGCAGATCCGCGGCGGTCTTCGCTCAAACTTCAACCCTCTCGATGCACAGGGGGGTAAGCAACGCCCGTCATCATCGCTCCCGTCGCGCACCGATCTGCGTCGGGTCCGTCGCTGTCACAACATCGGATCGGCGGGGCGGTTCCGTTGCCCGATGAACGCAGGGTGAGCCGGTGCGCGACGCTCACCTGCCCGCGATCTGGGTCAGGCAGACCTCGGTGATCGGCGCGGCGCCCTTGCGCAGCGCGCAGCGAATGTCGACCACGCCCGATCCCGCCGGCGTGATGTCGGCCATCACCCGCCAGCGATCCGCCTGCCCGACGACGGGATAGGCCGCGACATTGTCCGCGCTGCCGCGCGTGACGGTGAGATCGGGAAGCACGCCGCTCGACCGGCCGAGCCCGACCAGCGCGGCGCCGGCGAAGTCGATCACCAGCTTGGTCGCCTTGGCGTTGACCGGCTGTCCCGGGCGCCCGCCGACGCCGCGCCACAGGTCGACGACGCGCGCCGGGCCCTCGGGCAGCGGCTCGTCCGCGATCCAGCGCAGCCGGTAGGCGAGATCATAGTGCATGCCCGCGCGCGCCGGGGTGGCGGGCACCCACATCGCGACGATATTGTCGTTGGTCTCGTCGCTGGTCGGCAGCTCGACCAGCGTCACCGCGCCCGCGCCCCAATCGCCCCTGGGCTCGACCCACAACGACGGGCGCTTCTCGTAGAATACGCCGTCATCCTGGTAATGATCGTGGTTGCGGTCGCGCTGGAGCAGGCCGAAGCCCTTGGGCGACCGGTCGGCGAAGCTGTTGGCGGTGGCGCCGGGCGGGTTGGAGAGCGGGCGCCACAGTCGTTCGCCCCGCCCGTTGAGCATCAGCAGCCCGTCCGAATCGTGGATCTCGGGCCGCCAGTCGGTCGCGCGTGCGCGGTCGGCCTGGTCGTACCAGAACATGCTGGTCAGCGGCGCGATGCCGAGCCGCGCGACGTCGCGGCGCAGGTGCAGCGATATCTCGACGTCCTGCGTGACGCCCGCGGCGGTCTTGCGGTTGGTGAAGCGATAGGCGCCGACCACGCTCGGCCCTTCGAGCAGCGCATCGACGAGCAGCGCGCCGTCGGCGCCGCGGCCCAGCCAGAAGCGCGTGAACAGCGGAAACTCCTCCGGCCCCGGCCCACCGGTGTCGATCGCCAGACCGCGCGCGGACAGGCCATATTGATCGAGCGCGCCCGACGAGCGGAAATAGGAGGCGCCGGCGAAGGCGAGCCAGTCGCTCGTCCCGCTCGCGTTCATCGCGCGGAAGCCCGACAGCCCGCCATGCGCGCCGAGGGCCGCGAGCGGGCTGGTCGCGGGCATGTCGAACAGGTCCGGGCGATAGTGGAACGGTCGTGCGAGGTCGCCCTCGACGATGAAGATCTCGACCGGGGTCGGCTGGAAATGCGTGACCGGGAAGAAGCGCACGCCGCCGCTCGGGCTGTTGAGCTGCGTCGTGGAGGCCTTGTACTGGATCGCATTGAGCGCGTCGTAGTCGACCTTGTCGACGCCGGGCGGCGGCGGTGGCGGCGCCCTGTAGGGCTGGCGGGCGAGCGTCGCGGCATAGGCCTTGAGCTTGTCCCAGGAGAAGGGCTGCGCGTCGCCCTTGGTGACGGCGGCGACCAGGCGGGTCGCGGGGAGGGCGGCCACCACGCCCAGCGCGGCGATGAGGTCACGTCGGGTCGTATCGGTCATGCAGCGAGATACGGGCGGAACGCGGCGCTTTTCAAGGGGCGCGTTCGCGAAGGAGCAATGGATCGGTCGCCAGCCTTCCTGTGCTCCTGCGCAGGCAGGAGCCCAGGATTTCAGGCGCAGCGCTCGCTTCACCTGGGCTCCTGCCTACGCAGGAGCACATGCTACCCTGCGATCCACGGAGCCCGTGCCCGCGATCACACCTTGTCGGCGTAGATCATCCGGCCTTCGCCGAGGCTCGCCAGCGTGTCCTCGAGATCGCTGGCGGAAAGCGCGAAGCAGCCTTCCGAGCGGCCGAGCTTGCCATGCTGCGCGATCATGTCGGCGCCGACATACCAGGCCGCGTGGACGACGACCGCGCGCGGCTCGACGTTCGAATTGGTGGAATCGAGACCGACCAGCCGGCGCGAGCGGCCGTGCGCGCCGACATAAATGTCGCCGGTCAGGTAGGTGCCCTGCGAAGAGGCTTCCGAGCCGATCTCGTTGGAGAAACGCTCGAGGAAGCCGGTATGTTCGGGGTCGGACCCGCGGCCGTGCGCGACGAGCATGCTGCGGCTGCGCCCCGAGGCGAGATCGACGAGGTGGAAGCGCGGCTGCGCCGAAGGCAGATCGAAATCGACCAGCGCCATCTTGTCGCGGTGCGCGATCCGGTCGCCGTGGCGCTGGAGCGCGGTGAGCGCGCGCCGGAAGAGGTCGGGCCGGATCGTCATCGGCGAGGCCGGCATCGCGGTCGCGGTCGGATGGCCGAGGCCGGGAAGCCCGGTATTGATCTGCGCGAGCGCCGGTCCGGCCAGCAGACCCGCCGTCACGATCGTACCGGTACGAAGCAACTCACGGCGCGAAAGCGCCGACCCCCGAAGAGAATTCACTCAGCTATCCTTGCATGATGCCCGATACCCGACTGCGCTTATAACAGAGCCGGGCCTGCCACTCTGCTAATAAGTGGCGTTTGTTCCGGGATTTTCAGCGCGTTCCGGCTCGGCTGCAGCACTGTTCGTCGCGGATTCTCGCTTCGGCGTTAAGGATGACCGTTTCGCCGCGGGCGCTGGATCGGCCCGGCGGAAGCGTTTGTGATCGAGTGCCGCGACCAGCTCGTCGTCGCGATCATAGGGGTCGCCATAGATGACGACATGGCCGTCGGCATCGGGGGCGGCGGTGAAATAGACGATGTAGACGGGCACCGAGCGGGCGATCGGAAGCGTGTGCGTGGTGAAGTCGGTCAGCGCGCTGCCGATCGTCGCGGGTGCGGTGAGGTCGCCGGCGAGGCCGGCAATGTCCTGCACCCGGATGCAGCCGTGGCTGAGCGCGCGCTGGCTCCGCGCGAACGCCCATTTCGCGGGCGTGTCGTGGAGATAGATCGCATAGGCATTGGGCATGTCGATCTTCATCCGCCCGAGCGCATTGTCCGGGCCCGGCCTCTGGCGGACATAGGCCTTGCCGCCAATCGTGACATAGACGAAGCCGCGCGCTGCGGCGTAGCGCTTGCCCTGGCCCTCGGCGAGCACCTTGGGGGGCAGCGTCCACCACGGGTTGACGATCACCGAGCCGATTGTCGCGGACAGCATCGGCGTCGGCGTCCTGGGGGCGCCGACCACGACGACGTGCGTCGCCACCGCGCGGTCGTCGTGCATCAGCGCGAGCGTATAGGTGGGGACGTTGACCCAGACATAGTCGTCGCCGAGCGCGCGCGGCATCCACCGCCAGCGCTCCATCGAGGCGCGGATGTGCGCGATGCGTGCGGTGTCGCCGGGCGGCGTGTCGCGCAGCGCGTCCCTGAGCGCCAGATAGCGCGCGTCGTGCGGCAGCAGCCCGCGCAGATAGGCGCCCGTCGTGCCCGCCGTGACCGCGGCGCGGAGATCGGCATCGAGCGTCGCCAGCGCCGCCGGCGAATGGCCGACATGCCAGTCGAAGCGCGCGCGCTGGTGGACATGACCATCGGCATAGTCGCGCGCGAGCATGCGCGCGGACGCGGTCGCCAGCGCATCGGCGGCGGCATCGGTGCGCCCCGACCCGATCGCCGCGGCGAGCGCATCATGCTGATAGTCGGCCGGATGCAACCCCTCGTCGCGCGAGGCCTCGACCGCGGCGAGCAATTGCCGCATCGCCTCCGCGGTCCAATGGAGTGGCGGCGGGGCGACGGGGGCCGCGGCGCGCGGCGCGGGCGCGGCCTGCCCGAATGGGCCGGATCGGCTGCCGCGCAGCACGAGCCCGCCGGCGACGAGCAACAGCGCCGAGCCGGCGAGCAGCGCCAGCACGGTGGTACGCGCGAAGGGGGGGCTGGGCATCTCGGGAGGCGCCTTGGGTGATCGCCGCGCGGCCGCGAATTTCCGCGCGCGCTCCCGTCATAGCCGGCTCAGTGGCGGTGTCGATTCTTGCTCTGGGCGGGGTGCGATTTCTTCGCGCCGGCGTGCGCCTTGGCAACATGGCGATCATGATGGCGCGCGGCGGCCGCGGGCATCCGTTCGTGCGCGCGGTGCGCGGGCGCGGCGTGATGCGCGCCGTGGTGCGCCGCGGGTCGCTCGACGCGGCGCTCGCCACGCCCGGCGGGCGACGGCGCATCGGGCTCGTCGGACGCGCCCTGGTCGATCGCGGGCTCGGTGCGCAGCGGCGAATGGTCGGTCTCGGGCATCACCGAGGCGACCGTCACCACCTGGCCGAGGCCGCGCCGGTCGAGCACCGAAAAGCCCGCCTCGAGCAGTTGCGCGGCGTCGCGGTTGCGCGTCGCCAGGCTCGGCTCGCCGAGCACCACCGCGATCAGCCGGCGGTTGCCACGCTGCGCCGAGGCCGCCAGCGTGAAGCCCGAATCGACGGTGTAGCCCGTCTTGATCCCGTCGAGCCCCGCCATCTTGCCGAGCAGATGATTGTGGTTGATCAGCGTCGCGCTCTGCCAGACGAAGTCGCGCTCGCCGAAATAGCGGTAGAAGCGCGGATGGTCGTGGATCAGCGCCAGCGACAGGATCGCCAGATCGCGCGCGGTGGTGACGTTGGTCGGATCGGTCAGCCCCGAGGCGTTGGCATAATGCGTGTTGCGCATGCCGAGCTGCATCGCCTTGGCATTCATCAGCCCGGTGAAATTCTGCTCGCTGCCGCCCAGCTTCTCGGCGAGCGCGACCGCGATGTCGTTGGCCGACTTGACCGCGACGACCGAGATCGCATTGTCGACGCTGATGCTCTGGCCGATCTTGAGCCCCAGCCGCGACGGCTTCTGCGCGGCGGCGTGCGCCGAGACGGTGACCGGATCGGTGATCCTGAGGCGACCCGATTCGAGCGCGTCGAAGGTCAGGTACAGCGTCATCATCTTGGTGAGCGAGGCGGGGTGGCGCAGCTCGTCGGGTGCGTTGGCGTAGAGCACCTCGCGCGAATTGGCGTCGACCATGAACGCGGCATAGCGCGGCGCCGGTCCGGCTGCCGCGGCGCCCGACGCAAGGCTGCCGGCGGCGAGCATGGCGGCGCCGACATGGGAAAGGATGGACCGGACGCGCGACCGGAGCGGCGGAGTCATCGGGGTCACCGCGCGCTTACTCGTGCGCGGCGCAAGAAGAACGTTTGCAAGGATCCCGCCCTGTAAGCCGAGGCAGAAGGCCTCACGAGAATCATAGGCCGCGCCGGGCGGCTCGCCAACCCGCTGCCGGCACGGATGGCCGTCCGCACTCAACGGACTGCCGCACCGTACCCGAACTGATCGCCCGATTCGCATGGGAGGGGCATAGCGGCCGACCGATTTAGCGCAGCTGAACCCCGCGGAAATCCGCGATCGCGTCGCCAAATATGACATGCGGCGCGGCGACTGTCACAGTGCCGTAACAGGCGCTTCCTACGGACGACCAGCCGGAGGGGAGACGCCGGCGTTCGGAGATCACGCAAATGTTGAAGACTTTCGTCGCGACCGCCGGCGTTGCCGCCCTGCTCGCATCCGCCGCACCCGCCGCCGACATCACCGGCGCAGGCGCGACCTTCCCGGCCCCGGTCTATGCCAAGTGGGCCGAGACCTATAAGGCCTCGACCGGCATCGGCCTCAACTATCAGGCGATCGGTTCGGGCGGCGGGATCAAGCAGATCAAGGCCAAGACCGTCGATTTCGGCGCGTCCGACAAGCCGCTCAAGCCCGCCGATCTCGATGCGGCCGGCCTCTACCAGTTTCCCACCGTCGTCGGCGGCGTCGTGCCGATCGTCAACATCCCGGGCATTTCGGCCGGGCAGATCAAGCTCACCGGGCCGATGCTCGCGGCGATCTTCTATGGCCAGATCACCAAGTGGGATGATCCCGTCATCGTCAAGAACAACCCCGGCGTGAAGCTGCCGGCGCTGCCGATCACCGTCGTCCACCGCTCGGACGGTTCGGGCACCTCGTTCCTGTTCACCTCCTATCTGTCGATGAAGAGCGCGGGCTGGGCCGGCAAGGTCGGCGCGTCCGACTCGGTCAACTGGCCGGTGGGCCTCGGCGGCAAGGGCAATGACGGCGTCTCGGCGTTCGTCAAGCAGACCGCGGGCTCGATCGGCTATGTCGAATATGCCTATGCCAAGCAGAACCACGCCGCCTACGTGCTCGTGCAGAACAAGACCGGCAAATATCCGCAGCCGACCGCGCAGGATTTCGCCGCCGCCGCCGCCGGCGCCAAGTGGGCGGCCGCACCGGGCAACTATCTGCTGCTGCTCGACCAGCCCGGCGCCAACTCTTGGCCGATCACCGGCGCGACCTTCATCCTGGTCTACAAGGAGCAGGCCAATCCGGCCGCCGGCCAGTCGGTGCTCAAGTTCTTCGACTGGGCCTATAAGAATGGCGATGCGGCGGCCGCGTCGCTCGACTATGTTCCGCTCCCCGGTGCGGTGAAGTCGCTCGTGCGCAAGCAGTGGGCGGTCAACGTCAAGGCCGGCGGCAAGCCGGTCTATTCGGGCCAGTGATCGCATAAGCGGGCGGCGCCCGGTGGCGCCGCTCGTCCTCGTGATCGACGAGCCACGCCGCGGCGTGGGTGATGGGGGCGGAGGCACCGGCGGTGCTTCCGCTCCGGCATGAGTGGACGGCGATGGGCGGACGGCAATGAGCACGGCAGCGATCGACAGCTTCAGCGAGGCGCGACCCGCGCGCGCGCAGAGCGCGCTCGGCGAGACGATCTTCCGGACGCTGTGCTTTTCGGCGGCGACCCTGCTGATGGCGGCGCTCGCCGGCGTCGTGGTCAGCCTCGCGATCGGCGGCTGGCCGGCCTTCCACAAATTCGGGCTGGGGTTCATCACCTCGACCGCGTGGAACCCGGTCACCGAGGAATATGGCGCCGCGGGCCCGATCGTCGGCACGATCGTCACCTCGATCCTGGCGCTGCTGATCGCGCTGCCGCTGGCGCTCGGCGTCTCGATCTTCCTCGTCGAATTCTGCCCCAAGCGGATCGCGCGGCCGATCGCGATCGCGGTCGAGCTGCTCGCGGGAATCCCCTCGATCGTCTACGGCATGTGGGGCCTGTTCGTGCTCGCGCCGTGGTTCGCGACGCATGTCCAGCTGCCGATCCTGATGGATTTCGACAGCAATTCGCTGATCGGCCGGATCTTCTCGGGCGTCCCCAACGGCGCCAACATCTTCACTGCCTCGCTGATCCTCGCGATCATGATCCTGCCCTATATGGCGGCGGTGTTCCGCGAGCTGCTGCTCACCGTTCCCAGCCAGGTCCGCGAGGCCGCCTACGGGCTCGGCTCGACGTCGTTCGAGGTCGTCGCCAAGGTGATGCTGCCCTATGTCGGCAAGGGCACGGTCGGGGTGATCATGCTCGGCCTCGGCCGCGCGCTCGGCGAGACGATGGCGGTCACCTTCATCATCGGCAATTCGCACGGCTTTCCGCACTCGCTGTTCGACAGCGGCTCGACGATCGCCTCGACGATTGCCAACGAATTCGCCGAGGCGACCAGCGACATGCATACAGCGGCGCTGATCGCGCTCGGGCTGGTGCTGTTCGTGCTGACCTTCGCGGTGCTCGCGACCGCGCGCGCGCTGCTCGCCGGCCAGAAGAACTGAGGACGCCATGGACCGCGCATTCCGCCGCAAGCTCACCAACGGCGTGTTCGTCGGCGCCTGCGGGCTCGCCACGATCATCGCGCTCGCCGCGCTCGTGCTGATCCTGTGGTCGCTGGTGAAGGAGGGCGTCGGCGGGATCGACGGCAAGATCTTCACGATGACGCAGCCCGCGCCCGGGTCGCCGGGCGGCCTCAAGAATGCGATCACCGGATCGCTGATGATGTGCGCCGCGGGCATGGCGATCGCGGTCGTCGTCGGCATCCTCGCGGGCACCTGGCTCGCCGAATATGGCGGCCAGACGCCCTATGGCCATGCGGTGCGCTTCCTCAACGACGTGCTCCTGTCGGCGCCGTCGATCCTGATCGGCCTGTTCGTCTACGAGATCATGGTCGCCCATCTGTTCGGCCATTTCTCGGGCTATGCCGGCGCGCTTGCCTTGGCCTTGCTCGCGGTGCCGATCGTGACGCGCACCACTGAGGACATGCTCGCGCTCCAGCCCAACACGCTGCGCGAGGCGGGGATGGCGCTGGGCGCGGGGCGCGGCTTCGTGATCCGCTCGATCATCTGGAAGGCGGCGAGCGCGGGGCTGCTGACGGGCGGCCTGCTCGGCTTCGCGCGAATCTCGGGCGAGACCGCGCCGCTGCTGTTCACCTCGCTCGGCAACCAGTTCTTCTCGCTCGACATGGCGCAGCCGATGGCGAGCCTGCCGACGACCATTTTCCAGTTCGCCCTGTCGGCCTATGACGACTGGCGGCGCCTCGCCTGGGTGGGTGCGCTGCTGATCGCGGTGGCCGTGCTCGCCGTCAACACCATCGGGCGGCTGCTCGCCCGGGAGACGCATCGTCCATGAACGACATCGCCACCCCCGTCGCGCCGACCTCGCCCAATATCGCGGCCTCGACCGAGGCGCCGATCATGATGCGGCCGACCGGCGAGCTCGTGCTCGAGGCGCGCCAGCTCGATTTCTCCTATGGCAAGACGCAATCGCTGTTCGGCGTCGACCTGCCCGTCGAGCGCAACCGGATCACCGCGCTGATCGGCCCGTCGGGCTGCGGCAAGTCGACGCTGCTACGCGCCTTGAACCGCATCTACGACATGTATCCGGGCCAGCATGCCACCGGCCGCGTGCTGCTCAACGGCGAGGACATCCTCTCCGATCGCGGCAGCATCTCGCGGCTCAGGGCGCGCGACGGCGAGGTCGCGCTCAACCCGAGCGGGCTCGACACCTCGGCGCTGCGCGCGCGGATCGGCATGGTGTTCCAGAAGCCGACGCCCTTCCCGATGTCGATCTACGACAATGTGGCGTTCGGCGTGCGGCTGCACCACCGCAAGTCCAAGGCCGAGATGGACGTGATCGTCGAACGCTCCTTGAAGCGCGCGGCGCTGTGGGATGAGGTCAAGGACAAGCTCTCCGCCTCGGGTCTGGGGCTTTCGGGCGGGCAGCAGCAGCGGCTGTGCGTCGCGCGCGGCATCGCGGTCGAGCCCGAGGTGCTGCTGCTCGACGAGCCCGCCTCGGCGCTCGATCCGGTCTCGACCGCCAAGCTCGAGGCGACGCTGATGGAGCTCAAGAAGGATTTCACGATCGTGATCGTGACGCACAACCTCCAGCAGGCGGCGCGCATCTCCGACCACACCGGCTTCATGTTCCTCGGCAAGATGATCGAGTTCCGCCCCACCGCCGAGCTGTTCGAACGCCCGCAGAGCCCGCGCACGCGCGACTATGTGACGGGGCGGTTCGGGTAAGGCGCTTGCGCTCCTGCGAACGCAGGAGCCCAGGGTTTCACGCGTCACGCCTGCCGCTCTGGGCTCCTGCTTTCGCAGGAGCACGGTTTTGCTCTCCTTGTGCTCCGGCGAAGGCCGGAGCGTTGTTTAGCCGCGCGCGGCACCCGCTTCCCGACGCTCCGGCCTTCGCCGGAGCACAGGGCCACCGCACGAAATAGGACATCCGGGCGCACGTCTCCCTTGGTTGGCGAGAGAAACGGCCGGCGTGCCCGCGTGCCTCGTGGCAGGCGGAGGTGTGCGGGGGTCTCGGATCCCGCGAGGGCCTTCATCTTCGCCGTCGCCTGATGCCGGTTGGGCCTGTGCC
>CAIQHF010000039.1 GCA_903871605.1 uncultured Sphingomonadaceae bacterium
GCCCAACGGCGCCATCGTGAAGGCGGTGTTCACCGCTGACGTGATCGGCCATGCCCCTGTCAGCGCGCTGCTGCTCGACTGTTCGACCATCGACGTGACCACCGCGCGCGAGGTTGCGACGCTGGCGAGCGATGTGGGCTATGCCATGGTCGACGCGCCGGTTTCGGGCGGGATCGCGGCGGCCAATGGCGGCACGCTCACCTTCATGGTCGGCGGCCCTGTAGATGCCTTCGCGCGCGCCGAGCCGATCCTCGCCGCGATGGGCAAGGCGGTGATCCACGCCGGCGACGCGGGCGCGGGGCAGGCCGCCAAGATCTGCAACAACATGATCCTCGGCGCGAGCATGATCGCGACCTGCGAGGCGCTGGCGCTGGCGATCCGGCTCGGGCTCGATCCGCAGAAATTCTACGACATCGCGTCCAAGGCGTCGGGCCAGAGCTGGTCGCTGACCAGCTATTGCCCGCTGCCCGGCGTCGGCCCCGAAAGCCCCGCCGATCGCGGCTATGAGGGCGGCTTCGCGGCGGGGCTGATGCTCAAGGATCTCAAGCTCGCCATGGCAGCCGCGCAGGGCGTCGACGCCTCGGTGCCGATGGGCGCCGCCGCCGAGGCGCTCTACCAGGCCTTCGCCAATGGCGGAAATGCGACCCGGGACTTTTCCGCGATCATCGCGATGCTCGACGGCAAGCTGCCCGGCTGAGCCGGACCCGGCGCGCCGCGGCCGGCGGGCGGCGTCAGCCGGGGCCGCCGATCCCGTGCGTGCTGCCGCCCATGCCGTCGCCGCCGATCCCGCCCATGTCGCCGCCCATGCCGCCCATGCCGCCGCCGTGGTGATGATCGTACCGCCGGCCACCGCCATGATGGCCGCCATTGCGATCGGGATGCTGATCGAGCCTCGGCAACTCATCGCGCGTGATCACGCCGTCCTCGTTGACGTCGAGCTGCTTGAAGCGCTTCATCGCGGTCTGCGCGAATTCGGCGCGCGTGATCGCGCGATCGAAATTGACGTCGGCGGTGATCACCGGCTCGGGGCTGTCGAGAAATCCGTAGCGGCCCGCGCCGAGCCGTGTCGGATAGGGCGGATCGGTGACGTTGCCGTCATCGTCGGCCTTGGCGAGAGCAGGGTCGCCATAGGTGCTCATCACGCGGATCTCGGGGGCGACGTCGCTCTCATAATGTTCGACCTCGTCGGGGCCGATCTCGCCGTCATGGTCAGTGTCGAGGAAGGCGAAGAAACGCAGCGCGTCGGCCTCGAACTCCTTGGGCGTGATCCGGTTGTCGCGATTGGCGTCGGCCTTGCGGAACCAGAGCTCGGCGCCCGACAGCCCCTCGCCACCGTGGAAGGGCTCCCCCATCGGGCTGATGAAGATCGGCCCGCCCGGGATCGGCGCGACGGCGGTCTGCCCGGTGACGACGATGTCCTGATTGGGTGCCGGCGCAGGCGGTGTCGCGACGGGCGGCGGCGCCACCGGCGGCGCGGCGAGCGCCGCGGACGACAGCCACAGAAGCACCGACACACTTCCGGCGATACGCATACCGATTCCCCTTTTGACGCTCCGCCTCGCGATAGCGCGTTGCTGGCGGGCGTCCAAGCCGCGCCGCTGGCATATTCGGCGGCGATGGCGCAGCATGACCGACGATAGGATGAACGAGGTGCGCGATGACCCGCTGGACGCTTGCCGACATGCCCGCCCAGACTGGTCGGCTCGCCGTCGTGACGGGGGCCAATAGCGGCATCGGGCTCGAAACCGCGCGCGCGCTGGCGGGCTCCGGTGCGCGCGTGATCGTCGCCGCGCGCAGCGAGAGCAAGGGCCGCGGCGCGGCCGGCGCGATCGGCGGCAAGGCGGAGTGGCGCGCGCTCGATCTGGCGGATCTCGCCTCGGTCGAAGCGTTCGCGGACCGCCTGCTCGCCGATGCGACGCCGATCGACATGCTGATCCTCAACGCCGGCGTGATGGCGCTGCCCCGCCGCGAGACCACGGCCGACGGGTTCGAGAGGCAGCTCGGCACCAATTTCCTCGGCCATTTCGCGCTCGCCGCACGGCTGTGGCCGCTGATGGCACGGGGCGCGAGGGTCGTCCCGCTCTCGAGCATCGCCGCCAAACGCGGCAGGATCGATTTCGACGACCTGATGGCCGAGACGCGCTACAATGCCTGGGCGGTCTATGCGCAGACCAAGCTCGCGATGCTGATCTTCGCGATCGAGCTCGCCAAGCACCAGCAGCGCGTCGACAGCATCGCAGCGCACCCCGGCTTCGCGCGCACCAATCTGATCGCCAACGGCATGGGCCGCAACGCGCTGCGCGACACGGTGATCGGCGTGTTCGGCGATCTGTTCAGCCAGTCCGCAGCGGCGGGCGCGCTGCCGGTGCTGCGCGCGGCGACCGATCCGACGCTGCGATCGGGCGGCTATGTCGGATCGACCGGCCTATTCGAGCTCAAGGGACCGCCCGGCCCCGCGCGGATCCCGAAGCAGGCCTGCGACCCCGAGACCGGCCGCCGATTATGGGCGGTCGCCGAGACGCTCACCGGCCTGTCCTTCCGGCCCTGACGACGACGTGCCCGACGGGGCGTCGCGCTTGGCGCCGTCGAGAACCGCCTCGCGCCGCGCCTTGTCCGCCGCCTCGGCGTCCCGCTCGGCCTTGCTCCGCCCGAAACGGGCGCGATTGGCCTCGGCGGTCGCCAGCGCCGCGGCCCTGGCCCTGGCCTTGCGCGCGCGATTGAGATTGACGATCTCGGCCATCACTTGCGCCCTATCCTCGCCGCGAGCCACTGCGCCGCCACATCCGGCGTCGCTTTGTCGGCGTCACGATCGACCATGTAATTCGCCTGCCGCATCGCCGCCACCGGGATCGCGCCGACCAGCGGCGTGAGCGCGGCGAGGAAGCGCCGATCATGCGCGTGCGCCGCCGAGGCGAGCAGCAGCGCGTCGTAGCCCGGCTGGACATGCTTCGGATCGCCGAGCACGACGAGATCGTCGGCGGCGATCCGCCCGTCGCTCGAGAAGGCCGAGATCACGTCGACCTGCCCGCTCTCGAGCGCGCGGTACATGAACGTCGGCGCATAGTTGCGCGTCGAGCCGAAGCGGATGTCATAGCCGTCGCGGACCGCGCGCCATTCGGGACGCGACAGATATTCAAGATCGGCGCCGAGGTTGAGCGTCGGCGCCGCTGCCGCCAGCCCCTGCAGATCGGCGACGCGGTGTGCCGCCGCCACCGGTCGCTTCATCGCGAGCGCATAGGCGTTCTCGAAGCCGAGCGGCCCGACCAGCGCCGCGCCGCTCGGACGCAGATAGTCGGCGATGCCGGCAAGCGTCGCGCCGCGCGGCGCGACCGCGCTGCGGTGCATCGCATCGGCCCAGATCGTGCCCGAATATTCGACATAGACGTCGATATCGCCCTGCTGCAGCGCGTGCAGCGCGACCTGCGAGCCGAGCCCCTGCCGGTAGCTCACCGTATAGCCCGCGCGCTCGAGCCGGTCGCCGATCAGGCGGGCAAGGATGAACTGCTCGGAGAAATTCTTGGCGCCGACGACGATGCTGCGCTGCCCGGTTCCGCCGAGCAGCGGCGCGCAGGCGAGCGCCAGACCGATCGCCACGCCCGTGCCGCCGAGGATGAGCGACCAGCGCTCGCGCCGCGCCAGCCCGCGCTCGAGCAGCGCCAGCAACCCGTCCGCTGCGAGCGCGAGCAGCGCCGAGGCGAGGCAGCCGGTCAGCACCTGCGTCCAATCCTCCGATTGCAGGCCGGAAAAGATCAGATTGCCCAGGCTCGATGCCCCGACCGTCGTCGCCAGCGTCGCGGCGCCGATCGTCCACACCGTCGCGGTGCGGATCCCCGCCATCACTACCGGCGCGGCGAGCGGCGCCTCGACCAGCCGCAGCCTTTGCCACGCGGTCATGCCGAGTCCGTCGGCGGCCTGGATCACCGCCGGATCGAGCCCGCGCAGCCCCGCCACGACGTTGCGCAGGATCGGCAGCAGCGCGTAGAGCGCGAGCGCCAGCCACGCCGGCAGGAAGCCCAGCGCGGGCAGCCCGTGCCCGATCGCGAGCAGCAGCGGGTAGAAGAGCGCGAGCAGCGCGAGCCCGGGGATGGTCTGGATCACGCCCGCCACGCCGAGCGAGGCCGCCGCGAGCCGCGGCCTGCGCGCCGCGACGAGCCCGAGCGGCAGCGCGATGACGAGCGCGAGCCCGAGCGCGGCCGCCGACAGCAACAGATGATGCGCAGCGAGGCCCCAGACTTCGGTCACCGGTCCGCCCCCGGCCGTTGGTTCCGAGCGAAGTCGAGCGACCAGAAGCAACAGCGTGCGAAACACGTACCGCGACGTCGCTCGGCACGAACCGAGAATGGGATGGCGTGGCTCATCCCCGCAGCGCCGCGATCGCCTGCGCCTGCCGCGCGGGCACCGCGACCAGCGCGTCCGCCTCCGGCCCGGCCTTGCCGGCCAGCATCTCGGCGGGCGTCGCATCGCCGACCACCCGCCCCTTGGCCATCACGATCACGCGATCGGCGAGCAGCAGCGCCTCGGCCATATCGTGCGTCACCATGATGCTGGTCAGCCCCAGCCGCTCGTGCAGATCGCGATAGCGCTGGCCGATCCCGTCGCGCGTCACCGGATCGAGCGCGCCGAGCGGCTCGTCGAGCAGCATCAGCCTGGCCCCCGTCGCGATCGCGCGCGCGACGCCGACGCGCTGGCGCTGCCCGCCCGACAGCGCATCGGGTGCGCGCCGGCCGAGCGCCGCGGGCAGATCGACCATTTCGAGCAGCGCTGCGACATCGGGGGCGGGATCGCCGGCGATCCGCGGCACCAACGCGATATTCTCGGCGACCGACATGTGCGGCATCAGCCCGATCGACTGGAAGACATACCCGATTCTGCGCCGGAGCGACGGCGCGGGCCCCTCGGCGACGTCGCGCCCGTCGACCAGCACGCGGCCCTCGCTGGGCGTCTCGAGCCGATTGACCATGCGCAGCAGCGTCGACTTGCCCGCGCCCGATCCGCCGACCAGCGCGACGAAGCTGCCCGGTGCGATCGCGATATCGACGCCCGCCACCGCCGCCGCATCGCCGAAGCGCTTGGTGACATGCTCGAAGCGCACCTCGGGGCCCTGCTGCTTCATATCCCTCCCGCTGGCGCGCGACGCGCGGCTCTTCTACTGTCGCTGCGTGAAGACCGCCCGTCAAACCCCTGCATGATGCTGGCGTTGCGCGACGTCGCCTGCGTGCGCGGCGACCGATTGCTGTTCGAGCGGCTCGACCTGACGCTCGCCGCGAGCGAGGCGCTGGTCGTCACCGGCCCGAACGGCATCGGCAAGTCGAGCCTGCTGCGGATCGCCGCCGGCTTGCTGCGGCCCGCGGCTGGAACGGTCGAACGACGCGCGGCCGCGGCGTGGCTGGGTGAGGCCGCGGCGCTCGACGGCGAACGGCCGCTCGGCGACGCGCTGCGCTTCTGGGCGGCGCTCGACGGCACCGATGCCGCGGCCGCGATGCGGGCGATGGCGATCATGCATCTGGATCGCGTGCCCGTGCGCTATCTCTCGACCGGCCAGCGCCGCCGCGCGGCGATCGCGCGGACGATCGCCAGTGCCGCGCCGCTGTGGCTGCTCGACGAGCCCGCCAACGGGCTCGATGCCGAGGGCGTCGAGCGTCTCGGCGCGGCGATGGCGGCGCATCGCGCGAAGGGTGGCGCGATCCTCGCCGCGACGCATTTGCCGCTGCCACTGGAGGATGCGACGGCCTTCTCGTTCCCCCGCGCAGGCGGGGGCCCAGATGCGCGCTCGGAACGGGACCCCCGCCTGCGCGGGGGAACCCTATGATCGCAGGCCTCATCCGCCGCGACGCACGGCGCGGGCTGCGCGCAGCCGGCCTCCCCGTCGCCTTCTTCCTGGTCGCGGCGACGCTCTTCCCCTTCGCGGTCGGCCCCGATGCCAGGCTGCTGGCGAGCGCGGGCGGCGGGATGCTGTGGCTGGCGGCGCTGCTCGCCGCGCTGCTGCCGATCGAGCGGCTGGTCGCGCCCGATGCCGACGCCGGCGTGCTCGATCAGCTGGCGATGCGCGGCATCGCCGACGAGACCGTCGCCGCCGCCAAGGTCGCCGCGCACTGGCTGGGCTTCGGCCCGCCGCTGATGATCGCGGCGCTGCCCGGCGCGGCGCTGCTCGGGCTCGATGGAGCAACGCTCGGCCGGCTCGAGGCGGGCCTCGCGATCGGCACGCCCGCGCTCGCCGCGCTCGGCGTGACCGTCGCCGCGCTGACCGTGGGCCTGCGGGGGGCCGGCGCGCTGGCCGGCCTCGTCGTGCTGCCGCTCGCGGTGCCGCTGCTGATCTTCGGGGCGGGGGCGCTGATGCCGGGCGACGGCCAGGCGCTCAAGCTGCTCGCCGCGACCGCCTTGCTGCTCACCGCGGGCGCACCCTTTGCGGCTGGTGCTGCGTTGAGGGCGCTGCGTGAATGACAGACACGGAGTAGCCCCATGCGTTTTCGCCCGATCGCCCTCGCCGCCACCGCGCTGATCGCCGCCGCCGCGACGCCCGTCGTCGCGGCGCCGCCGCGCGCCGAACGGACCGTCACCGTCGTGATGGCCGATCGCCACTTCCATCCGCAGGTGATCCGCCTCAATCGCGGCCAGCCCTACCGCATCGTGCTCATCAACCGCGACGGCACCGGCCATAATTTCGACGCCAAGGGCTTTTTCGGCCACGCCGAGATCGATTCCGCCGGCGCGGGCGGGCAGGCGGTCGCCAAGGGCCTGATCAGCGTCCCCGCGCATAGCAGCGTGATGTTCCGCGTGACGCCGATGTCGGCGCAACCCTTCGGCCTGTCTTCCTCGACGGCGCTCGACGCCGCTTCGGGGATGCAGGGCCAGATACTGGTCTATTGAACGTCTATTCGGCGACCCACCGCGCGAAGATCGCGGTGGGGAGCAGCAGCCCCCGCGCCTCCTCGCGCACCGCCATCTCGCCCGCCTCGATCCGGCCGCCGAGATGCGCGGTCGCCTGGGCGAGCAGCTCGGCGATCGCCAGCGCCGACATGCGCACCGCATAGACGGTGAGCACGAGGAATTTCGAATTTACGTCGAGCAGCCGCACGCAGTCGGCGACCAGCCCGGCAAGCCCCTCCTCGAGCCGCCACACCTCGCCGGTCGGCCCGCGTCCAAATTTGGGCGGATCGAGCATGATCCCCGCATAGTGCCGCTCGCGCCGCACCTCGCGCGCGGTGAATTTGGTCGCGTCGTCGATCATCCAGCGGATCGGCCGGTCGGACATACCCGCAAGCTGCGCATTGGCCTTGCCCTGCTCGACCGATTTCTTCGACGCGTCGACATGCGTCACCTTCACCCCCCTGGCGGCGAGCGCGAGGCTGCCGACGCCGGTATAGCCGAACAGGTTCATCACCTCGTCGCCTTGCGTCACACGCTCGCGCATCCACGCCCATTGCGGCGCCATGTCGGGGAAGAATTGCAGATGGCGAAAGGGCGTGTTGGCGGCGCAGAATTTGACGTCCTGCCAGGCCAGCGGCCATTCGGACGGCACCTTGCGATCGAGATGCCAGCGGCCGCCGCCCTCCTCGTCCGACGCGCCGACGAACTCGCCGTCATGCCGCCAGTCGGCGGCGGCGGGCGCCCACATCGCCTGCGGCTCGGGCCGGACGAAGCGGAAGCGGCCATAGCGCTCGAGCTTGCGGCCATGGCCCGAGTCGACGAGGCCGTAATCGGGCCAGGGTTCGGTGATCAGGGTGAGGAGATCCACGAGCCGATCCCTATCCGTTCGTCCCGAGCGACGTCGAGGGACCGGAAACAGGCGCTGCGTTTGACGCGCATCCCTCGACGACGCTCGGGACGAACGGCCAAAGGAAAAGGGGCCTCACGCCACCCGCGCGAGCTTGCCGCCCACGCTCGCGGTCGCGATGCCGCCGCCGATCGCCTCCGCGCCCGCGCGCCGCGCCGTCGCAAGATCGACCGCCTCGATCTGCGCCACCGTCTCCACGAGCGGCACGATCCGCCCCTGCACCTGGATCTGCCGCGCAAGGTGGTCGCACCGCGACTGCACCGATTCGAGCCCCATCCACAGCCCCGCGCGCGCCTGCGCCTTGGCGCGCGCCAGTTCGGCTTCGGACAGATCCTCCGCGGTGCGCGCCATCACGTCGCGCGCGAGCGCGAAGGCGCGCGGCGCCTCGGCCTTGGCGGCGGCAAGATAGACGCCGAGCTGGCCGGTGTCCGCCGCCGCCTGGCTCCAGGCGTATATCGAATAGGCCAAGCCGCGCGTCTCGCGCACCTCCTGGAACAGCCGCGACGACATGCCGCCGCCGACCGCGCTCGCGAACAGGTTGAGCGCATGGATGTCGGCATGGCGCTGGTCGACGCCGGGATGCGCGAAGGCGATATGGACCTGATCGAAGCGGCGCGCGTCGGCGACGACGCCGGGCGCGAAGCGCGCGGCCTCGTAGGTTGGCGCCTGGTCGGGCGCGAGGTCGCCGAAGCGCGCCTCCGCGAGCTGCAGCAACTGGTCCTCGTCGACCTTGCCGGCAGCCGCCAATATCAGCCCCCCGGGGCGATATTGCTCGTCGAGCCAGCGGCGCAGCGCCTCGACGTCGATCGCCGCGATCGTCTGCTCGTCGCCGAGCACCGGTCGGCCATAGGTCTGGCCGGGGTAGGAAGCGGCGGCGAGATGATCGAAGACGATGTCGTCGGGCGTGTCCTTCGCCTCGCCCAGTTCGGCGAGCACGACATGCTTTTCGCGTTCGAGTTCTTCGGCCGAGAAATGCGGCGAGCGCACCAGATCGGCGATCAGGTCGACGCCGAGCGCGAGATCGTCCGGCAGCAGGCGCGCGTGGAAGACGGTGGTGTCGCGCGAGGTCCAGGCGTTCATCTGGCCGCCGACATCCTCGGCGGCTTCCGCGATCGCGCGGGCGTCGCGCGCGCCCGCGCCCTTGAACACCATATGCTCGACCATGTGCGCGAGGCCGGTGAGGTGCGCGGGCTCGGAACGGCTGCCGACGTCGGCATAGAGCCCGACCGCCAGCGTCTCGACACCCGGCATCGGATCGACCGCGACGGTGAGCCCGTTGGCGAGCCGGTGCAGCCGGGCGGTCATGCCCGCGGCTTCGCGCGCGCGGCGACATAGCCGGTGATCGCCTCGAACGTGGCGGGCAGCGTCGCATAGCGCTCTTGCTTGTCCATCAGCCCGGCGATGCGATCGGGCAGCGGCGCGCGGACGCCGATCGCGGCCTCGACCGCATCGCCGAACTTGGCGGGATGCGCCGTCGCCAGCGTAACGACGGGGACGTCGGCGGGCAGATCCGCCGCGCGCGCCGCGGCAAGGCCGATCGCGGTGTGCGGATCGATGATCTGGCCGGCGCGCGCGTGCGCCCAGCGCATCGCGCCCACCATCGCGTCATGATCGACGCGCGCGCTCGAGAAATCGGCGGCGGCGCGATCGCGCAATTGGGGTGGCAGCGTCATCCGGCGGTCGCTCTCGAAGCCGCGCATCTCGGCGGCGAGCCCGGTCGCGTCGCGGCCGTGAAGGTCGAACAGCAGCCGTTCGAAATTCGAGCTGACCTGGATGTCCATCGATGGCGTGTGCGTCGGCGTGACGGTGCCGGTCGAATAGTCGCCCGCCGACAGCGCGCGATGCAGGATGTCGTTGACGTTGGTCGCGACGATCAGCCGGGCGACGGGCAGTCCCATCCGCTTGGCGACATAGCCCGCGAACACGTCGCCGAAATTGCCCGTCGGCACCGCGAAGGCGATGTCGCGCGCGGGCGCGCCGAGCCGCACCGCGGCGTAGAAATAATAGACGATCTGCGCCGCCAGCCGCGCCCAGTTGATCGAGTTGACCGCCGAGAGCTGGAAGCGCTGCGAGAAATCGCGGTCGCCGAACATGCGCTTGACCAGCGCCTGCGCCTCGTCGAAGTCGCCCTCGATCGCGATGTTGTGGACGTTGGGGCTGAGCACCGTCGTCATCTGCCGGCGCTGCACCTCGGACACGCGGCCGAGCGGGTGGAGCATGAAGATGTCGATATGCGCGCGGTCCGCCACCGCCGCGATCGCCGCCGAGCCGGTGTCGCCCGAGGTCGCGCCGACGATGGTGAGATGCTGGTCGCCCTTGGACAGAAAGCGCTCGAACAGCAGCCCGAGCATCTGCAGCGCGACGTCCTTGAACGCCAGCGTCGGTCCGTGGAACAGCTCGAGCAGCCAATGCCGCTGGTCGAGCTGGACCAGCGGCGTCACCGCGTCGTGGCTGAAGCTGCCATAGGCCGCCTCGCACAGCGCGCGCAGATCGGCTTGCGCCAGCGCGTCGCCGACGAACGGGGTGAGGATGCGCGCCGCGGTCTCAGCATAGGAGAGGCCGGCGAGCGCCGCGATGTCGGCGGGGCTGAGTGTCGGCCACGCATCGGGCACGTACAGGCCGCCATCGGACGCGAGCCCGGCAAGCGTGGCGGCCTCAAAGCCGAGCGCGGGCGCCTCGCCGCGGGTGCTGATGTAACGCATGCGCGCGGGACTTAGCGAGGGCGGGGCCAAGCGGCAAGGTTTGCGGCCATCACCCACGCATTCCCCGGCGAAGGCCGGGGCCCAGGCCCCACCTCTCTGTCTCGGGCGCGGCACCCGCCACAAGCTACGGGCCTGGACCCCGGCCTTCGCCGGGGAACCGCTAGGGCTTTTTCCGCCGCCACAGCGCGACGCCATAGATCCCCACCGCGAGCGCGGCGAAGATGAACCACTGGATCGCATAGGCGAAGTGATTGTTGGGGATGTCGTCGAGGCTCGGCGGTTCGCTCGGTTGCAGGCCGGGCGCGGGCGTCTCCGACACCAGCATCACCTGCCCGTCGTGATCCGGCCCGATGATCCCGCCGACCTTGCCGCCCGTCCACGCCGGCGCGCTCGAAGCCTGCGACCAGCCCATGTCGACCGCGAAGCCCGGCCCCTCGGTGCCGGTGCGGCAGTCGGCGACGTGACGCCAGCCGGGCTGCGCGGCGCGATTGCGGCCCGCACTTGCCCGCCAGCCGACCGGCTGCAGGCAGAACGCTTCGGAGCGGCGGAACAGCAGCGTCTGGTCGGTCGGGTTTTGCGGGAAGGCGACCGGCGGCTTGCCCGCGGCGGCGCTATATTCGGCGAGAAGACCCTTCTTCCACGCCATGCGGTGGAGCTGCCAGACGCCCAGCCATATCATCGCCCCCGCCGCGGCCAGCACCAGCAGCGTCGGAAGCAGCGGAAGCCGCCCCCGCATCACCGCCGCGTCTCGTCGACCGCGCTGATCCGCCCCTCGCGGGCATGGTTGCGATATTCGGAGGCGAGCAGCATGGCCTTCGCCACGCGCAGCGACGCGATCACCAGCGCGATCGTGATCGGCGGCCACAGCAGGATGTGCAGCCAGAAGGGCGGATGCGCGGTCAGCTCGAGCGTGATCGCCGCGATGCAGACCAGCGTGCCGATGATCAGCGTGAGGAACGCCGCCGGCCCGTCGCCGACGTTGAACGCGTCGAAGTCGAGCCCGCAGGCGGTGCAGCGCGGCGCGAACTTGATCATGCCGACATAGAGTGTCCTGGCGCCGCATCGCGGGCAGAGGCTGCGCAGGCCGACCTGGACGATGCTGGGTTCGGCTAAGGCCGGTTCGAGAGGGTCGACCATGCTAGTCCCTTGCGTCGTCCCGGCGGGACGCCGGGCCCCATGGATGCGGTGTGGCCCGAGGAGGCAGCGAACCGCTGTCTAGGGATCCCGGCGTGCGCCCGGACGACGGAGACGGGTTTACGCCGCGTAGGTCGCGCCCCAGCCGCCCCAGACGTAGATCGACAGGAACAGGAACAGCCACACCACGTCGACGAAATGCCAGTACCAGGCCGCCGCCTCGAAGCCGAAATGCTGGCGCGGAGTGAAGTCGCCCTTGTAGGCGCGATATTGGCAGACCGCGAGGAAGATGGTGCCGACGATCACATGGAAGCCGTGGAAGCCGGTCGCCATGAAGAAGGTCGCGCCGAAGATGTTGCCTTTGAACGCGAACGGCGCGTGGATATATTCATAGGCCTGGATGCTGCTGAACAGCAGGCCGAGCGCGATCGTGCACCACAGGCCCTGCTTGAGCCCCTTGCGGTCGCCGTGGATCAGCGCGTGGTGCGCCCAGGTCACCGTCGTGCCCGAGCAGAGCAGGATCATCGTGTTGAGCAGCGGGAAGGCGAAGGGGTTGATCGGGGTCAGCCCCTTGGGCGGCCAGACTCCGCCGACGACGTCGACCGCCTTGGGAAAGAGCGAGGCATCGAAAAAGGCCCAGAACCAGCCGACGAAGAACATCACCTCCGAGGCGATGAAGAGGATCATCCCATAGCGCAGGTGGAGCTGAACCACCGGCGTGTGATCGCCGGCATGCGCCTCCTTGATCACGTCCGCCCACCAGCTGCCCATGCAGAAGAGCAGCATCGCGAAGCCCAGCGGCCCGACCAGCTCGCCATAGGGCACGGCATGCAGATACATGATGAAGCCCGACGCGAGCACCAGCGCCGAAAAGGCGCAGAGCAGCGGCCAGGGGCTGGGCGGCAGGATGTGATAATCGTGGTTCTTGGCACCGGCCATCGGATGCATCCCTGTCGTTTCGGCTCTGAAAGGCCCGTTGTCGCGGTAACCTTAGCCTTGGGTTGGCGCTTGGTCCACCGCGTAGAATGTGTAGCTCAGCGTGATTTCGCTGACCTGATCATTGTCGCGATCCTTGAGGAAGGCGGGATCGACGTAGAAGACGACGGGCATGCGCTGCGTCTCGCCGGGTTGCAGCGTCTGCTGCGTGAAGCAGAAGCACTGGACCTTGACGAAATAGCGCGCGCTCTGATCGGGCGAGATGTTGAAGGCGGCGGATCCGGTCACCGTCTTGTTCGACAGGTTGGTCGCGTCGAAGAAGGCGATCTGGCGCGCGCCGATCGCGACACGCTGCGTCTGCTGCTCGGGCGCGAAGCTCCACGGCAGGCGGGCGTTGGTGTTGGCGTCGAAGCGGACCGTGACGATCCGGCCGACCGATCCGGGCGCGGTCGCCCCCTCGTCGATCCGCGCGGTGCCGCCCCAGCCCGTCTGCTGGCAGAACATGCGGTAGAGCGGGACCGCGGCGAAGCCCATGCCGACCATCAGGCAGGCGACGAGGCCCGCGATCAGGCCGGTGCGGAGATTGCGGGCAGCGGGGTTCATCCTCCCTTCCTCGTTCGTCCCGAGCGAAGTCGAGGGACAGGCCGCAAGCGCAGCCCCCGATAACCGGCACCTCGACTTCGCTCGGCACGAACGGGGTGGGGCGCGGCGCGCGTCACAGCATCTTGGCGATGCTGATCGCGTAGAACAGCGCGACCAGCGCGAACAGGATCAGCGCGGTCACGATCGAACGCGCGCGCTGGCGACGGCGGATCTCGTCCTGGTCGAACCGCGGGCGCTCGGGGGTCTCGCGGTCCGGCAGCGGATCGTGGCGCGGCATCAGGCGACCCACAGCCGGTCGACGACGAGCGCGCCGAACACCGCGAACAAATAGATGATCGAATAGGCGAACAAATGGCGCTCGGCCTTCATCAGCGCCTGATCGGCGACGCGCGACACACCGACACGCGCGGCCAAGCCGAGGAAGACGAGACTCAGCAGCGTGGCGGCGATGCCGTAGATAGCGCCGGCGAGGCCCAGCGGCCAGGGCGCGATCGCGACCGCCGCCATCGGCAGCGCATAGAGCAGCGCCTGCAGCCGCGTCGCCTTGGCCCCCGCGACGACCGACATCATCGGCACGCCGGCGGCGCCGTAATCCGAATAGATGAACAGCGACAGCGACCAGACATGCGGCGGCGTCCACAGGAAGACGAGCAGGAACAGCATCACCGGAAGCAGATCGACATGACCGGTGACGGCGGTCCATCCGATCAGCGCGGGGAAGGCGCCGGCGGCACCGCCGATGACGATGTTCTGCGGCGTCCGGCGCTTGAGCCAGACGGTGTAGACCAGCACGTAGAACAGGATCGAGACGGCGAGGATCGCCGCGGCAAGCAGATTGAGCGCGAGCCCCATCACGATCACCGAGAAGGCGGCCAGCGCGACGCCGAACTGCAGCGCGGCGGGGCGCTCCATCCGGCCAGCGGGCAGCGGCCGGTTGCGCGTCCGCTTCATCTTGGCGTCGAGATCGGCTTCATACCATTGGTTGAGTGCGGCGGCGGCGCCGGCGCCCAGCGCGATGCACAGGATCGCGGTGAAGCCGAGCACGGGGTGGATATGGCCGGGGGCGGCGAGCAGCCCGCACAGCCCAGTGAAGACGACCAGCGTCATCACGCGCGGCTTGGTCAGCGCCAAGAAGTCGCGCCATTCGGCCGGCATCCCCGTCAGCGGGGCCTCGATCGGCGCAGTCGCCATCACGTCCTTCATCTCGAAATCACCAGCGCCCGGAACGAGTCTTACGTCCCGGGCGCAGGCCTTAGCAGATATCGCGCGGAAGATCAGACCCTGTCGGGCGGACGACGGTCGCGACCATGGAGGTCCTCGGCGTCGATGATCGGCAGCGTCTCGAACTGATGGTAGGGCGGCGGCGACGACAGCGTCCATTCGAGCGTGGTCGCCCCCTCGCCCCACGGATTGGCCGGCGCCTTCTTGCCCGCGATCAGCGACCAGATGATGTTGACGAAGAAGATCGCCATGCCGATCGTCATGACCTCATAGCCGTGGCTGGCGACCGCGTTCCACTTGGCGAAGGCGTTGGGATAGTCGGGATAGCGCCGCGGCATGCCCTGCGCACCCAGGAAGTGCATCGGGAAGAACAGCAGGTTCACACCCGCGAAGAACACCCAGAAATGCGCCTGCCCGAGGAACTCGTTGTACATCTTCCCCGACATTTTGGGGAACCAGTAATAGAAGCCCGCGAACAGCGAGAAGACCGCGCCGAGCGACAGCACATAATGGAAGTGCGCGACGACGTAATAGGTATCCTGGAAATAGTTGTCGATGCCGCCATTGGCGAGCACCACGCCGGTGACGCCGCCGACGGTGAACATGAAGATGAACCCCATCGCCCACACCATCGGCGTCTTGAAGCTGATCGATCCGCCCCACATCGTCGCGATCCACGAGAAGATCTTGATGCCCGTCGGCACCGCGATCACCATCGTCGCCGCGGTGAAGTACATCTTGGTGTTCACGTCGAGGCCGGTCGTATACATGTGGTGCGCCCACACGACGAACCCGACGACGCCGATCGCGACCATCGCATAGGCCATGCCGAGATAGCCGAAGATCGGCTTCTTCGAGAAGGTCGAGATGATGTGGCTGACCATGCCGAAGCCCGGCAGGATCATGATGTAGACCTCGGGGTGGCCGAAGAACCAGAAGAGATGCTGGTAGAGGATCGGATCGCCGCCGCCCGACGCGTCGAAGAAGGTCGTGCCGAAATTGCGGTCGGTGAGCAGCATGGTGATCGCCGCGGCGAGCACCGGCAGCGCGAGCAGCAGCAGGAAGGCGGTGACCAGCACCGACCAGGCGAACAGCGGCATCTTGTGCAGCGTCATGCCCGGCGCGCGCATGTTGAAGATGGTGGTGATGAAGTTGACCGCGCCGAGGATCGACGAGGCGCCCGCGAGGTGGAGCGCGAGGATCGCCATGTCGACCGACGGCCCCGCCGACCCGCTGGTCGAGAGCGGCGCGTAGAGCGTCCAGCCGGTGCCCGCGCCATTGCCGGTGCCGCCCGAGACGAACAGCGATCCGAGCAACAGCGTGAAGGCGGGCACGATCAGCCAGAAGGACACGTTGTTCATCCGCGGGAACGCCATGTCGGGCGCGCCGATCATGATCGGCACGAACCAGTTGCCGAAGCCGCCGATCATCGCGGGCATCACCATGAAGAACACCATGATGAGGCCGTGCGCCGTCACCATCACGTTCCAGAAATGGAGCGCTGCGTCGTTGCCCGCGGGGGCGCCGAAGAAATGCGCCCACATCGGCAGATACTGGATGCCCGGATGCGCGAGCTCGGCGCGCATCAGCCCCGAAATGCCGCCGCCGATGATCCCCGCGGTGATCGCGAAGATCAGGTAGAGCGTGCCGATGTCCTTGTGGTTGGTCGACAGGAACCAGCGCGCGAAGAAGCCCGGCTTGTGATCGGCGCCATGATGCTCATGATGCTCTTCCTTCTGGAAGAAATGGGCGTTGGCCGTGGTATCGGTCATGTCTGTCGCCTCAGTTCGTCGTCGCGGGCTGCGCGGCCGGCTTGGCCGCGGCGGTCGCATTCTCGGTCGGGGTGGAGGCGGCGCCCGCCATCGGGGTCGGCGCCGTCGTCGTGGCGGTCGGGTTGCTGATCGGCGAGTTGGCGGTCGCGTCGCTCGACGCGGGCTTGCCATGGCCGATCGTGCCGCCATTGGCCGCGACCCACTGCGCGAACTGGTCCTTGGTCACCACCTCGACCGCGATCGGCATATAGCCGTGGCGCGCGCCGCACAGCTCGGAGCACTGACCGTAATAGAGGCCGGGGCGATCGACCTTGAACCAGGTCTCGTTGAGCCGGCCGGGCACCGCGTCCATCTTGAGCCAGAAGGCGGGGACCGCGAACGAGTGGATCACGTCGTCCGACGTGGTGATGATCTTGACCACCGCGCCGGCGGGGACGACCATGCGATTGTCGACGCCGAGCTGACGGGGCTCGCCCTTGGCCTTGTCCTGATCCTCGGTGAGGATATTGGAGACGACCTCGAAATCGCCATTGTCGGGATATTGGTACGACCAATACCATTGATGGCCGATCACCTTGACCGTGATGTCGGGCTTGGGAATCGAATATTGCGCGGCAAGCAGCTTGATCGACGGCACCGCGATCGCGAGCAGGATCAGCACCGGCGCGACCGTCCAGACGATCTCGATCAGCGTGTTGTGCGAGGTGCGCGACGGCACCGGATTGGCGCGGCGGTTGTAGCGCACCGTCACCCAGGCGAGCAGCGCCAGCACGAACAGGCAGATGATGACGATGATCGGCATCAGCACGTCGTTGTGGAACCATTCCGCCTGGTGACCGAGGTCGGTGACCTGCGCCTGCAGCGCGATCTTGTCGGTCGGCTGCCCGATGCCGGCGGTGGGGCCGTAAAATTCGGGGATCGTCGCCTTGGCGGCGGCGGCCGCCGGCTGTGTCGCCGGCGCCGCGCCGGCGGCGGGTGCTGCCGCATCGGGCGCGGCCACGGTCGCGGGTGACTGGCCTGAACCGGGTGCCGTCGCGGTTGCGGCGGGAGACGCGGTCACGATCGACGGGGCCGCGGCGGTCTGCGCGGACGCCGTCCCCGCCAGCGTCAGCGCCGCGAGACCCGCGGCGATCAGCACAGTCTTCACACTCTTCATACCACCCCTCTTGCCGCGTTTCCGTGCGGCCAGCGTCCCACCCGGCGATGGACGTTTGACGGCCTTATAGCAGGCGCCCGCCAACCCTCAAGCGCCAGACGTGCCGAAATATACGCCGCCCGCCGTCGCCGTCCGACGATCGGACGGGCGATGGCAGACGCCCATTGAAGCGCCGCACACGCGGCCCTATCAGGCGGCGATCCGGATGCTGAGGCGACAGAGGCGAACATGACCGACGACGAGGTGCTGGCGGAGTTCCGCGCGGCCAAGGCATTGCTGGACGGTCATTTCATCCTTTCCTCGGGACTGCGCAGCCCGACCTATCTGCAGTGCGCGCGCGTGCTGATGGACCCGCGCCGTGCGCAGCGGCTGTGCGTCGAGCTCGCCTCGCGGCTGACGCCGCCCGTGCATGCCGGCGTCACCGCGGTCGTCTCGCCCGCGATGGGCGGCGTGATCGCGGGATATGAGATGGCGCGCGCGCTGGGCGTCGAGGCGATGTTCGTCGAGCGGCCGAGCGGCACGTTCGAGCTGCGCCGCGGCTTCGCGCTGACGCCGGGGCAGAAGGTGCTGATGATGGAGGACGTCGTCACCACCGGGCTGTCGTCGCGCGAGGCGATCAAGGCGATCGAGGCGGCGGGCGGGCGCGTCATCGCCGCCGCCTGCCTGGTCGATCGCTCGGGCGGCAAGGCCGACGTCGGCGTGCCGCTGACCGCGCTGGTGACGCTCAACATCCCCAGCTATCAGCCCGAGGACGTGCCCCCCGGTCTCGCCGCGATCCCCGCGATCAAGCCGGGCAGCCGGGCCGCGGTGGCGTGAGGCTGCGCGCGGCCGCAGCCGCGCTGCTCGCCGTGGCCGCCGCGCCCGCCCCGCACCCGCTCGACCGGATCATCGCGGGCGCGCATTTCGAGGGCGTCGCGATCGCGGGCAGCGGCGCGCAACCCGATTATGTCCGCGCCACCGGCTTCGCCGCGAAGGGCGTGCGCAACAGCCCCGGCGCGACGTGGCGCTGGGCGTCGGTGACCAAGCAGCTCACCGCGACCATCGTGATGCAGGAGGTCGAGGGCGGCCGGCTCGAGCTCGACCGGCCTGTGTCCGCCTATTGGCCCGACTGGCCGCAGGTCTTCTCCGACGAGATATCGATCCGCAACCTGCTCCAGCACACCAGCGGCCTTGCCGATCCCAATGAGGACGGGCCCGATCTGCCCGACGGCATGCCCGCCTTCTACCGGCCGCCCGCGGCGCAGGCCGCCACGCTGGGCACGATGCAATATGAAGCGACGCATTATTGTGCCGAGCATCCGCGCGGCCGGCCCGGCGGCGGCTTCCACTACGACAATTGCGACTTCATCGTGCTGGGCGCGCTGCTCGAACGCACCACGGGCAAGCCCTTCGCGCAACTGTTGCAGGAGCGGATCGCGGCGCCGCTGGGTATCCGGCTCGGGCTGTTCGCGCCCGGCGTCCCGCCTGCGGCGCACGTCCGTGGGATCGAGAAGGGCGCGACCGGCGAGAATATCGGCGATCTCGGGACCTATGGCGCGGCGGGATCGGTCTATGGGACACCGCTCGCGCTCTACGCCTTCGACCGCGGGCTGATCGACAACCGGCTGCTCGGCCCCGCCGCGACCGCGACGATGTGGGCGGGTGACGCCAAGCTCGGGGCCGCAGCGCTCGGCCAGTGGCAATATAGCGTGCCGCTCGAAGGCTGCGCCGCGCCCGTCTCGGTGGTCGAACGGCGCGGCGAGATCGGCGGGGTCGAGATCCGCAACTTCATCCTGCCCGCGACCGGCCATGCGCTCGTGCTGTTTACCCGGCATGGCGGTTTCGCCTTCGGCGAGGTTTGGCAACGCAAGGGCTTCGCCTATAGCGCGCTTTCGGCTGTGGGATGCGGTTCATGAGTCTGCGACTGGGCGTCAACATCGATCATGTCGCGACGATCCGCAACGCGCGCGGCGGGCTGCACCCCGATCCGCTGCGCGCCGCGCGGATCGCGCAAGCCGCAGGCGCGGACGGGATCACCGCGCATCTGCGCGAGGATCGCCGCCATATCATCGACGAAGACATCGCGCATCTGATCGGCGGAATCGCGCTGCCGCTCAACTTCGAGATGGCGGCGACCGAGGAGATGGTCGCGATCGCGCTCCGCCATCGTCCGCATGCCGCCTGCATCGTCCCCGAGCGGCGCGAGGAGGTGACCACCGAAGGCGGGCTCGACGCGGCCGGGCAGCATAATCATCTGAAGCCGCTGATCACGCGGCTGGGCGATGCCGGCATCCGCGTGAGCCTGTTCATCGAGCCCGATCCGCGCCAGATCGAGGCTGCGGTAAGCCTCGGCGCGCCGGTCGTCGAATTCCACACGGGCGCCTATGCGCATGCCGAGGGCGAGGCGCAGGTCGCGCAGTTGCAGCGGCTGTCCGACGCGGTCGCGCTCGCCGCCAAGAACGGGATCGAGCCGCATGCCGGGCACGGCCTGACCTTCGACAATGTCACGCCGGTCGCCGCGCTGCCGCAGATCGCCGAGCTCAATATCGGCCATTTCCTGATCGGCGAGGCGATCTTCATCGGGCTCGACGCGAGCGTCCGCCGGATGCGCGAACTGATGGACGCGGCGCGATGAGGAGATTGCCAGATCCGCCCCGCGCGAAGCGGGGGGAGGGGGACCGCTCGCGCAGCGAGTGGTGGAGGGGGATCGACGCGAACGATGCGCGTGCAGCCGCTTCGCCTCCCCCACCGGCTTCGCCGGCGGTCCCCCTCCCCGTCCCGGGGGGGATGGCATTGTGATCGTCGGCATCGGCTCGGACCTGTGCAACATCGAGCGCATCGCCAATTCGCTCGATCGGTTCGGCGATCGCTTCGTCCAGCGCGTCTTCACCCCCGTCGAGCAGGCGAAATCGGAACGCCGCACGCTCGCCCGCGCCGCCACCTATGCCAAGCGCTTCGCCGCCAAGGAGGCGTTTTCCAAGGCGGTCGGCACCGGCTTCAAGCGCGGCGTGTTCATGCGCGACATCGGCGTGGTCAACCTGCCCTCGGGCGCGCCGACGCTGGCGCTGACCGGCGGCGCCAAGGCGAGGCTTGACGCGTTGATCCCGCCGGGCCACGCCGCCCACGTACATTTGACGATGACCGACGACCAACCCTGGGCGCAGGCCTTCGTCATCATCGAGGCGCTGCCGACCGGCGGCCCGCAAGAGGAAGTCCCACGGTGAGCGAGATCGATGCCGAGGTGCCCGTCGCAAGCACCACGCCCAGCCCCAAGCAAAAGGGCACCGACTGGTGGGCCGAGATCCGCGGCCTGGTCTGGCTGGTGCTCGGCGTGCTCGCCTTCTGGTGCTTCATCGCCAAGCCCTTCTACATCCCCAGCGAATCGATGATGCCGACGCTGATCAAGGGCGACCGGCTGGTGGTCACCAAATATCCCTATGGCTGGAGCTATGTGTCGCCCAGCTTCCACGTGCTGCCGTTCATCAAGGGGCGGGTGTTCGGCCACATGCCCGAGCGCGGCGATGTCGTGATCCTCACGCCGCCGGGCGAGAGCAGCGACTATATCAAGCGCGTGATCGGCCTCCCCGGCGACACGATCGAAGTGCGCGAAGGCGTCGTCTGGCTCAACGGCAAGCCGATTCCGCGCGTCGCGCGTCCGCCCGCGATGATCCCCGTCGACGCCAACGTGCCGTGCGATCGCGGGCTCGAGGCGGCGCACCGCATCACCGGCGCCGACGGCAAGCTCTACTGCGCGCTCCCGATATTCCGCGAGACGCTGCCCTCGGGGCGCACCTACGACACGGTCGACATGGGCTATATTCCCGGTAGCGGCGACGATTACGGCCCCGTCACGGTCGGCCCCGGCCAGGTCTTCGTGATGGGCGACAATCGCGACGAATCCGCCGACAGCCGCTATCCGGCGGAAGAAGGCGGTCTGGGCGGCCCGGTGCCGTGGGAGAATCTCGGCGGCCGCGCCGAGTTCATCACCTTCTCCTATGACGGCACCACCGAGATCTGGAACCCGATCAGCTGGTTCACCGCGCTGCGCGGCGGCCGCGCGGGGATCAATCTGCATCCGGCGCACGTTACGCCCCCGCACTGACACGTTTCCGAGGACATCTGCATGACCGACGCCCCGACCCAAGCAGATGTCGAGGCGCCGAGCCCCGTCGAGCTGCGCGACCCGCGCATGCGGCTCGAGGTGACGCGGGCGATCATCTGGGTATCGGTGGTGCTGTCCGTCGTGCTGCTCTACGTGCTCGCCCAGCCGCTGCTGCTGATCATCGGCGGCATGGTGCTCGCCTCGATGCTCGACGGCGGCGCGCGGCTGCTCGGGCGCGTGCTGCCGATCGGACGTGGCGCGCGGATCGCGATCGTCGCGATCCTGGTGCTCGTCTTCCTGCTCGGGGTGCTGTCCTATGCGGGGCTGACGCTGATCTCGGAGTTCACCGCGCTCAAGACGCTCGTCACCCAGCAGATCGAGCGCGGCCAGGCCTATGCCAATTCGCTCGGCATCCTGCCCAAAGGCGGTTTGCAGGTGAGCGCGATCGGCAAGCAGTTGATGGGATCGATCGGCAGCATCACCAGCGTGCTGGGCAGCGCGCTCGGCGCGATCTCGAGCCTCGCGATGATTATCGTGCTCGGGCTGTTCTTCGCCGCCGAGCCGCGCATCTATGAACGCGGCGTCGGCTGGCTGGTCCCGCAGGACAAGCGCGCCGACTTCTTCCAGACGAGCACCGACATGGCACAGACGCTGCGGCGGCTGATGGCGGGGCGGCTGCTCGGCATGACCGTCGAGGGCGTGTTCGTCTCGCTCGCCTTGTGGGCGGTGGGCGTACCCTTTGCGCTGTTGCTCGGGCTGATCACCGGCATCCTCGCCTTCCTGCCCAATATCGGCGCGATCGTGTCGGGCATATTGATCGTGCTGGTCGGCTTCTCGCAGGGCACGCACATCGGCCTGTTCGCCGCGGGCGTCTATGTCGCGGTGCAACTGCTCGACGGCTATCTGATCGTGCCGATGGTGGCACGCCGCTCGGTCGACCTGCCGCCGGCGCTGGTGCTGGGGATGCAGCTGCTGTTGGGGGCGCTGTTCGGGCTGCTGGGCCTGATGTTCGCCGACCCGATCGTGGCGATGGCCAAGGTCGCGCTCGAGCGCCGCAGCGGGATCGATCCGCAGGCCGAGCGGAAGTAGTACCTCATCCTCCCCATTTCTTGATGGGGAGGGGGACCGCTCGCGTAGCGAGTGGTGGAGTGCTGTTCCGACAGTCAGGACGGGCGGCGTCCGTAAGAGACGCGCTCTACCCCTCCACCACCGGCTCCGCCGGCGGTCCCCCTCCCCGAGCAAACTCGGGGAGGATGGAAGGATCAGTTCGCCGCGCCGCCGGCGCCGCCCGGCGCGCCCATGCCCGCCGCGCCATAGCCCGGCTGCTGCGGCGCGATCTCGCGCAGCGTCACGTCGAACTGGAGCACGCTGTTGGGCGGGATCACGCCGTCGCCCGCCCCCTGCTCGCCATAGGCAAGCTGCGGCGGGATCCAGAAGCGATAGCGCGCGCCGCGCTGCATCAGCTGCAGCCCTTCGGAGAAGCCGGGGATCGAGCCCGCGACGGGCATCACCGCGGGCTGGCCGTGCTGCGCGGTCGAATCGAACGTCGTGCCGTCGAGCAGCTTGCCGTCATATTCGATCTGGACGATGTCCTGCGGTCCGGGATGCGCGCCCTGGCCGGCGCCAAGCACCTGATATTCAAGACCCGACGGCGTCGTCACGACGCCGTGTTTCTTGGCGTTCTTGGCGAGGAAAACTGAGGGCGGCTGGCCCATCGCGACCTGCTTGGAGGTCCCCGCCCAGGCGACGCCGACGCCGATCACCACCGCGACGCCGACACCCAGCCACAGCTTGGTGAGCGTCCCCTTGGCAACGGGACGCAACGGGACGGCGGTGATCTCGGACATGGACGGCCTCGTATCGGGTAAGGGGACAAAAGGAAGCTGGGCCGGCTTCTGCCTGCCCCCGCTTTCTACGTCCAGAGCGGATCGGACCGGCTGGACCGACCCTCAGCCCTTCTTACCGAACGCCGTCACGCTCCATGCGCTTGCGCTCGAGCTTGCGCGCGCGACGGATCGCGGCGGCGCGCTCGCGGGCGCGCTTCTCGGACGGCTTCTCATAATGACGGCGCAGCTTCATCTCGCGATAGACGCCCTCGCGCTGGAGCTTCTTCTTGAGGGCCCGAAGCGCCTGGTCGACATTGTTGTCGCGAACGATGATCTGCATAAACCCGTCTATCTCCAGCCGGCTTGCGTGGGAAGCCGGGGCCCACTGCCCCGCAGAACCACGACTGCACGTCGAAAAGGTCGGCCATGGGAAGCCCCCATGTCCGGAAAGGGCGCGCCCTAGCAGGGTCGGCGATTCGGGGCAAGGTGGGCGGGAGGGATTCGCACCCCATCCGTCTTCCGTCGGGATGACGGGTCGTAGGGAGGGCGTTACGCAATCATCCGTCGCAGCGTCTCGATCAGGTCCGCCTCGTGCGCGGGCTTGTCGGTACGGATGCGGCTGATCCGCGGGAAGCGCATTGCGAGCCCCGATTTGTGGCGCTTCGACTCGTGGATCGAATCGAACGCGACCTCGAGCACCAGCGTCTTCTCGACCTCGCGCACCGGCCCGAAGCGCTGGACGGTCGCGTTGCGGACGAAGCGGTCCAGCCCCTTGAGCTCCTCGTCGGTGAAGCCCGAATACGCCTTGCCGACGGGGAGCAGCTCGCCGCCTTCGTCGGGCGGCGCGGTCCAGCAACCGAAGGTATAGTCCGAATAGAAGCTCGAGCGTTTGCCGTGGCCGCGCTGCGCGTACATCATCACGCAATCGGCGACGAGCGGATCGCGCTTCCACTTGTACCAATAGCCGGTGCGGCGCCCCGCAATATAGGGCGAGTCGCGGCGCTTGAGCATCACCCCCTCGATCGCGGCGTCGCGCGCACCGAGGCGGATCTCGCCGAGCGCGGCAAAATCCGCGGCCTCGATGATCGCCGAGACATCGAAGCGATCGGCCGGCAGCCCGGTCGCGAACGCCTCGAGCCGCGCGCGCCGCTCGGTCCACGGCAGCGCGCGCAGATCCTCGCCGCCGTCGAACAGGATGTCGTAGAGCCGCACGAACGCTGGAAACTCGGCCTGCATCCTGGCCGTCACCGTCTTGCGGCCCAATCGCTGCTGGAGCGCGTTGAAGCTCGCGGTCTCACCGCCATGCTCGGAACGCCCCTGCCCCTCGCCGCGAACCAGCAGCTCGCCGTCGAGCACGCCGTGCGCGGTGAAGGCGGCGGCGACGTCGGGAAAACTGCCGGTGATGTCGTCGCCCGCGCGGCTGAACAGCCGGGTCTCACCGCCGATGCCGACGAGCTGGATGCGAATCCCGTCCCATTTCCATTCGGCGGCATAGTCGGCGAGATCGACCACGCCCTCCTCGAGCGGGTGCGCGAGCATGAACGGGCGGAACACCGGGAGGTTTTCGGCGACGGGGCGCTCGCCGGTGCCCTCGGCCCAGGCGAAAAGCGGCGCATAGGGGGGCGTGAGCCCGTGCCACAGCTCCTCGACCTCGTCGACCTCGAGACCGAACGCCTGCGCCAGCGCGGTCTTGGCGAGCCGCGCCGAGACGCCGACGCGCAACGCCCCGGTCGCCAGCTTGATCAGCGCATAGCGACCCGACGAATCGAGATGGTCGAGCATCGCGGCGAGGCCTGGGCCGGCCTGTCCGCGCGGCAAGCTGTTGAGGCGGTCGATCGCACCCGAGACGGTCAGCGTACCGTCGTCGGTGTCGGCGGGCTCATGCCCACCCTCCTGGTCACGCTTGGGCCACATCAGCGCGACGGTCTCGGCGAGATCGCCGACGAAGTCGCGGCTCATCGCGAACAATTCGGGGTCGACGCGCTCGGCGACCATCTGGTGGATCGCCGCCGACTTGACCGCCTTGATGTCGACCGCCCCCGTCATCGCCGCCATCGCCCAGCCGCGATCGGGATCGGGGGTCGCGCGCAGATAGTCGGCGATCAGCTTGAGCTTGGCGTTGCGCGACCGCGTGTAGACGAGCCCGTCGAGCAGCTTGGCGAAGTCGCGCATAGGGCGAGGGTGGGCCTTTCCCGGGGATTATGAAAGAACCCGGATCGCGCCCCGCCGTTCCCCGGCGAAAGCCTGGGTCCAGGGTTGCACGCGCGACGCCCGAAGCTCTGGACCCCGGCTTTCGCCGGGGAACAGGCTCGCGGAAGTGCGGTCGCCTCACCCCTTGCGTGCGGCCTCGAACAGGAACCAGGCGCGCTCCTCGGCCTGATCGACCCATTCGTCGAGCATCGACGAGGTCGCGGTGTCGCCGGCGTCCTCGACCTTGGCGCGCGTCTCGCGGAACTGCTGGATCAGCGCGAGATTGTCGTCGCGCAGCTCGGCGAGCATCGCCTCGGGGCCGACGAACTCCTGGTCGTTGTCCTTGATCGTCTGGTGACGGCTGACGTCGCCGATCGAGCGCAGCGTGGTGTTGCCGGTCTTGCGGACGCGCTCGGCGACCGCGTCGGTGATCGCCAGGATCTGCGTCGCCTGATCATCGAGCATCAGGTGATAGTCGCGGAAATGCGGACCCGACATGTGCCAGTGGAAATTCTTGGTCTTGAGATAGAGTGCGTAGAGATCGGCGAGCGACGTGTTGAGCGCGTCGGCGGCGGTGCCGACATTCTTGGCGGGCAGGTCGGTCGGCGTATCGAGCGCGGTGGCAGGCTGCTGGACCATAGGACGTATCTCCGGGTTGGTGATCTTGGTTCGGCTCCATAACGAGCTAGGCCGCCAAGGGTTCGCCGAAAAGAGGCGGAGTCGCCGAATTCTCCCAATGTCTGTGATCGGATCAGACGAGGCCGAGCGCACCGATCACCAGGAAAAGGCCGGCGAGCGCGAGCACGGCCCCCGCACCGATCCGGATCGCGCGCATCGGCACCGACGTCGGCCAGCGCTCGCCGAGCACGACCGCGGGCGCATTGGCGAGCGTCACGCCCGCCGCGGCACCGACTGCGGCGAGCAGCGGATGCCCGCTGCCCGCAGCGATCGCCCCGGTGACGAACTGCGTCTTGTCGCCGAGCGCGAGGATGAAGAACGACCCGGCCGACGACGCGAACGCACCCAGCGTCCAGCGATCGATCGACGGCGGGGGCTTGACGCGGAAGGCGGCGCCCGACGCGGCGAGGATCAGCCCGACGCCGGCCATCATCTGGATCGCGCGGTGATTGACATGGAGCGCGACCTCGGCGCCGAGCGCCGCCGCGATCGCCATGTTGAGCAGCGACGCGAGCGCGATCCCGGCGAGCACCGCGGCGGGCCTGCGGAAGCGCTCGCCGAGCAGCACGGCGAGCAATTGCGTGCGGTCACCCAGCTCGGCGAGCAGCGCGACGACGAAGGCGGGTACCAGCGCGTCCATATCAGCAAAAGCCGCGCGGCAGGACCGTCATCCGGCGAGGCGGACCAGCACCGAGGCGAGCCAGCTTACGCCCGCCTGTTCGTCGACCGCCTCGCAGCCGATCGAATCGCGCAGCCGCTCGATCCACGGACCGACCGCGGCGCCGCGCCCGCCCGCGCCGAGCGCCACCGACAGGCCTTCGGCGAGGCGCTGCACCGGGTTCAGGCCATAGTCGCCCGCGAGCGAAGCGATCGCGTCGGCATGCGCTGCGGCGCCGAGCGTGCCGCGCGCCGCGAGCGCCTGTTCGAGCGCATCGAGCCGATCGCACAAATTCGCGCGCACCAGCATCATTCCATCGCTCGGCGACCGGGACATGGCTCTCTCCGTTGTTCGTCTGACGAGCCTAGGCGGGGGAGGTTGCAGTCGCGTTAAGGGGCGGCGATACTTGACATGCGCGCCGTCCTGCCGCAGGAGCCCGGCCGATCGAGCGGCGGCAGCGCCGCTTTTGCTTTTTTGGCGATTCGGCGAGATCGGCGTGTCCGGCGGCGAAGCGCATGACAGACTTCAGAGGGCATCATGGCCAAGCCGACCACCGTCAAGATCAAGCTCGTCTCGACCGCCGACACCGGCTTCTTCTACGTGACGAAGAAGAATCCGCGGACCAAGACCGAGAAGCTCAGCTTCCAGAAGTACGATCCCGTCGTGCGCAAGCATGTCGAGTTCAAGGAAACCAAGATCAAGTGATCCTGTCGCCGCGGGCCTGAGGCTTGCGGCGGACCACCGGTTCGACGGGGCGCCGCAGCGATGCGGCGCCCCTTGTCGTGTTGGGCCGCGCGCGCACCGCCCCCGCTGCGCTTGACCGGCGTCAGCAAGCCGGCGCCAGCCCCTCCACCGCCTCGATGAAGCGCATCAGCGAGATCGGCTTGGACACATAGGCGGCGGCGCCGGCGTCTCGCGCTGCCGTCTCGTCGGCCGGCGAGGCATAGGCGGTGACCGCGAGAATCGGGATGGCCGCCAGTTCGGGGTCGGCCTTCAGCGCGGCGATCAGCGCGAGCCCGCTGACGTGCGGCAGTTGGATGTCCATGATGATCAGATCGGGCATGATGTCGCGCGCGCGCGCGATCGCCTCGCCGCCGTCGCGCACGGGCGTCGGCTCATAGTCGTGCACCTCGAGCAGGTCGCAGAACAGCTTGAGATTAAGTTCGTTGTCCTCGACAACGAGCACCTTGCCCGGCAAAGCCGCTTATCCTTTCAGAGACTGGCCCGAGATTAGGCGATGCGCGCGCGCGACACAAATCATCCCGATGCCCAGGCACTGGCGCTTTCCGCGCTGGCCTGGACGCTGTCGGACGCCGTGCGCGCCGAGCGGCTGCTCGCGCTGACCGGACTCGATTCGGACGGGCTGCGCGCGCGCGCCGGCGATCCCGCGCTGCTCGCCGCGGTGCTCGGCTTCCTCGCGCAGCACGAGCCCGACCTCACCGGCTGCGCCGACGCGCTGGCTGTCCGCCCGGAGGCGCTGATCGCCGCCCAACAGGAACTCGAAGCATGACCCGCCCCCTCCTCATCACCGATTGCGACGAGGTGCTGCTGCACATGGTCGCGCACTTCCGCGACTGGCTCGACGAGGCGCACGGCATCGACTTCGCCATCGCCGACGAGAATTGGGGCGAGGCACTGGTCCGCCGCGACACTGGCGAGACGGTGCCGATGACCGACGTCTGGCCCTATCTCGACAGCTTCTTCGATACCGAGATGGAGCGCCAGACGCCGGTGAAGGGCATGATCGAGGCGCTCGATCTGATCACCGCGCATGCCGACATCGTCGTGCTCACCAACCTGCCCGATCATCGCCGCCAGCCGCGGATCGACCAGCTCGCGCGCCACGGCATCGGCCACGAGGTCTATTGCAACCAGGGCGGCAAGGGCGCCGCGCTCGCCGCGATCCTCGAGGCGCACAGGCCGCCGGTCGCGGTGTTCGTCGACGACCTCGCCTTACAGCACCGCTCGGTCGCGGAGGCGACGCCCGAGGTCTGGCGGCTGCACATGATCGCCGAGCCGCTGATCGCGCCCGGCCGCCCGCAGGCACCCGACGCGCATGCGCGGATCGACGACTGGGCGCATGCCACCGACTGGATCCTCGCGCGCTTCGCCGAGGGCCGGCCGGCGCCCGCTACTGCCGGCGCGGGCTTGACCGGCGCGACGCACGCGGCATAGCGGCGGCATGGATATCGACGCGAAACTCGCCGAACTCGGCCTCACCCTCCCCAAGGCGGCCGCCCCCGTCGCGGCCTATGTCCCCGCTGTCGAGGCGGGCGGGCTGCTCTACGTCTCCGGCCAGCTGCCCTTCGATCCCGACGGCCAGCTGATGACTGGCCGGCTCGACGGGCCGGCCGATGTCGAGCGCGGCACCAAGGCGGCCGCGCGCTGCGGGCTGATGCTGGTCGCACAGATCAAGGCGGCGCTCGGCGGCTCGCTCGACCGGGTCGAGCGGATCGTCAAGCTCGGCGGATTCGTCGCCTCGGGCGCCGACTTCACCGATCAGCCCAAGGTGATCAATGGCGCCTCCGAGCTGATGGTCGCGCTGTTCGGCGAGGCGGGAAAGCATGCGCGCTCTGCCGTCGGCGTGCCGGTCTTGCCGCTCGGCGCGGCGGTGGAAGTGGATGCGATCGTCGCGCTTCGCGACGCTTGACCGCAGGCTGGCGCCGGCGCCCGAGCCGGCGCGCGTCGCGCTGCTGCGATCGCACGACATCGCGCATCGCGGGCTGTGGGGCCCGGGCGTTCCCGAAAACAGTCTCGCCGCGGCGTCCGCGGCGGTCCGCGGCGGCTTCGGGATCGAATGCGACGTCCGCCTGTCGCGCGACGGCACCGTCATCGTCTTCCACGATTCGGACATGCAGCGGATGACGGGGCGGCCGGGGCGCCTCGCCGAGCTGCCGTCCGATGCGATCGTCGCACGGCGCTTCGTCAACAGCGACGAACGGATCCCGACGCTCGCGCAGCTGCTCGAACGGATCGCCGGCCGGGTCCCGCTGCTCATCGAGATCAAGACCGACACGCTCGCGCAGACCGCGCCGCTCTGCCTTGCGGTGCGTCGCGCGCTCGAGGGCTATCGCGGCGCCTGCGCCGTGATGGGGTTCAACCCCGAGGTCGCGCACTGGTTCGCGACGCATGCGCCCAGGATCGTCCGCGGCCTCGTGATGACCGAGCATCACGAGACGCGCAGACGCGCGGTGCGCGATGCGATCCTGCGCCGCCTTGCGGTCCGGCGCGCGAGACCCGATTTCCTCGCTTATGATGTGCGCTTCCTCCCATCCGCCCTTCCCGCCGCGCTCCGCCTGCGGGGGTTGCCGGTGTTGAGCTGGACGGTGCGCACGCCGCAGGACCGCGCGATCGCCGCGCGTTTTGCCGATCGCCCGATCTTCGAGCAGACCGCGTGAGCGAGCATATCGCGCGCGTCGCCGGCGGCATCGGCGCGATCGCGCCCGCGGATTGGGATGCGTGCGCGGGCGCGGACAATCCCTTCCTCAGCCATGCCTTCCTCTCCGCGCTCGAGGATTCGGGCAGCGCGGTCGCGCGCGCCGGCTGGCAGGCGGTGCCGATCGTCGTCGACGGCGCCGACGGCCGGCCCGCCGGCATCGTCCCCGCTTATGCCAAGAGCCACAGCCAGGGCGAATATGTCTTCGATCATGGCTGGGCGGACGCGTGGCAGCAGGCGGGCGGCGCCTATTATCCCAAGCTGCAGATCGCGGTGCCGTTCACGCCGGTGCCGGGGCCGCGGCTGCTGCTGCGCGACCCCGCGGTCGCGCCCGCGCTGATCGCCGCGACCGAGGCGATGGTCGCCGAGCACGACCTCTCCTCGGCGCACGCCACCTTCGTCACGCCCGAGCAGCTGCCGCTGTTCGAGGCGGCCGACTGGCTGATCCGCACGGGCAGCCAGTTCCATTGGCATAATGAGGGCTATGGCTGTTTCGACGATTTCCTCGCCGCGCTGTCGTCGCGCAAGCGCAAGGCGATCCGCAAGGAGCGCGAGGGCGCGCAGGCGCAGGTCGAGATCCGCACGCTAAGCGGGTCCGAGATCGGCGCGGCGGAATGGGATGCGTTCTGGCGCTTCTACCAGGATACCGGCAGCCGCAAATGGGGCCGACCCTATTTGACGCGCGCCTTCTTCCCGATGCTGAGCGAGCGGATGGCCGAGCATGTGCTGCTGATGCTCGCCTATCGCGACGGCTCGCCCGTGGCGGGCGCGCTCAATCTGATCGGCGGGGACACGCTGTACGGCCGCTATTGGGGCTGCACGGAGGAGATTCCCTTCCTCCATTTCGAGCTCTGCTATTATCAGGCGATCGAGGCGGCGATCGCGCGCGGGCTCAAGCGGGTCGAGGCGGGCGCGCAGGGCGAGCACAAGCTCGCGCGCGGCTATCGGCCGGTGCCGACCTGGTCGGCGCATTACATCCCGCATCCGGGGTTTCGCCGCGCAGTCGCGGATTTTCTCGAGCGCGAACGCCGCGCGGTCGATCAGGAGATCGAGATGCTCGACCAGATGGCGCCGTTCAGGAAGGACGGCTGACCGTTCGATTTACGCACCGTCCGTCCTGAGCCTGTCGAAGGACGTGCTTCAGGCGGTGACGTTCTCAGCCCGTGCTCGGCTTCGCCCGGCACGAACGAGGTTGATGCGTTACGCCGCCCGGCGCTGGTGCAGCGCGAGCCAGGCGCGCGCCTGCTTCTGCGCTTCGACGATCTCGCGTGCGGTCATCTCGTCGGCGATCTCGGCGCGGCATTCCTGCGCCTCGCTCGAGCCCGCGACGGCGGCGAGATTGAACCATTTATGCGCCTGGATGAGATCGACCTCGACCCCGCGCGACCCCGTCGAATAGGCGATGCCGAGTTCGTAGAGCGTATCCGGATCGCCATGGGCCGCCTCCGCCAGGCGGCTCTCGATCAGGAAGGTGGCGGACTTGAGGCTGTTTCCCATCTGCGTCTTTCCCCTGTCATGGGAGCGGTTTCGCAGCTTAGGTGAAAAGAAATGGTTAACGCCGCGCGAGCCTCATTTTCGCGGCACGCGGCAGGTGACATCGCGCGGCGGTGACCGCGGGTCGGAGGCGCAGAGCCGGCCTTGCCCATGCCCCCACCCTTCCGCCGCCTGCGGCTCGCCCCCTCCCCCTGCACGGCAGGCAGGCGGCTCAGTCGGCGAGCTTCGCCGCGACCGCGAGATTGTCGAGCAGCCGCGCCGCGCCCATCCGCGCCGCCGCGAGCAGCCGCGCGGGCGCCTCGCCCACTGCATCGAGCGGCGCCAGCGTCGCGGCGTCGCGCAGCGTGACATAGTCGATGTCGGTGAAGCCGGCCTCCGCCAGACGCGTCGTCGCGGTCGCCAGCGCCGCGGCGGCCGGATCGCCGCGCGCGATCGCGGCGGCGGCCTCGCCCA